>NZ_CATNVC010000043.1 GCF_951230135.1 Butyricicoccus sp. Marseille-Q5471 | reverse complement strand
AATAGGGATCAGATCGATCAGTAGACATAAGGAAGGAGGAGGAATTGACTGTGAGTAGTTAAAGAGGTGTGTGTCGCATAGGAAGAAAGTTGTCTTGTTTTTTTTTTTTTCAAGCAGAAGACGGCATACGAGATTCATGAGCGTCTCGTGGGCTCGGACCTCCACGAAATTTTACTTTCGCTTCATCCTGCTCATGGGTAGGTCGCCCGGTTTCGGGTCTACGTCAAGTAACTGAACGCTCAGTTAAAACTCGCTTTCGCTACGGCTCCGCACCTTAAGTGCTTAACCTTGCTACTTAACGTAACTCGTTGGCCCGTTCTACAAAAAGTACGCGGTCACACAAGAAATGTGCTTCCACAGCTTGTAAGTGCAGGGTTTCAGGTTCTATTTCACTCCCCTCCCGGGGTTCTTTTCACCTTTCCCTCACGGTACTATACGCTATCGGTCACTAGGTAGTATTTAGCCTTGGAGGGTGGTCCCTCCTGCTTCCCACAGGGTTTCACGTGTCCCGTGGTACTCTGGATCATATCTGAAGTCTTCTCGTTTAACATACAGGACTATTACCTTCTGTGGTGGGTCTTTCCAAACCTCTTCAATTACGATACCTCTTCGTTATGATATGTCCGCAACCCCAATAAAGAAAACTTTATTGGTTTGGGCTAATCCGCGTTCGCTCGCCGCTACTTACGGAATCGAATTTCTTTCTCTTCCTTCAGGTACTTAGATGTTTCAGTTCCCTGAGTTCCCCTCATTAAGCTATGTATTCACTTAATGATACTTAGACATTACTCTAAGTGAGTTTCCTCTTTCGGAACTCTTCGGATCAAAGTTTACGTGCAACTCACCGACCCTTATCGCAGCTGATCACGGCCTTCATCGTCGCGTCGGACCACGTCCTCCGCCCTGCCCCCTTCATACCTTAACCAGATCAAACTGTTTGATAGAGTAGACGCTAT
>NZ_CATNVC010000042.1 GCF_951230135.1 Butyricicoccus sp. Marseille-Q5471 | reverse complement strand
GAGCAGCGCCAGGGCAAGCTGCAGCCGACCGTACTGGAGCTGATCTCCGAGGCACGCAAGCTGGCTGACGACATGGGCGTTGAGGTTTGCGGACTGCTGCTGGGCGAAGGCAAGGACATCGCCGGCATGGAGAAGGAACTGGGCGCATACGGCGCTGATAAGGTTATCGTTTGCAGCGATGCCAAGCTCGGCGTTTACACGACCGACGCTTACGCGAAGGCAATCTGCGATGTTGTCATGGATAAGAAGCCGGAAATCCTGCTGATTGCCGCTACCAACATTGGCCGCGACCTGGGCCCCCGCTGCGCAGCTCGTCTGCACACCGGCCTGACCGCGGACTGCACGCACCTCGACGTTGACGTTGAGAAGTACGCTGCATTCCTGAAGGAGTCCTCGACTCTGCCGGTAGAGCAGATCGACGCTCTCGACCGTGCTGACCGCAACCTGAAGATGACCCGTCCGGCATTCGGCGGTCACCTGATGGCTACCATCATCTGCCCCCGCTTCCGTCCCCAGATGGCGACCGTTCGTCCGGGCGTGCTGAAGAAGGGCGAGTTCGACGAGGCAAAGGCAAACGCTGTTGTCGTGGAGAACGTTGCTGTTTCGATTTCCGATGCTGACCTCCAGACCAAGGTGCTGGAAGTTGTCAAGGAAGCCAAGGAACTGGTTGACCTGACCGGTGCTGAGGTTGTCGTATCTGTTGGCCGTGGCATCTCCAAGGATGTCGAGACCGGCATCAAGCTGGCGAAGGAACTGGCTGCTGAGTTTAACGGCGTCATCGGCGGTTCCCGTGCAGCAATCGATTCCGGCTGGCTGTCTGCCGACCATCAGGTTGGCCAGACCGGCAAGACCGTACACCCGAGACTGTACGTAGCACTGGGCATTTCCGGTGCGATCCAGCACAAGGCTGGTATGCAGGATTCCGAGTGCATCGTTGCTGTGAACAAGAACGACGGCGCTCCGATTTTCGACGTTGC
>NZ_CATNVC010000041.1 GCF_951230135.1 Butyricicoccus sp. Marseille-Q5471 | reverse complement strand
TTTACCTCAGGGTTGGAGGACAGCACGTTCTGCATGACATTGAACGCTTCGTTGCGATCGCAGCGTGCGGTCTGGGACGCGACAACCGAGAACGCGTCGCACTGATCCTTAAAGCCGTTGAGGCGGTCGGCATGCGCCGCGACGCCCGAAATGCCTTCCAGATACAAAATCTTGCCGTCCTTTATGTTCTCCGCAGCGTAAGTGCCAGCCAGAGAAGCCGCTTCATACTGGTCGATGCCGACATAGGTCTCAACCTTTGCGCCCTCTGCGTCGAGCGCTTCCTGATCCATCGTGTCGTTGACGAGGATGACCGGAATGTTCGCAGCGTTGGCCTTGGCAACCGCCGGTGCAAGGCTCTTCGAGTCCGCTGCCGACAGGATAATTGCGTCATAGCCCTTGATAACGGCGTTTTCTACGAACTGCACCTGCTTTTCCACGTCGGTTTCCTTTTCAGGCGCCTGAAAATCCACCTGAATGCCCTTTTCCTCCGCGTATGCCAGTGCGCCCTTTTCCATCGTCGTCCAGAACTCGTCACTCTTGGCCTTAACAATGTACGCAATCTTGACGTCCTTGCTGTCGCCCGAGGCCTCGGCGCCGCCGGCGGCGCTGTCGGTGCTGCTGCCCGAGCCGCCGCAGGCGGTCAGGCTCATCATGGTGGCTGCTGCAAGCAGGGCTGCGAGAATTCTCTTTTTCATTTTGTTTTCTCCTCTCAGTCTGTGGGTTTTATGTACAATCTCACCGGATTTGCGCTTACTTCTTTGCCGTTTTCATGCGAATCGCGTCTGCCAGCACGGCGAGCAGGATAACCACGCCAATGACCAGCTTCTGCAGGTTGGACGATACGTTGAGCAGGTTCAGGCCGTTTCGGATGACAATCATGATAATCGCGCCGACCAGCGTGCCCCAGACCGAGCCGAAGCCGCCGAGCAGGCTCGTGCCGCCGATAACGCACGACGCAATCGCGTCCATTTCGTAATCGAGACCCGCGGTGGACTG
>NZ_CATNVC010000040.1 GCF_951230135.1 Butyricicoccus sp. Marseille-Q5471 | reverse complement strand
GTGGATTTACTCGACCTCGGAGATTTTAACCGGGCGGCCCTCATGCAGCGACTTGGTCGCGGCGGCAGCCATCAGCACCGGATACAGACCGTCAATGCCGGTCACCGGCGTCTCCTTGTCGTTTGCGACCGCGTCGGCAAACGCCTGCATTTCAGCGACGAACGCGCCCGTGTAGCGATCCCACATGACCTTGTAGGCCGTGCCGTAGGTCGTGCCGTCCGCCGTGGACAGGACAGCCGTGTTCGGGATATCGTTCTCGTTCTGGGCGCAGCCCTCGGAGCCGAATACCTCAACGCGCTGATCGTAACCGTAAACCGCCTTGCGGCTGTTGTCGATGACGCCGATCGCGCCGTTTTCAAACTTCAGCGTAACAAGCGCGGTGTCCACGTCGCCCGCTTCGCCGATGCCCGGATCAACCAGCACCGAACCAACGGCGTGCACCTCGGTGACTTCGCTGCCTGCAAGGAAGCGCGCCATGTCGAAATCGTGAATCATCATATCGTAGAAGATGCCGCCGGACACCTTCACATAGCTTACCGGGGGCGGCTCGGGGTCGCGGGACGAAATTTTGATGATATTGACCTTGCCCACCTTGCCGCCGCGCACCATGTCATACACGGCGCGGTGGTTGTGGTCAAAACGGCGGCAGAAGCCGATTTGCAGCTTGACGCCCGCTTCTTTCGCGGTGTCAATCGCTTCGTGCACCTTTTTCAGGTCGTAATCGACCGGCTTTTCGCAGAAAATATGTTTTCCGGCCTTGGCGGACTCGATGATGTACTTGGAGTGTGTGTCGGTCGACGAGCAGATGAGCACGGCCTCAATTTCAGGGTCGTTTAAGATGTCGTTTGCGTCCTTGGTCGTGTTCGGAATGCCGCACTGCTTTGCAAACGCCTCGGTCTGCTCATTCATAAACGGATCGGCGATTGTCTTGATCTCCATTTCGGGCACGAACATCGAAATGTTCTTCGCGTGCACCTTGCCGATGCGCCCCGCGCCGATAATACCTACTTTCAT
>NZ_CATNVC010000039.1 GCF_951230135.1 Butyricicoccus sp. Marseille-Q5471 | reverse complement strand
TGTCCTGGTATAGTAAAGTTGTAACACCGCTCTCTAAAGTAGTATAGTAGAAGAAAGCAAAGGAGAGAGCCAATGGGACACTTTACCGAAGAGACAAAGAAGCGGGTAGTCCGATACCATATTCAAGATGGACGGACAATCGCCAGTTTGAGTGCCGAGTATGGGGCGTCAAAAGCAACCATCTCGAACTGGGTTCGCAGCTACCGTGAAGAATGCCAAACCAATGATGAAGCCAAGAGCGAATACGAATTGATGCAGGAGGTTCGCCGCCTGCGCAAGCAACTTGAAGAAGCTGAAAAGGAAAATCGCTTTCTAAAAAAAGCAGCGGCATTCTTCGCGAAGGAAATCGATTAGCGGCTTATCGATTCATTGCAAAGTATCAGTACGAATTCGGCATCCGCTGGATGTTACGACGCATGGACATCTACCCCAATGCGTTCTATAACTACTTAAAAGAGAAGAAGTCGGAGTATCTTGCCAGAAAAGCAGATGTTCACCATGAAATTAAGACTTTATATCATGAAACGGGTGGCATTCTGGGGCACAGAAGCATGAGAATCTTTCTGCTACGAAAAGGGATTTCCTTGAGCAAAGCCACGGTACATCGCTATATGAACAAAGAACTGCGACTGCTGTGCATCTGTCGCAGAAAACGACCTGGATATAAAAAAGGACAGCCACACAAGGTTTTTCCGAATCTTTTGAATCAGAAATTCGAGGTCGCTGCCAAAAACCAAGTCTGGTGCACAGATTTTACGTATCTTTTCATTTCAAATGGCACGGTGCGATATAACTGCACCATTATAGACCTCTACGACCGCAGCGTGGTAGCAAGCGAGACAGGAAAATGGATGACTAGTGAACTCGCCATCAAGACACTCCATAAAGCATTAGACGCCCAACGGACACGTCCGCACGGGCTTGTTCTACACTCTGACCAAGGCAGCCAATTCACATCCATGAATTTTATCCTCTGCTGTGAAGAGCATGGGATTCAGCAGAGCATGAGCCGCGCTGGTTGCCCGTACGATAACGCGCCGATGGAACGTTACTACAACAGCCTGAAAGCAGAACTGATAGAACGCTTTCATTTCCACACGGATGAGCAACTCGACTACGCTGTTGCCGAGTATGCATATCTCTGGTACAACCAGATTCGGCCGCACTCTTATAACAACTATCTGACACCCCTGGAGGCACGAAATTCGTTAGACTAAATTAGACAGTGGTGTTACAAAAATGCTTGACCAGGACA
>NZ_CATNVC010000038.1 GCF_951230135.1 Butyricicoccus sp. Marseille-Q5471 | reverse complement strand
CTCATACCGCCCTCGACGATGATTTTGCCCATGATGATGCCGGTAAACGCCACCACCGAGCCGACCGAAATATCAATGCCGCCGGTGAAGATGACGAGGTTTACGCCCAGCGCCAGCACCGCGATGACGGTCACCTGCTGGAGGATGTTAATCAGGTTGCCGACCGAGCGGAACGCAGGCTCCGCAATCGACATCACGACGCACAGCACAATCAGCACGATCAGGGACGACATATTGGAAAGGTCGACCTTCTTCATTTTTTCTTTCATCGGTATGCACCCCTTTTACAGATTGGTTTTCGCGCCGGTCGCGTAGCCGACGACCAACTCTTCGGTGACATGCTGCATGTCCTCGCCCTCAATCAGGCCGGTCATTTCGCCCTCGTGCATGACGTAGATACGGTCGGACACGCCCATGCATTCGGCAAGCTCGGAGGAGACAACGACGACCGCCTTGCCCTGTTCCTTGAGACCGTTCATGATTTTGTAGATTTCAGCCTTCGCGCCCACGTCAATGCCGCGGGTCGGCTCGTCGAAAATGACGACGTCCGCGTTCGTGTTGAGCCACTTGCAGATAACGACCTTCTGCTGGTTGCCGCCCGAAAGGTTCTTGGCCTTCTGCCGGAGCGACGGTGTTTTGACGTTCATCGAGTCCGCCAGACGCTGGTTGTTGGCGGTTTCCTTGGCGGCATTGAAGCCGAAGGGCGTCATGGCACTGTCGAGATTAGCGAGCGAAATGTTCTGGTTTAAGTCAAAATTCAGGATAAGACCCTGATTTTTTCTGTCCTCGGTCAGCAGTGCGAGACCGAGCTTTTTGGCCTGCTCGCAGCTTTTGATGTGCGCCTGCTTTCCCTTGACGAAAATCTCGCCGCTGTCATATGGGTCGGCGCCGAACACGGCGCGCATCAGCTCGGTGCGTCCCGCGCCCATCAAACCGTAAAATCCGGTGATTTCGCCCGCGCGGGCGTAGAACGACAGGTTTTTGAGCGTATTTCCCTGCTGCATATTTTTGACCTCAAGCAGCTTTTCGCCCGGCTCTACCGACACCTTGGGGTAATAATCGGTCAGCTCGCGGCCAACCATCATGGCAACCATCTGGTCGATTGTGATATCGCAGATGTTGACCGTGTCGATGTACCTGCCGTCGCGAAAAATGGTCAGGCGGTCACCGATTTTCATGATTTCCTCTAAGCGGTGCGAGATGTAGACGATGGCCACGCCCTCGCTTTTGAGCTTGTGGATGATGTTGAAAAGCGCGTCGACCTCTTTTTCGGTCAGTGCCGAGGTCGGCTCGTCCATGATGATGATGTCGCACTTGAAGGACAGCGCCTTGGCGATTTCGACCATCTGCATCTGGCCGACCGACAGGGTCGAGACCAGCGCCTTCTCCGAAATATCGGAGTTGATGGAATCGAGCAGAGTGCGCGCGTTGCGGTTCATCGTTTTCCAATCGACCATGCCGCTTTTCGTGGTCGGCTGCCGGCCGAGGAACATATTCTCCGCGACCGTCAGGTTTTTGAGCAGGTTCATCTCCTGAAAGATGATGCTTACGCCGCGGGCGCGCTGTTCGTCAACGCTCCGCGCGACGATTTCCTCGCCCTTGTAAAGGATGCGGCCCTCGTAATCGGTGTTGACGCCCGCGAGCACCTTCATAATCGTCGATTTGCCCGCACCGTTCTCGCCGAGCAGCACGTGCACCTCGCCGGGTTTCGCGTCAAATCGCACCTTGTCCAGCGCCAGCACGCCGGGGAACTGAACCGTGATGTCCTCCATGCGGACGATGTATTCCTCGTTCATTTGCCGTTCGCCTCCCTAT
>NZ_CATNVC010000037.1 GCF_951230135.1 Butyricicoccus sp. Marseille-Q5471 | reverse complement strand
TTATTAACATGACTGGTAACAGCTACCGTTTAGCTCACCACCAGTCCATTACCGGCTAAAAAACTGGCGCTGAAAAAGTGTGCATTTGCTGGCGAAAAAGTGTGCACTTTACTTGACTGCTTACACTCCTTGCATTATTATCAATTTGATACACCTAATCAGTTTCACCTGTGCAGACGCTTAAATTGCTATTAATAATACTACACACTCCCACTATGTCAGCAATCCTATGCACTCACCAAGCCAAAATCGAATAATAAGTCATAGGGCATTTTTCAAATCACCCGCCCTTACAAAAGCAAAAACCGAGGCTTTCTTCGGCTCATCTGGCAATCCTAAAATTGCCGTGAGTTTCAGAAAACCTCGGTTTTATCGGCTTTTCCGGCACTTTTTCTACTTGCTTTTGGTCATTAAGCAGACGCACTCCACATGTGTTGAGTGTGTGATACAGATTCTAGCAAGGCGCGGTTGGGCCTTGAAGGAAGCATTAATTTTCTTTCGCAGTTTCTATTAATGTTGGAGTCCCAACAGACACGCGCATAATCCTTATGCTCCGGTCTTCTGCACTCTGCTCAAAAATGAACATAAACTGTTGCTCATATAAGTTTAAATACATATCCTTAAACAAAATGCTAAAAGTCACCTCATCAATATTTATATCCCTCTGATTTTCTGCATTTCGCTTTTGATACATATCAAAACGGCAAGTGCCTTTCGGATTTGCCACATTTTTCTCATAGTCAAATGGACAGCCACATCCGTAGATAGCAGAAATAGTTTCACACATGGGGCATAGATAATCTTTTGACATACCTGCTATATATTTTCCTGTTAATTCAATGGCAGTTCCATTTCCTTCGTTTGTAAACGAAATTGTAAAATAAAGTGTCTCGTTCTCAAAATATGTATCTATTTTTTTGTCCATGACAAAATAAGGCATGGCGGCGATTCGGTTCTCCTCTTGCTGTTGTTTTAAGAGCTGTTTGTGCTGTTGTTCTGTTTTTTCTATATTTTCTCTATGCTCTTTCTCTTGTTTTTGAATTTGTATTCTAAATTGCTTTTTGTCATGCTTCAAGGTTAACCACAAAATAATGATTGAAATAATAGGGCTGACTATAATTCCAATCAAGTCTATAATTCCGCACTCATTCAGCCAAGCTATACTTTCTAACATTTTATTCCTTCTTTCTCAGTGGAGATAATGCAATCTTACATCTCATGCGCGAGGTTGCATATTCCAGTTTACCGCTCCGGCTGCGTTATTTGTATCACCGTCTCCACAAGTATTGATTATGTACTAAAGATTCCCGAAAGGCATGGTTAGGCCTTAGTACCAAACATATATTAATTATCATTTACTGGAAGTATGTGTTCTCCCCAAACAAACTCATTGTTCTGTTCATCAATTTTCAAAGATAATATGGTTTTTGCTTTTGCGGGCTTACTAGGAGTTCCATGAAACCTATAACTATCATCTTCAAAAGATATCGATACCTCAAATACAATTGCCTGATTTTGCTTTTTCAATATTTCTAACAAGCATTCTTTTTCGATTATAACCATATTCCCATAAGTACTATGTTTTTCGTAACCACTTTCATTTTCCGGTTCGCTCCAATGATACATCTGAATAGGGAAATCGGTATTGCTATCAACTCTCGTATACGAAAGTTGATCTCCTTGTGATACATTCAAATATTTCCTAAGTTTATCGGATACCCCCATTAAATAATTTGATACAGTAAGATAATCTTTTAACAGCAAATCTTTTTTATCAAGAGCATCATCTGGGAATGTAGTAATCACCTCGCAAGTTGTGACCTGATCCCGAAAAACTGATCCAGTGGAAATGTTAGTCACGATATGATAAACTGAGAAAAATGGAGTGATTGACATGAAACAGAGATTCACAGAAGAGCAGATTATCCGAATTTTAAAAGAG
>NZ_CATNVC010000036.1 GCF_951230135.1 Butyricicoccus sp. Marseille-Q5471 | reverse complement strand
ACATGAGCTGCGGCTCCCTCCTGATAAGGCGTTCAATGAAGAAGGGGTGAGGGACAATGAGTGAAGAATACATCCTGGAAATGCATGATATTGTCAAGGAATTTCCGGGCGTGCGCGCACTCAAGGGCGTGCAACTCAAGGTGCGCCCGGGTACGGTGCACACGCTGATGGGCGAAAACGGCGCGGGCAAATCCACGCTGATGAAGTGCCTGATCGGTATCCATCCGCCAACGAGCGGCAAAATTCTGTTCAAGGGCAAGGAAATCCAGTTCAAAACCACGCTGGAAGCAATGAATTCCGGTATTTCGATGATCCATCAGGAGTTGTCGCCCGTGCCGGAGCGCAGCGTGTGCGACAATGTCTGGCTCGGCCGCGAGCCGAGAAAGGGTCTCATCGTCGATCATAAGAAGATGAAAAAGGACTGCGTCGAGCTGTTCCGCAAGCTGAACCTCGACCTGGATCCCGATGAGAAAATGGGCAACCTGACCGTCGCCAAGATGCAGATGGTCGAAATCGCCAAGGCGGTTTCCTACGAGTCGCAGATTGTCATTATGGATGAGCCGACTTCGGCGCTGACGGAGACCGAAGTGGAGCATCTGTTTAAAATCATCGAGGACTTGAAGAAGAAAAACGTAGCCATCATTTATATTTCGCATAAAATGGATGAGATTTTCCGCATTTCGGACGATATCACCGTCTACCGTGACGGCGAGTACATCGCAACCGATCGCGCGGAAAACCTCAATGTAGATAAGCTGATTCAGCTCATGGTCGGCCGCGAGGTCGGCGCGATGTTCCCCAAGGTGGAGTGTGCAATCGGCGAAACCGTGCTCAAGGTCGAGAACCTCTCGTCCGGCCGCGCGGTCAAAAATGTGTCATTCGAGCTGCACCGCGGCGAGATTCTCGGCTTTGCAGGTCTGGTCGGCGCGGGACGCACCGAAACGGTGGAAACCATCTTCGGCATGCGCCACAAGACGAGCGGCAAGGTGTACAAGGACGGCAAAGAGCTGCAAATCAAGAGCCCGGAGCAGGCGATTCGTAACAAAATCGCGCTGCTGACCGAGGACAGACGTGGCAACGGCATCGTCGGCCTGCTGAGCATCAAGGAAAACACGGTGCTGGCGAGCCTCAAGTCCTACGGTTTCCCGCTCAACCACGCCAAAATGCGCACGGATACCGATGAGTACATCAAAAAACTGAACACCAAGACCCCTTCGATGGACACGCCCATCAAGAACCTTTCGGGCGGCAACCAACAGAAGGTGCTGGTCGGACGCTGGCTGCTGACCGATCCGGATGTGCTGATTGTCGACGAGCCGACGCGCGGCATTGATGTTGGCGCGAAAGCGGAAATTCATTCGCTGATTACCAAGCTTGCGGGCGAGGGCAAGGCAATTATTATGATATCCAGCGAGCTGCCCGAGGTCATGGGCATGGCCGACCGCATCCTCGTGATGCACGAGGGTGAAATGACGGGCATCATCGACCGCAAGGACGCGACGAGCGAACTGATTATGCAGTACGCGACGGGCGACGTGCCGCAGGGCTGACAGAAAGGGGAAGAAAAGCATGGAAAAGAGATTCGATGCAAAGAAATTCATGTCCCAGAACGGTATTTGGGGCGTGCTGATTGTACTGGTTATTTTTATGGCCGCAATGACGGGCGGCAACTTCATCTCTCCCGGCAACATTGAAACACTGTTCACGGGCGAAGCAATCAAGGGCATTCTGGCGTTCGGCGTCATGTTCGCCATCCTGTCCAAGGGCATTGATCTGGGTCCCGGCGCGGTGGTCGCACTGGTATCGGTCGTGTGCGCATCACTTGCGCAGAATGCGGACGCAACCAATCGTCTGCTCGGCGCGGGCAACCCGCTGCCGGCTCCGGTCGTCGCACTGATCGGCATCGGAATTGGCGCACTGGTCGGCGCAATCGTGGGCGCGAT
>NZ_CATNVC010000035.1 GCF_951230135.1 Butyricicoccus sp. Marseille-Q5471 | reverse complement strand
GATAAAGTACACACTTTTCAGCCAATAGAACTGCACAGTTTTTCGACACATAAAGTGCACAGTTTTTCGCCAAGACTGCACAACCTCCGAGGAGTTGGTAAAATGAAGCCAGCCGAAACGGAGGTGGCGAGAAATGAAGGGGTATCGTGTGTACAATTCTATTCAACAATTAAAAGACATGGGCTTTAAGCGAGCTGCCGTGGCGGCACAGCTTCAAATCAATCGCCGTACAGTGGACAGGTATTGGACAATGACGGCAGATGAGTATGAAACGCAGCAGCAGGCCCTGAAGCGTGGGAGCAGCGTGGATGATTACCGCGACCAGATTCTGTATTGGTTGAGGGCTTATCCAACACTTTCCTCCGCACAGGTCTGCGACTGGCTAAAAGAGCATTATAACGAAGACTTCCGGGAACGCACCGTTTCACGGTATGTCAAGCGGCTCCGAGAGGAATACGGCTTGAAGAAGGTTCCTATTCCGAGAGACTATGAAGCGGTACCCGAGCTCCCGATGGGGCAGCAGATGCAGGTGGACTTTGGACAGCTCCTGATGCCGAATGTTGACGGTGGACAGACCAGAGTTTATGCAGCAGCATTTCTGCTCTCGGCATCCCGGTACAAGTATGCCGAAATGCAAAGCCGACCTTTCACAGCAGCAGACTTGGTGAATATTTGCCACAACTGTTTCAGATATTTCGGTGGAATGCCGCGTGAAATGGTTTTTGACCAGGACAGCATTGTATGCGTCAGCGAAAATGCCGGAGATATTGTCTACACCTATGAATTTGAAAAGTTCCGGCAAGAGACGAAAATGACAATCTACATGTGCCGTGGCGCAGACCCCGAAAGCAAAGGGAAAATTGAGAACACGGTAAAATATATCAAGGGCAACTTCTTGAGCAATCGCCTTTATGTGGATGACGGGATTCTCAACGGCAGTTGTTTGGAGTGGCTGTCTCGTACCGCCAATGCAAAGGTGCACGGAACCACAAAACGTATTCCCGCTGAGGTTTTCAAGGAAGAATGTGAGCATCTTCGGCCGCTGGTTGGTTTTGATGAAGCTGTACTTCCTGTGGTTTGCCGCACCGTCCGAAAGGACAACACCATTATCTACGACAGCAACCGTTATTCCGTTCCTTTGGGTACCTACAACAAGCAGCCGGAGGTACGGATTGAAACGAAGGAAGGCATCCTTTACATCCAGACCATATTTGGTGAGGCGATTTGTGAGCACCGCATCTCCAGCGGCAGAGGGCTGCTCATCCAAAGCAAAAACCACACCAGAGACCGCACAACTGCCTTGGACAAGCTCCAGAATGATTTGGATGCTCGGTTAGAGCACAGAGCCGCAGAGTTTTTACAGGCCATACGCACGGAAAAAGCAAGGTATTCCAGAGACCAATTTCGCATCATACAATCTATGATTGACCAGCATGGCGTTCCTGAAGTGCTGGAGGCTGTTGATTTCTGCCAGTACAGCAATCTCAACAGCGCCAATATTTTAAAGGACTATCTTACCCACAAAGCCAAGGAGAATCCGAACGCTCCACCGTTGATTCCTCCCGTTGCATCCATTATTCCTGTAGCTGATGCAAAATACCATGTAACCACGCAAAAGCGGCCTCTGGATGTCTATGCGAAAGTGGGGGTAAGATGATGTTGACACCGCAGGAGCGAGTGCTGAACCTTCTGTCTGACCTCCGTATCCAGCCAGTTGATTTTGATGCCGTATATGCCGGCAAAAACAATCTGACACCGTTGGAAAGCGTGGAGCTGTTCCTAATGGAAGAGCAACGACTCCGGATTGAGAAGCAAACCTTGCTGCGCCGCAAGAGAGCCGCACTCCCCGCTGAAAAGGCGATTGAAACGTTTGATTTCGGCTTCCAGCGTAGCGTTACCCGGGAACAAATGCTCCGACTGAGTGATATGACTTGGGTAGAGCAGGCTTACAACATCTGCTTCTTGGGGCCTCCCGGCGTTGGCAAAACGCATCTTGCATTGGCGCTGGCTGTGCGAGGGCTCAATCTCGGATATGCCGTTGCGTTTGAAACACTTTCTGGCTTAATGTCCGTGCTAAAAACTGCTGAAATCTCAGGTGCAAGCAAGCGACGTTTGAAATATTTACAGAAAGCCGCCCTCGTTGTGGTGGACGAAGTGGGATTCATGCCCTTGACTCCGGCAGAGG
>NZ_CATNVC010000034.1 GCF_951230135.1 Butyricicoccus sp. Marseille-Q5471 | reverse complement strand
ACCATCGTGCCCCACATCGTGCCCTTGCCGCCCATGAAGGACGCGCCGCCGATGATGCAGGCTGCGATTGCGTCGGTATCAAACGGCTGTACTGCGTTTGCACCGTTGGTGATGCCCGAACGGCCGATCGAGACGATGCCCGCCAGCGCCGCGCACACACCGGATACGGTGTAGCAGAAGGTCAGCACGTTTGCCGAGTGGATGCCGGACAGGCGAGCCGCTTCCGGGTTGCCGCCGACACAGTAAATCGAACGGCCGAGCGCCGTCTTGGACAGGAAAATGTGCATGCCGATGAACAGCACGATAACCACCAGGAAGCTGATCGGGAAGCCGCCCGGCAGCGTTGCGTCACCCAGCCAGGTAACGCCGTTCGGGAAGCCCGAAACCATCTGCGAGTTGGTAACCAGCAGCGCCATGCCCCAGAGGAAGTTCTTCATACCGAGTGTCGATACGAAGGGGTGAGGCAGGTGCAGACGGGTCAGCAGCATGCCGTTGATCCAGCCGATCAGCAGGCCGCTGATGATAACCGTTGCCAGAATGATAACCGGGTTCGACACGCCGCGCTGTACCAGCATACCTGCCATACAGGCGCAGAACGTTGCGTTCGCACCAACCGAAAGGTCGATGCCGGCCGTGATCAGACACAGCAGCATACCGGTCGAAAGCAGCGCGTTGAACGACGTCTGCTTCAGAATGCTCATAAAGTTCGAGAATTTCAAGAAGTTCGGAGACGCGATTGCCAGAATTACGCACAAAAGCAGCAGTGCAATCAGCGTTCCGAGTTGGGACACAATTTTATTGTCCTTTTTTGCCTTAGTCATCTAATGTTCCTCCCCATGCAGCCTTCATAATGTCTTCCTGATTGAAATGCTTGCTGTCGCGCTCGACGGTTGCCATAACCTGTCCGCCGCGCATGACCACGACCCGATCCGACATGCCCAGAATTTCCGGCATTTCGGACGATACCATGATGACGCATTTGCCCTGTTTGACCAGGCTGTTCATTACATTGTATACCTCGACCTTTGCGCCAACGTCGATACCGCGCGTCGGCTCGTCGAAAATGAAAATCTCCGCGTCCGTGTTGACCCACTTGCCGATAACCACCTTCTGCTGGTTGCCGCCGGAAAGCTGACCGACGATTTCATCAATCGACGGGGTCTTGATGCGCAGCGAGGAAATGTTCTTCTCGCCGCTGTCGAGGATCTTCTTTTCATCGAGGAACATACCCGAGGAGAAGCCCTTCATATTTGCCAAAATCAAGTTGGTGCGGATTGATTGCGCCAGTACAAGACCCTGTCCCTTACGGTCCTCGGTGAGGAACGCAATGCCGGAACGGATCGCCTGACGCGGATCCTTGATTTTGACTTCCTTGCCGTGGATATAAACCTTGCCGCTGTCAATCGGGTCTGCGCCGAAGATGGCGCGCATGGTCTCGGTACGGCCTGCGCCGACCAGACCCGCAAAGCCCAGAATCTGGCCGCGGAAGGCTTCAAAGCTGACGTTGTCCAGCACGCCTGCCGAGCACAGGTTCTCGGCCTTGAGGGCAACCTCGCCCTTGACGCCGATTTCCTTGGGGAACTGGTTGTCCAGACTGCGGCCGACCATCGCGGTAATCAGCGAATCATTGTCCCACTCGGCAATCGGGCGGGTGTCGATGTATTCGCCGTCACGGATGACGGTCACGCGGTCGCACAGCTCAAACAGCTCTTCAAGCTTATGAGAAACAAAGACGATGCCGATGCCGCGCGCTCTGAGTTCGCGGCAGGTTTTCATCAGCTGCTCAACCTCTTTTTCGCCGAGCGAGGAGGTGGGCTCGTCCATAATGATCATTTTTGCGTCGATCAAAACCGCCTTGGCGATTTCAATCATCTGCTGCACGCCCATGCCGAACGTGCCGGCCGCCTTGCGGGGATCAATGTCCTGTCCGAGCGACGCCATGACTTCCTTGGCCTTTTTGTGCATGGTATCGTAATCGAGCAGGCCGCCCTTGCGGATCCACTTGTTGATGAAGATGTTATCGGTTACGCTTAAAAGCTTTTCGATGTTCAGTTCCTGATAAACACAGGCAATACCGGCCGCGGCAGACTCGTTGGGGTTTTTGAACTTGTGTTCTTTGCCCTCAACGATAATCTGGCCCTCGTCCGGCTGATGAACGCCGGTCAAAACCTTGATCAGCGTCGACTTGCCTGCGCCGTTTTCTCCGATCAGACCCAGAATCTCGCCGGGTTTGACCGCCAAATGCATATTCTTTAATGCAACGACGCCCGGAAACCGCTTTACCGCATCTTTTAATTCTACTACATATTCGCTCAT
>NZ_CATNVC010000033.1 GCF_951230135.1 Butyricicoccus sp. Marseille-Q5471 | reverse complement strand
GTGCGACACGTTCCTAACTGAAAAGGTTAGGCACTAAATAATGAACGTGTAAATGTTCAGTTTAGGAGAACTGATATTCCGACAGGTGGAATGAGGGGGTAACGCCCTGAAATGCCTGCCTTGATACTCCGACGTGCAAAATGGCGTGTAATAGCTGTACTGTACGAAGCTCGGTGAAGTCGGCAGAGAGCAACCGTAAGCAGATAAGATATTTTGTCTGTACGAAAGCTGTTCAGAGGTGAATGGTGTTGCCTATATGCCGGAGGTCAATAAATTGCCTATGGTGAGTATGTGAAAAGTGGTTCACAGACGAACACCCGATATAAAAAGTCTAAACGAATAGTGCATAGAAATGTGCATACGCCAACACTGGCGGGTATGTGAGGTAAAGTAAAACACCATTTATGAAATACCTTATGCCGTTACAGGCGGCATCCAGCATACAGGCTTAGAGGGACACCTAAGGGCGATATGAAATGATAGGAATATCGGAACGTGGAAAGGTTGGAACGTGGAGCGGATTACAACGCTATGAGGCGTTTGCAGGGAAAGCGGTATCTAAAACCGTATAACCTACATTAATCCAACTGAAAGTAGAGCCGTGGTACCGATGAAGCGGTGATAATAAGCCGTGGAGGGACGGGCTCGAGTCGTTAAGAAATAAAATAAGTAAACACACAATCTCAAAGGTTCGAGTAAGACTAAGAAAAGCAAAATCCCCTGAAAGTGAGGATAATGCTGACTTTGACAAGAGCAAAACCGACAAAACGGTCTGCCCTGCGCAATGCGGAATATTACGATTTTCAAGATGTTTTAGACAAGCTGTACGCGGATAGCGAAAAAGGCTGTCAGTTTAAAAATCTGACTGAACTGATTTGTAGTCCTGAAAATATACTACTTGCTTTTCGGAATATCAAGAAAAACAGCGGAAGCAAAACCGCAGGAGTAGATAAAAAGACCATTACCCATTTACAGCAATGGGAAAACGAACAGCTTATAGCCTATATTCAGAAAAGACTAAGCAATTACATTCCTCAACCAGTACGCCGTGTGGAAATCCCAAAAGGCAACGGAAAAACCAGACCGCTTGGCATTCCGACTATTATGGACAGGCTGATACAGCAAGGTATTCTGCAAGTCCTTGAACCCATTTGTGAAGCAAAATTCTTCAAGCGAAGCAACGGTTTTCGCCCAAACAGGAGTGCGGAACATGCGATCTCCCAATCTTACAAATTTATTCAGGGGCAAAATCTTCATTTCGTGGTAGACATCGACATCAAAGGATTTTTCGATAATGTCAGTCACGGAAAACTGCTGAAACAGATGTGGTCGATTGGTATTCGGGATAAAAAGCTATTGTCTATTATTTCTGCAATGTTAAAAGCAGAGGTGGCGGGCATTGGCTTCCCCGAAAAGGGAACGCCGCAGGGAGGGATTATTTCTCCCCTGCTGTCAAACATCGTCCTGAATGAATTGGATTGGTGGGTGGCAAGCCAATGGGAAACTCTGCCTACACGGGTAGCGTATAAATGCAGGGTGATGAAAAACGGCACTCTGGATAAAAGCAATGTCTATGCGGAGCTTAGAAATACTGGGTTAAAGGAATGTTACATCGTAAGGTACGCCGATGATTTTAAAATCTTTTGTCGATACCGCAGTGACGCCCAAAAGATGTTCATGGCTGTAAAAGGCTGGCTACACGATAGATTGGGGCTTGAAATCAGCCCCGAAAAATCCAAGATAGTCAATCTAAAACGGCAGTATTCCGAATTCTTAGGGTTCAAAATGAAGGCGGTCAAGAAAGGCAAGAAGTCAAACGGTAAAACCAAATATGTTGTGAAATCCCATATTTCTGATAAGGCAAAAGAGAAAATCAAGCAAAGGGCTGTTTCTGCTGTAAATGAGTTGAAGAAAGTAGACGCAAAAGGAAATACCATTTTAAGATACAATGCATTGGTCATGGGCTGGCATAATTACTATCAATATGCAACACACGTCAGCCGTGATTTTAGTGAAATTGCTTTCTTGGTCAAATCGTCTGCAAAAGGCAAGCTCGAACAACAGATGAAGAAGAAAATCGCAAAACCTATTACCAGTCCGATTTACATTAAATATAGTAAAAGCAGAGAAATGAGGTTTGTTGGAGAAACGCCGATACTGCCAATCGCCTATGTGCGGCACAAAAATCCCATTGACAAAAAGCGTAGCATTAACAGCTATACTGTCGAAGGACGTGCTGAAATACACAAAAAGTTGGCAACTGTCAATGTGGCTATTCTCCATTATCTTATGCGGAATCCTGTCCGTGACAGGAGCGTGGAATACAACGACAACAGGCTGTCTCTGTACTGTTCTCAGCAAGGAAAATGTGCTGTCACAGGCAGATCCTTAGAAATCACCAGGATACATTGCCATCATAAAACGGCGACATATCTTGGCGGAGATGACAGCTATAGAAATCTAATCTTGATTGACGTTGATGTTCACATTCTCGTTCACGCCACGCAGGAGAATACTATCGGGAAATACCTTTCAACTCTGCAACTGGACGAAAAGCAACGGGAAAAGGTCAATAAATTGCGAGCTATTCTTTGTCTAAATGAAATATCCAAGTAACGGTTAAAGCTACTTGTAAATTGTGTAAATTACTTTAAAAACCTTAACGATGGAACGCCGTATGAGGGGAAACTCTCACGTACGGTGTGGAGTGGGGGAAAATCCTGCGATTACTTCAAGGGATTACCTATCACTAT
>NZ_CATNVC010000032.1 GCF_951230135.1 Butyricicoccus sp. Marseille-Q5471 | reverse complement strand
CTTGAATATGGTATCGGACTACCCGCTTCTTTGTCTCTTCGGTAAAGTGTCCCATTGGCTCTCTCCTTTGCTTTCTTCTACTATACTACTTTAGAGAGCGGTGTTACAACTTTACTATACCAGGACAGTTAAAACGTTGATAGGAGATTATCGAATGGGTAAAATAGCTACTCCACAAATTATTACAGAGCAGATTATGGAGCTGTGTCAATCTATATCTGAATATCAACCTATATATGTTCCAGTAAAAGCAAGTTCAAATAGTCGTTTTAATGAGTGCTTTCCGAACGTCGCTGAATATGTTAAAGAATATGGTGGTCAAAGCGTATTCGGTAGATGCATTTGGCAAAGAGCAAACGTTTTAATCGAAGCAGAAGCACATGCTGTGTGGAAGTCTCCAAATGGTAATTTAATAGACATTACTCCTCACATCAATGATGAAAAGTCGATCTTGTTTTTAATCGAACCCCAGATGGTGTATGGAGGTAATATAATACCCAGTATCCGAAAAGAATTGACTTCATCCCCGTTAGTGGCAGAATTTATTTCTCTCTTTAATGAACGTGACCAAATAGCTGCAGAGTCCAATGGTAATACATACACATTAACAACCACGATGTTTAAAAGAATGTATGAAATAGAGGTGTTATTGAATCAGAAGGTTGGTCGTAATGATCCATGTCCATGCCAATCTGGAATTAAGTATAAAAAATGCTGTGGTCAGTATAAAGCATAAAGAAGTGATTGTTCACATGGACAATAGTTATGTATTATGAAGATGCAAATAATATAGTGCTTAATATTGATTTAGAAAAAATACTACTCCAGAAAGGAGGGGATGAAAAATGGTATTGTCAGAAAAACTGAAGAGTCTCATACAGAGTATTGCTACAACGCCAGAGTTCTGGAAAATCAATTATTACTTACGGTCAATGAAAAAAGCGCCCCACGGCGGTGTTTTTAGTATTAGATATCCTAATACATTTCTAAAATATTACTCGGTACCTACATATCTGTTTTTTACACCTAATGCCGAAATCCCGGCTCCTGTGTTGGATGCAGCTGATAAATTTCGTGTGATGATTAATGCTGCAGATGTTGATGCTGAAGAATTATTGCGGTATTGTCTAAGTATTGACCCTGATGATCTAGGGAATCCTCATAATGGGAGTCGGATGTATATAGCCACTTGCGGTAAGATAATAACTTATGCCGGTCGCAACAAGATGGAGCATATGGTCGCTGCTTCTAACGCCATCGAAGGGAAAATAAGCTATTTGGGCAACTTCCATATTGATGAGGAACGCCTTGTTTTTCTCTTTATTTTCACGCTTATGGAAAGCTTTGCTCACAGGATTCATGATATAGATGAGATCGTAAATTATGAAAAACTGATATTGCCTATTGATAAATATGGCCTGAGTGATGTGACAGATGCGGAATTTGAACGGCAAGGGTTCAGGGTGAATGATAAATACTATCTTTACAATATTTTCCTTGATACATCGATAGGGGGTCCTGTATCCGATGTGCCTAAAACTATTGAGATAATTCAGAGAATAAAGCCACCTGTGCAGATACTTACACGGTGCGACGAAAATCTCGCAGTACCCTATTCACGAATGGTTAGCACGGCTACAGTGGATTTTCAAAAATGGCGTGGCATTACACTAAACTTCGATAATATCACTGAGCAGATGAAGAGCGGCAAAGAAACTATAGTACATTTCGATCCTCAAACGCTACATAAAATCTTTGTTTACATCAAGCGCGGAGCTGATGAAACTGGGGCAGAGTTCTACCATGTGAATGTCGAACAACTCTGGAATCCTGATATATTTGTAGACGCTGAGCAAGTAATCATGACTAATTATATTCACGGGACATACTATCCGGCGAGTGAGACATTTGAGCATATAGACTTTTCTGTAAACCAGTACGGCAGAGAAATCTTTGAAGCTAAATATCGCGATGCAGAAAAGTTGACCGGTGTTTCCATCGGAGTATACGGAAATATGCATTACAAGATATGGTGCGCCAGGGGCAGCAATCTCGTACCTACGGTGTGGGCTGACCTTGTATGCGCATCACTTGATGTGCCATTCCGAAATATTTTCATGGAGACAATTGGCGGTACTTATACAGAGGATTTAATTTAAACATTTTTATACGCGAAGGTTGTATTTTTTTATGTATGCATTAATTATTCTATTGCCTACGCCAAGGAAAAAATGCGCCTTTCTAAAATCGGATTCACAGCATCTACACATGTGGAGACGTGCGTACTTTTATCCCACAAAAACCCACAAACATCTCCACCATCTTTATAAACAGGAAAATTGAATAAAATAGACTTCAAAGGCAATTCAGCCTCGTCACATGGGAAAATCTCTATTTCTTTGATTAACGAAGAAATCAGAGATTTTTTCTCTTCTTCGCTGATTTTATCATATACCTTATCAAAGTTTTCCAGTAGGGTGTAGATGTTTTCCAGTGTGATGGCATCTTGCTCCACGGCTTTGCGGCGCAGCTTTACATCTTCAATTTTTTCTTCAAGCTCTGCGATGGTGTCATACAGTCCATCAAGGCGAAGGGTCATATCGTGGAGCTTGCGTTCTCTAAAACGAGTATCTTCCGGCAGACTGTCAATTTCATTTTCAAGACGAGTTTTATTGAGTTCCACTTCTCTAAGTTTATTCTCATAGTTTTTAAGTTCTCTGTTTAAAGTGGAAGTATCAATTTCCTTGCCGATTCTTGATTTGATTTCTGCCGCAAAATCCTGATTTTTAATCAGCTCTCTGATAGCCTCAATGACAAGCGGTTCAATGTCGGTTTTTTTGAGCATAGCTTTATAGTCACAGCTTTTTCCCCGTGCGGTGCGAGCCTTGCTGCACACATAATAGTAAATCTCTTTATATGTACCGTCCTTGTTTGTCCAAGCGTGTTTATTGGTGTACATCGGGCCACCGCATTTCGGGCATTTTAAAATACCACTTAATAAGTGTGCCCTGTCCCGACCAATTTTGGACGGGGATTTAATGCCTGTTAATTCTCGTTTTTCATGTGCTTCATTCCATAGTTGTAAATGGTAAGATAAAGTACACACTTTTCAGCCAATAGAACTGCACAGTTTTTCGACACATAAAGTGCACAGTTTTTCGCCAAGACTGCACAACCTCCGAGGAGTTGGTAAAATGAAGCCAGCC
>NZ_CATNVC010000031.1 GCF_951230135.1 Butyricicoccus sp. Marseille-Q5471 | reverse complement strand
CCAGATGGAAACGTTTTGGGTATCGACGATTGCACATCATGCTGGGGCGTGAAGATATCCACATCAATCATAAGCGCACTTATCGGCTGTACAAAGAGGCCGGTTTGAGCATTCGGAAACGTAGTAAGAAGAAACATTATGAAAAACGTGGCACGCCAGATCGGACATGCTTGGAATACAACTCCAGATGGTCTATGGATTTTGTCTGTGATCGGACTCGGTATGGCGGACATATCCGCATTATGACATTGATTGACGAGGCAACAAGAGAATGCCTTGCCCTTGAAGTAGACAGTTCTATCACCGGAAGAAAAGTAGCTTCCGTGCTAAACCGGGTTGCCTTGTTCCGTGGATTACCAAAAGAGATTCTGACTGATAATGGTTCCGAGTTTACAGGTAACGTATTGAATGCTTGGAGTCATGACCATAAGGTAGAACATATTTTTACGGATCCCGGTTGCCCTACGCAGAATGGATATATAGAAAGTTTTAATGGTAAGCTGCGAGATGAATGCCTAAATCAAAACTGGTTTGCCAACCTCTCAGAGGCCAAAGGAATCATTGAAGAATGGCGATTGGAGTACAACAAGTTACGCCCGCATTCCTCTCTGGGTAATCTGACCCCAGAAGAATATGCCCTCAAAATATCGGGGTGATGACTGACATTTCAAGTGGTCGAATTCAGGGGGCAGGTCAAAGCTATTCTGTATTTTTACTTAAATGAATTTATTGCTATGCTAAAGAGTGAGAAATATGTTGTTAGAGTTAGAGGGTTTCGACTCCTTTGCAAACAAGCTAAATGGGATGTAGATAATATAATTGACAAAAACATTGAAGAAATTTTGCTCGCCGTATATGATAAAAAACCAACAGCGGTCAGACAGACTTTACAATATTTAAGATATATCGTGCCACTTAAAAAAGGATTAAACAGTAAAATTAAGGACACAGTTCTTTCAATAGACTGTTCACAGTTTAAAGAGACGATGCGTCCATTGATAGAGAAAGACATTCATAATCTTATAGCGGATATAGAAGTACTGTAAAAAAGATAGCAAGAAATGTGAAAATTAATAATTGAAAAAGACCTATAATAATCTTAGGAGGAGAAAATGAAAACAAACATAGATACCATTCAAGAAGTAATTGAGTATATCGACAACCATTTAGAAGAAAATTTGAGTTTGGATAGTATCTCAAACGAGATGAATTATTCAAAGTATCATCTTAGCAGAATGTTTGTGAGCGTAGTTGGTTTTACAGTACATAGTTATATTCAAAGACGGCGTTTGACAGAAGCTGCAAGATTATTAATTTTTACTGACAAGCCAATCATGGAAATTGCTTTGTTTGCTGGTTATGAAACGCAACAATCTTTTACCATAGGTTTTAAGGCTTTATTCAGAAGTACACCTCAAGCATTTAGGAAAAAAAGGGAGTTCTACCCATTTCAATTAAAATTCGTGGTTGATGGTATTGAGAAATTAAGAGGTGACAAAATAATGGATATAAGGACTGTGGATAGCGAAAAAATCACTTTAATCGGTTATCAAAAAAATACACAATTTGGTTTTTTTGTTATCGGGAAATGTTGGCGGAATATACACGCAAAAAAGCAATTTATTCACCATAGAAAAGATATAGATTTCCTGATAGGATTGAATGACTACACAAAATGGGACTTGTCTAAAGAAAAACAACCTGCTTTTGATTATTTTGCTGCGGCAGAAGTTGATAAAGTTGAAAATGTTCCTAAAGGTATGGAAATAAAAGAACTTCCTGCAAGCAAGTATATTGTTTTCAGTTTTAGAGCTAAATGCGAGGATAGTTTACAGCCCGTTGCTGACTATATCTATAAAGAGTGGTTTCCACAATCCTCTTGTCAGTTAAACGAAAATGCTCGATATGATTTTGCAAAATATGGAGAACAAACAGATAAAGATGGAAAAAGTTTAATTGAGTATTGGGTTCCAATTATATAAGAGGATTTGTAGGAAAAGAGATTTAAAACACAATTCTCGGTAAGTTGCCCAACGGAAATAAAAAAACCGTTGTTGTGGCAACAGAGTTTTCATGTGCCTAAACAAAATATATTAGCTTAACGGCGGTTTTGAAATCACAATCAAAGCCGCCGTTTTTCTTTTTCAAAAAGTAAAACAAGGTGGGTGTATTAAAGTCACCCATTTTTAAGGACACGGCGGTATCTAAGGAGGTATCGCTGTGTTTTCTTTTGTCCAAAGTCTTGGTAGTTCATCAAAAAAAGCCATATTCCTTTATGGAACACCTACGGTCAACAACATGAAATTACAAACTACATAACACGCAATTCATATTGTCATGCCCGATTGAGCTTTGCTCTGTCGGGCATTTTTGCGTATATTGACCCTCGCTGTCGTTCTCCACCGCTGTCCTTTCGATTTCAGCAAACCCAAAATCGAAAGGATGGTACAACCATGAAAACTATAAATCTGAAAGATTACTATGACCACATAGGCATAGATACCTATATGGATATTCCCGATGAGGTGTTTGACATCTTTGAAGAATACCGCAAAACCGAACAAGCCTACCAAAGCAGGATACGCTACCACAAAGCCTACTACTCCCTTGACCGTAATGACGGTATAGAACACAGTGCCTTGTTTGTTTCCCTCTCACCCGATGAGATTTACGAACGCAAGCTGACAAGCGAGCAGCTCCATGCAGCTATTGCCACCCTGCCCGACAAACAGGCAAAACGTATTTATGCTCACTACTTTTTAGGAATGAGTAAAACGGCTATTGCTAAAGCCGAGGGAGTAAACAAAAGCCAAGTAACACGGTCAATTAATCAAGGATTATCGCATCTTGAAAAATATTTAAAAAATGTCTTGTGATAGACGCAACTAATCAGCTCTTTTTCTAAAGGTATATGAGAGGAAGTTTTCTCTCTGATATGTAGAATAACATAATTGCTCTTTGACAATTTCATATACGATATTTTGAGTACATTACTTATGTGAGCCGAAAGGCAAAGCGACTTAACAGACATCGCCATGATAACGGTATGGGGAGGTGAATTAAATACCTTTGGAGCGACAAAATGGACTGTTAAACCGAGCTTGGCAAACTCGTCCGCAATGACCCACATAAGGGATAATGATACTTCAATACGTTTCGCCCTCGATACGATTAAAACGGAGGGAGTTCCTGCGGTATGCGTGGCTTTTGAAAGGACAAGCTACGGTACTGTGGGGCTATGATAGCTGTGCCAACAGCAGCTCAAAATATCCCCGCCATTTCAATGGCGTTTTGCCGGGGTGCGTGGCAAATACGGCAACTTGATAAAACTGACCGCACCGCACTTTTGTTTTATGCAAATTTGCGGTGTGCTTGGTTTTACTATAATTGATGCAGTGACAAACTTTTCATAAATGATATATACGCTTATACTTTATGTAAGCAAGACACTTGGAGGTGATTGCGAATGGAAAATATCAAAAATGCACCTAATCCCACTGCTACGGCAACTGCACCACCTAAATCTTATGAGAAAACTAAGGCATATCAGGATTTTATCAACGTACTTTCGCAGATTATAGAAAAACATGGTGCAGAGGTCTTAGAGGAAATCAATCATGATGTCTAAAAGAGCAGTGCTTATGGATTGATGTTTTCCAATCATTGATTGGAGGTCAACTACTATGAATCGGAGTGGAAAGAAATGTGTACTTTACCCTCGTGTAAGTACCGAAATGCAGGTTGATGGGTTCAGCTTGGACGGGCAGAAAAACAGCTTAAGACGTTTTGCAGACAGAGAGGAAATGGAAATTGTAGATATTTATGAAGATGCTGGCAAATCCGGCAAATCCATAGAAGGCAGACCCTCTTTTAAACAAATGCTGTATGATATTGAAAATGGCTTAGAAATTGAATATATCTTAGTCTATAAGCTCTCCCGCTTTGGCAGAAATGCAGCCGATATTTTAAATTCTTTGGAACACGTCCAATCCTTTGGCGTAAACTTAATTTGCATTGAAGAAGGAATTGATTCCTCGCAGACAAGCGGAAAACTTTTAATCTCTGTGTTGTCTGCTGTTGCTGAAATAGAACGTGAAAATATAATAGAGCAGACAATGAACGGAAGAAAAGAAAAAGCCCGTCAAGGTGGGTGGAACGGTGGGTTTGCTCCTTATGGCTACTACCTTAAAGATAAGCAGCTCTATATCCAAGAAAATGAAGCAGAAGCGATACGAATTATCTTTGATAAATATGTAAATAGCAATATGGGATTTTATAAAATTGCAAACTACCTTAATTTGCAGGGTATCCCAAAAATCAAACGGGATAACGGTACACTAACCCAGTGGAGTACCCATTTTGTCAGAATGCTAATCGACAATCCTGTGTACACTGGAAAAATTGCTTTTGGCAGACGAACAAGAGAAAAGGTCAAGGGTACTAAAAATGAATACCGCCAAGTACACCAAGATGAATATATTATTGCAGACGGTCAGCACGAGGCTATCATAGATGAGGAACTATTGTAAGCAGTCAAGTAAAGTGCACACTTTTTCGCCAGCAAATGCACACTTTTTCAGCGCCAGTTTTTTAGCCGGTAATGGACTGGTGGTGAGCTAAACGGTAGCTGTTACCAGTCATGTTAATAAT
>NZ_CATNVC010000030.1:0-2500 GCF_951230135.1 Butyricicoccus sp. Marseille-Q5471 | reverse complement strand
TCCAGAGTACCAGCGGACACGTGAAACCCGCTGGGAACATGGGGGGACCATCCTCCAAGCCTAAATACTACTCAGTGACCGATAGAGAAGCAGTACCGTGAGGGAAAGGTGAAAAGGACCCCGGGAGGGGAGTGAAATAGAACCTGAAACCTTGTGCCTACAAGCACCGAGAGCACGTTAAAGTGTGATCGGGTACTTTTTGTAGAACGGTCCGGCGAGTTAATGTGTGTTGCGAGGTTAAGGAACTGGAGTTCCGGAGCCGTAGCGAGAGCGAGTCTGAATAGGGCGAATGAAGTAACACGTATTAGACCCGAAACCGGGTGACCTATCCATGAGCAGGTTGAAGTTGCGGTAAGACGCAATGGAGGACCGCACCCACGTCCGTTGAAAAGGCCGGGGATGACTTGTGGATAGCGGAGAAATTCCAATCGAACTCGGAGATAGCTGGTTCTCCCCGAAATAGCTTTAGGGCTAGCGTTAACTTAGATTACTGGAGGTAAAGCACTGAATGGGCTAGGGGCCGCGAGGTTACCGAACCCTATCAAACTCTGAATGCCAGATAATTGATGGTTAGCAGTCAGACTACGTGAGATAAGTCTCGTGGTCGAAAGGGAAACAGCCCAGATCTACAGCTAAGGTCCCAAATAGATACTAAGTGGAAAATGATGTGAAACTGCGAAAACAACCAGGATGTTGGCTTAGAAGCAGCCACTCATTCAAAGAGTGCGTAATAGCTCACTGGTCGAGTGGTTTTGCGCAGAAAATGTAACGGGGCTAAGTATCTAACCGAAGCTTAGGCATTGCAGCAATGCATTGGGTAGGGGAGCGTTCTATGTGGGGCGAAGTCAGAGCGAGAGCACTGGTGGACTGCATAGAAGTGAGAATGCCGGAATAAGTAGCGAGAATTATGTGAGAATCATAATGGCCGAAAATCTAAGGTTTCTTGGGGAAGGTTCGTCCGCCCAAGGTTAGTCGGGAGCTAAGGCGAGGCCTAACGGCGTAGTCGATGCACATACGGTAGAAATTCCGTAACCACCGAACATTTAAGCTAGAGGGACGCTTTCATTAAGTCAATCCCGGGCGATGGTTGCCCCGGGCGTAAGGGACCGAAATTTAGTAGGGAAGTTGATGGCGTGAGAGACGAGAAAAGCTCTAGTGTATACTAAGGTGCCCGTACCGCAAACCGACACAGGTAGATGGGATGAGTATTCTAAGGCCAACGGGAGAAGGGTTGTTAAGGAACTCGGCAAATTGGCCCCGTAACTTCGGGATAAGGGGCGCCTGCGAGAGCAGGCCGCAGTGAAAAGGCCCAAGCGACTGTTTAGCAAAAACACAGCTCTCTGCTAAATCGAAAGATGACGTATAGGGGGTGACGCCTGCCCGGTGCTGGAAGGTTAAGGGGAGTGCTTAGGAGCAATCCGAAGGTGCGAACTTAAGCCCCAGTAAACGGCGGCCGTAACTATAACGGTCCTAAGGTAGCGAAATTCCTTGTCAGGTAAGTTCTGACCCGCACGAATGGCGTAACGATTTGGGCACTGTCTCAACAGCCCGCCCGGCGAAATTGTAGTACCGGTGAAGATGCCGGTTTCCCGCAACTAGACGGAAAGACCCCATGGAGCTTCACTGTAGCTTGATATTGGATTTCGGTACTTCATGTACAGGATAGGTGGGAGACTTGGAAGCTAGTGCGCCAGCATTAGTGGAGTCAACCTTGGGATACCACTCTTGAAGTATTGGAATTCTAACCTGCGGCCATGAAACTGGTCGGGGGACACTGTCAGGTGGGCAGTTTGACTGGGGCGGTCGCCTCCAAAAGAGTAACGGAGGCGCTCAAAGGTTCGTTCAGCACGGACGGAAATCGTGCATTGAGTGTAAACGCATAAACGAGCCTAACTGCGAGAATGACGGTTCGAGCAGTAACGAAAGTTGGAGTTAGTGATCCGGCGGTATGTGAATGGAAATGCCGTCGCTCAACGGATAAAAGCTACCCTGGGGATAACAGGCTGATCTCCCCCAAGAGTCCACATCGACGGGGAGGTTTGGCACCTCGATGTCGGCTCATCGCATCCTGGGGCTGTATTCGGTCCCAAGGGTTTGGCTGTTCGCCAATTAAAGCGGTACGCGAGCTGGGTTCAGAACGTCGTGAGACAGTTCGGTCCCTATCTGTTGCGGGCGTAGGAATATTGAGAGGAGCTGTCCTTAGTACGAGAGGACCGGGATGGACGTACCGCTGGTGCACCAGTTGTTCTGCCAAGGGCATAGCTGGGTAGCTAAGTACGGACGAGATAAACGCTGAAGGCATCTAAGCGTGAAACTTCCCTCGAGATAAGTATTCCCATCCTTCGGGAGTAAGGCCCCACGTAGACTATGTGGTTGATAGGTCAGGAGTGGAAGCGCAGTAATGCGTGCAGCGGACTGATACTAATAGGCCGAGGGCTTGACCTTTATTATAAAGGGTAATCTCTTACTTGAAGCTTGCAAGTAGTTGTTGTTCAGTTTT
>NZ_CATNVC010000029.1 GCF_951230135.1 Butyricicoccus sp. Marseille-Q5471 | reverse complement strand
ACGCCTCGGTCTGCTCATTCATAAACGGATCGGCGATTGTCTTGATCTCCATTTCGGGCACGAACATCGAAATGTTCTTCGCGTGCACCTTGCCGATGCGCCCCGCGCCGATAATACCTACTTTCATGTGTTCTTCCTCCTCATATGATCGGCCTGCGTTCTGCGGCCGCTCTCTTTCAATGAACCAATCTTAACACCCAAGTCTGCAAATCGAAACGGGACATTGTTTTGATTTTCGGTTTGGTTTTTCAGGCCGTTTTTGTGCAGGTTGACGAGGAACGTCCCGCCATCTTTGTACATACGGCAAAACAAAGCACACCCCAGCCAAAAATCGGCGCATCGCCGCTTGGCTCAGGGTGTGTTTTCTTTGGGTTTGGTGTCAAATTTTTAGGGCTGCTTTCGAAAATCTGCCGGACGCAGTCCGGTTTCCTTTTTGAACAGCTTGCAGAAATGCCGGTAATCCAAAAATCCCGCCGCTTCCGCCACATCCTTGATGGGCAGTGTTGTCTCCCGCAGGCGGCGCTTGACCTCGTCGAGACGGCAGGCGAGCAGATATTCGGAAAAATTCACGCCCGTGTCGCGCTTGAACACAAAGCTCAGGTAAGTCGGGTTAAGCGCGACCTCGTCCGCCACCTGCGCAAGCGAAATCGGCTCGGCAAAGTGTGCGCGGATATAGGCAACCGCCTGCGCAACCGCAGGGTTCGCGGCCTGCAAGGCGCTGCGCTGGGCGCGTTCGGCAAGCACACGCTGATAAAAGGCGAGCCGCGCCCGACAGTCCGCAAGCGTCTTCGCCTGCACCGCCTGCGGCTGACCGCAAGCCTCATCCAAACGCGAAATCCAACCGCGCACCGCATGCGGTTCGACCGGCGCTCGCTCAATCATGTCAAGCGCCGCAGTGAACAGCGATGCAAATTTCTCCGCATTGCACGCGGGTTGCTGCGCAAGTGCGAGCGCCTGCGCCGACTGCTCGGGCAGCGCGTCGGCAAAGGCGGGCAGTTCGTCGTACCGGCATTGCATTTTGCCATAGAACGCGTTTTTCATCGCCTGCTGCGCCTGCTCGATGGCGCGTGTCAGCCCACCGTCACCCGCGCACAGGCCGCTGACCGCGGCGACGGAACCTTCCAGTGGCAGGTCGGCGGCAAACCGTGCGAGCGCGTCCCGCTGTGCGCCCGCTGAGGAAATGCCGGTCAAATCCTTTAAAAGGAGTACGCACGCTTCGCCGTCCTCCACGCTGCACGCGCCGTTCTGCGCGGCATAGCGGCCGAGCACCTCCACCGACTTGCACGGCTGCACGAGCACCGCCGCGCACTGATAAAACGGCAGCGACACGCCGCTCTGTTCGAGCAGCGCCTTCTGCGTTTCGTAATCGAGCGCACCCTCGCGCAGCCGCCTGACCGCGTCCCGCAGCACCGATCGGCTGCCCTCCGCGGCAAGGTCCATCAGCTTTTTCTGCTGCTCCCGCGCGGCGCGGGACTTTTCCAAGTCGGCGCTGAGCGTTTTGAGCAGCGCACGCAGGCCGTCCGCATCCAGCGTGTTTTTGAGCACATATTCGTCCGCACCCAGCCGCATGGCTTCCTTGACATACTCAAATTCATCGTGACAGCTGAGCACTGCGATGCGTGCCGGACAGCCCTGCTCCCGCAGCGTGCGAATCAGCTCTACGCCGTCCATGACCGGCATGCTGATGTCGGTCAGAATGATGTCGGGCGCAAGCGCGGCGGCACGTTCAAGCGCCTGCCGGCCGTTCTGCGCATCGCCCACGAGCGCACAGCCTTCCTTTTCCCAATCAATAATCTGCCGCAGGTACATCCGCGCCAGATTATCATCGTCCACTATCATCACTCGAATCACGTTTGACCCCCTTTCCGCGCTGCACGCGCCTCAATCAGTTCGTCTACGGTGCCTTGCGTTTGCAGCGTGGTGTCAATATAAACCCGATCCGCAATCGACTCACCGCGCAGCATAGACACCGCATATCCCACCGCCTTGTAGCCGCACTCATAGCCATCCTGCGTCACCAGACCGTCGAGCACGCCGGTGCGCAGCGCCGCAAGTGCATCATCCTGCGTGTCCACCCCGACAATGCGCGGCTTGTTCGTATATCCGCCCGCACGCAGCTGTTCGGCCGCGCCGAGTGCCATGACCGCGCTTGTGCAGAACACACCCTCCACATCGGGATGCTCGCGCATAATCTGCTCCATGCAGTCCATGGCGCGCTGAAAATCGCTGTCTGCCCGGTATACGCCCGCGACTGTCACATCAGGGTATCCCTCCGCCGTAAGACGAAATCCCTCTACGCGGTCAGCATGGGATGACTGGGTCTCCACGCCCGCAATGACGGCCAGTTTGCCGCTTTGTTTGGCCTGTCCGGCAAGACGGGTCGCCGCCATACGGCCGATGGTCAGGTTGTCCGCGCCGACGTAGGGCAGGTTCCCCTCATTCGCCGCGGTGTCGATTGTGATGAGCGGAATGTCCGCCGATGCCGCCAAATCAATCAGCTCGCCGCAATTTTCCGAATCGCAGGGCGCAAACAGGATGGCATCCGGCGCGCGGGCGACTAAATCGCGAAACATATGCGCCTGTTCGTCCGCCTCATCCTCCTTCGCAGGATAGAGCACCAGCACGTTCACATTGTTTTCACGCGCCGCGTCGCTCAGTCCCGAGCGCACGTCCAGCCAGTGCGGGCTGTCCATGCCCTTGACCACCACGCCGATTGTGAAATCAGCCGATTGTGCCGCGCCATATTCCGTGCCCGCGCAGCCGCTGAGCATGCTCAGCAGCAGCAGGATTCCGATCAGCCGCTTCATGGTGCGCCCTCCTTTTCTCAGATGATGTATGCCTCGGGGTCGGTTGTGGCGGGCAGCAGAATGACCGCCTTGGTACCATGCTCGCTGCTGGTATATTGAAGCGACGCCGCGTCCCCGTAGTACAGCCGCAGCCGCTCAATGATGTTCGGAATGCCGATGCCCGAAAAACCGCCCTTGCCCGCCTTCTGCCCCTGCATCAGCAGGCCAATCTGCTCGCGGGTCATGCCGTCGCCTGCATCCTGCACCGAAAGCACAAGCGTACCCGTTACCAGTGCGGTCGACACCGTGATACGGCAGGGTTCGCCGCTCTGTTTTTGTCCGTGCAGAATGGCATTTTCGACCAACGGCTGCAAAATCAACCGCGGCACGCAGCAGTTTTCTGCCTCAGGCGAGAGATCGTATGCTACTGTAAAGCTGTCCGCATAGCGAAACTGCTGCAGCTTGACATAGTTCTGCACCATACGCGTTTCGTCCCGCACAGTGATAAACGCGCCGCTGCGACGGATACTGGCCTGCAGCAGCTCGATAAAGGCGGTCAGTTGATCGCCGACAGCTTGATTTCCCTGTAAAATCGCCGCATATTTTATGGAATTGAGAGTGTTGTACATAAAATGTGGCGTGATTTGATATTGCAGCGCTTCCAGCTCGGCCTCTTTTTTCTGCATCTGCTCGCTGACCAAATCATCAATCAGGCTCTCAATCTGACAGACCATTTCGTTAAACCCTATACCCAGCTGACCGATTTCATCCGTGCTGTGCACTTCTGCCCGCGCGGACAAATCACCCTCGCTGACCTTTTGCATGGCATCCTTCAACTGCCGAACCGGCGCATACACGCGGCCTGCCATGTGATAGGCCGGCACAAGCATGGCCAGCACAACCAGAAAGAGAAATCCGAAAATAAAGTTGCGCTGCTGCGTCAGCGAGGCGGTCAGCGCGCGCCGGTCGCTGACCGAAACGAGCGAAAACCCGGTCAGCGGCGAACGAACGGCGGCCACAAGCCGCTCTGCCCCGTCTGCAACTGCCAGCTCATCCTGCCCGCCCGACAGCACATCGGCACCAACACCCGATACAATCGCAAACAGCCGCCCGATATCCCTCTGATTGGTCGCCGAGACAATCGTCCCTGTGCTGTCAACCAGATAAAACGCGCCGGTGCCGTCGGCATCGATTTCGTCCAGATACTGATAAAACAGCCGCCGTTCATCGAGATTTACACTGACAACCGGCGCGTTTGCTCCGCTGCGGCTGCAATAGCTGAGCATGTAGACCGGCGCACGGCTGATGCCGTCATACACGAGCCGGGGCGCAAGCCCGCCCTGTGCCGCCCCGTCGGTCAGCCAAGTGTTTGTTCCGGCGGCCGTCGGCTCGACCGCATGGTACTCCTCCGAGGTGATTGTCTGCGCGTGCGCAGGGAGATATAAGTAAACATTGCGCAGGTTGTCCACCCGCTGCCCATACTGCCGCAGATAGCCGGACAATTCAAGCCCCTGCTCCACCTCCGTGCCGTCGTACTGCGCGGTCAGTGCAGCAAGCGTTTCATCATAATTGAGCGCGACCGCCGTGTCGTACGCCTGCCGCACATTTTCATCGAGCGCTGACATGGTGACCGACATGGTGCGCCACAGTGCCTGCATATAATTTGACTCAATTTCCCGCTGTGACTGTCGAAAATAAATTACGCCAATCAATATGGAGGCACACATTGTAGTCGCTGCGATTGCCAGCAGCACCTTGGCTCGAAATCCCAATTTCATTCTGCGCCCCTCCCTTCAGCTAATAGTCCCATTATAACAACGTATCTGCCGGAAAACAAGCATACAGCCGCGCAAAAAGCCGTTCTCCAACAGGAGAACGGCTCATTTCTCTTATACAATCTCTTTTAGAATGTGTTGGCGAATGCCGCCCCACGCGACAAAGGTGGTGATAAAGCACGGCAACACCGCACCGATGAACAGCACAATTGGCACGGTCAGCGGGAAAAACAGCGCCTCCGCCAATACCAGTACCAATGCCAGTGCAAAAACAGGCAGACTGCGCTTGACGGAAATCATACCGAGCAGAAACGCATTGTTGACCGTCGCCCGAACCGGCAAATCAACGCTCACCAACATCGGGAACAGATACACCGCGCTTACGCCAGCAATCAGCGTCAGCGCTAGCGGCACTGCCGCCAGAATGGTCATACCACGCAGCATACACTGCACCATCATTGTGCCAAGCACACCGAATATTGCGGCCATGGCGATTCCGCAGCCCAGTCCCGCCTTCCAGTTTTCCCGAAAGCCGCGGCGGAAATCATACCACACGTCGGCATCCGGTTCGCGGCGCACAAAGCGCAGCAGCGCATAGGTCATACCCGCATAAGCCGGGCCGATGGTCACCACCGGAATGCAGCAGACGACAAACAACAGATTCAGCTTAATAAGCTGCCAGAATTGCAGCGACAGGATATCGAAAAACAGGGCAAATCCCGTCTTTGGCGGCGCATCTTTTTCTACACCCGGCCCTTCTTTTTCATAATTCGGTTTAAACAGTCCCATGATTACGTCCTTTCGATCTGCGAGCCGCGGCAACCCCACGATTGCCGCGGCCTTTCAAAGGGAGAGAAGAGAGAAGTGGTATTTTCTTATTACATCTATACTATACCACGCCTAATTCCTCCCTGCAATGCAACTTTTTTGACCAACCTGGTATTATCTTGCGCATTTCTTCCGCACCCCCCCAAAAACGCCCTGCAACAAAAGAAAGACCCGCCCAGATGGACAGGTCTTTCGGAAAAAATCAGCTTACTTGCCAGCCTTCGAAGCGCGAACTGCGTCAATCATCATCGGAACAACCTTGAACAGGTCCCCGCAGATGCCGTAGTCGGCAACGTCGAAAATCGGAGCGCCGTCGTTCTTGTTCACAGCAACGATGCACTCGGAATCCTGCATACCAGCCTTGTGCTGGATCGCACCGGAAATGCCCAGTGCTACGTACAGTCTCGGGTGTACGG
>NZ_CATNVC010000028.1 GCF_951230135.1 Butyricicoccus sp. Marseille-Q5471 | reverse complement strand
CGATGTTGTGAATGGTGTTGAACACGTAGCCGCCGCCCTCGGACAGGATGGGCAGACGTTCGGTCACCTGTGCCGCAACCTCTTCGGGCGTGCCGTTCGGCAGCATGCTCTGCGTGTCCACGCCACCACCCCAGAAGACCAGCTTGTCGCCGTACTTTTCCTTGAGCATCTTTGCGTCCATGCCCTTGGCGGACAGCTGCACGGGGTTGATGATATCCATACCCATATCGACGAAATCATCGAGCAGCTTGACAACGCAGCCGCAGGTGTGGAAGAAGGTCTTCCAGCTTGTGTTCTGATGAATCCAGTCACACACACGCTTGTAGTAGGGCTTGTAGAGCTGCTTGAACATGTCGCTCGACATGAATTCAGCGTTCTGCGTGCCGAAGTCGGTGCCCGAAATCCAGCAGATTTGAATGTTGTCGCCGACAGCTTGCTTGTAAATCTCAAGATTCTTGAGCATAAACTCGGTCTGCATTTCAAAAACTTCTTGTACGTAATCCGGGTACAGAATCTGCGCCATGCACCACTCGTCAAACTTGCGGATGCCCATCGGGTGCTTCTCAAACGGTGCGGGAATCGCGCCGGAGTCGCCAAAGCCTGCGCCGGCCAGATTGCCGATCACGGCGTAATTGGTCTCGGTGAACAGACGCTTGGACTCCTTCTCGTAGTAACGCGCGGTGTCTTCCGACATGACCGAGAAGAAATTCTTGAAATCCTCGCGGGGAGTCAGATCATCCTCGTCTACTTCGGGAGCGCGGTCGATGATGTCGAAGAAATAACCGCCCGAGGGCATGTAAATCGAAGGAGGCGCGGTGCGGTCGCCCTGCGGGTACATTTTGTAGCCGCCGTCGGGCAGTACATCCCACTCATTACCGGCGTTGAGCATGGCTTCGGTGCCATCGGGCATGATGAAGCGCTTCTTTTCGCCGGTGAACGGCACGCCGAGGCTGTCCTCGGGGTGGTTCATACCGATGACGTCGCCCATCATCATCTGACGCAGGTCTTCGTCGACCACGCCGAGCATCTGCACAACTTCAAATACATCCAAATCCTTCTGCGGCAGGCCCAAGTACTCACGCAGGCGCTTGAGCGCGCACACGCTGATACCGGTCTGGCCGGTCGCGCCGAAGTCAATCGGTACGCGGTCGGGCTGCTGGTGGTGAATGGCAGCGACTACTCTTTCTCTCGATGTCATAATAATACCTCCATATTGGGCGCTGGACTGCGCCGTGCGCCGTTTTCTTATCCTTATTATAAGCTTCGCGGATGTCCTTTGAAAATGCGCGAATTTGCTTTTCCAATTAGATATCTTGCTGTTTGCATTTTTGCTGTCTGCTAATGATGCATAAAATACGGCAAAACAAGAAAACGTAATAGGAAGTATCCGTTTTGCGTATATGCGATACCGGGTCAGGAAAGGGAAGAATGCAAATGAAGAAAAGACTGCTTGCCATTTTTGTGGCAGGAACGATGGCGGTGAGCCTGTTTGGCTGCGGCAGCAATACGTCCGCAGGGAATGGGGACGGCAGCAACTCGCACCGAATCAGTGTAATTTTGAAGACGACAGCGGCGGAATATTGGCGCTATGTGATTGCGGGCGCAAAGGCCTATGAAAAGGAGCATGACAACTTGCAGGTCGACGTAAAGGGTGCGACCTCGGAAACCGCGTATGATGAGCAGCTCAACATGATTGAGACCGACCTTGCCAACGAACGGTATGACGCCTTTGTCATCGCGCCGCTGCAGGCCGATATGATTGCCAATCTCATCCGAGGACAGACCAAGCCGGTGCTGGCAGTCGACACCAACATTGATGCGCCCGAGATTTTGTCCTTTATCGGCACAGGCAACGAGGATGCAGCCGCACTGGGCGGCAAGGCAGCAGTAGAGGCAGCGAGAGCGGCCGGATGGCAGGATATCAAGTGCATCGAAATTGCCGGTGTGCAGGGTGACTTAACCAATACCGCCCGCATGAAGGGCTATATGCGCGGTGTTGAGGAGGCCGGCGGCGATTTTCTGGAAAAAAACGTGCAGTATGCCAACGCGGTAGCCGATCAGGCGGTTACGTGTATGGAAGCCATTATGCAGACCCATCCGGAGGGCATCGCCATCATTTGTGCGAACAACGATGATATGGCGATGGCGGCGGCGCGTGCCGCGAAGAACAATTCGGCCTATGCGAACACTGTATTTATGGGATTTAACGGCGACCGGTCTGCCTGCGTGTCCATTTTGGAGGGTGAACTGACCCTGTCGGTTGCGCAGAACGCCTATGAGATGGGCTATCTGGCGGTGGAAGCGGCAGTCAAGGCGATTGAGGGTGAAACGCTCGAGAAGTTCATCGACTCCGGCGCGGAAATCATCAATTCCGATAATGCGCAGACACGGCTGGACATGCTCGACCGCTATCTCAGCTGACAGACAATCAAACAAGCGGCCCGCGTACCCCGAAGGAGGGGCTGCGCGGGCCGCTTTTTTGTGGGACAATCGGAAAACATACTGAAATGGAAGGAAATAGACAGGAAAAAATAGTGCAAAAACACGGCAAATTCGTTCAAGAAAAGGAAGGGTATGCGTGGTATGATGGGGACAGTAAAAGAGAATTGCGCCGCGGGGAGATAGACCGCGACGCTACCAGAAAAGTAAAGAGGAGACATTACTTATGAGCACATTAAGTGAAATCAGTTCCTGGCTGCAGCAGGGTCGCGCACCCAAGGTAAAGGCTTGCGTACAGCAGGCGCTGGACGAGGGCATTCCGGCCGGCGAAATTTTGGAAAACGGTCTGCTGGACGGCATGAACATCATTGGCCAGAAGTTTAAGAACAACGAAGTTTTCGTTCCTGAGGTTTTGATTGCAGCACGCGCAATGACCAAGGGCATCGAGCTGCTGCGTCCCTTCCTCGTTGCGGACGGCGTTGAGGAAAAGGGCACGGTTATCATCGGCACCGTTAAGGGCGACCTGCACGACATCGGCAAGAACCTGGTTCGTATGATGATGGAAGGCAAGGGCCTAAAGGTTGTCGATCTGGGCGTTGACGTACCGGTTGAGAAGTTCCTGGAGGCTGCCCGTGAGCACGAGGCGCACATCATCGCCTGCTCCGCACTGCTGACCACCACCATGGGCGAGATGCGCGACGTGGTTGAGGCTGTGCACGCTTCCGAGATGAAGGATAAGGTTATGATTATGATCGGCGGCGCGCCGATTACACAGGCATTCTGCGACCAGATCGGTGCAGACCGCTACACCCCGGACGCTGCTACCGCGGCGGACGTGGCGCTGGAGTTGTGCCAGGCATAAAAACGTACCCATGATATAAAATAGGCGGCTTCGTATGAAGCCGCCTTTTCCTATCCCCGGTTTCGCGTCCGGGGACGCGGGGCGAATTGTGCGATGTTGCCTTAAAAAAAGCTCCCGAACGTTGGTTCGGGAGCTTTTTTTCATGTGCGCGATTTCTGCGTTTGCTTTTCGCGGTATTTGCCGGGCGCGGTGCCGGTCTGTTTTTTGAACACGCGCGTGAAATAGCTCTGGTCGTCAAAACCGACCGCACAGGCGATGTCCGCAATCGGCATGCCGGTCGACCGCAGCAGCGTTTTGCTCCGCTCGATGCGCAGGCGGTTGACATATTCGGTGAACGTGCAGCCGAGCTCATCCTTGATGACGCGGCAGAAGTACGATTTGGACAGGTACACCTGCTCTGCCACCTGATCGAGCGACAATTTGTCGGTCAGGTGCTCCTTGATGTAGGCGGTCGTCTTGAAAATGACGTTTTGGTGCTTGATATCGTTGAAATCAAAGACAAAGCTGATAAATTTGTGCAGCGTAGCGCCGACCCAGCGGTTGAGTGACTCAATGCCGTCAAATAAGTCGACCTCCTGCTCGTACCGCACGCAGAGGTTGAAAATTTCGTCCACATCCGCGCCGCCGTCAATGGCCGCACGGCTCATCAGCACGAGCAGCTCGCGAATACGCGACTTGATGATCGGCAGATCGCTGCCAGCGAGGCGGTAAATATGTACCAGCAGCTGATTGAGCAGCTCCTGCGCCGCATCCTTGTCGCCCGAGCGGATGTGCTCCTGCAGGCTGCGTTCGGTTTCAATTGGGTAGCTGGGGGTTTCGCCCTCGCTCGACAGGTCGTACATCATTTGCAGCATGGTGGCCTGTCGGCCGGAATCGATGTCGGGCGGCAGCTCCTCCAGCGCGAAGGAGGCGACCGCGGTGCTGATGAGCTCGCTGAGCGCCCGCGCCTGCGCCGTGGTCAGCCGCGGCACCTGATCGAGCGATTCGGGCGTGCAAATCGGGTCCTCGAAGGGATCTTCGGCATTATTAATCATGATAATCGGGCCGGTGATGATGCAGTACTCCATCGCCGTGCCGACAAGGAGCGGCGGCGTCGCGATGAACACCAGACCGCGCGGACAGTAATAGATGTATTTTCCGTCCCACCGCTCGGCCTCGTACGAGCCGTACAGATGGGTGAGATAGGCGTTGCAGCCGTCGGACTGCAGCCGGCAGTCGCTGTGGAAGGGGGGCACGACAAAGCCTTTTGCGCCGATGTCGAGCAGGGTGGTGTGCACGCCGGTCAACGTCTGAATATGGCGGCACAGGTTCAGGCAGCGAGTTGATAATTCCATTGCGCCCTCCTTTCATATAAAATAAGTATATCAAAAAAAACGCGTTTTTTCAATCTTCTTCTCCGGTGCAATCAAACGTCGGCAGAGGATTGGGGCGCGTCCGGATGGTAAGAAAAACATAGATATATTTTTAACAATTTAAACGATGCAGCCGCGCTTTTGATTGCAAAGCGCACACTTTGCAAAACAAAACCAGCGCCGCCCCATCACAGCAGAGAAGAAGGAAATTTTACCCGGAAAAATTTCGGCTATATTCATAAATTGGATGTCGGACGCAATGGAAAATTGGATGAAACGCTGATTTTCGGGAAAAACTTTGGTATACGAAGAAAGGGAAGACACTATATATTGTGGTTTTTGTCCAAAACCAACCACGACATTGTTAAAATTTTAATGATCTTTTATATTGACATTTCTTTAACAAAACGATAGAATGAATTCACAAGCTAATTGATAAACAAATAACAAACAATCTTTTCCGATTACGGATATGTTGAAGGAGCAGAGGAAAGCTATGCCGAACACACCGACACAAATTGCAGTTCTGGTGCAGAACGAACTGGGTCTTGATCTCAATCAGGTGTTCCACGAGGCAGTTTCCATGGGCGCAGAAATCGTCCACAAACCCTTGTACCACACACAAAATACAGACGAAATCATCCGCGCGGCGCAGGGCTTTGACTATGTTGTCGCAGGGCGCGAGCCGTGGAACGCAGAGGTGCTGACTGCCTGCGCAGGCAAGCTCAAGGGCATCGCGCGTTTCGGCGCGGGTTTTGAAACGGTTGATTTGGAAACTGCATCCAATCTGGGCGTTGCCGTGTGCAACGCGCCGGGCGTTAACTCCAAGGCGGTCGCTGAGCAGACCTTAGCCTTGACCCTTTCAGTGCTTCGCCGCATCGCCACCTACGACCGTGGCCTGCGCGAGGGCGGCGTGACCGCCAAGATGACGCAGACGCTCGAGGGCACGGTCGCCCTGCTGGGCTTTGGCAACATCGGCCGTCAGTTTGCCCGCCTGCTGAGCGTGTTCCCGGTCAAGGTCATCGCATACGATCCCTACCCGAACTATGCGGCAGCGGAAGCGCTGGGCGTTGAAATTGTGGATATGGAAACCGCCATTACCACCGCCGATATCATCAGCCTGCATCTGCCTGCGGTCAAGGAAATGCACGACTTCATCTGCAAGGACACCATCGCCAAGATGAAGGACGGCGTGTATATCATCAACACCAGCCGCGGCTTCGCGGTCAACGAGCACGACCTGGCAGAGGCGCTGCGCATCGGTAAGGTTGCCGGCGCGGGTCTGGATGCGTTCAAGGTTGAGCCGTTTGATCAGGAGTCCGAGCTCAAGGAGCTGCCCAACGTGGTGCTCACGCCCCATTCGGCGGCGGTCAGCACACAGGCGGTGCGCATGGTGTTCGAGCACTGCGCCGACGTCATCGCGAGCTATATGAAGGGCGAGAATCCGCGGTCGCTGCTCAATCCCGAATACCGTGAAGCGCGGGGGCATGCGGAAAAACTGCTGAAAAAAGAAGCATAAGCGCGAAACAATTGATATAAAGGAGACAAATTGCAATGAACAAGGTAAAAGTAGGCGTACTTGGCTACGGCATCATCGGACAGCGTCTGTGTGATGGCGTGACCCTGATGGGCGATATGGAACTGGTTGGCGTGGCCAACCGCACCCCGAACCTGAGCATCCGCGCGCTCAAGGAGCGCGGCATGCCGTATGATCTGTACATGGCCGACCCGCAGTACGCGGACGCATTTGCCGAAGCCGGCGTTCCGGTTTCCGGCACGATGGAAGACCTCATTAACAAGTGCGATATTCTCCTCGATGCCACGCCCGCAGGCGTCGGCGCGGAGAACAAGAAGCTCTGCGAAAAGCTCGGCAAGCCCTGCATCTTTCAGGGCGGCGAAAAGAACGACGTTGCCGATGTGTTCTTCCATGGCTGTGCCAACTACGAAAAGGGTCTGGGCAAGCACTTTCTCAAGCTGACCTCGTGCAACACCACCGGCCTGATTCGTGCCGTTGACTGCCTCGACCGCGAGTGCGGCGGCGTGGAGCGTGTTGCCATCACCA
>NZ_CATNVC010000027.1 GCF_951230135.1 Butyricicoccus sp. Marseille-Q5471 | reverse complement strand
AGTATGCATATCTCTGGTACAACCAGATTCGGCCGCACTCTTATAACAACTATCTGACACCCCTGGAGGCACGAAATTCGTTAGACTAAATTAGACAGTGGTGTTACAAAAATGCTTGACCAGGACATACCTGCTATTTTGTGGGGTATCTAAAATCAAATATTCTACAACGTTCACCTAAATGCTTTATTGGCTTCTTTGCAACAGATGTTGTAATCGGTCTTTTCTCTTCTTTTCTGGCAAATGGAATTGCTATGACGGAAACGACATATTTGGCATGGGTTGTTTTGGCAATTAAGGTTACTCTGATAACACTAGGCATATCCGCTGCCTGTAATCTGCTGATATATAGAAAAAAGATGAGCGGAATACTTGCAATATTGCTCAAGAAAAGTTGATGGTTAACAAAGAAAGGTATTGACATGCCTAACAAAGGGGAGAGCTTAATGCGCATACCAAACATAGAACTTAGAAATATGACTATCCTTGTGACTGGCGCAACTGGTTTTATTGGCGCTAATCTTGTTATGAAGCTTCTTCGCTCTGCATCACCTGTAAACATCGTTGGTATAGATAACCTAAACGAGTACTACGATGTTTCTATTAAAGAATATAGGCTTAAACAGATTGAAACTCTCGCAGCAAAACATTCGGAATCCATTTGGACATTTATTAAGGGTAACATTGCAGATAAGTCTTTGATTGAGCAGATATTCAAAGGCTATCAACCTGCAATCGTAGTTAATCTCGCAGCCCAGGCTGGTGTTCGCTACTCAATTACCAACCCGGATATTTACATAGAAACCAATATCATCGGATTTTACAACATCCTCGAGGCTTGCCGTCATTCCTACGACAACGATGAACCGGGTGTCAAACATCTGGTCTACGCTTCCAGTTCGTCAGTTTATGGTAGTAATAAGAAAATCCCATACAGCACCGATGATAAAGTGGATAATCCGGTCAGCCTTTATGCTGCTACGAAAAAGTCAAACGAGCTTCTGGCACACGCCTATTCAAAACTCTATAACATCCCTTCAACTGGGCTACGATTCTTTACCGTCTACGGCCCTGCTGGACGACCGGATATGGCCTACTTTGGCTTTACAAACAAGCTACGCGAAGGCAAGACCATCCAGATATTCAACTATGGTAAATGCAAGCGCGACTTCACCTATATAGACGATATTGTAGAGGGCGTAATGCGTGTTATGCAGTGCGCACCAGAAAAAGAGAATGGGGAAGACGGCCTACCATTACCGCCTTACCGTGTTTATAACATTGGTAACAATCAACCGGAAAATCTACTTGACTTCGTCGACATCCTCCAGCAGGAACTGGTTCGGGCAAAAGTCTTGCCTGCCGATTATGACTTTGAATCGCATAAAGAACTAGCGCCCATGCAGCCGGGTGATGTGCCCATTACTTATGCAGACACCACTCCACTAGAACGTGATTTTGGGTTTAAGCCGAGCACAAGCCTAAGAACTGGACTCGGAAAGTTTGCTGAGTGGTATAAAGAATACTATCAGGTTTAAGGACAAGGGAGAAACAGATATGAAAATCGCAGTAGCAGGAACCGGCTATGTCGGTCTGTCCATGGCTGTTCTACTGGCTCAGTTCAATACAGTGAAAGCAGTTGATATTGTTCCGGCCAAGGTAGAAATTATCAATCAAAAGCAGTCCCCAATTGTGGATAAGGAGATTCAGGAATATCTGGCGAACAAAGAACTTGATCTTGTAGCCACGACCGATGGTGACAGCGCCTATGCGGATGCCGATTACGTTATCATTGCCGCCCCCACCAACTATGATCCGGATAGGAACTACTTTGACACCGCTGCGGTGGAGAGTGTAATTCAGCAGATTATATGTGTTAACCCAAATGCTATCATGATTATTAAGTCTACTGTACCAGTGGGATTTACAAAGCATATTCGTGAAAAATATTGCTGTGACAACATCCTGTTCAGCCCTGAGTTCCTGCGTGAGGGACACGCACTGTATGACAATCTGTATCCTAGCAGGATTGTTGTTGGTGCGCCTACGGGGAATGTACGACTTCATAAGGCAGCGGAAATCTTCGCAAATCTTCTCAAAGAAGGAGCCATTAAGGAGAATATCCCGACGCTGTTCCCAGATTTGACGGAAGCAGAGGCCATTAAGTTGTTTGCCAATACATATCTTGCTTTGCGAGTGGCCTATTTCAACGAATTGGATACTTACGCCGAAACAAAGGGTTTGAGTACCAAAGCCATCATTGAGGGCGTCTGCCTTGATCCTCGTATTGGAAATCAATATAACAATCCTTCCTTCGGTTATGGCGGTTATTGCTTGCCCAAGGATACCAAGCAGCTCAGGGCAAACTATGCCGATGTGCCACAGAACCTGGTCAGCGCAATCGTGGATGCTAACAGCACTCGCAAGGATTTCATTGCTGGCCAGATTATTTCAAGACATCCGCAGATTGTGGGTATCTATCGGCTAACAATGAAAGCTAGCTCGGACAATTTCCGCCAGTCATCCATACAGGGCGTTATGAAGCGTATCAAAGCTAAGGGCATTGAGGTTGTTGTTTATGAACCGACCTTAAAGGATGATAACTTCTTCAGTTCCAGAGTGATTCGTGATTTGGATGAGTTTAAGGCAATATCGGATGTGATAATTGCAAACCGTTACGCTGAAGATATTTCTGACGTGCTGGACAAGGTGTATACCAGAGACCTATATTTTAGAGACTGATTGGAGTGAATAAGTATGCCATCTATTCTACTTACCGGCGGAACTGGCTTCATCGGTTCTCATACAGCGGTAGAACTGCTAAAGGAGGGAGAACAAGTCATTATAGCGGATGATTTATCCAACAGCAATTCGGATGTTATCTCTAAAATTGAAGCTATTACAGGAAAGACCCCCAAATTTTATAAGGTGAATGTCGCAGATAGGACTGCCGTAGATAAAATCTTTACAGAAAACGAAATTGATGCAGTTATCCATTTCGCCGGATATAAAGCTGTCGGTGAATCTGTGCAAAAACCGATCGAGTACTACCGCAATAATCTGGATACCGCGCTGTCGCTCTTGGAAATCATGCGGGAGCACGACACCAAACGGCTTATTTTCAGCTCTTCTGCAACCGTTTACGGTATGAGTAATACGGTACCCTTTACAGAAGATATGCCGACCGGTGGCTGCACGAATCCTTATGGTTGGACAAAGTACATGATTGAACAGATTCTGACGGATGCGGCAAAGGCTGATCCGGATATGTCTGTTGTACTTCTACGCTATTTCAACCCGATTGGTGCGCATGAAAGTGGCCTCATCGGTGAAGAGCCCAATGGTATCCCAAATAACCTCATGCCTTATATCACACAGGTTGCTGCCGGAATTCTGGAAAAGCTGTCTGTCTATGGTGATGGTTATCCGACCCCTGACGGCACTGGTGTCCGAGATTACATCCATGTTGTTGATTTAGCAAAGGGTCACGTAACGGCGCTGAAATATGCGGCAGAGCATAATGGCACAGAGATTATCAATCTTGGCACAGGCAAGGGATACAGTGTCCTAGATATAGTTCATGCGTTTGAGACTGCGAACCATGTCAATATTCCGTATGTGATTGCGCCGAGCCGTACGGGCGACATCGCTGAATGCTATGCAGATACGCAAAAGGCAAAGCAGCTGTTAGGATGGCAGGCTGAAAAAGACATTGAAGATATGTGCAGAGATTCCTGGCGCTGGCAGCAATATTGTAAATCAGAGGAGTAACAACATATGAAAGGCATCATTCTAGCAGCCGGTAAAGGCACGAGGCTTTATCCGATGACAAAGCCGGCCTGCAAACCTCTGCTTCCCATATATGATAAGCCCATGCTGTACTACCCGCTATCGGTACTGCAGCAGGCCGACATCCGTGAAGTTTTGATTATTGTCCCGCCAGATGATAAGGAACAATTTGAGCGCCTCTTGGGTAATGGTAGCCATCTGGGAATGAAGATTTCCTATAAGGAACAGTTTATACAGCGTGGCATTGCAGACGCTTTTATTGTTGGCGAAGAATTTATTGGGAATGATTCCGTTTGCCTTGTGCTGGGAGACAACCTGTTTTATGGTGCAGGCTTGAAAGATTGCTTGGAAAAGGCTCAGCAGAACAAAACCGGTGCTACGATTTTCGGATGTTATGTGGACGACCCACGTGCTTTTGGTGTGGTTGAGTTTGACGATAACGGTAAGGCTATCAGTATAGAAGAAAAACCGGTGCATCCCAAGTCCAATTACATTGTTCCCGGGCTTTATTTCTACGATAACCGTGTTGTTGAAATTGCCAAGCAGCTAAAGCCCTCAGCCCGTGGAGAACTGGAAATCACCGCTGTCAACAATGCTTATTTGGAGCTCGATGAGTTGAATGTCGTAACGCTGGGCAAAGAATTCGTCTGGCTGGATGCCGGAACCGAAGATAGTCTTCTTCAAGCGGCTCGGGTAATCCAAAATCTGCAGCGTACGACAGGCAATTATGTAGCCTGCATAGAAGAGGACGCCTATAAGAATGGATGGATTTCTGATAGAGAATATCAGCAACTGGGACGTGCGCTGGAAAAAACACGTTATGGTAAGTAGATAGCGTCAATACAAGTTCGCAATTTCTGGACTCCCATATAAAAAATTAAGCTGCTGCAACCAGCAGCGTCTGAATGGATTTAGGATTGATATATGCTCTGGAGACAGACCAGTCCTCGGCATACTCCATGAGATATGTGGTCACTAATCTGATATAGGAATCCGTATTTGGGAAAATACCAACGACTCCCGTTCTGCGGCGAATCTCCTTGTTCAAGCGTTCCAGCATATTTGTAGATGAAATTTTGCGGGCATCCAGTTCGGGGAACCCATAGAAGGCCAGTGAATCCTCTAACCCGTGTTCTAAGCACTGCACAGCCTTTGAAAAATGGCGCTCGCATTTCTCGAATAGTTCTACGGCGCGTTTCCGCGCAATTTCAGCAGAAGGGCCAGCCAAATTTCCTTCGGTTCGGCAGCAAACGATTTCTTATCTCTCTGTGGGATATGCGCCAAAATATTGTGCATGGTGTTGTCCTTTCGTGCGGTGCGGCACACCAATGGCCGGGACTCTGCATCCAAACCAACCAGAGGGTGCAGATGCTCGCGTTCTTCCTTGAATAATCAAACTGAATGTCGCCGTAGCTATATTGAAAGGGTAAATTACGCGATCCCTTAAGCAGTTTCGCTCCTTCTCCGCCAACAATCCGCATTTTACAGTGACGTAAGATGCGGATTTTGCATTTTAGATAGGGAAAATAGAACTTTTTGCAATCTTGTATGAGACACCACCCCTTCGCGCACCCCTAAGGTGATATTAGGAACGGGCCTTGTTGTTTATTCAGCACGCAATCGCGGTATCGCTTTGTGCCGCCAGCCATTCTTCAAAGCGATCACAAACCACAAGCAGTCGTCGGCCAATGCGAAGGGTTGGAAAGTCCGCGCGATGTAGTAGTTCATAGGCTTTGCTGAGGCTGATGCCGAGCAACTCGGCGATTTCGGATGCATTGTAAGTAAGCTTCTGCATAATATAACCTCCTAACGTCTACTATTATGATATATTTTTATCGTCGCGCTCATCTCGGAAACAGGCGGGTTTCATAATCTGCATTTCCCGTCCGAAACGAGTCATCACCACATTTTCGGTGATGAATGCGCGAACAAGGGCATTTTTTCGTGCTTCCTTCCACTGCGCCGCGGTCATGTGGAGCTGCTGCCTGACATGCTGAAACAGAATCGGTGAACCGTCCCAGGCGCGCAGCCAGCGTAGCAGTCTAGCTGCATGGGTGGGCTTCCCATTCACAGTCTTATGCGCTCCTTGCTCCAACAGGCATTCGGCCGGGACTTCGGTTTCCTCGATGATATGGCAGTCACCAAAGAAATCGGCTAGCAGGGATACAACCTCATTCGGCGGTTGCAAGAGCCACACCGTAATCGGTGCGGTTCCGCCATGATGGCGCAGTGCGCTGCGAAATACAAGCTGCACCAGATCGCGAGCCAGAGTGCGATTTTGCATGGATTGTACACATTTTAGCTCGCAAATATCCAGCTTGGGGTTCTTGGCACTCACCTGCTGCAACTCTGTCCAAGCGGTTCCGTCGAAGTCGTATGCCAACGCGCGGTTCAGATAGTCACCGGCTTCAAACCGACCTAGGCCTGCGCAGATTACACATGTCGCTTCAGTGTATTTGTTCGAACCGTTCATACCTCCAAAGTACGGAAGCATTGCTTCGGGCTTTCCATCATCGTCGGCCTGCTTGGGGATCAGCCGGTCGTGGTATTCTTTGAGCTCCGCCCAAAGTGGTGCTGCAAATGCTTTATAGGTGACAACAAGCGCTTTCTCATCCGGAGGTAGTGCAGCCAAGCGAGCACGCAGCCAGGCAACCAGAGCCTTTTGATTACCTTCTCGCTGCATTGCCACTTTTGTAGCTCCGAAAACATCGGTGCGCTGAATACAGAAGCATAGCCGCGCATATGATTCCTGTACAGTGTCCGGAATCAGACGAATGCTGGGATTGTCGCACAACTCAGGCGAAAGTTCTGCCGACCCGCTTAAAATGTATGTGCTAAGCCCATCCTTCTCATCGAATGGTATCAGCGTGGGCGAGCGAAGCGAGAGCTCATTGCCAACGGCGAATACGTTTTGGCAGCTGCACTGCGCGCGTACTCGCTCAAGAAACTCATCAGCCGCTTCGCCGGCGTACCCACTGACGCGGGCAGCTAGATTGGGGAAATTTTCTTCAGAGAGTCCTGCCGACTCCATCATAGTCCGACTCACTGGACCAAATCGGCCGAATGTGAAGCGGCAGTGCCACATCAGTTGTCTGAAGGGGCGTTGCAAATGTTCCTCTACCGCGCGGATGGCATCCTGCTTTTTCCAATCATCGGACTGACGATAGCTTGGTTTCAGCCGGCTCAACATCACTTCGAATTCAGCGATGTCTCCAAATGTCATTTTATTCTCACGTAGCAGCGGGGGTGCCTCGTCAATAATTAGCAAGGAACGTCGACGAACGACTGTACCGTCAAACCAATCGCGAAATCGATCCATCTGATCAACGAAGCGCGCATACCGCGCGTGGAGCACGATGAGGAAGGGTGTGTGTTCCGTCCTCCCGGACGCCTGCAACAGCAGGCACTCCGGGGCATTGGGACAGGCGACGCCAGGACAGTCTGCATAGCCACGCACTTCCGGCCGCGTGCATTTGCCGTGGCTGATATTGAAGTCGTTGGGGCTCTCAACGACGTGCACGAGATTTGGGTGGATTTTATCAATCAGTTCTCGGAGGTAATAGGCCTCCGCAGTTTTTTCGACTACGATAATGGCGCCGCCGAGTTTCTGCGCATACTCAGTGCCAGATACAAACTGCCGCGCGAGCACTTTTAGCAAGGCGCGGATCAGTGTGGATTTCCCTGTACCCGGGAGCAGCGCCACGGCGGCGGGCTTATCCGTCTTGAATGATAGGATATCCGACACGCACCGCTTAATGAGCTCTCGTTGTCCGGGTAGATATGTTAAACAACGCGTAGAAAAATACATATCTAGCTCAGCCATGACCTGCGCAGATAGCTCCTCGGTGAGTTGCGGAGATTCAAATTTCCACTGCAAATCCCGACCGCTCGCTTTTTCCCAGAATCCCGAATCGATGCAATCAACAGACATATTCACGCCGATTCACCCGCATTTTCGGAAGATTTCGGAACAATAATCTGGTCGGGCTTGTTCATATCCCGTTCGAGCGTCAGCAGCTGCTCGACCGTCTTGTCGACCGGGATTTGCAAGGTGTGCCAGAAAGCAATTAGCCGACTAGTTGGCAGCCCCAACGCCGGAGTCTTGTGCGTCTCCACCGACTTTGGGTAAATCGCGTATCGCCAAGTCACATCGCGCCCACCGTCGCGGATGGGAACGCCTGCGTCCATGAGAGCTCGTTGGAGTTTGGCCGGAAACTCACTCTCCTTCACAGCGGAGAAAAATGAAGCATCGCCGCCCGCTCGCTTGATATATGAAAGATAATTGTCCAGCAAATGCCTTCTATCGAAAATCACCAATGGCTCGGGCTGTGCCTCGAAGTGTCGGATGAGACCAACAGCATCAGGCGTCCACGGCTCTTCGGGCAGTTTTATGTGGTTGCAATGCTCGGCGATGTACTCGGACAGAAACAGGCCAAAAGAGCGTGCATCATCCACCCGCAGCGTACTTGCAGCCTGTCCTTTTTCGGCGGCTCGTGCCTGGTTGAGCGCTGATTCGGGCAATACTATGCCCCAAACGGTGTGGTAAAATGCGTTGGCATCTTTCGACGAACAAAATTGCTCTTCGATGGCCCAGTTTAAGAACTCCCACAGCAGTGCCATAAGAACTGCCTTGACCGGATTTTCATTTGCCGCAATTACTCGCGTAAACAGCCCATCTTGCTGACTGGGAAGATACCATTTCAGACGAGCCTGCACGGTTTTGAATAGACGCTTAGGATGACAACGCATCTCCTCTCCAAAGCGCAGTAGCAGGGCACTGATGTTGTCTGCGTTTTCATCTAACTGAGTGAAAAATTCAGAGTTACAAGCCCACAATGCGTTGCCATCCAGCGTTAGCGTGCGTGTAAAGCCCTTTGGAACTTGATTGCCAATGTAAATTGGAATGGCAAACGGACACGTTGTAATCCATGCCTTTTTAATCGTATCCGGCAAGCCAGAATCCAGCACTACCGCACGATTAAAATAAGGCGCGGCCAGTCTCAAGATTCGATTATGCCACACAATTTCTAGTGGAGCATAATCTCTCAAGTGATTCGCCACTGCTTGTTGACCTAATTTGATGCGTGGCATCAAAATGTGTGGTGCTTTCACCTTCCAACGGCCTCCTGACCAACTTTCATCACCAGCTAGTGCGGACATAAGCGAAAGCATTGCTGGGGGCAGAGCCGACATACCGCTCAAGTTGATAGCCAAGCCACCGAGCAGTGGGAACAGAATATCATAGACTAATGCCACCATGCATATTAACAGCAGCATGATGGATGGATACACCTCTGCACATGCCCGAGGAAATTGCAAAATACTGTCCATGGCAGTTGAACCGTTACCGTCTGTTATTTTGCAGTGCTTGAGTGAGCGTTTGCCGTGATTGGAATCGATTTTGACATCAATCGGTTTCACATGGCAATCATCGTAGCGTGCGGCCTCGGCGAACTCCGTGTCGGTTACCTCGCGTACGGTTGAACCGCTCCAACCGATATTAGTCAGAGCGTTTCCATTGACGCGCACTGGACGGACGATCAGTTCCTCCTCTAACGCCTCGATTGGTTTGCTTTTGTTTTTCTTCATTGTTCTTCCTCCTTCAAGGTTGTTGTTTCTGTTGCTGAATCTATTTTCGCACAGAACACAAAAAAGTATCGGGAATTCTGTGATGCAGTCGACTCTGAGTTGAGAGCATTGAATATCACAGAGATTACTTCGTCTATAGAAAACACTCCTGCTGTGGGGCTGCGCATTATAATGAAGCTGCAACGAGCATTGGAAGATGAGACATCCAAGGAACAAGCCACCCGCACCATTTTCAAATGGCTGGCTGGATATCCTGAGCTTTGTAGCACCAGTTCAGCTGCTGATCGTAAGTATTCCATCAAACAGATTTTAGAAGAAGAGAAGGAGATGGAAAAGCAGTACGAGTTAAGGTGCTCGGTACTTGCATATTACAAAACATTAAGGCATAAGATTCAGTCTTTTCGCAATACATATTGCCAAGACATAGATGAATGTATTAGTAAACGAGCAGAAGAGGGCAATACCGCATCCAATCGGACCACCATCATTTTTAATAAGATGATTAAAGAAGGCCATGGACTCAAATCTAGGTTGGTGAAAATTTTCCGAGATTTTTATCAGCTTCGTTTAAGAAACAGAAGTATACCTGAAAAGATATTGCTAAGAAATGTAGAGCGGATGTTTAATGCAGTTGCAAACCTGCCTGCATTGTTCACTGTTTTTCCGTTTTATATCTTTGTGATGTTTACACAGCACTATGACTTGATGATAGAGGATATCTCCTCCATCGAGGATGAGGGTAATAGGGCTAAGAAAACTGCTAAGTTTTATCCGAAATTCTTTTTTAACAAGTATGCGTTTTCATCTAAAGAATTTACTCCATGGCAATATACAAAACTGTATAGGGAAATTCAAAATGCAGTATATAAACCTGAAAGAATTAATCTGGATGATCGGACTTCTCTGTCAATAGAGCAAATAAACCAAATGTATCAACAATCCAGAACACTGTTTATGCAGGCTCGAGCGCCAATTATTATATCAACGCTATTGAGCAATTGTCTAAAAACCAAGTTTGAGTTGAGTGCTGACCAAGTAAAATACTATGAAGAAATGTGGAACAATCTGTATTATTGGAAAAAGAGAACTAAGTCCGAACATGCTCAACTAATTTGTCAACTGCGCGAAGATATCATTGGGAGTCTTTTGATAGATTTGTGTCGACTGTTTAAACCTGAAGCCTATTTGGAGATCCAATTTGGCATTAATCTAAATTCACACGAGCAATCAGCCTTGAATCGTATTTGGGAATCGAAAATTGTTGATGATGAGGATAGAACGAAACTGAATGATTTGTTTCCAGCGGAGGTGAAGAAGAATTCGGAAAGAATACGATGGCAATATGATTGTATTGGACGCAAGATTAACATGAGACACATTAACCTGTCGCGAATTATATTTAGAGTCGTGACACGCTTTTACGATTACTTGCCGAATGAAGAAGAGAGGGATCCTTTTGAGGCCAGCATCATAGATGGCTGGTATAAGGTTGTGGAGTTTACATATGAACATGGGTTTGACTGGGGGGTTGATGAATATCAGAAACGTTCGATTTTAAAGCCAATAAAGATGATAAACAATCGTCTGGAACGCATTATTTTAAAACACAACTGGACATCCGCTGAAGTGTACAACTGGTTGCAGGCACAAACGGAATTAAAAGATGTCACATTAAAGGGTAAACGGGTTTCGTATATGGACAAACAAGATCCTTGTAAGCAGTCAAGTAAAGTGCACACTTTTTCGCCAGCAAATGCACACTTTTTCAGCGCCAGTTTTTTAGCCGGTAATGGACTGGTGGTGAGCTAAACGGTAGCTGTTACCAGTCATGTTAATAATC
>NZ_CATNVC010000026.1 GCF_951230135.1 Butyricicoccus sp. Marseille-Q5471 | reverse complement strand
CTCTTTTAAAATTCGGATAATCTGCTCTTCTGTGAATCTCTGTTTCATGTCAATCACTCCATTTTTCTCAGTTTATCATATCGTGACTAACATTTCCACTGGATCAGTTTTTCGGGATCAGGTCAACGCCCATGTTGCCCATCTGCGCAAAAAAGTCGCCGAGGAAGCCGATGACCTGACCGTACGTCCAGTCGATAAATTGATCCATGACTGTGCCGAGTAAAAAATCCCATATAAACATTGCATTCACCTCCGTTCGCTGGGATAAGAATAGAAAAAGCGCACCGTGATTGCTCACAGTGCGCCTGCCAATTGGGGCTGATTTAGCAATGAGATGGATTACATTCCGAGAATTGTCCAGAGTATCCTTGCATATGGGTGGTGACAAATTTATTCCTAAATATAAAAAAGTAAAGATTCCGAATGTTAATCAGAATCTTTACTTTTATTTAAAATATCAAAACGAATTATTCGCCCATGAATAACTTAATATCATCATCAACTTGTCCGATACCTGCAATGCCAAACTTTTCAACAAGGACCTTTGCAACGTTCGGAGATAAAAATCCTGGTAAGGTAGGACCAAGATGAACATTCTTCACACCTAAATAAAGTAACGCAAGTAAGACAATTACCGCTTTTTGCTCATACCATGCGATGTTAAATGCAATCGGCAGATCGTTAACGTCCTCAAGTTCAAATATCTCTTTCAGCTTCAATGCGATTACTGCAAGAGAGTAGGAATCATTACATTGGCCAGCATCAAGAACTCTTGGAATACCACCAATATCTCCTAACTCAAGTTTATTGTAACGGTACTTGGCACATCCTGCAGTAAGGATAACCGTATCCTTAGGTAGTTTTTCTGCAAACTCAGTGTAATACTCACGAGATTTCATTCTGCCATCACAGCCTGCCATGACGAAAAACTTCTTAATTGCACCTGATTTTACTGCATCAACTACTTTGTCTGCAAGAGCAAATACTTGGTTGTGAGCAAAACCACCAACAATATTGCCTGATTCAATTTCTACAGGAGGCTTACACTGCTTTGCCATCGTAATAATTTCAGAAAAATCTTTTTTGCCATTTTCATCAGCTGTGATGTGAGGACATCCGGGATAGCCTGATGCACCGGAAGTGAAGATTCTTTTTCTGATTTCCTCGCTTCTTGGAGGTACGATACAGTTTGTAGTAAACAGAATTGGTCCATTGAAAGTTACAAATTCAGTAACTTGCTGCCACCATGAACCGCCGTAATTTCCCGCAAAATTGTCATACTTCTTGAAGAAAGGATAATAATGTGCAGGAAGCATTTCACTATGGGTATAAACATCAACGCCTGTACCTTTTGTTTGCTCCAGTAGTTGCTCTAAATCAGTGAGGTCATGACCTGAAATCAGTATTCCGGGATTGTTTCTTACACCAATATTAACACTAGTGATTTCAGGATTTCCATATTTAGAAGTATTGGCTTCATCTAACAGTGCCATGGCTTTAACACCAAACTCACCTGTCCTTAATGTTAAAGCTACGAGATCATCTGCCGACAATGAATCATCAAGGGTTGAAGCAAGTGCTTCATAGATAAATGCATAAATAGCAAGATCTTCTTTGCCGATATTAAGGGCATGATGTGTATATGCCGCCATACCTTTCAAACCATAGATAATCATTTCTCTAAGAGAACGGACATCTTCATTTTCGGTTGAAAGAACACCTACTTTTGATGCTTTGTCTAACATAGATGCTCTATCGCTTACTTCAAACTCCGCTGCATCACCAAGATTAACACCGGAAACCTGTTTTTTTAGCTCGTTTCTTAAGCCAATCATTTTATAGATTTGATTTTCAATTGCACCATCATCAAAATTAGCATTTGTAATGGTGATAAAAAGGCTTTTTAGGACTTGATGATTTACTTCGCTTATGGATTTAACATCCAGTTTGCCTTTTATAACAATTTCAGAAATCCCTTTTGTAACATAAATCAGTAAGTCTTGCAATTTTGCAACTTCTTCATTTTTGCCACATACACCTCTTACCTCACAACCGGTACCTTTTGCAGTTTCTTGACATTGATAACAAAACATACTCATAATCGTTCCCTCCTTCAGATTATTCCTTAACGGGTTCGAATTCATCTTTACCCACAAAGCAAATTGGGCAAACCCAATTATCAGGGATATCTTCAAACGCAGTGCCAGGGGCTATTCCACTATCTGGATCACCTATTTGTGGGTCATAGATATATCCACATGGGATACATACATATTTTATCATTATTTGCTCCTCCTTTCAATGATTATAAATTTTGTTTCACTATTTCAAAGGTGCCGGTGCTTTTACAACAATTAACTCAAGCACACTTTTGGATAAATTTTTTACATTCATCTTTGTATTTACAGGAATCTTCAAAAGAGTTCCTTTATCATATTGGTGAACTTCTTGATCATTTAGCCCGATAGATAAAGTCCCTCTTACCACTGTCATATAAACGTTGGAATTAGAGAAATGTTCTGGGAGGCCTTCCTCCTTATTAAAGACCATATGAAGATAATGAATATTTTCATCCTGAATTACTCTTTCAATCGCTTTTTCATCTCCGGTTGACATCTCATGAATTTGCTCAATCATTGTATATATCTCCTCTTTTATTATAATAGGTTTTGAATTGTGGGGGTTATTATTCAATAATTCCTTATTGTTAAAATAGCTAATGATTAAATTATACCGCATATACTAAGAAATGTACATTGCTTTTACAACATTTCTTAATTATTCATTAAAATGAATGGCTCTAACAGGACAAGCTAATATTGTTTGGTTAAGCCTTTCTTTGTCTATTTCAGAGTCATAAGCTTTTATATATGCTTTTTTACCTTGCATACCAAAAACCTCAGGATATTTTTTAGTACACAATGTACAGCCCATGCAAGATCCTCTGTTTAATATAAGTCCACCCGCTTTTTCTTCTTCCTGTACTATATCTTCGTCTTTCACAATCTTTGAAGCAATCCACGAAAATACTACTATAGCAATTACTGTTAACACCCAACGGATTGCCATAAACTTTATTCCCAAAAATTTTGCTTCATTTAGCAGCATTGGAACCTTTATTACTGCCCACGAACTTAAAATTATAACTAAGTTTCGTACAGAAGCTCCCTTCTTGTGGAGCATAACACACATGGGAAATGCTGCATATATCGGTCCCGCAGAAATGCTGCCTAAAACGAACGACAATATAATACCTTTAACTTTGGATTCTTTTCCTAAGTATTTTGTGATTTTTTCCTTTGCAATCCATGTATCCAAAAGCGCGGTAAGAACAAATATCACCGGCATTATCATAAGCATTTCTTTAATGTAATAGGCACTGTTTTTAATTGATGTAACACCCATATCTGGTTTAAGTATAAACATCAGGATATAGGCAGCTACAACCACTATCAAGAAAGTATTATCTTTTGCTTTTTTTAAGATTTTCATACAATCACCCCCATTACCATAGCGATAATTATGGCAAATAAAAAGCTTAATCCGTTTCTAGTGGCAGTAAATTTAAGCCCAAATTCACGCTTTTCAAGTGGAAATGTTACGACCCCTACCATTGTAAGTGTAGTTAGAAATGCTACGGAAGGAACAATACTAACCCCAGCGTCAACCAGTGTACCGACAAGCGGAAAAGCAATAAAAGCAGGGATCAGTGTAATTGTTCCAAATGCCGCCGAACCCACCGTTGCTATGACTAAGGATTGATTTCCTACAAATTCGGCAATATACTCTGGCGGTAATATTGTCAGAATTAAACCGATTAAAAAAATAATTGATAATATGCTTCCCAGCATCCCCTTGCCCATACCAAATGCCATTTTAAGGGCTTTCACTGTCTTCGATTTGTCTTTTCTTAAGGAAATCAAAAGGAATATAATCGTTCCTATCCACATTGCTGCTGTAAAAATATCCATACAAATCCTCCGTTCTTTTTGTGATAACACAATTATAAAGCAGTTTATTATGTTCAAATAGACACCGACGTTTCTTTTTGATATAATGTTTTAAAATAGAGGAGTAAATTCACATGAATATTGACATTTTACGAAACATTTCATTATTTTCAGCTATAAAGGAATCTGATTTAGAAAAACTAATAGCAGGTAATCATATTTATCGAAAACACTATATGAAAGGTGCAACCGTTCATAATGCAAATGAAACTTGCCGTACATTAGATATTGTATTGTCAGGAAGTTTGGTTGCGTATTCTTTATCAACTAACGGTTCAGCAACTACAATGTTTGAATTTAGTCAGGGAAGTGTGATAGGAGCAAATTTATTATTTGGTGAAAACCACAGTTATCCGCTTACTATCTATTGCCTAACAGATTGTCAAATTATCCATATTGACATAAATGCTGTTTTGGAGTTTTTGCATGATTACAATTTCACATTGCATTATATAAAGTCAATCTCACAAAATTCTCAAGGAATAAATCAGAAAATAGCAATGTTTACGCAAAGAACACTTCGAGAAAATATTATGGATTATTTTAAACAGCAAACTATCATACAGAAATCTTCGGTAATTCTTCTTCCAATGAGTAAAAGACAACTGGCAGATTATTTAGGTGTACAAAGACCTTCTCTATTTAGAGAGCTTAAGAAATTAAAAGAGGAAGGTATTATTGAAATTAATAACCGTACAATCACAATAAAAAAATGACATACCTTAGTATGAAGCCTTACCAAAGTTAATCTTGATTATATCGAAAGTGTGGGCAACCTCGCCGCCATTGGCTGGGTCGCCCACTTTTTATTTCACCATCATAACCCAAGTATAGTCCAGAGTATCTGCAAAAGGATAGTAAAACAGTGCTCCTACCATTATGATAAGAGCATTGTTTTATTATACTGTTTTTCCCATATTGTAAGTTTGCTTTAAAAGCTTGCTTTTGTTTTTCGCTTCTCCCGAAGCCTCTAAGCCGACACCGTAGATAATGTCCTTGAGCTTAACCTTTGGGAAGCAAGCTACCCATCCTTCGACCTCTTTAATCGTACCATCAAGTGCAGGTTTGTCAGTATCTGCGGCAGAGGCGATTAGGTAAGCCTCACGGAATTTGTAATCTGCAGAAAATAGGCAATTCATTCTGTCAATGAGAGTTTTCATCTGTCCACTCATTGCGTAGTAGTAAACAGGGGTGGCAAATACAACTACATCAGCGTTTTTCACTTTTTCTGCAATCTCGATTGCATCGTCCTGGATAATACATTTCCCTGTTTTTTGACAGGCAAGACAACCACGGCAAAAGTTTAGCTCCTTACCTACAAGGCTTACCTTTTCTACCTCGTTGCCGCTATCCTTTGCGCCTCGTGCAAATTCATCAGCCAAGATATCGCTGTTGCTGTTGGGTCTGATACTGGTGGATAACACCACTACTTTTTTACTCATTCTATGTTCTCCTTCTTATTTCAAATTTGCCTTCAAAAATGTGTCAATCGTATCAAAGGGAATAATGTCCATTTTGTCGTATAGGTCGGTATGCACCGCATTAGGAATGAGTAAAAGTTTCTTATTATCACCTTTGAGCTTTGCAAAAGCGTCCTTGCCAAAATAACAGGAGTGTGCCTGTTCACCGTGAACAATCATTACAGCACTTCGGATTTCATCGCTGTACTGCAAAATCGGCGTATTGAGAAGGGACAAAGGAGAGGTAATATTCCAGCCACCATTGGAGTTAAGGGAACGAGAATGATAGCCACGCCTTGTCTTATAGTAGTCAAAATAGTCTTTTAAGAATTGAGGGGCTTCCTCTGGAACAGCATCGGGAAGTCCTCCTGCGAGAGCATAGTTATCGTTTTTATAGTCTAGTGTACGCTGTGCGTTCATTGCCTTGCGTTTTTCATATCTCTGTTTCTCGCTGTCCTCGGAATCAAAATACCCCTTTGCGGTGACACGAGTCATATCATACATTGTGGATGCAACAGTTGCTTTGATACGAGTATCGATCGCTGCGGCATTGATTGCCATACCACCCCAACCGCAGATGCCTATAATACCGATTTTGTCAGCATCTACATTCTCCTGTACCGAAAGAAAATCCACAGCCGCAGAAAAGTCCTCAGTGTTAATGTCAGGGGAAGCAACATATCGAGGCTCACCACCGCTTTCTCCTGTGTAAGAGGGGTCAAAAGCTATGGTCAAATAACCCTTTTCTGCCATAGTCTGTGCGTACAGACCAGAGGATTGCTCCTTTACTGCACCGAAAGGTCCGCTCACTGCAAGAGCCGACAACTTGCCCACTGCATTTTTAGGTGTATACATATCAGCAGCAAGAGTAATGCCGTAACGGTTATGAAAGGTTACTTTCTTGTGATTAATCTTATCGCTTTTGTGAAATACCTTATCCCATTCAGTTGTTAAATTCAATTTCTGTTCCATGTGTTTTTCCTCCAATTATAATTTTTCATATTCTTCATCGGTTACTGCTTCGCACCACTCATTGGTGGTGTTTTCACCAGGGACCTCAATGGCAACATGGGCAAACCAACTGTCCTTGGATGCACCGTGCCAATGCTTGACCTCGGGTGGAATGATGACACTGTCACCTACTGTAAGCTTACGAGGTTCTTTACCCCATTCCTGATACCAACCCTCACCGCAGGTGCAGAGAAGAACTTGTCCGCCGCCTTTAGTTGCGCGGTGGATATGCCAGTTGTTGCGGCATTTCGGTTCAAAAGTCACATTTAAAATGCCAATGCTCTCCATACAGATAGGGTTTAGGTAGCTTTTTCCGATAAAGTACTGTGCAAACGTCTCGTTTGGCTGTCCCAAGCCAAATAGTCCTACTTTTTCAAAATCCTTAATCATTGCTATAAACCTCCTTCGCCATTCTCATTGCTGCCCAAGCATTGGGCCAGCCTGCGTAAAATGCGGCATGTGTTAAGATTTCCGCCATCTCTTCCTTGGTCACCCCATTGTTTTTTGCGTTCATAATGTGGTATTGCAGTGAGCTATCCAAAATTCCCTTAGACATAATTGCGATTACGGTGATAATACTTCTGTCACGAGGGGAGAGTTTATCTTCTCTCGACCAAACCTCTCCAAAGAGAACATCGTCATTTAGTTCTGCGAATTTGGGAGCAAAGTCCCCGAGGGCATCTCTGCCTGCTGTTTGCTTTTGCATAACTATGCCTCCTGTTTTTGTAGTGATAGGGTAATGGTTACATTTCCTGTACCCAAAACTTCTTTTAATCTATCTGTATTATTGATTATCCCAAGCCTTGTAAAGCTCCAAGAATTGGTGTCATAATAAATGACTAACTGATTTCCTTGATATAGAATTACATCACCAAGTCTTGTAGTAATTTGTTCATCATTGGTAGGTAAGCTTTCTCCCAAAGTACCAACCTTTTCAAAGCCACCATAATCACTCATATTTATAGTAATATCACCTTTGGAAAGTAGTACCTTAAGTGCCTTGGCAGAGGAATTATCTACAAGTATTACAGAAAATATATCTTCACCAATAATAAGACTAACTGTTTCTTCTTGTTCATATATCCCGCTACTACCTTCACTATCCTCGCTTTCCTCTTGTGTGCTTGCTGAAATGCTGGCAATCGGAGTATTATATTCTTCTTGATGTATTTGTGTTTCATTTCCACAGGCTGTGGTGAACAGTAGGCAGAAGGCAACTAGTGATGTTAACAAGATGCTTTTCAACGTATCACCTCCAGCCATTTTTTAATTTCAATTTCTGCTCTGTCAATGCGACTACCGTGAATTGCCAGGCCTTGTGCTACCTTTGCGGTAGGGCACGTTTTTTGAATGTCATTTTTGCTACTGCCAAAGCCACTGCCTTCGTGGGTACAAAAAGGGCGTATGGTTTTGCCTGTGAAATCAAAATGTTCCAAAAAGGTAAAAACAGCCATAGGCATTGTTCCCCAGTAGTTTGGAAATCCAAGATAGATGACATCATATTCGGAAATGCTTTTTGGATAGGACACTAGCCTTGGACGTGCATTACCTTGCTGATCTCTCTGTGCTTCTGCAATACATTCGTTGTAATGCTTTGAATATGGCTCTTTCATTTCAATCTCGAAGATTTGGCTTTCTGTTAACCCTTTGATTATACCTACTACTCTGCAGGTGTTACCGATTTCTAAATTTTTAAGAATACCTCCCACATAGTTTTCATCTTTGCGAGAGAAAAAGACGATTAAACTTGACATTCCTTTAAGCCTCCTTCACCTATATTTATATTATAGCAAGTAAAACATTGATTTTGAATTTCAAAATGGTTATAATAGTATTAACCTGTGGTTTATAGAAGAGGAGGTTTTGAATTTGTATAATCCATTACTTGATACTTTTATTGCTGTCGCTGACTGTGGTAGTTTTAATAAAGCGGCAGAAATGCTTTATATTTCACCTACCGCCGTGATGAAGCAGATGAACAGCTTGGAGGAGCATTTGAAATTAACTCTTATTAAGCGGGCGCAAATCGGGGTAACATTAACTGAGGTAGGTGTGCAAATTTACAAAGACGCAAAATTTATGGTAGACTATTCCCAAAAGTCTATATTATCGGCGAGAGCAATAGAAACCACCTCAGAAACAACCTTTTGCGTCGGAACATCACTGCTAAACCCTGCAAAACCGTTTATGGATATTTGGTATAAGGTCAATCAAAACTTTCCTGACTATAAGTTGCACCTAGTTCCTTTTGAGGATAATTGTAACGGAATATTATCGGAAATTGGAAAACTAGGCAAGAAGTTCGACTTTCTCATTGGTGTATGCGACTCCAAGGTTTGGCTTTCTCTCTGTAATTTCTTGCCCCTTGGTAGATATAAAAAAATGGTTGCCGTCAGGCGAGAACACCCTCTGGCAACCAAAGACAGATTAAAAATTTCGGATTTATATGGCTATACTTTGATGATGGTAAAGAGGGGTGATTCGGGTGTCAATGATTTTCTTCGCAACGATTTAGAAAAGTGTCACCCACAAATTAAGATAGAGGATACTCAGCCTTTCTATGACTTATCGGTTTTTAACCGCTGTGCTGAAACGGATAAGGTTTTACTGACCATCGAATGTTGGCAGGATGTTCATCCTGCACTTGTCACCATTCCTGTGAAGTGGGATTATAGTATTCCATACGGAATTTTGTATGCAAAGGATGCTCCTACGGATGTACTTAGCTTCATTGAGATCAGCAAACAATATACGTAATCATTTACACCAGTCACTTTTCAGTGGTTGGTGCTTGCTATATTCCCAAAATCGTCCGTCAATGCTTGCATATAGACGGTGAACGGATTTAATTTTCATAGCACCGAACCCCTCCCTGTTGTCTATATTTAATTAATTGAAACTTCCATTTTGCTATGGTAAACTTATTTTATATATTTACCGAGTAAAACTTTTTTGAAACGGTAGTGAGGAAAAGTTTGCCCCGAAGGGGTGTATTTATATTTGCTTGATTCGCATTAGGCGGATAAACATAATGAAAACTTTACTTTGAAGATGAGGGGGAATAATTTGATTATAAAAGATAACAAGCAATTCAATATATTCCCCTCGCATGTGGGGCTGAGAAAATATATTCAATATTACAACGTCGTATTTCCATCGAATAATACATTTACCGCACAATATACGCTTATGCCTAACGCTTGCGGAACATTGTCGCTTGCTTTTGACGGAAACGCAGTCATTGCTGAACTGTGGGGAGCATCTTTAACCCCGGTATTGTTAGGAATGGAACCAAATAGTTATCATGTCCTATTGCTTGTACAACTTTCTCCCTATGGTTTGTATCAAATTACTCGTCAAAGCCAAGCGGAGTTTGCAGATAAACGACTGACGCTTGAGGATATTGACAATGAGCTGTTTTATTCGCTGCATCAGGCTTTTGTAGCATCAAAAACTGTATCCGATTTGGTGAATACTTGTGAGGAAATTTTATACCGACGCATGGAAAAGCATGTTGTTTCGGACTCTTTGGTGTTGGCAACCAAAGTGATTTCTGATAATTATGGACAAATACAAGTGAAAGAAGTTTCCAGACAATCCCATTATAGTGGGCGACAGCTAAACCGCTTGTTTCTTGTGCAAATTGGAATGAATGTTAAGGACTTTATACGCTTAACTCGCTTTAATTATGTATTAAAGCACATTCAAAAATCGCCTTGCTTTTTTGCGGCATTGTCGCAACAAGCTGGATATTTCGACCAAGCCCATTTTGATAAAGATTTCAAGGCTATCAGTGGCGTTACCCCACAAAAGTATCTGAAAACAATGTCGGATTTTTACTATGACGGCACAGAGATATACGATACACTATCCTCAAAGGGGGATTGAAAAATGAAATATCAAGGTTGTCTTTTAGCGGTTAAGGATATAGCCGCATCGAAACATTTTTATGAAAAGGTGCTTCATCAAAACGCAGTAATGGATATTGGCGTACATGTGACCTTTGAGGGGTTTTCTCTGCAACAAGGATATGCCGAACTCGTTGGCATATCGGTCGATAGCGTGGAAGAGCAATCGCACAACTTTCAAGTTTATTTTGAAGTGGAAGATTTATACAAGGTATACGCCAAACTAAAAAGCATATCCAGTTTGCAGTGGGTACACGAAATCAAAGAATACCCGTGGGGGCAGCGTGATATTCGGGTATATGACCCCGACAAGCACATTGTAGAAATTGCAGAGGATATGACCACGGTTATCAAACGCTTTTTTAATCAAGGCATGTCGGCAGAAGAAGTTGCTACACGCACAATGTTCCCTCTTGAGGTTGTAAAACAGTATGCGTTAGGCTTTGGTATGTGATACACGGCGGCTTTGGTAAACCAAAGCCGCTATTTTATTCCAAACAAGATCGGAGGAGACGGACAATGAGTAAATATGAGCCGCTTTGGAAGGCGATAGGTCAACGCACGGAGAACAGCTTCGCGCTGACCTATGCCGAGATTGAACAGATTCTGGGCTTTCCCATCGACCACGCCTTTTTAACCTTCAAGAAGGAACTGCCCGCCTACGGCTATGAGGTGGATAAGATCTCCATGAAGGCACAGACGGTGACGTTCAAACGCTGCGTTTCTGCTATCATCGGCTTCACCCATCCAAGAGGAGGAACACTATGAACTGGGAGCCATGGACAGGCTGTTATAAAATAAGTGATGGCTGTACAAATTGCTATTTTTATGGGCCGTATGCAAAACGCTATGGTCAAAGCACAATACAAAAAACAGATAAATTTGATTGGCCCGCAAGGAAAAATGCAAAGGGAGAATACAATATCAAAGGCAACAAAATTCTTCCAACCTGTTTTGCGACTGACTTTTTCCTGCCAGAAGCAGACGAGTGGCGTAAAGACATTTGGGCTATCATCAAGGAAAGAACAGATATTGATTTCTTGATTTTAACAAAGCGAATTGACCGTTTCCCCCAATCGCTTCCGTCTGATTGGGGTACAGGCTATGACAATGTGAATATTGGCTGTACTGCCGAAAATCAAACACTCGCCGATTACAGGCTTCCGCTCTTTTTATCCTATCCGATAAAGCGGCGCTTTATTGCCTGCGCCCCACTTTTAGAAGCGATAGATTTAACACCATATCTTGATGGCATAGACCATGTTACCGTTGGCGGCGAAACAGGACGAGAAGCCCGTATGTGCGATTATGATTGGGTACTTAATATCCGTGAACAATGCGTAACAGCAGATGTAACCTTTTGGTTCAAGAATACAGGCTCACTTTTCAAACGTGACGGTGTAGTGGAAAAAATAAATCCATTTAAGCAAAACAGTGTGGCAAAAGAGCTCGATATTGATATTTCAGATGGGAAAAGGTTGTTCTGATCAAATCAATGGAGTAAAGCATTATTGCCTATTTTGTTTAACAAATATTCTGTATGAACCAAATGAGCAGACAGCTTATTGAGACTAAATCGGTTCTACCAAAACTAATCACGATTACTATGAAAATATGGGCAAACCTTGCTATCAGGCTCGGGTTGCCTACTTTTTGTTTTACAGTCACATCCCGAGTATAGTCCAAATATAGGTCGGAGCTGTTAGCGTGAACACCAAGCAGGCAAACAAAATCGCCGGTGCGCATAGTGATAGGTAATCCCTTGAAGTAATCGCAGGATTTTCCCCCACTCCACACCGTACGTGAGAGTTTCCCCTCATACGGCGTTCCATCGTTAAGGTTTTTAAAGTAATTTACACAATTTACAAGTA
>NZ_CATNVC010000025.1 GCF_951230135.1 Butyricicoccus sp. Marseille-Q5471 | reverse complement strand
GCTCTTTTAAAATTCGGATAATCTGCTCTTCTGTGAATCTCTGTTTCATGTCAATCACTCCATTTTTCTCAGTTTATCATATCGTGACTAACATTTCCACTGGATCAGTTTTTCGGGATCAGGTCAATTCCAAGAAGAGTACGGCTAAAAACAGCCCGCTTATTTGTACTATTTACCGTATCAAGCAAGTACTTTCTGACAGTTGTAAATAGAGTCGTCATTCGTTCTTTTTCTTCTTCGTCAGCGAGGAAGTAACCGAATGTACTGGAAACAAGCAAATTAATATCCTGCGGATTATCTTCTTTAAGAAATGATAGAAGGTAACTCTCAATTGCATCCAAGCTAAGATTAACTCTGTAAATAGCAGACTTAAAGGTGGATATCTTTGAGGGATAGTTTTCTTCAAATTGTGATACTAATGTAATCACAGCTTTTTCGTAGCGTTCAGCGTGTGTATAACGGGCCAATGCCAATTTATAAAAGTCATACTCTACAGAAGCGTCATATGATATCTCAAAAGTTTCCGGGCGCACTAGCAACAGGAACTGGCTAAGGCAAGACTCAGCGTTACTGGAATCCAACATTTCTAAATATCCTCTCCAGCGCCATCTGTCTTTAAATATATTTCTTCTGGAATATACAAAAGTTTCCGAAAACAAAATAGTTCCTTCTGTATATAGTCCTGCGCGCCCAGCTCGTCCAATAAGATTATGAAAATCTCGCACCTTGATTTTCTCTTGAGCTTGATAAAGACTTGAAATAATTAAATATCGAATAGGCAAATTAACACCTTGCGCTAGGGTTGATGTACAAACAATGCATCTAATTAAATTTTTCTTCATTGCATATTCTGTGGCAATTCTTATTCCATTAGATATGCCCCTATGGTGAGTGAAAACCCCTTTCAAGGCGGCATCATAATAAATATTGCTTTGTCCATAGTTTTCTTTTATTAATTGTGCTATTTTCTCATGTTCATTATCAACAATATGCTCGATAAATGATGAGACGTCTATGCCTCTGGTATTGATTTCAAGAATTCTTCGCAAAACACTGTCTGCAGTATCTTTTCTTCCACAAAATATCGCCACCCCACCATTATGATTCAGCTTTACGGCAAGATAAATTGCTATATCATTATGCTCAACCTTGGTCGTTTGGAAATTTACAGCTGGGAAAAAACGAGCTTTTTCGTTCTTTTTCAGTTTGTTTAATGATTTGATTTCTATAATACGCGGTACAAAAAATTCGAGTTCATTAGGATTCTCCGGATCGAGAAAATACAGGTATCCATATGGCTCCTTGCGAGACATTTCCCAGTCAGTAATTGCAACCGTTTTTTCTGTTGCACGTATTGAGTTATCAGCAATCACAACCCCTTCGCCGCCGGTGAACCAGTCATTAATTTGCGCTGCGTTTGGAATGACGGCGGAGAGAAGGAGCCTTTGGGTACCGGCTCTCAAATACATCATAATGGACGAAATTAAGAGCTCATATTGAGCGCCTCTCGAAGCATCATCAAACATATGTGCCTCGTCAAATATTATTAATCCTGTATCTACAATTAGTTCATTGTCCTGCCTTAGTAAATAAAGCAACTTTTCCGGAGTTAAAACCAAAATGTTCTTGCTGTTTTCTCCGCCAGATCCTAATAATTCAAGCAGATCTTCCATTTCTGGAACATCAGAAAGTGCGTTGACATGAACATGGGAATCATCAAAAAAATCGTTGGAAATATCAACACTTATTTCTCGGCACAATGATCTAAAGGGTGCAACAATGACAGCCATTGAGGTTCTTCCCGATAGAAAAGAACCTCTTATAGTGATTGACATGGATGTCGTTTTCCCGGAGCTAGTAGGCATTTGGATAATCGCTGATTTCCCGGAAAAGACGCCGGCCTCACCAAGCCGAATTTGAGCTGGCCAAAGTTCATAAATACTCTTTTTGTTCTGCAACATTCCTTCCCAGTTATCTGCCGACAACCCTGAATATATTGGAAGCAGATTTAACGCCGAGCGTTCTATTTTTATAAGCAAAATCGCAAGCATGGCATCGGTCAACAACAATTCTCGCGGGGAACCTTGTGAATATATTAGAGAACGAAACTCCACTATAAAGTCTAATTCAGCAGGTTTATGCTGATGAAAGCAGATGTCATAAGCTGTGGTCACTTGATGCAAATATCGCGTGTACGAGGTTTCTTGAACAGCAGCCCCCAACTTATTTACATTCAATTGATCTTGAAGCAACAACGCCAGTATTGTTTCAATTCCACCACACCCCAGATCCAGCTCATCGGTGTCAATCATATTTGCCATAACTTTTGCACTACCAGCGAAATCACATAAATAATATGCGATTGCTCCTAAAACCAAGTAATATTGAGGATAGTTTGGATCTAATTTTGATTTTAAAAAAGCATCAAAATAATGTGATGCAAATTCAAGCTCCTCTTTTTTATCTGCCGGAATTATCCTGTAGGGATTATTTTCATGAAGTACCTGTGCTGAAATATTTCCAATTGCCGCAATTGCAATCAATAATAGTTCATTTGCATTATCGTCTACTGCGATGTGCAATTCATCTGGAACGCTATATTCATACATTTTCGCTTTTGAGCGTGTCTGCTTTAGCAGATATTTTGATTCTCTCCCTATTAACATCTACACGCCCTCCCGTACATTTCATGGATGAACTCCATTAACTTATCACAGTGCATAACTATAAGTTTCAAATCTGGGTCGGCATGATGTATAGTAGAAACGGTTTTAAGTATATTCTCGGAATAAGACATATTAGATTGTACCGCAGCCGCAGCAAATGTCTTTCGATAAGGGGTATCCGAAGAATTTTGGAAGCGTTGTACTCGTTTTGCTTCTTCTAAATCGTTTCGATCAATTAATCGCTGAACAACTGCATTCAATGTTTCTGCAAGTCTAACAACATCCTTATTGGAATCGTCGACTGCTTTTTGTAGCCGGACTTTCGATGATGGACGAACTTCACTGGCTGTGGCCTTCACTTCAAAAACTATAAGTTCATCGTTACCACTTATTTTTTTGCCACACTTGTATCCTACAAGATCACTGCCCATAGTCGATGAGTTCTTATTTACTTTGCGGTCGTAACGTGTTCTTGGGACAATATAGTCCAGCACATATTGAACGTAATCGGCAATTAATATTTCTGTAAAATCTCCTGAACGCACAGAAGGGCCTGGATTGGTGTTTGCGTCCGGGAACTTTATTTTTTTTAGATATTTATCTCTTTCAAAACCATATCCTGCTCGTAAGACATCTATTTCTGAATCTGCACAATAATGCTCCCGCAAATGCTTTGCCCATGAATTAAGAACACTCTCGTCATCTTGAATGACGAGCTCATATATAACAATCTGCTTTCCTTCAGAAGTAATCACTGGTTTTTCTTGAATAAGCCAGTCTAAATATTGAGGTTTCATATGCAATTCTCCTATTTGCTAGGCATCCTGTGACATTCATCCAAATATTTATGTGCGAATGAGATTAACGTTAAAATATCTAATGCCTTTGTTTCTTCTACATTCCAGTTAACTTTAGGAGTATGGGCTGCCGGGTTTCTCACCAAATGAAATATAGCTTCAAGCAATTCTTTTACCCCAGTAAACTCGCTTTTTTCACTGTCCGTTTGCATGGAATTAAAAAACAGATACGGATCACCTTTGGCAAAAGCCTTTTGAAATAATTCTCCACCATCAGAAGTCAAGCCTGTTATCTGCCTCACCCGCTCGGCTAGGCCTTTGGCCGCCTCAAATACGGCATCATAATAATCTTTGCGCAAATAATCCCTAATGCAATACTTTTGCACTTCACTATGAATAGCTCTGTTATAAAGTTCGCGTTTCAAATGGTTTACACGCCGATCAACTTCATCTAGTGTTTTTGCCTGAACAACCTCAATAAGCTTTCCTTCATTGTTGACTGACAAACCAGCCAATAATAGCACCCTATTGGTTTCTTCTAAAAGATGATGGTATTTTTCTCTGTCAGCCTGTCCTGTAAAAGAAACAGGATTTAACGCATTTATAAGAAATTGATAGATTTTTTTCAAAGATTTACTGGTATTTACTTCATTGGCTAAACAGTTATATAACCAATCGCGCTTATTTAACCCAATTGTATAACTGTAACCGTTGTTAGAATTTCCATCATTCACTAAAACAATTTGGCTTTGTTGCAATAACCGTTTCAACTCAGTTTTTGTAAAACCCTCATTCGTATGACCGAGAATGTCGCATACAGCTTTCAACTGTTGTTGATTTAATATTTTGCTTGTCATCCCGCCACCTCTACCTAAGCTATTGTAAAATCATTAATAAAATTATTATATCACTGATGTACTAATGAACAAAGTAATTTCTGGTTTACTTTGTTCATTCTGCGAACACTGCCAACAACAAAACTCTCAGCTCCTATATCTGAGAATTTTGTTCTTAGCAGTGTTTATGTACGCGGCAGGAGCTTTCACTCATCACTAACTCCCGCCGCCTATTCAGTCCTCAAAGTCAATCCGCTGGCTCATAACAATGCCGGACTTGAATTGGATTTCTACTTTAAGAATATGCGCCGCAAGGAAAAAACCAAGTACAGTGCCAATCGTGATGGTGACCGCGCCGACTTTGACATCGCCTGCAGTCTTCGTAAACAGAAAAACGGCGATAAGTTCAAAAAGCTGTATGACGAGGGCGATTTCAGCGATTACGGCTCACAGTCCGAAGCGGACGCAGCACTCTGTGCCATCATCGCTTTCCGCACCGGCCTCGATCCGGACGCAATTGATGCGGTATTTCGCGATTCGGCTCTTTACCGCGATAAGTGGGAGCGTGACGATTACCGTGAATCCACTATAGCCGTTGGCATTGAAGCTTGTCATGGCACCTTCCATAAATCCAAAATGGAGCATCCTTACTTCATTAAATTCGATGGAAAAGGAGCGCCATATGTGTTCCCGCCGCTACTGGCTAAATGGACGCGAGAGCATCTGAAATATATCTTCGTCCGCGACAACGGCAGACAGGCTCTCCTCATTTATGTATATGAAGGCGGCTGTTACCGGCTGTATGCCCCCGATATGATCAAGGGCGTCATAAAAAGCTACATAGCGGAATATGACGAAGAACTTGTATCCATGGGCAAAGTAGCTGAGGCATACAATCAAATCATAACTGATCTCAAATATGTAGGACAGGATGACCTCAATTCATTTGAGTACTTAATAAACTTCAATAATGGTCTGCTCCGTATAAGGGAAGATGAAATAACGCTCCTGCCCCACTCGCCGGATATCCTCTCCACCATCCAAATCCCATGTGGCTGGACAGGTGAAGACACGCCCACACCGGTGTTTGACAGATATATGCACACCCTAACAAACGGCGATAAGGCCATAGAGCGACTGCTACTGGAATTTATAGGCGCCTGCATATCCAACATTAAAGGTTGGAGAATGAAAAAAGCACTTTTCCTTGTAGGCGATGGCGATACCGGCAAATCTCAGTTAAAGAGCCTTGTAGAGCGTCTGCTTGGCAAAGGGAACTTTATCGGTACTGACCTTAAGGATATCGAATCCAGATTTGGCACCGGTGCGATTTATGGCACACGTCTTGCCGGTAGCTCAGATATGAGTTTTCTCTCGGTAGATGAACTGAAAACCTTTAAGAAAATAACAGGCGGCGATAGCCTGTATGCCGAGTTCAAAGGACAGCAAGCCTTTGAGTTTACCTATAACGGTCTGCTCTGGTTTTGCATGAACAGACTCCCCAAGTTTGGGGGCGATGATGGCAAATGGATTTATGACCGCATCATGGTGGTGGAGTGTCCCAACGTCATCCCGAAAGACAAGCAGGACAAAACACTTCTTGATAAATTGTACGCCGAGCGTGATGGTATCGTCTATAAAGCAGTAAAGGCTCTGCAGACGGTTATCGCCAATGGCTACCGTTTTTCAGAGCCGGATTCCGTCAGCGTGGCGCGTGACACCTATATGAGCGAAAACAACTCTGTTATCAGCTTCTACAATGAGTGCATGACCGAAAGGCCGCATCGCAAGATTGAGGATAGCTGTTCTACTGGGCGCATTTACAAGGTGTATAAAGCATGGTGCTACGATAATAACAATGGTTATGCCAAGACAGCCGGTGACTTTAGAAAAACGCTTGCCGACCACCTCGATACTACCTTTGCCGATATGTCGGTTAAACGCAACAACGGCACCTACTATCGGAATTACACATTAACGCTGGAGGCAAAAGAACAATATGCACAGGCCTATGGATATGAGGGTGCCGAATTCCTTGCTTAGTGGCAGTGCTCTCGGTTTAGTGGCAGTACTCTCGGTTTAGTGGCAGTACTGGTGGCAGTAAAAATGAGTACTGCCACTGAAAAAATGCCCACAGTGCAAGGGTTTCCGGTGTTTAGTGGCAGTGGTGGCAGTGCTTTCAACTTCTAAGCTGAATTTTGAAAAACTGTATATACAGAGAGAAAGTATAACAAAGATTATGGGATGTGTATATGAAGTGGACAAATACGACCACCACTGCCACCAAGTAGCTAAAACCCTTGGGATACTTGGCTTTTGGCAGTGGCAGCTGTGAAAATGACTGCCACCGGTACTGCCACTGCTGCCACCACCGGAGCGCCGTTTATATAAATGATATTTTACATGATTGGAGGAAAGGAATATGAACCGAATCAGAATTATCGGCATGATGAATGCCGAGAGCGAAATCACAAAACAGAGCAGCCCTTCGGATTTTAGCGATGACCGCTATGACGGTATGTCGCTATACCGCCGCAAGGATATGAAGCCGGTAGTGCTTTTCATGAGCAAGAACGCTGAGCCGGCCCGGTGGAAGGTAGTAGACGGAGCATCCGAATTTTACTTCCGCTCATATACAGAAGCTATAGACTTCTGTCAAATGCGCGGCTACATCTTCATGAGGGGAGGAAAACGGCATGAATCTGATTGCCCTGCTCTATGGCAGAAGTCATAGCAGCGCCAAAGGCAAAATACATCTTCGCAATCGCTCCGTCGAGCCTGTGACCGTAACGAAAGAAATCCGATATACCGTCACTGATGGGTATTCCAACATCCACATCAACGGTTACGATGACCTGCTCCAATACTGCCGTAGTGCCGGGTACACCTATCGTTCCGGTAAAGCAGTATGACCGGTAAAAAATCAAAAAGACCCCATAATAACAATTTTAGGAGGAATTCAAAATGGCAAATTATCCAATCTCAAAAATGAACAAGGAGGGAACACTCCTTCGTCCGAAAGGCTCATACTGCTCAGATGAATATGTTGAGAATATGTGCGACCTTTATCTTCGTGATGAAATCCATAAGGATGATCATGGAAAGTTACACAAGTATTATCGTCTCCACGCAAAACAGCCCCACGATATGGAAATGGCTTTTACTTATGATATCCATTGCCCGGATTGCCACAGCGGTATGTTAAAGCAAATTGCCAGACCGCTCAGTTATAACGAACTGGGTTTATACAGATGCCCCGTTTGTGACAAGAAATAGACCAGCTATAAAGAGTCAATAAGAATTTGAAAAAAATTAAGAAAATGAACATTGAAAATTTGAATAGGTTTTTGTGCAAGACAAAATAGAGGCTATGCCCCTTTGTTGGATTTGGATGTAATTAAGGTCTTGGCGAGTAAGGTTCGTTAGTTTTTAGAACTGCATAAATAATATTGACTAATTTCCTTGATACAGCACCAATAGCAGTTCCGTGGGCTTTCCCCTGAGAGCGTTTCTTTTGATAGTATGCAGATAATACAGGATCCTGGAAAGAGGCTATTGTGGCAGCTGTCCAAATGGCTCTTCTAAGATAGGGCGAACCCCTTTTAGAGATCCGAGTCTTAGTACCAGTAAAATCACCTGACTGTTTGACTGATGCATCAAGACCAGCATATGCAACAATCTTGGAAGGATCAGAAAAACGATTAATATCACCTAGTTCACTAAGAATGATGGCTCCAAGTGTTGGTCCGATCCCACAGATAGTTGTAATAGGTGAATTAACCTTTCAAAAAATTATTACTGCCGTTATCCCAATTCACAACAATGCTACCGAGCGCATCAACATCAACCACAGTGCCTTTCGTGCCGATTGGTGGTGACTGCGGATCATCCATCCTCATCAATTCAACTCGGCTTCCAGCCGAGAAATGAGAAGATAAACGCCGTGAGACATCATGAATGTTGTTTTCTCCATTCATGATAGCACGAATTTCTGCTTTGATTTTAGGATCGTTCTTAGCGTTTTCAAGTACAATACGGTTAAGTCCATGTGGATTTTTTAAGTTTTTCGAATCTGTCATTTTCTATGCCTCCTTCTTTTTGGTAGGTGTATATTCGCTCTAAAGGCACAGAATAGCAAGTCATTTTGGTAAGATGTATCAGAAAGTTCAAAGTTTTTCGTGGGATTTACTCTTATAATTTGTGAAACTGTTTTGTATTTTGGTCTTGATTAAACACGCATCATTTTTCCTGTTACATTTTTTAAAAAACTACACCGAAGACGCAAAAAGGTGTGCAGAACCATACGGGGATTCAGCACTAAAATAGACATAGCGATGGTTCTTTGTATGGTTTGCCTCAAGTTGATATAAATTATGCCTAATCCGCACATACACTTAGGCAGATTAAACTCTCGCTCCGCTTCCACGTAGTCGCTATTGCCTGATATCCAAAATCTTATGAGAATAATATAATAGCTCCTTTAGAAAAGCCAATAAACTTGAACAAGCCGTCGTTTCCTATAAGGAAATGGCGGCTTGTTTTAAAGGTGATATAAATATGGAGAATTGATAAAGATGAGTTTATGGATTGCTCTTTTAGTCTAATAAAACTTTTTCATTCAAAAATTCTTTTGCTACTTTCGCTACATCTTTTCCCTCTACATCAACCTTGTAATTAAGGTCAGTCATTGCTGCGTCATCTATAACATTAGCAAGCGCATTTAGAATATCTTCGAGTTCAGGATGTTTTTCAAGTGTAGCGTTTTTTATAATGGGCGCTGCGTAATATGGTGGGAAAAAGCCCATGTCATCGGTAAGTACCTTTAGATTATATTGTTTTATTGCACCATCAGTAGCGAAAGCGTCTGTAACGTCCATATCACCATTGCCAATTGCCTGGTATTTAAGTGAAACATTCATCTTCTTTGGCTCGCCCTTAAATTTCATTGAGTATTTTTCCACAAGTCCATCATAGCCGTCTTGTCTGTCAAAAAACTCATGTTCTGCACCAAACACAAGATTATTGGAAATCTTTGCAAGATCACTGAACGTTTTTACACCATATTGCTGATAAACCTTATCGGTTACCGCAAGAGTATATGTGTTATTAAATCCTAATGGACTCAGCCATTTAATATCAAACTGTTTATTAAACTCTTCTGCGACGACTCTATATGCTTCATCCTGGTCACTGATAACATCCATTTTTAACTGTGCAGTAAGTCCTGTTCCAGTGTATTCGGGATAAATATCTATATCACCGTTCTTAATGGCCTCAAAACAAACAAAGGTGCCACCCAAGTTGAGCTTTCGATCGACCTTGATGTCTGTCTTGGCCTCAACCAGTTGTGCAAACATTTCACCAAGTAAACTATTTTCGCTAAAATCCTTAGAACCAATTACAATTTTATCAGCGCTGGAACAACCTGTTAAAACGATAGATGAAAGTAAAACGAGTGATAGACCCAGTCCTATAATTTTTTTAAGTTTCATAATTTCCTCCTAAATTAAATTTATTTTGTTCGTTTAATAAGTTGCTTCTCTATTTTAGACATACCAAAATCAAAAACGAGTGCCATAACGACAACCGGAATTGCTCCTGTCAGAATATTCTCCATATTGCGTGATTGGATTCCACGATAAATGATGGTACCCAATCCGTTTGCACCGATGAGTACACCCATAACAGCCACTGAAAGTGAGTTTACCAGTGCAATTTTAATCCCAGAAAAGATAAGGGGAAACGAAAGTGGAATTTCGACTTTAAACAACCGCTGCATTTTTGACATTCCCATACCACGAGCAGCATCTTTTAAGTGTGGGGAAACATTTTTAAGCCCGGTATAGGTGTTACTGACAATAGGTAGTAATGCATATAACACAAGGCCGACAATCATAGTGATGTCTCCAAGTCCAAAAATGATCATCAGCAAGGCAAGCAACGCAAGGGATGGTATTGTTTGCAAAACCTCAGAAACCCAAAGTATGACCGAATCTAAAAAACGCACCCAATAAGCAATAATACCCATAATAATACCGAGTACTGATGAAATAAGAACGGCAATTGATACAATAGCCATATGTTCCAAAATACCCTCTAGCAACGCACCACTCATATTCTCGACCTCCTCAATCCACGAGGCGTAAGAATTCTTTCTAATAACCCTATCAGTCCGTTTAATATAAATGCAAGTATTGCAGAAGGAACTGCCCCTGCTAAGATATATTTCGTATTATAGGTAGAAAGACCGGTCCATATAAGATCTCCGAGCCCTCCTGCTCCAATCAATCCCGCAAGCGTAGCCCAGCTGACAATGTACACTGTAGACAGGCGAATACCTGTGATTATGGTTGGCAAAGCAATGGGGATCTCCACTTTAAACAATGTTTGCATATTGGTCATTCCAATACCGCGCGAAGCTTCCGTATAACTTTTATCGACTTCGGTAATACCGGTATAGGTGTTGCGAAGAATTGGCAAAATCGCATACAATGTAAGCACAATTATGGCCGGCAACATGCCAATGCCTATTAGAACCAAAGCAAATCCTAACATGACAAGCCCGGGGATAGTTTGTATTGTGCCTGCAAGGGCAAGAACCGGTCCGGCTACACGTTTATGCCGTGTTAGAAAAATTCCTAACGGAATTGATATCAAAATACCTATTAATATAGATATGCCTACCAATTCGATATGGCGGACCAGGCTTTTTAAAATTTCATTATAATTTTTTGAAACAAATTCTATAAAACTCATTATAATACTTCACCCCACAGAGCCTCACCTAAAGCTTTTGCCATGCTTGTTCGAGTTATTAGTCCTGCAACGGTTTGATTTTCATTAAGCACAATAACATAGTTGGATTTGGATGAAAGCAGCGTATCAAAGGCTATCTGCGCGTCTTCTTTTCTGCCTACAGTAATCACATCATGGGTAACAAGCTCTGCAATTTCTTTTCCCGGTTTGCCCAAAGCTTTTATATCCTCAATCGTTACAGTGCCGAAATATGTATCATCATCATTAAGAATTACTAGTGAATTTACATCTTTGCTGCTCATAAGTTTAATACATTCAAGGGTACGGCTTGTTTTAGGTACTTTGAAAACTTTTGTCTTCATAAAGTCCTCGGCGAAAAGCTTAGGTGCACCGTCCCCGTTATCCATGTGTTTACCAAGGAAACTTTTTACAATGGAATCCGCCGGATTTTGCAACATTTCTTCAGGAGACGCCATTTGAACAATCTTACCATTATCCATAAAAATAATAGTATCTGCTAGCCTAATGGCCTCATCCATATCATGCGTCACAAAAACAATCGTCTTTTTCAGCTTTTTTTGAATTTGCTTTATTTCTTCTTGTAATGATTCACGAGTTATTGGGTCGAGTGCCCCAAAAGGTTCATCCATTAAAATAATTGGTGGCGAGGCAGCCAGTGCACGCAACACACCAATTCTTTGTTGCTGACCACCGGATAATTCTGTCGGATACTTATGTGCATTTTCCTCATACGGCATATCCACAAGTGCTAATAAATCCCGCACAATCTCCTGACATTTTTCCTTTGGATATTTCAAGAGTTTTGGAACAATTGCAATGTTTTGTTCAACTGTCATATTAGGGAATAGCCCGATTTGTTGAATCACATAACCAATTGAACGTCTTAATTCAACCGGATTTTCCTTTGTAATATCCTTACCGTCAATAAATATTGTTCCCCTATCTGGCTCAATAAGACGGTTGATTGTTTTTAAAGTGGTGGTTTTTCCGCATCCACTAGGGCCTATCAGAACAGCAAATTCACCCTGATTAATATCAAAACTAATATTTTTGAGAATTGCGGTGTGACCGTAACTTTTACTTACATTTTGAAATTTAATCAATATTAATTTTCCTCCTATTTGATTATTTTTAGCACCATAATAAATTAGCAAAAACAAACTGACAACTTATATTTTATACTAAAGTTGTCAGTTTGTCAAGGTGAGAAAGAAATAAAACCCACAATTCTATTCAGAATCATGGGTTTTAATCATGTTTTATTTATTAATAAAGTCTGTTACGGCCTTTATGCTTGATATATCACCAACAAAAATGATCGTATCCTCAGCTTCAAACAGAACATAGGGGCCAGGCGAAAGAATAATCTTATTACCTCGTCGTATAGCAATTACTGTAGCTCGGGTTTCCTGCCAAAATTTCAGTTCACCAAGTGTGTGGCCGATGATTCCAGAATTATTAGGTATGACAACCTCATAATTATTAAATGGGTTTGTTTCTGAAAACTTCTCATTTATTCGTACAATAGAACCAACGATATCAATTATTTTTCGATTAATACCCTCTTGCTGTACTATATAATCAGCTAATTGCTTTTGCATGGATCTAGCATTATTCTGTTCATTGAATTTCGCAACATATATCTTAGCATTTTCTGCAGATAAAATGATGGTACCGCTATTTTGTTTAGTTTCGACAATTTCCATATCTTCAAGTAGTTTTATGGCTCTGCGAATTGTTTCAGGAGATACACCATATTCAGAAGACATAATAGATCGTCCATATACTTTGCTATTTTCCTTCAAGTCACCCTTTGCAATACGCGAAGCAATATCAAGAGCTATCTGAGCATATACTGGAGCAACTATATTATTATCCATACTTAATCGCCTTTCTAAGAGGACTGATGATTTATTATAGCTAAAATTTATTAAAAATGCAAGCTTGGTAGCTCTTATCATAAGATAAGATATATATTTGCCAATAACAACAATTACCTCATATGAAGATTCCACTTTTTTAACACCGAGCTTCGCAGTGTGTTGACTTCAATGCAGACTTCCCTCATCTGACCTCAACCAACTGACTGACCCAATATAGTGTATAGCGCCATGTTCCTTTGTTCTATTGCGTCACATAAATTTAAACACCAACTAAACACCAAAGGCTTCGTTACGGTGCTGAAAAGTCCCGTAGTACCGGACTTTCTGCTGTATCGAAGTCTTTTTTCTCAAAAAACACTGCTATGTTCTTCTCCTTGAGCTTGCGGATATTAATCAGCGAATCTACCGTGTTTCGGGCGAACCGGCTAATGGATTTCGTGATGACCATGTCGATTTTCCCGGCCATGCAGGCGTCGATCATTGCCTGAAAGTCGGAGCGCTTGGCAGTTGAGGTCGCACTTTTACCATCGTCCGCAAAGATGCCCGCCAACTTCCAGTTGGGATTGCTCTTGATTTTCTCTGTGTAATAAGCCACCTGTGCTTCGTAGCTGGTTTCCTGCTGTTCCTGCAGGGTGCTAACGCGGCAGTAGGCCGCTACCCGCAAGGTTTTCATCTGTGGTCGTATAGTGCGATCATACGCCTGCTTGGCGGGAATGACCGAGATATTCTTTTTCGTTGCGGTTGCTGCTTGCATTATGTATCCGCCTCCTTTGCTTTTTCTGTAATATGGGTTTCTAACATCAGGTCGTTATGCAGGTAAAACTGTATCCTGCCATCTTCATAGATAATTGCCTTTTTTATGGTCGCTAAAAAAGTTTCTCGTCAAACACGGTCTGCGCTTCTTTGCCGCACAATGCAGCTTTGAGCTTATCGGTTTGATAGCTCCAATCATCAATTACCGCCACCCGATATTGCTCTATGGCCCGTTCAAACACCATCTCTTTTAATTGGCTGGCCGTATACTGCCCGGTTTCAAGGGCTTGCTGTATCTGGCCAGTCAGCCGTTCACTGGCCGGGCAGGATGCCAGAGACTTTACCTGTGATTGCCGTTCCAGTATTATAGGAGTAGCAATTCCTTTGTTAATGATTCGGAGAAAGGCATTCTCAATCTGCTCATTGGTGAGAAAAATGTTTCGGCAGCACACCCGATTTCTCCAAATATAATGCTTGCATTTCCATTTCACAGTTTCGCCAGCCTGCCCACAGTGCTCTACATAGCGGCGGTACGGTTGTCCACAGGCACCACAGTAAAGTTTATTGCTAAACAGCGAAGCGTTTGCAAAACTGTTGAGTTTGGCTGTTCTCCCAAGGCTCTCCACCTTTTTCTGGCGCATACGCTGAACCTGTTCAAATATTGCTTTGTCAATCAACAGGGGATAGAAGCCATCTCCTATATACTTTGTATTTTCCAGTATTTTTCCTACCGAGCCGTGATTCCATGAAGGCTTGCGGCTGGCGTTTAAGACGCCTTTTTCTGTCAGGCCTTTGGCGATTCGATATGTAGAGGTTCCGGCCAGATATTCCTCAAAAACCGTCCTTACAATCTGTGCGGATTTAGATGCAATTTCGGCCTTTCCATCGACAATCCGATAGCCGAGTGGTGTATGTCGTTGCATTTCCTCACATCTCCTTCCCATAGCATTCTGATAGCTCCAGCCCATTTTTCAGTCGGAACACCAGCCGCCTATCATGTTGTTCTAAAAGAGCTAGATGTCCCTGTGACCTGATCCCGAAAAACTGATCCAGTGGAAATGTTAGTCACGATATGATAAACTGAGAAAAATGGAGTGATTGACATGAAACAGAGATTCACAGAAGAGCAGATTATCCGAATTTTAAAAGAGCA
>NZ_CATNVC010000024.1 GCF_951230135.1 Butyricicoccus sp. Marseille-Q5471 | reverse complement strand
TTTTTTCAAGTTTTGACTTCGTTCTCGGCAAGTTTCGAACTTTTCCGACCGCCGCTCAAAGAGCAGCTTAGTTAGTTTACCAAACTCAAGGCGTTTTGTCAAGAACTTTTTTCAGCTTCCGGAGAAGCTTTTTGTTCTCGCCGTATCCGCTTTTCCGCTTGGCCGCCGCCTCAAAAGACAGCTTAGTTAGAATACCATAATCGAACCAGCTTGTCAACATTTTTCGCGCTTTTTCCGGTCTCTTTTTGATATTTCTTTGAAAACACCCATAAACAGGATGTTTCTCTATTTTATTCTTCTGTAACTTCCCTGTCAATTGCCTTTTCAGCCAAAAAAACCGGCTGTTTTCTGATGAAACAGCCGGTTTTTTGCTATATCGCTTATTTTTGCTTCAGCAACTCTGCGAGCAGCATAACCTTGTCCACATTTCCCTCAATCGCCAGCTTGCCTTCTGCAATCGCTACTTGCGGAATTAACTTTCCGGAGACGATTTTTTCAACATTTGTCAGCGTGCCCGACACCTGTGCATCACGGTCTATGTATTCATATGGCATGACAGAAAGCACGCCATTGAGAATCTCCACGTAAAACACACCTGTTACTTTACCTGTCAAGTTGAACTGGACAGCCACCTTTCCCTCTGCTTCGCTGATATCAGCGTGGCTCAGCTTGGTGTAAATTTTCCCAATCAGTTGATCTACGGTCATATAAAGGACCCCCTTAGACTGAATTTCTTATCTAATATTATAAATCCTTTTTGAAAAATTGCAACCGTATTTTCCCACTTTATTCCATATTTTTAATATTTGTGGGTCTGTCAGGTCTTTTTTACAAATTTAGTGCCGCACTGCGGACAAGTAATATTAATTTTTCCGCGGCCACGCGGAACACGCAGACGCTTTTTGCACTGCGGACACTTATAAAAGCGATGGGTCTTTCGATCCGTAAAACGCAGCTTTACATCGCTGAACCAACGCTTGACAGGCGCCCAATACTGCAAAAATTTCTGGTTTTCTAGATACCGCGCCTGGATATTGCGCGAGAACATGCGGAAATAAATCAGAATCAGCAGGGCTGTTGCCATCAGGGCGAACAAGTACCATCCCGTTATCCAACGCAGCATCATGAGCAGCAACGTCAGCACGAGCAGCGCATTATTCAGCTGATCCCCGCCATAGCGCCCCATCATCAGACGGCGCAAATAGTTCATCATGCAAGTTCATCCTTTCCGGCATGCTCGAAAATCAGTTCTAATACCTCTTCTTTTCCCAAACCCTTTTCAGCCGAAAATGGAATAACCGGGACTTCATGCGGGAGCAGAAGGGTCTGACGGATGACTGCAAGATTGCCTTCAATCTGGCTTTTCTTGATTTTATCCAGCTTATTTGCAATAATGACCCACGGTCTATTGGACGCACGGAACCAATCCGCCATGATAACATCATCGCGCGTCGGTTTATGACGGATATCGACAATTTGGATGCCAAGCGTCAACAAGTTCATCGCAAAATAGGTTTCCATCAGCATGCCCCAACGCTTTTGCTCAACTTTGGACACACGTGCATAACCGTACCCCGGCAAATCAACAAAATAGGCCTGCTGATCGATTGAGAAATAGTTGATGTGAATTGTCTTACCGGGCTGCGCGCTGACACGGGCAAAGTTCTTGCGATTGAGCAGCTTATTGATAACGGACGATTTGCCGACGTTGGACTTCCCTGCAAATACGATTTGCGGCATGTCATCTATCGGAAAATCCTCTTCTTTTACCGCGGAGCGGATGAATTCTGCGTTATGCAGATTGAGCATTTTGCAGCTCCTCTCATTTTTATTGTACAACCACCGCCGCGTCTGTCCCGCTGTGCGGCGTGACGACCGGTGTGGCTTTGGCTAACTTCTTCTTCGGACGGCGGGTAAAATCAATGGCCGCTGCCATGACCGTATCCATATGCTCGGCAATCACGAAACTCAGATTGTCGCGCACAACAGGTTCAATCTCACTCAAATCCGCTTCATTGTCCTTCGGAACGACCACGGTCTTGATACCGGCACGATAAGCCGCCATCGTTTTTTCCTTCAGTCCTCCGATTGGCAGCACGCGGCCGCGCAAGGTGACTTCCCCCGTCATCGCCACATCATGCCTAACCGGAGCGCCGGTCAACGCGGAAATCAGCGCTGTAGTAATTGTAACACCGGCAGACGGACCGTCCTTCGGAATTGCGGCTTCGGGGAAGTGAATGTGCAAATCATTATCCTTATAGAACATCGGATCGATGCCGAGTTCCTTTGCGCGCGAGCGAACGAATGTCACCGCTGCCTTTGCACTTTCCTGCATGACCGTACCCAGATTACCGGTGACCTCTATTTTTCCCGTACCGGGCACAACGGCCACTTCAGCCTGCAGCATCTCACCGCCGACGCTGGTCCATGCCAAGCCGTTGACAATACCGACTTCGTCCTTCTTGGCAACGACGTCTTCCTTGAAGTGCGCAACACCCAGCAGGCTCTCCAAGTTCTTTTCGGTCACACTGAGCTTTACCGCGCCGTCTGCAATCTGTTTGGCGGCCTTGCGGCACAGCTTTGCCAAGAGTTGCTCCAACCGGCGCACGCCGGCTTCACGGGTATAACCGACGATCACCGCTCGGAGCGTCTTGTCGCTAACGGTGAACTGAGTTTTCTTTAGCCCGTGCTTTTCCATCTGCTTAGGCAGCAGATGTTTTTTTGCGATTTGGACTTTTTCCTCTTCGGTATAAGAGGAAAGCTCAATCACCTCCATGCGGTCGAGCAGCGGGCGCGGTACCGTCGAAAGGTCGTTGGCCGTTGTTAAAAACAGCACATCCGACAAATCAAACGGTAGTTCCACGTAGTGATCGCGGAATGCTACATTCTGTTCGGTATCGAGCACTTCCAACATGGCTGCCGACGGATCTCCGCGGAAATCACTTCCCATCTTGTCAATCTCGTCAAGCAATATCAAAGGATTTGAGGTGCCTGCACGACGCAACGCATCAATAATGCGTCCCGGCATCGCGCCGATGTAAGTCTTACGATGACCTCGAATATCTGCTTCATCGCGAACGCCGCCCAGCGACAGGCGCGCGTATTCACGACCCATGGACTCCGCAATCGACTTTGCAATCGAGGTTTTGCCCACACCGGGAGGGCCGACCAGACAAATCACCTGCCCCTTAAGCGTGGGGGCAAGCGATTTCACAGCCAGAAACTCCAATATACGCTCCTTGACCTTGGTCAAGCCATAGTGATCGCGCTCCAGAATTGCCTGCGCGGCGTTCAAATTAATCTTCTCAGCGCTCTTGGTTTTCCACGGCAGTTCCAAGACGGTGTCCAGATATGTACGGGAAACGCTGGATTCCGCAGCCGCGCCGCTCATCTTCGCAAAGCGGTCGACCTCCTTGAGAAGTTTGTCCTCGCACTCCTTGCTGAGCTCCAAATCCAACACACGCGTGCGGTACTTTTCTGCCTCCGCCGTAATGTCATCCTCGCCCAATTCGGTCTGAATCACCTTGATTTGTTCGCGGAGATAGTACTCACGCTGATTTTTGTCGATTTGGCTTTTAAGTTCATCTTGAATCTCGGTCTCGATTTTGAGAATCTCCGTTTCCTCACCAAGTAGACGAATCATCATTGTCAACCGGCGCGTTACATTGAGTTCCTCTAAAATCTCCTGCTTCGCTTCCGTGTCAATCGAAAGATTCTGCGCAATGTAGTCCGCCAGATATCCCGGCGTGCCGCCTGCGGCAACTGTCAGCTCGACATCGCTCGACACGCGCGACGCGTACTGCACGTACTCGGCAAAACGCTCCTGCGCTGTGCGAACAAGTGCCTGTGCACGGCGTTCAGTCACGTACAAAGCAAAATCTTCAAGCTGCTCAACCTCGGCATACATGCAGTCTTCATCGTTTTTCGGCTTGACGAACTGATGTGCAAGCGCACGGCTGCGTCCTTCGACCAGCACGCGGATGTTGTCGCCCGGCAGGCGCAGAATCTGCTTAATCACGCAAATCGTGCCCAACTGATATAGATCGCCAGGTGCCGGCGAATCGGTTTTGAGTTCACGCTGTGCCGTCAAAAAAATGACCTGACCATTTTTCATAGCAGCTTCCAGCGCGTGGATCGAAAGCGAGCGGCCCACATCAAAATGGATCAGCATTTCAGGAAAGGCGACCAAGCCGCGCAGTGGCAATACCGGCAGCAAGCGAAGCGTCTTTTCGTTATTTTCCATCATTGTTTCTTCTCCTAAAGGACAGGAATACTGTTTGTTATGCTAAGTATAGTCTATTTGACGGCCTTTGGCAAGCGGTAAAGCCTGTGTATAAAGCAAAACGCAGGCGAAACTGTACGTCCCGCCCACGTCCGATTTATGCATTATGCACTTTTCAGGCACTTTTTCCCGACGATAGCTTGTTCGCTGCACGAACGCCATGTTCAAGAATCGGGCCGCCTTCCCCCGCGACCACGTCGCGCGTAAGAGTCACCTTGGTGACCGTTTCGTCCGACGGAATCTGGAACATGATATCGGTCATCACCGATTCCAACACCCCGCGCAGTCCGCGGGCACCGGTTTTGCGCGCAAGCGCAGTCTTGGCCACCTCGGTCAGTGCGTCCGGCTGGAACACCAGTTCTACACCATCCATCTCAAACAGGGTCTGATATTGTTTCACCAGTGCGTTCTTGGGCTCTTGCAGAATGCGCACCAGCGCATCCTGATCGAGCGTGTCCAACGAAACAATCGCCGGCAGTCGGCCAATCAGCTCCGGAATCAGGCCGAACTTCATCAAATCGTGCGGCTCAATCCGCGCGAGCAGACGATCGCTCATATCCTCCTGCTTGCTGTGCACCTCCGCGCCAAAGCCAAGTCCCTGTTTGCCCGTGCGCTTTTGGATAATGCCTTCAATACCGTCAAAGGCGCCGCCGCAAATGAACAGAATATTGGTGGTATCAATTTGAATGAAATCCTGATGCGGGTGCTTTCGTCCGCCCTGCGGCGGAACGTTGGCCGTCGTGCCCTCAAGCATCTTGAGCAATGCCTGCTGCACGCCTTCGCCCGACACATCGCGCGTAATGGACGGATTTTCGCTCTTGCGGGCAATTTTATCAATCTCATCCACGTAAATGATACCATGCTCCGCCAGTTCCACATCAAAATCAGCGGCCTGAATCAAGCGGAGGAGGATGTTTTCAACATCCTCGCCCACATAACCGGCTTCGGTCAGCGTGGTTGCATCTGCAATGGCGAAGGGTACCTTGAGGGTCTTCGCCAATGTCTGCGCAAGCAGGGTCTTACCCGAGCCGGAAGGGCCGAGCATCAGAATATTGCTCTTCTGCAGTTCCACTTCGGTGTCCGGATTATAAATGCGCTTGTAATGGTTGTACACCGCTACCGAAAGCGCAACCTTTGCACGGTTCTGCCCGATGACATACTCATCCAGCACGGCCTTCAGTTCCTGCGGAGTCGGCAGGTGCTCCGGCTCAATTGCAGCCTCATCCTCGCGCAGCGAGGGCGCAAAATCCAACTCATCATCAAGGATGCTGGTGCATACACCAATGCATTCGTCACAGATATACACGCCCGGACCCGCAATCAACTTGCGCACGCGGCTTTGCGGCTTGCCGCAAAAGGAGCATTTCAGTGTTTTATCGTCATCAAAATTCGGCATGTTGCACCTCTATCCTAGAAATTGCGATGTTTCAATGTTTATCGAACACCTTGTCGACCAGTCCATACTCCATGGCCTGCTGTGCGGACATGAAATTGTCGCGATCGGTATCACGCTCGACCACTTCGAGCGGTTTTCCGGTATTTTCAGCCATGATGCGGTTGAGTTTATCGCGCGTTTTCAAAATCCACTCTGTATGAATCTTCATATCCGACGCCTGACCCTTCGCGCCGCCCATCGGCTGATGGATCATGATTTCGGCGTTGGGCAGCGCATAACGCTTGCCCTTCGCGCCCGAGCACAGCAGGAACGCGCCCATAGACGCGGCCATGCCGATGCAAATGGTCGAAACATCGCACTTAATGTAGTTCATGGTGTCATAAATCGCCATACCTGCGGTCACCGAGCCGCCGGGGCTGTTGATATAGAAGCTGATATCCTTATCGGGATCCTGCGCTTCCAAATACAGCAGCTGTGCAACAATCAGCGACGCGGTCACATCGTTGACCTCCTCGCCGAGCATCACGATGCGGTCGTTGAGCAGACGGGAATAAATGTCATACGAACGTTCGCCGCGGCCGGTCTGTTCGATGACCATTGGGACTAAACTCACAGATCAAGACTCCTCTCAGTCAAAAGGAAATGATAACTTACTCGTTTTCGGCGTCGTCTTCGTCCGCCTTTTTCTTAGCGGCCTTCTTCTTCGCCTTGGCATTGTCGGTCAGGAACTTGAGTGCAGCATTGATCTTCAGATCGTCAGCCAGTGCATCTGCATTGACAGCCTGCTTAATCTTATCAACTTCCATGCCATACTGCTCTGCCATTTTAGCATACTCATCGTCGATTTCCTTGTCGGAAACTGCGATGTTTTCCAGTTCTGCAATCTTCTGCAGTGCCAGACGGACCTTTACCTGACGCTCTGCCTGCTCACGGAACAGGTTGCGGAACGAGGCCATGTCCATATTGTTCATCTGCAGGTACTGCTCAAGCTGCATGCCCTGCATCTGGATGCGGTAACCGAAGTCCTGCACCACAGCGTCGAGCTGGTTCTCAAACATTGCCTGCGGAATGTCAGCCTTCATGTTTTCGAGTACGACATCCAGTACCTTCTCCTCGAACTCACGGTCGGCAGCGGTCTGGCGCTCGCCCTTCAGACGATCGGTGATTTCCTTCTTCAGGTCCTCAAGGCTCTCGCAGGTCTCAGATACGTCCTTCGCGAACTCGTCGTCTATTTCGGGCAGGATGGTCTCCTCTACCTTGTGCACCTTGCACTTGAAAACAGCTTCCTTGCCAGCCAGCTCAGCCGCATGATACTCTGCCGGGAACGTTACGATAACATCCTTCTCTTCGCCGGCCTTGCAGCCGATCAGCTGATCCTCAAAGCCGGGGATAAAGCTGCCGGAGCCCAAGGTCAGCTCGTGATGCTCTGCCTTGCCGCCGTCAAATGCAACGCCGTCAACAAAGCCTTCAAAGTCGATGTCAACCGTGTCGTTCTTCTTAGCCTTGCGCTCAACCGTCTCGGTGCGCGCGTTGCGCTGCGCCATACGGGTCAGCTCAGCCTTGACGTCGGAAGCGAGAACCTTAACGGTTTCCTTCTCGGCCTCTACGCCCTTGTACTCGCCCATTTCAACTTCCGGTGCAACCGGGACCTTGGCGATAATGGTAACGCCGCCGTTCTCGGGCATCTCGCCGAGGTCGACGTCGGCACGGCCAACCGGCTCAATGCCGGCTTCCTTAACAGCCATATCCATTGCATCCGGGTAAACGATATTGAGTGCATCTTCAAAGAAAACGCCCTCGCCATAGAGCTTCTCAATCATCTTGCGGGGCGCCTTGCCCTTGCGGAAACCGGGCACGGTGATGCTCTTGCCGGCCTTTTTGAATGCCTTATCCTTGGCGGTCTCAAATTCTTCCGCAGTGATCTCAATGGTCAGCGCAACGACGCTGTGCTCAAGCTTTTCAGTCTTTTTCAGTTCCATGTTGTTGACTCCTTACTTCAATACTTCGATTGTATCCAATCTATTCTACCAGATAATTTTCCGGATTTCCATACTTATTTCTATTTTTTCAGCAAAACCGGCGCAAAATCCACATGATCTCCCGAAACCAGCCGCCATTCGATTCCTTCGTACACGCCTTCGACTGCGTAGCGCAGGCTGTCCGAATGCAGATGTCCGTACACGCACCGGCTGACGCCGTAGCGTTTGAGCAGCGAAATAATCTCCCCGCAGCGAAACGCCGCATATAGAGGCGGATAGTGCAGAAAGCAGATGATTTCATCAGGATTTCGCTCTTTTCCCAGCTTGAGCGAGGCTTCCAAGCGAAGCAGCTCCCGTTTAAAAATCTTCTCGTTATGCGGATCGGCAAAATCCTCTTCAAACGGCCAGCCGCGCGTACCACAAATCGCCGTGTTTTCGTAGAAAAAGCAGTTGTTATGCAAAAAATCTATGCTGGTCAAGCCGTTTTCCTCAAGAAAACGATGCATTTTAGTCGCAGTCTCCCACCACAAATCGTGATTGCCTTTGAGAATAATCTTCCGGCCGGGTAGACTGTCAATCAGCGCAAAATCCGCACAGGCTTCGCGCAGGCTGATCCCCCAGGAAATGTCGCCACCCAATACCACCGTATCCTCCGGCGAAATCAACGCGCGCCAGTTCTTAACGATTTTGTCGGTATGTCCCTGCCAGCGTCCGCCAAAGATGTCCATAGGTTTTGCGACCGAGGTCGCCAGATGCAAATCGGCGAGCGTAAACAGTGCCATCCTTACAAATCCTTCAGCAGCTCGACCGTGCCGAGAATCTCGGACTTGTCCACCACGCGGTCGAAGCGCGGCGTCTTGCCCGCGAGCGCCGAGAGCGGCGCTGGGGCGGCAACGCCGGTCAGCTGGGTCAGTACGTCCAGCTGGGTCACATCGTCCTGCTCCAACGTGCCGCCAAGCGCTTCAATCACCGCGCGGCAGAACTTAAACGGAGATGCGGTCGACGCAATGACCGTCGGTGTTTTGTCGCAGGTCTGCTTGCGATACATCTCATACACCCGTACGGCGACTGCGGTGTGTGTGTCGGCCAGATAGTGCTCTTCGTCAAACAGGCGCTTGATGGTTTCCGCCGTCTGGGCATCGTCGCAGCAGCCCGCGTCAAAGTCCGCCGTAATCTTTTCGAACAAATCCTTCGCCAGCGCGTAACGGCCTTCCGTACTCAGCTGTCCCATCAATTCCGCTACGACCTTGTCATTCTGCCCCGAAACGAAGAACAGCAAACGTTCCAAGTTAGAAGAGATCAGGATATCCATCGACGGCGAGGTGGTCGTATAGAAATCGCGGTTTTTATCGTAGCTGCCGGACTTCTTAAAGAAATCAGTCAGCACGTTATTGCGGTTTGACGCACAGATGAATTTATTCACCGGCATGCCCATCTGCTTGGCGATATAAGCCGCGAGGATGTTACCGAAGTTGCCGGTCGGCACACAGACGTTAATCGGGTCGCCCATCTTGATTTCACCCGTCGCAATCAGATCGCAATAAGCCGAAATATAGTACGCAATCTGCGGCGCAAGACGTCCCCAGTTGATGGAGTTTGCCGAGGACAGCATCAGGCCGTTTTTGTCGAGGTTGGCACGGGTGGCTTCATCGATGAAAATGCGCTTGACCGCGCTCTGTGCATCGTCGAAGTTGCCGTGAATGGCAACGACCTCAACGTTTTTGCCCGCCTGCGTGGTCATTTGCAGCTTTTGCATCGGAGAGACGCCGTCAACCGGGTAATACACCATAATCTTGGTGCCATCCACATCGGCAAAGCCGTCAAGCGCCGCCTTACCCGTGTCGCCCGAGGTGGCAACCAAAATGCAGGCCGTGCGGGTTTCGCCCGTCTTTTTGAGCGAAGCGGTCAGCAGGTGCGGCAGCATCTGCAGCGCCATATCCTTAAACGCACAGGTCGGGCCATGCCACAGCTCCAGCATATACTTGCCATCCGCAAGCTTTACCATAGGCGCTGTGTTCTTGCCACCAAATTTTTCATCCGCGTAAGCGGCGTCTGCAAAGCTCTTCAGCTCCTCTGCCGTAAAATCGGTCAGGAACTTGCCGAGGACAAAGGCCGACCGGCCCTTGTAGTCCATGTCGCAAAGTGCTTTCCAATCCTCATGAGACAACCGTGGAAATTCGGTCGGACAATACAAACCGCCGTCCGGCGCAATACCGTTCGCAATTGCATAGGCCGCCGAAACCTTTCGGCTTTTGTCTCTTGTGCTTACATATTCCATATGTCAAACCTCCGAAGTGATTTTTTATAACATCCTGTGAATAAACGCAAACGCATTGTCATAAAACAGTCCGTTCACGGTGCTTTCTTTATATCCCTTGCTCAACATCAAATCCGCCAGACGGTAAAGATCGGCCAGACCGTTAATACCGGCAGGCAGCTGCTCGCAGCCATCCAAATCACAGCCGAGCGCCAACACCTTTTCGCCGTACATACCCAGGAAATGCTCGATGTGGTCAAGTGCGTCCTCCAGTACGCTATCGCTCTGGCGCACCAGAAACGGTGTGTACAGGTTGATGCCGACCAGGCCGCGTCGGTTGGCGATTTCGATGAACTGCTTGTCGGTCAGGTTCCTCGGATGATTCCGCATCACACGGGCATCGCTGTGACTTGCAACAAAGGGCGCGTCGATTTCTTCACATACGTCCCAGAATCCCTGATCGGACAGATGGGACACGTCTACAATGATTCCCTTTTCGGCACAGTCTCGCACCAGCGTACGGCCGGCCTCGCTCAGTCCTTCCCCCTGCTCAACGGCGCTGGAGCAGCCATAGCGGCTGCGGTAGTTCCAAGTCAGGGTAATCAGCCGAACTCCCGCGTCATATGCCAAATCCAGCGCATCCTCACGATTCGGCAGCAGCTCCGCGCCTTCGATGGAAAGAAACGCCGCACACTTCTTCTGTCGCACGGCTTCCTCCAAATCGGTAGCCGATTTACAGGGCATAAGCCAGTCGGCATTGTCGGCAAACTCCCGCTGTGCGGTTTCCAACATCCGAAACAAGCGCTCATCTGGCGGCGTATCGAGCAGACACGTCCTACCCATTCTCATCGCAGCGCTCGGCCCGCGTGCGCCGCAGAACAGCGCGAAAAACTGCGCATAATGTTCGTATTTCCCTGCAGCGGCGCGATTGATATGCAAATCGTTTTCCCGCAGGTGTTTTCCGGTCTCAAAGCATTCATATAAGGTATCGCAGTGCAGATCGAAAAGCTTCATGCTATCCTCCAAACGCGTTCTCCAGAAGGTTGACACAGCGCGGCACAGCATCGCCCTCCTCACCGTAAACCTCGATTACATCGAAGCGCGGCTGAAGCGCCGTTGGATGCTGCTGCAGCCACTGCTCGGCGGCAGTCGCCACACGCTGCTGCTTGGCCGCGGTCACATATTCCCGGGCAGCGGCAAACCGATCGTTCCGCCGCGTTTTGACCTCGGCGAATACAATATATTTGCCTTTACGCGCAATAATGTCGATCTCACCGAAACGGGTGCGAAAATTGCACTCCACCACTTGATAACCCTGCTGCTGCAAATAACGCTGTGCCATTTGCTCTCCCCATTCTCCCCGCTTCATCGCGGCGCTCCGGGGTGCTTGGCATAGAACTTTTTGAGAAAGCTCATGCGGTGAATCGGGCACGGACCGTGCACCAACAGCGCTTCGTCATGCACGCGAGTCTCATACCCTTTATGCTTTTCAAAGCCGTATGCCGGATACTGCGCGGCATACTCCCGCATCAGCCGGTCACGCGTCACCTTTGCCAAAATAGATGCCGCCGCGATGGATGGCGCTTTGCCGTCGCCCCCAATAACGCATTCATGCGGAATGCATAGACCTTCCGAGCGGTTGCCGTCAATCAGCGCAAAGTCCGCAGGGACAGCAAGTCCTTCCACCGCGTTTTTCATCGCGAGATAGGTCGCCTGTAAAATATTAATCTTGTCAATCGTCTTTTCGTCGACCAGCGCAACCGACCACGAAATTACCTGTTCGCAAATCACATCATACAGCTTTTCGCGCTTTTTTTCGCTCAGCTTTTTGGAGTCGTTGAGACCCTCAAGCTCGATATGGGGCGGCAGAATGACCGCACCCGCACAGACCGGACCGGCAATCGGTCCCCGGCCAGCCTCGTCCACCCCGCACACAGCGGTGCAGCCGTTTTCCCAACCGTGCGCCTCAAACTCCCATGTCATTCGTATTCCTCCGGCATTTCAAGCGTGATGCGTCCGAGCACACCGCCGCGGAACTCATCGAGCAGCACACGCGCCATGCGTTCGGTATCAATCTCAGCGCCGCGCATGATAAATCCGCGCTTTTTGCCCGCCTGCTGCAGCAGTTCATAACCGAGGAAGTCGCTTTGCTCCGGAATGCTCAAGCCATAGCGGCTGATAATCGTCTCCGGTGCACGTTTCACCAGAATCTCCAGCAGCTTGCACGCAAGGGTTTCCACGTCCAGTATGTCGTCCTTTACCGCACCTGTCGCTGCAAGCAGCAGGCCGACACGTTCATCCTCAAACTTGGGCCACAGAATGCCCGGCGTGTCCAGTAGGTCGATGCCGCCCTGCACGCGGAACCACTGGCTGCCGCGCGTCACGCCCGGTTTGTCGGCCGCCTTGGCAGACTTTCGTCCCAAAATGCGGTTGATAAAGGTTGACTTTCCGACATTGGGGATGCCGACGACCATCACGCGCACTGCTTTGCCGACTTGTCCTTTTTCCGTCCATGCGGCAATCTTATCCGCAATCACCTCACGTGCGGCAGCGGCGAACTGCGCGGTGCCCTGCCCGGAGCGGCTGTCGGTTTCGATGACCGCCATTCCCTTTGCGCGAAAATACTTCGCCCACGCGCGCGTCGCCGCCGGATCGGCCAAATCAATTCGGTTCAGAATCATCACACGCGGCTTGCCCGCGGCGATTTCATCCATATCCGGATTACGGCTGACCTGCGGAATGCGCGCGTCGACCACTTCACATACCACGTCGATATTTTTAATGTGCTCAGCCATCTGACGACGGGTTTTGGTCATATGGCCGGGATACCATTGAATATTCATCGGTTAAGACACAGCTCCAAACTTATTAAACGGATAGATAACGGTCAACACGTGACCGAGAATGTAGCGCTCATCCACCATGCCAAGGGAGGTCAGACGGCTGTCGCTTGACCGGTTGCGGTTATCGCCCATGACAAAGACGCAACCCTCGGGCACTGTCTGCGGGAACACCATATCGCCCTGCTCTACGGTCGGCTCGGCGATATAGGGCTCATCGAGCACCGCGCCGTTGACAATGACCTCACTGGTGGTAAAGTCAATATCAATGGTATCGCCGCCCGTAGCAATAATGCGTTTGACAATTGGCTGGTTGTTGTAAAAGCCCTCTTTATTCAGCACCACGATATCGCCCTTTTCCGGGTGATAATTCAGATTGCTGACCAACATAATGTTGTGATCCCCCAGTGTCGGATACATAGAATGCCCCGAAACACCGATTAAACGCACAAAAAAGGTGAATACCACTACAAAGAATATCAAAACTGTCAGCAGAGATTCACCCCAGCTGAAAAGTTCGCTTGAAAAACGACCCGAGCCCTTTTCGGGCTGTTCGGAGACGGCTGCCTGTTCTTCCTGCATTGCGCATTCCTCCAGATTCAGATAAACATACTATTTTATTATAGCACAGCATTCAAAAAAGGAAAACGTTTTTATTAAATCACGCTTATTTTGTTTCAAAAATAACAAAACGCGCTTCTTTTCGCGCGTTTTTTCCATCAACGTATGCAAGAAGGTTGTATTAGAAAAGCCGACTGCAGGAAGCCCTACACCGTATGCGCGAGGGCGATGTTCCATAAAAAAGCCGCCCCTTTCGGGGCGACCCTTGGAAATGAAGTCATTTATTATGATAAACAGATAACGCGCAAAATACAGTCGAACATTGCCGATGTGGCTGCACAAAAGTCAAACGCTATTTTATACACAATGACCATTGTACTCAGCCGCAGTAGAACGCCGGACGATCGGTCAGCGGAACCGCCTCAATTGCACCGCTCTTCTGGGATTTCAGACAGGAATCCGTCGTGACTGCCGCGCAGTAGCCATCCCACGCCGAGGCTGCAGCCGCGCAATAGGAATCATGTGCACAGGCGTCAACCCAAGCCTGAAACTCTACGTTGTAAGACTCCTCAAAGAATCCCAGTCCGTCCGAGGTCATGCCGAAGGTGTTGCTGTTCTTGGTGCAGACGTTTACGCGGGCATGACGCGGCAGCGTCGCCGTGCCGTCCTCGCACAGAACCTCGCAGCGAATATCGTACGCATACTGGCAGTTGACCCAGATTTCGCAGGTGATAACCATGCCGGAAGAGGTGGTCAGCAGTACAATCTGCGGGTCGTGCAGGTTTTCGTTCTTGGAGTACTTGGTGCACTTTGGGAAGATGACTTGCGCCTTGGTGAAGTAATCTCCGACGAGCCAGCTCATGGTGTCAATTTCGTGGATGGCGGTGCCGGTCACGGCGACAACATCGTCGAACGGCGCCGGGTAATTTGCGTTGCGGTGTGCGCAGTGCGCGACCAACGGCTCGCCCAAGCTGCCGGATACGACCAGTTCCTTCAGTTCCTGATATGCAGGGTCAAAACGGCGGTTGAAGCCCAACTGAATTAAGCGTTTGCCGCCCGCCATTTCTGCGTCTACCACCTTCCGTGCGCCCTCGGCAGATGCAGACAGCGGCTTTTCGCAGAAGATGAATTTCTTCAGGCGCAGGGCTTCCAGACAGAATTCTTCGTGGGTCTTGTCTGCGCTGACAATGACGATTGCATCAACATCAGCGTCATTGATCAGTGCGATGGGGTCGGCAATAAAGCGGACACCTGCATACGGGACGATGACTTCCTTGGCATGCGCCTCGTTCACATCGGATACCGCAGTAACGGTTGCACCCGAAATCTTGTTCATCAGGCGCAGGAAGTGTTGTGTGCCCATTGCACCAACGCCGATAATACCTACTTTTAGCATAAGTAAAAACTCCTTTTATGTGTAGTTGAAAACTGCTGTAACTCAGATATCCTTGCCGGCCTTGAAGTCAGCAACGTTGTCCATGGTCACGAGTGCGGCCTTGGTCTTGGTGTGTGCTTCGAGGGTCTTGCCGTCGAGTACGTCGAGGCAGGCCTGAATCGCGGCTTCTGCCTGCAGATTCGGGTACTGCGCAACAGAGCCGGCCAGTGTGCCTGCTTCAATTGCGGCGATGTCATCGGAGGATGCGTCAAAGTCGAACACCTGCACCTTGCCCGCAAATCCGCCCTGCTCGATTGCCTGAATCGCGCCCTGACCCATCTCGGCGTTGATTGCCCAGACGACATTTACCTCAGGGTTGGAGGACAGCACGTTCTGCATGACATTGAACGCTTCGTTGCGATCGCAGCGTGCGGTCTGGGACGCGACAACCGAGAACGCGTCGCACTGATCCTTAAAGCCGTTGAGGCGGT
>NZ_CATNVC010000023.1 GCF_951230135.1 Butyricicoccus sp. Marseille-Q5471 | reverse complement strand
CGCAAACGACAAGGAGACGCCGGTGACCGGCATTGACGGTCTGTATCCGGTGCTGATGGCTGCCGCCGCGACCAAGTCGCTGCATGAGGGCCGCCCGGTTAAAATCTCCGAGGTCGAGTAAATCCACGCTCCAAACGAGGAACAAGGGCGGATGCCATGCATCCGCCCTTGTTCCTTGTGCAGTTATGCTGAAAAACAGGAAAGGGATATGGTGAGTATTTTTGGAAGGTGTTGGCGTTTTGACCAAAGGAGCAATCCCGCAGCGAGCAGGTTTGACAAAGTTAAAAGAATGCGTAAAATCAGCGTTGACAAATCGAATCCAAGGGCACATAATTACAGCAGAAACAACAACGAGCACGAGCTCGGTAAAAGAGAGCGCGTGCTCGCTGGGAAATATTATTCCGAAACAAAGGCGGGACGATCCGTGAAAATGACCATTAAAGAAATTGCAGAATTAGCGGGCGTTCATCGTGCTACGGTAGATAAGGTGCTGCACAACCGCGAGGGCGTCAGCACGGACGTGCGGCAGCGCATTCAGCAAATCATCAAGGAAGTCGGCTACACGCCAAATCCTGCCGGCCGCGTGCTGCAGCAGCAGGGAAAGGTCTACCGCATCGCCGCAGTATTGGTCGAGGTGGACGCACTTGAATTCATCAAGCAGGGCATTGCACAGGGCGTGGAAAAGCAGGCCGGCTTCAATATTGAGGTTGAGTACCATGTAACCACCTTTCAGGATGCGGAAGGGCAGAGCGCAATCCTCAATCGCATGATTGATCAGGGTATAGACGGCATCATTTTAAGCCCAATCAACTCGGGCCGTGTGCGCGCTGCGATTAACCGTGCGGTAGATGCGGGCATTCCGGTTGTGACAGCCAACTCAGATATCGACGGTACCAAGCGCATGTGCTATGTCGGCATGGACGGTAAACGCGCAAGCCGCGTCGCCGGTCGGCTGATGGGGCAGTTCCTCGGCGGGAGCGGCGAGGTGGCAATCATCTCAAGTGCGGTCGATGCGGAAAACAACAACTACTACGTCAGCATCCGCGAACAGGGTTTTTCCAGTTTTATCGCACAGAATTATCCTGGTATTCACGTGGTTGAATGCATCGAAAGCTTTGAAGACCCGCAGATTACGTATCAAAAAACAGCCGAAGTGCTGCGGCAGCATCCCAATCTGCGCGGCATCTACCTGACCTGCGGCGGAGCACGGGAGGTTGGGCGCGCGCTCAAGGAGAGCGGGCGATGGAAAGACATCAAGGTGCTGTCCTACGAGGAGTATCCGTTCATCTTGCAGCTGATGCGTGAGGATGTGATTGACTGCACGCTCGCAAGTGAGTTGCAGCGGCAGGGCGAACTGCCGATACAGGTCATGATGGACGATTTGGTCTTCGACCGGCAGCCGGAGCGCGATGAGATGTTTACTGAAATTAAGGTATTGGTGAAGGAAAGCCTGTTCTAATGAAAAAATGTTTGCAGCCTGCTGCAAATATTTTTTTACAGAGTTACGAGCACGTGCTCGTTGGAATAAAATAGCATTGAAATTGAATTCGCAGATGCGAATTTTATTTTTAATCGGTTACGAGTACGTGCTCGTAATTGGCGCTGAGAAGGAAAGAGGAGGGAAATCAATGCAAAATCCGGAGTACTTGCTGGAGATGCGGAACATCGTCAAGGTGTTTCCGGGTGTGCGTGCGCTGGACGGCGTGAATTTGAAGGTGCGCCCGGGCAAGGTGCACGTCATCTGCGGCGAAAACGGCGCGGGAAAGTCGACGTTGATGAAAACCATCAATGGCACCTACGTGGCGGATGAGGGCGAAATGTTTTTCAAAGGCCAGCCAGTCGGCAAACACACGGTCGAGGACACCATCAAAATGGGCATCGCAATGATCTATCAGGAGCTAAACCCCGTGATGGATATGACGATTGCCGAAAATGTCTACCTCGGACGCGAGCCGATGAAGGGTATCTTTGTCGACTACGGCAAGCTGTATAGCGACACGCAGACGCTGCTCGATCAGCTCGACATTCCCTATAACGCGCATCAGACAATGCGCGAGCTGTCCATTGCGGGGCATCAGCTCATTGAGATTGCAAAGGCGATTTCGATGAACGCACAGGTCATCATCATGGACGAACCCTCGTCCGCGATTGCGGATGCAGAGATTGAGGTGCTGTTCGGGCAGATTTTCCGCCTGCGGGAGCAGGGCGTGGCCATCCTTTATATCACGCACAAGATGGACGAAATTTTCCGCATTGCGGACGAAATCACGATTATCCGCGATGGCCGCTGGATTGAATCCGGTCCGGCAAGCGACTATGACGCAGGCAAGCTGGTCGCGCGCATGGTCGGACGCGAAATCACCAACGTGTTTCCCAAGGAGAACGATATTCCCATCGGCGACGTGGTGCTCGAGGTCAAAAACCTGACGCAGGAAAAGCCGGATGGCGGCCGTTTCCGCGACATCAGCTTCCAGCTGCGCGCGGGCGAGATTCTCGGCTTCTCCGGTCTGGTCGGCGCGGGACGGTCGGAGCTGATGCGTGCCATCTTCGGACTCGACCGCCTGACAAGCGGTGAAGTGTACTTAAACGGACAGAGGCTGAACATTCGTCACACGGCGGACGCAGTCAAGGCCGGTATCGCAATGGTGAGCGAGGATCGCAAGGGCTACGGCCTGGTGCTTGGCCGCAGCATCCATGACAATGTGTCGCTGGTCAACCTTGACCAATTCCTCCACGGCGGACTGGTGAATGACAGCGAAATTGACCGCAAGACTGAGGAAATGGTAAAGCTCTTGCAGATTAAAATTGCAAACCAGAACGTTGCGGCGTCGACGCTGTCGGGCGGCAACCAGCAAAAGGTCGTACTGGCCAAGTGGCTTATCGGTGACGTCAAGGTGATGATTCTTGATGAGCCGACGCGCGGCATCGACGTCGGTGCGAAGAGCGAAATCCACAAGCTGATGTGCCGCTTTGCACGAGAGGGCATGGCAATCATCATGATTTCAAGCGAGCTGCCCGAGATTCTCGGCATGTCCGACCGCGTGGTCGTCATGCAGGAGGGGCAGATCAACGGCATCCTCAACCGCAGCGAGGCAACACAGGAAAGCATCATGACTTTGGCTACAAAGGGGAGAAGCAAGTAATGGAAAAGACGAAAGAAAAGTTTAACTTCGGCAAGTTTTACGGCAAATACGGTACATTCCTTCTGCTGGTCGTTATCTTTCTGGCGGCATGCCTGTTCGTGCCGGACTTCTTCGGCAAGGATAACCTGACCAACATCCTGCGGCAGATTGCCGTGGTCACCATCTTGGGCTTCGGCGTGGAGTTCGTTATCATCCTCGGACACATCAACGTTGCGCTCGGTTCGGAAATCGCGCTGATTGGCTGTGTTTCCTGTATGGTCATGGTCGCGGTGCAAGGCTCGATGGGTGCGGGCATGGCACTGGTCGTGTCCATCCTCTCAGCGCTTGCCCTTGGTCTGCTGATTGGCGGCATCAACGGTTTTGTTATCACCAAGTTTGACATTCCGGCCTTCATCATGACGCTGGCTGTTACCACGGTCGCCCGCGGCGGCGCACTGCTGCTGACCGGCGGCAAGCCGGTTTCCGGTATGGACAGCATCTATAAGTCGATTGGTCAGGGCTATGTGGGACCGATTCCGATTTCGGTCATCATTCTGCTCATTCTGTTTGTAATTTGCTGGGTCATCCTCAATAAAACCCGCTTCGGCCGTCACCTGTTCGCGGTGGGCGGCAATGCAAACGCCGCTGAGGCTTCGGGCATCAAATCCAAGAGCGTTGTGCGCAAGGCGTTTCTGATTGACGGTCTGATGGCTGCCATCGCAGGCGTGCTGTTCATGTCCCGTATGGGCACGGGTCAGCCGTCCGCCGGCGTTTCCTATGAGTTTGACGCGATTACGGCCTGCGTCGTCGGCGGCACCTCGCTGGCGGGCGGCTCGGGTACTATCACCGGCACGCTGATTGGCGCTGTCATCGTCGGTATCATCAACAACGCGCAGAACCTGCTCGGCATCAATGCGTACTGGCAGCAGATTGTCAAGGGACTGATTATTCTGGTTGCGGTCATTGTTGACGTGGTGACCAAGCGCGCGGCGGCAAAGGCGAAGTAAGAATGCACGGCGGACACGCGCCTTGCAATAGAGAAACGGGAGAAAATGGAGGAACATATCATGACAAACCTGAAAAAACTGGCGGCGCTCGGTCTTGCGGGCGCGATGACTCTGGGCATGCTGTCCGGCTGCGGCAGCAATGGCAGCAGCGATGCATCGGGTGACGCGAACGCATCTGCGGACGGCGAAAAGTTTGTGGTCGGCTACTGCAACGGCGCGGATTCCGACGTGTTCATGGTAGCGCGCAAGGATGCACTGATTGAGAAGGTCAAGGCAGAGGGCGCAAACATCGACCTGCAGTTTGCGGATGCAAATCAGGACTCCACCAAGCAGCTCGGCGACGCGGACACCTTCATTGCAAAGGGCGTTGACCTGCTGGTGCTCGTGCCGAACGACGCGGAAGCAATCGTTCCGGCAGTGGAATCGGCGAACGCGGCCGGCATTCCGGTTGTCTGCCTGGGCATCAAGGCCGCTTCGGGTGATTACATCTATGTCGGCTCGGAAAACTATGACGCAGGCCACATGCAGGGCGAATATTTGGCGAAAACCCTGCCTGAAAACGCTAAGGTGCTGTATCTGGCAGGCACCGCGGGCATGCAGCACTCGACCGACCGCCGTGAGGGCTTCCTTGTCGCGCTCGACGAGGCAGGCCGCAGTGATGTAGAAGTGCTGGCCGATCTGGACGGCAACTACGAAATGGCCAAGGCAATGCAGATCACCGAGGACTGGATTCAGAAGTATCCGCAGTTTGACGCAATTGTCGCCGCGAACGATCAGATGGCACTGGGCGCTGTTGAGGCACTCAAGGGCGCAAACCGTCTCGAAGGCGTGCAGGTAACCGGTGTGGACGGCCTTGCCGAAGCCTACACGGCAATTCAGAACGGCGAAATGGTGCAGACCATTCTGCAGGATGCACCCGGTCAGGCGACGGCTGCTTACGAGGTCATGACCAAGCTGATGAAGGGCGAAACCTCTGACAAGGAAGTACTCGTTCCGTTCCAGTCGGTCACGGCTGACAACGTAGCGGACTACGCGGGTTAATTAACATTACAAGCGGGGCGATATGCATTCGCCCCGCAGCAATTACAGAAAGGAACAAATTATGGAACAGCAACTGAACATCGGTCTGGTCGGCACGGGCGCCATCGGCCGCACGCATATTGAACGCATCAACACCAAGCTGTCCGGCGCAAAGGTCATCGCCTGTGCGGACAGGAATGCGGATTTTTGCAAGTCGGTCGCCGAGAAATACGGCCTGAAGGCATATGAAACCGGCGAAGAGATGATTGCTTCGCCCGAGGTGGACGCGATTATCGTCACCACGCTCGATCCCTTTCATGAGGAATACGTACTGGCGGCAGTCGAAGCCGGCAAGTATGTGTTCTGCGAAAAGCCGCTCGCACCGACTGCTGACGCGTGCAAGCGCATCGTCGAAGCCGAAATGGCGGCGGGCAAGCAGCTCGTGCAGGTTGGCTTTATGCGCCGGTACGATCCGGGCTATCGTCAGCTGAAGGAGGCTATCTCGACCCGCAAATACGGCGAGCCGCTGCTGCTGCACTGCGCGCACCGCAACCCCTCGGTACCGCCCGAGTGGGACAATTCGTCCGCGGTAGAAAACTCGATGGTACATGAGATTGACGTGCTGCGCTGGCTGCTCGGCGAGGACTATGCAAGCGCCGAGGTGCGCTACGGCAAGGCGACCTCCAAGGCGCGCGAAGGCCTGCACGATCCGCAGATCATGATTCTGACCACCAAGTCCGGTGTGCGCATCGACGTAGAATCCTTTGTGTGCAACGGCCAGTGCTACGACATACGCTGCGAGGTTGTCTGCGAGGACGCGATTCTCAATCTGCCCAAGCCCGCGACCATCGAGGTGTTGGCGAATACCGTGCGCGGCAACGCGGTTGACGCGGACTGGTCGACCCGCTTCACCGAGGCGTACAACGTCGAGTTCCAGGAGTGGATTAACGCCTGCAAGGCCGGCCGTGTCGACGGACCGTCCGCGTGGGACGGCTACGCCTGCCAGGTGGCGGCGGCAGCGGCCTCCAAGGCACGCGACACGCAGACCATTCAGCCGGTCGTTTACGATGAAAAACCCGCGTTTTATCAGAAATAAGGAGGAATCAAGCAATGGAGCTTGCAATTTGTACCGATGTATTCGCAGACCTCAGCTATACCGACATGCTGGATAAGGTCAAGTCCTACGGTGTTAACGCGGTCGAGATGACTGCGGGTGGCTGGGGCGCGCAAAAGCACTGTCCTACCGCTGAGCTGATGGCTGATGAAGGCAAGTGCAAGGCGTATCTGGCCGAGCTTGACAAGCGCGGTATGCGCATCTCGGCGCTCAACACCTCATGCAATCCGCTTTGGCCGTGCGAGACCGGCGAGCAGTACGCGCAGTCGATGCACGACTGTGTGCTGCTGGCGGAAAAGCTGGGTGTTACGAAAATCGTCTGCATGTCGGGTCTTCCCGCGGGCAGTGAGCACGATGTAACCCCCAACTGGATTACCTCGTCGGTTACGATGACTGCTTATATGCAGCCGACCGTCGATTATCAGTGGCGCGTGACCACCGAATGGTGGAAGAAGTTCGCAGCATTCTGCCGCGAGCACGGCATCAAGCAGATTGCCATCGAGGAATTCCCCTGCATGATGGTACATAATCCCGAGTCGTTCTGGATGCTGCGCGAGAGCGTGGGCGACGACATCATCGGCATTAACCTTGATCCCTCGCACCTGATTGCCTACGGCGCTGACCCAATTCAGTCGGCGCGCGCACTGAAGGGTGCAATCTACCACGTGCATGGCAAGGACACCCGCATTGAGCGCGGCATGGCAGCGGTCAACGGCCTGACCGACTGGAAGGACGTGCACGACACCGCTTCCCGCAATTGGAACTATGTCGCGGTTGGCTGCGGCAAGGATCTGCAGTGGTGGAAGGAATTCTTCTCTGTCGTCCGCATGATGGGCTACAACGGCGATGTATCGCTTGAGATGGAGGATTTCACGATGTCGACCGAAGCCGGCGTCGCAACCTCGGTCGATGCGCTGCAGCAGACCATCAGCAGATAAGGACACGGAAACACTTCTTAAATAACCTTTTTCATCTCTCTTCTTCTTTGAAAAAGTCCGCTTTCGAGCGGACTTTTTTGCTGTGTATTGCGCGTAATATCTGCATGAATCGGCCGCAGCACTGACAGAATAAAGGGGAAGGAGGTGCAGCAATGCACAATGATAAGCAGATAGACCCGACTCTTCAAACGAAAAAAACGCCGGTCAAATGCAGCTGCCGCTGGAAAAACTGCAAACGACACGGAGACTGTGCGGCGTGCAGGGCGCATCACGCACAGCATGCGAAGCACCCTCTGCCTGCCTGCGAGAAAAAGAAGGACTGACGGGACGGTGCATTCGGGGGTGAGCCGCAAAATATCTTCTCGCAGTCCGACTACGCGCAAAAAACGCTAAAATCCTTGCAAATAGTACTTTGGGGGGAGGACAAAATCATTTCTTACTGATATAATTAAAACATAACAGATTCGTAGGCTGTATCTAAGGCAACACCGCACAATTCGCGGCTAGCGCCTTAAGCGCACGCTTGCTTGCATCTTTTCCGTCATATGCGCCAAAAATGCTCGCAAATACACAAAGTATTTGCTGCGCTTTTTGACACATCTGGCAAAAAATCTGACTGCGCAATCCCGCACTTAGAATTGTGCGGTGTTGCCCTAAATTCCTCATTGCCTTGCTCATTCAGGAATTTCACATAGGGGGGAGAAAAAATGTCCCAGACCAAACCAATCGTAATCCCGGAGCGGCTGCAGGAGCGCTTTGCACTGGCGTATCAGCTCAACCGGGTGCTGCTGCTGCATGCCCCCTGCGGCTGCGGCAAAACAGAGGTGGCAAAGAAGCTGCTCCGGGCATACCGCGTTTGCTATCTCAGCGCGGCGGAGGATGAATTTTCGCTCCAAGCTATCGACAGGGACTGTGAGGTGCTTTTGATTGACGACTTGCATCTTTTGACGGACAGCGATATCAAGCACGCTTTATGTGAACGGATTCGGCTCGAAAAGGACAAGCATTTCGTCTTTTTAACCCGCGGCGCAATTCCCGGCTGGCTGATGCCGTTTCAGTTCGCCGGCATTATGGAGTCGTTTGGGATTGAGGATTTGTTCCTGGACAAAGCGGCCGCAACAGCGCTCGCGGAGGCCTACGGCGTTTCGCTCAGTTATGCGGAATTGGGCGCGGTTTTAAATGACACAAACGGGTATCCGGTCGCACTGGCCATTCTACTGCGCCGCTTATCAGACGGCGGTACTTACGGTCAAACACTGCTCAACGCCTCCAAACAGCAGCTGTTTATGTACTTTGATGAAATGATTTTTTGCCGGTTTGAAATGCCGCTGAAAAACCTGCTGCTGGAAGTCGCGCCATTTGAGAACTTTAATGTAGAACTTGCTAAGCTGCTCAGCGGAGACAGCCACAGCGGAGAACTGATTGCGGAGATTCAGCAAAACACCTCAATGCTAGAGCCCAGTGCGCCGGATGTGCTGATTTTTCGACCTATTTTTCGTGCGTTTCTGCTCTGGAAGCTATCGCAGGAACGAACAGCGGAGGAGCAGCGGGCACTTTTCAGCCGTGCGGGACTGTACTATGAGCTGCATGACCAGATGAAGTCGGCCTTGGATTGTTATTCACGTGCGGGCAATCAACGCAAAATTTCCGAATTGCTGGTCAAAAATGCGGAGCTCCATGTGGGAGTTGGACAGTATTTGGAGATGGAAAAATACTATTTCGCCATGCCCAAGGAAGAAATTTTACGCAGTCCTACGCTGATGGCAGGAATGAGCATGCTCTCTTCACTATTCATGGACTATGAACAGTCGGAATACTGGTATGAAGCGCTGCAAAGCTTCGTCGGCAGACTTAAAAAATCCGAGCCCGAATATAAAAATGCACAGGGGCGTTTGGCTTATTTGGACATTGCGCTGCCGCAAAGAGGCTGCAATGGCCTGCTTGAGGTCATCAGCAAAGTGTTTCAGGTGATGAGTGACAAACAGCTGAAGCTGCCGACCTTTTCCGTCACCAGTACGCTGCCCAGTGTGATGAACGGGGGCAAAGATTTCTGCGCATGGTCAAAAAAAGACGATTTGCTGTATGCGACCATGCGGAAACCGGTGGAAAGCGTCTTGGGACGGGACGGTGTGGGTTTAGCTGACTGCGCTATCTGCGAGAGCCGGTTTGAAAAGAATACAGACTATCAATCCAAGATGCTGACCCTGTTATCCCGTCTTTCGGAAATTCAGCGAAAAGGAACGCCGGATATTGAGTTTGCGGTTGTAGGGCTGCTCGCACGGGCTCAGATGGAGCAGGGACAGGCACAGGCGGCGATTGAATCAATAGAAAACCTGCGCAGCCGGTTTGAAGAAATCGGAGAAACAAGGTTTCTACCCAATATGGATGCACTGGTTTGCCGTGCCCAAATGCGGCTTGGCGATACCGTATCAATGAGCCGCTGGCTGCAGGACAAAGCGCCGAAGGACGATCTGCGTATCTGGGCGCTGCATCGCTATCAATATCTGACCAAGGCGATGGTACGCATCGCTAACGAGGAGTATAACGGTGCGCTGCTGATTTTGGTGCGGCTGCTGACCTATACCGAGCAGTGCGCCCGCGTAATGGATCAAATTTACATCTACATTTTAATGGCAATCTGCAATTACCGCTTGGGGAATGAGCAATGGCGCGATCAGCTGCAGCACGCGTTGGACGCTGCCTATGACCATGCGTTTATCCGACCGATTTCGGAATACGGCGCGGCCGTGCTGCCGCTGCTGACCGCCTGCAAATGGGAAAAGGACAGCAAGTACCTTGAGCGGCTGCTCGCCGCCACAAGAGTGCAGGCGGTGAATTACCCGCTGTTTCTCAAGCAGGAGGTCAAGTTGGAAGAGCCGCTTACGTCGGCCGAGCAGCAGGTATTAAAGCTGCTGTGCTACAACATGAGCAATCAGGAAATTTGTGATGTGCTGGGAATCAAGCTGGCCACAGTGAAAACACACGTCAGCCGTATTTTGCAGAAGTTGGACGTCAGCCGGAGAAGCGAGGCCAAGGAAGTAGCGGAAAAGCTGCAGCTGATATAAGGAGGCGGGTCATGGAGTGTAACGCCATGTTAAAACTGAAGCCGCAGGTGAAAATTCTGGAACGCGGCGGGAAGGTCGGCGCGGATAATCAGGGAAACATCATTTGGGCCAAGGATGAGCTGCAGGCGATGCTGCTGAGAGAAATTGCGGAAAACCCTAAAAGCATTCAAGAGATGTATGCCGTATTGCACACTGTCCGCGAAACGGAATCCATGCTGATTCTGGCGGATTTTATTCTGACCTTTGAACAATGTATCGATAACTAAGGTGTGCCAACCATGCACTTTCCGAGATACAGAAACGACTTTGCTGCCCCGGCAGGCGTTAAACGAAAAAGGCCGCTGAGACACAGACCCAAGTGACCGGGAACTGTGTTTCGGCGGCTTTTTCAGCTTAAAATGCTGCAAGAATTCCGCGTGGTGCAAACGGTGTGTTAAGTAACGAATAGACCGAGACAGGTATGCAGCATTTGCGGAAAGGCTTGAAATTTTTGTTGCAAAAGCAAGGTTGTATGATACAATTAAAGAAAACACGTGGGAGGGCGCCATGGCGGATCATAAGTATACAGAGCTTGCGAACAAGCTGCGGGACGATATTCTGAGCGGTGCTTACACAGAGGGAAGCCGGTTGCCCAGCGAAAATGAGTTGGCCGAGCAAACCGGTTACAGCCGTCAGACCGTTCGTCAGGCACTTGGCGTTCTTGAGAGAGAGGGAATTGCCCGCCGGGTACAGGGCAGCGGCACATTTGTGCAGCGGCCGCCGCTGCGCAGCACGCGCACGGGCAACATTGCAGTGGTGACAACCTATATCAGCGAATACATTTTTCCGTCTATTTTGGATTCCATGGAGGCGGTTTTGGAGAAAAACAGCTATACACCGATGCTGTTTGCCACCCGAAACCGTGTGGACAATGAGCGACGCATCTTGCAGCTGCTGCAGCATAAGCCGATTGACGGACTGATTGTGGAAGGCACCAAAACCGCACTGCCCAATCCTAATATTGACTTGTATCAGGAAATCGCCGAGCTTGGCATCCCGATTGTACTGCTCAGCGGATTCTATCCGGAGCTGAAAAACTCGGTATACGTTGTGACGGACGACCGTGCAGGCGGCCGCATGGCGTGCGAGCGGCTGCTGCGTGCAGGGCATAAACGAATCGCGGGTATTTTTAAAAGCGATGATATCCAAGGTCACCGCCGGTATGCCGGCTATATGGAAGCGCTGCAGCATGCGGGACTTTCGGTTGAGGACAATCATGTGTTATGGTATACAACCGAAAACCGCGACAGCATGCTGGCGGCATTTGCGGCGCAGGCGGTGCATGGATGCACGGCAGCGGTTTGTTATAATGATGAAACGACGCTGGAGCTGATTTCTGTCATGCAGAAGCAAGGCATTCGGATTCCGCAGCAGCTCGAACTTGTCAGCTTTGATAACAGTGCGTTTGCACAGCTCTCGCAGGTACCGTTTGTGTCACTGACCAGTCCGAAGGAGGATTTGGGCCGCTTGGCTGCGGAAAAGATGATTGATTTGCTCGCGGGAAATGAGCAGACCTCGTTAGTCCTGCCGTGGGGTCTGGACGAAACAGAATAAGAGAAATCCGCCTTTCGTGCATCGTTGCGAAGGGCGGTATTCTTTTGCTTCATTTGTATGTACAATTAAAAAGAGCCTGCGCCGATCGGTGGAAGGAAAAGAGCAAAACAAAGCCGACGGTTTCATCCGTCGGCTTTTTTTAGAACAGTCTGACATAGGCGGAGGAGGCACGCCGCAAATCATTTTGCTGCGAGGAGTTCGGCCGCTTGCTCGTGCATGCACGCGGTATCAATGTTGTTGTCCATGAGGATGATGCGTACGTGATGCTCTGCAAGAATTTGAAGGGCACTTAAGCATGCGAGAAAATTATCACCCAGTTCAAAAATACTGGTAACGACAAAAAGCTTGGTGGGTGCATCCGTTATTTCGCGCAGCAGATCAGTTAGCCTTGGCCGCTGAGGCGTTTCGCTCGCCGGTGATTCATCCATATAAATCGCAGCGTCTTCTGCGCCGATTTGGTGCAGAAAAGCGTGCAGCTGTTGTAGCTTTTGCGCCTTGCAATAGTCCCGCGTGCGAGCATCATCGTTGTCAACACACAAATATCCAATCGCTTGTTCCATGAATACGCCCCCTCTTCATTAGCATAACAGGTTTGAGAGGGGAATGGTGTCATATCTGCTGACTTATCGCGCAATTTCCTCACGAATTGGGATTTGATAGGCCTTTGATTTTTCAATGATAGGAATCGCTTCGGTGCGGAAACCGTTTGAGGTATGAACGGAGCAGCCGGTTTGCGCATCGATATAAGTATAACTCAGTGAGCGGAATCCGCCTTTCGGCCCGAGACACAGCACAACATCATAGGCTGTTTTCAAGCTTTCCTCAAATGCCTTCTTTTGTAAATCAATTTCCTTTAGCACATCTTCATCGATAATCTCCAGAGACTTCCATAGAACGTCTAACGTGGCGATTCCGGGGAAATTTACGGTGATGAATCGGTCACTGCCTCGGCTCCACATTCCTTGTCGGCCGACGGTAATACCTTCCGTGCCGGCCGTCAATGCTGCTCCATACTGGGTCAAATCTGCCATAAGGCGCACTTTAATTTGCTTGTCAGGCATAGTTTCCACTTCCCATCTACCAGAAATACCCTAATTCGACTTATAGTACCATAATAGCATATATTCTGTCTGCTATCAAGAACGAATAACCGTACGGTTCATACCGGAAGGTAGCATGCATGCCAAATAAAAAAGTCATGTATGGGTTTAAAACCTCATACATGACTTGGATTTGGTGGAGACGAGGGGAGTTGAACCCCTGTCCGAAAGCACATTCACAGTGACTTCTCCGGGCGCAGTTTGTCCTTTTAAATTCCCTCCACAGTCCGCCGGCAAACAGGCTGACTGCTTTAGTAGAGTCATCTTACATGACGGACGCAACTCTTAATCCGTACACGTTCACCACTAGTCGACGCCAGACACCCGGGCCGTGGTCCTCCCGGGGCTGACGGGCTATGCCTTAGTTAGGCAGCCTGAAGTTCGTAATTGTTGTTGTTTAATTTATAAAACAAGTTGGGGCTTTTAACGCGGCTCCCCACCGCGGCCCGCTATCCCTGCTTCAACACCCCCGTCGAACCCGTTACGTCCCCGGATCGGGTGCATCACTTCACTGGATGCGTTTTTTAACGATTACGTTCCTTCATCGCGCGGTCTATTTCACGCTTTGCATCACGTGCAGCCAGGCTGTCACGCTTATCATGCATTTTTTTACCCTTACACAGTCCAAGTTCGATTTTCACACGCGAATTCTTGAAATAAACCGACAGCGGAATAAGCGAATAGCCATCCTGCTTGGTTTTGCCGAACAGCAGTGCAATCTCCTTTTTGTGCATGAGCAGTCTGCGTACCCGCAGCGGATCCTTATTGAAGATATTTCCCTTTTCATACGGCGAAATATGCATGCCGCGCACGAACAGCTCGCCGTCCTTAAAAGAGCAATAGGAATCCTTTAAATTGATTTGTCCCTGCCGGATTGATTTGACTTCGGTGCCAAACAGCTCAATTCCAGCTTCAAATCGTTCCTCGACAAAGTAGTCATGCCAGGCTTTTTTGTTGGCGGTGACTTGCTTTGTGCCTTTTTTATCAGCCATGGCTGCCTCCTTTTTCGTGGTATATTTTATCATAGCACGGGAAGATCGGATTGTAAAGCGTCATCTATGTTACATTCTTCGCGCCGGACAGACAAAAGGAGCCGAAAAACGGCTCCTATGGTCAAACATCGCCACGCAGCAGCTTTTCCGCATAGCCCTGCAGCTCATCGCAGGAGTGCAGGCAGCTGCCGCGGCGGCGAATCATTTCACGCACATGATGGGGCAGCCTATCCCAATAAGCATGCGCGGTTGTATTGAGTGCCAGCATTTCAGTAAGATTGTGGTATCGATCCATAAATGTCTATCACCTCAACACTATTATGCCGTGGGATAGGTCAAAATATTATCCAGAATATTCAAAATTTTTGTTCCGTAGTCTGCGCCGGATGCCCAACCGTACCCGTTGGGATTCTCCTGAATGCCTAGATGCTGTACATATTCCGCGCAGCCGCGGGTGACGAGAGAGAAACGCGGATCAATGCAGTCGTTAACCAACCCCTGCCGGCTGGCATATGCCTTGAGATGCTGAATTTGTGCACGAATGCCAAGCTGGGGAGTGTCAAAGCTCGCGCCGGTCACGCCTGTCGTCACAACAGCCAGACCGCAGAAATTATTTTGCTCCAGTGTGACGGCGCTGCCTTCAAATTTGAAATTACCTGTCTCGAGACAGGACTGAGCAAATGCAACGTCACCGCGAATGCCTTCGTCCGCACCCTCAGTCAGGTAGTGGGGAATCATATCCAGTACCGATTGGGCAACGCTCGGGTTGCGCGCTTTCACATAGGCCTGCATTTGCGCGGCGGTTGCGGTCGCCTTGCCCGAGATCGCGGTATAGGTGAAATAATGATTGACGGTCGCACGCGATGTATTATAGTAAGAACCACCCGGGCGCATGACCTGTGTCAGCAGCAGGGTGGATGCAGGGTGTGTGTCTGACAGCCTGTAATCATCGAGCGATCTTAGGGAAGCCCCGTTGGCATATTCGAATATCGTCCACTGGCGATTGACATAGACCACATTCCAAGCGCTCGAATAGCCGCGTGCGATGAAGGCGGGAATACCTGCCTCAGCAAACATCCAATCGGCAGCCGCAGCAAAGGAGAAACTGTCCATCGAGCCGTTTTTGTTATAAGCGCGGGTCCAGAAAGAACCGCTTCCTGTACGAAATTCGCGCTGCATCAGAGAATAGATTTTGTTGACGCGATCGCTGTCGGCAGTTAAAGCGCTGAGCGCAGCCATGTCGGAGGCAAAATACGCTTTGGCAGCTTTTTCATCCGCATCAGTTGCACCGCGCGCAGCGGCATAGCCATCGGATAGGGTCAAGCGGGTGCGGGCATCTTTTGCGATGGAGTTTGAGACTGCGGCGTTTGCGGCGGCAGCGGGTGTTGTGCTCAGGTAGGCCGAGGACATGGCGCGGAAGTCTCGTTCGAGGACGGCTTTGTCAGGATTTGCAAACAGGTCGGCATCGGCAAGCGCGGTTAAAGAGGTATCGAGTCGCGGTGTTGCGCTTACATCGGAATTTGTAATGGCGGCAGTCAGTCGATCCGCCCAATACAGATTCGTGCGGTGCAGCGAATCGCTTGCAATAGGCGGAGCCTCTCGAACCGCGCGCAGCGCACTGACCAGATGCGTCCAGTCGGCGTTCTTTTGTCCGGTCACAATCGGTGCGTATCGCTTGGCGGTCGCAGAAAAATTGGCGGGAGGAAGAATGCTGAGATTCCCCGCCAGATCATTCATGGCAGCGCTCCACGAGGATTCCGCCGCGTAAGGATACTCGCTGTAAGCGGTAATACGCTTGTTATCATAGTTATAAGAGACACCGAAATCCACAAGCTTGCCCAGTTCTCGCAAACTAATATAGTTGTTTCCTTTAATGTTGTATACGGTTGGCGTAATGCGTTTGCCGGACAGATAAAGCGTCTGAACGGAGGAAACCGCGTTTGCGGTTGTCGTTGCGGTGTTTTGAATGGTGGGGCTTTCACCTAATACGGGCACATACGCTGCGTCCGGAGAGATGTGCACGGCATTGGTTCGCGCATCATAGCTGACGGCGAAGTTCATCAGTCGCCCGAGATCACGCAATTTGAAGTAGGTGCTGTCTTCTATATTATAAATAGAGGGATTGGCGCGTGCGCCGGTGGTATCCGAAAGGGAGGTGCTGACATAAAAGGTTTGTCCGCCGCTGGAAGCAGGTAACGCATCAACTGCCGAGGCCGTGGCGGGAAGAATGAATGCCGCCAGTAGACCCAAAAAGAAGCGCTTCAAAATAAGTTCCTCCTGTACGTGTATAAAGCTGTAAAACAGGGGTATTATACCATGGAAAGTTCTTTCAGACAAAGGCGTTTCCTGGTAAAACAAAAAAAGCGCGAAAAACCTCGAGAAAACCGTTGACAAGCATAGGTGGGGTGTGGTATTCTAACTAAGCTGTCTTTTGAGGCGGCGGCCAAGCGGAAAAGCGGATACGGCGAGAACAAAAAACTTCTC
>NZ_CATNVC010000022.1 GCF_951230135.1 Butyricicoccus sp. Marseille-Q5471 | reverse complement strand
ACGCCTCGGTCTGCTCATTCATAAACGGATCGGCGATTGTCTTGATCTCCATTTCGGGCACGAACATCGAAATGTTCTTCGCGTGCACCTTGCCGATGCGCCCCGCGCCGATAATACCTACTTTCATATTAACAAAACTCCTTTATGATATTGGACGAGCCGCTTAGCCGTAGACCTTTGCAATGCATTCTCTGCACAAATCGGTCCATTTTCGGAAGCGGGACGGGTCATTTTGAATGGTATGCGTATCCTTGAGGATGATTTCAAACGGCGTGCCCTTGCCGTCCTGCAGCAGCTTCATGGTGTAGGCGCGCATTTGCTCCTCGTCCCAGCCGTTGGTGACGTAGGACGGATTGGGCTTGCACGAGAAGATGGCCTTCATGCCGATTTGTTCGCGCATCGCCGCCACATCCGCCCACGGCGACACGGAAATGCGGCGAATATTCGGGATAGACAGAATATCGGGCAGCTTATTCTCCAGATTGTCGCAGCAGCCATAAGAGGACAGCCCGAAGTTACTCAGCAGCCGCTTTTCGTAGGCAATGGCAAATTCGCGCGTCATTTCGGGCGAAACCGAGATAAACTCCTGCGATTCCGCGAATGCCCAGAGGTTTTTGAAGGTCAGCTTACCGTCCTCGGGCGCTTTGAGATCGTGAGTGTAGCCGAAGCCGCCCGAACCGTTGTACTGACAGCCGTTGTTCATGTCCAGCAGACCCATGTCGAGCTGCTGCTGGTACAGGCCGAGATAGCCCTTTTCCAGAATTTCGAGGAGCTTGTGCATCTCCTCCGGATAGTCGTACAAATCAAACAGCGCGTTTTCATAGCCGCGGATTTTGGTGTAGGTTTCCATCCAGAAGAACGGCAGGAAGGTGTTGCCCGTCCAGTGCACGTCGAGAATATCGCCCAACAGCTCCTGATGCACGGCGAGCTTCTCCTTGGAACCTTGCTCGTCGTAAATCACCTGCGGCGGAATCAACTTGTAAATCTGGTCAACGTCGTCCAAATCGTCGATCAGCGGCTCAAACTCCGCAGCAGTCTCGTCAAACTTGAAGCCCGGCTTCCACACGCCCGGAAGAGACGAAATGGTAGGCACCATCATGCCCTCGTTGGTGAAGGCGTTGTGCGCCTGATGCCCCTCCATGCGCCAGCCGGTGTCCGACATGATTTTCAGGCAGTCCCAGCGCAATTCGGCGGGCACGTCGTCGTTGATTTCCTCCGCGCGGAACAGGCGGGCGCGCAGCGTCCACTCTATTTCACGGGCAATCGGATCCTTGGAAACCAGACTGTCCGCCGGGATGATTTCACGCCACGCGCCCTCGGGCGAGCAGTCGATGACCGGCTGATCGGTTTTTAAATCGTTGTGCGCATACCAGAGCTTGCGGCGCTCCTCCATCACCGGCTGATGGCACAGCTCGGCATACCGCCCCGCAAGCTCGCGGATTGTGCTTTTTTCTTGTTCAGTTATCATGGTGTTTGCTCCTTTGTCTTCGATGCACCTCGCCCCGGCGGCATGGGTTCTCCCATGCCGCAGAGGGGAAATGAGAAGAGAGATGATAAGGTCAATTTGTTAGGCACGCTTGGCGGATTCGGTGATGGTAATCGCCTTGATGAGGTTTTCCTCAGTAATTTCATCGCCTGCGAATTCATCCGTAATCAGGCCCTGCGCGATGGTGTAAATGCGGTTGGAAACGCCCATGATCTCGGGCATTTCAGACGAAATGACGATGACCGCCATGCCCGATTCCGCAAGTTCCGCAATCAGCTTGTGAATCTCCGACTTGGAGCCTACGTCGATGCCGCGGGTCGGCTCATCGAGGATGAGCAGGTCGGGTGCGAGCGTCAGCCACTTACCAATGACAACCTTCTGCTGGTTGCCGCCGGACAGGTAGACAATCTCCTGCTCCGATGAGGGCGAACTGATGCGCATTTTATCGTGGTACTCATTATAAATGTCATAGGTCACTTTTTCGTCTACAAAGCCGTGCTTTTGCAGCCACGGCAGCTTGGCAAGCGCGATGTTCTCGCGGCAGGATTTATCCAGCACCAAACCCTGTTCCTTGCGGTTTTCGGTCACAAAGCCGATTTTATTACGCACCGCGTCCACGCTGTTGCGGATGTTGGATTTCTGGCCGTTCATGTAAATCGTGCCTGCATCCGGTTTGCGCACGCCGAAAATCGTCTCCATGATTTCCGAGCGTCCCGCACCGACCAGGCCATAAAATCCGACCACCTCGCGGCGGCGCACGTTGAACGAAATATCCTTATACACGCCGCGGAGCGACAGCCCTTCAACGCGCAGCACTTCTTCGCCCGGCTCGGCTTGGCACTTGTGAAAATAGCCGTCCAGTGTGCGGCCAATCATGGCTTGCACAATATCGTCCAGCACAATCTCCTTGGTGTTGAACTTTCCCGTCGGCTGTCCGTCGCGGAATACGAGCACGCGGTCGCTGATTTCGAAAATCTCGTCCATCTTGTGGCTGATGTAGACGATGCCGACGCCCTCGCTCTGCAGCTTGCGGATGATGTCAAACAGATAGTTCTTTTCGCGCTCGGTCAGGGACGAGGTTGGCTCATCAAGGATGAGTACCTTTGCACCCAGTGCAATGCCGCGTGCAATTTCAATCATCTGCTGCTGCGCGATGGGCAGCGAGGAAATGGTATCCTTGGGACTTGCCGGACAGCCGAGCTTGTCAAGCACCACCTGCGTGTCGCTGTTGAGCTTTTTCCAGTCGACGCGGCCATGCTTCATCGGCAGACTGCCCAGATAAATGTTTTCCGCAACAGACAAGTCCATGACGAGCGACAGCTCCTGAAAAATCAGCACAATGCCGTCCTTCTTGGCCTCAATCGGACTGTTGTAGTGCACCGCCTTGCCCTGATACAGGATTTCGCCCGAATCGGCATCCGGCTGGTACACGCCCGACAGGCATTTCATCAGCGTAGACTTTCCCGCGCCGTTTTCGCCGCACAGCGCCAGCACCTCGCCGTAGCGCAAATCCAGACACGCACCGTTCAGCGCCTTAACGCCCGGAAATGTCTTGTTGATGTTCTTCATTTCCAGTACGAATTCGTTTGTATTACTCATGTTTCATCCACCGATTCCTTTTACAGATTGGGGACGGCCGCCCCTTCCCCGGTGCAGAGGGACGGCCGTCCGGCTGATTACCACTTTTCGATGTTCAGCGAATCAATGTTGTCCGCGGTTGCGACCGGCGTCTCCATGAAGTTATCAAACTCCGCCATCTTCTCGCCCTGTGCCAGGCGAACCGCGTAGTCAAGCGCGGTCTGCGCGTCGATAATCGGGGACTGCATCGCGGTTGCACGGAGTGCGCCTTCCTTGATGTAGGTCAGCGTGTTGTAATCGCCGCAGGCTGCCGCGTAAACCAGAATGTCGTCACGGCCGGCAGCTTCCATCGCGTTGATTGCGCCGATGGCGATGTTGTCGTCCATGCAGTAAACCGCCTGCACCGTGCCTGCCGGATACTTGACCAGATAATTTTCCATGACCTGCTGCGCCTTTTCACGGTTGCCGTCCGAAATCTGATTCTCGAGCACCTCAATGTTGGTGCCTTCGATGCCCTTCATCATGCCTTCCAGTCGCTCGGCCGAGGTCGAGTAGCCCGCTTGACCATCGATGTACAGGATTTTCGCGTCATTGCCGATGTCCTTGACCATCTGCTCGGCGGTCTGCTGGCCTTCCAGCACGTTCGAGGGGCCGACATAGCATTCCAGATATTCCTTGCCGCTCTCGTCCACATTGGTGTTCGCGCTCATGACCGGAATGCCGGCCTTGTTAATCTGCTTGACCATCGAAACGCCCGCCTCCGAGTTGCAGGGCCAGAGAACAATCGCGTTGCAGTTCATGCCAATCAAATCCTGCACCTGATTCTGCTGCTTGGTTACGTCGCCCACCGGGTCGAGCAGCTTGAGCGTCACGCCCAGCTCCTTTGCATAGGACTCGGCCGCCGAGTAGTACGCCGTCTGATACGGATCGGCGCCCGCGTTGTTGACTGTCATGCCAATCACAAGATCGGACCCGCCCGAGGACGCACCGTCTGCCGAAGCGCCGTCCGACGCCGCGTTATCCGTCGTTCCGCCGCAGGCTGCAAGTGAAAGTGTCATGGATGCTGCACAGAGCATCGCTGCAAATTTCTTCATCGTCATTGCATTTTCCTCCTCAAAATCGGTTGTTGATTTCTATCGTCTGACGCATCCCGCGTCACGGATTCAAAGATTGGCAAGCGCCGCCTTTTTCTTGCGCTCGGTCAGCACCTTGTCGAGGTACAGCACGCCGATCATAATCACGCCGGTTACGAGCGTGGACACATAGGTCTGCACGTTGAGCAGATTCATCATATTGCTCACAACGCCCAGAATGATGATGCCGCCGCAGGTGTACCAGATGTTGCCGAAGCCGCCGGTCAGCTTGGTGCCGCCGAGGACAACGCCCGCAATGACCAGCATATGCATATCCGGCCAGCCAAGCGGAGGCGAGGCTGCGCCCGACTGTGCCGCGAACAGCACGCCGCCCAGTGCGCCGGTAAAGCCGCAGATGACAAAGTTGATAAAGGTAGTCTTGACGCAGTTGATGCCCGCGTTGAAGGCCGACCCGGCATTGCCGCCGACCGCGTATGTATTGCGTCCGTGCGGGGTAAAGCGCAGCACGTAGAAGGCAATCAGCACCATCACAATGAACAGAATGCTAATATAGGATAGTCCGCCGATGGAACCCATGCCAAAATCAGTGAACAAATCGTTCGTTGCTAGGATGGACTGCTCGCCGCTGTACATATAGGAGAGCGCGCGGCAGCCGAGCATGAGCGCCAGTGTGACAACAAACGCGTTGATGCCTGCCTTTGCCACCAAAAAGCCATTGATTGCACCGACCGCCAAGCCGACCGCGATGGAAACGAGAATCGCCGGTACCAGTCCAATCGAGCTTTGCAGGCCGCAGCTGAGCGCGGCGGTCAGGCTGATGAGCGTACAGATGGACATATCGAAGTAGCCGTTAATAATTACAAAGGTCATGCCGATGGCCATAATGCCCTTGACCGCGTTCTGGTTCAGTACATTGAGCAGATTGCGGGGCGTCAGAAATCCGGGAACGAACACCGCGGCGAGAAGCAGAATGATGACCAGAATCGGAACGACCGTATTTTTGCCCAGAAAGGCTTTCAGTTTTTTCATCGTCATGCCAAGGCCTTCTTTCTGGCGGATTTAATCGAAATCCACACCGCAAGCAAAATAATCAGGCACTGCGCCAGCCACTGCAGATAGTACGGCAGGCCAATGATGACAAAGCCGTTTTTCAAAATGCCGATAATCATCACGCCGACCAAGGTTTTGAGGATGCTGCCGCTGCCGCCGTTGAGGTTTGCGCCGCCGAGAATAACGCCGGTAATGACGTCGAACTCGTAGCCCTGCCCCATTGTGTTCTGCGCCGCGCCGCCGCGGGAACAGAGCATAATCGCGCCGACCGCGGTCGAAACGCCCGACAGCACGAAGGTTTGGAGCACGACCTTCTTATCGTTGATGCCGCTGTACCGGCAGGCTTCGTCGTTGCTGCCGACCGCCAGCACATGGTGGCCGAACACGGTTTTGTTGAGCAGGATTGCATACAGCGCGATGCACACAATCATAATGATTGTCACATATGGAATGCCTGCGATGCTGCCCTTGCCGATTTGGGTGAACCACACCTTTTGGTTCATCAGCGTTACCGACGAGCCACCGGTGAACATCAGCGTCAGCGCCTGCAGCACGTTCATCATGCCGAGCGTGACAATCATCGAGTTGAGCCGCAGATAGCCGACGAGGAAGCCGCAGACCATACCGGATGCGATGCCGACCACGACGGTAATGAGGATTGCCGGTATCGGGCCGAGCGTGTCATGCAGCGAGATGCACATGACGCAGCACAGCGACAGCAGCGAGCCGACCGACAAATCAAAATTGCCGCCGATGATGACGAAGCTCATACCGCAGCCCATGACTGCGATGGTTGCCACCTGCCGGAAGATTAGAATCACGTTGTCCCTTGTACTAAACTGGGGTGACAGGAGAGCGAACACCAGAAAAACCGCAAACATCGCAACCACGATGGCTTGGTTCTTCAAGATCAGCGCCGTCCTCTCCTTTCTGGATAAACTCATTGCGTAACCCTTCCTTTCTCATCTTGTCTCTTTCACCCTGACAGGACGTACTCGCTAAACCGATTCGTCCTTTCAGATGAAGTTTCTTTTTTATTTTGCTTTTACCGAGCATCACCTTCCATTAATCCGTTTTTCGCCAATCTTGTTTTTCTCTTTTTATCGTTGTAAAATCTTATTTTTTGTTTTTGTGCATTTTGTATATTTAATTTGTTTCTTTTTGGATATGTTTAGTTTATCATTTCTTGTTTACTTGTGTTAGAATGAAATCACATCAAAATTAGCACAATACGCAATTGATTAATTTTGCTTTGTACGTTTTTCTCAAACAGCTGTCCTTCTTCTTGTAGCAATCGCCAGTCTGATTATATTTCTCTTATCTTGCTTTTTATAGTGGAGGTTGATATAATGATAACGCCTTATGAAAAACGAAATATCGTTGACCACTCCGGCATCACGTTTGAGCAGATTACCGCCGCAGAGCGTACACCGCTGTATTCGTCGGTCGCCTCCCTGCATCGCCACGGCTTCTTTGAGCTGACACTGGTGCTGCGCGGCAGCTGTTCGTATTTTTCCGACCACGGCCGCACACCGCTTATCCCGGGTGACCTGCTGCTGATGCCGCCGCACCAGCCCCATGCCTGCTACCTGCAGCGGGGCGCTGAACTCTGCCACTGTCAGTTCGAGTCAGATGTCCTGTCGGGTGCGCTGTCCTCTCTGCTGAGCGATATGATTTGCTGCGAAACCCCCGCGAAAAACGTTGCACAGAAGCGGCTGCACGATCTTACAGCCTTTGAAGAGGAGTCCCGCGCGACGGGCGACCCCATCCTGCTGCGGTCGGGAAACCCAAACCCCAGCGGCATGCTCCATCTGAGCCACTCCGAGTTCAGCTCGCTCTATCCGATTCTGCGAAGCATTTGTCAAGAGCAGCAGGAACAGCGCTTCGGCTTTGAACCGCTCAAGGTCACGCGCCTGCAGGAACTCATCGTGCTGCTCAAGCGCGTGCAGATTTGCCAGTTCGAGCTGCTGCAGGAGCAGTCCTCCTGGAAGGAAGAACTGATTGGTACCGTGCTCACGCAGATTGACAACGATCTGGCGCGCGAAATGGATTTTGAAGGCATCGCACATAAACAAGGCATCACCCTGAGTTACTTCCGCATGGTCTTCAAAGAAATTACCGGCATGCCGCCCACCGATTACTTAAACCGTGTGCGCATCCTGCGCGCGCTCGAGCTGCTGCAAACCTGCGATGCGCCGGTGTCCGAAATTGCCGCCAAGGTTGGCATATACGATGCCAACTATTTCTCGCGCCTGTTTAAAAAGGTAACAGGCTACCCGCCTCGTTATTTTAAATCCATTTCACGGCACATCAGCTGATGATTAATAGAGAAAGCAAGTGATTATTCATGCAAAACTTTGAAATCGGCATTCTGCCATCCTCCTCGTGTTTCTCCTTCTCCCCCGCCATTCAGACGCAAAAGCTGTTCTATTACCACACTTGGTGCGGCCATTTCTACTGTACTGACGAGTATTACGTTAAACGGGAGACTTATCCCCCCCTGCTGCTCGTTTATGTATGCAGCGGTTCGTTCCACGTCGAGCTGGGGCGAAAAACCTATACTGCGACCTCGGGTCAAGTCGTTTTTTTCGATTGTGCCCAGCCGCACCATTACTACACGACCGAGCAAACCGAGTTCTATTATCTCCATTTCGACGGTCCGCAGGCGCATGATCTGTGCCACTATATCAACAAATCCTCCGGCGTGGTCATTGACAGCGCAAATAACGCTGATATTGAGCAGGCGCTTGCGGAAATGCTCCACTTCTATGAAAAGGGCAACAGCGAAAGCGTTTTTGCGACCTCCGGCCGCATTTACCACCTGCTGACGCTGCTTGACAACCCGCTTGTCTCCCCGCGCCTGAAAAAGAACGACGATTCCATCAGCCGCGCCATCTCACATATCCGCGCCCATGTCGGGCAAAAAATCACACTGCAGGAGCTGGCCGATATCTCCGGCCTGAGCGTGTACTACTTTTCCCACCTGTTCAAGGAGATGACCGGCCAGTCCCCCAACGAATTCATCATCCATTCGCGCATTGATCAGGCAAAAACCCTGCTCGCGTGCACCAACTATCCCATCGCCGAAATCGCGCGTCAGGTGGGTTACCCGAACAGCGGCAACCTGATTACCCATTTCACCCAGCGTGTCGGCTGTCCCCCCATGCAGTTTCGCAAAAACAACCGCATCGGCCCGGCGGATCCTCAGCTCCCCTGACTATTATCCGAAGCAATCGCTTCTTTCAACACCAAAACGCCTGCATCAGACTGACCCGTCCCACATGACGGCACAGTCTGATGCAGGCGTTTTCTATGCAAGGCCGTCCGACGGCATATTAATCCAATATTAACAGCCGCACCCACAACTCTAACACCACTCTTACTTCTTTTGCGCTATTCTATAAGCACCAAAGGAGGAATAGAAGATGCAAGTCGTACTCATTGGAATCGGTGTGCTCACCGTTTCCATTCTGCTCTATTTGAGCTATATTCTAATGAAAGAGGAGTAAACCATTATGAATTCCGTTTTACAATACGCGTTATACCTTATTATATTAGTCGTGCTGTCGATTCCGCTGGGTCGCTATATCAGCAAAGTGATGGACGGAGAGCGCGTATTCCTTTCCGCCGTGCTGGCTCCCTGCGAGCGTGGCCTGTACCGTCTGCTGCGGGTGGACAGCAAGGAAAATATGGGTTGGAAAACCTACGCAGGCTGTGCACTGGCCTTTTCCGCCGTCAGCCTTGCGGTTCTGATGCTGATTCTGCGGTTTCAAAATCTTTTGCCGTGGAATCCCGAAGGGGTAGGCGGCATGAGCTGGCCGCTCGCCTTTAATACCGCCGTCAGCTTTATTACCAACACCAACTGGCAGGCGTATTCCGGCGAAGTGGCGCTGTCCAACTTCTCGCAGGCACTTGGCCTGACGGTGCAAAACTTCGTCTCTGCGGGTGTGGGCATCGCGGTGCTGTTTGCCATCGTCCGCGGGTTTATCCGCGTATCCGCAAACGGAATCGGAAACTTCTGGAGTGACCTCACGCGCGCGGTGCTTTACATTCTGCTCCCTGTCTGCCTGGTAATGTCGGTCGTTTTAGTCGGTCTCGGCGTGCCGCAGTCGCTCGGCGGCAGCACAACGGTCGATTTGCTTGAGCCAATCGCCGTGGATGCAGACGGCAGCGTGCTGGTCAATGCTGAAATCGATACCGCGCACGGCACGGTAACCGTTGACGGCCAAACTGTAAACGGTGCGCAAATTGTCACCCAGCAGCAGGTGCCGCTCTTCCCGCAGGCAAGTCAAGTCGCACCAAAGCAGGTTGGCACCAACGGCGGCGGCGTGTTGGGCAACAACTCCGCACACCCCTTCGAAAACCCAAATCCGGCTTCCAACATGATACAAATGTTGTCCATTCTGTTAATTCCCGTCGCGCTGTGCTTCAGCTTTGGCCGCAGCATTAAGGATAAAAAACAGGGCATCGCAATTTTTCTTGCCATGCTTGTGCTGCTGGTCGCGGCACTCGGTGTCATTGCTTACAGCGAGCAAGCTGCAACGCCACAGCTTGCGCAGGACGGCGCGGTGAACATCATCGCGGGCAACGGCAACATCGGCGGCAATATGGAGGGCAAGGAGACTCGTTTCGGCATCGCCTCGTCCTCTGCATGGGCGGCCTTTACCACCGCAGCCTCGAACGGCTCGGTTAACTCCATGCATGACAGCTACACCCCGATTGGCGGCATGATGCCCATGCTGCTGATGCAGCTTGGCGAGGTTATTTTCGGCGGCGTTGGCTGCGGCCTGTACGGCATGCTCGGATTCGTGCTGCTGACCGTATTCATCGCGGGGCTGATGGTCGGCCGCACGCCCGAGTATCTGGGCAAGAAAATCGGCCCGAAGGAAATGCGCATGGCGGTTCTGGTCTGTCTCGCCACACCGATTGCCATTCTGCTCGGCAGCGGCATCGCCGCTCTGGTGCCCGCCACGGCGGACAGTCTCAATAACGGCGGCGCGCACGGTTTGTCCGAGCTGCTGTACGCATATTCTTCCTGCGGCGGCAATAACGGCTCGGCCTTTGCAGGCTTCAACGCCAACACGCCTTTTTTGAACATCAGCCTCGGTTTGATCATGCTTTTTGCCCGCTTTGTCCCCATGACTACAACACTCTGCATTGCCGGCAGCATGGCACAGAAGAAAAAGGTGGCTTCCGGCGCAGGAACGCTGTCCACCTGCAATGCAATGTTTGTATTCCTGCTTATTCTGATTGTATTAATCATCGGTGCGCTCAGTTTCTTCCCCGCGCTGTCGCTCGGACCCATCGCAGAGTTCACCCAGATGATAGGCATTGGTTAAGGTAGGTGTTTCTTTATGAGTGAAAATAGAAAAAGCGCCATGACGGATCGCAGCATGGTAAGCCGCGCCGTCAAAGATGCGTTTCTCAAGCTAGACCCGCGTGAGCAAGTCAAAAACCCGGTGATGTTTCTGGTTTATCTGTCCGCTGTTTTGACGACGATTCTCTTCGTTCTGTCTCTGGCCGGCGTGTCTGACGGCGTTGCGTCCAGCGGTTTCATCCTGTCCATCGCGGTCATTCTTTGGCTGACCAGTCTGTTCTCCAATTTTGCCGAGGCTATCGCTGAAGGGCGCGGCAAGGCGCAGGCCGACTCGCTGCGCGCTTCCAAGCGCGATGTCACCGCACACAAGCTGGAGGACGCCGCCGACCGTGCGCGTTTTACCGATATTTCGGGTGCCTTGCTGAAAAAGGGCGACTACTTCCTCGTCCGCACCGGAGAGCAGATTGCTGCCGACGGCGAGGTGGTGGACGGTGCAGCATCGGTGGACGAAAGCGCCATCACCGGCGAGTCCGCACCGGTCATCCGGGAAGCGGGCGGCGACCGCAGCGCCGTGACGGGCGGCACGACCGTGCTGTCCGACTGGCTCGTGGTCCGCGTGACGCAGGAGGCGGGGCAGAGCTTCATGGACAAAATGATTGCCATGGTCGAAGGCGCGAACCGCAAAAAGACCCCGAACGAAATCGCACTCCAAATCCTGCTCGTCGCGCTGTCCCTTATCTTTGTGTTGGTTACCGCTTCCCTGTTCTCGTATTCGCAGTTTTCCGCCGATCAGGCCGGCATCGTCAACCCTACCTCGGTGGTGTGGCTGGTTGCACTGCTGATTTGTCTCGCGCCCACCACAATCGGCGCACTGCTCTCCGCCATCGGCATTGCGGGCATGAGCCGTCTTAATCAGGCCAACGTGCTTGCCATGAGCGGCCGCGCGATTGAAGCCGCAGGCGATGTTGACGTGCTGCTGCTCGACAAAACGGGTACGATTACCCTCGGCAACCGTCAGGCCGCAGCCTTCCTGCCCGTGGCAGGCTGCTCCGAGAAGGAGTTGGCCGATGCGGCACAGCTGTCCTCGCTTGCCGACGAAACACCCGAAGGTCGGTCAATCGTCGTGCTTGCCAAGGAGAATTTCGGCATCCGTGGGCGTGAACTCGCCGATCAGAATCTGCAGTTCATCCCCTTTACCGCGCAAACCCGTATGAGCGGCGTGGATTACGCCGGCGGAGAAATCCGTAAGGGCGCAGCCGAAGCGGTGCGCAGCTATGTGGAGAACAGCGGCGGCAAATACAGCGCCGCGTGTGCACAGCTGGTCGACCAAGTCTCCCGGCAGGGCGGCACGCCCCTTGTCGTGGCGAAAAACCATAAGGTGCTCGGCGTGATTTATCTGAAGGACATCATCAAGGACGGCGTGAAGGAAAAATTCGCCGACCTGCGCAAGATGGGCATTAAGACCATTATGATTACCGGCGATAATCCGGTCACCGCCGCCGCCATCGCCGCAGAAGCCGGTGTGGACGATTTTCTCGCCGAAGCAACGCCCGAAACCAAGCTCGAAACCATTCGCAGCTATCAGGCGCAGGGGCACCTGGTCGCCATGACCGGCGACGGCACGAACGACGCGCCCGCTCTAGCACAGGCCGACGTGGCCGTTGCCATGAACTCGGGTACGCAGGCCGCCAAGGAAGCCGGCAATATGGTCGACTTGGACTCTTCTCCTACCAAGCTGATCGACATTGTACGCATCGGCAAGCAGCTTTTGATGACACGCGGCAGTCTGACCACCTTTTCTATCGCCAACGATATTGCAAAGTATTTCGCCATCATCCCCGCGATTTTTATGAGCCTGTATCCCGGTCTGGGCGTGCTGAACATCATGGGGCTGCAAAGCCCGTCGAGCGCCATCCTGTCCGCGCTGATTTATAACGCGCTGATTATCGTCGCACTGATTCCGCTTGCGCTCAAGGGCGTCAAGTATCAGGAAGTGCCCGCCGCGAAGCTGCTGAAACACAATCTGCTGGTCTACGGCCTTGGCGGTATCATCGTCCCCTTTATCGCCATCAAAGGGATTGACCTGATTGTCGCCCCGATTCTCGGCGCGTTTTAAGAAAGAAGGCACAGATATATCGACAGCAAGCAATTGATTCTGCTTCGTCTGGTGCTGAAAGGGCTGTCCGCCTGCCCCGTGCTCACCTACGCACTGAGGATGATTCTGCTCGGCGCAGGGATGGTCGCCGCCGTTACAGCGGCCACCCTGCTGCTCGTACTTCCCATTATGCTTCTATTTTAATGCAAGACTGTGAGGTTATTTTCATGAAACATATCTTCGCACGCGCCGGCGGCATGCTGCTGGCCATGACCATTTTGTGCGGTCTGGTTTACACCGTGGCCGTTACCGGAGTCGGCCAACTGCTCTTTCCCAAGCAGGCAAACGGCAGCATCATCGAGGCAGACGGCAAGACCTACGGCTCTGCGCTGCTCGGGCAGCCCTTTACCGATGAAGGCCATCTCTGGGGCCGCATCATGAACGTGGACACCACCACTTTCACCGATGAGAACGGCAATCCCGTCCTGTATGCCTGGGCCTCCAATTTAAGTCCCGCCAGCGAGGAATATGATGCACTGGTCGCACAGCGTGTCGACGCACTGCGCAAGGCCAACCCGGATATGGCGGAAGCCGCGATCCCGGTGGACCTTGTGACCGGCTCAGGCAGCGGACTCGACCCCGAGATCAGTCCTGCCGCTGCCGCCTATCAGGTATCCCGCATCGCGCAGGCACGCGGCATGACGGAAGACGAGGTGCAGGCCGTTATCGACCGGTATACGACCGACCGCTTTCTCGACATCTTTGGTGAGGCGCGGGTCAATGTACTGCGGGTAAACCTTGCCTTGGACGGCATTCTGGAAAGCACACAGGCATAAAAAGACAGCCGCCCCGATGGGGCGGCTGTCTTTTTATTGCACAGTCAAAAACTTTTGTATATCCTTGTTTTCTCCCAGCACCAGCAGGGTTTCATTGGCCTTGAATACATGCTTGGTTCCGGGCATCGGCTCAAGATGCCCCTCGTATTTGACAGCCAGAATGTTGATGCGGTATTTCTGCCGCACATCCAGCGCCACAATGGTTTTGCCAACCCATGTAGGAGGAACGGCAGTCTCGTAAATCGCGTGGTTGTCGGTCAGCTCAATGTAGTCGAAGATATGATCCGAACTGTACCGTGCGGCGGCCCAAAACGCCATCTGCTTTTCCGGATAGATGATATCATCCGCACCGTTGCGCAGCAGGAACTTCGCGTAGACATCGCGCGTGGCACGCGCCAGAACAAACGGTGCGCCATGCTCCTTGAGGAGCGCCGTGGTCTCGAGCGCACTTTGAAAATCGTCCCCGATGGCAACGACGCATAGATCAAAATTGCGCACTCCCAGTGTGGCGATGAACTTTTCGTTCGTACTGTCTCCAATCTGAGCGTTTACCACATAATCGAGCGCATTGTTAATGCTTTCCTCGTTCTTGTCAATCGCAAGCACCTCGTGGTGCAGGTCGCGCAGACGCTGCGCCATATGGCGGCCAAACCGCCCAAGTCCAATCAGCAATACCGATTTCATATGTAAAACCTCTTTTTCTTTCTGTCGTTTACTCAGCCGACCGTCACGCGCTCCTGCGGCATCAGGGACACCGCGTGCGATTCGCTGGATGTCATTGCATAAATCAGCGTCAAACCGCCGACGCGTCCAAAATACATTAAAAAGATTAAGATGAGCTGCGAGGGCACACTCAAGGTCGATGTGATGCCAAGCGTCAGTCCCACCGTGCCGACGGCCGTCGCCGCTTCAAACAGCGCCTCAATCAGGCTGACGCCTTCGATGCCGCAAATCAGCATACCGCCCGTCAAAAACAGGCACAGATACAGCAGAAAAATCGTCACCGCACTGCGCAGCACGCTTTCGGGAATGCGCCGTCCGTAGCACTGCGTGGTATCTTTTCGGAAAAATACCGCCTTTGTGAACAGCAGCAGCACCGCCAGTGTCGTCACCTTAAAGCCGCCCGCTGTTGACCCCGGCGCGCCGCCAATCAGCATCAGCAGGATGGTCACCAGCTGGCTCGGCTCGCTGAGGTTTGCCAAATCCACGGTGTTAAACCCTGCGGTACGCGGCGTGACCGACTGAAACCACGAGGCAAGCGCCCGCTCCGACAGGCTGAGTCCATCCCACTGCGGCAGGCTGAATTCATAAAAGAAGAAATACAGCGCAGTGGCCGCCAGCAGCACCAAGGTACAGGTGCAGATAAGCTTGCTCTGCAGCCGGTAGGCCCGCAGGTGCAGACCGTGCTCCTTCACATCCGCCCATGTCAAAAAGCCGATGCCGCCCAAAATGATAAGCAGCGTAATCACAAGATTAACCAGCGGATCGTTGACATAGCCGGTCAGCGAGGCAAAGGGCGTGCCGTTGACGCCCATCAAATCATATCCTGCGTTGCAGAATGCCGAAACCGCATGGAAGACCGCGTACCAGATTCCCCGCAGCAGGCCGTACTGCGGGCAAAACCGCAGTGCGAGCAGCAGCGCACCCAGACCCTCCAAAATCAGGGTCGTTCGAAAGATGAAGCCCGTCATGCGGACGATGCCGCCCACCTGCGGCGCGGAAATCGATTCCTGCATGACCCAACGCTGCTTTAAGCCGATTTTTTTGCCCGCAAACATGACGATTGCGATTGACATGGTCACGACTCCCATGCCGCCGATTTGAATCAGCACCAGAATCACTGCCTGACCAAATCCGGACCAGTAGGTCGCGGTATCGAAAACCACCAATCCCGTCACACAGGTGGCAGAGGTTGCAGTAAACAGAGCATCCACAAACGAGGTTATCTCCCCCGAAACGGTGGATATGGGCAGCATCAGCAATCCGGCTCCGGTTAAGATGAGCAGCATGAAGCCGAAAATGATGATTCGAGCAGGCGTGAGATGCTCGTTTTTTAAAAATGACAACGCAATTCTCTCCATTCTGTGAAGTGAACCCATTGTAACACAAGCGATATGAGTATTTGATTAAGATTCTATATTCTGCATTTAGATAACATTAAGACATATGATATAGTATTAAGATTATATTAAGACATTTAGAATAACATTGAAATGATATTAAACTTGTCTTAATGCAATCTTTATCTTATGTTCAAAAGCGGAATACCACTCTGACGACGCCTGTGTTATACTGTAACATAGAAAACGACCGTGGAGGGTTGCCGCTTGGAAGAACTTCGTCCTGATTCAACTGCGCTGTTGCAGCAAATCACGCAGCAGGAAAACGCCCCTGCCGGCAAGCTGAAGATTTTTTTCGGCTATGCAGCCGGTGTGGGAAAAACCTACGCCATGCTTGAAGCCGCACAGCGGTTTAAGGAAGCCGGCGGCGACGTGGTGGCCGGCTATATCGAGCCACACACCCGCCCGGAGACGATGGAGCTGCTCGCGGGACTGGAACAGCTGCCGCCCAAGGAGCTGCACTACAAAGGCATCCGGCTGCGCGAATTCGATTTGGATGCCGCGCTAAAACGCAAGCCGGAGCTGATTCTGGTGGACGAACTGGCGCATACCAACGCCGAAGGCTGCCGCCATATCAAGCGCTATCAGGATGTGGAGGAACTGCTTCGCGCCGGCATCAACGTTTACACCACGGTGAATGTGCAGCATCTGGAGAGTATCAACGACGTGGTGGCCGCAATCACCGGTATCACGGTGTCCGAGCGCATTCCCGACCACATTTTCGACGCCGCCGACCAGGTGGAACTGATGGATATCGAGCCTGCTGATCTGCTGGAGCGGCTGAAAGCAGGCAAAATCTATCGGGAACGGCAGGCCGATCAGGCTATGTCGCACTTTTTCTCCGAAAAAAACCTGGCCGCGCTGCGTGAAATCGCACTGCGCCGCACCGCGGATCGCGTCAGCCGCGCACCCGTGCATCTGACCGAGCCGCGCTCCAAATCCGGCGAGCATGTTTTGATTTGCCTGTCCAGCTCCCCCTCCAACACCAAGGTCATCCGCACCGCCGCCCGTATGGCTGAAGCATTTCACGGCGAATTCACCGCCCTGTTTGTTGAAACGTCGGACTTCTCCGCCCAGTCAGATGAGGAACGCAAGCACCTTCTTGCCAACCTTCGTCTGGCGGAGGAGCTCGGCGCACGCATCACCACTGTATACGGCGATGATCCGGCCATTCAAATTGCCGAATACGCGCGCATTGGCGGTATTTCCAAAATCGTACTGGGACGCAGCCAGCAAAAACGGCCCTTCTATCCGGTGAAAAAGACGCTGATGGATCGCCTGCTCGAACTTGCGCCCGATTTGGATATTTATATCATTCCGGAGCATACCGACAGCACCCGTTCGCTCAAACCTCGCCGGATACCCGCGAAGCATCTTTCCATTGCCGATTTTGTCAAGATGAGCGTCATTTTGCTGCTCTGCACCGCCGTCGGCGTGCTGCTGACCTGGATGAATTTCAATATTGCAAATGTAATTTTGATGTACATTCTCGGCGTGCTCTTCATCTCTATGATAACCAGCGGCCGCTTGTGCAGCCTGCTTGCATCCTTTCTCTCCGTGCTGGTTTTCAATTTTTTCTTTACCTATCCATACTTCACACTCAACAGTGATCCCAGTTATATTGCTACATTTATCGTCATGTTCCTCGTTTCCCTGCTGAGCAGTTCGCTGACCACCCGCAGCAAGGCGCAGGCGATTTCCAGCGCACGTAAAGCCTACCGCACCGAGGTCCTGCTTGAAACCAGTCAGAAGCTGCAAAAGGCCGAGGACATCGAAAGCATCATCAAGGTCACCGCGACGCAGCTGAACAAGCTGCTCGATCACTCGGTTTTGTTTTATGCCGTGGACAGCGACGACAAACTGCAGGAAGCAAAGCAGTTTCCGGTGCATCCGGAGGATGACCTCTCCGGCTGTTTGACCCCGGCCGAACAGGCGGCAGCCGAGTGGGTGCGAAAAAACAACAAGCACGCGGGCGTTACCACCGGCACGCTGCCCGGCGCAAAGTGCCTTTATATGGCGGTGCGCGGCATGGCCAAGGTGTTCGCCGTTGTCGGCATTGTGATTGACGGCACTTCCGCACCCGACGCTTTCGAGAAAAACCTGATGATTGCCATTCTGGACGAATGCGGTCTGGCAATGGAAAAGGAGTCCATCGGTCAGGCCAAGCGCAAAATTGAGGAAACCGCCCGTCAGGAAGCGCTGCGTGCCAGCCTGCTGCGCGCCATTTCACATGATTTGCGCACCCCGCTGACCAGTATCTCCGGCAACGCCGGTATTCTGATGGAAAATGGCAGCGTGCTTGATGAGGACAAAAAGCACAAACTTTACAGCTCCATTTACGATGATTCTATCTGGCTGATTCGTCTGGTTGAAAACCTGCTCTCCATCACCCGAATCGAAAACGGCAGCGTGAAGCTCAAAACCGAGCCGGAGCTGCTGGACGAGATTTTTCAGGAGGCACTGGCGCACCTCGATCGCAGCTCGGTCGATCATGAGATTACCGTCGACCTGCCCGATGATCTGATGATGGCAAATATGGACGCACAGCTGATTGTTCAGGTTATCATCAATCTCATCAACAACGCCATCAAATACACCCAGCCGGGTTCGCACATTACGCTTTCCGCGCGCCGGTGCGGCAAGCTCGTAAACGTCACCGTGTCGGACGACGGCCCCGGCATTTCGGATGCCGCCAAGGAAAAGCTGTTTGACATGTTCTTCACGGCAGATAATGTCCGCGGGGACGGCCGCCGCGGGCTGGGACTTGGGCTTTCGCTGTGCAAATCCATCATCAACGCGCACGGCGGTGTGATTGAGGTTGCGGACAATACCCCCAAGGGCACCCGTTTCCAATTTACATTACATACTTCGGAGGTGAACGCACATGAATAAACCGCAGATTCTGGTGGTGGAGGACGATGCCGCCATCGGCAACCTGATTGCCACCACACTTGAAACCCAAAGCTACCAGTTCCACCGTGTTGCGACCGGCGCGGGTGCACTGCTCGACGCGCTCTCCTACCGTCCGGACGTGGTGCTGCTCGATTTGGGTCTGCCGGACATGGACGGCGTGGACATCATTCGGAAAATTCGCGCATGGAGCAATATGCCGATTATCGTGGTTTCCGCCCGCAGTGAGGATACCGACAAGGTCGCCGCACTGGACGCGGGCGCGGATGATTATCTCACCAAACCCTTTTCGGTGGAGGAGCTACTTGCACGGCTGCGTGTCGCGCTGCGCCGTGTCCGGTATGACAATGAAAAGGTCGATGCCGCCGCCAGTCTGTACGCCAACGGCGATATTCGAATCGACTATGCCGCCGGCTGCGTCTATCGCAATGGTACCGAAATTCATTTGACCCCCAGCGAATACAAACTGCTGTGTCTGTTGGCCAAAAACACCGGCAAGGTGCTGACGCATAATTATATCCTCAACGAGCTGACCGGCAGCGCGTCCCCCGCGGACACGCCTTCCCTGCGCGTGTTCATGGCAACGCTGCGCAAGAAAATCGAGCTCGACCCGAGTCATCCGAAGTATATTCAAACGCACATCGGCGTTGGATATCGAATGATTCGGCAAAATCAACCCGACGAGGTTTAACCCTCTGCAAATAGGAACAAAGCGCCGTCTGCTCTGCAGGCGGCGCTTTGTCCTATAAAGAAGAGAGTGATTTGGTCAAAAATCAGGAATGCTTGGTGTTCTTGCGCATGTCAAACACCACCGAGCCGACGATAATCAGGCCCTTGATGATGCTCGTCATGTTGTCGTTGACGCCCAGCATAACCAAGCCGTTGTTGATGACGCCGAGAATCAGAATGCCGCACAGCACGCCCGACACGCGGCAGATGCCGCCCGTGTGCGAGGTGCCACCGACCGTGGCGGCCGCGATGGCGTCGAGTTCATAGTTGAGACCGTAAGTAGACGGGTCGGCCGAGCCGGTACGGCCGGCCAGCAGAATGCCGCCGACCGCCGCGCAAACCGAGCACCAAATGTACACCAGAATCAGGTTCTTTTCCACGTTGATACCAGCCACACGCGCCGCCTGATCGTTGCCGCCGATTGCGTACACGCTCTTGCCGAAGCGCGTCTGCGTCAGCAGAAATGCCGAGATGACGAACATAATCAGGAAAATCACGACAATCATCGGGATGACGCCGAACAGCTTGCCCTTGCCGAAGAAACGGAAATCGTCGGTCAGCTTGGAGACCGGCTGCGTCGAATACATCTTGGCCAGTGCGCGGCAAATCAGCTGCGAGCCCAGCGTTGCAATGAACGGCGGAATCTTGGTGAACGCGATAATCGCGCCCACGATTGCGCCGACCAGTGCGCCAATTCCGATGCCGATCAGTGCGACGACCGGAGCCGGCAGCGGGTTGCCCGCGCCGAGCAGACGATTGGTTGCGTCCGCATTCTGCGCAAGTGATG
>NZ_CATNVC010000021.1 GCF_951230135.1 Butyricicoccus sp. Marseille-Q5471 | reverse complement strand
ACTTGTAAATTGTGTAAATTACTTTAAAAACCTTAACGATGGAACGCCGTATGAGGGGAAACTCTCACGTACGGTGTGGAGTGGGGGAAAATCCTGCGATTACTTCAAGGGATTACCTATCACTATCCGCGCCCGCGATTCTGTTCGCCTGCCTCGTGTTTGCACTAACCTGTCCTCTGTACATCTGGACGATTTTAGGGATGTAGATACAGCAAGAGCCGTTGCATCTAAGTAAGGTGCAACGGCTCAATTTCGTGGCAAGTCAGATTTGATTGTGTAGGTGAACTTAGTCACCAACAGAGGGGTTTCTCATTTGGTTCGTTCAGAATATTCATGAAGTAAAATAGGCAATAATGCTTTGCTCCATTGATTTGATCAGAACAATCTTTTCCCATCTGAAATATCAATATCGAGCTCTTTCGCCACACTGTTTTGCTTAAATGGATTTATTTTTTCCACTACACCGTCACGTTTGAAAAGTGAGCCTGTATTCTTGAACCAAAAGGTTACATCTGCTTTTACGCATTGTTCACGGATATTAAGTACCCAATCATAATCGCACATACGGGCTTCTCGTCCTGTTTCGCCGCCAACAGTAACATGGTCTACTCCATGAAGATAGGGTGTTAAATCAATCGCTTCTAAAAGTGGGGAGCAAGCAATAAAACGCCGCTTTATCGGATAGGATAAAAAGAGTGGGAGTCTGTAATCGGCTAATTCTTGATTTTCGACAGTACAGCCAATATTCACATTGTCATAGCCCGACCCCCAATCAGACGGAAGCGATTGGGGGAAGCGGTCAATTCGCTTTGTCAAAATTAAAAAATCAATATCTGTTCTTTCCTTGATGATTGCCCAAACTTCTTTACGCCACTCATCCGCTTCGGGTAGGAAAAAGTCAGTCGCAAAGCAGGTTGCAAGAATTTTGTTTCCTTTGATATTGTATTCGCCCTTTGCATTTTTCCTTGTGGGCCAATCAAATTTATCTGTTTTTTGTATGGTGCTTTGACCGTAGCGTTTTGCATACGGCCCATAAAAATAGCAATTTGTACAGCCATCACTTATTTTATAACAGCCTGTCCATGGTTCCCAGTTCATAGTGTTCCTCCTCTTGGATGAGTGAAGCCGATGATAGAAGAAATGCAGCCGCTTGTCAAACGCAGCGTTTAAACGTCACCGTCTGTGCCTTCATGAAGATCTTACCCACCTCATAGCCGTAGGAGGGCAGTTCCTTCTTGAAGTTTAAAAAGGCATGGTCAATGGGAAAGCCCAGAATCTGTTCAATCTCGGCATAGGTCAGCGTGAAGCTGTTTTCCGTGCGTTGACCTATCGCCTTCCAGAGCGGCTCATATTTACTCATTCTCCCTCTCCTCCGATCTTGTTTGGAATAATATAGCGGCTTTGCTTCACCAAAGCCGCCGTGTATCACATACCAAAGCACAACGCATATTGCTTCACGACTTTAAGGGGAAACATAGTGTGCTTGGCCACTTCCTCAGCCGACATGCCCTGACTAAAAAAGCGTTTGATAACCGTATTCATATCCTCTGCAATCTCTACGATATGCTTATCGGGGTCATATACCCGAACGTCGCGCTGCCCCCACGGGTATTCCTTTATTTCATGCACCCATTGCAAGTTGGATATGCTTTTCATTTCGGCATACACTTTGTCTAAATCTTCTACTTCAAAATAAACTTGAAAGTTGTGTGATTGTTCTTTCACACTATCGACTGCTAATCCAACGAGTTCAGCATAACCTTGTTGCAGAGAAAATCCCTCAAAGGTTACATGTACGCCAATATCCATTACAGCGTTTTGATGAAGCACATTTTCATAAAAATGCTTAGAAGCGAGGATATCCTTAACCGCTAAAAGACAACCTTGATATTTCATTTTTCATTCCTCCTTTGAGAAAATTGTATCGTATATCTCTGTTCCGTCATAGTAAAAATCCGACATTGTTTTCAGATACTTTTGAGGGGTAACACCACTGATAGCCTTGAAATCTTTATCAAAATGGGCTTGGTCGAAGTATCCGGCTTGTTGCGACAATGCCGCAAAGAAGCAAGGCGATGTTTGAATATGTTTTAACACGTAGTTAAAGCGGGTTATACGCGCATAGCTTTTAATATTCATTCCGATTTGTGTAAGAAACAAGCGGTTTAACTGTCGCTCGCTATAACCGGATTGTCGCGCGACCTCTTTCACTTGTACTTGTCCATAACTATCAGAAATCACTGTAGTAGCTAATAACAAAGCGTCGGAAATAATGTGCTTTTCCATACGCCTGTATAAAACCTTCTCACAAATATTTGCCAAATCTGTTGCGGTTTTAGACATTACAAAGGCTTGATACAGCAAATGAAATAGCTCGTTGTCAATGTCCTCAAGAGAAAGGCGTTTGTCTGCAAACTCCGCTTGGCTTTGGCGTGTGATTTGATACAAACCATAGGGTGAAAGCTGGATAAGCATCAGGACATGATAACTATTTGGTTCCATTCCTAACAAAACAGGGGTTAGGGAGGCTCCCCATAGTTCAGCAATTACAGCGGTTCCATCAAAGGCAAGCGACAATGTTCCGCAAGCGTTAGGCATAAGCGTATAGTGTGCTGTAAACGTATCATTCGACGGAAATACTATGTTGTAGTATTGAATATATTTTCTCAGCCCCACATGGGAGGGGAACATATTAAATTGCTTGTCGTTTTTAATAATCAAATCGTTCCCCCTTATTTTCAAAGTAAAGTTTTCATTATGTTTATCCGCCGAATCTAAATCAAGCAAATATAAATACACCCCTTTGGGGCAATGTTTTCCTCACTGCCATTTCAAAAAAGTTTTACTCGGTAAATATATAAAATAAGTTTACCATAGCAAAATGGAAGTTTCAATCAATCAAATATAGACAATAGGGAGGAAAGTCGGTTCTATGAAAATTAAAATCCGTTCACCGTCTTTATGCAAGTATTGACTGGCAGATTCTTGGTATGTAAGCCTATGGAAATAAAATAAAAAGGAGGAAATTAAATTATGGGATGCTGGGGAATAACGGCCTTCGAGTCTGACACCGGATTGGATACAGTGGATTTCATCAGAAGTAAACTGCCGGAGAATGGAGTACTGGAGCTTGAAAAAATCATCGAAGAGATGAGACAGAAGGAATGGTGTGTACCCGAAGTCACGGATTTAGCATCTCACACCGGACCGATGGCATTGGCTGAAATGATTGTAAAATTCCAGGATGAGGATATCGGCGATATGGACTATGACGGGGAATGGGCGGCAAACCAAAACAAATTCAACAAGGTCAAATCCTTTGCCGCTACCGGGGAGTCCGTTCAATGGCTCCGGAATTATCTTGCTGACGCACTCGAATGTATCAAGGAGGAAGCGGAGCTGGCTGCCAATTCCGATAGAAAATGGGGTGGCTGGTTTGAGGAAGAAGACTGGAACGGCTGGCAGGAGCATATGTCCATGCTGATCAACCGTATGGATTCAATTCTTACGTCTCAGGAGGTTGAACTGATCCCGTCTAAGGAGCAGACGAGCGGTCCGGTTATGGGCGAGATAAGCTGATGAACGGTGGATGGCATTCGCTGTAGGCAATGCCAGACGAAACAGGCTCAAATTTTTATAACTGATATAAGGGCAGGACAGCCACTATAAAAGGTAGTTGTCCTGTTCTTTTGATTGGAGGAAAGATATGTTTTCCTCAAGGAACTAAATAAAAATCAGTAAAAAAGGTTTTCGTATTTTATGCGAGAGCTTTTTTTTATTGGAGGTGATGCCCATGTTCATATGGGATTTTGTAGCTGATACCGTGCTGGGTCAGATTCTTGATTGGATTTACGGTCAAATTATCGGCTTTCTAGGAAATTTCTTTTCCGCAATGGGCGGCATGGGAGCAGACCTGTTCGAAATGAGCTGGGTTCAGTCCATCGTCCTGTTTTTTGTTTATCTGGCTTGGGCGCTGTATGGAACCGGGCTGGTGGTGTCTGCTTTTGAGTGTGCCATCGAATACCAGTCCGGCCGGGGCAGCATCCGTGATGCCGCGCTGAATACCATCAAGGGATTTATGGCAGTAGGGTTATTCTCCACCGTTCCTGTAGAACTTTACAAACTGTCCGTTTCACTGCAGAGTAGTCTGACGGCGGGAATCACTGGCTACGGAAGTGGCTTGGATACCCTTGCAGGTAATATCATCAACGAGCTATCCGCAGCCGGGAATTTAGAAAGCGCGGGTAGCTTGAACGTCTTTGGCGGGCTGGGAGTGATCACCAGTCCGATTATGATGCTGTTTATCCTAATTCTGATGGGCTACGCCGTAATTAAGGTGTTCTTTGCAAATCTCAAACGCGGCGGTATCCTGCTCATTCAAATCGCTGTGGGAAGCTTATATATGTTTTCCGTCCCCCGCGGCTACATGGACGGTTTCACCAGCTGGTGCAAGCAGATTATTGGGCTGTGTCTGACCGCCTTTTTACAAGCCACTATCCTCATAGCTGGACTGATGGTCGTGAAGGATCAGGCTTTGCTTGGGCTGGGGCTTATGCTGGCGGCGGGAGAAATCCCCCGAATCGCCGGAGCCTTCGGGCTGGATACTTCTACCCGTGCCAATTTTATGAGCGCCGTCTATGCCGGGCAGACTGCTATGAACATTACAAGAACAATTGTAAAGGCGGTGGCAGCAAAATGAAGCTGGTATATATCTGTTCCCCCTATGCAGGGGAAATTGAAAGAAATGTAAGGTTTGCGCAGGATGCCTGCCGCTATGCTATATCGCAGTGCAGTGCGCCGGTGGCTGTGCATCTGTTATACCCCCAACTGTTAAATGATGCTGTACCTGCAGAACGGGAAGCCGGTATTCAAATGGGGCTTCGGGTACTGGCGGCCTGCGAGGAATTATGGGTGTGCGGTTCCCGGATCAGCACTGGAATGGGCTGTGAGATTGCGGAAGCTGAGCGGTTGAGGATTCCGGTCAGACGGATATCCGCAGAACATATACAAGGAGGACATACCATGGAGAAATACGGAATATGGGCGCGCAGGAGTGCCGCCTCGGTGTGCGGGGCTGCGGAAGCCTGGGTAAAACAGGACGGAGAACCTCTGACTTTTGATACCTATGAGGAAGCAGCCTCTGAAGCCAGGCGGCTGATAGAAAATACCCGCACACCCAATGTAGCCTACTTTGCAAAAGGAATGGACATCACGCTGGAGGAAGCGCCTTTCTCTGGCATGAAACTGCAGTATTGACCGAACCGCTGACCCTCGGCAGCCTGTTTGACGGGATCGGCGGTTTTCCGCTGGCAGGCGTCGGACAGGGTTTTACGCCTGTCTGGGCCAGTGAAATTGAACCGTTCCCTATTGAGGTGACCCAGCTGCGCTTCCCTGAAATGTGCCATGTAGGCGACATTGCAAAACTTGACGGTGCGCAGCTTACGCCTGTGGATGTGGTCTGCGGGGGCTCACCCTGTCAGGATCTGAGCGTTGCGGGGAAGCGTGCCGGCTTACAGGGAGAGCGCTCCGGTCTGTTCATGGAGCAGGTCCGTGTAATCAAGGAGATGAGAGCCTATGATAAAGCAAACGGAAGGCCAGCTAACGCTGTTCGACCTCGGTATATGTGCTGGGAAAATGTCCCCGGAGCCTTTAGCTCCTCCGAATCAGAGGATTTCCGGGCGGTACTTGAAGAAACCTGCAGAATTGCGGACAGTACCGTATCTATACCTCGACCTCCGGGAGGGGTATGGAAATCTGCTGGGGCCATACTGGGAGATCAATTCTCCGTTGCTTGGCGAGTATACGATGCTCAATACTGGCCCCGCACCCCTCAGAGAAGAAAACGTATATACCTTGTCGCAGATTTTGGAGGCCACACCGCATCACAAATATTATTTGAGCAAGACCGCCTGTTTGGGGATTCTGCGCAGGGCGAGGAAACGCGGCAAGGAACTGCCGCCTGTTCTGAAACGAGCGCTGGAGATCCAGGCAGAAGCTCCGGAGCCGTTGGAGGAAGATCCGGAGAATGCCTGACACCATGGGATGTGCAAAGCCGCCGCATTTATGAAGGCAATGGTGTGTGGCCGTCACTGTATGGCGGCGAAGGTGGAGGACATGGGTATATAACAGAAGAAAAAAGTGAACCTGTAACGATTCCAATTAATACACAGATAGCCACTAGGCATGAGCGTATGGGAGAAGGAACAGGTCTTGGGATAGGAGCCGATGATGATCCCGCTTTTACTCTCCAGGCATCGCACTCCCATGCTGTATTTCATTCTGCACCAGAAAGCGAAACCATCGCCTTTGCCTGTAACCAGCGGGATGAGGTACGAAATCTAAATGATGTATCCGGGGCAATTCAAGCTCAACCCGGCATGAAACAGCAGACCTTTGTGGCGCAGTTTTGGGAAGAATCCGGCGTTCAGCAGCCAAATTGCCTGACCCCATGGGATACCCAGCAGGAACGGATCTTTACAGAGGACAGCATTGCACCAACACTGGCCGGTGCGGATGGCGGCGGTGGAAGAAATCCGGGCGGGCTGATGTTTTCGGCAGGTGTAGTTACCAAGGGAAATGGCGAATGCTTTCTGACCCCGGAACAGCACACATCCCTCACATCGGGCGGTGGGCAGGCCGGGCAGGGCTATCCCTGTGTTCTGACAGCTGGCTTCTGTGCGGGAGCCGGTCCTGCTGCGGGAGGGATTGGTTACAGTGAAGAAATTTCACCGACGCTGAAGGCAGCGGAGAGCGGAACCAATATGGTGCCCTCCATCCTTTGCCTGAACGACCAGGGCGGCGGGCAGATGTACTGCTCTGAAAACCAGACCGGTACGCTTCGAGCACAGGAACATGGGCACCAACCATTAATCCTGGACTCCCAGCCGGAGCTGTTTGAGAACCATGGCATTGATTCGCGCTATACCGGACCTCACCCAGTAGCTCCGACAATGTCTGCCCGTTATGGAACCGGTGGCAACAATGTTCCCCTGATTTCCCAGCCAGCTGTTCTTGCCGGAGAGTCCGGTGAAGCTTTGGTACATGATTCAACTTACTGTATTGCCGGAAATATCATTGATCGACAGGATCACAATGGGGGCAATGGACTTGGCGTTCAGCCGGACATCAGCTACACCGTGACATCCACAGACCGTCATTGCGTTTTTTCACAGCAGCGGAGCGATGAGTATGCGCCAAATGAAGTAGTCAGCACGCAAAGTGCCAGACAGTATAAGGATGCAACAGACCTTATATGCGAAGCGGATGTGGCCGGACTGGATTGCCGCAATGGAGTGGAAAACGGCGACTTAAGCGGAACACTGCAATCCAAAACGAATGGTGGCTATTCCCTCAACAATGTGCATCCCATCCGCATCGGTAAGCTGATCCGCAGGCTGACGCCTCTGGAATGCGAAAGACTCCAGGGGTATCCCGATTACTGGACGGATATCCCCGGCGCTTCAGACAGCGCAAGATATAAAGCTCTTGGCAATAGTGTGGCGATTCCCTGTGTGGTGCATGTGCTCCGGGGAATCGCTTATTTTTTACGCAAATTTAAATTGGAACAGGAGGAATCAGAATGTACATCTACCCCGACAACCTAAAATCGAAAGCTACACTGTGGCTTTGGCAGCTCCGGGATATCGGCATCATTGGCGTGGGGCTTTTAATCTCTGTGTTTGCGCTGGTGCAGCTGGGATTTCTGCTGCCCATTGTCATCACAGCCCTCTACGCTTTTTTGACCATACGGTTTGACGATACCAGTATCCTTGACTTTATCCAATATGCCTGCGCATTCTTTTTGACCAAGCAACAGGTATACGAATGGGGGTATCAGCCGAGATGAGTAAAACTGAAAAGAAAACAGAAAAACAGCGCAAGGTTACCCGTCAACTCATTGGAACCAGAGAAGTGACAGATTACAGCCTGGAAACCTATCGCGGCGACCGGCTTGTGTATTTTATGATTAAACCCACTAATATCTCTGTTCTATCTGAGGAAAGTATCTCAGCGCGGATATATGCACTTATGACAGTTCTAAAAGGCATGGCGGAGCTTGAATTTCTGTGCTTGAACAGCCGTGAAAGCTACGAGGATAATAAGCGGTTTTTGCGAAGCCGTATGGAACAAGAAGACAATACAGCTGTGCGAAAGCTGTTGGAGCAGGATATTCTTCATCTTGACCGTATTCAGGTGCAGATGGCTACGGCCAGGGAATTCCTCGTCATTATCCGGCTAAAAAATGAAAAGGACAGTGAGGTGTTCCCCTACTTAAGCCGTATCGAGAAAACCCTGCGGGAGCAGGGCTTCATTGCCAAGCGTTCCGGCAAGGAGGACATCAAGCGACTTCTGGCTGTCTACTTTGAGCAGAATGTCACAACGGAGAAGTTCGAAGACTTTGACGGTGAACGTTGGATCATATTTGGGGACTAAAGTCTGCCGGTTTTTGTTGGGTATTCCATCTAGACTTGTGCAAGGTATTCATTTATTGTCTTGTGTAATACACGGGAGGTGATGAACATGGAATATGAGGAAATCATGGATATAGTGATAGCGGAACTGAGTCAGCGTGCGCTTAGCAGGCAGCGTGAGGAGGATGAAGCACTGGACCAAAAGATACTGCGGCGCATTGAAGTGCGGGGAAGAATTGAACAGTGCATTTCTACTCTTAGTGAGCCGGAACAGCAACTTTTTCAGGAGTATTTTGAAATAACGTTGGATATCTCAGGGATGCAGGAAGGGTATCTTTATATGCAGGGAGCGAAAGATTGTGTGCGTTTTTTAAAAGACCTTGGGGTTCTATGACTCCAATTTTGCTGGTGAAAGAAAAACAAAATAGGAAGCCATGGATTGCACATAGCTTCCTATTTTGCTCATGCTGAGAATACCACAAACATGTTAAAATTGTGTAACTTAATTTTAAGAAGATAAGTTTTGTAAAAACGGATTACAAATCCTGAATTCTCTTTATAAGAAATAACATATTATTTTCAATCTGCTTTATAACCGTAATAAACTCGTCATCACATTTGCCGGTCGGATCATCAAGTCCCCAATCCTCTCGGTGCTTGCAGGGTAAAAAAGGACACTGAACATTGCAGCCCATAGTGATAACAATATCAACCGGAGGAATTTTCGAAAGCAGCTTGGAACGCTGTGTTTTCTCCATGTCAATGCCGTAAAGCTGTTTCACTAATCGAACAGCGTTCTGATTGATCTGCGGCTTTGTTTCTGTTCCAGCAGAATAGCTTTCAAACACATCAGCGGCAAGGTGTTTACCGAGTGCTTCCGCAATTTGGCTTCGGCAAGAGTTGTGAACACAAATAAATGCCACCTTGGGTTTGTTTATTTCCTTATTCATGAAAGACCTCCCTTTTTATAGCTCTCTTAGCTTATCGCCCTTTATATCATCTGCGTGCCAAGCGATTAAAGCAAAATTTCCACTTGTATGTTCCGCTATCTTGTTTATCCATGGAATTTCATTGCTGGCTTTTGCAGCTAACAGGGCGTTTGTTGTTTTTGTATGATAAAGAGAAGAATTCACAAGCCACCACTTTGTAGCAATATTGGCACGTTTCAAGTCTTCTTCCAGACGTAATACTTCGTAAACTGGAGTAGCTTCAGGCAAGGCTACAATAACGACTGCTGTTTCAGCACTTCGCAAACGTGGCAGCAGCTTTCTTACGGAATCGGGGATATTGCCTTGTATCCTCTGAACCTCTTTATGATAGCTCAATGTAGAATCCAATAATAGGAGTGTATGCCCTGTAGGGGCGGTATCAATGACAACAATTTCATTTTCGGCACGCTCCACTACTTCCGCAAAGGCTCGGAATACGGCAATTTCTTGTGTACAAGGAGAACGCAGATCTTCTTCGATATAGGCAATATCTTCTTCCGACATGGTTTCCCGTGCCTTTGTTAAAACTTCCTCCTGATAGCGTGCCAGCTCCTTATGCTCGTCAATATGGCTCATGGTAATGCCGTTGTTTTCATTGAGAACAAATTTTAAGTGTGCTGCCGGGTCGGTGGTGGTTAGATGTACCTTTTCGCCTTTTTCGGAAAGCCCTAAAGCGATTGCGGCAGCAAGTGTGGTTTTTCCAACACCACCTTTTCCCATCGTGAAAATGACTTTTTTGCCGCTATGATACAGGTCATCAATGACATCTTTTAGCTGTGGAACATGCTCTGCTTTCATGGTTTCATCACTGATGATATATCCATCCTTCGTGAGTAGTGACCTGACATTCTTCATACCAGTAATGTTGTATGCCCTCAAGGGAACCATGTAGGATTTGATTGCCTGTAACGGTTTTGGCATATTTGCAAGAGCGCTTTGCTGTTTATTGTAAAGATTTTTAGAAATGGTGTCATCATAATCAGCCAACACCCCATTGATTACCATAGACTGATTGAGTACGCCAAGCTCCGCTAATTCGTAAGAAGCCCGCTCTATTTCTTTGAGGGGGGCTGTTTCGGGGCGGGTTACAAGAATTAAGGTTGTTTGTGCACCGTCTGTCAGTGTTTCAACCGCAGCTTTATACATTTCCTTTTTACTTTCAAGCCCGGATAACTGTCCCAAACAAGAGGCACCATGTGTACTTTCGTTGATGAAATTGCTCCACGCAGAGGGAAGCTGCAACATTCTAAGGGTATGCCCTGTAGGTGCGGTGTCAAAAAGAATGTGGTCGTATTTTTCTTCCATCTCTTTATTGGTAATGAAGTTGGAAAACTCATTAAAAGCGGCAATCTCCACTGTGCAGGAACCAGAAAGCTGTTCTTCCATATTGGTGAGGACTGATTCCGGAAGCTTACCACGATAAGGCGCAAGCACGCTTTCCTTGTATTCTGCCGCTGCCTGCATAGGGTCAAGGTTTGCCACATCCAGATTGGGTACCTCTGCAATGGGCGTGGCTTTCCCTGAAAGCGGGGTGTCAAACACATCCTGCAAGTTGGAAGCCGGGTCTGTGCTGACAAGAAGAACTCTTTTGCCGCTGTCAGCAAGATTTACCGCTGTTGCACACGCTACAGATGTTTTCCCGACACCACCTTTACCTGTGTAAAACAAGTATTTCGTTAAGGTGATTTTGTTTGGGTCAAAGATTTGCATTGAGGAACCTCCTTTCCCTTTTAGCAGCAGTTCCCGTCAGAACAGCAGCAACCGCCTTGCTTTGCCGATTTTGCTTCGGTCATATAGCTTGCGGGAACCTCCAGCAAAGAAACAAGTTCCTCATTGGTTGGATAGCGGCCAGTTATCACGATTTTTTCGTCGATCATAACAGCGGGCAGTTCCTCAACACCTTTTTCATTTATAAAGGCGTTGATCGTTTTGTTATTGACAAAAGCCATCGGCGAACTGCTTAGATTAAAGCGGTCAACTGCCACTCCGTTCTTTTTCAATGCATTCAAAACAGTAGAAATGCGGAGCAGCTCCGGGTCAACACTCACACCGCAAAGGCCTGTGTCACAGCACATGGCAGGTTCAAATATTTGCATTTTTTTCATGATAAGTCTCTCCTTCTATATAGTTATATTAAATTGCTTCTTTGTTCCATAAGAACGGTATTACGCCACTGTCCCAAACGGTCTTGCCCAATTCGTTCACGGAATCCCACTTGACGGAATCCGCATTTTTCATGTAAACGAATGCTTGCTTTGTTGTCAGCCATAATTCCCGATTGCAGTGTCCAGATACCAGCTTTTTCAGATTGCTTTGAGAGAAAGTTCAGCAGTTGGTTTCCTGTACCTTTTCCTCTATGGGTATCATGGATGTAAATACTGACTTCCGCCACGCCACGATAGACACAGCGGCTTGACACAGGAGTTAACGCTGCCCAACCGGCAATGACATCACCATCGGTGATTACAAAGCGGCATTGCTTGATATGGGACTGGTCAAATTCTTCATAAGTGGGGCATTCCGTTTGAAAGGTTGCAAGGTTGGTATCCATACCTTGCTGGTAGATTTCGCTGACTGATTTCCAGTCGCCTTTTTGCATTTCTCTAATTTTGTAATTCATTTTGAGGAAACCAGCCTTTCGTTTTATTCACAAATCTTACGAGCAAGAGCATCACAGGAACTTCAGTCAGCACACCGACTACGGTAGCGAGTGCGGCCGGTGAGGATGTGCCAAACAGAGCAATTGCCACAGCAACAGAAAGCTCAAAAAAATTGGAAGCGCCAATCATTCCGGCAGGAGCCGCAACGTTGTGAGGTAACTTGAGCCATTTACTTGCAAAATAAGCAATAAAGAAAATGAGGAATGTTTGAATGATCAACGGTACTGCAATCAGCACAATATGCAGCGGGTTATTGATAATGACATCTCCTTGAAAAGAGAATAAAAGCATTAATGTAAGCAATAATCCGATGCTGGTTGAATTATTAAATTTTCCAATAAAAGTATTCTCAAAATAATCAATACCCTTATGCTTTGTTACTAATGAACGAGTCAAAACGCCACCTACTAAAGGAATCACAACAAACAGAAGGACGGATAAAATCAGGGTGTCCCAAGGCACAGCCACATTGGAAACACCAAGCAAAAACTTTACAATTGGTACGAAAGCAACAAGGATGATGAGATCATTGGTCGCTACCTGCACCACCGTGTAGGCAGGGTTTCCTTTCGTCAGCGTGCTCCAAACAAACACCATTGCGGTACAAGGAGCCGCACCCAGCAGCACAGCGCCAGCCAGATATTCGGTGGCCAGCTCCGGTGTGATGAATGCTTTAAATATCACAAAGAAAAACAGTGAAGCAATGCCATACATGGTAAAGGGTTTGATTAGCCAGTTTGTCACCCATGTAACAAATAGCCCTTTGGGGTTTTTGCTTACATTTTTTATGCTTTGAAAATCAACTTTCATCATCATGGGGTAAATCATCACCCATATGAGTATGGCGACTGGAATGGATATTTGCGCATACTCAAAGCGATTTAAAAACTCAGGAATACCCGGCAGGAACTTACCGATTAAAATTCCAGCTGCCATACAGATCAGCACCCAAATTGTAAGGTATTTTTCAAAGAAGCCAATACCAGCGTTTTTCTCCTTACTCATTGTCATCACATCCTTTGCAGCAGCCCGTATCTTCTTTGCAGATGCAGTTTTCCTTATCAGAGGTGATGGAGCAGAAAAATTGTTTTGTTTTGCCGATGGTTTCCTCGTCCAAAGAGTAATACGTCCATTTGCCCTCGTTTCGGCCTTTGACAAGGCCACATTCACATAGAAGTTTCATGTGGTGGGACAGCGTAGATTGGGACATTTCAAATTTCTCTAAAATCATGCAGGCGCAAAGCTCTCCGCAAGAGAGCATATCAACAATCATAGCCCTTTTGGGGTCGCCCAGTGCCTTAAACACTTTTGTATTTTCCAAATAGTTTTCCATATTGGCACCTCACATTTATATTTTTCGATATGACTATTATATGCATCAAATCGAAAAGTGTCAATATGAAATTGATTTTATAATTAATAAAAACTTGATTTCCATTTCCTAATCACTATTTTTTAAGCCGTCACAAACTGTGGCGGCTTTTTCAATACCCAAATTCAAACTCAGAAAGGAAGATGCTCATGTCAAGAAAAGTGAAAACAAAAGCCCAGCCGCAGGAGGATGTGCGGATACAAGAATTTCTGGATATGATTGCCCCTTCGGTAATCAAGTTTAATACCGACCATTTCATCTGCGGCAATACCTACCGCTGTGTTTGGGCACTCCGGGAATATCCTACTGCAACCGATGAACGGGCTATCCTCCGGCACCTTGGGGAGAAGGATGGCGTTACCCTGCACCTTTATACCCGACATGTCACCCCAGTGGAAGAAAAGAAAATCATCACAAACGCTGCCAATAAAAACCGGATGCAGAGAACCAGTACACAGGATCTCCAGCAGACTGTGACCGCAGAGTCAAATCTACAGGACGTGGCCACCATTGTGGCACAAATGCATCGGAGCCGGGAGCCTCTGCTCCATGCCGCTGTATACATTGAGCTGACATCCCATGATTATGACCAGCTGAAGCTTCTGCAGACGGAAGTCCTGACAGAGTTGGTACGCTCCAAACTTAACGTGGATCGGCTGATGCTGCGCCAGCAGCAAGGTTTTATCTGCGTCATGCCCTCCGGCTGGAATGTGTTTGGGGATCAGTTTGAACGGGTGTTGCCTGCCAGTTCTGTCGCCAATCTGTATCCTTTTAATTACTCCGGAAAAACCGACCCCAATGGTTTCTACCTCGGCAGGGATAAGTTTGGAAGTAATATTCTGGCAGACTTCAACCGCCGCGCCGATGACAAGACCAACGCCAATATTCTAATCCTTGGCAACTCCGGTCAGGGTAAGAGTTACCTGCTAAAGTTGATTCTATGCAACCTGCGAGAATCCGGTATGCATATTATCGGGTTAGATCCGGAAATGGAGTATGAGGATCTGACCCTTAATCTCGGGGGCTGTTTTATCGACCTCATGTCCGGCGAGTTCATCATCAATGTGTTGGAGCCAAAAAGCTGGGATGAAACTGGTGATCCCAAAGATATGGACGCACCCCAGGCATTCCGTCAGACCAGCAAGCTCAGCCAGCATATCAGCTTTCTAAAGGATTTTTTCCGCACCTACAAGGACTTTACGGATCGGGAGATTGACACCATTGAAATCATGCTGGGAAAGCTCTATGAAAAATGGGGCATCACGGACCACAGCAATTTTGATCGCTTAAATCATTCAGATTACCCGATTTTATCTGATCTGTACGACCTCATTGAAAAGGAATATAAGGGCTTCGATGAAAGCCACCGCCAGCTCTATACAGCCGATTCTCTTCGAGAAATCTGCCTTGGACTTCACTCCATGTGTAAAGGAGCGGAGTCCAAGTTTTTTAACGGCCATACCAATATCACCAGCAATGATTTTATTACCTTCGGTGTCAAGGGTGTGCTAAATGCAAGCAAGAATTTGCGTAACGCCTTGTTGTTTAACGTGCTTTCCTACATGAGCAACGAGCTTTTGACTACCGGAAATACTGCGGCCAGCATCGACGAGCTATACCTGTTCCTGACGAATCTCACCGCCATTGAATACATCCGTAATTTTATGAAACGAGTCAGAAAAAAAGAAAGCGCCGTTATCCTGGCATCACAGAATTTGGAGGATTTCAACGTAGAGCATATCCGTGAGCTGACCAAGCCCTTGTTCTCCATTCCAACCCACCAGTTCCTGTTCAACGCAGGCTCTATTGATGCTAAGTTTTATATGGATACCCTCCAGCTGGAGAAATCAGAATATGAGCTGATCCGCTATCCCCAGCAGGGTGTGTGTCTTTATAAATGCGGCAATGAGCGGTACAACCTGATGGTTCATGCACCAGAGCATAAGGCAAAGCTGTTCGGAAAAGCCGGAGGTCGCTAATGACCACCCGAAACATAGGGCGAAGGGAGGATAGTCTATGGACATGAGAGAGCAGCGCTTCGGCATTGAGATAGAGATAACCGGCGTGACCCGTGAACAGGCGGCAAAGGTTGCTGCGGAATACTTTGGGACCGACAGCCACTATGACGGAACCTATTATAATACCTACTCTGCTTTGGATTCCCAGGGACGGAAGTGGAAGTTTATGAGCGATGCCAGTATCACGCCCCAGCGTAAATCCGGGCGTCAAACCATATCAGCTTCGGATGAATACAAAACCGAGATGGTCAGCCCGATCTGCCGCTGGGAGGATATCGAAACCGTGCAGGAGCTGATCCGCAAGCTGCGTGATGCCGGTGCCATTGCAAACTCCAGTTGCGGCATCCATGTGCATGTGGATGCCTCCCCCTTTGATGCCAATACACTGCGAAACATCACTAACATCATGGCTGCCAAGGAGGATATGATCTACAAGGCACTGCAGGTAACCGTAGCCAGACAGCACCGCTGGTGTAAGCCGGTGGACAATCGTTTTCTGGAAGAACTCAATCGCCGCAGACCCAAATCGCTGGAGCAGGTCAGCCGTATCTGGTATGACGGAGAGGATGGCCGCCACGAGCATTATCACGATAGTCGTTATCATTGCCTTAACCTCCATAGTGTGTTCCAGAAAGGTACGGTAGAGTTCCGTTTATTCAACAGCACCACCCATGCCGGTAAGATTAAGTCGTACATTCAGCTGTGTATGGCAATTTCCGCACAAGCCCTGAATCAGAAGTGCGCCAGCCGTACAAAGACCCAAAGCACTAATGAAAAATATACCTTTCGCACCTGGCTTCTGCGCCTTGGACTCATCGGGGATGAATTTAAGACTGCAAGGCTTCACCTGCTGGAACATTTGGATGGCTGTATTGCGTGGAAAGACCCTGCACAGGCTCAGCAGCAAAAGGAACGATTAAGACAGAAAAAAGAAAAGGCTCTGGAGGAAGCAGCTCATACACCCTCATCGCAATTAGAGCAAACAATTGAAAATGAGCAGGAACAGGCCGGGGTTGATGAGCAAAGCCCCGGCCTTTCTATGTCAATGTAAAAGGAGGTATTCAAATATGAAAAATGAAACCCTGTATATTGCCTATGGCAGTAACCTAAATCTGCCACAGATGTCTTTTCGGTGCCCTACTGCCAAGGTGGTGGGGGTAAGCGAAATCAAGGACTATGAACTATTATTCCGTGGCAGTCGGAGCAGTGCTGTTGCAACGGTGGAACCTCTTGCGGGGTCCAGCGTTCCTGTGCTTCTGTGGAAGGTTCGCCCCAAGGATGAGCTTGCACTTGACCGTTATGAGGGTTACCCGAATTTTTACCGCAAAGAGCTGTTTCCCGTGGAGCTTGGCGGCCGATCTGTTAATGCCATGGTGTATGTGATGAATGACGGTCATCCGCTGGGTGCGCCGTCAGATTACTATCTTAACACGATTCTGGAAGGCTACAAATCCGCAGGCTTTGATTCGGATTTTCTGGAACAGGCGGTGGAAAAGTCTATCCGTCTGGCACAGGAACAGCAGGAAGCCGAGCCGGAACAGGGCAATTTGTTTGGGCAGAGATGGTGGTAAAAAAACAAGCCGTACCTTTCGGTACGACCTGTTCTACTTCTCTTCCTTCTGCATTGCTTCCATAGTTGCGTACAGAATGCGCAACTGGCTTTCATTGCATTGTCGCATACGCCGCTCGGTTTTGCGAAAGACTTCATCCTCTCGTTCCGGGAAGAACAGAGCATCCAGCGAAAGGTTCAATGCCTGAACCAGACGATACAGCAAATCAATGGAAGGCTTACGGTGTTCACTCTCAATATGCTTTAAGTGCGTGGGGGTGATGCCAACCAGTTCGGACAGTGCTTCGTGGGTATAGTGCTGCTCCAGCCGTGCCGCACGGATCGCAGCGCCCAACGCCCCCTTCTCTAATTTAGTTTCCATCTCTATCAGCTCCTTTATTTATTAGCTTATAGTTTCCAATTCCACTTGAAAATAAGCTATAAGAGAATTATAATATCTCTTGAAGCTAACTAAAAGATATAAGAACGGAGGAAATAAGAGAATGACATCAAAGGAAAAAGCAAAGTTGATCAAGCAAGCAGGGCGGTTATACCTGCTGGGACACAAGGTGGAAAAGCACAGAAGTGAGCTGCGCAGACTGGTAGAACGAAAGGTACCCTATGATTCTCCGCAGATGGCAGATGCTCTTGCAAAATTTGAAGAGGCAGACAGTGAATGGAAACGTCTGGAACAGGAGCATTTAGACTTTCGCAGCCGGCTTGGTATTAAACAAGATCAATTAATTGAATGAGGAAAACACATATGCCCTCCGGGAATTCTCCGGAGGGCATATGTGTTTGAAAGGAGGTTATCCATGGCAGATCCTGCAACCATCACACTTGCAGTCAAAGCAGCAATTGCGGCCGCATCTAATAAACGAACATGGAAGGCGGTGGGTGTTCTCATCGCTACCATATTAACGCCCTTTATTCTGATCATCGTCATGATCACAAGTCTTTTATCAGGAACCGCAAACCACAACAATGCCGCTGTTGCACTTTCTTTTCATGGTGGCGTTATATCCGGTCAGGTGCCGGAGGACTACCGGCAGTACATTGAGGACATGCGACAAAGCTTCTCAGAGCTGGACACGGCAATCTCAGAAATCACTCCCCTGATAGAGGATGGAAGCCTTGACTCCACACAGGTCAAGGCCATTTTTTATGCTCTGTATTTCGGCGCAGATTCCCTGCGTGGGATGGATTACCAGGTATTTGCGGACTGCTTCGTCCGTTATGAAGAACGAACCCGCACCTGGACAGACGAGGATAAGGTGGAGCATAAGGAGACCTATACCGTAGCGGTTCCCCTTACCTCCCTGCCGGAAATTTATGCAAGACTGGAAGAAACGCTTGGTCTGTATATTTCCTACGAGAAGCAGGCGAATGCATCAGAAATCTATTACCGGGCATTGCATGGAACTGGCGCACCCGGTGAAGGCGATGGTTTTGACCAGTGGGCAGACTGGATGCCGGACCAGCTCTCTGGTCTGACCTATGATTTGCCTGTGGGTGAGACTGGAGCTGGGGCTGTTCAGCTTGCACTGTCCCGTCTGGGAGATCCCTATTCACAGGAGCGTCGTGGGCAGGGCGATTATACGGACTGCAGCTATTTGGTGCAGTGGGTATACCGCCAGTTGGGAGTTAAGCTCCCCGGTACCGCTGCCGAGCAAGGTAAATACTGTGTGAACAATGGACTTACCATTTCAAAGTCCAACCTGGCATCTGGTGATCTGGTGTTCTGGAGCCATAAGGTAAATGGACGTTATCTCAATATTACCCATGTCGGCATCTATGCAGGTGATGGCAAGGTAGTAGATGCCTCCTCCTCTCGAGGACAGGTGGTATACCGGAATTTGTTTGATGCAGATAAGCAGGTGCTGTATGCAAGACCCTATGTTGAAAATAAAGCTCAGGCATCTTCCTCTGGTTTGCACTCCCCGTTGGGAAACGGCTGGCGCTCCATGGTCACTTCGGAGTTTGGCGGAAGAACAGATCCCATCACCGGAGCATGGTCGGGACATTCCGGACTTGACCTGGGGGCGTCTAAGGGGACTCCAATCCGTGCAGCTGCCGCTGGAACCGTACAGACGGTTAGCTATGGCAGCACCGGATACGGATATTATTTGACCATTGACCATGGCGGAGGAGTGGTCACTCTGTACGGACATTGCTCGGACTTGCTTGTTACGCAAGGACAGACGGTAAAGGCCGGAGAAATTGTGGCGAAGGTGGGCTCAACCGGACGAAGCACCGGGAACCATCTGCATTTTGAGGTGCGGATAAACGGAACGGCCCAAAACCCAAGAAGCTATCTGCCATAGGCAGAAAAGAAAGGAGTACGCTATGTTGAAGCTACAGGCAATATTTGAACGAAAGGTATCAGAGTTCCCTTTAAGGGAGTGTGTGATTGAAAAGGCAGTGGAGCTTCCGGAAGCGGAATATACCCGTTTCCGTTCCGGATTGCTTCGGGACGCTCCCTTTATTTCAGAGAGTACCGATTCCATGTACATGGAGAAAAACGGAACATACCATTGTCTTCTGGTGTTGGGAGAAAACCAATCTGATGGTGTTCTTGTTGAAGCAGAGGGATTTGGCTATGCCAGGTATTCCAGTTATCTTCCGGGGGCAAGAGATTATCTGACCACCCAATTAAATGAGCTTGCGAACCAGATTATTCGGGAAGGTACTCAAAGCACCTCCAATGGCACATGGGCCATTTATTTTGATGAGATACAAGAGCAGCATGGTGTGAATCTAAAGGACAGCGATTACATCAGCACGATGCTGTGTGACCTTCTCTCGGTTCGGCAGGAAATGGCTGAAATTGAACCATTGGAGGACGGTCTCGACATGACCTTCTATCTGGATTACTGCCCAAATCTGGAGAATGACACTTTGAGTGAAGGGGATGCCGGAGATCAAACATTGCGCTTAAAGGAGCTGATCCGTGTACCTTTTGAAAACCTCCATCTTGTGCATCACGAGGTGGATATGGACCCTTCCACCATTGTGTATCTTGACTCTGCCACCTTGACAGAGGAAGGAAAACAGGCATGGGAGGATGTGCTGAATGCACAGGTACTTAGAGTGTTTCACGGAATTTATGGCATGCAGGCGGAGTGTGCGGGAGTATCCTCTCAGCGTCTGACTGAATTCGCCCGGATGCTTGCCGGGGATTGTCCCTGTGAGGATTATGACCGCTGGGTCAGAGAGCCGGAGGATACTCCCGGCATGGAACTGAAATTGTAAAAGAAGGAGGAATTAACCCATGAGTACAACCGAATTGAAGCTGTCCTTCCCAACGGAAAAGCTGGAAGCCCTCCGCTTTTTCATGGATAAAAAGGAGCTTACCATTGAACAGGAGCTGCAGGATTATCTGGATAAAACCTATGAAAAGGCAGTTCCGACGCAGGTGAGGGAATATGTGGAGAGCCGCATGGAGCAGACGCCCGCAACACAGGAACCACCGGGGGCTCCCGCAGTTAGAGAACGTCCGGTACGCCAAAGCCGCCGCCAGAGAGAGCTGGCTGCTGCTGAGCCTCAAATGGACGCTCCCCCTCAAGAAGAACCCTCGGAGGATTCGCCTCAGGAAAACCAGAGCATGAACATGAGTATGTAACAACAGAAAAAGAACAAGGAGGTGTTAGCCATGATTAAGCTTGGCATAGACAATGGAAATTACAATACAAAATCCTCGGAGGGGATGCTTTATGCCTCCGGCTTTGCGGTCAGCGACCGGGAATTCATTACACCGGAAATGCAGCTGTTCTATGAGGGCAGCTATTACGCGATTGGAGAACGTCGCCTGCGCTTTCAACAGGATAAAACCAGAGAGCAGGATGCGTTTATTCTTACCCTGCCGGCCATTGCGGAAGCCATGAAACGCGTGGGTGTGAGCAGTACCGACATTATGCTGGGTGTGGGGCTTCCCATTGACAGCTATGGTACACAAAAGGAGGCGTTCCACCGGTATTTTCTGCGGGAAGATGTCTCCTTTGTGTTTGAGGGCAGACCTTACCAGTGTCGTATTACAGACTGTAAGGTGTTCGCACAGGGACATGCGGCGTTGTGCCGCTATTATCCTCAGCTGAAGGAATACCGCAGTATTACCCTCGTTGATATCGGCGGATATACGGTGGATGTTCTTACCGTCCACAATTTCAGACTGGATAGAGCCAGCTGTGCCAGCCTTCGGATGGGAATCATCACCTTATACAGCCGCATTCAGGATACCCTTCAACGAAGCGGTATCCTGCTTTCAGACACCTTAATAACCGATGCTATCCAGGGCAATATTCAGCATACTGCCAGCAGGCAGATCGAAGAAGCTGTGGAGCAAGAGGTCTTGGCCTACTGCAAAGAGCTGTTTAATGCACTCCGGGAACGAGGGCTTGATCTGCGGCTCCCCACTGTGTTTGCGGGCGGTGGTGCTGAACTTCTGGAATCCCGGCTGCGCGGGGATGGACTCAATACTGTGGCGGTGCTGAACCGGTTTGCAAATGCAGACGGATACAAGCTTCTGCTGGGTTAGGAATATGCGCAAGCGTTACTATCTGTCCTTTGATATGGACGATCCCAGACACCGGGAGGCCGAGCGGCTGTTCACGCAGCAGGCCAGCCGCCAGCGCACAGAATTTGTGGTGTCCAGTATTCTCGCCTTAGAGCAAAATGTTCAGCTGGAACAGGTGGTGCGGCAGGCTGTTCGGGAAGAACTGAATCAGCTCCGGGTAACAGTCCCTTCTTCGACAAATGTCCCGGAGGCCGTTGTGCATCTGGAAGAGCTTCCTGACAGCCTGATCCACGCGTTGGAGGAATTGTAGCGGCTCCACTTCCCTGCCTAATACCTGTTGAGGAAAAAAATAACTTGCACCAATTTGGCGCAGTTTTTCGGTATGGGTGTAAACGGTATGCACCAACTTGGCTCACTTATTTATTCAATAATTCTATGAAAAGGAGATGTTATCTATGAAAACAGCGGTAATTTCTGTTTGTTACAGCACAGAAAGGCTGGAGGCCCTCCGGCAGTATCGAACTGAAGCAGAGCTGCAGGAAGGACTGGAATCGGTGCTTCCTGCACTTTATGAAAAGTATGTTCCCTCTGAAGTGCGGGAACGAATTGAAGCAGCGGTGGAAGGTGGCGCGTAGTGTGAGCGCTGCCTCTTTTTTTCTCTGAGGTTCGCGCTGCGAAAATCAGTGTGTGGATGGAAGGAGGATCAAAACGAAAAGGTCTTTCTATCCCGGATTGAGAGTATCTGTGAATTCGGCTCTTATGAATCCTCGCAGGGCGAAGAGCAGGTACCCGGCATGAATCTTAAACTCTAAAATGACAGGAGGATTGAAATGGGTGACGAATCAATCGAGCTTTGGCTCAATAAATACCAATATACCGCACTGTCGGATATCCTTTATGAAAAAGGCACTGATATAAAAGCTATCATGCAGGAAAAGCTGGTGGAGCTATATATACAAACCGTTCCCGAACAGGAGCGAATTGAAATTGAGAACCGGATCAATGCAGAACGCCTTGCTGCTGAGCAGCGCGCACAGGAGATGCGACGGTTTTCCGTATACCATGTGACAGAAAACGGCGACAGCCATTGCTTCGAATCGGATTATTGCCTGGAGCTGATGCAGCTGGCGTTGTTGGTACGCAGATACCAGCGCGGTGAGCTAAAATATCAGCCGGAGAGCTTTACAGCTCTGTTCCGGAATTCTGTTTCCATCAACGCCGTACAATTTGAAGAAAACGTAAAAAATCGGATGGACAATACCGGTCAGATCACCGGCGTGTTTGACATTGACTTTGACCGGCAAATGATTTCTGGAGTCAATATCATGGATGGTTGGAAGGCTTACTCCATGAAGGACACCGGCACTGCAGCCTATTACGCCTACCGTGCCAATTATCTTCCAGAGGATAAGCGCTGGCCTATTTTTCTTGAACATCTCGAAGGTCGTGAGCTGACACAGCCTGCTCCACTGATCACGGCAGGCTGCCGCAAGCTGGAGGAAGGTGATATCTCCTTTTCAGACGAGATCATGGAAACGGATGGGCGCCTCAATTTTTATGTCAATGTCCCCTTCAACGTGGACGAGATATTCGGAACCCATGTGGAAACAGCGAATAACGATGACTGGATCAATGTCTATGCCAACTATGATACCGTTCATGGACAGGTGTATGATACCTTGGGCATTGTCCTGAATCGTGGGAATGGCTCCTGCGAAGAACTGGCCTATCAGCTGGATGATCATGAAAAGGAGCTTTTGCTGAGCAAAATGCAGAACTATTGCCTGAAGCAGGAGGGTATGACACTGGAGGAATCCGAGCCGCTGACAGGCCCAGACACGCAGCAGATGTAGATACGCCACGTTACCGCCCGTGTGCCCCAGTGTCGCGTTCTTCCGGCTGGTGTGGCAGCGTTACACCATAAGGGTCTGTAGCCCCTTGTTGGAGCCGTGTGCGCACAAGCTTGACGGCTGGCGAAACAAGGAAAGTCGTGATGAACCATGGGGTCGAAAACGATGCGGGTTAAAGGAGCGGGGTCGTAAACGCCCCGCTCCGGCTCAAATCTCCCCGCAATGCGGGGAGAAAAACGGTTTTTCACCGGGGTCGTAATAACACCCAAGGAGTTGCCTCCGGGGTTGTAAGGGAAACAGAATACCGATAAAGGCGGGAAATAACGGCTTTTCATAGGGGTTGCGACAGGTGTTGCAGCTCTTTTTTGATAGAAACGGAGGTTTGTTATGTCAGAAGAAGAAAAAATCAAAAAAAAGTTCCCTTTGTGGATGTATCCGGAAACCAGACAGCTGGTGGCAGACTGGTACAAAAGAGATAACTGCCAGAGCCAGAGTGAATTCATTGAAAAGGCGATTAAATTCTACTGCGGCTATATCTCAGCAGAGGAAGGCGTCCGGTTCCTCCCTGCAGCAATTACTTCGGCCATGACCGGCATGGTGGATGGTCTGGAAAACCGCATGGCACGGCTTACCTTCAAGCTGGCGGTGGAAATGAGCATGATGATGAATATCCTTGCCGTCAATGCAGATTACGATGAAAACACGCTGCGCAAGCTCCGCGGCAAATGTGTGGAGGACGTGAAGCGGTCAGTGGGCTCCGTAACCTTTGAGGATGTAGTAAGCTTTCAGAAGCGGGAAAGGCGTGACTGATCATGCCGCGAATTATCTTTAAATGCCGTTACTTAAAAAATGCGGCGGCTCATGCGGAAAATCTGGTAACCTATGTTGCCACACGGGATGGTGTAGAAAAGCTTCCGGAGCGGATGCGAAACCGTCCTGTCACGGAAAAGCAAAAGCTGCTGGTATCGGATATTTTGGAGCAGTTTCCGGATTCCACCGGGCTGTTCGAGTATGAGGATTATCTGGCGAAGCCTACCATGGAAAACGCCTCTGAATTTATCTCCGCTGCCTTGGATCAGAATCTTGACCAGCTGGCACACAAGGAAGTCTATGTCAACTATATTGCTACCCGCCCTCATGCTGAACGACTGGATACCCATGGCCTTTTCTCCGATGAGGATATTCCGCTGGTATTGTCACAGACAGCGCAGGAGGTGGCGGAACATACCGGAAACATCTGGACGCCCATCATATCGTTGCGGCGGGAAGATGCCGCCCGGCTGGGGTATGACAATGCCGCCGCATGGATGGCGCTGCTGCGTAAGCAGCGGAATGTCTTTGCCCAGCAGATGAAAATCGAACCGGAGAACCTGCGGTGGTATGCTGCCTATCACGATGAGGGACATCACCCTCACTGCCATATGATTGTGTATTCGGTTGATCCCCGTGAGGGCTTTGTAACAAAGCCGGGCATTGAAGCCATGCGAAGCAGTCTGGCGCGGGAAATCTTTCAGCAGGATCTGCTCCAGATTTATGCAGAGCAGACAGAGCGTAGAAATGCACTGACATCGCAGAGTCGGGATGCCCTGCAGGTACTTCTGGTACAAATGCAGACCGGTGCCTGTGACAATCCCGTGCTGGAGGAACTACTTTCTCAGCTGGCAGAACGGCTTCGGCACACCACCGGTAAAAAGCAGTATGGCTATCTAAAAGCACCAGTTAAGGAACTGGTGAACCGGATCGTGGATGAACTGGCGAAGGAAGAACGTGTGGCAGCGGCTTACGCCCAATGGTACGAGCTTCGCAATGAGGTACTGCGTACTTACAGAGATGAGCTTCCGCCACCACTCCCTCTTTCTCAGCAAAAGGAATTTAAACAGATAAAGAATATGGTAATTGCGGAAGCAGTCCGGCTGGGCAATCAGGAGTTCACCTTTGAGGGGGATGATCAGGCGGAACCGCCTCTGGAGTATGAACCTATCATGGAGGAAACGTTCATTCCGGAGGATCTGGAAGTGATGCCAGATACGGAGCCTGACGAGGAATTGACTGGGGAAGCAGAAGACGATCGGTCCGAGCCTGACAACGATCATGACTTCGAATCGACCAACGTACATTCCGGCAGTACGGATACAGTGTCATCCAGCGGTGAACCACATATCGCATGGAACAGCCGCTATAAGCAGGCCCGAGCATTCCTATACGGCAGTGATCTTTTAGAGCCGGACTTTGAACAGGCCCTTGCCCTATTTCTGCTGGAAGCGGAAGACGGCAATGCCCTTGCCATGCATGATCTGGGAAGAATGTACACAGACGGTCTGGGTACAGAGATTGATGCAGATACTGCCTTTGTCTGGTACGGAAAGGCTCTTACCGCTTTTATGGCGATTGAAGCCAAAAAGGAACATCGGTATATAGAATATCGTATCGGTAAGCTTTATGCAGCGGGACTTGGCACGGAGCAGAACTACGCAGAAGCGGCAGACTGGTTTCAGCAAGCGGCTTCCAAGCGTCACAAATACGCCCAATATTCCCTTGGCGGTTTATATTACCGGGGCCAGGGTGTGGAGCATGATTTTCAGACGGCATTCAGCCTGTACCAACGCTCCGCTACTCAGGGAATGCCCTATGCGGATTATGAGCTGGCAAAGATGTATCGGGACGGAGTTGGAACAGCGCCAAACGCTGACGAAGCGGACCTGCACTTTGAGGCCGCCTTCCAGGGCTTTTTGCAGATGGAACGGCAAAGTCGTGATGACAAGCTGCAATACCGCCTTGGACAGATGCTTTACACCGGAACCGGAACAGAAAAAGATGTGGACGAGGCTCTTCGCTATTTTGAAAAATCTGCCCGGCTGGGGAATGTCCACGCACAATATATGCTGGGGAAAATTTATCTGGATGCGGACAGCGGGCATTTTAACGCGGAGAAAGCCATCCTATGGCTCACAATATCAGCGGACAACGGCAATGCGCTGGCACAATATGCTCTCGGAAAGCTTTTCCGGGACGGAAATCATGTAGAAAAGGATATATCAAAAGCAATTGCGCTTTTTACACTGGCAGCAGAGCAGGATAATTCCTACGCCGCCTATGCGCTGGGAAAGCTCTATCTGCAGGGAGATGACACACCCAAGGATATGGATGCCGCATTAAAGTGGCTGACAAAATCTGCTGACCTTGGCAACCAATTTGCGCAGTATGCGCTTGGGAAGCTGTACCTGACTAGCGAGGATGTGCCAAAGAACATTTCCAAGGCGCTGGAACTGTTTCAAAAGTCAGCGGAGCAAGGCAATCAATATGCACAGTACCAGCTCGGTAAGCTTTATCTGAAAGGTGAGGATGTTCCAAAAAACATGGAAGATGCCATTCGTTGGCTGACCGCTGCCGCCGAACAGGAAAATCAATATGCGCAGTACCAGCTTGGGAAGCTGTATCTGCTTGGCGAAGATGTTACTAAGAATATAGAAGTTGCCATACGCTGGCTGACGGCTTCGGCGGAACAAGGTAACCAGTATGCGCAATACGCTCTCGGTAAACTTTATCTGCTGGGACGGGATACCCCCCATGACCGGGAGGCCGCTGTACGATGGCTCACCCTTTCTGCAGAACAGGGCAATTTATATGCACAGTTTTTTCTTGACCATCTGGATTCGTTCCGGGACCCTTCCCTATTTCTGGCTGTCACCCGGCTCTTACATCATGCCAGCCGGATATTTCAGGAGGAAGCCAGAAGACTGCCAGGTGCTCCCGGTATGCACACGGATAGCAAACTGCGCAGAAGGCTCCGGCAGAAAAAGATCGCCCAGGGCCATGCTCCGGACGATCACGAACAAAAATTTACAGCCTATTAAATGTGAAGGAGGTTTCCATGCGAAAACAATCTCATGGGCAGACGAAACAGCTGCCCTCCATACAGCAAAAACAATTGTATCCCAAGCCGTCCGTTCATCAGCGGGCGGCATTTTTTTGTGTCCGCCACGGGCACATGCGCTGCGGGAAACGCAAGCGATAAAGGAGGTGCTTCGGCATGGCATATGTATATTTTACTGATGAACAAAAGCAGCGGGCCAATGCAGTGGATCTGGTGGACTTCCTCCAGCGGCAAGGCGAGCAGTTGGTTCGATCCGGCCGGGAATATCGTTGGAAGCGGTATGACAGTGTTACTGTGCGGGGCAACGAATGGTTCCGTCATTCCCGCAAGGAGGGCGGCCGCGCCATTGACTTTATTCAGCAATTCTACGATATGAGCTTCCCCGATGCAGTCTCTTTTCTGCTTGGCGGGGAATCCGGTGTGGAATGGAACCAGACAGAGAAGAGCGCCCCTCCGCCCCGTAAAGAATTTGCACTGCCGGAGGAAAACCCGGACATGCGGAGGGTTTTCGCCTATCTCATCAAGCAGCGCTTCATCGACCGGGACGTCCTGTCCCATTTTGCACACAAAAAGCTCATCTGTGAGGATAAGCAGTATCATAACGCCGTGTTTGTAGGGCTGGATGAGAATGCAGTTGCCAGGCACGCCCATAAACGAGGTACTTATACTCAGGGTGAACCTTACAAGGGAAATGTGGAGGGCAGTGATCCCTGTTATAGCTTCCACTGGATCGGGGAAAGTGACACCCTCTATGTCTTTGAAGCTCCGGTGGATATGCTGTCCTTCATTACCTTAAATAAGCAGGACTGGAAGCAGCACAGCTATGTGACGCTGGATGGCGTATCGGAGCATGCCCTGCTGCGCCAGTTGGAGCTGCACACACATCTGAAGAACCCGGTGCTGTGTCTGGACCATGACCCGGCAGGGATTGAAGCCACCGGCCGGCTCAAGGATATTCTCTGCGAGAAGAATTATTATGATCCTGCCCATATGGACATTTCCGTTCTCAAATCGGAGTTTAAGGACTGGAATGAGGACTTAAAGGCTCTTCATGGCATCGAGCCTATTCCGGCACAAGAGCATCCGAAGCTGATGCTTTTGCCGCGGGTGTGTTCGGGAGTGCTGGAGGTTTGTCGAATGCAGTCAATGAATCAGGAGGCGAATGCCCGCCTGCTGAATGAATGTGAACAGCTGGCTCCCCTGTTACGCTCAGATAATCCCCAGCGAAACATATTAGAGGAACAATGCCGCCAGACAGTGGCTTGTGCCTTAATAGCCATTCAGAATACCTGCAGGCAGATGGAAATTCCGGTATCCATGGAGCGTGTAGCAGGCTGGCTGCAGGCGGAATACAAGCCTCATGAGGATAGGGGCTGGCTGCGCTCCAAAGCGGAGGATATTCGAATTGCCGTGAGGGATGTGTCCAGCCGCATCCGTACTCCTGGAATCCGCACGGTAGACGAACAGAAGCTTTTTATGCGTTCCTGCCTTACACTGGCGCTTAGCTGTATGAAAGCGCAAATGTTCATCGTGCTGGAAGCGCAGGAGCAAGCGCCCAGGCAGGTGCAAACTGTAAATTTTACCATGACGATGTGAAGGAGGGATGACTGTGCAAACGTCGCAGCTTGTAACGCTGCTTGCTGCCGGACTGACCATGTTTGGTGTGATCGGCTTTTTATCACTGCTTGCTCACTATTATACTTTAAACGGTATCAAGTCAAAAACCGTAGGTGATGGTCAGCATGGTACAGCAAGATGGGCAACCAAAAAGGAAATACAGACAGTATACACGGCAGTCCGGTATGAGCCGGAAAAATGGCGGAAGGGAGAAAACCTCCCGACGGCACAAGGGTTAATTGTGGGCTGGCAAAAGGCGTCCCTATTCGATAAAACTGCTCCCCACGGCTATGCGTTAGTGGATGACGATGATGTCCACTGCCTGATGATCGGTGCTGCAGGTGTTGGCAAGACGGCTAATTTTCTCTATCCTAACCTGGAGTATGCCTGCGCTTCCGGCATGAGCTTTATCACAACCGATACCAAGGGTGACCTTTACCGTAACTATGCGGGTATTGCAAAGGATTACTACGGCTACCAGGTGTCAGTCATTGACCTAAGAAATCCCACCCGCTCAGACGGAAACAATCTGCTTCATCTGGTAAACCGCTATATGGATTTATACCTTGCCCATCCGGAGAGTCTGGCATATAAGGCCAGAGCGGAGAAGTATGCGAAAATAACCGCTAAGACCATCATCAGCTCGGGAGGCTTTGACAGCTCTGCCGCTGGACAGAATGCCTTCTTTTATGATGCCGCTGAAGGACTATTAACCTCTGTAATCCTTCTGATTGCGGAATACTGCGAGCCCAAAGAGCGGCACATCGTGTCTGTGTTCAAGCTCATTCAAGATCTGTTAGCGCCCAGCGGTGTCAAGGGACGAACACTGTTCCAGATGCTGCTGGCACACCTGCCGGACGATCATAAAACAAAGTGGTTTGCCGGCGCCGCTCTAAACAGCGCAGAGCAGGCCATGCAGAGTGTCCTGTCCACAGCACTGTCCCGGCTTAACGCATTCCTGGACTCAGAGCTGGAGCAGATACTGTGCTTTGATACCGCTATTGATGCAGAAAAGTTCTGTAAGCAGAAAAGCGCTGTTTTCCTTGTTATGCCAGAGGAAGATAACACGAAATATTTTATCATCAGCTTAATTGTTCAGCAGCTCTACCGTGAAATTCTTTCGGTAGCAGATGAGTATGGAGGTAAGCTCCCGAACCGTATCATGATGTTTTTGGATGAGATTGGAACCATACCTAAAATTGAGTCTGCAGAGATGATGTTCTCAGCCAGCCGTTCCCGCCGTGTGTCCATTGTTGCCATCATCCAGAGCTTTGCCCAGTTAGAGAAAAACTACGGAAAAGAGGGCGCCGCCATCATCATAGATAACTGTCAGGATACCGTGTTCGGAGGCTTTGCCCCCAACAGTGAATCGGCGCAGATTTTGTCAAAGGCTCTCGGCAGTCAGACCGTTATGAGCGGTTCCGTCAGCCGGGGAAAGAACGACCCCAGCCAGTCCCTGCAGATGATCGAAAGACCGCTAATGACACCAGATGAGCTGAAATCTATGCCCAAAGGAAGATTCGTTGTAACAAAGACAGGAACCTGTCCTATGCGAACCCGGCTAAAGTTATTCCTTGAATGGGGTATTACTTTCGGAAAAATTTTTGAAATTGCAGAGCAGTCTGCACGAAAGGTGGAATATGCTGACCGTCGCAAGGTGGAGGAAGAAATTATCCGGCGCAATGCTTCCTTTGAACCGGAGCCGGAGGAAACAGAGTATACATCGCCTCCTTCGGCAGGAATGGCACATACTCCGGCTCCCTCCATTAATCTGGAACCCATGGAGCAGAAGCAAAGGCCAGGGAGGTGAACCTGTGGCTTATTTTACATCAGTATACAACTCAGAGCTGCCGCATCGGGCAAAATCCGTCTATATGTATTTGCATGACAGGGCTGATAGGGATGGTAAATGTTATCCGGCTATTGGTACCATTGCCAGGGAACTGAACTTATCCCGCAGCACAGTAAAACGAGCCCTTACCGACTTGGAAATACAAGGTTATCTTCGCAAGGAACAGCGGTGGAGGGAAAATGGTGGCAAGAGCAGCAATCTCTATTTTTTGATTGCCCAGACGCAGTAATAAGAAAAAGGCAGACTGTTCCGCCAAGGAGCAGGTCTGCCTTTTGGGTGGACTGTGGCAGGGGTCACGATGAACCATGAAGGTTAAGCCCCCCACTCTAAAAGATCTAAACTCCAGAAAAAAACATAGGAGTTATATGGATAATTGCTGAGTGAAGCGTTGCATCTATGCAGGATAAAGAACATCGCAGGAAGGTGGCTTGAGTGATTGCTTGTTTTTCTGAAAGTTCAGTTTGTTAATTTCTGAAGCAGAAACGGGTAGACGTAGTTACGGCATTATAAAACTTTGCATACATGCACTCATTCGATTGCATGTCCGTATTGAAATATCTCATCCGGAGATAGCTCAATGACATGACATGGGCTTGCGCAAGCCGGAAACAAAGTATCATATTGCCTGACTGAGATATCAATATAAACAGAAACAGCATCAGGAATAGCGAAGGTAGATACGCTGCCCAATCCCCGCATTGCCTGCCATAACCAACATCATACACCAATCTTCTTTGCGCAGAGTCAGGGTTTTTGCTATTCTTGAAGGTGCAACGCCAATGGTTTGTGCCGCTTCCTCGACTGTGGCGCAAGAATCACTGAATTCTTTGATTCGGTCACTTATACCAAGATTAAAAAATATTCTTTTACAATTTAAACTGTCATAACAACCTCCGTAGATTTATGATTTTAATATTTTACCGCAAGGCAGTTGCAGCAGCAAAAGTCTGCAGATTTGTTCGGCGTAGCTAGAAAGCCTGGGTGGAATAAAAACAGAAGAGGATAACGCCATTTGGCTATTCAGCAAAAGGTGGTTCATTTGCTATGGCACGAAGAATATCTCCCGCGACATCTACTTGCTCCTCAGTTCCGGATATACCAATCCAGCAGCAGCCCTCGGCACCTTTAATTCCTCCCGCTGCAATGAGTTCTGCAGAAACGCCGGTTAATAATTTGATCGCTTCTAATTCTGTAATAATGGTACCGCTAACTGGCAACATCCGTAAACCAGTGGAAGTCGGATCATTTAATTTGGCAGCGATTTCCCCGATGTTTCCGAATATCCGTTTTTCCAAGCCTACCGGAATAACCAGTTCTGTGCGCCTTCCGACAACAGCGGGCAGTATTGCTGCGCTGGTACCAAGGGCAGGATTACCAATTTGAATACCTGCCAGTTTTCTCTCAGGATCTACAGCATTGGCACCTTTTAAAATGATGTCATGCTGCCCTAAGAACGAAGCGACATCAAAAATTGTCTTCCCTTTTTGCCAAATTCCTTTTTCAATAACAATATCGGATTCGGAGTAATTTCCAGCTGTCGCTTTTTTATCAGGGCCCAAGTTAATGCCTCGCATAAACGACGCTTTTGAAAAATCTCCCGCTTGTCCAATTCCAGACAGAAGCTCTTCTGCAATGTACCCGTTGGTACTTCCTGAAATGATGACAATCGTGTGGTTCTCCAGTGCATCCTTGATTTGCGGTAACGACACGACAGCCTTAGCAATCAGTCGTTTACCTGCGGGTATTGTGAGCATATACTGTTTCATATCTTAATCTCCTTTATGTTTTTTCTAATAAGGATTTCCATCGTAATATTTTTATCGAAGCTTTGACTTAAAAAACTTAGCTAAATATTGCTACAATTTGTTTTTAATGTTTATTGCAAATAAAATCCTTGTCAGTTAATTTTTCATTCTATCTTAGGTTGATATATTTGTTGTTTTTCTCAGTAATGGATTTATCTACAGGTAACGATCAGTTGACCTGATCCCGAAAAACTGATCCAGTGGAAATGTTAGTCACGATATGATAAACTGAGAAAAATGGAGTGATTGACATGAAACAGAGATTCACAGAAGAGCAGATTATCCGAATTTTAAAAGAGCA
>NZ_CATNVC010000020.1 GCF_951230135.1 Butyricicoccus sp. Marseille-Q5471 | reverse complement strand
GATTATTAACATGACTGGTAACAGCTACCGTTTAGCTCACCACCAGTCCATTACCGGCTAAAAAACTGGCGCTGAAAAAGTGTGCATTTGCTGGCGAAAAAGTGTGCACTTTACTTGACTGCTTACATCCCCCGTTTTTCACTGCATTTTCCAGTTCGTGTTATTAAAATTTGCGTGCCCTTTTGCGATACCCCAGTCAGTCAGCGGTCTCAAGCCCGATCAGCTTCATATTGCGGCAAAGATTAAGCCTGTGCGGGCACTTCGACCCACGCGCCGCCGTTGCGCCCGCAGCCAACAACGGTGATTTTTAGGTTTGCTATGTAATATTCTTCTTTTCGATTCCGTGTTCAGCGGTATTTTTCGCCATGCGTGCGGGTGACCTCAGCCGACTTTTTGACGTTTTTCTCCTGCGTCATTTTGTAGTACGCGGGGCGGAAAATTTTAATCGTGCAGCAGTCAGCGTCAAGACCAATTTTGCGCAGCCAACAAGCACCTGTAAACTGCGCAGCTTTTCTACTTCATACTCCGTGTATTTTCTGTTGATACGGCTATCAACGTCCCAAAATCAGCGGCGAGAACACGAGATAAAGCACCACCATCAGAATGACCACGCCGATGGCAAAACCTTTGCTGTGCCGCCAAGGCGTCATGTCAACCTGCGGTGCATCGACCGCCACTGCCGTTTGCTTCGCCGGAGCAAATTTAGAAAAAGCAAGCATAATCAGTGTGTCCACCACAAAGACCGTGGTCGTTATGTAAAGATAGTGGCAGTAATGCGGGGACAACGTGTTTAGTCCGATCGCATACAGCGCCACATGCACGCCGGACATGATCCAGCAGGCTTTTGCAGGAACCGGTAGTTTCGTCAGCGCGAAAATAACCATAATCAGTAGCGGAGTTCCGTAATATCCCCAGCATTCGTTCAAAAACGCCTGTACGCCTTGTCCCGCGAACAGGATAAAGGGCGAAATGGCGATTGCAACTGCCGCAATGACCGTGCCGAATACCTTTCCGGTATGCACCAGCTGCGCATCGCTTGCGTTTGGGTTGAAAATCGGACGGTAAAAATCCAACGTGAAAATCGTGGATGCGGAATTGAGCACTGAATTGAAGGATGATAGAATCGCACCAAACATGACCGCTGCAAAAAAGCCCAGCAACCACTTGGGCATGACCGTCAGAATGAGCTGCGGATACGCAAGATCCTGGTTCTCAAGTCCTCCGCCGAACATCAGGAACGCGATAATGCCAGGCACGACAGTAAACAGTGGAGAAAAACACTTGAGAAAACCCGTCCACAGCGCACCCTTTTGCGCTTCAGCCAGGTTTTTCGCAGCAAAAGTGCGTTGAATGATAGATTGGTTGGTTGCCCAGTAGGACAAGCCGTTGATAATCATACCCGTCAGCAGCAGCGGCCACGGGATACTGGGCGCAAGCGCGTTAGCAGGGGCGAGCGCGTTCAGCTTTTCTCCCGCACCAACGAATGCTTTGACACCCTCCAGAAAGCTGCCGTCCCCCAGCGCGGTAAACGCCAGTGCCGGCACGATGATTGCACAGCCAAGCATCAGGCCGATGCCGTTGATGGTATCTGATACCGCAACGGCACGCAAGCCGCCGAAAATGGCATAAATCGATCCGATAATGCCGATGGATACGCAGCAAATTGCAATTGCAGCAAAGCGAGAAATGCCCAGCATACCGGATACGTCAAACAGCTGCTCCAGCACAACCGATCCTGCGTAAAGAATGAGCGGCAGCATGGTTATAATGTATGCCGCCATAAAAATAATGGCAACTAATCTGCGGATAGACGAGCCGTAACGGTTCTCCAAAAACTCCGGAATGGTTGTGATGTTGCATTTAAGAAAGCGCGGCAGCATAAACAGTGCAAAAATGGCAAGCGACGCACCCGCGAACAACTCCCATCCCATGACACCCATACTACCGATATAGCTTTGACCGTTTTGTCCAACCAACTGCTCCGCAGAAATATTGGTCATCATCAGCGAACCGCAAATGACAATGCCCGGAAGGCCTCGTCCCGCCAGAAAATAACCATCCTTCGTTGAGGTATCGTCACCTCTTGTTTTCAAATACGAGATTAGTGCGACCAACGCGGTAAACCCAATGAAGGTTACCAGCATAAGCAGTTTCATATCGTATTCCCCCTTTAATATTCAATCTTTCATTTTCTCTTTTGCGATAACCGGATACTTCATTTCTTGCCTTTTGCTATTTTTATACTCCTCCTTCTCATTTTGAATAGCATGACCTATATTCTATATTATGCACTTTAGCTTCTTTCGCATCAATTCACATCCTTGCCTTCTAATGAACATTTTCTGCTTTAATAATTCGTACAAAGCAGCTTGGTCTCACCGACAGACAGAAAAGAAAAAGAAGAACCGTGCCGTGGTTCTTCTTTTCAGCCCTTTAGAATGGAATCTTCCGAAATGCAGTCGGCGTCATCCCGGATCGCTGCTTGAACACACGAATAAAATTCGATACATTATCAAATCCGCACTGCTCGGCGACAGACTCCACCGAGTCATGCGTAGTTGCCAACAGGCGCTTGGCATACTGAATCCTCATGTTGACAAAATATTGGTGCGGCGTCATACCCAGATGCTTGCGAAAATAACGAGTAAAGTAAAACTTGCTCAAATTGACGTGCTGCGCCAGGTCATCAAGTGAAATGTTTTGTGTGATATGCGCTTCCATGTAGCCAATGGCCTTGTCAATCGAGACATTGGTGACTGGTGGGATGCCGGAACAGGTCTCGACCAGCTCGCAAAGAATCATATGCAGATAGACCGAAATGCGGTGTTCGTTCTGCATGCTGGCCTGTGCCTGCGCCAGACGAAGTAGATTGCCGAAAGCATTCTCGAGCATCGGACTTTTGGCATTTTGTATCAGCGCGCCATGATTCAGTTGATACAGCCGCTGAATATAGTCGACACTTCCCGTGCCGGCAAAGTGAAAATAGTGAAATTTCAGACCGTCCCATGCGTGATAACTGTGTTCCTCGCGACAATCAATAATTACCACGTCCCCTACGTGTGCCGTGAAGAGCTGCGAGCCAACGGCCACCTCCAGCTCTCCTTCCTCAATAAACAGCATCAAAATGGATTCCCAGTAAGGGTGGGTCACCACATATCGCGCGTCGCAGTAAAATACGCCGATATGCTGCAGGCAATACAACGTTTGCATTGCAAACTCGGAGGGCATCAAAAAATAAATCTGTGATGGCTCCAAAATTCCGTCTTCCAAGATATGCATCGCACGCCTCCGTTCAGAGCTTTATTTGAATATTTCTAGGCAAACAGCGAAATTGAATTTTTATTCAGCATAGCACATAATTAGGACGTACTCAATAATACAGCCGTGATTGCATCCGTTTTTCCGTTTTAAACCAGAAACCAATGTTTAATCACTGCACAAGAATTGAAAATCAGCAGTAAAAAGGAGTCTTCTATGATGGGTGAAAATTATCAGGGTAAGGTGTGCCTTGTGACCGGCGCCGCACGCGGCATCGGCAAGGCATGCGCTAAAAAGTTCGCCGAATACGGCGCGGATGTGATTCTGATTGATATCAACCGACAGGTAGTTGAGCAGGCGGCGCAGGAAATCGCGCAGGCTTACGGGTGTAAGGCAACGCCTTTCGCTGTCGATCTTTCCAGCACCGATGCCTGTGACGGCCTGATGCGGGAGATCAAAGAGCAGGTCGGTACGGTGAATGTACTCGCAAATTGCGCCGGCATCACCGTTTCAAAATGCCTGCTTGATGTCACGCCGGCAGACTGGGAGCGCGTCGTCAACGTTGACCTGCGCGCCATCTGGTACCTCAGCCAATTATTTGCCAAGCAGTTAATTGCTGCAGGCAAAAAGCAAGGCAATATCGTCTCCATCTCCTCGCAGGCCTCTAAAATCGGTGAATACGGCAACGGTGTGTACTCGGTTTCCAAAGCCGGAATCAACTCGCTGACGCAGGTGCTCGGTTTGGAATACGCCGAGCACGGCATTTCGGTTTCGGCCGTCTGCCCGGGTTATGTGAATACCGAAATGGTACAGGAGGTCTTTCAAACGCGTGCCCCGCTCGAGGGTATGACCCCCGCAGAATACGAAAAGACTCTCACCGGCTCAGTGCCGATGGGACGCATGTGCGAACCAGAGGAGGTGGCCGATTTGATGGCCTTTCTCGCCGGCGGCCGCGCAAACTACATCACCGGCGTCACCGTAACCATTGCAGGCGGCAAGACGCTCATCTGAACAGTTCATACCAAGGTCCGCTGTATTAACAGCGGACCTTTTATATTTCAGTCCCGCTCGGGCACGAAGAACCCGGCGGAGCAATTGCTCCGCCGGGTAAGAGAGAAGAAAAGAGAGTGTATGGTTTATTACTGTGCTGCCACAATCGCATCGTAGTTTTCACTGGTTACGTCGGTCAGCTCAATATAGGTCTGCTGGTCAATGGTTTCGCCCGCGTAAATGCGCTGCGCAATGTCCGCACACAGCGTGCCGATGCTCGGCCAGCTGACAAATACGGCATAGGTTTCATCGCCGTCAGCAATCATGTAACCATCTTCTTTGCCCAGATGCATAACGCCGCAGGTCGTGACCTGTTCGTTCATGCCGGCAGCTTTGAGCGCCTCGGCCGCGCCGATAATCATCATCGAATCAGCGGAGACAATGCAGCCGATTTTATCGCCATAGGTCTGAATCCAGTCCTCGGTTACCTGCATGGCAGCCGCAGTCTCAAATTCACCGGTCTGGCTGGACAGAATCTTCAGGTCGGAGCGAGAAGAAATGCCTTCCTCAAAGCCCTGCTTGCGCATAACAGCCGCTTCACGGCCGGGCGTGCCTTCCAGATAGCAGATATTCGTGTTCTCCGGCAGATTTGCCGCGCACCATGCGCCCTGCTTCTTGCCCAGCTCGACCTCGTTGAAGCCAACGAACTTCCAGTCACCGCCCGTCGCCTCGGTGCCGACCATAAATACCGGAACGCCTTCCTGATTGCAGGCCTCAACCGACATTGTATTACCGCTGGTGTCTACGCCGATGATGAACATCATGTCAACGCCCTTGTTCAGCAGCGTTTCAACATTAGTGGTCTGCTTTTCAATATCCTTCGCCGAGTCCGCCGTCAGCGCCTCAACCTTTTCCGCGCCAACAGCCGCCTTGAACTCGTCGCTTTCAACTGCCTTGACGAAGTTCTGCATCGCCGCATAGCAGTTTGGGTCAGCGTTATCAATATTGACAAAGCCTACCCGATACACGTTTTCGCCCGCGCCCTCCGCGGATGTGCCGTTTTGATTTGAGGGAGAATCGGTCTCGACACCGCAGCCGGTCAAGGCGGTCAAACAAAGTGCGGATGCCATTAACAGAGCCATAAAACGCTTTTTCATCATACTACCTCCATAATTCGTATCCAGATTGTTTCTATTCCTACGGGTTTACGCTTTTTTGTTGCGGCGCACCTGCGCATCAATAATAACCGCCAGTGCAATGATTGCACCCTTGACGATCTTCTGATAATAGGCTGAAACGTTCAGCTGTGTCATGATATTGAGCAGCACGCCGACGAACAGTGCGCCAACTACCGTGCCATAGACCTTGCCCACGCCGCCCGACATCGAGGTGCCGCCGATAATCGCTGCCGTGATCGCATCAAACTCGTACTGCTCGCCGCCGTTTGGCTGCCCGGAGTTGAGTCGGCTCATCAGAATCACGCCTGCCAGACCGGCTGTTGCGCCTGCGAACAGAAATGCCTTGATTTTAACCATTTTCGTATTGATGCCGGAAGCCTTGGCTGCATCCTCGTTGCCGCCTACCGCATACACATAACGACCAAAGCGTCTGCGGTTCATCAGCACCCAGTAGACAATCAGTACGATTACCATAATCAGAATCGGAATCGGCAGCGCACCGATACGTCCCTGACCGAAAACCGCAAAGCTCTTGTCAAACCCATTGACTGGCTGCGCACTGGTAAACGCCAGAATTGCACCGCGGCCGATGAACTGGGAAGCAAGCGTCATAATAAAAGAGGGAATGCCGCAAGCCGTGATGACCCAACCATTGAGGAAGCCAAAAATTGCGCCGCACAGGATACCTGCCAGCAGGGCAAGCACTGGGCTGCCGGTATGGAGCATGACAACCGTGGACATAACGCCCGCGAACGCGCAGACCGAACCCGGAGACAGGTCGACCTCGCCCGTGATGAGCACCATCTGTGCGCCGAACGCGATAATCATAACGACTGCGTTCTGCCGGATGATATTGCTGATGTTGCGGGGCGTCAAAAAGGTGTCGCTCAGCAGAGAGGCAATGACGACCGCCACAAGCAGAATGATAAAAATACCGTATTTGCTGTATAGCTCAGCAAGGTTGAATTTCTTTTCTTTCGTCTTCATTGTCCAAATCCTTTCACTGCAAGCTCCATGATGTTTTCCTGCGTTGCATCCCGGCGATTCATCTCGCCGGTCAGCCTGCCCTGCGACATGACGGCCACACGGTCACTCATGCCGAGAATCTCGGGCATTTCGGACGAAATCATGATAATTGCAACGCCCTGCTCTGCAAGTTCACACATCAGCTTGTAGATTTCATATTTCGCACCCACATCAATGCCGCGGGTCGGTTCGTCCAGAATCAGCACCTTGGGTGAGCGCAGCAGCCATTTGGCCAACACAACCTTTTGCTGGTTGCCGCCCGAAAGTGAGGAGACCGGCGACTCCGGAGAGGCAATCTTAATTGACAGCTTTTTGACCATTGCCTCGACGTTTTCCTTTTCCTTTTTCAGGCTCAGGAAACCGCCCGTTTCGATGTTTTTCAGGCTTGACAGCGTGATATTTTCACGAATGGAACGGCAAAGCACCACGCCCTCGCTCTTGCGATCCTCACTTGCCATCAGCACACCTGCGTCAATTGCCTGCTGTGCGTTGTGGAAAGATACCGTTTTGCCCTCCAGCTTCATCTGCCCAGACTGCTTGCGATCCAATCCGAACACCGCTCGGAACAGCTCGCTGCGTCCTGCGCCGACCAGTCCGGCAAAGCCGACAATCTCGCCTGCGCGGAGACTGAAGTTAATATTTTGAAAACGATCTCCCGTAAAACCGCTCAGCTCCAGCACAGTCTCACCGACCGGCGCTGTGGTTTTGGGGAACTGATCGGTAATTTCGCGCCCGACCATCGTTTTGATGATGCCGTTTTTGTCGATCTGCTCAATCGGGCAGCTATGTATCCATTGGCCGTCACGAAAAATGGTAACTTCATCGCAGATTTCAAAAATTTCATCCATCTTATGCGAAATATAGATGATGCCAACGCCCTTCTCCTTGAGCCGCTGCACGTTTTCAAACAGAATGTGCACCTCGGAATCGGTGATAGACGAGGTGGGTTCATCCATGATGACCACCGAAGCGTCACGCGAAATTGCCTTAACAATCTCAATGAGCGCAATGTCCGACACCGTCAGGCTGCGCATAACCGCCTTGGGATCATATGACAGCTTAAATTCATCCAGCAGCTTCTGCGTGTCATCCCACAGCCGCTTCCAGTCAATCATTTTCATCCCATTCATTGGCTCACGCCCGAGGAAAATGTTCTCCCCAATGGTCATGTCCAAAATCGGACTCAGCTCCTGATGAATGGTCGCCACGCCCATTTCCAGCATGGCCTTGGGACTTTGCGGGGTGATTTTCTCCCCTTTATACCAAATTTCCCCTTCATCCATGGTGTAAATACCGTTGATGATCTTCATCAGTGTGGATTTCCCCGCGCCGTTTTCACCGCATAGCGCATGAACACTGCCGGGGCGCAGCCTCAAATCGACCTTGTCCAGTGCTTTTACGCCGGGAAAGGACTTTGAGATTCCCCTTAGTTCCAGGACATATTCGCTGTTGTTTTGTCCAGACACCCTTGCACCTCCCTGATCTCTCCAGTGGTTTGCCGCCTGCGGCTCACCTGTCTCGTCTGGTTTTCCGTTGCTAAATACAGTATCGCATATACATTTACGAATTGTTATCTTCCTGTTTGCTGTTTAATGTTCAAAAATTGCCCTTGCCTTTTGTGAATCCCAGTATACCTGCACGATTGTTTCTCTGCTTTGAATGATAAAATCACCGCACAAGATATTCATTGATTTATGCGTATCCGAAATGCACCCAAGCGGATCTGCTGACAGCAACTTTTGATTGTTTTTGATTCCAAAACGGAGATTGATTCCCTTTGCCCAATCCGTCAAACTAGAATCAGGCAATACGCTACGATAAATGGTTAAAGGAGCTACTGAAAAAATGAGATTATGCTTAAATACGGATGGACTCGGCCATCTGTCCTTTGAAGACATGGTGAAAACCGCGGCTGAAATCGGCATCGAGTCACTTGAAATCGCGTGCGGCAACTGGTCGAGCGCCCCGCATCTGGATTTGGATACCCTGCTCGCCAGCGTATCTGCACGGCAGGCGTATCTGGACACCATCGAGCGTCACGGACTGGTGCTCGAGGCCCTGAACTGCTCCGGCAATCAACTGGAGCCAAACGAAACCGGCCGCGCACATCAAGCGGTGGTGGAAAAGACATTTCAGCTCGCAGAGTTGCTCGGTGTCCGGAACATCGTCATGATGAGCGGGCTGCCGGGCGGAAACGCCGCCGATACCACCGCCAACTGGGTCACAACCTGCTGGCCGATAAGCTGTCAGGATATCCTGCGCTACCAGTGGGAAGAGGTTCTCATCCCCTATTGGGCACAGACCGTTAAAACCGCGGAACAGCATGGCATTACCTCGATTGCGCTGGAAAACCACGGTGCGCAGTGCGTTTACAACGCCGAAACACTGCTTCGCCTGCGCAAAGAGGTTGGCCCGCTGGTCGGCATGAACCTCGACCCAAGCCACCATATGTGGATGGGCGGAGACGGCATCGAGATGGCCAAGGCCCTGGGTGCGGACGCAATCCACCACGTGCATGCGAAGGATTTGCGCCGCGAACGCGGCCGTTTTGCCGCAAACGGCGGGTTGGAGACTAAATTTTTCGACGATTACAACCACCGCACCTGGAACTACGTTGCGCTCGGATTTGGAGAGAGCGCCGAATGGTGGAAGGAATTCTTTGCCGTGCTGAGTATGATGGGTTATGACGGCCCGGTCTCGCTCGAGATTGAGGACAAAACCATGCCCGCACTGGCCGCAATCAAAAAATCCATTGCCCTACTGCACGAGGTCATGCCGCGTCCCTTTAACTGACCATATTAAATCTTTTGAAAAAAGAGCCGACGTTAATGCGCCGGCTCTTTTTGATTGTAGGGTATCAGCCGACTTTAAAAGCCGGCCTTCGCAAGGTTATCACGGCCGCGTTTCGCAATCGGAAGGGGCAAATCAAACGATTTCACCGGGAACAAATCCTGTTCCACGACACACCATCCGTCATAGCCCTTTTCCACCAAGGCGTCATGGAGCTTGGCGAAGTCAATGCTGCCCTTGCCCGGCTCGACCATGATATCCTCCGTCACTGCCTTGGCAAACGACCACTTGTTTTCGTCCATCTTTGCCTTGACCGCAAGGTCGCAGTCCTTCAGATGGATATAGGGAATACGATCCGCATGCTTCCGATAGAAGGAAATCGGTTCGCCGCCGCCGTAGACATGATGGCCGGTATCGAAGCACAACTGCACATCGGTATCTGCAAGCAGACGCTCAATCTGCGCCTCGGTCTGCACGTGGCAGTCCACATGCGGATGGAACGCGCCGATCAGGCCGTGCGATGCAACGCGGTCTGCTGCGCGCTGCACATTCTTGCAGTAGGTGTTCCACTGCGCATCGGTCAGGTTCGGATCACACACCTGCTCGCCTGTTTCCAGATCGGTATACATGGCGGGCAGCAGGACAATGTACTTTGCAGTCGGAAAATCCTGCAGCAGCGCCGCAATCTCGTCAATGGTTCCGCACATTGCATCAATCGAAGCATCATCCAGAAAATCACCGCCGACCGTGCCGGCAACCAGTTCCAGTGAACGTGCCGCAAGGGCATCCTTCAGCGCCGGATTTTCGTTCGGAAAGTAGCCCCAGGGGCCAAGCTCCACGCCGTCGTAACCGGCCAGACGCATTTCGTCCATGCAGCGGCTCCACGGGGTCTGCTTTTCGTGGTTTGGAAACCATACGCCCCACGAATCAGGCGCAATGCCTACTTTAATAGCCATCCTGTTCTCCTCCTCACAGTTCAAGCAGTTCAGCCATGGTGACAACACGGTTTTCCTTGAGGGACAAATCGCAGCCCTTGGCAATCAGGAAGGAATAGTATCCGTCCTTAGCGTTTACCGGCACGTCCTTATCGTTGACAATCGCATCGAGGAACTCGTGGATTTCTTCGGTATAGGACGCGATATAACGGTTTACATAGAAGAACAGCGGCTTCTCGGCAGTTTGACCGTTTTCATCTGCGAGTACAACGGTGCTCGGCGTATCGTTCTGTACATTGAGCGCACCCTTGGAGCCAAAAATCTCAATGCGCTGGTCGTAACCATAGGCACACTGCCAGCAGTTGTCGATGATGGCCATTGCGCCGGTATCGAACTTCAGGATGACCGAGGTGGTATCCACACCGCCGGTGGTCTGCTGATCCTTGTTGATCATTGCCGCGCCGGTTGCATACATTTCAACAACCTCTGCACCGTTTGCCATAAAGCGCGCCATGTCAAAATCGTGAATTGACGTATCGAGGAACATGCCGCCTGCGCTGCCGCCGACAGCTGCGAAGTACTCCGGCGGGGGAGGCAGCGGGTCGCGAGATGTAATTTTAATCTGGCGAACCTCGCCGATTTTGCCCTCTGCAACCATCCGGTGTGCGGTCGCGTGGTTATGATCGAAACGACGGTTGTAGCCCAGCTGCAGCTTGATGCCGCATTCTGCCGCAACCTGCATCGCTTGCTTGATTTTGCCGACGTTGTAGTCGATCGGCTTCTCGCAGAATACATGCTTACCTGCACGGGCTGCCTCCATGATGAGGTCGGCATGCAGCGCCGCCGGTGCGCAGATGAGCACCGCCTTGACCTCCGGATCCTGCATAATTGCCTTATAGTCTGCAATCGCCTTCGGGCAGCCGGTCTCTTCTGCCCATTTGTTGTAACCTTCCGGGTATGCGTCGGCCACATAACGCAGCTCTGCTTCCGGCACCGAGGTCACGATGTCCTTCACGTGAATGCGGCCGACGTTACCGCCGCCAATCACGCCGATTACGGTCTTTTCCATATTACTTTCCTCCTTGGGTACTTCTCATTTCCTGCCAACTACAGGAAAAATGCATCTGATTCAGATTGATTCTCAAAGGATGCACTTAGAAATTCTTTTCGGTCAAAAGCTGCCTTGTGCATATCATTTGCAATGTCTTGAAATATTCCTTACCTCAAATCTATTGTGATAAATATGACACTTAGACAAATCAATTTTGCCTGAACAAGCAACTCATGTCTTGCTGTCCTCGTATGTATCAATCTGTTTTCTGTAATCATTATGCATCTTTTGCGCGGTACTAACAATTCTCTTCCTTGCTCTAAAATGAACATTTCCTGCTCTGTTTTTCTCTTTACATAGCACACCGTACAATGCTATACTGAGAAAAATAGATGAATTGCACAAGGAGGAGCATCACATGGAATTCGCCAAACCCAACCCCATGTCTACGGCATGCAGCCTGCCGGAATCAGATACCGGCGTGCTTCCAAGCTCACAGATGTATCTGCATTTACCTTCTGCCTTTGCCAAGAAGGCGCTGTATTACGCGCCCTATGTCGGTCATTTCTTCTGCACGCCGGCATACGCCATTAGCCGCGATAATTATGATTACTATTTGCTGCTTTTGGTAGATACCGGCGAACTGCAAGTGCAATTCAACGGCCAAACCTTCGTCGCCCATGCACGCGACATTGTCTTTATCGACTGCAAAAAACCGCATGTATACCGTGCGCTTACGCCGCTCTCGTTCCGCTACTTTCATTTTGAGGGCAGCAGCAGCGAGGCGTTTTATGAAATTCTTACCGAACGCTATGGATATTTAATGCATCCGGCCAAACAAATTGCCATCGAAAGCGCAATGAACACCTTGGTCGGGTTGGCATATGACGGACAGCTGAATGAACACAAGATTTCCGCCCAAATCCACATCATCCTGAGCGAGCTTGCCGCACAATCTGCATCCGCCTACAATCCGCAGGATACCGTTATTGCGCAGGCGATCTCCTACTTGGAGCAGCATTTTACCGAAGTTCTTACGGTCGAGGATCTTGCCGAAGTCGTGAACCTCAGTCCGTTTTATTTCAGCCGCCTTTTCCGTAAATTCACCAATATGTCCCCGCATGCGTATCAAGTTCACTTGCGTGTCACGCTTGCCCGTCAATTGCTCGCCTCAACAGGGCAGGCAGTCGAACGAATTGGAGAGGCCTGCGGCTTTAACAGCACACAACACTTTATCCGCAGTTTCAAACAGCATGTCGGCAACACACCGCGAGAATATCGTCAACGAACGCTGCACACGGAAAATACCTGAAGATCCCGGGCAACAGACCTAGAAAAAGCATGCACCGAAGAATCAATGCATGCTTTTTCTCTATAAACTTTTGGGTCTTTACAGCGCCTTAGTACTGTTCTGACCATCTAAGATTTGTCAAGAAAAAAGTTCTTAACCAAAAGCATTGAAAAAAGGGCACACAAAATAAAGCCTTTCAAAGGTAAAAATTGAAAGACTATTGCAAATTAAATAAAGATATTCTATTCTAACAATACAGAGTATTTTGTTTGCTCATCGCAAGAAGAATGCGTAGAAGCTTGGTGCAACAGGCGACTACACAAGCGTGGTGATGTTTGCCTTCGCCACGCTTTTTCTCATATTTTCTCATAATAAAGCAAAATAGAGTTTTGTGGGGCTGTTCGTTTCGTCACCATGAGGATGGACATTACTGCATAAAATAGAATATGACGTGCGCTTCGATTTCCTCGCTTGGAGATGGGACCATGGTAGTTAATGGACTTACCTGACTGCACGATAGTAGGATCTAAACCACAGCTGGCTGTAAGCTTCTTGACATTGGTAAATCTGCGAATGTCCTTTAGCTCCGCAATAAGCAATGCAGCAGTAATCGGGCCAATACCCGGTATTGAATTGTAAATCGGGTATAATGCAGATGTTTGTGCTAAAGCGATTAGCCGACTCTTCAAAGCCTCAATCTCCGTTGCTTGGTCTATGACCTTTCGGACAGTTTCAACCAGACAGGTAACCGTCTCGCTTTCGATGGGAACGGCCGGATAACTGTCCTGTAGCACCTCTTTAATTTTGGAAGCCATTTTTAAATAATGCTTAGGCGAGCGGTTATGTGCCGCACCAAGGCAGACAGCCAGCGTAGCTATGCTTTCGTGTTTAACCATGTCGCAATGCGGGTAACACGCAATAAAATGTAGTGCTGTAGAGCTATACATGAAATTGGCTACAAAGACCTCGGAATATTGGGGACAAGTTAGCGTTAGTAACTGTCGAAACCTGTTTTTGGTACGAATTTGACCGTCTTGAAGATGTTCTAACTGGCGGGAAAGAAACTGCATGTCCTTGAATATATCCTCGTGAACTGTTTGTTCATTGTAATCATGGCGGAAGAAAATGTTAGCCAAATTAAGACAATCCTCTTTGTCCGTTTTAGTTTTACGAAGATTACGCTTATTTTCCTTGGATATGATGGGGTTCAAGACGATGGTTTCATACCCAGTATTTTCTCTGAAGTAGCGTTCTACCGGCAAATGGTAGACTGAAGTGGATTCCATGATGATATGTATATCGTTGCTATTCAATTTAACGAGTTCTGAAAGCACATCACCAAAGCCTGATATGGTATGCTGATACTCAGTGGGTTTCAGCACCAGTTCTCCGGCTTCGGATAGAATACAAAACATAGATTTTCCACAGGCAACATCAATTGCAAGACAATATTGCAAAAACATCGCTCCTCTCTTTTATTTTCGGTTGGAACATTCCACACACCTGTGTCTGATCATGCGGTTTATATGGATTCTAAGACCCGACCATCTAAAACTAAACTGACAGATATGAGAATGAACGGCTGGTCACAAAGAATGGATTCTAAGACCCTTGGTATTGTTTAGCCTTATCACAACCCAAGCTACAGTATATCCCCACCAATGTGTTAATGGAATATGTTGTAGACTTCTTAAATCATACATGGTATAGTGTAGTGGTATATTGAATTTGTAACGCAGCCACCTAACAGATATTATATCCAGCGTATTACGAATGAGATCAGAAAGAGAGTTGTCCACATGCATATTCAGGATGGACGTACTCGAAAAGTCTTGCATCTGATTATGTATTAATTTGCTCTTTGCTTTCCACCTAGGTTATTGAACCAATCAGTTCAATGCAGTATACTATTATCAATCAATCTGTAAAACACTTCGTTAACTGATTATGTAGGAGGCGTCGGTAATGGAGAATGATCAAGCACTTGTTTTTATCAAGCGTAGCCCGCATGGAGACGACGGCGATTATATTCAATTGTCAGAAGTGGGCGGACTTCACTGGGATAATCGGACTGGAGGTTACAACGAGTCGACCGGCCGCTATTATGTAATGGGCTATATAAACGAAGAAGATCTTAACCAGTTAAACATTTCGTGTAGTGGGCGGCACGATTATAGTCGCAACGGCATCAAGATTTGTCTGATGAAGACGAAAACCAGTACAGCTGTATGGAATCTGGTACTGCAACAAGCGGGAGATGACCCCAACCCCAAGCGACCGCCTTGTACCCAAACCATACTGTGCCTTTTATCAGAAAATCCACCTGCAATGCAAAGAGCCGAAATCAGACGCCAGCTATTGGAGCGTGGTTTTGAACCCAAGACCATCCGCAGCGCCATAAAAACGATGACGAAAGACAATCGAATCATATTGGAGGGGAGCTGTTTTTCTCCAAAGCAAATAATCGCCTTGCCCGAACACTAAGTGATTCACACTTATGGGCGGGGGATTTGTATGCACCTTATTTCTCTCAATTCCGAGAAGGTTAAGAAAAAAACATTCCCCACAAGAACGGATGTAATATTTATCGACGAGGATGCATTTGTATCAACATAGCAGTAGTGAAATCATACTATTCCTTATTGCGATTCCAGAAACTCCGCCAGTGCTTCCATCGTCACCCTCCACTCCCGACCGACTTTTACGGCCGGGAGTTCTTGGTTTGCTATCATTTTCCGCACCTGCTGGCAGGTGGTCTTGAGCAGATACGCAACCTCTTTTACGGTCAAAATCTCGCTTATGCCCATGGGTTGCTATCCCTTCTCTGCGGCGCTGCATTTTGATTTACACCTGCGTTACGCTGTTCCTTATAGATGAAATTGTGAAGCTTGCGCACAAACATGGTACGTAATCCCCAGTTGCCATACTGATCTTCCTGCGGCTGAATGTCATACTTGTTGCAGTACTGGCGCAGTTCAGACTTGTCCAGTTCGAACAGACGACATATCTCGTCAATCGTATAAAATTCTTTCATGTTTCTGTAGTCGATATATTTCATCGTGACTTACCTCTCTTTGTAGTGAATTAAGTTTTAAGAATGCGGCAGGCACGGGAAGCATCGTAACTCACCGCATTTCTCGCTAACTTATTATTATGTTAGTAAACTCATCACAAAAAGTGTTCACTTCAAAGCACCCATATCATTTCCCTACCATTTCATGCCCGGAAAATGCAGTTTTTCCACCTCTGCATTGTTCCTGAGCGTGATTGGACTAATCCCAAACTTCCGAAACTGTCCACGCACAGTCTTAATCTGCGATTCACTCAAGCCGGAGTTCTCCACAGCTTGTGCATAACTCTTGCACTTCGACAGCTTTTCCGCGAACTGCTTCATATGCCCGCGAGTATGGACGTTTTTCACCTCAGAATCAATTAAGTTCAGACAATGCTCATACTTCACATAACGTGCTCCCGTATTGACTGATTTCAGATATTTCGCAATTGTTGTTTCCGACTCATCCATGATGGTTTTCAGGATCTTGCAGTTACTACCCTTGACCTCATCAGATAGCCCTCTTTTAAAGCTTGCGCTGCTCCGTGATACCTCAATGCGCAGCATTGGATCCGTTGGCTCCTCAATCAACTCCTCCTCCAAAAGCTGAAAAGCCTTGTCGTAGACCGTCAAAGTGACAGTTTTACACTGAATCCGCCACGAATGTTCATTCTTCTGCTTATGGCGTGGATCATTATTCGGGAACTTCATTTCGCGGTAAGATCTCGTATAGGGACTACGCCGGACAATCCGCAGTAGCTCATCACAGCAGGCCTGATTCTTCGGAAACCAGTCCAGACAGCAGTCGACACGCGACAGCTTCAGTTCTTCAAAAGTCTTATCCAGTTCCAGTTCCTTCAGCAGTTGATTCATACCCGCTTCCAACTGGATGGTTTGCTCCTTCTTCGCCTGAAACACCTCCGTGGGGGAATAGTACCCTCGAATCAGCGTGAGCGGATTGACGCGGAACTGCATAAAGCAGGGAGTGTTGCGGTTGGTCTTATTCTTATGCTTCTTCTGTTTGTACAGATATAGCACAACGCCCATATCACAGTAATAGGTGCATATGTACTTCTCCATGCCGTTGTCTGTCTGATAAGTCTCGTCCCGATAGAACGCACCCTTCGCCCTCCTCTGCATCAGCGTCTGAAACAGCTGATTATACCACTTCCGCGACAGCAGCAGCGTCATCAGCACGGTGTGGATACCATAACGAATTTTCATGACTGCACCTCCCCATCAAGGTACGCCATGACTTGCTCCTGAATATCTGCACTCGACTCGCACAGGTGCCACATATCATCTGCCGCGTCAAGTGCCCGCTCATCGGTACTGCTGATGATGTCCAGATTCCTGTAATAGTCGCCATCGTTATAGAGGAGCAGACCATGCGCCTTCTTTCCGTCACGGCCTGCCCGTCCGACCATCTGATAATAGGACTCAATGCTGAACGGCATCTGGGATATAATAACCAGACGAATATCCGGGATATCAATGCCCATGCCAAATGCCGAAGTAGCAACCATAATCTTTGCGTCTCCAGTCTGAAACCGCGCTTCCTCGGTTCTCCTGTTTTTCAGCTTGCTGTGACAAATGGTAATGTCTTTTGAGAAGAAATCACATTCGTCGAGTAGATACTCCTGCAGATCTTCCACATCACAAATCGTGGTGCAGTAGACGACAATTTTCCCCTTATTGATGTACTTCCGGACAGCTTTCTGTATTTCTTTGTATCGTTCCGCCTCTGTCTTAACCCACATCTTTTTGAGAATTAGATTCTCTCTGCGGAGTTGACCAATATGTAAGCGACAGCTCTGTATCCCAAGGGAATTGGCTATAATGTTAACATCCCGCTTGGCCACAGTGGCGCTGAAGGCAGCAATAACAGGCCGAGGCTTTAATGTATCAATAAACTTACCAATCTGACGATACATGGGTCGAAACTCATTTCCCCATTCAATCAGACAATGAACTTCATCGACTACAACCGTGTGAATGGTATTGCCCTTTAATGCGTTACGAAATCTGGGGTTATCTAATCTTTCCGGTGAAATGTACAGCACATTAAGCTTCTGCGCTTTGAGCAGTCGATAGGTCTCTTCATTATCCGGATTGTCGCGATACAGACACGCAGCCGTGAGGTTACTCCCACACCAATTCTTCATTTGATTGCGCATCAGCGAAGTGGTGGGGGTAATCACCAGCATCAGCTGATCCGGATGACAATAAGCTTGTATCTGAAAGCACAGGGACTTGCCATGAGATGTTTTGGCAATGCCAATGACATCATGTCCATCCAACAGGTCATCACACACTTCCTTCTGGAACGGCTTCAGTCTCTTGACACCGAATGCCTTCGTTGCTTTTTCCAGCCAATCTTTCTTTATGGTTTCTCTCATGATGAATCTCCTCCATTGTCACAGGTTGGAGAAAAACTGAATTATGAAAATTCATTGTTTAACCCCTCTATAACCTTGTTGAGAGCCGATTCATTTTGTAAGTTGACTTGGGAAACAGGACATATAATAGAATGCAAAAAGGCAGTCGTTCTTTTGACAAACAGCTAAAATAACGATATAATATACAAAATAACTCAAATTTTCTGCTGTTGCCGAATGTGGTTCTACGCCCTCCCACTGGCCCTTCCATTTTGGCATCCACTTTTTACCCAAGCATGTCGATGGGGTTCGGCTGCAACGCAGCAGGCGTGATTGGCTGCCGCATCATCGACTCACCGCGCGAGCGGCTGCTCGCCATTTTAACCAACAGCTTTGTGCCCTGCAACGGGCGATTTCCACCACCATCGTTATGGCAAAAAAACTGCCGCGCCCTTCAAAATGGGTGTGGCAATCGTTTTGTGTTACAGATGCTGCAATGCGTCTAAGATGCCGTCAAGGACAGCGCTCGCCTGCATGCCGGTCAGGTGCTCCTCCGCCAGTTTTCGTTTGAGGAAGCGCACATATAGTTCGCTGATGCTGTCCTGCGCAGGCTCCCGGCGGGCGGCAGTATGTAAAACGACCTGCTTTGGCTTATTTTTCGCAATAGGCGGCACCTCCTCCCTCCCCCTTGCCCGTACTGATATTAGCTTATTGTGCGGTCCGTCCCGATATGCACACAACACAGCCGGCAGGATTCCCACAAGAAGGTTTACACAAACAAATCTATCAAATATACTGTTAAATATAGGATTAATTCAGTTCGAATCAATCTACCGGAGGTGTGCCATGGACATTGCGGCGATTGACAAGAAGCAACTGTTGTAGCTCGTGCGGCAAGCACCCGTCAAGCTGTTATGCAAGGACACGGAATGCCGTTATCTGCTGGCGAGCAATGGTTGCTCTCACCTCAGCGGCATCGACCTGATTGGAAAGACCGATGTGGATATTCAGCCCTATAAGGCCCTTGGCAAGAAATTCTTAGCCGATGATTTGCGCGTAATACGTGAAAAAACGCCTTATAAATATATTGAACGGATGCAGTTCGGCGATAAAGCGTACTATTACGAAATTGCCCGAGAGCCTTTATTCGACCATAGCGGTGAGGTTGTCGGCTTGGTCGGCACGGTCATTGATGTAACCGAGCTGGTCATGCTGCGCGAGTTTTATCGCGAAAAGTGCATGCTTGATCTGCTGACCAAAGTGCACAGATTCTGACCCGCAACACCGCGGAGGTCGACGACGTGATTCGCATCGGCGGAGATGAGTTCCTGATTGTATTGAATCATGCCGACGCAGCATCCTGCAAAACGGCAGCCGCCGTGATGCTCCGCGCACGCATTTTCACGAAAAAAGAGGAACAAACCGACAAAAACGGTCTGTTCCTCTTTTTACATGTTCAGAATCACAACGATTGGGGCTGAATGCCCTGCAGGTAATGAATTTTGACGGTTTTTCCGTCCCATTCCCCGAGCTTTGCTTTGACATGCACCGGCGTTTTGCCGTCCTTCAGCACAGTGTCTTCCTCATAATAGCTGTCCTTATGCCTGTCGATATCCAGACAGCGCGAGCAATTTTGGCAGCTGTCCCAGAAGATTTCATAGCACCTTGCGCCCATGCACTTGCTTCTGCTCTTGTTGACCAACTGGCAGGCCGTATTATTTACGTAGATGATTTCGTTGGATTCTCCGTCGCAGACGAACATCGCGTCCGACACATCGTTGAGCAGCGCAGTGGCGCGCTGTTCCAGCTGAGAATAGAGCGGTGCGCTCAGTCCATGCTCAAAAATGACATAGCGGCTCTTGCCTGCATGCTTTGCATTCAGCAGCGCAATATCCGCATTATAATACAGCTGCTCATAGTCCATGCCGTACTCCGGCGCAAAGCAGACGCCCGCCGAGCACGCCACCTGCAGGTGATTTTCTTCAATGGTCATGGTTTGGCACAGCGCCTGCAGCTTGGCTTCCAGTTCCGTCTGTTCGATAGTATACGGAATGAAAAGCGCAAATTCATCGCCGCCAAAACGGCTGATGATGTTCGTTTCCGGGAACAAGCTTGTGAGCATTTTCGAAATCTCGCGCAGCACATTATCGCCCGAGATATGCCCGAAAGCATCGTTCACCTTTTTGAAATGATCCACATCAATCATGATGAAAATGCCTTCCGGCATTTTATTGTAATGGAAGAAGTCCTGAACCCGAATTTGGAACTCGGCGCGGTTGAGCAGGCCGGTGAGTGCGTCCTCCTCCGCCCGCTTTTTCATTTCGGTGATTGCGGCGTTGATTTCCTTTTCTCTCTCCAAATGGGCAATCCGCGTGCGCAGAATCACATTTTGCACCTGATACACCAGCGAATCCGCCCGATAGGGTTTGAGGATGCAGCCCGCAACGCCGTGGGATTGGCATTCCGGAATCAGCGCGTCCGATGTGTGCAGGGTAATCACCGGAATCTGCCGGTCATTGCACTGCTCGGCCATCTGCGCAATCTCATCCATCTGCGTCTCCCCGGTCAGGGACAGCACCACTGCGGAGAGTCTTGTGGGGAATTTCTGCACGATGACCAAGCTCGTTTCCATGCTGTCCGTCTTGATGACGTGGTATTGGTCGGCAAATGCCTGCTCAAACGCGGCAAGGTCGGAAGCTTCAGCATCAAGCAGCAGCAGGCTGCTCTGCTCCCCATGCAACGCACCGTCCTCGATGGTGGACGCGGCCACACACTCTTCCTTCTGCCTGTCGCAGCTTTGCAGCAGCAGTCTTTCAAACTGATCGACCGGCAGCGGTTTGGAAAAATAGTAACCCTGCGCCCGCTCGCAGCCTAAATTGGTCAGCAGCTTGACCTGATCCTCCGTTTCCACGCCCTCCGCAACAATGCGCAGGTCGAGCCATTTGGCCAGACTGATGATAAAGCTCAAAATGCTTTTGCGGTTGTTGCTGAGTTGATCGCCCTGCACAAAGCGAATATCGAGCTTCAAAATATCAATCGGCAGCTCCGCCAGCATGTTCAGCGAGGAATATCCGCTGCCGAAGTCGTCCATTTCAATGATAAAGCCAAGTTTTTTCAGCTTGTGTGTCGAAAGCGTCAGCTGTTCCACATTTTCCATATAGGCCGTTTCGGTGATTTCCAGAAACAGATACTGGGGACTAAGACGATATTTTTTGACAAGCGCAATCAAAATCTGATCGATATTCGGATTATAGATGTCCGCACGGGACATATTGACCGAGATGGGAACGACCGGCTGCCCTGCGTCCATCCACCCGCGGATGGTTTTGCAGACCTCTTCCCATACAAAAATGTCCAGCTGTGTGATAAACCCGTTTTTTTCAATGATGGGAATGAAACGATCCGGCGGAATCAGGCCTTTTTCGGGATGAATCCATCGAACCAACGCTTCCGCACTGGTGATGGTGCGGGACAGCAAATCATATTTGGGCTGATAATACACCTGAAATTCGCCGTTTTTGAGCGCGGACTCCATATTGCTTAAAACGAACTGCTCCTCTAGCAGCTTTCGCCGGATGGATTCGTCGTAAAACGCATAGTAAACATCGAATTTCCCCTTTACCGACTCCACGGCGAGATAGGCGCGGTCACACATGATGCTAATGGGCAGGCGTACATCATCAATTTGGTAAATGCCGTATTTGATGACGCTTCTGAGATGCATATCGTACTGATTGGTGTATTCCACATGGCTGGAAAACTCCTCCGCCAGATATTCCTTGGGGCGCTTAATCATCAGATAAAATATGTCCCCGCTCATGCGGCAGCAAATACCGTGTCCCTGCACCTTGGCTTTTACGATGCCGGATAAGTGCCGCAGCAGCGCGTCGCCCTCCTGCACGCCGTACAGGTCGTTTACCAGCTTGAAGCGTTCGATATCGCAGCAGATGACATCAAATTTTTGCTCCGGATTTTGTCTGATTAGCTCCGCAGCGCACTGGTAAAAATACTCCTTGGTATACAGGCCGGTGAGCACATCCGTATGGGCTGCATTCACGACCGACGCGGTTTCTCGGAGCAAAATCGTGTTGGCGACCTTGTGGCGAATCACGTCCGGTTTATAGGGCTTTGTGATATAGTCGTTTGCACCGAGGGCGAGTGCCTTTACCTCCGCCATCGCATCCTCCTGCCCGCTGGCGACAAGCACCGGAATGTTGGCGAGCGCGCGATCCTTGTGCATTTGATGCAGAAGCGCATATCCATCCATCACCGGCATGAGGATGTCCAGCAGCACGACCGCGATCGCATCCGTTTTTTCCTGCAACAGCGCAAGCGCCTGCTGACCGTTTTCCGCCTCAAGGATTTGGTATTCCTCGCGCAAAATATTGCACAAAATCTGTCTGTTGACACTGTTATCCTCAACAATGAGAATGGTTTTATCGGATGGCATAAAATCGCTCCTGTATTGATCTATGATAGACGCCGCTCTGCGCGTAAACGTTTTAGCATTGGAATTAATTACAGTATAGCGAATCGCTCGACAACATTCAACCTTTATCACGGCGACACCCGCCGTAATTTAGGAAAATTATAGTACTTTGAAAAATCTACTTCTCCTTGCTTACCAGATTTTAAGATGATGAAACGAGTCGAACTGCGCAAAATAAGCAAAGACAGCACCGAAGAGGCAATTGCGCGGTGCTGCCCGAAACCGAAAAGGAGGAATTTTGTTTGGAACACGATTCGCTGCAAAGCGCACTGGCGCAGAACACGCTCGATCAAATCCCGGATGCCGCACCCAGCGCCCGCAGCATCACGGCACTGGTAAAGACGAGCGGCAAGGTGACGGGTTATCAGCTTTCGGACAACACGGTGCTTGAAAAAGCGCAGGCTGTGGAGCTTGCGCGGCAGGGCGGGATTGCGGGCGTCGGCATCGCGCATCGGGGCGATACCGAATATCTCAAATCGATTCCCGACGGCACGGAAAACAACAATCTGAGCAATCTGCCTTCGATTTCCCCCGCTGATATTTCGTAACGCAAAACAGGGCGAACGGAAAAACCGTTCGCCCTGTTTTTTTATGCAAAAACGGGTTTTCCAGATTCCGCAGCACCCCGCATGCAGAAGATACCATACAGCTGTTACCTGTGCGGTATCCGAACAATATTTTCTTAGCCCAGCACTTCGTCCAGACGGACGGTGCGGCCCTCGCGGTAGGATTTTGCCGCGGCCATGGCGATTGCAACCGGCATCAGGCCGTCCTTTGCACCGACCAGCGTGTCGGTATCGTTTTGAATGGCGTCCACGAAGTCCTTTGTCTCCTGAATGAACGCGTTATTATAGCGTTCCAGGAAGAACCAGGTCGGTTTTGCAACCTCTACACCCTCGGCGGAGGAAATCATCGCCTGATCGTCCAAATCGTTGGAGACCTGCACGCAGCCCTTGTCGCAGTGTACCTCGGTGCGCTGGTCGTAGCCGTAATGCGAAGCGCGGCTGTTGTCAATCACGCCGATTGCGCCGTTTTCAAACCGGAGCATGATAACCGCGGTGTCCGCATCGTCATACTGCTCATAGCCCGCGCCCGAAAGCGCTGCGCCGAACGCGCAGACCTCGACGACCTCGCTGCCCGACAGGTAGCGCACCATATCAAAATCGTGGATGGTCATATCCATAAAGATACCGCCCGAGGTGGCAATATAGGACATCGGCTGATGATCGGGGTCGCGCGAGCATACCTTGATGATGTGCGGCTTGCCCAACCGACCCGATGCGACCACGTCGTGCACTTTTTTGTGGTTGTGGTCAAAGCGGCGCACAAAGCCGACCTGCAGCTTGACGCCCGCCTGCTCAACCGCCGCGATTGCGCCCCGGATTTTGGCCAAATCGGTGTGGATCGGCTTTTCACAGAACACATGCTTGCCCACTGCCGCCGCGCGCATGATCATTTCCGCATGCGCATCGGTTGAGGTGCAGACGAACACCGCGTCAATCGTGTCATCCGAAAAAATGTCCTGCGGATCCTTGGAGCATTTGGTAATGCCCAGGCTTTCCGCAAACGCAACCGTTTCCTCGTTTAAAAACGGGTCGGCGATTGCGGCGACCTCGGCGTTCGGCACCGACTGCACCAGATTTGTAATATGCAGCTTGCCGATGCGTCCCGCACCGAGCACGCCGATTCTAACTTTCTTCATTGCTGTTTCCTCCTGTTTTCACCATGGTTTATCCGAGATAGGGCGCACAGCACGCCGCTCCCATTTGAATGATCTCTTCCGCATCCATCCGCCAGTATTCGGGGCGGAACAGCTCAAGACAGGCAGGGCCATCGTAGCCGACCTCACGCAGCACGCGCGAGATATCCGCAATCGGAATACAACCCTTGCCCGGCATGATGCGGTCACAGTGGTCAAGCACGCGCAGGGGCAAATCCTCGCAGTCGTTGATGTGGTAGACAAAGATCTTTTCCGCCGGAATTTTGCGCAGGTATTCCAAATCCGAGCACTTGTCATGCATATAGAAATTGATGCAGTCGATGGTCAGACCCACGCTGTCACGGTTCACCGCCTGCACGATTTCCCATGCCTGCCGCACGGAGTTGCAGCACCAGCGACGGTCGCCGATTGGCTCAAAGGAGAGCTTTACGCCATAGGACTCCGCAATATCGGCCAGCTCGCCGAGCACCTTGACCGAATCCTCAAACACCTCGGCTTCGGTTTTGCGGTCCATGTCTGGCCCCATGGTGGGCACGACGATGAGGTAGGGATTGCCGATGTCCCGCGCGACCTCGCAGCCGAAGCGGAACAGCTCAAGCAGCTTTTCCCACTGCTCGGGCGTGTTAAAATTGATGTCCTCAATGGAATTGAGCGCAAAGGGTTTCAGATGGCTGCTTGCAAAAAACTGCTGTAAATCCCCAATCGTATGCGTTTTGAGGTACTCCTTGAGCATATCAAGACGCAATTCAATTGCATCATACCCGTATTTTTCGCACAGCTCCAAATCCCGCTCGACCGATGAGTTTTCCTTGCAGGTGGCTTCGTTGAATCCAAGCGTCAGCATTGGTACTCCCTCTTTCCGCGTGTTTTTACTTGCCCTTCTTCTGTGTCTGCGTGTCAAACCAGACCGCCGCGACCAAAATCAGGCCCTTTACGATGAACTGCCAGTACGCGTCAAGGTTCATCATGGACATACCGTTGTCGATTGACATCATGATAACCGCGCCGAGAATCGCGCCCGCGACCTTGCCCACGCCGCCCGTCATTGAGGTGCCGCCGATAACGGCTGCCGCGATGGCATCCAGCTCATAGTTGCCGTTTGCCGCCTGCGCCGTGCCGCCGTTGAGGCGCGCCGTGTAAATGACAGCCGCCACCGCGCACAGCAGACCGTTGAGGCAGTAGACCAGCGTCAGGTTTTTCTTTACATTGATGCCGGCATAACGCGCCGCGGAAATATTGCCGCCGATTGCGTAAACGCCGCGACCGAAGGTGGTTTTCTGCGAAATAAAGGTAAAGATAACGACTACAATCGCCATCACCAGCACCGGAATCGGGATGCCCTTAAAGGAATTGAGAACGAACACGCCCGCAATAATCAGCGCGGAGAACAGCACCCAGCGCACCAGCATTTCGCCCATGCTTTCGCTCAGGCTGTTGTACTTTTTCTTGGCACGGCGGCGGTTGAGCTCGCTCACCAGCAGCAGCGCACAGGCGATGATGCCCAGAATCCAGCCCCACATCGGCGTGACGTATGCCGTGCCCCAGAACTTGTACGATTCCTGAAACGGCGCGACCGTCTGTCCGCCCGTAACCGCCAGCATACCGCCGCGGAAAATGAGCTGAGCGCCCAGGGTAACGATGAACGGTGCGATGCCGGTGTAGGCAATCAGGCCGCCCTCCATCAGACCGATGACTGCGCCGAGCACCAGACCGATTGCGATGGTCGCAGCGGTCGACATGCCGAACCACACCTGACAGGCCGCCATGATGCAGCCGATGAAGCCCATGACCATACCGGCCGACAGGTCGATACCGCCGGTTACGATGACAAGCGTCATGCCAACGCCCATAATGCCGGTGAATGCCGCCTGACGAATCAGGTTGGACAGGTTTCTGGTGCTGATAAAGTTACCGCCGGTTGCCGCTGTAAAGCCAATCCACAGCACGACCAATACAATGACCATCGTCAAGGTACGAATGTCGATTTTCTTGCCGCCGGCTTTTTTTACGCCTTCTGTCTTTGACATAGCTTAGCCCCTCCCTACTGCCGCACGCATGAGAATCTCCTGCGTCGCTTCCGCGATCTCGAACTCACCGGTGACCTCGCCGCCCGCGATGGTGATGATGCGGTCGCTCATACCCAGAATTTCTTCCATTTCGGAGGAAATCATGATGATAACCACGCCTTTTTCCACCAGTTCGTTCATAATTTTATAAATTTCATATTTTGCGCCTACGTCGATGCCGCGTGTCGGCTCGTCGAGAATCATCACCTTTGGCTCGCTCATCAGCGCCTTGGCCAGTACGACCTTTTGCTGGTTGCCGCCCGACAGTGTGTTGACCGCCACCTCGATGCTCGGGGTCTTGGTGTGAATTTCCTCGACATACTTAGTCGTGTAGGCGACCTCCGCGTCCTCATTGAGGATGCCGTACTTTGAAACCTTGTCGAGGGAAGCGAGCGTCGTGTTTTCCTTGATACTCATAATCAGGTTGAGACCCAGCTTCTTGCGATCCTCCGTGACCAGAAAATAGCCTTCCTTCAGCGCGTCCATCGGACTGTTCAGGCTGACCTGTTTCCCGTCGATATAGACTTCGCCCGTGCCCTTGGTGCGGAATGCGCCGTAAACCGCGGTGAACAGCTCGGTACGTCCCGCGCCCATCAGGCCGCTGACGCCCAGAATCTCACCCTTGTATGCCTTCAGACTGATGTTGCTGAGCAAATCTCGTCCCGAAATTTCAGGATGCGGCACGGTAAAATTCTTGATTTCAAAGCCCACCTCACCCCGAGTATGCGGAACGCGGGGAAACAAGTTGGTCATTTCGCGGCCAACCATGAGCGAAATCATGGTATCCTTGTCCATGTCGCGGCGTGCACGCGTTTCGATGGTCTGGCCGTCGCGCAGCACGGTAATGTCGTCGCACAGACGCATAATTTCGTCCAGACGGTGCGAAATGTAAATACAGGTAACGCCCTGCTGCCGCAGCTTATCCACCAGCTCGAGCAGGATATCCACCTCGGCCTCGGTCAGGGACGAGGTCGGCTCGTCGAGCAGCAGGAGCTTGACGTCGCGCGACAGCGCCTTTGCAATCTCGACCAGCTGCTGCTTGCCGGTGCCGAGGTTGCGGATGAGCTCATTCGGGTTGGTATCCAGTCCGACACGGCCCAGCAGCTTGGATGTGCGGACAAACAGCTCGTTAAAATCGATGACGCCGAACTTATTCGGCTGATTGTTGATGAAAATATTCTCGCTGACGCTCATATCCGGCACCAGATTCAGCTCCTGATGGATACAGGCGATACCGGTTTTCTCCACGTCGCGTATGTTTCGAAATTTACACTCCTGTCCGTCAAACAGGACCTTGCCTTCATAAGTACCGAACGGATAAACGCCGCTGATAATCTTAATCAGCGTGGATTTACCCGCGCCGTTCTCGCCGACCAGGGCATGCACGTGACCGCGCTGAACGCCAAAGGAAACATCGCTCAGCGCCTTGACGCCGGGGAAAATTTTCGTAATATTTTGCAGTTGCAGGATATAATCCGGCATAACAACACCCCCAAATTGATACGGATTCGGACGCTCCTATGCGGAGCACAAATTTTTGGGGCAAAAAGAGTGGGGTGTGCGTTGCAGGCCGCAGCCGTACATCCCGCTCTTTTTTGCATCAAACCATTGGTTTCTCAGTTATGCCTGCGGCCACTGATCCTTCGGAACGTTTGCGTAGACTTCTTCTAGGGTGTGGAATGCATCGCGCTTGACGATGATATCGTAAATATTGTCCTTATCTACCGCTTCCACGTCAACCGTAAAGGAATCAACATCCTTCTGGTTGTTGTTCAGCTGCTGCCAGGTGCCCAGAGTAGAATCTACGCTGCTCTGCGGGTCGGCTCCGGTTGCAATGGCAACGGCCAGTTCACAAGCTGCGCGGTTGAGCGGCGCCAGAGGCTTGTATACCGTGCCCGTCTGCGTGCCCTCTACAATGCGCTGGCAGGCCGCCAAATCGGCATCCTGTCCGCAAATCGGCACCTGACCTGCCAGACCCTGTGCTTCGAGTGCCTGCACCGCGCCGCCGCAGGTGCCGTCGTTGGAGGCGATGATGCCCTGCACGTCGTTATTGGCAAGCGTCAGGCCGTTCTCGGCATGCTTGAGCGCTTCGTTGGGATCCCAACCCTTGCACCACTGGTCGAGGACAATCTTGATGTCGCCGCTGTCAATATAAGACTTGAGCACATCCTCCTGGCCTGCGGCTACCAGATGCGCATTGTTGTCCTCCGGTGCGCCCTTAAGCCAGATGTAGTTGCCCTTTGGAGCGGATTTTACAACAAATTCAGCCTCAACCTGACCTACCTTGTAGGAGTCAAAAGTGACATAGTAATCCAGATCGGCATTCATGATAAAGCGATCATATCCGATGACCTTGATGCCTGCGTCATGCGCTGCCTCTACAATCGGGCTTGCGGCTTCGGCGTCGAGCGACTGGACAATCAGCACGTCTACGCCCTGATTGATCAGGTTTTCGCACTGGGAAACCTGCTTATTTGCATCGTTGTTTGCAATCTGCTTGTTGAGGGTAAAGCCTTTTTCCTTGGCATAGTCCTCAAACATTTGAATTTCACGGTTCCAGCGTTCCTCCGTGGTGTTACCAACGGACAGGCCGACTACGATATCCTTGATATCCTTCGCGCCGCCGGCATCCTCGGAAGCGGTTGCGCCGCCCTGGTCACCGGTCGCTTCGCTGCCGGTGGTTGTGCACGCGGTCAGGGAAAATGCCATGGTTGCTGCCATCATCAAAGCAAGTAATCTCTTTTTCATTTTTCATCCTCCTCAGTTTGTGTATCATAAACCGCTTCTTGCGGTCTATACCATTGGGAACGGCACACATCTGCCGGTCTTTCTTTGGGTTTCTGCGTGGGAAGAGATGCGGAATACTGCGCTTTTTGGTCACATTGACAATCTGAACTTGAATCGGTACTGTTAATTATACGGATTTTCCAAATGCTTTCTATATTTTTCTTGCGGACATTTGCGGCTGATTTCGGCGTTTTCGCGGCCTTTTTTGAATGCGTTATTCGCATTCTTGTGAACGGCCTGTTTTTTGCTCAAAATACGTCATTCGGCATATTGCACAAGTTTTTACTTGCATTTTTTACAATGCTCGTTTTCCCTGCTTTCTCGATAAAAATACCGCCGACCTTTCGCCGACGGTATCTCGCTTTTTTGCACAGTGCACTATGCTATAATAGGCCCGAGGAAGGTGAGCATCGTTGAAGTTTGCGATTTACAGCCGCAAGTCGGTCTACACCGGCAAAGGGGAGTCGGTTGAAAACCAAATTGAGCTTTGCAAGGCCTATATTGCGGCAAATTATCCCGATACCGCACCGCATGAGCTGGTTGTTTATGAGGATGAAGGCTTTTCGGGCAAAAATCTGGAGCGGCCGCAGTTCCAGAGCATGCTGCGCGATATCGACCGCCACAGGCCGGACTGCGTGGTCTGCTACCGGCTCGACCGTATCAGCCGCAATGTGGGCGACTTCGCCGCCCTGATTGAGCGGTTCAACGCCCACGGCATCGCCTTTGTCTGCATCCGCGAGAAATTCGACACCACCACGCCGATGGGCAAGGCGATGATGTACATTGCGAGCGTATTTGCGCAGCTCGAGCGCGAAACGATTGCCGAGCGCGTGCGCGACAACATGCTGATGCTCGCAAAGCTCGGACGCTGGCTCGGCGGCACAACGCCGACCGGCTATATATCGGAAAAACAGCAGGAGGTCATTCTGGACGGCAAAATCAAAACCTCGTGCAGACTGCGCCCCGAACCGCGCGAAATTCAGATTGTTTCCAATATGTTTGCGCAGTTTCTCGCGCTGCAAAGCGTGCGCGGCGTGCAGCAGCACCTCGCCGTCGAGGGCATCACCTCCCGCACGGGCGGCGATTATTCTCTGCTCGGCATCAAGGAAATCCTGCAAAACCCGGTCTACTGCACGGCGGATTTGGACGCGCTCGCCTATTTTCGCGAAAAAAAAGCGGACGTTTGCTTTGATGAGGGCGACTGCGGCGCGGGACGCGGTCTGCTTTCCTATAATAAGCGCGATTACACCAAGGGGCATGCCCCGCGAAACAGCATCGAAAAGTGGATTATCGCCGTCGGACGGCACGCCGGATTGGTGTCCGGCAAGGACTGGGTGCGTGTGCAGCACCTGCTCGCGCGGCGCGCATGCCCCGCGGCACACGCGAATAACGACTACTCGCTGCTCTCCGGCCTGATTATTTGCAGCCGATGCGGCAAGCGCATGTTTGCCAAGCCCCGCTCGGGGCAGCGGGCGGACAACGCCTTCGACTACATCTGCCAAAGCAAGCTGCAGTTCGGCACACGGAAATGTGACTGTCAGAATCTGCACGGTCAAACGGCGGACGATTTGGTCGCCCAACGACTGCGCCCCTATCTGCACCCGGACGGCGCTCTCGTTCCCCTACTCAAGCAGCTGCAGCAGGCGCTTCGGACGAGTCCGGATGCCGCCGCCGATTTGCGGCAGCGCATCGCCGCCTGCCAAAACGAAACCGAGCATCTGGTCGATGTTCTGGCGCGCGGCGACGTGAGTGATGCCCTGCTCACGCGGGTCAACGAGCGCATGCAAGTGCTCGAAGCCGATTTGGCACGGCTGCATGAGGAGGAGCGCCGTGCGCAGGCCGCACAAAACGCCGCAGCAGCCGAGGATTGGCGGCGGCGCGGCACGGCGCTCGCGTCGTTTGGCGAGAGTTTTAATTTGTTTTCCGTGCAGGAAAAGCGTGATTTTATCCGTCTGCTCGTTGAAAAATGCGAATGGGACGGAGAAACGCTTCACATTTATGTTTACAGCGAAGACTGAATTTGCCCTTTGTTTGGTGGCGCATTTCCAACGCTGATTGCAATATTGACCATGTTCTTTGTCGGCGTGTCCGGCGGGGCGATGTCGTCGCTGCTTTCAGCGGGACTGCTGACGCTGGTCATTCTTCTGGGCGTGCTGATGACCTTCGCCGTTACCCGCCTGCTGTCGGCCACACTGCTCAAGGGCATGCCCTCCTCCTTCACGCTGGAGCTGCCGCCCTACCGCAAGCCGCAAATCGGACGCGTGATTGTACGGTCAATTTTTGACCGCACGCTATTCGTGCTCGGGCGCGCGGTTGTCGTCGCCGCGCCGGCGGGACTGCTGATTTGGGTGATGGCCAACGTCATGGTCGGCGATTTGAGCCTGCTCGGCCACTGCGCGGCATTTCTCGACCCCTTCGCAAAGCTGCTCGGGCTGGACGGCGTGATTCTGATCGCCTTCATCCTCGGTCTGCCCGCAAACGAAATCGTCGTGCCTATCATCATCATGGCATACATGGCGCAGGGCAGCATCCTTGAACTCGACAGCCTTGCCGCGATGCACGATTTGTTTGTCGCCAACGGCTGGACGTGGGTGACCGCCATCAGCACCATGCTGTTTTCGCTGATGCACTGGCCGTGCTCGACCACGCTGCTGACCATCAAAAAGGAAACGGGCAGCTGGAAATGGACGGTATTGGCGCTTGTGATTCCGACAGTGCTCGGTCTTGCGTCCTGTTTTGTCTTTGCGAGCTTCGCGAAGCTCTTTCTTTAACATGAGAAAACGCCTGCCGGGGCTTCGAACCCCGACAGGCGTTTTCTTGGATAATACCGCATTATTGGGCGAGAGTGGATTTCGAAAAAATTTACGTCAGAATAACGCGCGATTTTGCAGCAATCCTTGATGGATTGCAAGAAATAGCAACGAAATGATGATGCAAATTTTTCGTAAGACACCGAAGCCGCAATGATGTGGTATTATCCGGATATAAATGAGACATGAAGTATGGGAAGAGGGTTAAGTTAGGCGGCACAAATCTCTGGCCGCAGAATCCATCAATTAAAACGTAGTTTTAATTGAAATTTATAGCTTGCAGCGTTCGTAGGATTGCTCCATCGCCGCGATCAGGGGCAGTTTTTTGCCGGACATGAAGCGCACCATCGCGCCGCCTGCCGTGCAGACATAGCCAAACTTTTCTTTGCCGACAAACTTGGTCGCCGAGGTGACCGTGTCGCCGCCGCCGATGACCGAGTACGCATCCGAATCCGCAATCGCCTGCCAGACACCCTTGGTGCCGTTTTCAAACACCGCATTTTCGTACATGCCCGCAGGGCCGTTGGCGAAAATCGTCTTGGCGGTCGCGAGCAGAGCACGGTAGTCCGCAATCGTCTGCGCGCCTACGTCGCAGAACAGCTCGTCGGGCATTTCGGCGGTCACCATGACCTCATGGCGTGCGCCGTCCTTTTCAAAAGCGAGGTCGCGCGGCAGCTCGAAGCTGTCCGAGAACATCTCAAGATATTTTTTCGCGGGCTCGACGAAGGTCAGCATATCGCGATCCTTCAGGAACTGCATCTGCTTTTCGCCAAATTTCACACCGCGCGCAAGGTGCATGATAATGCCGGTCACGCCGGTGGTCAGAATTTTGTCCGCCGTGCCGTTTTTGAGCACGGGCTCCATCATGCCGAACGCGTCGGAAATCTTCGCGCCGCCCAGCACGAACATCGAGGGGTGCTCTGCGCCGTTAAGCACGTTCGAGAGCGCCTCATACTCGGTGAAGAACTGGAAGCCGGCGGCGGAGGGCAGCAGCGCCGGGAACGCAACCATCGAGGGTGCGTCGCGGTGCGCGGCGGAGAACGCGTCGTTGACATACAGGTCAAACAGCGGCGCGAGCGTGCGCACGTGCCAGACATGCTTTGCCTGCTCGGGCGTGAGCTTTACGAAGTTGCCAAACGTGGACAGCTCCTCGCCCAGATAACGCAGGTTGCCGAGGATCACGCACTCACCCGCGGGCAGGTCGCGCACGGCGGCCTGTGCGGCAGGGCCGCACACATCGTCAATATAGGACACCTTATGCCCTGTGAGCATGCTCAGCTTTTCGGCGTGCTCAGCCAGCGGAATCAGGTTTTGATAGTCCTGCGTGTCGCCCTGATGGGCAATCAGCGCAACCGCCGCGCCGTTATCCAGCATGTATTGCAGGGTGGCGGCGTTCTTTTTCAGCCGATTGTCGTTGACAATCTTCTTGGTTTCCGGATCAATCGGAGAGTTGATGTCCGGGCGGAAGAGAATCTTCTTTCCCGCAATATCAAGCCCCTTGAGGGCGTTCATTTTTATTTCCATTTGCCCATCCCCAGATAGTCGTTGGTCTTCTTGGTGGCTTCCTCCATGGTGTCCTGCATGCACAGCGCGGCGCGCACGCCGTCGAGCGTCTCAGGAATGGTGACCG
>NZ_CATNVC010000019.1 GCF_951230135.1 Butyricicoccus sp. Marseille-Q5471 | reverse complement strand
TTGATAGGTCAGGAGTGGAAGCGCAGTAATGCGTGCAGCGGACTGATACTAATAGGCCGAGGGCTTGACCTTTATTATAAAGGGTAATCTCTTACTTGAAGCTTGCAAGTAGTTGTTGTTCAGTTTTGAAGGTGCAAATCTTCAAAAGTGCGTGTTAATGGTGATGAGGGTACACCTGTTCCCATTCCGAACACAGTAGTTAAGCTCATTTACGGTGACAATACTTGGCTGGTGACGGCCCGGGAAGATAACTCAGCGCGCACATCAACGAAAGCCGATTCGTAAGAATCGGCTTTTTTGTATTTGTTTGCAGGTGACTAACCTGCAGACTGAAAAGTAGAGGGTAAAAGAGCGCCCCGCCAACCAGCGGGACGCTCTTTCTCTTATCCGAAGTGCTTCTGATTGTACTTGTGTACCGCTTCGAAGGCGGCCCAGATGTTCTCTGCGCGGGTGTCGCCAACGATGTTGTGAATGGTGTTGAACACGTAGCCGCCGCCCTCGGACAGGATGGGCAGACGTTCGGTCACCTGTGCCGCAACCTCTTCGGGCGTGCCGTTCGGCAGCATGCTCTGCGTGTCCACGCCACCGCCCGAAATGAACCGCATGGGATCAGCAACGCGTTCAAACGAACCGAGAGTCAACCTTGTAAGCGGAGAAACCGGAAACCACACCACAATATCTAGTGGTAGGATTTTTGCTGTTCCCTGCAATTCTCATCCGCAGAAATTGGGAGTGAATCCACACCATTTGCACAGCTTTATCCACACCGAAAAGTTTTCCACAGCTTTATCCGTCAGTAGTCCACAGGTAAAAATAGACGAATTTTGGCTGATGTGACAAGATTGTATTTGGTTTTCAAGCAAAACCCCCAAATTGATTTTTCGGCCTTGACATGTACCAGTGTGCGCGGTAAAATAATTAATACAGGCACAACATGTTGTGCGAATTACACAAAATACATACGAAATTTAGTTTTTAACCCTCTGGCAGCATATGAGTGAAATTTAGATAAAGGAAGGCAACGGACGATGGTACAGCAGATTATCAAACGGGACGGCCGTAAGGCGCCCTTTGAACTTGATAAGATCGCAGGCGCGATTTTCGGCGCGGCGCAGGCTTCGGGCGGACAGGACTATGAGATGGCCGCAGAACTCGCGAAATTGGTTGAACAGGCGTTGGAAACCGAGCTGAAGGACGGTACACCGACCGTTGAGCAGGTACAAGATACAGTAGAGAACGTGTTGATTAAGAATGGTCATGCACGTACCGCAAAGAAATACATTCTCTACCGAAACGAGCGTACCCGTGTGCGCGAAATGAACACCAGGCTGATGAAGGTCTACGAGGATTTAACCTTCCAGTCTTCCCTTGAGAACGACGTCAAGCGTGAAAATGCCAACATCGACGGCGACACGGCGATGGGTACGATGCTCAAGTACGGTTCGGAAGGCGCAAAGCAGTTTTATGAAATGTTTATTCTCGACCCCGCGCACGCCAAGGCGCACCGCGAGGGCGACATCCATATTCATGACCTTGACTTTTTGACGCTGACGACGACCTGTTGCCAGATTGATTTGCTCAGCTTGTTCGACGGCGGTTTTTCGACCGGACACGGCTTCTTGCGTGAGCCGAACGACATCCGTTCGTACTCTGCGTTGGCCTGCATTGCGATTCAGTCCAACCAGAACGATCAGCACGGCGGTCAGTCGGTGCCAAACTTTGATTACTGCATGGCGCCGGGCGTAAAGAAGACGTATCGCAAGTGCTTCCTGCGCAACTTGGAGCGCGCACTGGAGATTTATCGGGATGTGGAAGACGAGGATCTCGAGTCCCGCGAAATCTTTGATGAGGTCGAGGCCACTTCGGGCCTGCAGCCGATTCTGATCGGCACCAACGGCTTTGAGGACAAGCTGACCGAAAAGCTGCAAGAGAGCTTTGACGACGCAACCGCCCGCAAAATCACGGCGTTCTGCCGCCGCCATGCGATAAAGGAGACCCGCCGCACCACCTATCAGGCGATGGAGGCATTGGTACATAACCTGAACACCATGCATTCCCGTGCGGGCGCACAGATTCCGTTCTCGTCGCTCAACTATGGTACCGACGTATCGCCGGAGGGACGGCTCGTTGTTGAGTGTCTGCTGCTTGCGACCGAGGCAGGTCTTGGAAATGGGGAAACGTCGATTTTCCCGATTCATATTTTTAAGGTCAAGGAAGGCGTGAACTTCAACGAGGGAGACCCCAACTATGATTTGTTCAAGCTGGCTTGCCGCGTGTCGGCAAAGCGCCTGTTCCCGAACTTTTCGTTCCTCGATGCGCCGTTTAACCTGAAATATTATAAAGAAGGCCATCCGGAGACGGAATGCGCGTACATGGGCTGCCGCACCCGCGTTATTGGCAATGTATATGATCCCACGCGCGAAATTGTCAACGGCCGCGGCAATTTGTCCTTTACGTCGATTAACCTGCCGCGCATCGGCATTCGATCGCATGGCGATGTAGACTGGTTCTTCGAGGATTTGGATCGCAAGATTGATCTCGTCATTGATCAGCTGCTTGCGCGGTATCGCATCCAGTGCAGCAAACGAGTGCGCAACTACCCCTTCCTGATGGGAGAGGGCATCTGGATGGATTCGGACAAGCTGGGTCCGGATGATACCTTGGAGGACGTCCTCGGCCACGGTACGCTAACCGTTGGTTTTATCGGCCTTGCCGAGTGCCTAAAGGCGCTCATCGGCAAGCACCACGGCGAGAGCGATGAAGCGCAGAACCTCGGTTTGGAAATCATCGGCCACATGCGTGCGCGCATGGATGAAGCCGCCAAGAAATATAAGCTGAATTTTTCCGTCATTGCAACCCCGGCAGAGGGATTGTCCGGCCGCTTTGTCAAGATTGACCGCGAGAAGTACGGTGTCATCGAGGGCGTGACCGATCGGGATTATTACACCAACTCATTCCATATCCCGGTATACTTCCCGATTTCGGCGTTTGAGAAGCTCGGCCGTGAAGCACCCTACCATGAGTTGACCAACGGCGGACATATCAGCTATATTGAGCTGGACGGCGACCCGACGCAGAATCTTGAAGCCTTTGAGGCTGTCGTACGGTACATGAAGGAAATCGGCATTGGCTACGGTTCCATCAACCATCCGGTCGATCGCGATCCGGTGTGCGGTTATACCGGCATCATAGGCGAGACCTGCCCGCGCTGCGGCCGTAAGGAAGGCGAGGGTGTGCCGCTGAGCAAGCTCAAGAAGATGGGACTGTACAAGAACCTGAACAGCACCACCATCGGTTACAACGGCGCTGCCGCGGAAGAAGCGGATCGTCGACCCAATACATTAAAAATCGTGAAGGAATAAGGAGAGGGAGAAGCATCATGGAAAACAAGGAAATGAATGAAATGCTGATTGGCGAGGGCGTTGGCTTTGAGCGTATCCGTCGTATCACCGGCTATCTGGTTGGCACACTCGACCGTTTTAATAATGCCAAGCGCGCTGAGGTGTCCGACCGTGTCAAGCATGGCCTGTCGTCCTGCTGCTCGGCCAGCGAGCAGCACACCGCATAATGGAAGGCGAAATACGCGTTTCGGGCACGGTCGCCGAGTCTATCGTCGACGGCCCGGGATTTCGCTACACACTGTTTACACAGGGGTGCCCGCATCATTGTCCGGGCTGCCACAATCCGCAGACGCATGACTTTAGCGGCGGTACGATGATTGGCGTAGCCACATTGCTGGCGGACATCATCAAAAACAAATTCGTAAAGGGCGTTACCTTTTCCGGCGGCGAGCCATTTTGTCAGCCGGAACCGCTGTATCAACTTGCAGTGGAGCTGAAAAAGACCGGCCGTCACTTGATGGCCTATACCGGCTACACCTTTGAGCAGTTGCTGGAGCTGCCTGATCCCTATGTGATCAAGCTGCTGGGACAGCTGGATTTGCTCGTTGACGGCCCGTATCTGGAAGTGGAACGTAACATCGAACTGCGTTTTCGCGGCAGTGCAAACCAGCGAGTGCTGGACGTGCCCCAATCCCTTGCCGAACAGGCGGCTGTCTGGGCGGAGCAATATCGATAATGCAAACGGAAAGCAGGGAGTCACCCGCTTTCCGTTTTTTATCCTTCTGAAGCAATGAGAAAAGGCCGGCTGCCCATTCGGGCAGCCGGCCTTTGAAATGATACGATCAATCGTTAGGCAGCGCGCACCAGCACCAGATCGTCTGAGCCGAGCATGCGGGAATACTGTGTCGGAATCAGCTGACCGATGTTATTGTCGCGTCCCTGCAGCACGTAGCGCGGATTAGCCTGACCAATCGTCTTGGAGGCTTCCACCGAGCACTTCCAAATCGGATCGCTCGTCTTGCGGTAGCGGTTGAAGATAACGCCGAGCACGGTGTCGTCGAAGTCAGTCATCATGTTGTAGTCGCCTGCGCTGTCGCCGAATACCATGAGCGGGCCGTCGCCGTTATACTTGGGCTGAATGAAGTTTTCGATAACGGTGGACTTGCCTGCGGCCTGCGTCTGCGCATATTTGCCTGTACCGCCGAAGTCATAGTTATAATCAGCGATATAACGGCCGTTTACGTCCTTTTTCAGCTCCATCGCGAAGACTTGATTCTTGGGTACGTTCAGCCCGAAATACGGGTCGCACGCCGCTGCACGAATGACATCAATAAACGAAGCGGAGACAACGTAAACGTCAATGTTATTCGCCATCAGCGTTTGGTATAAATCCTTTACTTCTTCGGTGAAGGTGATGCCGGTCAGATAGCTGGCCGTAATCTTACCTGCCTTACCCTGATCGGGAGAGGTCCAGCTTTTTTCGGTGAACGTGCCGTAGTCCGACCAGTAGCGGTGGGATTTGCCGGCGAGCGCGTAGACTTCATCCGAGGTCATGCCGGTAAACAGGTATGTGACCCAAGGATAGGAGACGGACGCGTCAAACGTATCGCCGACCGCGGAGTACATATAGCGCAGCTTGGCCGAGAAGTCCTGATACTCCTTGGTCGCATGGATGGCGGTCAAATCCTTGGTGCCGCCCGCACCAAAGCCGCTGTAGCTGTTGTAAAGCACCTTGTAGTCGGCCGTGATATCCTGCGCCAGTTGCTCGCAGGTGACATCGCGCTTTGCGTCATTCTTGCCGACAACCTTATTCATATCCGGAATCTGCGTCTTGAGCACGCCGTAAAGTGCATTCGGCTGAATCTTAAACACAAGGTTTTCAATTTGATAAATCAGCAGAGCTTCTTCCACGTCGTTAATGACGGTGGTGTTGTCAAAGTCAAAGACGACGTACTTGCCCTTGTTGGCGTTGGCGTCAATCACGGCCTGCATGGCGGCGCGGGTCTCGAGTGCCCAGTTGCCGCGCATGAGCGTTGTGCTGTTGAGTTTATAGGACTGGCTGGGATCGATGGTGGCCGTATCGGTTTTGGCGTCATAGGTCACGCCAACGTCGAGCATCTCACAGAGGTCGCGCAGCTTGAAATAGTTGTTATCCGCAATTTCATAGCCTGCAATCGAGGCCTGCTTGCCGTTCATCAGAATTTTGGTCGTACCGGGGTTGGCCATAACGCCGGCAGCAATGGCGATCGGGGTGATGACGCCCAGCAAGAATGCAAGGCATAAAGACAGAACGCGGGAACTCCGTTTTTTCATAAAATACGCACCTCCTAGTTGTGCTGTTTTCGGCGCGCGAAACCGCGCGCACTCCGTCCGGTGGCGAGTCCTCTTATCTATACCGCGATTATAGCACGCGGAAAAGCTTGGTTCAACCGTGTGCGATATTTTCTAAATTTCGGATAGAATCGGAAGTGCGTTTTGTGCAGAAAGTAGATAGAAAATGCTAAAATAAACTCGATTTGACCTGAGCATGCTCAGAAAAGTACAAAAACTGCTGAGCATGCGCGCTGCCTCTTTACATTTTACAGCAAGCATCAACAGCAAAGGGACAGGCGCAGATCAAAGCTTTCATCGGTTTGTTTGGATGGGGTAAAACATCATTTTATTTTGTAAAAATACGAATATACATGGGTTATCCTGTTTTTTCACAATCAATATTTCAGTTTGATGGGCTATGTGCTATACTGCCAAAGGTTGAAGGTTTGACACCCGTTGCCCGAAAGGAGAAACCAATGAGAACAGAAGAGGATTCCATCGGCAGTTTGCAGCTTCCGGACGAAGCGTATTACGGCGTACAGACGCTGCGCGCGTACCGGAACTTTCCGATTACCGGGAGAACGCTGCACCCGGCCTTTATCATGAGTCTGGCCACAATCAAAAAGGCGGCCGCCGTGACCAATCTTGAGGTGGGCGCACTTGACCGACAGCGCGGCGCAGCGATTTGCCGCGCGTGCGACGAAATCATCGATGGGCAGTGGCACGACCAGTTTCTCGTTGACCCGGTGCAGGGTGGGGCAGGCACTTCAGCGAATATGAATGCCAATGAGGTCATTGCCAACCGTGCGATTGAGCTGCTAGGCGGGAGGAGGGGCGACTATGCGCTCGTTCATCCGAACGACCACGTCAATATGGCGCAATCGACCAACGATGTGTATCCGACCGCGGGCAAGCTGACGGTGCTCGAGCTGCTGCCGCGTGCGCTCGGTCAGCTAACGCGGCTGGAGCAAGCGCTGTGCGATAAGGCGAGAGAATTCGAAGATGTCATCAAGATGGGGCGAACGCAGCTGCAGGATGCAGTACCGATGCGGCTGGGACAGTCCTTTGCGGCGTGGGCGGCGGCAGTTTCCCGCGATATTGCGCGGTTGACCCGTGTGCAGGAGGAGATGCGCGTAATCAACCTCGGCGGCACGGCAATCGGCACGGCGATCAATGTACGGCCGTCCTATCTGTCCCACATAGCGGAAAACCTGTCGCGCACCGCGCGCACCAGTGTGCGGCAGGCCGACGACCTGATTGACGCGACACAGAATGCGGATGGCTTCGTGATGGTCTCCGGCGTGCTCAAAACCTGCGCGGTCAATCTGTCCAAAATGGCGAGTGATCTGCGCCTGTTGTCCTCCGGCCCACGCACGGGTGTGCATGAAATCAATCTGCCCGCCATGCAGAATGGATCGTCCATTATGCCGGGTAAGGTAAATCCGGTCATCCCCGAGGTGGTTACCCAGGTCGCGTTTCACATCATCGGGCACGACCAGACGATTACCATGGCCGCAGAGGCGGGACAGCTGGAGCTCAACGCCTTTGAGCCGATTATCTTCTACAATCTGTTTGAGTCGATTGAGACACTTGAGGGCGCGGTGCGCACCTTTGTTGACAACTGTGTGACCGGCATCACCGCCAACCGCGACCGCTGTCGGGAGCTGCTGGAGCACAGCGTAGGAACGGTGACTGCGCTCTGTCCCTATATCGGCTATCAGCGGGCGGCCGATTTGGCAAAGCAGGCACTGCATACGGGTATACCCGTTGCCGAACTTGCGCTGCGCGAGGGTGTGATTGACGAGCAGATGCTGCAGCGTGCATTGGACCCTGTCGCCATGACAGTACCCGCACGGATATGAGCAAGAGAAGAGGCACGCCGTTTGGCGTGCCTCTTTCGGTTTTATTTTACTCTGCAGCAGCTGTCGCGCAGCTCCAAATGGTAGCCAAGTGTGACTGCGGTGATGTCGTCTGCTCCCTGCATACCCAGCAGGCGTTCAATGCACTGTTGTGCGATGGCATCAAGCGGCTGCTGAATGGTGCTCAGCGCGGGCCGTGCCAGGCGGGCAATCGAGGTCCCGTCGTAACCGAGGACGGAAATGTCCTCCGGCACACGCTTGCCCATATCCTGAAGGCGCAGCATGACACCGAGGGCGACATCGTCGGAAAAGGCAAAGACCGCGGTGAGCGCGGGCACTTGCTCCAATAGCTGTGCAATGCCGTCATAACCAGCCTGAAAAGTGGTGCCGACGCGCAGCACGTTCTGTTCGGGCAGGGAAAGACGGGCGTCCTCCATCGCCTTGCGGCAGCCGATGATGCGCTGAAAGCCGCAGGAAATCGCGCGGCTGTTGTCGGCAAGCAGGCCGATGCGCTCATGTCCGAGAGAAATGAGGTAGTTCATGCCGTCATAAGCGGCCATCATATCGTCAATGTGGACGGAGGAAAAGTGCCGCCCCATGGTCAGTCCGCCACACACGATGACAGGCACGTTGCGCGCGGCAATGGCCTCCGCGACGCGGTCGTCCGGGCTCTCGTTGAGCAGGATAACCCCCATCGGATTGAGGGAGGACAGCGCCTGCATAACAGCCTGCGGACTGTAATGATCGGCGACCAGCAAGGTAAGCTGCTTGCCGTGCGCCTCGGCATGCGTGCGCAGATACGTTGCGGCATCAAGGAAAAAGGCGTGATGCAGGTCGGGGATGATCACGGCAATGGTCGTGCCGGTTTTTCGGCGGCCACGATAGTTTTCGGGCGGCGCGTAGCCCGTTTTCTTGGCCATATCGGCGATGCGGCGGCGTACCTCGGGGCTGAGTGCACCCTGTCCGCTGAAAAAGCGGGAGGCGGTTGCCGGTGACACGCCGCACAGCTTAGCAAATTCACGAATGGTCATTCGGATCACTCCTCGATAAAATGCAGGTAGGTCTGTGCGGTTTGCAGCAGTTCGTCCTCGGTGCAGCTGGCGGACAGACAACCCACACCGGTTACGCATTTGCCGCCTGTGATATTGCCGTAAAGCACGCTCCGGGCAAAGTCCGCACCGTGATAGATGCCGTAAATCAGTCCAGCCAGAAATGCATCGCCTGCACCGATGGAATCCCGGTGTGTATAGCAGGGAATCTGCGGAACAATACGCGGCGAACCATGTTCGGAAATCAGGCAGCCATCCTTGTCCAGCTTGACAATAACGCGTTCAAAATATCGGCCAAGGACGCGGGCAGCGTCCTCCGGTGTGGCTTCGCCTGTGATTTTAAGCGCCTCCTTTTGATTCGGGGTATAGTAATCGGCAAGCGTCAGGTATTCATGGTAGGAGGAAAGCGACATCTCATCATCCCAACCGGTGTCAAACACAAGGGTTGTGCCCTCATCATGCAGCTTTTGATATACATCCAGATACCCAAACTGCATCAGCGCCACGCGTGCGCCGGTGGATGCCTGGTAAACCTTGTCCCGCATTTCATCGGTCACGGTTGGGTTATCGCTATACGAACAGAAGGTGCGGTCGCCCGGTGTGAGCATGGCGGTTGTCACATTGACAGGAATGCCGTTGCCCTCATAGAGGTTCAGGGGTGCAACGCCGTTTTCCTGAAACATCTTGCGCGCAAAATCGGAAAACATATCGCTGCCGAGTGTCGTTTGGATGCGGGTGGGCACGCCCAAACGGCCGAGATTAATCAGTGTCGCGGGAACGCCGCCGCCAAGCTGCACGGAAAAGTCTTTGGCATAAAGCTCCTCTCCCTCATTCGGGACACGGGGGAGGCCTTGATAAATCAGATCAATATTGGTGTTGCTTGTACCGGCTACAAAGCACATAAGCGCCTCCTTACTGCCATCCCGTGATATACGGGGCGTTGAGTTCCAGATATTCGTCAACCAAGCGGGTGGCGAGTGAATAAGAATTGACGAGCGGGTGCAGCAGCAGGCAGTCGACCGCCGCCGCTTTGTCACGGTTTACGATAGCCTTGGCCGCCAGACGCTCGTAGGCCTTGACGCGGCGGATGAGCTCCAGTGCGCGGGGGTCGGGATGCTCGACCTTGTGCGGCACAGCGCCCTCGCGCGAAATATCGCAGGTGATTTCGATGATGTCGTCGTCCTCAAGGGTCGGAATCGCACCGTTGTTGGGCGCACACAGAATCATGCTGCCCGTTGTGCCCGACTCGACCAGCTCAATGAATTTGAGCGCAACGCCTGCGTAGCCGCCCGCGTCGGGTGCAAAGACATCAAAGCTCCATGGTTTGTTGCGCTTGATGCCGGTTTCGTTTGCCATATAGGCATCCTCGCGCCGGCCGTACCACTTCTCGTAGCAGGCGAGGCAGCTTGCAAAGTCGTTTTCGATATCCATGTGGGAGAGTTCTTCCGTCATCTGACGGTTGATGTCTTCAATGACCTCGCCGCGCGTCACACCGGCCTTGAGGATGTTTTCGACCGACTGCTCACGGTAGAAGAAATAATACAGATATTCATTGAGCACACAGCCCATGTGCTGCAGCAGGCCCTTTTCGAAAAAGCGCATATCGGTTTCGGCGTATGCATCGTCGCGCTCAATCAACTCCGGCATGATTTCACGGCCGTTTAGCAAAATGCTGCGGAAGAAGGACAGGTGATTCAGACCATAGCATTCGCCCACGATGTGGTCAGCCGATTCTCCGTATAAATCCGCGAACTGGTGCAGCATGCCGCTCGGCGCGTCGCAGATGCCGTAGGTAAAGTCGTATCCCATATCGCGCAGCGCCTGAGAAACCACGCCCGCGGGATTGGTGAAGTTAAAGACCTTGACCGAAGGCTTGGCGTGCTTTTGAATCAGCTCACAATAAGCCGCCAGTGCAGGCACCGAGCGCATGGCAAAGGACAGCCCCGCCGCGCCTGTTGTTTCCTGACCGAGTACGCCGTGGCCGAGTGCGATGCGCTCGTCGCGCACGCGGGTGTGATCGCCGCCGACACGAATGGTGGTAATGATGTAGTCGGCATCCCGCACGGCATCAACCGCATCGGTTGTCAGCCGAAAGTGCAGATCGGCGTTGAGCATATGCGAGACATGGCTTGCCATGCCTCCGTAAATGCGGAGCTTGTCCGCATCGGTATCCATAAAGACAAGCTCGGTGATATGCAAATCCGTCGCACGCTGGGCGATTGATTTGGCGAGGAACATGGAGCGGACGCCGCCGCCGCCAATGACAGTTAGCTTCATAAAAATTTCCTCCGTTATCTGGCTAAAAAATAGGAAATACTGTTTTGATGCTTTTAGTATACCGAGAAAAAGTCTAAAAAACAATGACCAGAAACAACAAGGTTTGTTTCAGAAATACAGCGTGAACGGCAAAAGCATAAAAAAGGCCCCTGATGCCAGACAAAGCATCAGGGGCATGCACGGAATTGGTGAGAGAGGGATCACTGTTCCGCACTGCAAGAGACAAGAAAGCCAAGCAGCTTTTCGCAGTCAGCCTGCAAAAAGCCGGTCAAAAAGGGTTGGCGTTTTATTAAAAGAGGTCTCCGATAGGGAGGGAAGGGAAAAAGGTCAGCGCGAATCGCGCGACGCACGGGAACGGGATTCATTGAATTCCATGCGGCCGGCCGGGGTGTTCATGCGGTTGACACTGTAAGACAATGCGGCGAGCTGCTCGAGGTAAGAGAATTTCTGTTTCATCATGGATTCCTCCGTTCGGATTGTTGTGTGTAGCGTCCGGGTGTTCTATTCACCTGACACTTATTATTATAGTCGATACGCATAAAAAGTCAACAATAGAATTGTTGAATATATACTATAAAGCAAGGCGAGTCTTGTGCATTATATACTATAAAATGATTTACATATTGTGCAATGCGTATATATGGTGAAATGGAGGAAACAATCGGCTATCAGCGACGTGCAGCACGCGGTTTCAGTTAAGTTTTATGCGGCGCTGTGGTATAATAAGAAAAAAGCGCAGGGAAAGCTGCCGGATATAAGGGGGGAAGCGCGATGAAAAAATCCATTGGCGCATATCATCAGTTGGAGCGGGCCGTTCCAATGCCGGTGCGTGCGCATCTGAAGCGGCTTTTTTTAATCGTATTGGCCTCGGTGATTATGGCGGTTAACATTAAGAGCTTTGTAGAAGCGGGCGGGTTGTTCCCGGGCGGCTTTAACGGACTGACGCTGCTCATTCAGCGCAGTGCACAGCAATTTGCAGGGGTAACGCTGCCGTTTACCCTGATTAATTTCCTGCTGAACGCGGTGCCGGCGGTTCTGAGCTACCGGTTAATTGGCAAGCGGTTTACCGTATACTCCTGTCTGATGATTGTGCTGACCAGCGTATTAACCGACCTGATTCCGCCGATGCCGCTGACGAGTGATGTGCTGCTTGTCTGTATTTTCGGCGGACTCATCAACGGCTTTGCAATCAGCCTGTGCCTCATCGGCGGCGCTACGAGCGGCGGAACGGATTTCATTGCGGTCGCCCTGTCCGAGCGGCTGAGCATTGACGCATGGAACTATGTACTGCTCGGCAACGCCGTTATGCTGGTTGTGGCAGGCGTGTTGTTTGGTTGGGATAAGGCGTTGTATTCTATCATTTTTCAGTTTGCATCGACCCAGATTGTGCATCGCATTAACCCGCGATTTAAACGAACGACGCTGTTTATCATTTCGGATCGCGCGGAAGAGGTTTATGACCATATTAAGGATTCCACGCATCACGGAGCGACGCTGTTCAAGGGCACCGGTTTGTACAACGGTGCGCCGCGCGATATGATATATTCGGTCATCGCGGGCGATCAGGTCAAGTTGGTTACGCATCAGGTGCGCGAAATTGATCCGAAGGCCTTCATCAACGTCTTGAAGACCGATCAGGTCGCGGGCAATTTTTATCAACAACCACACGACTGACCTGTGGATAAAAACAAGCACCGCCATCCCAAACGGATGGCGGTGCTTGTTTTAGTTGGGCATGTTCCATGCAAAATGGTCGGTATGCAGCAATTGCTCTGCTTTTTCCGAGCAGGGTTCGCCCAGAAATTCCTGATACAGCTCAAGAACGACCGGATTCTCGTGCGAAAAGCGCATTTCGGCGGCGGCATCCAGATTGTGGAGCACATCACCGCGCAGGGTAGCAAGCTCGCGGTCAGAGCCGTCAACCGGCTGTCCGCCGCCGCCCGCACAGCCGCCCGGGCACGCCATGACCTCAACAAATTCATATTTTACATCGCCCCGCTCGAGCGCCTGCAGCAGCCGCCGCGCGTTGCCCAGACCATTGACGACCGCGCAGCGAATCGGGATGCCGGCCAGTTCAAAGGTGGCCTCGCGCCAGCCGTGACGGCCTGCGTCGTAGCCGCGCACGACATGGAAGGCGTAGGCGGGCGGGTTGGAGCCGGTGGTCAGATAATACGCCGAGCGCAGCGCGGCTTCCATCACGCCACCGGTCGCGCCGAAAATCACGCCTGCGCCCGAGCCTGCGTCAAGCGGGGTATCGAACGCGGCTTCGGGCAGCGTATGTACATCAAGGTTTTCGGCGCGCACCATGCGTACCAGTTCGCGCGTCGTCAGTACCAAATCGACATCGGGTCCGGCTGCCGTCGATTGCATGCCCGGCAGCTCACATTCCGCCTTTTTGGCTACGCACGGCATAATCGAAACGCTAAAAATCTTTTCGGGCGGCACGCCGATCCGGTCAGCCAACCAGGTTTTTGCCACCGCGCCGAACATCTGCTGCGGCGATTTTGCGGTGGACAGGCGTTTCGTCCATTCGGGGTACTGCGATTTTAGGAAGCGTATCCAGCCCGGGCAGCAGGAGGTGAACATCGGCTTTTCAGCCAAATCGCCCGCACGCAGGCGGTGCAGCAGCTCGTTGCCCTCCTCCATGATGGTTAAATCGGCAGAGAAAGTAGTGTCGAACACGTAATCCGCGCCCATTTTGCGCAGTGCGGACACCATTTGTCCGGCGGTTGCCTTGCCTGTGTCCATGCCGAGCGTTTCGGCCCAAGCGGCACGGACAGCGGGAGCGATTTGGATGACGGTCACCTTGTCCGGATGTGCCAGAGCGGAAAACGCCTGCGCGGTGTCGTCCCGCTCACTCAGCGCACCGGTGGGGCAATGGGTGATGCACTGACCGCAGAGTGCGCAGTCGGACTCCTTGATGAAACGGTTGCCCGATACATCAATCGTCGTGCGCGAGCCCGAACCGCTCACATCCCAGATGGAAAGTGACTGCACCTTGTCGCAAATCTGCACGCAGCGCATGCACTTGATACACTTGTTCGCATCGCGGTACAGGGGGAAGGTGTGCGTCCAGTAGGCCTTTTTGCCCTGCACCAGATGCAGGGGATAGGGTACCTTCAAAACGCCCAAATCGGTTGCGACCTTTTGCAGCTGGCAGGTGCCGGAGCGCACGCAGGCCGCGCAGGAAACGTCGTGCTGGGAAAGCAGCAGCTCCACGTTGGTGCGGCGTGCTTCACGCACGCGGGGCGAGTTGGTGTGAATCACCATACCGTCGCGCACCACGTTGTTGCACGAGGGGACAAGCTTGCCCTCGCCCTCAATCTCGACACAGCAGACGCGACAGGCGCTGATTTCGTTTACATCCTTTAAGTAACACAGATTCGGGATTTCAATGCCGACCGAAGCGGCGGCCTCCAGAATGGTGGTGCCGGAGCGCACCGATACCGGCGTATCATTAATTGTCAGCTTTACCATGTGCTCGTCCGTCCTCCCTTAAAGATTCCGTAGCCGAAGTGATCGCAGCGCAGGCAGCGCGAGGTCTCCTGCTGCGCTTCCTCCTCGGTCATACCGCATTTGACCGGCTCAAAATTGCCCTTGCACTCGGCAAGCGGGCGCGTTTTCAGCTCGACACGGCCGCAGGCGGGCGTGTTGGTCAGATGAGCGGGGGGAATGTCAACGTCGGTCGTGATGATATGGTGATAGCCGAGATGCGCGTCGATATTAGCAGCGGCGACCTTGCCGGCGGCAACGGCACGGATGACGGTGGCAGGTCCGGTGACCGCGTCGCCGCCCGCGAATACATGCGGCGTGTTGGGGACGAACGCGTCTGCCGCGGCCTGAATCTTGCCGCGCACGACGGGTGCAACCTGCTCAAAGGGCTGCGCGTCGATCTCCTGACCGATTGCAACAATGACGACATCGCACGGGATGCGGAATTCCGGCGCATCGGCAGAACGCGGCTTGGGCCGTCCGTCCGTGCCGTAGGGGCCAATCATCTGCGGCCGCGTCCATAGTGCGGCAACCTGACCGGATGCGTCGGCTTCGACGCGCACAGGTGCTTGGAGGAAGAGCAGCTGCGCACCCTCGCCTGCGGCCTCTTCAATCTCTTCTGCCAGCGCGGTCATATCGGCCATGCGCCGCCGATACACACAGGTGACAGATTCCGCGCCCAAACGAACGGCCGAGCGGGTTGCGTCCATTGATACGTTGCCGCCACCGATGACGCAAACGCGCTTGCCCGTCAAATCCGGGGCGTTGCCCTCGCCGATGTCGCGGAGAATCTGCACAGCGGAGTAAACGCCCGCACTGTCTTCGCCTTCGATGCCGAGCTTGCGGTCGTTATGTGCACCGATGGCAAGGTAAACCGCATCGTATTGCTCCTCAATTTCGGAGAAGGGGATGTCGCGGCCGATGGAAACACCGGTCTGTACCTTGATGCCGGTGGACAGAATAAAATCAATGTCCGCATCAAGCCGCTCGCGGGGCAGGCGGTAATCGGGGATGCCGTAGCGCAGCATGCCGCCAAGCTGGGGACGCTGATCGTAGACCTCGATTTCGTGTCCCATCAACGCGAGGAAGTAGGCGGCAGACAGACCGCCGGGGCCGCCGCCGACAATGGCGACGCGCTTACCGGTCGGCGGTGCGCAGGGGGGCGGCGCGGCATCCTTGGAGGCATGGTCGCAGGCATAGCGCTTGATGCCGCAGATGTTGACCGCATCGTCCACCATGCGGCGGCGGCAGCGCGCTTCGCACGGATGCTCGCACACATAGCCGCACACAGCAGGGAAGGGATTGTCTTTGCGGATGAGGCGCACCGCGTCATCGCACCGTCCGGCGCGAACGAGGGCGATGTAACCCGGAATATCAACGCCGGCGGGGCAAAGTGCAACGCAGGGCACGGGCTGATCAAGGCCAAATAGGCAGCGGCCGCGCTCAACGTGGGAAACATAGTCGTCACGGAATCCCTGCACGCCCATCAGCACCATACGCGCCGCTTCGTAGCCGATTGCACAGTCGGCCGTGTCCAGAATGACGCGCGCGGTTTTTTCAATCAAATCAATCGTGCCGAGTGTCGCGGTGGAATCAAGCACGCTCTCAAGCAGCGTGGTCAGCTGTCCCAGACCGATGCGGCAGGGTACGCATTTGCCACAGGTCTGTGCATGACAAAGGTGCAGGAAGGAAAGGGAAATATCGACCGGGCATATCCCCGGAGGACTGGCGCTGATGCGGCGTTCCACGTCGCGGTACAGTTCCTCGACGACGGTCTGCGCCCGACCGGGAACTTCGATGGATAATCTGCTCAACTACTGCGCCTCCAAACCATGTCAAATTTGTGTATTCTACATAATTTATTTATACTCTATTTCAAAAGTAAAGTCAAATAGAACCTGAACGTGCGTGGAGAAAGGAAAAGGGACATGAACCGGATTTTCATTCGGCTCGTGTCCCTTCTTTCAGTTGTGTGGCCTTAACTGCTGCTCGAGCAGGCGGTAGGCGCCCGCCATGCCCGCGCTGTTGCCCAGTGCGGCAAAGGCCAGCGTGGTGTGCTTGAGTAAATAGGAATTGGCATAGCGCTCGAGTCCTGCGGCAAGGAGCGGGCGCAGATAATCGCGCTGCTCCATGATGCCGCCGCCGAGCACGACCGTCTCGGGGTTGATGACGCACATGCAGGCGGCGATGCCCTGCGCAAGCGTATCACACTGCGCGGCAATGGCCTGCGCACAGCATGCGTCACCGGACTGGGCGCGGGCGAAAATCTGTTTGCCGTCCAGCGTTTCACCGGTCCGTGCCTCTACGCGCTGTACAAGTGCGGTCGTCGATGCCTGCTCCTGAAAGGGCTTGCCGTTAATGGGCATGTAGCCGATTTCGCCTGCGCTGCCCGCATGTCCGTGCACCAGCCTGCCGTCGAGCACGACTGCGCCGCCGATGCCCGTCCCAACCGTCAGGCAGAACACGCTGTCCGCCCCGCGCCCCGCGCCGTAGGCCGCTTCGCCAAGGGCGGCGGCGTTGACATCGTTTTCCACTGCGCAGGGCAGGCCGAATTCACGTTCTACCGCAGCTTTGAGGTTGCGGCCGGTGTAATCCGGGATGTTCTCGTTGGCGTACAGGATGGCGCCCGTTTGATGGTCGACCATGCCCGCCGTCGAGATGGCGATGCCCGTTGGATCATATTTGTCGCGCAGCGCGGCAATCAGGTCGAGCAGTTTGCATTCGATGCCGGGGCCGCGCAGCACCTTGGCGTCTGTCGGTGTTTCCCATCTGGAGGCAAAGAGGACTTCGCCGCCGGGCGCGTGCGCCGCACCGTATTTAATTGACGTGCCGCCAATATCAAAGCATAAAACCATTCTTCATTCCTCTGTTGCGTGTTAGGCGAGCAGGCGGCAGAACTCCTCGGGCGACTGTACGGTGAAAAGCTGCTCCATGCGGTCGTCATCCATCAGGATTTCGGCCAACTCGCTCAGCAGGTCGATGTGGCTGTTAGAATCCGTGGCGGCAAGCGTGATAATCAGCCGCACCGGGTCGTTTTCGCCTGCGCCGAAGCAAACCGGCGGGTCAAACGTTGAGAAATTCAGCGCAAGGCGGTTCGCGCCGCATTCCGGACGGGTGTGCGCCAGCGCAAGACCCTTAGACAGAACAAAATACGGCCCATTTTTCAGCACGGACTGAATCATTCCGTCGATGTATCTCTCGGTAATCGCACCTTCGGCTGCAAGCGGTGCGGCGGCCTTGCGGATAGCGTCCTGCCAGTCGGCGGCGGCAAGGCCGATTTGGATATCCTTCGCCTGAATCTGATCTAACAGCATGATAACTCCTCCTAAAAATCTGCGATAAGCGCGGGCACGTCCACCTCGGTCAGAGAGGCGCACAGACGATACTGCCCTGCAAAGGCACAATGCCGGGTAACGTCGTTTGGTACGACCAGCACGCGCATGCCTGCGTTCAGGCCGGCGGTGAGTCCGTTGAGCGAATCCTCCACAACCAGACATTCCTTCGGCGCACAGCCGAGCGTTTTGGCCGCCTTGAGGAAGAGGTCGGGGTGGGGTTTGATGCGCTCGACATCCTCGGCTGTGACGAGCAGGTCGAAATACTGCATCAAATGCAGCCGTTCGAGGTGCACGGTCGGTTTTTCGCGGCAAGATGAGGTTGCAAGCGCCACACGCAGGCCGTTTTCCTTTGCGCTGCGCAGAAAATCCTCCACGCCGGGCTTTGTCGGCAGACGCGTGCTTTCCTCGATAAAACGCGTGCGGGTATCGCGGACGAACGCTTCGCGGTCAACGTGAATGCCCTTGCCGTCCAGCTTTTGAAACAGCTCTTCCGCATTCGAGCCGACACAGGTCAGAAACTCCGTTACCGAAAGCGCATACGCCTTGTGCGTTTGAAACCATTCGACATAGATATGATACCAGACAACCTCGGTATCCACAATCAAACCGTCGAAATCCATGATAATTGTCTTCAGCATACTGACTCCACTTCTGCTTTGGTGAGAGCCGCGCCGCCGTGTTTGGGCGGCGCGGCCTGTTTGTTTATTTGCCTTTTGCCTGACGGATTTGATCAATCAGATCGTCATACTGCGGTGCGTTGATGAAATCGGTCACGCCGATGCAGTACGCGCCCTTCTGCGCTTCCTTCACGCGGTCGAGCAGCAGTTCCTGCGTGACGACGACCTGACAATCGGTCGGCAGGTTTTCTACGGCGATATGGAACACCTTGATATCGTCCAGACCTGCGGCCTTGCACTTTTTCTGCAGCACGGTCGCGCCCATGGCCGAAGAGCCGATGCCGGCGTCACACGCATAGGCGATACGGGTGACGGACGCGAAATCAAACGCATCCGCGGTACCTTCGAATACAGAGGAGATGCGGCTCTTTTTGCCCTTGAGCTCATTCATCTGCTTGGCGGCTTCCTTAAGCGAGGAATCGTCGCCGCCGCCCGCGCGCTTGACCAGCGGCACTGCGAGCAGGAAGGTGACGGCACAGGCCGCTGCAACAGCGATGCAAATCTTGATGCGGTCGCCGGGGTAGGACATCATCATGATGGACAGAATGCTGCCGGGGGAGGCAACGCCGACCAGACCGACGCCGAACAGGTTAAACAGGAAGGTGCCGACCGCGCCGCCGAGAATCAGCGGAAGAATCAGAATCGGGTTCATAAGCACGAACGGGAAATAGATTTCATGAATGCCGCCGAACAGATGGATAATCGACGCGCCCCATGCGGACGATTTCGAAGTACCCTTGCCGAACAGCATGTAGGCGAGCAGGATGCCCATGCCGGGGCCGGGGTTGGATTCGAGCAGGAACAGCACAGACTTGCCGAGTTCGCCGAGCTGGGTCGTGCCCATCGGGGTGAGAATGCCCTGTCCGATGGCGTTGTTGAGGAAGAGCACCTTAGCGGGCTCGATCAGGATAGCGGTCAGCGGCAGCAGGCCGTTGACAACCAGAAAATCAACGCCGCCGGCAAAGACGGTGGTCAGCGAAGAGATGGCCGGGCCGAGCACAACGCAGCCGAACACACCGATGATTGCGCCGAGAATGCCGATAGAATAGTTGTTGACAAGCAGCTCAAAGCCCATCGGGACTTTGCCATCAATCAGCTGATCAAATTTCTTGAGAATCCAGGCGGAAAGCGGGCCGAGAATCATCGCGCCGATGAACATGGTCACGCTGGAACCGATGATAACGCCGATGGTTGCAACCGAACCGATGACGCCGCCGCGATAATCATACACCATTTTGCCGCCTGCAAACGCAATTAGAATCGGCAGTAAGTAGTTGAGCATCGGCACGATGAAGCCGCGCAGCATATCGTTGTCGATTGCGATGCCGACCGCGGTCAGCAGGCCCCATGCAATGAATGCACCTAGGTTGGGAATGACCATGTTGCTGAGTTTGCTACCGAACTTTTGCACTTTTACTCGTACTGACATCTGAATTTACCCTCCTTTAAGTGACTGTGGCTTCTCGTTTACCCCTTTATCGAATTAAAGCTCGACTTCCTTGCCTTCGGAAATCGAACGTTCGATCGCGTCTACCACCTTGAGCGACCAGAGCGCGTCCTCGGGAGTGATGATGGATTTCGTTCCGTTTACGATATTGCCGACAAACGCCATGATTTCCTCAGACAAATCACCCGACGGCGCGCCGTTTACATTGTACCAGTGGCGGGAATCCGGATACTGCACACGCTCGCCGGTGACGAAGCGCACGCCGTTGTCGCACGCATCTACATAGGCAGCACCCTTGGTGCCGACCAGTTCAACCTTGTCATCAATGATGGTGGGGGAGTTTTCGGGCAGCACCCAGCAGGCTTCCAGACACGCTACCGCACCGTTTTCATAGGTCACAAGCGCATAGATTACGTCATCCATGCCGTATTCCTTGAGCAGCACGCTGCGCGCCTTGGCGAAAACCTTTACCGGCTTGCAGTCCATGAACCAGTTGATATAATCGATGTCATGAATCATGACGTGCATGGACAGGTCGGAAGCGCCGATGTAGCGGCGCGGCCCGATAATCGGACTGTTGCGGCGGCAGTACAGGTGGATAATGTCACCAAGTTCACCCACGTCGAGCGACTGCTTGATGAGGTTAAAACGCGGGTCAAAGCGAAGCAGGAAGCCGACCGTAAACACCTTATCGTAGTCCTTGGTGATTTCGTACATCGCTTCGCCGTCGGCAAGCTCCTTGGCGAGGGGCTTTTCGAGCAGAATATGCTTCTTGTTCGCAACCGCAATTTCAACTGCTTCTCGGTGCATATTGTCAGGGAGAACGATGGATACTGCTTCAATTTCGGGATCGTTCAGCAGATCTTTGTAGTCCTTGTATGTCTTGCAGCCGTATTTTGCCTCGGCCTCGGCGCGGCGCTCGTCATTGAATTCGCACACCGCGGCAAGCACTACGCCCGGCAGCTTGTTGTAAATGCCTGCGTGAATCTGTCCCATCTGGCCGAAACCAATGACGCCAACCTTGAGCTGATAGTTCATTTTGCATTCTCCTTTTCTATGTGGACCTTAAAATAAGGGGTTACCGACTGACAGAAAGTTACATCGTTTTTTGTTTTTCTGTTGCAAAAATTCGCCTGGTATACTATGATGGTTAAAGAAATAAACCGCTGGGAGGCATTTATGGCTGATCTGAGTTTTCGGAATCGTCTGCAGGTCTACGGCTCGCGCCTGACCAAAAGTGAACAGAAGATCGCCGACTATATCGTTGTGCATCCGGCGCAGGCTGCCGCAGCCTCCAGTCAGGAGTTGGTGCAAATCGTCGGAACCTCCAACTCAACCCTGACGAGATTTTGCCAGAAGCTTGCTTACCGGAATTATATCGAATTTCAGACGCTGCTGGCCGCCGAAGGCACCTCGGGTCAGGCGCCGGAGGAAACGCTGCGCCGCATCAACCACTACTATGAGAGGACGCTGAACGCCGCGTGCGAATTGGTTTCCGCGCAGCAGCTTGATGAGTTTGTGTCCCGCATTCATCGGGCGGAAAAAATCCTGATTTTCGGATTGGGCAGCTCGGGACTGACGGCGAATGAACTCAACATGCGTCTGGTGCAGATGGGATTTACCTCGTCCGCCATGACAGACAGCTTTTTGATGCGCGTGCAGTCGAGCCTGTTCTCCCCGAAGGATTTGATTATCGCCGTGTCCAACTCGGGTGAAACGCGCGAGGTAATCAGTGCGTGCGAGATTGCGAACGCGGTCGGCGCACCGATTTGTGCGCTCACGCAGAGCAATCGCACTTCGCTGACGCGCATGGCGGATACCATCCTGTTTGCGGGGGATATCGGCCAGATGGGGGACAAGAAGTTCATCAATTCTCAGATGCCGCTGGTGTTTTTGATTGATGCAATCACATATCGGCTGCTGGAAGACGAAACCTGCCGGGACAACCGCGATCGAGCGCTGCAGGTGCTGTTTAACCGCTGAAGAGCGCGTAAGCGCTCTTTTTTATGCGCGGATTGCGTCGGTAAAGGTCTTGGTAATCTGCTGCGGGCGGGTGATTGCACCGCCGACAACGACTGCATGCACCCCGAGGTCAAGACATCGGCGCGCCTTCTCCGGCGTATCCACACGTCCCTCAGCGATGACCGGAATATGTAGCGCTGCCAGAATGGCCTTCAGTGGGGCAAAGTCATCTTCTGAGAGGGTGTGGCCTTCGGATTGGGCGGTATAGCCAATCATTGTAGTCGAAACACAGTCAAAACCGAGCTTTTCGGCGTTTATTGCCTCATCAAGTGTTGCAATATCGGCCATCAACAGTTTGCCGGGCGCCGCCGCCCGGGCCTGCTTTACGAAATCGGCAAGCGGCTGATGCTGTGGCCGCGGACGATCGGTCGCGTCCAGTGCGATCATGGCGCAGGGAGAGGTATTCAGCTCTTCGATTTCGTGCAGGGTCGGCGTGATATAGATGGGGGAATCCGGATAGTCGCGCTTGACGATGCCGATGATGGGCAGCGTGGTGTTTTGCGCGATTTCCTGAATATCGGCCGCCGTGTTGGCACGGATGCCGGCCGCGCCGCCCGCCGCCGCCGCGCGTGCCATGCGCCCCATGATAAAGGAGCTGTGCAGCGGCTCATGTTCCAACGCCTGGCAGGATACAATTAATCCGCCTTTGATTTGTGTCAGCATATGCCGGCCTCCTCGGTTGGTATTGTTTTCATTATTATTATAGAAAATGAAAATGTTTTCGTCAAGGCGGAATAACGACCTTATCTATATAAAAATGCCCATGAAAATTAGTCAATTCGACCGATGGTTTGGTGAATTGACTAATAAAATTAAGTGAATATAGACATATCCTTAGAAACCTAAGGAAATGGGGAAGAAACAGGGGACAGAAAGGGAACGAAAAAAACCCGCCATCATTGGATGAGGGCGCGAAAAATAAAAAAAGTCCTGTAACCTTTACGGTTACAGGACTTGATTTGGTGGAGACGGAGAGGATCGAACTCTTGACCTCCACACTGCCAGTGTGGCGCTCTCCCAGCTGAGCTACGCCCCCAAACCAGTCGCCCGAATAATCCTGACGACAAAATATATTATATGCGGAGGAATGGGGAAAGTCAAGATAATTTTCCGCTTTTTTTGTTAATCAATCGAAAAAAGTTTCTTCCCGTTTTCGGTGGTCACACGCTCGACTTCGGCGGTCGAAATGTCCTTGATTTCCGCAATGGTTTCGGCCATCCGGTGGACGTAAAGCGAAGAATTACGGCGGCCGCGGTACGGCTCGGGCGCCATGTACGGGGAATCGGTTTCAATCATCAGGCGGTCGAGCGGGACAGCGCGAATGACCTCGATGGCCTTGCGCGCGTTTTTGAAGGTAATCACCCCGGTGAAGGAGATATAATACCCTGCATTAAGCAGCTCGTGCGCCATTTCAGCGCTTCCGGCATAGCAGTGATACACGCCGCGCACGTTGGCAAACTCTTGGGTAATGGCGAGACAGTCGGCGTGCGCGTCGCGGTCGTGGACGATGACGGGCAGGGATAGGGCTTCGGCCAGCACCATCTGGCTGCGGAAAATCTCCCGCTGGTAGGCACGCTTTTCGGCGTCCTTTTCCCAATAATAGTCCAGTCCGATTTCGCCGATGGCGCGTACCTTGGGATGCGCTTCGGCAAGTGTGCGAATCGCGTCAAGATCAACGCCGTTCTCGAGGTTTTCGGGATGATAGCCGACGGCAGCGTACATAAAATCATAAGTTTCGGCAAACGAAACTGCAGTGCGGCTTGTCGCCAAATCGCAGCCGGGGTTCAGAATCAGGCCGACACCGTTTTCGGGCATTGAGCGCAGCAGTGCGTCGCGGTCCTCGTCAAAGCGGCCGTCATCATAATGGGCATGGGTATCAAACAGCATGGGTCAATTTCCGTCCTTTTCAAAAATCAGGTCAATTTCCTTGATGCTGCCGTTGCCGGTGAAGCGGCTGGGCACAAAACCGACATAACGCCAACCCTGCTGAGCATAGTCGTTGATAACGGTGCGGTGTTGATAGTCGGAATTGTCAATGAAGAAGCCTCCGCCCACGGCGAGCGGCACGTACTGGTATTCTTTCATAGCTTTGTCCCTTCTCTATGTTAAGAGCCGCGCCTAAAGCGCGGCTCTTATCGTTTTGTCGGTTAGCAGAATTTTGCGCCGGCTTCAATCTGGTCATTCAGCATGACAAGGTTGAGCACGCCGTCCTTTTCGGCGGACAGCAGCATACCGCGCGACTCCTGACCCATCATCTTACGCGGGGGCAGGTTGCAGACAGCGACGACCGTCTTGCCGACCAGTTCCTCCGGCTTATAGTATTTTGCGATGCCGGACAGAATCTGGCGGGGCGTGCCAGAACCGTCGTCCAGCTGGAATTTCAGCAGCTTTTCGCTCTTTTTGACGTTCTCGCAGGCGACAACCTTGCACACGGTCATATCGACCTTGCAGAAGGTGTCAAAATCAACATCGGGCAGGAAGGTGACCGCAGGGGGATTCTTCGCAGCGTTTTCTTCCTCGATTTCGGCGAGCTTCTTCGCGATATCGATGCGCTCAAACAGGATGGACGCTTCGCCGACGCTGCCGCCAACGGGCATACCGTCGAACGAGGCAAGGCTTTCCACACCCTTGTTTTCCACATTCAGCTGTGCAAAAATCTTGTCCGCGGTTTCGGGCAGATAGGGACGCAGCTCGGTCGCCGCAAAGCGGATGGACTCAAGCAGATTGTACAGCACCGTGCCCAGACGCGCCTTCTTTTCCTCGTCCTTGGCAAGTGCCCACGGCATGGTCTCGTCGATATACTTGTTGGAACGGCGCAGCAGGGTGAAAATCTCGTCAATCGCGTCGGCGACATGCAGGTCGCTCATGCGCTTTTCAACCGCGGCAGGCAGCGCGAGGGCGAGGTTTTTCAACTCATCGTCGAGCGGCTCGGCAGCGGTGGGGGCGGGAATCACGCCGTCAAAGTACTTCTTGGTCATCGCAATGGTACGGTTGACAAGGTTGCCCATCACGTTTGCCAAATCGGAGTTGATACGCTCGCAAATCAGCTCGTAGGAGATGACACCGTCGTTGCCGAAGGGCATCTCGTGCAGCACGTAATAACGCACCGCGTCCACGCCGAACAGGCGCACCAAATCGTCCGCATAAATCACGTTGCCGAGCGACTTGGACATCTTACCGTCGCCTACGAGCAGCCACGGATGGCCGAACACCTGCTTGGGCAGCTCTTCGCCCAGTGCCATCAGGAAGATGGGCCAGTAAATGGTGTGGAAGCGGATGATGTCCTTACCGATCAGATGCACATCGGCCGGCCAGAACTTCTTATAATGATCGTCGTGATTGCCGTCCGGATCGTAGCCGCAGAAGGTGATATAGTTGGTCAGCGCATCGAGCCAGACGTAAACGACGTGGCCTGCATCAAAGTCGACCGGAATGCCCCAGGAGAAAGAGGTGCGTGACACGCACAAATCCTGCAGGCCGGGTTTCAGGAAGTTGTTGACCATCTCATTCTTGCGGCTTTCCGGCTGAATGAACTCGGGATGATCGTTGATGTGCTGCATCAGGCGGTCGGCGTACTTGCTCATTTTGAAGAAGTAGGCCTCTTCCTCCGCGTCGACTACCGGGCGGCCGCAGTCCGGGCAGCAGCCTTTTACCAGCTGGCTCTCAGTCCAGAAAGATTCGCAGGGCTTGCAGTACTTGCCCTTGTATGCGCCCTTGTAAATGTCACCCTGTTCGTACAGCTTTTTGAAAATCTTCTGCACCTTGGCGGTGTGCATCGGATCGGTCGTGCGGACAAACGCGTCATAGGTGGTGTTCATTAAATCCCAGATGCGCTTTACTTCGCCCGCGACGTTGTCCACGTGCTGCTGCGGCGAGATGCCGGCGGCCTCGGCCTTTTCCTGAATCTTCTGGCCGTGTTCGTCGGTGCCGGTCTGGAAGTATACGTCATAGCCTGTCATGCGCTTATAGCGCGCGATCGCGTCGGCCAGTACGATTTCGTAGGTGTTGCCGATGTGCGGCTTGGCCGAGGTATAGGCAATGGCGGTGGATATATAGTAGGGTTTCTTTTCCATAGCTTTTCCGCTCCTTTTATTTCCGTCTACCCCTTATTATAGACAAAAAACGCGTTTCGTACAAGTGCAAAAATAAACGAGCGGGCAAGACCGTGCCGCAGGGGTGGAAACGGTTGCATTTCACGGCGGAAAATGATATGGTAATAGCAATAGGCGTACACGTGAACGCCCGGAAAGGACGGATGAGGAATGGCAGTAACGCTCGCGCAGATTGCCGAGTTGGCGGGCGTATCCCGCGGCACAGTCGACCGTGCGCTCAACAATCGGGGCAGGGTAGATGCCAAAGTCGCCGCGCGGATCAAACGCATTGCCGAGGAGCAGGGCTATCAGCCGAATCGAGCGGGTAAGCTGCTGTCACTGGCCAAAAACCCAATCAAAATCGGCGTGCTGGTGCAGTCGGTCGAAACTCCGTTTATGCGTGCCGTTGCGGATGAGGCGGAGCGCACGCGTGACCGTCTGGCGAACGAGGGCGCACAGCTGATTGTGCGCACCATGCAGTCCATCAACGTTGAGCGGCAGCTGGAGCTGATTGACGAGCTGATTGGCGAAGGTGTGGCTGGTCTGGCCGTCACGCCGGCGGAGGATGAGCGCATCTGCGCCCGCATTCGTACGCTGAGTGCGCACATGCCGGTCGTGACCTTCAATGCGGACATGCCGGAGTCGGGCCGGCTGTGCTATGTGGGTCAGGACAGCTACGCCAGCGGCCGTGCCTGCGGCGGACTGATGGGCATGCTGCTCGGCGGCAAGGGCAAGGTGCTGATGGTCAACGGTCATCCGTCCAACCTGTCGCACTGCAGACGTGTGGACGGCTTCCGCGCTGAAGTTTTGGCAGAATTCCCTGGAATTCAGCTGCTGCCGATTGAAAACTGCTATGATGATCGGGAGCGAGCGCATGAGATTGTACGCAGGGTTGCGGAACAGACGCCTGACCTTGGCGGCGTTTATTTTTCGGCAGGCGGCCCGCCGGGCGGTTGTGATGCAATTCGGGAGCTGGGTCTGCGCGGCAAGGTGCGGCTGATTTGCCATGATTTGTCCGAGCAGAACGCAGCCGATGTGCGCGCAGGACTGATTGACTTTTTAATCGATCAGGATGCGCAGCTGCAGGGCGCTCGTCCGGCTGAAATTTTGCTGGATTATCTGCTTGTCGGCAAAAAGCCTGAAAAGGACAAGCAGTTGATTCGAATCGACATCCGCAGTAAATACAATATTTAATGGAGCAAAAGATATGAGTCAAACGGTGTTTCCTCTGCCGCACGGCGGCACGCTGACGCGGTTTGCCGCGTCGGGAGATTTGCCGCGTCCGGCGGTGATCATCTGTCCGGGCGGCGGGTATGAATTCTGTTCGGAGCGCGAGGGCGCGCCCGTTGGCCGTGCGTTTGTGAAGGCAGGCTTTGAAGCCTTTGTGTTGGAATACTGCTGTCTGGAGGCGCCGCTGGAGCGTCGTCCGCTGCATACACTGGCGGCTGCGGTCGCATTTGTGCGCCGGAAGGCCGCGCAGCTTCATGTGGATGCGGACAAAATCGCGGTCTGTGGTTTTTCTGCGGGCGGACATCTAGCGGGCACACTGGCAACGGTTTGGAACCGGCCTGACTGGTTTGGCGAGGGCGCGGATTTAGAAATACATCGCCCAAACGCCGCCGTGCTGTGTTATCCGGTGATCACGGCGGGCGATTATGCGCACCGCGGCAGCTTTGAGCAGCTTGCGGGACCGGAGCGCACGGCGCAGCAAACATTCTCGCTGGAAGAACTGGTGAATGCGGATACGCCGCCTGTCTTTCTCTGGCATACACAGGATGATGCCGAGGTTCCGGTGGAAAACAGTCTGCTGTTCGAAGCGGCGCTGCGCAGAGCAGGTGTGCCGCACGAGCTGCATCTGTTTCCGCACGGCGTGCACGGTCTTGCATTGGCGGATGCCGAAACGAGTGACCCGCTCAAGGGGCGTTTGCCCGATCGACATGTTGCCCGCTGGCACGCGCTTTGTGCCGAGTGGCTCAAGGAGTTATGAGCTTGGAGATTAGATTAACCAAAATAGAGGAGCTGCCGGCGCTGATGGAGATTTTTGCACAGGCGCGGCAATTTATGCGTGAACACGGAAATCCGAACCAGTGGGGAGACAGCCGCCCGACCGAGCAAGCGGTGCGCACGGATATTGAAGCAGGGCAAAGCTATGTCTGCATCGAAGCGGGACAAATTGCGGCAACCTTTTGCTTCTCCGCCTACGCCGACCCGACCTATGCCCGCATTGACGGCGGCGCATGGCTCGACGAGCGCCCGTACGGCGTCATTCACCGCATTGCGGCAAGCGGCACGGTACGCGGTGCGGCGGCGAGGTGCATCGAGTGGTGTTTTGCGCAGTGCGGCAATCTGCGCATTGACACGCATGAGGACAACGCACCGATGCGAAGCCTGCTTGCAAAACAGGGATTCGAACACTGCGGTACAATTTATCTGGCCGATGGTTCGCCGCGGCTTGCTTTTCAAAAGAATCAATGAAGAATAAAGCGAAGCGCCCGGCAGAATTGCCGGGCGCTTCGCTTCTGCACAGTATAATAGGTTCAGCCGCAATGAGGAGAAGCGCTATTGGGCGAAAATCACAAGGCCGCGATTCTTTCAAGCAGCTCCTGATTGAGACCGGCCTTGACCAGAATTGCGTTGACTTTCTCAAATGCTTCCGGCTGCAACTGCGGTTTGTTGTCATCATACTGTTTCAGCAGGCGCACCGACTCTGCGTCAATGCTGTTTGCTTTACTACTCCGCTTCACGCAGCCGCTCCACAATGCTTTGCCGATCGGCTGCGTGATGAACGACAAGCGGGACAGTCACGCCGAGTATCAGCAGGATAGGAAGGGCAATCAGCAGCGGCCATATCACCATGTGATAGCTCAAAAACCAAAGCTGTGAGCAGATTGCCCGCACAATAACCATCGAAAGCACGATGCCAAGCACGAGGGCGCACAGACCCGAAAGACCTGCGTAACACAGGCCCTCGCAGCACAGCATCTTTTTTAGCTGCCGTCTGGTCATGCCGATGCTTTGCAGCATGGCAAGCTCTTTTTTACGCGCGACAATGCTAGTCAGCACTGCGTTAATAAAATTCAAAATACCAATCAAACTGATGATGCCGCCAAGCGCACCGCCCACCAAAAGCACAGTATTTCTCATGCCGCTAAAGGCGTCTGCGGTTGTCGATTTGGATTCATAGTTCATCGTAGGCTCGACGCCGTCTGTATACGTCTTCAGAAAGCTTTCCGCTGCTGCCTCCTGCGAATCTTCTATATTGAAGGCGTAGCTCATCACCGCCGGGGTATCCACCAGCGTTTTGTAGACCTCTGCCGGCAGGTAGAAGGTATAACCCCAGTAGCTTCGGTCGCAGTTGGTGTAGGTTTTGATAGCCACGTGACCCAGCACAGTATAGGTATGAGGCACATCAATCTTTTTTTCGGGATTGGACGGATCATTGCGCCAATTGTGCAAAACTACTGTGTCACCCACTTGATAGTGGGCAGTGTCCATTTCCACCCGGCCATTGTCATCCAGCTGCACGCCCTCCAGAATGCAGTCGCCGCCCATCAGCTTTTCCATGTCGATTTCGCCATCGATCAAGTCCAGCCGCTCCATGGGAAGCGACTCCAGACCATAGACCGCGCTGAACGGATATCCACGGTCATCCCGATTGACGCTGGCGGTATCGCCGCTGTTTTCGGCGAAGAACATATTTTCGCGTCCGCCGTACAGCCGTCCGCCGGCTTCAAAGCCGTCAAGAGATTGAACCGCCGAAATCATCTGTTCACTGAGTTCATCCTCTTTGCCGAAAAAGTCATTGTTGAAATAGTCTGCATGGGCAATGAGAAAATCCGTGTCTGAGAATTTCGAGATGAATTTATCCATATCAATACTGCCGGAAAGTGTGACTACGGCATTCAAAAGCACGATGCTCAGCGACAGGCTGATGACAACCAGAATGGTGCGTTTTTTATTGCGGCCAACATTGGATAGCGCCATGCGCCCCATTTTTGCACCGTTCACGCTCTTCTTTTGCCCGCTCCTCGGCACATCGGTTTCGGTATAACGCACCGCCTCGATGGGAGAAACCCTGCCTGCCATACGACCCGGCTTCAAAGTACTGATAAATACCGTGACAAGCGCAAACAGCGCCGAGCCGATAAAGATGAGCGGATTGGGTGAAACGGAAACAGCGCTGCCCGCATAGCTTGAGTTATTCATCAGAAGCGGGACAAGCGCCCGGCCTGAAAAAAAGCCGAAAAATAACCCGATGGGAATGCCGATAGACGATAAAATCAGCGCCTGCCGACGGATGATGCGGCGAAGCTGCGTCGCCGTTGTACCGATTGTTTTGAGCAGGCCGTAAAAGCGGATATCCCGCACAATTGAAATTTGAAAGATATTATAAATAATCAGATAGCCGGTAAATACAATCAGCAGCAGACCGCAGCCAAGCCCTATTAGAGTTCCGGCATCCATGCCGAAGTTGGTGGAGAGATACGACCAGTTGACGTTGCTGGCAACATAATTTGCGTCTGTCTCAATGGGGGAAAAGCCGCTTTCCGACAGCACCTGATTCAGTTTCGCCTCTAAATTCATGCTGTTTGGAAACATGATGTATGCATTGATTGCGCCCGTCATGGAGTAATCGTCGTAATAGGTGCATCGCAGCTCATCTGGATGGGCATCCACATACGCGCGGGAAGCAAAAATCTGCCCGACGTTGAAGGCGGGGTCGCTTTCCCACCAGCCGCACAGAACAAAATCCCGCGTGACAAGTTCACCGCGGATGTTCAGCTCCAAAGAAACCGTCGCGCCAAGCTCCTGTGGCACGTCCAGTAGCTCCAGCGTTTTGGAGTCGACAATTACTTCGTTTTCTGCCTGCGGGATATGTCCCGCTTCCGGCTCGATAAATGTCAGCTTGAGGCCTACGGCATCGTAATACCAAAACTCGGCATGGCGTTTGAGCAGCGCATCGTTGTCCACGCTGTCGCACAGCGCCATATCAAAGGCGATTTCTTTGATTGCGGCATTGTCCTTGGCCGCGTCAAACTGTTCCTGTGTCAAATACTTTAATACGGCGTGACCGTCTCCGCCTGCCTGCCGCATGGTCGCTTTTTGCAGGCTCTCCACCGTCCCAATTCCCATGGTGAACATGCTGGTGAACAGAATGGTTGTCAGCGCAATCGCAATGACGGCAATGATATTCCGCGTCTTATTGGCGCGAAAACTCTTGGCGGCGAGATTCGCAATTGCTTTTTTGTTGTTTACCTTAATCATGTTGGCCACCGCCTACGATTTTACCGTCCTCAATACGGATAATTCGGTCGGCAAGCTGCGCAATCTCCTCGTTGTGGGTAATCATTACGATGGTCTGGCTGAATTTTTGGCTCGTCACCTTTAAAAGTCCCAGCACGTCCTGACTGGTTTTGCTGTCCAAATTGCCCGTCGGCTCATCTGCCAAAATGATGGCAGGCTTGGCCGCCAGTGCTCTTGCAATGGCCACGCGCTGCTGCTGACCGCCGGAGAGGTTGTTCGGCAGGTTTTGCAGCTTGCTTTGCAGTCCAAGCGTGTCAATAATGCTGTCAATGTAAGTCTTATCCGGCACGTTTCCATCGAGCTGAATTGGCAGCACAATGTTTTCGTATACATTCAGTACTGGCACCAGGTTATAGTTTTGAAAAACAAACCCGATTTTTCGGCGGCGAAAAATGGTGAGCGCCTCATCTTTCAGCGAAAAGATATCCTTTCCATCCACATTGACACTGCCGGAGGTGGGGTGGTCAAGACCGCCAAGCATGTGCAGCAGCGTGGATTTTCCGCTACCGGACATCCCGACAATGGCGATAAATTCGCCCCTTTGAACGGTGAAATCCACGCCGTCCAGCGCGTGAACCGCCGTTTCGCCGCAGCCGTAGATTTTCTTTAGCGCTTTGGTTTCTAATATATACATTTTCTGTTCCTCCCCAAAAGAAAGTGTGTATCGCATTCCTGCAATACACACTCTAACAGATGAATCTTTCCAGAATCTTTCGACGGAAAAGAAAATCTGACAGTTTTGAAAGATTCTAGGGTTGCAGCGGCAGGAAAACAGAGAAGCGGCTGCCTGCATCAGGCTGCGAGGATACCTTGATATACCCGCCTTGCCCGGAAACGATTTGCCTTGCAAGATACAGTCCGATGCCGACGCCCTCGGTTTCGCTCACATCGGGGGAGCGATAGAATCGACCGAAAATTTTCGCCTGCTCCTCCTCGGCGATACCGATACCGGTATCTGTCATGTCAATACGGCAGAAAAGCTGATACATCGTGGTTGAGATATCGATTGTTCCTCCGCACGGCGTGTATTTCACCGCGTTGTCAAGAATGTTGTAGATTGCCTCGCCGGTCCACTTCACATCGGCATATACGGCGGTATTGGTTTGCGCGCAAGCCAGAGTAATGTTCTTTTTATCTGCCTTGGGAGCAATTTGTGCCAGGACGGTATCCAGCATAGGCTGCACTTTTGAGAGCTTCGGTTTCAGCTGAAACACACCGGCTTCCAGTCTTGAGGTTTTGACCAACGCACCAATCAGAAAGCTCAACTTTTCTGCCTGACTGTTCAGCGCCGCGACGCAGAGCGCACTTTCTTCGGGCAATTGTTGTTCGCTTAACAGCTGCGCATAGAGCAAAATGTTCGAAATTGGCGTTTTGGTTTGGTGAGAAATATCAGCAATCAGTTCCTTGATTTTCTCCTTTTCTTGCTGCAAATTTTGCGCAGATACGGCTGAGGCGGAAAGATAGTGTGCCAGCTTGGTTTCCACCGAGGAAAGCAAGCTTTCGTCAAACATTGTTTCAGAAAAGCTGCCATCCATGGCGGCAGTCAGCATGGCGTCCATGTGTGATAAAATCTGTTTTGTTTTCCGGCGATAGGTGAATATAATTGCGGCAGAGAGGATAATTGCTGAAAAAGCAATGACCGCCCAAACAATCTCAAGCTTTGTCATCTACTTCACCGCCCATGTATAACCGATGCCATAGACCGTTTTGATATACTCCGGGTGGGAAGGGTTGTCCTCAAGCTTGTCACGCAGGCGCTTGATGGTGACGGAGAGCGCGTTTTCATCCACATACTCCGCACCGTCTGTCCAGATGCGGTCAATCAGCTTGCTGCGCTCCAATGTAATTCCCTTGTTCTCTACCAGCAGCCGCAGCAACTTTTGCTCTGTTTTGCTCAGTTCAATTGGCGCGGCGTTTTTTGAAAACTGCATTGTGTCAAAGTCAAAGCGGTAGGAGTCCAGCAGAAACAGGGAAGAAGTGCTGCTTTCCAGCTTGCGCAGCTGCGCATTGACGCGGGCGCGGAGCACCGCAAGGCTGAAGGGCTTTGTAATATAGTCATCGGCGCCCGAGTCAAGCCCTGTTACAATATCTGTCTCGGTGTCATTGGCGGTCAGTAGAATAACGGATATGCCTTGTCTTCCGCGCAGTTCTCTCAGCAAATCAATACCGCTGCCGTCAGGGAGATTGATATCCAAAATCGCCAACCCGACAGGGTTGACTGCAAGGTGGTTTTTTGCTGCAAGCAGCGTATGACATTGTGCTATATGAATCTGCTCGCTTCGCAGTGCCATTGCAATCCCATGACTGAGTGCGATATCATCCTCCACCACTAAAATCTCATGCACACAAACCACCTCCTACAATATAATTACGGGAAAAAGCCTGAAATGTCAATACTATTCCGCATAGTTTTTATAAGGTCTGCAGTCGGTACTCCGCTGTCGATAAGTACCCAAGGCACCCCGGATATGCACAGGTGCCTGAACCAATACACAGAGTCTGTCCGCTTCGCCTAAATTGCTCTCAGCGCCCCCTCACCAACTCGCCTTTGATGGTCGCAAATGCGTCTGCGTGAGATTTGAAGGCCTTGTTTTGCTTGCGCAGGAGTAGAAGCTCTGCTGCTCCGGAGTGCGGTTGTCCGCTATTGTAGAACTTTATACTGATACCCCTAAAACCTCAGGAAGCAATCATTACATTAACATAGGTACGAAACGGGCAATCTGATGACCCCATTTTGGCTGAACAACAGAAATTACAGCGTGTGAACGGAGACGTTGACAGGAAACGGAATATGTGTTCACGCAGATGATGGGCTACCAATGTAATGCCATAGGATATACTTCATCCTGTCAAAAAATAAGCATAGAAAAGGGGCGCTCCCATGAACGGGAACGCCCTGTAAATGGTAAGATAAAGTACACACTTTTCAGCCAATAGAACTGCACAGTTTTTCGACACATAAAGTGCACAGTTTTTCGCCAAGACTGCACAACCTCCGAGGAGTTGGTAAAATGAAGCCAG
>NZ_CATNVC010000018.1 GCF_951230135.1 Butyricicoccus sp. Marseille-Q5471 | reverse complement strand
TGCTCTTTTAAAATTCGGATAATCTGCTCTTCTGTGAATCTCTGTTTCATGTCAATCACTCCATTTTTCTCAGTTTATCATATCGTGACTAACATTTCCACTGGATCAGTTTTTCGGGATCAGGTCAGTTGCGATTTCTAGCATTGTGTATTTAATATCAATTCTTTATTCTTATCGATTCCATCACTTGGCTTTTTATCTGAGTTTTTTAAATACCTTTTGCTCTCTTAATGTTTTAAGCAATGACTCAATTTCTCGTGCTTTTTCCGGTGATTCAATCAATACACCCATTTCAACATTGCCTTGCATCCCATGATATGAGAGATTGGCAGACGATATTAATGAAGTATGTCCATCCACGACAATCAGCTTTGCATGTAATGCTGACATCTTATCACCATCTTGCTGGTTGTAGCTAAATATTTTTATAAATTTGCTTGCATAAGTACTTAGTCGTTCAATGACATCTTGGTGTTTTTGAGTATCATTTAAATAGAGATTGACATAAACTCCTTGTGTACTTTTCTGAATAATTAGTTCTATCATTTCACCAAAATATTCAGAAATTGAATATCCTGTTAATGTAATGTTTCTTTCTGCGTATAATAAAATATTATTTACTACTACTTTAGTTTTACGTGCTTTCAGTTTGAAACTACTAGGTGCTGTGATTACCAATTCACATTGTTCACCTGAAGTACAAGCATATAGCTTACAAGCCATCTGTAATATATCCATAATTTCTCCGGATGAACAGTTTGGAAACTTTTTTTGAATTAAAATTAAGGATTTTTTAAACGCATCTGTCGCATTCAAAAGTCTATACTGCTCAATTTCATCCTTTAACGTTTGAACGATTACATCTATCCCTAAATCTTCGTGCCACATAATTCATTCACCAATTCTCTAAAGTAGCCACAAGATTCCCTTTCCGGTACCGGAACCACTAATGCTCTATCAAGCAGTCTGTTCCCATTTTCGCAAGCTGTCTCTGATATCATTGTACAAGAATGGCACGCAGCACCATTTATTCTGTCTTTTGTCGGCAAATTCATAAAGCATTCAGGATCGGTCGTGCAGGTGAGAGCATTTTGAAGAGCCTCTTTTAACAGTAGCAAAAACTTGTCCATTTCACCTAACTCAACCAATCCACCCAGAGACCCCTCTTTGTCAGAACTACCAGTGTAAATCAGAACACCGCACATTGCATTACTGCTGTATATTCTCTCTTTGATAGCTGTGGATGAATACCCCGATTGCATAGCCATCTCTTTGATTAAAATATGAGAGAACGTGTGCAAGAGAACATATTCCGCATTTCTTTCTTTGTACATCGTCCATCCTTTGCTTTTGCAAAACTCATTATAATAGTCTCTGTACTTATCAGAAAGAGCCATCACCTCTGGTGTACTCATCCACTTTGAAATTTGGTTTTTATTAAATTCAACGAAAATACCTTCACCATTTATCTCAACAGCAGGCAACCAAGACTCATGTCCTGCTTTTTTGTTAAGTTTACAGATATGATTAGGGTCATCAACTTCAGGTTCTGGTGCTTCCATCCGCATGAACCCCAGTAAAACCATAACCTCTCGCAGTCTATGGATTTTAATAATACGGGAAAAATACCTATTCAAGCCGTTATTAATATCTACTTCTTCTGCCTTGAAGTACTTAACATCTCGCTGATAAGCTAAGTCCGTATGATTTACAATTGCAGCGTATTCCATCTCCTTGATTTCTGAAAACTCTTGAATTTTGTTTTTAATTCTTATATACGCCTCATCAAATTCTTGTCTTGTAAATTTACTTGCAAAATATTTTTCATATACCTTTTGCAAACCGACCTCCCCAAAGTCTTCTTCATATGACTCGATCACCTTGCGATTGGCATTGATAATATCATTAATAGGGTTAGTCCACGGTGGAATAGAAATTGCACTGCGAATTACAGGAAAATAGACATTTGACGCACCCCTTTGAGATGGAATAGCTAACTTTTTGCACTTTTTATTCTGATCCAATGGACGATGAGGGTGATGACCTGAGCAGACCAAGCCATCCAGATTTTCGCGCTGCATAGCACCAGCCATACTTCTTTTAGCACCACATGAACACTCAACAAACATTTCACCCAATGAAGACGTTCTACCTGTAGAATATAGTTTCAACCTTCCTGTACAAGTTGAGTCACCTCTGTGTACCCATCGTGACCAAGGAAAATCATCCATGTGCCCGTCTTCACAGGCAGTAATAAATCTTGCAGGATACGCATCCCAGCCGCAATAAGGGCATTTTGGCCCCTTGTCTTTTATGTATTTATCTCTATCAAATCCATCACGTATATCAAATAGGGCGTTGCATTTGGAATTTGCACATACATGATAATAAGGAAACGACACCACCGGAATATCATCATATTCTGTTGTTTTAGGGGTTTTGAAATTATAAACTCCCAAGTAATTCGCAAGGCGGTTATCAATAATTGTTTTCCCGGTATCTCTCCAGTAATCAATATCCAGAACTGTTACCGAGTCGTTCTTTGCGTCCATAATAGAGCCGGGGCCATAAGTCGTAATTAACTGATTCGGTCTAACTTCTCCTAGCTTGTTCCAATTCATTTAGTTATCCTCCTCGTTAAAATAATATATGGTGGATGCCCGCTCGACTTCACGCATTGAGTTAAGTGTTGGCTTCTCCTTTGGGGTGCAGAATTTATCATAATAATTCAGCAAACGATTGAATCGCTCTAAGCCTACATCACTTGTAAAATATGTAAGTGTCTTTTCTTCGGTACTCAGTGTTTTCCAGTCTTCAATGAACAGGTCGATTTCCTTTTCCACATCGTAATACGCCTTATGCGCAACGATCTTAACTCTGCTTAATATTTCCGCTTTGACTTGCTTCAAAGTGGATTCCGAAATATTCCCAATTTCATTAGCACCTGTGTTAGGGGCCATTTGTTCATTTTGCAGCCTTAACAAAGCCACAACAATTGCATGAAGCACGCGATCTCTTGCTCTTGCAGAGAAAGGTGTTGCAGTTGTGCCTTCTACATAACGATACAATTGCGAATGGAAACCTTCAAAATTTTCATAGTGAGACAAGTCTCGTGGCCTGTATGGATTGTATACCGTGAATACGATGCCTGGGAAACTACGTCCTACTCGGCTTGTTGCCTGAATGTATTCAGCGTTTTGTTTTGGTTGGCCAACGACCGTCATCAAACCTAATCTGTCAACGTCCATTCCTACCGCAATCATATTTGTTGCGATAACTACATCATAACAATCCTGCTTGTTATCCGCTTTATTATTGTCGTATGGCGTTGTCAATTCTTCCAGTATTTTTGCAATTTCATAGGACTGAATTCGAGATGTAATTTCCTTGGTTCTCTTAAGGTATCTTTGCATTTCATGTCCATACTTTTTCTGTAACCGTTCTATTCGGCTCTTAATATCGTCCTCAAGCAAACGTACTGCACCGCCAAGTTCTCTGATGCTATTAAAATAGCCAATTAAGGTATAATAAGGATCAATGAAATCCTTGTATTCTTCCTGTCTAGATAAATTAAACACTGTTTCAAGAATAATAGAGTAGGTGCGAAGTAATGTGGTCTTCACTGATTGCCCATTACCACAAATGCCAACATACTTTCTAAAAGGTTTGTCCTCAAGGGGAATTTCCTTGATAAAATACGAATCCCGAATATCAAATCCACTCGGTGGAAATTGGCTATAACAATTTCTACCATACAAACACCTTATTTGTTCCCCGGCATTTTTGATTGTTGCCGTAGAGACAATATACTTTGGCAAAGTTTTTTTATTGCCTTGAGTTATGGCGCATAATTCTTCAACAATATTTTCATAACCACCATAAATAGTCCCTAGTGGTCCTGTAATTAAGTGCAACTCATCTTGAATAATCAGTTCTGGAGGATAGAACGGTTTAACATCAACAACATCAACTCTTGGGAGGTCAGCCGTCTTATTATGTCGGCTTTTGTGTTCTTCTCCCTTAGCAATATATCCGCATCTGGCACAATACCTGTCCGAATTTCCAAAAAGTAATCCCGTTTTCTCATCCCATGGCAATCTTGCAAATTTATCAACAGTAGAAATGATTACAGTAGGACACTTTCTATAGATTTCACTGTCAACAAGATATACAGGTAGTGTATGGTTGTTATGCTTGTAAAAATAGCATTTGTTGTTAGAACACGTAATTTTTACAGTCTGTAACTTAGAATCCACTTCGTAATCGGATTGCTCAATAGTTTTCCCACAGCAAGGGCATACAATTACTTGCTTTGATACTTTTCGCATGAAGTCTTTCCGTTTCTCACGGTCATCATAATCGCTGAAATTATTAGGTGTAACGCCACCACCAACCCAGAACCCGATGGAAATTTTGCTTTTACCATACAATTCCGGGTGTTTTTCTCGGAGCATTTCCGCCGCAACAATCAGCTTCATTAAACGGTCGCGCTGCTGAGTGGTCAAAAGTCTTAAGGTATACCTCAAAAACACTGTTACGCCGCCATCTTTTTCATATTCATCGCACATTGATGCGGTCAGCCTACGATATCCTATAACAAATGCAATCAATCCTAGGTAAGCTTCTGTTTTGCCGCCTCCCGTAGGGAAATATAACAAATCTACATTTTTTCTTTCATCGGAGGTTGGCTCAATACAACCATACAAATTCAAAAGGACAAATGCAATCTGGAAAGGACGCCATTCACTGTGATCTTCTTTCGTAAAATCGCTTAAGCTGCAAGATATACCTTGACTGTTCTTCTTCCCAAACATAGAAATGCTTCTTTGCATATACATTGCTTGATTCATAAAGCAAAACGCCTCAAAAGCATTATCATTGGTGGCAAGCAAGTTTATGCCTCTTTGAATTCTTTGCTGTGCGGTTTGGCATTCTGCTATAATTTTCTGTCCTTTGGGTATAAAAGATGAGTTTTCCATATGAGAACTATCATTCAGATCTCCAATCCATTTTTTATACAGATTAGAAAGGATAGAAAGACGTTCAATCGTTGCTGCCCTGTTTTTTGATAATGACATAAAGCGCATCGAAAACATGTTTTTATTAAAATCAGGTATATTAGGGCTAACTCCGTTAATTTCATAGTCTGGAATAAACACACTCTTTATCACAATTGCATTTTCTGAATCCGTTGTCTTCTCCCATGTTGCAGCACATCCGCGACCTCTGGCATACACTGCTCGATTTTCGTAATAATACTCATCCTCTAATTCAAGTTTTCTGCATTTGTGTTCAGGCAGAAAAACAGGGGATTGCTTGTTATCATATAGCGTCATTTCAACTTGATAAAGAACTTTCTCATATTCTTTTTCGTTATCGCCATTTGGACGTTGGTTATACAGATATACGGAAAGCATAGTGTTATGATTTTCCAAGTTTACCTTAATAATATGAATAACTAAGTGTGGATCTATGTTGAGAGGGATTTTAGTAAACCTATCAAACGACTGTAGATCAATGGTAAGCGTATCGTTTTCTTGTTCTCTAATATACAGAGTCTTATTTACCTCTTTTTCTATGCCTTTAACCATGGCCATCACTTTTACGGACTCTTTTTCATATCTGCCCCAAGCAATGTTTATATTTAGCTTTGTAGTTTCGGAACTGACATAGCAAGATACGCCCAAGGAAGATTGCTTTTTGAATCCACCCTTCGGTTTGTTGTCATCCGGATCAACATCTTCCATAATGGTGCCTGTATCGTTGTCCTCTTTGAAATCCGTTTCAAAGTTTTGCGTATTGTAATTCTCGTCTTCTGACATTTCGGCGTCAGAAGGAAATAGCATACCCGTAATATAGCTGTTGGTAGGCATTTCATCCAATTCTTCATTTTCGCCTTGGGGTCCAATTAAATCCATACGGACCGCTTTAAGAATTTCTTCCCTTGCCTTTGCATATTTGAATGCCAATTCATCTACCATATTATAGTTCCTCCTCTATTACCACAGCTCGACCTGCCGTATATTTAAATGAACTACCTATTACAATATCCTCTCCGGGTATCAGCCTAAAATGCCAAACTTTTGAATCGGAATCGACACTTGTGGCACATTCACACCACTTAATTGCAGCATAAGCCTTTTCAAGAACATCTTCGTCAGCAGTGCGATTAGAAGCCTTGACTTCGATCATATATTTCATATCTTTTGTTTCTACCAAGAAATCTGGATTATATTGTTTGCCCGCCTTATAAAAAAGACCAAGCTGATTTAACGGTGGCTTAATAAACCTTAATACTTCCGAGTCATCTTCCAGAATTACGGCAAATCTACGTTCATCATCGCTGTCAAAAGAATTTTCTGGATAGTACGATTTTTTGTACCCTTCAAACAGATACTGGCGAATGTTCTTTTTATCGTCAACTTCTTTCTTAAAATTAACTCTGCCGTCAACTTTCATGTTCTTAATAAATCTGCCAAATAAAATCAAGTCTTTCTGAACTTGATGTACAAACTCGGTGTGTTCCTCTTTTGCAGCATATATCTGTTTCTTTAAATCATTGATAATGACCGTTGCATATCTTCTGATGACCTTTTTCTTTTGCTCGTAATCGCCCTCGATTAACGACATATACTGATTTACTACATCAAGGATATACTCCGCATCATCTGCACTAAATTCAGGTATCTCCTCAAGGAGCATACAGGCAAGAGCGTTTTCCGGCTCATCTTCTATTAACGCATCCGCTTCCACGACAGATAAAAGCCTTTCATTGATAACGTCATATCTTTCTATTTGAGATGCCGCTACATCAAACTCCATATGATTTTTTTTAACGTTAATAGGCTTGAATGTTATAGTGGAACTGTAATTGATGCTGATTTTGGGTACTGAAATTGCAACCTGCGACAACTGTTTTAACTTCTGCTCAAATTCCTCTTTTTTCAGTGCAGGAGTTATTGTCTTTTTTGTTTTATTAGATACGGGTGCCTCAGTAACTTTGCTTGAATCACCCAATGTCTTCGTTTGCGTTTCAGTATCGGCCTTTATGGTAGTTCCAAGGTCAAAGAGTGATAATTGACCTTGCGTACTTTTTGTACTATTTGAAGCAGTTATTTTCTTTGCATACTCAGACAAATAAGACTTATACATACTTTCAACTGTCCGTGCATCATTGAAATCTTGAAAAGACTTAACCTTTGTTTCTTGGATAGCGGTATCAACCAATGATAGCTGCTCATTTTCAAAGCTTATATTGATTTCTACCAATGTTGTATCTGGAATATCCTCTTTATCAAGGTCTTTGTTCCTGAAAATAGGATTATCCTTAATATCATCAATGATTTCACGATAATGATCATGCGCAACAATATCTAGAGTATCCACTTCCTCAACACCAGTAATCTGTCCAAAAGGCAGACGAAGCCCACGACCAATGGTTTGCAATGCCAAAATATCACTTTTTGCTGCATTTAATGGGATAATGGTAAATAGATTGTTTACATCCCATCCTTCTTTTAACTTATAAACATGTAAAACAATTTCGATAGGATTCGTGTTTTCCTCAATGGTAAGCAGTTTTTGGATGTTCTCCTCCGTTTCAACACTTCCAGTGCTGGAGTCAATCTGAATAACCTTACCAACATATCTGCCGCCGAAGAAAGAATCCGAATCAATTTTTTCTCGTATTTTCTTTGCGTGCGTCGTGTCCTTACAAGCAACTAACACAATTGGTTTTACTTGCTCCAAATTGTTATCCACACAATACTTATACACCACGGCTTTTCGGCGTTCATGTAGTTTGATACCATCTTTTAGCTTCATTTCCTCAATGTCATCTGCAGAATATCCTGCTGTGTTCGTTCTGCCCATTACGACTGGAATTTTCAGATATTTCCCAGCACCTTTGGCAAGATCATAACGATATATAATGTTTTTGTTACTGTCTTTAGGCGTAGCTGTAAATTCTAAACCCAAAATAGGATTCAGATAGTCGATAGCTTTCATAGATGCAGGTGCATAATAGCGATGTGCCTCGTCCATACAAATAACAAGGTCGTCAAAATTTTTTAACACATCTGCAAAAGATCCGCCCAAGTTCTCATTAAAATCGTGAAATTTAAAATTCACATCACCACGAGTAAAAATCTTACCAATATTAAAAATAAACAACTGAATTTCAGAAGTCCTTTCTAATACGATCTCACCCTGCTCATATTTTACCGGATAGGATAAATAATTCTCGCCATCATAAACTTTCGGTCTACCCATTTCGGCCTCTAAGCCTTTAAACATATATTTCGGATGGCTGGGGACAGTTTCTTTTCTCAGCTTATCATAAATCGTATTGCCTGGAGTAAGAATAAAAAAGTGCTTGTACCCCTTAGTTTTGTACAGGTAATATATAGTTGCACCCATTAACCGCGTTTTACCAATCCCTGTGGTCATATCAAAGCAAAAAGAAGGAAAATGGAACTCTCTATCCACCTTAATATCTTTTTTATTTTCGCAATTTTCGTTAGCAAGCTTTTCTGCGTTTTCTCTTGTGGTTGTTTTATAGTCAAGGTTGGAACTGATAGCATCAAAGTACTGCAAGGCCTCAAACTGTGGTTCACGCAGACTCATTGCCCAATTTATTTTACTGATAACGCTCATTGTTCCACCTCACTTTTAAAATTACATTTTTTCAGTAAATCCTTAGGTATTTTTTTCACTTCTATATTATCTGGGATATTCATATCCCTCTGTAGCTTTGTGCAGTAAATCAGCAGTGATTGATTTTCTCCCAAAGATTTCATAAGAGACATAATGTACTTACTGTTTACAAACTCTGTGGTAACATGGATAAATCTATTTTCGGAAGAGAATCCGTGGAATTCACCGATGGGACTGTATTTGAAGCCCTCAATTTTACAGATTGCTTCCACCACCATGTCAAAGGTGTAACATGAATTCAGCTGATAAATAGGGAGAACTTTGTTTTTAACTAGCAATGGTTCTGCAAGTTCATAGAATTTGAAGCCGCCACCGCCTTGCCAATTTACATTTTGAGAAATTCCGCCCTGTTCACCATCAACAACTCTTTGCATTCTTGGAATACAGTGCGTATAACAATGTTCACCTAGTTCAATTCCTATCCATTTGCGATTCATTTTATGAGCTACAGCACTTGTGGTTGCAGACCCCAAAAACGAGTCGAGCACCAGTTCCCCTTCATCACTACCTATTGAAAGAATTCGTTGAATTAATTTCTCTGGTTTAGGAGTATCAAATGGTCTTTCACCATCTATTACAAAGTCTCTTACTTCTAATTTGGAAATTCTATTGCTCCCACATTCTCCATGGGTCCATATTGTCTCTGGGGGCTTTGTAGGATTAGCCTCAGCATAAATCTTATAATTTGCAGACCAACCTTTTTTTCCCTTTATCCACTCAATTTTATCAATATCTCGCTCTACTCTTTCCTTGCTCCATCTCCATCTGCCATCTGAACCATCAGGAGCTTTAGGAAACACTTCTGTTCCGTCAGGTGCAATAATCCCATAATATAACGTTGGTCTAGCCTCTCGTGTGCTCTCTGGTCCAATCGCTCTTAAAGGCTTCAGATAATACTTCTTTCCAGCTTTGTCTGTTTTGTTATAATGTTTTAATGAAGCTTCATCTTCAATAATAATTTTATTAATTTTTACGGAATTAACATCTTTAGCATATACTAAAATACTATCATGTCTAGATGAAAAAATTTTAGCGTCCATTCTTGGACTGTCTGATTTTTCCCAAATAATCGTTCCTAAGAAATTTTTGCGACCAAATATTTCATCACACATAACTTTTAGATAATGACACTCGTTGTCATCTATTGAAATCCAAATAGAACCTTTTTGGCTTAATAGTGTTTTCATGATTTCTAAGCGAGAATACATCATACATAACCAAATCGAATGCTCCACACCATCATCATACTGTTCAAAGGCACTTCCTGTATTATAGGGAGGGTCTATAAAAATACATTGGATTTTATCTTCGAAATCTTGTTCAAGTGCTTTTAATGATAACAAATTATCCCCGTGGATAAGCATATTTTCAGTATTAGTGTCACCGTATGATTTTGTCTTATCTTCAACCAGAATTCTTGGTTCCAGCTTTTCTTCGTCGTATTTTCCGACCCAAGTCAACTCCAGCCTTCCTTTTTTCTGCATATTGTCCTCCTCAAAATTGTACCACTATTTTTGCTATAAGCATTGGTTCTATGGCGAACTGTTTTTCAAACGCCAGCTTCATTTCTGTAGCTTCAGCTTGCACCTCTGCTGTGAATTCATGGAAACTAAAGCTCATCTCACCCTGCTTTTGCTTAAGTTGCTCCATTTGTTTTTTAATTTCAATCTTCGCCTTAAAATTCTTTTCTTCTATGTATACAGAGTTCAGTTCATCCAGTTTTGTTTTAAATTCATTTATTTGCAAGTTATATCCATCGCAACGAAGTGCAACCCAGTTATCTATTTTTATATTGTTCCTCAAAACAAGCTTTTGGTAACTATTTTGATATTTCCGTAATTTTTCATCAAAAATAGCATTACTGAATTCCACCACAAGGCTTTGATCGAGATCCTGTTTCTCTAAATCCTCGTCACTTAAGGATGATAGCATCTGAATGACATCACCCTCCGTTAATAAAACACGGTTATTGTTAAGATCAAGCACTTCCAATATTGGAAATAACAACTCTTGCTTGTTATAGAATCCTCCAATGATTATATGTCCATGCCGTACCTCATCATTTATGCCTATATTATTCGTTTTATAAGCAATGGGATATTGTGCAATCGAGATATCATTTGGAATGCTTGTCCAAAATGTTTTATCCTCAAAATAGCGGTTGACTTCAACAAAAATTTCCTGCAATTCTTGTTTGTGTGCTTCTTCTGATGCCTTTGATATCAAGTTTTTTAGTTCCCGAAATTTCGCATTACGTTTTCTTTCCAGCTCTTTTTCCAAAATTTTAAATTCCTTATTGAATTCAGTTGGATTTTTGCATTGCTGGTATATCTGTAGAACACGTTTTTCAAAGTTCTCCCCACTTTCCAAAAGACCGATTGCCTTATCCGAAGCACCGAATACACCTTGGAATAGTTCAAACTTCTGGGATAAAATCTCATAGACTCGTCTGTCCGCTACGTTTTCTGTATTGAGAAGATTAATTACAACTACATCATTTTTTTGCCCGTACCGATGACATCTGCCGATTCTTTGCTCAATTCGCTGTGGATTCCAGGGCAAGTCATAGTTGATTACAGTATTGCAAAATTGCAAATTCAAACCTTCTGAACCAGAATCAGTAACCAACAGGATTCTATAATCGTTCTTAAAAGTCTCCACAATAGCATTTTTAATTTCAACACTTCGGCTGCCTAAATCTTTACCGTAGTTTTTCGATTTCCATGCGCGATATATTTCTTTCGTCTTGTTATCAGACATATTGCCGTTAAACATGAGCATAGAGTCATCATACCCTAATACAGATAGTTCTTCAAATAAGTAACTTTGGGTTCTAACAGATTCTGTAAACACAACAACCTTTTCACTGATGCCCATTTTTCTTTGTCTGCTAAATGCAATCTGTACTGCCTTTTTCAAAGCATTCAACTTTGCGTTGGTTTTTATTTTATTCGCAACTGTTATAATTTCATCAACCTCATCTATTTCATGCTGGATAAATTCATTAACCTTATCTCTGTCATAAAGTTCTACTGTCTCTTCTGTTTCTGCTTCTTCTTCATCAAAATCATCATCCAAAAAATCAAAGAAATAATCAAGACTCTTATCTACTGATTCCGTTCTTGTAGTTTCTTTCAGCTTCTGCAAACGCTCTTTTAAAACCTCAAATGTATTTACAACAGCAGAACTGGAAGATGCTAATAACTTACGAATTACAATTGTAATTAAGCTACGGTTTGAAGAGGGGATGGCATACAATATATTTTTTTTTAGATAATCATTAACAAGCTTATATAATATAGCCTCCATAGGAGTAAGCGAGAAGTCTACACTAATACCTATTCTTGATTTAAACTGAAGATAATCCGCAACCTCGCTACGAAGTGTTCTTTGCAAAACAGGTTCAAGCATAATCTTGAGTTCTGCGTAGTCTTGATTTTTAATATACTTTTGGCTAAAAACACGCTTATCTAAAAAAATTTTATCATCAATAAACTGCACTAAACCGAACATATCCAGCAACGTGTTTTGCATTGGCGTAGCTGTCAGCATTAGCTTGGGAATACCTTTTGAAAGATCATATATCTTATTTGCAGTTTTGCTACTATTTTTATGGATATTCCGCAAGCGGTGTGCTTCATCAAAGACCATGAAATCCCAAGATATCTTAGAAAGAAGGTCTCTTCTCTTTGCAGCAAAATTGTAAGAAGTGATTAACACACCATGTTCTCTCTTTGAAAATTCGTAATAAGAGTCAAAGTTTTGACTATCTATGATAACTGTATCAATAGAAAACTTTTCTTCAAGTTCTATTTGCCATTGTTTTCTAAGACTGGCTGGCATAATGAGCAATATTTTTTTGTAACCGTTTTTCAATAAATACTTCAACACAAGACCTGCTTCAATTGTTTTGCCAAGGCCAACCTCATCCGCTAAAATCGCACCCCCTGTGCGAATAGCAGAAAGTGCAAACATAAAAGCTTCTATCTGATGTGGGTTAATATCAATTTTTTCAGAATCAAGACAGCTGTATGGGTTAGTATTTAGTTCTTGACGTTTGATTTTACCGTATTCCCTTATCAGTAAGTTATCCATAGAATCTCCCTAATTCAATCATCTAAAAGTGCTTTTATTTGTGTTGCGATTCCTTTTGCCATAAGTGGAGGAACTGCATTTCCTATCTGCACGAATTGAGCTGTCCGTGGACCTTCAAAATAATAGCTGTCAGGAAAAGACTGTAGCCTTGCTGCTTCCCTTACGGAAATTGACCTGCATTGTTCTATATCTGGATGAATAAAATAATGCCCATCCTTAGATAAATGTGCCAAGACAGTATGGCAATATGGCATATCACCCTCAACAACCTTAAACCTATCAACAAAAGATGATCTATTCTTATGCGTTTTCAATTCTTCTGGTAGGTGATTATAATTTAGTCGACTATGATTGTCATTCCAAAGTTCAATTACCCGTCTATAAATTTCTACATCCCTATCCGTATTCGGTCTGCAGACATGGTGCGTAAGAACATCATGTTCAGTTCTAATTCTAAATCGTCTCAGATATTGATTAATCGGTACATTAGGCCGATACTCATTTAAGGTTTGACCTCTCTCCAATGCGGGTAAATCCACCAACAGGTCACTCACTATGGCGTGTGAATTTACGATAGGGAAATCCGGATATCTAAAATCTGTTCCTTTTCTCCATCCAATAATAATCATTCGTTTTCTATTTTGAAGAACCCCGAAGCCACTTGCATTCAGTTCTCTATATTCAATTACATATCCAACTCGCTTAAGATGGCTTTGCAAGTTCCTGAATGCCGCTCCATTTCTTGCAGTTTTTATTCCTGCTACATTCTCGAATACAAACATCCTAGGCTGGTATTTTGTTAAAAACCTAGTGTACATTTTGTAAAGTTCGTTTCTCGGGTCTTGCTCCATCGGAGTGTCCATATGTTTACTTTGTGCTCTGCCTACAAGAGAATATGCTTGACATGGTGGACCTCCAACAACCACATCAACATGATTTATGCCATCCTGTTCCATAATTAAATCAATCTGCTCAAAAATATTAAAAATCGTTTTTGTAGACATTTCTTCACAAATTACTGTTTGCAATACCTGCGGAGGAACTGCTTCCAACAGTTGTGCTCGTGTAATATCACCTCTTAAATAGTCATAATAGACATTTAATCTGCGAACTTTTTTTAAAAAGTAATATATACTTCTTGTCTCTAAGGTCATTGCTGCATATTGGTTCATTTCAATGTGGGCAATTGGATTAAATCCTTTCTGCATAAAACCTTCGGATAGTCCCCCTGCTCCAGCAAATAAATCTATAAAATTCAGACTATCTCTCTTCATAACAATCCCCTTGCTCAAGTATTCTAAAATTTGTATTTGAGCAGTTTTGATCCTGAACATAAGGAAATTCGTTATACTTAATAACATTCATTAAATGCATTCTCCTTAAATTCTATCACCATTTTCAAGTACAAAATTACGCTCAAATTTACTTTCTACGGCACTTGCTATCAATTCTAATTCTGTAATTGTAAAGCTTTCACGCTTCATTTTTGCATTAAAATTCTGCGGAGAAGTACCTACTCTCCGTGCCAATTCAGATACGCTTATATTGGAACGAACACACAAAACCTTAATTTGTTCTGATATAGTCATCTACTATCACCTTTACATTCGCCTTTACATTTGAAACATTATATTGTAATTATAAAACACAAAGTTTAAATTGTCAATTAATTCCCCTATGGTGTTATTCGTAATAGCTGCTGAATATCAGTCGCTGAATACCCGTATCAAAACAGCCAGCTTCAGCAATGATTTGGCTGACGCTGGCTGTTTTGATACGGGTATTAGTGTTTTAGAAAAGCAACTACATTGGATCAAGAACATACAAAGACAATATTGTAAGTTATCTACACAGAAATAAACGCACTTATCATTGATTCGCTTTCCCTACAATACACCTATCATTACTCTTCCAATTCTTGAAAATCCTAAAATTATATCATCTTTATTGGCATTCTTGCATAGAGCCAACATTTTTTCATTTCTACCTCCATATCTACAACAGGTCTGTCATTTTATAATAGTCCTCATAATTCCACACTATTTCAAATCGTTCATCCTCAAATACAGAAATCTCTTTCACAAAGGCCAGCACCATATCTTTGGTAAGCTGATCGGCGAACTCATACTTTTGGTGGACTTGCTGATACTCAGTTTCCTGCTTATCTTCTGTAAGCAAGGAACATTCTGTTTGCAGTTCCTTGAGTTTTTCTGAAATCAGGTTCATCTGCTGGGTATTGGCTTCGAGCATTGCTGCGTACTGCTCTTTTGAAATGTGTTCAAAGCAATATTCTTCAAAGGCATTTTTCCTAGCTACACGAAACTTTTCAATTTCCTGCTGTCTGAGCTGGATTTCCTTTTGCAGACTTTGTATCCGTTCATGGTTGGTCAAGGTGAACTCCGAAGGATTTCTACCATCACGAAGTACCATGCTAACCTGCTTGTTGATGATGGCAAGCAGAATATCACTAAATGCCGTTTCCATTGCTTTGATTGTACTGCATGGAGTGCTTTCTTCATACTTAGCCATGTAGCAGTGATAATAGGGCAGTTTTACACTGGCACGGGTCAGATTATGATGGCAATACCCACACTTTAAAATCCCAGTCAGCGGATACCCTCTGGATGGAACAGTTTTGCGCCAATTTTCCCTCTTTGGAAACCAAACACCAGCTTTTTCAAATAGCTCTTGTGTTACAATCGGCTCATGCGTATCCGCAGCAACAATCCATTCTGATTTTGGATTCACCTTTGTTCGCTTTGTTGATACATCCGCTTTTGTCCGTTTATAGCTAACCAATTTCCCGGTGTATCGCCCATCACAAAGAATCCGCTTGATAGCAAATCGTGTCCATAACAGGCGGTCATCCGCCACTTTCCACCCACGGTCAAGGTCTGTACCGTTCTGTTTGCGATAAGCCAGTGGTGAAGGTATCTTTTCTTTATTCAAAAGAACCGCTATCTTAGCGTACCAGCTTTGTGTGACAATCTCCGCAATATAACAGTCCTGCGAAAATATTCTCCTTTTTCCCATGCTTATCATACTTTCCCCTTAACGCTACAGCCTGCTGTCGGATTTGTTCCTTTTGCTGCTGAATCTTCTCAAAGGTTTCCTCGTCTATGATGGCTTCGTGGGTATGGGGAACTACAATCCACTCAGAACGGGGAACCTTTGTGGTTGGGAGTCCGTCGCAAAGTGCCTTCTTGGTCTTACCCTGTGCCATTACGCCTGTATAGATAGGATTATCCGTAAGAACTTTTATCATTTGCCCCTGCCAAAGTTCATTTTTGGGCTTCTTTTGGATTTCGCCCTTTTGATATAAATATAGTGAGGGTGATACCACATTGGCTTCATTGAGCCTTCGAGCGATAGTAGTATTTCCAATCCCTTGTGCCTTCCACTGAAAAATCTGGTATACGATAGGTGCCGTATCTTCATCAAGAATAAGCTGATGTTTATCTTCGGGTGATTTCTTGTAACCATAGGGGGCAAAAGCACCGATAAACTCGCCCTTTCGCTGTTTTGTTTCCAAGGAAGTATTGATTTTTCGAGAAATATCCTTGGCATAAAAATCGTTGATTAGATTTTTCAGCGAAATAATCATGGAATTGCTTCCATCATCTGTAAGGCTGTCATAACCATCATACATCGCTATAAATCGTACTCCCATGGTAGGAAAGGTCTTTTCGATGTAATAACCGGCTTCCACATAGTTTCTGCCAAAACGGGACAGATCCTTGACTACAATACAGTCGATCCGCCCTGCCATGGCTCCATCCATCATCTTTTCAAAATCGGGACGCTCAAAGTCTGTGCCTGAAAATCCATTATCGCAGAATATCTGGCACAGCCGCATATCTGATTGCTCACTTACAAAGCGTTCCAGCATAAGCTGCTGGTTTTGAATGCTCTCGCTTTCTGCGCCATAATTGTTATCTTCTACGGAAAGTCTCACATAAATAGCCGTATTATAAATTCGCTCCGGTAAAGCAACGCTTTCTGTCGCTACTCCGCTTAGAGAAGCGGCAATAGCGTTTTGTCTGCTCTTTCTCGCCATTTAGACCACCTCCGCTTCTTCCGGTGAGGTGGCATCGGCAGTTTCTGCACAGGAAATGACTTTCAGTGCCTGCTCAAAATCGTATTGATACTGAAATACGATTTCAATGCGGTTTCCTTCATAGATATTGATATGGTCAATCAGAGTAACCACAATGGGCCTTGTAAGCTCCGTAATATTTTGGTACTGCCGGAATATCTCTATCCAGTTATTATTTTCTTTCAGGCTAAAAGTGGCGGTATGAAGCTCCTTTTCCAGCCTGTGCAAATCATCTTCGGCTGATTTTTGCTGTTCATCGTATTGAAGCTTCATCTCAAAGTATTCTGCTTCTGAAATGAGCTTTTCCACTTTGGATTCAAACAAAGCCTTTTTCAAGCGTTTATACCGCTCAATTTCTTCTCTTTTCTGCTCTGCCTGAATCCCTGTCCGACTGACTATACTCTTGCGGTAGGGCATATCATCAATACGTTTCAGCATTTTATCAACATCAAGGATGGCATCAATTTGACTTCTGATACTGGCAAGAACTGATTGTTCCAGCAGGGTATCTTTGATTCTGTGACTGGAGCAAATCTTCGTGTTTCGGTTGTTGCCACACATATAGTAGGTATAGATTTTACCGCCACGGTTATTGTTGTTTCGCACCATACTGTGTCTACAATCCCCGCAGAACAGCAGGCCACTGAACAGATATACCGTTTGCTCCTGCGGTGCAATCCGGGTATCTTTGATAAGTAGGCGGTTTACCGTATCAAAGATTTCTCTTTCAATGATCGGCTCATGGTTATGTTCAATGCGAACCCATTCATTTTCTGGCTTTTGCATGAGCTTTTTGATTTTATGGTTCGGGGTGCTTCGCTTACCCTGCACCAAGGTACCAACATAAAATTCGTTTTTCAGGATACGGCCTATGGCAACAGCCGTCCATCTTGCTTTTGGATTGATTTGAAAACCGCTCTTATACTTCATACCGCAGTAACGCTTATACTCCATAGGGGATAGGATACCTTGGTCATCCAAGCGTTCTGCAATACGCTGCTGGCTGAGTCCCTCCAGCTTCCATTTGAATATATCCCGTACCACATCGGCGGCATATTCGTCTATGACAAGCTTGTGCCTGTCATCAGGGTCTTTCAGATACCCGTATACGGCAAAGGAGCCGATGAAGTCTCCCTTTTTTCGTTTGACTTCAAGCTGGCTCCTGATTTTTACAGAAATATCACGACAGTAAGCATCATTCACCAAATTTTTGAAGGGAAGTACAATATCATCTGCTCCGCCTTTTCTCTGAATAGAATCATAGCCATCGTTAATGGCAATAAAACGGACTCCATACAGCGGAAACTCCTGATCCAGGAATCGCCCCGCTTCTACAAAATTTCTTGCAAAACGGGACAAATCCTTTACGATGACACAATCAATCTGACCGCTTCGGATGTCCTTTAGCAACTGCTGAAAGGCCGGGCGGTCAAAATTAGCACCGCTGTATCCATCATCAACACGGACAGAGTGCACTTCAATATCAGGCTTATCCGTAGCATTGGGATGCTGGCTTCAAATTCCGTATCCTCTAAATGCGTGTAGGAGGGGTTGTTTACGAGATTCAGAAGCCGCACAATCTCCTTTTCCGAAAGCACATCACAGCCAATCCCATTGGTGGTGAACTTCTCCGCCAGCAAGGATGCGCATTTCAGTAAATCTTTTTCCGCGCCGTCCTCATACCGATCCCAAAGGGAAATATAAAACTGGCGCTCCACGATTTCGCCGGACAGCGCATAACTGCTCATCTGTAAAATCTCCTGCCGTAAAAGTTCCTTACGCCTGTCATCAGCGGTTTTCAGCATTCCCTGCATATCGGAGATAAGGGGTGAAATATCCACGGGCCTGCTGACTGCTATAAACTTAAACGGATACTGAATGTCGGACAGCTCGGCGGTAAGCTGCTTAATCAGAGTGTTTTTTTCCGCTTTGCTGTAAAGGTCAATGCTGATTGCGTGAACGCGCAGATAGGTCAGCACCAATCCGTCCTTGGTAAACGAAGGCTTTCCTTTTGCCTTTTTCGGGGACTCCTGTGGGGTATCCGCATTGGAACCCGGCTTTGGGGCAGCCTTGGCCTGCTTCTTGGCAGCACCCGGCTTTGCCTTTGCCTGCGGGATATTCAAAAGCCGCTCAATCGCTGCTGTGTAGCCTGCGCTCTCCGGCTGGATCAGGGGCATCAGAAGTGCCAGCTCATCGTACTGCTGTTCCAACTCCGGCACATAAGGCAGCACAAAATCCGCACCGCCGTACTGCTGGGCTACGGCTTCCCAGTCCTGACCGGCTTTCAGGTTTCCGATAACGGTACGGTGGGAGTCCTTGCGGAACCGGCTGTCTGCCAGCATGGGATCGTGGGTGAGGAAGTAGGATACTCCTTTTAGGTTGGCGGTTCCCAAGCGGAAAACCCTATCCGCCAGTTCGATTGCCACAATAGAAACCGGGTCTGCTTCAAAGGTTGCGGTGCAGTCAATGATGATATAGTCCGCCAGATACCGGAGCAGGACAAAAAACTCCACCGCCTTTTCCCTTGTAATCTGCGGGTAGTGCATCAGGCTTTCCCCGGCGCGATATCCCAGCAGGCTGATGTATTCATTTTTCTCGGTCGGCACACAGGCTTTCAGTATGTTTTCCTGCGTCAGTGCCGGAGTCGTCAAAAGGCTCCCCAGCGAGGTGTCATGGCCTGCCCCTGCCGGTAATACGATAGGCATTACCGGTGTAAACGGGTCGCAGAATACCACAATCACATTCTTTTTTTCTGCTGCCAGTGCAAGAGCAATTTTAAGGGCAGCGGTGGTTTTCCCGCTGCCCTGACTGCCCATGACGGCAATTACTTTTTCCTGTTCCATACGCTCCGCCTCCGTTTCTCAGTTTTGCTTGTCAGAAGCCGTGCTGTTTTCTGCTTCGGCGTCGGCAGAATCACCGGCTGACGATGCTTGTGTGCTATTGTCCGGCTGACTTTCATAGGTAAGCCCCTCACTTTTCACAGGATAAAGCGCTTCCAGCACCTTTGACTGTTCATCCAAAAACTTCTGCGCGTTCTCCGAACCGCCACGGTAAACAAGGGCGGCGTGGAGCTTTCCGGTCTGCTCCAGTTCTGCAAGCAAGGTTGCCTGTTCAGGGGTAGCAAGAACGGTGATGGTGCTGGCAAGCTCTGTGTCCTCACCATCCTCTGTCTCCTGCTGTACCTCCCGGTCATTGCCGCTGCTGTCGGTGGCAGCGATAATCTCAACATATTGCAGCTCCTTAGGAATCAGGGTATCGCGCATTTCTCCCACATCGCTGGCAATCAGAGAAACAATGTCCCCACGCTCCAGCTTGCCGGATAAGCCAGCCGCAAAGCTTTTGATGGTAACGGAAATGGCGCGGTTTGTGCCGTCCAGTCCACTTAAATATTCATTTTTCAGCATAGGTGTGTCGGCAAGCTTGCTTTTCAGAATATAGTCACCTTTGTAAAGGTCGGCGTTGGCATACTTGCCGATGACATCCTCTTTTTTGTATACCACATCAGAGGGCAGATTGTAGCCGCCTGTCTCCACGGTGGTAATCATGCCCGCGGTGATTTCATCGCCGGTCTTGATTTCCGAGGTGACACGCACCAGCTCCACCTTGGATTTTAAGGCATCGTTAAACATGGGCGTCAGCCCAAAGCAGATGACAAGGGCTGTAATGATGCACAGCAGCCCCACCACAATTCGGTTTTTCAGTAGATTTTTCATTTTGTTTTTCCTCCATATCAGTTTTAAGTTGGCATAAGCGCCAGAAAGCAGCCAAAGGCCAGAAAGGGCGCAAGGGGCAGGCTTTTTTGCCCTCTGCGGTAAGCATGGTTCCAGAGCAGTGCCGCCGCAAGCCCCCATATCATCATCCAGATACCTCCTGTCACACCGATGGCAAATCCGCTGGCCGCCATGAGCTTCACATCCCCGCCGCCGATTTTCTCTGTTTTTAGAGCGGCAATCAGAAACGGCAAAGGTACAAGCAAAAATCCTAAAAGCGCAGGCAGGGGCTGAAAGTCTATCAGTCCCGCCATGGCTATGAGAATGTGCAGAAAGTCAGGAATTTCATAGGTCGCAAGGTCAAACACACCTACTATAATCAGCACCTCACACAGCAGAATGCAGCGAAGAGCCAAGGGAGTAAAGCCGTATAAGGCAAGAAAAACCGCCGTCACAGTCATGCTGTAAACGGCGGTTTTAGGTGTTCCATCCTGTTTGATAAGCCTTGCCAGCGCTATATCACAAAGGCCGCCAGCAAAAAAAGCAAGCAGAACACAGGCGAGAAAGGGATTGATACAATCAGCGTTCCAATTCATCAAAGGCAGAAAAAGTCGTTCTTCAAATGCCACATCATTCCTCCGTTTCTTTCAGTTTCGTAATCGCCTCCCGAATATCAAGGCCGTCGATTTCGTTGCCAAGGCACACCCAACCGTCATGCCGCTGTCTGGCAAACAGCTCCGCACGAGGTATATCTCCCATAAGCAGTTCAATACGGCGGCGAACTTCGTCCGGCTTTTTACTATGCCGTTCCACCGGCGTATCCAGAAGGCAATGAACCGCTTTTGATAACCGCTTCGGTTTTCCCTTTGTGGCAATCAGACACAGCTCCGGGTTGGCTCTCGTCCAGAAGCCAAGTCCCCAAAACCATTTGTGCGTCTGCTTCTTACACCGCTTGACCCAGCAAAAACCGAGAGTTTTATAAACAAAACCCCAGCGTCGAATAGCTTCCAGCCCCTCCAGCAAACAGGGGAATGTCACCCATAGAAACAGCACACAATCTTTATCCGCTATTCCGTTCACATCAAGATTGTAAATATCCTCGGCGTTCATGGTGCGGTAATGGTTCTCGGCGCTGCGGCCTTCGCCCTTTTTGGAGTAGACCTTGTACGCCCATGGGGGATCTAAATAAAGCACACCGAACCTCATAGGCTGCCTCCCGGCAGACGCGCTCCGATTTCATAAACAATATTGACGGTCACAGCATTTCCTGCCTGACGATAGAGCTGGGCATCGCTGACTCCGGCTGCTTTCGCACGTTCAAACAGGAAATCCTCAAACGCCTGAAGCCTCCAGCACTCCCTCGGCGTCAGCCTGCGGATACGGCAGCACAAGAGAACGCCCATACTGCCGCCTGTGAGCAGGGTTTGGGAACACTGCCGTCCAACACGCCCACGGCTTAATTTGCTATTGGGATAGGCCAGATTGATTCCATCGCCGGGATATGCCATCGTGCAGCCGTTCTTTTTGGCTTCCCGAATAGGCAGACCGTCCTTCCACCCTTCACAGCAGCATAGCAGAATACCATGCTGATCCTGCGTTGTCAGCGTAAAGCTGGGTTCTCCCGGCTCTTTGAATCTTCTGCCGTTCTGCCGCTTTTTCATGCGCTCAGGGGTGATGACTGCCATCACGCAGTCCGGGTGTCCATGGCATAAAAAAACACCGGAGGTTTCCCCCCGGTGGTTGCCAATGCCTGAGTATTGCCTTGCCCGGATACACCGGGCGTTTTCCGTAATCTTCGGTTCTGCGGTCAGATCAATGAATGCCGCACAAGGTTCAATCTCCGAAAGTATGGCGTTCTGATCCTGATTGCGGTTTAAGCCACGGGTATCGCTGGCAGTCAGGGTGTGGGCGTGGCTGATTGCCCCGGTGATTCCCTCCCTGCGGTTGACGGACACGGCATAAAGCCCCGTGCGCCCGGCAAAGCCGCCGCCCTCTGCCGTCAGAGTAACAGAAACGCCGCTTATATCATAGACTCGTTTTCCTTGGCTTCCTCCGATAAGCTGCTTAACAGGCGTCTTGTTTGTTCCGCCGACAGGAAATACTTTTCGTTTACGGATTCCTCCAAGATGTCCAACAAGGTACACCCGCTCCCGATGCTGGGGGACGAAGAAATCCTTTGAATTGACGGCCTGCCATTCACAGTCATACCCAGCTTCCCATAATTCAGTGAGAACAGTGGTAAATGCCCCTCCACGCTCGCTTGACAGCAGATGCTTAACGTTCTCAACGATAAGCTGCTGGGGTCGATCTTCGGGATTCGTGCCTTTGAGCAGGCCAACGACTGTAAAAAACAGTCCGCTTCGGCTTCCTCTAAGACCTTCCATGCGTCCTGCAATGGAAATGTCCTGATTATCCCGATATCGGGATAATCAGGATAATACCGAAGAAATAATTATCCCGAAGTCAGACGAGAAAGCCGCTTAATAGGCCGCTTCTTCATGAAAACTTCGGGATAACAAATCATTTAAGTCCGGACAATTCCAGAATCATATCCTCATTGTCCTTCCAAATAGGTATGGGAACAGGCACCCCCTTTCGCAAGTGTTCAGCTTTTTCCATAGCCGCGCGCTTCATTTCGGCATCGGCATATGCATAGATTTTTGTGGTTTCTGGATCAACGTGGCCAAGAAATTCAGATAATACGGCCAGCGGCATACCATCACGGTATAAATGGATCGCCCTTGTATGCCGCAGTTGATGAGGATGTACCCTTTCAGGAACTTCTGGGCAAATCTGGCGTGCCATTTCACCGTACTTTTTCATAAATGCGGCAGCATTATCCGGTGACATCGCTTGTTTTGTTCCATGAATAACAGTAAAAAACAGGAAATCATCTTTACAGGTATCAGCATGAAATATTTGCAGGTATTGTTTACAATGCTCCACAGCTTTGGGCAGTAAAGCTACAGAACGGGTTTTGTTTCCCTTCCCAGTCAGATATGCGACAGGATGACGAACATCCAGCCGTAGGTCACGGACCTTCATACTCAGCAATTCATCGCACCGAGCAGCAGCTTCGTACATGAGCGTCATAAAAAAGCGATTGCGAAGGTTCGTTCGTTTTCTCACATCAGGTTGACTAAGCAGTGTTTGCAGTGCGTCCTCGGAAAGAAACTCTACTATTCTACCGGGCACCTTTTTAATGGGTATCCCTTTCGCCTCAAGTTGCAAAGCTACCTGTGTGCAATCTAACTCACCAGCGTATTTGAAGAAAGCCCGTATTACCATAAGCCGTTGGTTTCGGGTGGTTGCACAGCAGTTGCGTACATTTTCCAACCAGTCCAGATATTCTAGAATCAATTTGCGATTAAACAGACCGAAGTCAATGTGGGAAACGGCTAATTGCTTTTCCGTGCGGAGATATTCAACAAGTAAGTTCAGTGCATTTCGGTAGGATTTGATGGTGTTTTTACTGCAACACCGCTGTTTGGGCAGATACTCAAGAAGATAACTTCTGATGGCCTTGAAAAAATCATTCATCAATCTCTACCTCCGGCAGCAAGCTCTCGTATTTTGTGAAATCCAATCCCGACATAGCTGTAAACAGTTCAGGGACCAGATGGATGTAGTAATAGGTATCAGATAGTTGTGAGTGCCCCATGAATGCGCTGAGATAGGGCAATTGGGCGGAAACATCTTTACCCTCCCGCAGCCACATATACAGGCGATGCGTTGCGAAAGTGTGACGAAAATCATAAATTCTGGGCGGCTTTTCGGCGGATACTGGAATACCGGTTTTATCCCACATGATGTGAAATGTCTTTTCAATCCATCTCTTTGTATACAAATGTCCCTGTGAATTAGGGAAAAACAGTTCCTGCCCCGGCATAATGAAACTCACTTGTTTATGGTATTGCCGTAATAGTTCTGTCACATCGTCAGTCATCATGACAATACGATCTTTGTGCCCCTTGGATTCCATAATCTTGAGCATTCCGACGTCCAAATCGACATTTTCCACACGGAGTTTCCTCGCTTCTATGGGGCGCAAGCCACAGCAATAAATCAAACGAAAAATCGTTGGTATTACAAGATGACGGATGGGGAAGCCCCTGCGCGGACGGATCAGATCCAGAGTGTGCCAAAAGGCAGCGATTTCTTCCTCAGAGTAAATATGCGGCATGTGGCGTGGACCTTTTTGAGACAAATCAGGGGGAAGCACATATGCTGATTCTCCAATCCTGTATAAGTATCTGGCAAATTCCCGAACCGGCATTAAGCGGTTGCGAAAGGAGTTGTTTTGCTCCGTTTCTTTACGAATCGCCCAGGCCATGCAAAGCTCTTTGGTCAAAGCTGTTTCATGAGGAAATTTATCCAGGCAAAAGCGATCAAACACATGAAGTATACGAATACTTTCTTCATACGGAAACCCCAGGGCATTCTTCTGTTCAATGAATTGCTGAATGAACCCTGCAAAGTGACTACAAAAAACACGATTTACCATCCCTCACCTGCTTTCTGGGTGGGAGTCAGCCCAATAGCACAGCTTTTTAGACCCAGCTCGTTTGCTGCAAGGTATGGCTTCGCTGAATCCATGTGGGTATGCCCCAGCAGTTCACTCAACATATCCAGTGGAATTTCAGATTCAAGCAACCCGGCACCAAAAGAACGCCGGAAACTGTGGAAGCCGCGCCGGGGGATATCTGACTTATCGATACCTGTCCGCTGCATATACCGGGAAATCATTGCACTGGCTGAGCGATTCTTTAAGGGGCGGTACGGACGATTGTCACATAGAAAGATAAACGGTATATCGCACTTTGGCCGTCCGTTCAACAGGTAATCGGCAATGGCATTCCCAGTCTCAGACTCCAATGGCAAGTTCAACGGATGCCCGGTTTTGCTTTGAATAATGCGGATTTCATAGTTTCTCCAATCAATATCCTGCCGTTTCAAGTTCACGATGTCTACAGCCCGCAGTCCTGTCTGTATGGCGGTCAGCATAATGGCATAATCACGCTTTCCTATAGAGGAATTTATGTTGGCACTGCACAGCATTTTTTCAGTTTCTCCTGTACCAAACCCTTGGCGTACCACTCGTCTTTTTGCAACCATTTCTGGCATTGCAATACTCAGATCGATTTGAGTCGTGCCATTTCGGTGTAAGAAGCGTAAAAATGACCGGATCGCAAATAGCATGGCACCCAGCCCACCGGCATATCGCTTAGCTGTATGCGACATACACTCACTAACAACCGGAAGCGTTACTCTGTCAAAATCCACATATCCCATATCCTCTAATTCAAACAGAAAATTACGGATCGCACTATGGGCGACAGAGATTGTACTATGTGCAAGGGCACCGGTCTGTTCGTTCTCCCGGCAAAAAGCATTAATTGACTCGGTATAATACGTGTTTGGCATTCGAAGCCCCCAAGCGGGAACACGCTTCAATTCAATCTTGCCGGTTTTGTGGTACTCATCTAATAGGGTGGCCACCTTACGTACATTTTGGTACACAGACCGGCATATTAAATGATTTTCGTAGCCGGCGCGTGTCTGTGCAACAAAGCTATCAACTGCGCCTTTCTCATATTGTGTTAATCTACCGCACGGATACAGAAGTCATTACAGCCATCACGCTTACGGCAGGTTCGCAGAAAACGCCGGATAATCCCGCATATGCAAGGTTTTCTATCAACGGAAAGACCTATTCCCATAGGTTTGATGGTAGCTTTATAGAAAATAGCCGTCTTTTCCCATACGTCCTTTTGACCTTTTTTCTCTGCCTCGATGGAACGGAGCAAAGGTGCGTTGGCATCCCGTGAGAACGCCATAACGTTGGCGTAGGAATTGAGATACCCCTGTTTTTTTACAAAGGCATCATAAACATGGTTCAGATGGGCGATATGCTCCTGAAGCTGCTTTTCGTATTCCATGGTAGGCAACTCATGGAGGTCTGCATATTCACTGTTCTGGAAATCAATCAAACTGCGGATGGCTGTCGTAATCTCCAACATGCCCCGGATACGCTCGGCTTTCCGGCCAGTAATATTCTGCTTATACATCCGGGAATTTTCACGGTAATAGAGATCGCCTTCCATCAGCCCATAGCTGAAATTGTGCACCTTGGGATCAGCAGGGATAGATTCCGGCAGCATTTCTTTTTCGTCCTCGTATTCCGAGGTAGCTTCGGTGTACTCGCCGTCCAGATAGGAAATAGCACGCTCCAGCCGTTCGTTCAAGTCCTCTCCGGGAATCGGGTGGCAGGCGGTGGTCTTTTCGTTACCGAACATGGACTCGTCAAATACCATTTCTCCCAGCACCATTTCCGGGTGGTCAATAAAATAACTGTTTATAGGGATGCCGTCTGCGTTCTGCTCCACAGAAAGCCACGGGCTATTTTCTTCGTCCGGCACAATTTCCCGTTCCCGCTTTTTAAGGAACAAAATATCTGTGGTGGCTTCCGTTCCAGCAACCTGCTTAAAAGCGTTATTCGGCAAACGGATTGCGCCGATCAGTTCCGCTTTTCCGGCTATGTACCGACGCATTTTGGAATTAGCCTTATCCAAGGTGAATTTGGAAGTAATCAGCGCCAGCATACCACCGGGACGGACCTTATCCAGCGATTTGGCTATGAAGTAGTCGTGAATGGGGAGGTTGTGCTTGTTGTAGCGCGGATCATCTACCTTAATGGAGTTAAATGGCACGTTACCCACCATCACATCAAAGAAATGGTCGGAAAAGGCCGCCCGTTCAAAGCCCATCACCTGAATATCCGCTTCGGGGTAAAGCTGTTCGGCAATATGTCCGGGGATGGGGTCGATTTCACAACCGTATAGCTTAGAGGATTTCATACTGTCCGGCAGGACGGAGAAAAAGTTTCCTGTGCCAAGGGCAGGGTCTAAGATGTTCCCACCTCGAAAGCCCATGTTCTCCAAGCCCTGATAAATATGGCTGATAACGCTCTGCTCCGTGTAATAGGAGGTCAGAGTGCTTTTCTGTGCCGCCTGAAATTCCTCATCGGTTAGCAATTCCTTGATTTCTGCATACTCCTTTTCCCATCCGCTTTTTTCAGGAGTGAGTGCATTGGCAAGACCTCCCCAGCCCACAAACCGGGCAAGGGTAATCTGTTCTTCGGCGATAGCCATGCGTCCCTGCACCTGTAATTCCTTTAGCAGCCGGATGGCCTCAATATTGTTTTTACATTTGGTTTTCGGGCCACCGTCATACAGGTGGTGGTCAGGGGAATAGAAGTAGTTGATGCCCTCACCCCATGCGCGGGCATGGAAATCATCCATAATGGCATCGTTATATTCATCATTTGACTGATTGATAAGGGTTGCGGCTTGGATTGTCTCCTTGGTTTCTTCGCTGTTATCACCGCTTTGTACTGCCTCCACCACCATGGAAGCAAGCTCACCCTCGGCATAATGGTCTTTCAGGGGCTTGCAGTCCGCAATTTCGGATAATGGCATACGCTCCGTAATTCTCAGACGGTTCAGGTTTTTGAGCTGGGCAATATCACCGATTTCCACCGTGCGTCCGTCGTGCAGGAATTTGACGATCTCAAACACTCGGTCATGATAGTAGATACGGTCGCCCTCATGTAGTGGCAAGGGCAACGGTTCTGCGGAGTTTCCGTCAATTACGCTGTCGTTGTTATCATCCGCGATGTCCTCATAGCTGTCCTGTGAAACGGGAGCCATATCAAATAAGGTAAGCTGCCGTTCAGGAGCTTCCTGCACGGGTTCGGGAACAGGGATATATACGGTTCTGCCCTCGGCCTCCAGTTCTGCCTTATCTTCCTCTGTCAAATAATGGTCTTCTTGGATCAGATCAGAGATACCGCTTTCCACCTGATTCCACGAAAGAATCTCATGCAGCTCCAGATTGCCGGAGCGGTAATCAATCGCCAGACCTTTCGGAGTGGACTCTAAATGCCACTGATCACCGTTATCCAAATCACGATAGCAGCCGTAATGATCGTATTCCTTTCGGATAAAGTCAACCCGATCTTTCTTGGCAGGCATAGACGGCATGGCTCGATATATCCGCTGTCTACCGCCCTGTGTGCCGCTGCCGTGCTGAAGGTATTCGTCAATAATCTGCTGTCTGTCCTGTTTGGATAAAGCAGCGGACGCAATAGGTTCCTCCGGCTCCGGTTCGTCCTCATTTGACACCCCTTGCATCTCGTCCATTTCATCCGGTATGGAAAAATCGTCAATCATGCTGTCGGCGGAGCTGTACGGATATGCACCCATTAGAATCAGGTTGTCAATGCGGTTTGTAAGCTCGTCATAGCTGGCAGCAAACTGCTGTCCCTCTGTTTCAAAGGTCAACCCTTCGCTGTCGGCAAGGATATGCAGAAAATAATCGCCGGTTTTGGTCTGGTATTCCGTGTCTAGCTTGCCGTAATAGGCTTTCAGGATTTTTGCCTTGGTGGTCTGTTTATGTCCTCCCTCAAAGAATTTGTGAATTTCTGATACCCATTCGCGCGTATCAGGGGTAATATCGTCTGCGCAAAGCACTACATCAATCAGATCAGAAATTTCTTCTTCATCCAGTGGCTGAACCGTTTGGGGTGGTATCGAAGCCGGAGCCACCGGCTCGGCTTTCGGCGGTACAGCAAAAAAGCCGCCCATAGACGGCTGTTTACCATCTATGGGCGGCTCTGCGGTTTCTGTTATCGGGGTTGCAACACCAGCTCGGTTATTACGATCTCCTCTGCTGTCGAGATTATCATGCTCATGTGACCGGCTCTCTCCAGAGTATCCTCGGTGTCCGGTATCGGCTGGGCGGTGAGAAGCTCCTGTATCAGCCGTTCCTTGCGGTTCTCGGCTTCCTCGTCCACCTTCAATATCATTTCGTTGATTTTGCCCTGTGCTACCAGCTCCGACAGGCGGTGCGGGTGGTTCTCCAGCATGAAGTCTTTCCACAGGCTCCCGAATCTGCCCACCGGCATCCGGTCGGTTTCCTCGTTCTCCGAGATTTGCAGGTTGGGGTACAACATCCCGTCCTCGCCCTGCCGATAAGTGAGGTTCATTAACGGTTCGGTTCTCATAAATTTGGCTCCTTCCGATTTTGATTTGCTGTATTTCCTGATGGATTTCTTTCAGTATAGGTCTGGCAAGGGACACTGTACAGCTTCCCATTGCCATAAAAAGCTCTAAGTTGTTAAAGTGGCTGATATTAGTAAAAGCATTTTCTTCAAACAGTTCGGTGGAAAGTCCGCATTTTTGAAATACTGTATATGCAACACTGTCAGTGACAAGCTCCATAAACTCCGCTTTTACTGCTTGGGCAGGTGCGCCGTAAAGCATACTGCTCTCGTCACTCACTTTGAAGTTTTCCATGTAATGCGGCAACACCTGACGCACCCGCTGCTGTACCAGCTTATACAGGCACCGTTCTATACTGGAGGTAGGGGTATGGTATTTTTCATGGAATTTTACCAACAGGCTGGGTTTGTACTGATCCTCCAGTTCCCACAAGTAGCCTAAGACTCGCTTGAAGCTCTGTTCATCACCGTTGGTATCCATGAAATCAAACAGGTGCTTGAGGCTTGCTGTGGGATTTACCATGTCAATGACTGCAATGCCCTTTGCGCCCCGGTTAATGTTACGGTTAATCCGCTTGTCATGCCACTCATCAAAGGTGGCAAGCTGGCTTGCATCAGGGCGCTGTGCGTAAATCAGCACAGCGTTGTCAAAAGAGCGTTTATAGTACCTTGCCACGCAGGACAGCAAACCTTTCCACTCCGCAGGGTCTTTCGTGTATTCCTGCACCGACTTATGATATAGGTCGGCAAGAAAGGTCACTTTGCTCAAGATGCCACCTCCTTATTCTGATTTTCAAAGTACAGGGCCAATGCCTTATCAATGGTTTCTTCAATTTCCTTTTGAGTCTGCTGTGGGGTAAAATATTTAGAAATGACAGCAGGCTTAATTTTGACGGGCTGCGGCTTACTGCTTTTTGGTTTGCGGGTTTTCTCGCCTGATAAGATTTGCACGATAGCAGTATCGGTCAGTTTACCAGTTTCATAGTAGCTATGGAACAACTCCGCCTTTTTCATATCCACCTTATAGCTGTCTGAATCCATAAGGTCAGAAATCTGCTGTTGCTTTGCCGTGTCCTCTACAAAGGAAAGGTCATAGGCGGCAAGGAAAGATATTTCTTCCGTATCAACCTTTGCAATGAGTGGTTCAATTAAGTTTGAAATACGGATATAACGTCCTACTTTTGATGCAGAAAGCCCATATTCCTGTCCAACTTTTTCTCTGCTTTCCAACTTCTGTTCAACTTGAACAGAAGTTGAGTTTTCCTCGAAGCCATGCGGGTTTAAGAGCGTTTCAATCTCTGCTAAAAGGTCGCTTCTCTTACCCTGTGATTTGAGTGCTTCATAATGCTGGGCAAGGCAATAGGCACGTTCCGAATGGCTCATATCGGAGAAAGAACGCTGGCGCAGATTGGTTTCTGTAACAATTAAAACTGCATCCTCATAGGTCAGGTTTTCACGGATAATAACGGGGCCTTTAGTCAGCCCCGCAAGTTGAGCGGCATTTTTACGATTGTGTCCACTCAGAATGATGTACTGCCCGTCCTCGGTATGCCAAAGAATAATGGGCAGCAGGATACCAAACTGGCGAATGCTCTCCACCATATCCGCTAACTGCTGTCCTTCATAGAGCTTAAACCTGTGATTTGGAAAGGACTCCATAAGGCTGAAATCCATTTCCAAGATACCGCCCTGCACAGGAGCAGGGGCGATATCTTGCTGCGGTTCGATACTCATCATTTCTTCAAAGTCTACAAAACGGGCTTTCGGTTTGGGTGTAGCCATACTTATGCGCTCCTTTCCACTATTTTTTTGTGCGTCCCTGCAAGCAGTTCGTCCGCAAACTGCTCATAAGCGATTGCGGCAGGATTTTCCGGTAAGAACTCGCAGATAGTCCGATGATATCCCACTGACTCCGCTACCTTGATGGAACGTGGAATGTGCGTTTTGAAAATAGGAACCTTATCCGCAAATCCACGCTGGATCATATCGTTTACCTGTGCGGACAGAATGGTGTTGGGGGAATCCATTGTAATCAAAATCCCCTCAATACGCAGACGGTGGTTGCTATTTTTCTGGATAATCTGATAATGCTTTAGAATCTCTGAAAGTCCCTGTGCTGATAAAAGCTCCGCTTGCGTAGGGATTATAATGCTGTCAGCACACATCATTACATTAATCATTGGCGTACCCATTTGCGGCATACAGTCGATGATGATGTAGTCATATCTGTCCTTGAAGGTATCAACGTATTGTGACAAGATGTGCTCACGGAAATCCACATTGCAGAGATTTCGCTCAAGGGTGAAAAGCTGTGAATTGGAAGGAATCAGGTCAACACCATTGTCAGCCTTAAATATGTAGCTCTCCAAGGCGGGCAGGGGTTCACCCTCCACTAGTTTGCGTAACATAGTATTGATTGTAACCTCCAGCTTATTGGTGTTGCTAACACCTAAAATGATACTGGAATGCCCCTGACCATCAAAATCAATCAGGGCGGTACGGTGTCCTCTCTTAGACAAAAGATAGGCAAGCGTGGTCGCCGTGGCAGTTTTGCCCACGCCGCCTTTCTCATTGATAGTTGCAATGATTTTTGCCATCGGTGTACTCCTTTCTTGGGTAAAATGAGTTTGGGTAAATAAGGTATAAAAAAATAGACGTAATCGGTGAAACCCGCTTGTTTACTAGGTTTCTCTGATTACTGTCTATTATAACTCAGTCATTTCGGAGCATATACTGGAGAACACCCGGCGACCACTTCTCTTTGCCGGTGGGAGATGGGATACCGTCCGCTTCCAGCGACTTTTTGATTTTGCTGATGCTGGCTCCGGCATAATAGCTGCGAAATATTCGCTTGACCATTTCCGCTTCCTCCGGCACAACCTTGGGCTGGCCATCCTCACCTTTTTCGTAACCCAGCAGGCGTTTATACTGAAACGGCACATTGCCGTTCTTGAAGCTCTGGCGCTTGCCCCATGTCACATTGCGGCTGATGGACTCGCTCTCGGCCTGTGCAAAGCCGCTGAGAAAGCACAGCGCCATTTCGCTGGCCATCTGCATGGTGTTGATGCCCTCTTTTTCAAAGATGATCGGGATGCCCTTGGCTTTGAGCTTGCGGATGTAGGTGATGGCATCCAGCGTGTTCCTCGAAAATCGGGAGACCGATTTGGTCAGCACCATGTCAATCTTGCCCTTTTCACAGAGCGCCATGAGCTTGAGAAACTCGTCACGCTTTTTGGTGCTGGTGCCGGTGATGCCCTCGTCAGCAAATATCCCGGCCAGCTCCCAATCCTTGTTTTGGGATATTTTGTCGGTGTAATAAGCAATCTGCGCAGCGTAGCTGGACTGTTGTTCTTCCTGCTCGGTGCTGACCCGGCAGTAGCAGTCCCCTGTGATGAAAGTATTTCAATCACAGGGGACTTTTATCTTTTAACGATCATATGAGGTGTGACTTATGAAAATAATGAATATCGGCATCTTGGCTCATGTAGATGCTGGAAAAACAACATTAACAGAGAGTATTCTCTATGCCAGCGGTACCATTACTGAGTCCGGGCGTGTTGACAGGGGTTCAACGATTACAGATTCTATGGCACTTGAAAAGCAAAGGGGCATTACAATTCAGGCATCCATAGCATCTTATCAATGGGGCCATGTCAAAGTCAATTTGATTGATACGCCTGGACATATCGATTTTTATTCAGAGGTAGAGCGCTCATTGAATGTGTTGGATGGCGCTATCTTGCTGATCTCTGCCAAAGACGGCATTCAGGCACAAACACGTATCCTTTTCGATGCAATACGAAAAAGGAAACTTCCTGCTTTGATTTTTATTAATAAGATCGATCAACCGGATATTGATTTTGATTCCCTCTATGAGGATATCAGAGCTAAATTGTCCTCTCATATTCTTATCATGCAGAGCATTACAAATAGAATCTCTCTTTTGCCCAAAACTCTGAATCCGTTGTCTGAAGAATTTAAAGACACGATTATTGAAACGGATGATGCTTTGCTAAAAAAATATGTTATGGATCAGCCCATTACGGCGGAGGAACTGTTAGAGAGCAGAAGAAAAAATATAAATGATGGTACTCTTTTGCCTGTTTACCACGGCAGTGCTCTGAAACATATTGGCACGAAAGAACTCATGGATGCGATTCTCATGGAATTCACTCCATTTATGTCTCCACCCAACTCTAATCTTGCTGCATTGGTATACAAAGTTGAAAGAGATGATAATCGAAACAAACGCACATATATGCGCATTTTTGGAGGTTCCATTAAATCACGTGACGTACTAACCCTGCAAGATCATTCTGACAGTATAAAAATTAAAAAATTAGAGACCTCAAGCAATGGAAAAATGGTAGAAACCGAAAAAGTCGAATGCGGTGATATTGCTATTTTTCCAAATGAAATGCGACTAAAGATTGGGGACTCCATAGGAACAATTCCTGAAAGGAATTTGATTCTACACAACAATAATCTGATCATGCAGGCGAACATTTCCCCTGTCCTTTCTTCCGACAGAACTTTTCTGTTAGAAGCCTTATCGGAACTGGCGGAAACAGATCCTCTTTTGCAATATAAATTGGATTCCAGAAGCAACGATATTAGCGAATCAGGTTGTACTCGCTCTGCTCCAGCTGCAGGGTATCGATGTAGAACTTGGCATCAATATTCCCGGCATTGAACAGGAATTGATGAGTTGGGATGCTGAATAGGGGCTTGGTGTATTCCCGGATGCCCTCGATATTGAAGTCCTCCAGATTTTGACTGGCGATGATCACCGCCGAGTCCTTTTTACGCACACGCTTGGAGAAGTTTCGGACATATTCCACGGCGGTGAGGTTGGTGAGGAACAGGTAAAACTCATCAATGCTGGCGGCGGTATTGCCATTGGTCAGCAGCTCGTTGCTCATGTAGGACAGAATGTTAAACAGCAGGGCGTTTTTCAGGCTCCTGCTGGCCTGCAAGAGTCCTTTCACACCAAAGGTGACAAAGCTGGAATCGGTGATATTGGTGTGTCCGTCAAAGAATTTACTTTCCGCACCCTTGCAGATGGAATGCAGCCCCAGCAGGATATTCTGGAGCAGCTCGGCGGTATACAGCTGCCGCTGGCTCTCATCATAGGCCTTGTACTCGTCATAAATCAGCCCATACAAATCGGACAGAATAGGATAATCGGTAGCTGTCAGCCGGTCAAAATCAGCCCCATCGCTGATGCCGAACTTGGCGTACAGCTTCTGCAGCATGATTTCAATGGTGTCGATCTCCCGGTCGGAAAAGTCCTTGTAGGTGCGGAAAAAATCCTTGAGAAAGGAAATATGCTGACTGAGTCTGCTGCTGATCCGGAAGGTCTGCGGCGCATCCTTATCCTCCGGGCTACCGTTTTCATCCCATGTTTTCGGTTCCAGCACATTGATGATAAACTCACCGGACATAAGGTCGATAAAGCAGCCGCCGAGGTTATTGGTCAGATCCTCGTACTCCATTTCCGGATCGAGGGCGCACACATTCATGCCGGATTCCCGGAGATTGGTGAGAATGAGCTTGAGCAGATGAGATTTACCCTGACCGCTGTTTCCGAGAATTAAGATATTGGCGTTGGTTTTGTCATCGGCTCGCTTATTAAAGTCTGCCAGCACATTGCTGCCGAACTTATCACGGCCAATATAAAAACCATTGGCATCGGTTTTGCCCGAATAATTGAAGGGATAGAGGTTGGCCACACTGGAGGCAGGCAGCACCCGTTCAAATTGGTCACGAAACACATTAAAGCCGCTTGGCATCACGCATTGGAAGCCTTGCTGCTGTCGGAGCATCAGCCTGTCCACATTGAGCTTGCTGCGGATCAGTTCGGTCATCACCTCTGTCTGGAGGAGCTTCAGCTGATCCAAATCGTGTGCGGACAGCTCAATATATACAGCCGAGTGGATGAAGGGTTCCCGGTTCCGGTGCGCCTGTGCCACAATGGTGGCCACATCCTGCAGATTGCTTTCGGCCATAACCGTCTGCTGTAAATCGTTGGTGTTGGATTTGTTCAGCCGGTTCTTATTGGCAGCGTTGCTGATAATTTTCTTTTCCTCCACCGGGGTGACATGGCGGGTGTAGATGCGCAGGGTAACGCCATCCTTTTCCCCCAAATGCCGTAGGATTGCCTGTTCCTCAGTGGCAGTGGGGTATTCTCTGAGCGCCCACACACAGCGGTAGGTGTTCCCGCAGATAAAGTGGTCGGTGTTGAATTTGATGACCGAAGGGGCGATCATATCCAGAAATCCTTGGATGCGCACATCCTCCGGTTCCTGCATTGCTGTTTTTCTTCTGTTTTTACTCATTAAAAATCACCCACCTTTCGCCGTCAAAGTCCTCAAATTTTTCGGTCGTGACGTTCTGCTCGAAATAGACCGCAAGGATGCGCTTGATGTCCTCCTTATCGGCTCGCTTTACGGAAAAGCCCTGCTCTTTCAAGGACTTTTCGATGCGGGACAGATACGGAAACACCTCTTTTTCTTTTTCATCCCGCAGGCGAATGAGAATGAGAAACTCCCTTGCGGTCGCCATCTGTACCTGTATCCTGTCAAGGAAGGACAGGTCTTGCTCCAGCAGCTTTCGCACCACAGGATTCTGCTCCTGTTCAATGCGGCTGCGGAGAAACCGTTTGTTGTCCTCGAAGTTTTCCCGGCTATTTAAACACATCAGTTCAATCTCGGCGATGCCTTTAAGCACGTTCATCAACGCATAGATTCGGGTGCTAATGCTGGCCTCGGACAGCACCGAGATGTTGCTGGGCTTGATGATAAAATACACCAGCTCGCCATGACCGTAGGTCTGCAGGCTGTAATCGGTGACAGCCTTGGTACCGATGAGCTGACGGGTGGAGGCTCGCTGTTTTGCCTCCTGCTTTGCTTTTTTACTCACTTGGCGTATACCTCCATTCGTAGAATTGCTGCTTGGTCATAAAAAAAGCACAGGCATACCGGAGAAAATCCAGAATACTTGTGTCCTCAAATTGTATGGTTAAAAAGGCGTAGACGGCGGTCATCACGATGGGAAGCGCCAGTCCAAGCTGGGAAATTGCAAGCACAGAGAGAAGAAGCGCCACGCCGATGATGCCGATATCCCGAAGCTGCCACAGCCAGAGGGTTGCCTTTGCCCTTAAGTGGTCGGGGTAGATATACATGAGGCACCTCCTTTACATCCGCATAGAAAAACCGGAACCTTGACTCAGCTTCGGCTCCATTTCCTTGGGGTAATAATGTACATTCATGGTAGCGAGGTTTTTATTGAGCTGGTCAGCATACTCGACGGCCTGCTCCATCATATCAAACTCCATCGGCTTGCCGCCTTGCTTGCACCAGCTTTGTGCCGCACCGCAGACCGATGCAGCGCTGCGCACCGCCCATACGCCATATTTTTTATCCATTGCAAGACCTCCTTGTATTTGTTCGGCGGATACCTCCCGGACAGGGATACCCAGCTTTTTTGCCTCTGTGATTTCGGCAGCCATACCGCTGGATATGCGCTCGCCGCACACCCACAGCTCGTCACAGGCCAGAAGCACCCGATGCCCCATTGTGAGACCGGCACTTCGCTGCACCAGATCGTTGTCATCCAAAAATTGCGGATATAAAAGATGCACAGCTACCGGCGTACAGTTCTGCCTCATTGCATAGCGGCAGGCTGCCTTTGCAAATTCAATATTTTTCAGCACATCACCGGCGTAAGGAGAGGCGATGTAGACCAGCTTATGCTCACTCATTTCGCCACCGCCTGTATCACCGTTTTGGTCATGTTCACCGCTGTCTGCGCCGCATACATCGTACTCATGAGGTTTGCCTTGGTGGAGGTGTCCAGCCCGAACTGTCCGGCAATGCGGGGGATTTCTCCTGCCGCCAGCATCAGCCCAAGGCCGAGGAGAGCATGGTCTTTCACCACCATGAGTCCTGCAATCAGCACCGTTGCCTGCAAAAATGCTGTGAGGCACAGGCCGATGACCTGCTTGCTCCATGAGACAAAGCCGTCAATATAGCCACGGGGAACGGAAAACATATACAGGCTCCCCACAGCAATTTGAATGAGCAGGATGCCGCCTCGCTTCAGGTTGGCGAAGAATATTTTAATGACCGAATAGCCCATTAGGATCAATATAAAGATCATCATGATGGGGCTGGTGATAGCAGATAGACCGCCAAACACATTGCTGGTCATGGCCTGCTCCAAATTTCCGGCATCCTGCAGCGAGGTGATGATATTTCCGGCTACCGTGCCGAAGTCGGTTCCAAGACCGGTAATCCCGGCAGTGAGGCTGCCCTGCAGGGACACCGACAGCTTATACAGTTCCACCGGCACAGTGGTAAACAGGCCAACGGCCATAAAGCCCTTGATGGCGTTGAGGGCAGTGTCTTTGATGCTGCCTCTGCCGGATTGATATTCGATTCCGCATTCAAAGGCGGCGACCACAAGGCCGACACCGTAGAGCGCCCATGCCAGATAGGAGAAGAACAGGACGATGGACTGTACCCAGCTCATGGTGAACAGGTCGGCTCCCATGTTTCCCATCTGCATAAAAAAATCGCCGAGGAAGCCCACAATCTGACCGTAGATCCAATCCACAATCTGACCGAGGACAGTGTCGGCGATAAAATCCCAAATGAACATTTGAAGTCATCACTCCTTTCGTCACCGCAGCCACAGCCCAAGTACATTTTTAGTGGGTATTTGAGATGCGGCTGCAGGATTGATTTATGACTTGACAATCAGCTTTTTTAGAGCTTTAATACCACACAACGGAGGCCGCCGAAAAAATGAAAGGAGGTATTTGTGTGGCAGATTACAAAAAACTTTATCATAAAGTGTTTAGCGCAGTAACCGATGCCGAGGCACTCGTTTCTCAGGCGGCTCATATCATGCGCACCGCCCAGCAGGAGTGCGAGGAAATGTATATGGATGCGGACGACACGCCGCTGCGCCTGATGGACAAGCCGGAGGAGGAGTAAAACATTGCTTTTCCTCCGCTACATCCCCAGCACCTGCCAGATGTATAATGGCGCTGTCAGGGTGAACACCAAACAGGCGAACAGGATTGCCGGAGCCGATAGTGATAGGTAATCCCTTGAAGTAATCGCAGGATTTTCCCCCACTCCACACCGTACGTGAGAGTTTCCCCTCATACGGCGTTCCATCGTTAAGGTTTTTAAAGTAATTTACACAATTTACAAGTA
>NZ_CATNVC010000017.1 GCF_951230135.1 Butyricicoccus sp. Marseille-Q5471 | reverse complement strand
ATTATTAACATGACTGGTAACAGCTACCGTTTAGCTCACCACCAGTCCATTACCGGCTAAAAAACTGGCGCTGAAAAAGTGTGCATTTGCTGGCGAAAAAGTGTGCACTTTACTTGACTGCTTACACCAGACCTTAACATCAACGAAAGCAAGCTTATTATTCAGAATTTCAGATGATAAAATCGGATAAAAAAGTCAGATGCTGATGAACCTATGTAAGACGTAATGCCAGAAAGCTTCTTTCTGCTCCATGCCTTAAATTCTCTCGTGCTTCGATTCTTGATCTGACCTCGTTATTTTGAACCTACTCGCCAATCTCTTCCATATCCAAAACATCATTATGATCGTCACAAGCCAAATCGACGCGAGAGATGTTGACGAATTCCCTATGCTCTGTGAATGTTATTGTAGCTGTACCCTTCTTTGTATGCTTGTAGACAGCTACCGCACGAAGTAAACAAATCAGGATCAAAGCCAAGATATTTTCGGATTACTTCCCTAAGATTCTCAAGAGCGTACACCGCAAAGCTACACCAGTCAATTATATCCTTAATACCCTTTTCCATTGCTGCTCCCTTCCCTATTTATGCGTGGATTGTAATGAGTACTATGATTGGATGAAAACGCACCCAGATAAAGATGGTTACTTTATCTGGGTGCGTTTCTTTAATTCACATTTTGCGTGTGATGCAGCGAAATTTGCTTAGATTTGATAAATACGCTGAGCTTTTTATACGCAAGCATCGTTATAACCGTCAAAATAAGACCTTTAATAATGTTAAAAGGTACCACTCCGATTAACAAATAGGTACTCATACCACTAATGCTTGGGTTGACCGTTGCGCAAAGATCAAAAATAGCCTGTAAATTCCAACCCATCGCGTTGATGTAAAACGGAATAATTAAAAAGTAGTTTGCAAGAGTGGCAATCACGGTCATTGCAGCTGTTCCGAGCACACAACCAATTGCTGCGGCTTTACGTGTTTTATGAAAGCGATATACCATAACGGAAACAATTACCAATGCACTGAGCATGAGAAAATCAGCCAATTCGCCAGAACCACCGGTCACAGTTTGGGTCAAGTGGAGCAAATCCTTGATTAGAATCATCGATATCGCAGGCCCAATTCCAAAAATAAACGCACCGATCAATACCACTGCACCGCTCAGATCAACTTTTAAAAACGGTGGCATAAACGGAATGGGGAATTCAAAATACATCAGCACCGTGGCTAACGCTGCAAATAATGCAGTATAAGTGATTTTTGTTGTTTTTGTCATTTGGTGGTCGTCTCCTTTTGAGGTTCTGCTTTGTTGGGAACAAAAAAGCGCCCTCGAACATAATAGTCCAAGGGCGTGCAGACGTACCGAAATACACCTGTTTCTTTCATCCGGACTTTAACCGTCGGTTGGGATTTTCACCCATCAGCCTTTCGGCTCGCAGACTATCGGGGATATGCCCCTTTCACTGCCGGTGGAGACTTTCACTCCGCCCTGAAACAGAACTAATTAAATTTATAGCTTCATTATAGTGCAGGTTGTTGCATTTGTCAATAAGGTTCTACAGAAAATGACGAAAGCACCTCAAGAATCTCGCTCCGTGTGCTGACAGCGTTGATAAACTCCAGTAAGGCGTTTGCTGTCATATGCTCGGGCAAATCCAGCTTTCGCAAAAGTAGTTTGCGCCGTGCCGCGCTTCCCTGTCCTCCACTAAGTCCCCAAGCAAATAAATCTGCCTTAATAATTGGCGGAGCTTGGCGTTCGGACGCTGTGTTATCGTCTAAGAATGTTGCTCCGGCGCGACGTAATGCATCAATAATCACGGTGGGGCGCATTCCTTCTACCCCTAGCTTCCCTTCTTTTGATACCTGTCGTTTGCGGGATTCCTTGCCGAGAACATCTGGAATATATGCCTGCTTGACTTGTTGTTTGGGCAACGCTCCTTTTAAATAATTGCGAATTACAAAACCGGCGCCGTCGCTGTCCGTTAGCACGATTAAACCGCGTACAGCAGCAATTCGCCGTATCATCTGAAGCTGCTCAGCATTGTTAAATATGCGAAAACCGCCTGTTTCGAGGATGACGGTATCCACCACCTGCCGTACCGTATTGACATCATAGCGGCCCTCAACTAATATTGCTTCTTTAATCCGTATCATTTGTTCGCTCCGAATTCTGCTGCCAGTTCTAGCAGGGTGAGTTCAATTTGCTTTTGGCGGTCAACCACACTCCCCTTCAGCATTGTATCCGTCCTAGCACAGACAGAGGCTGCATTTCGTAGCCATGACAGCGGCAGCTTACGCGCGGAACTTTGAATTTGGCGCGCATAAAAAGGAGATTTTGAGCCAATCAGCTCCATCAGTCTTTTCTCCCCTCCCCTTGCTCCTTCGCATATTTTTGCAGCATATAAGCGCTGTATATGCCGTGTAATAACCGAGAACAGCATAACTTCACTATTCTTTTGTGCAATCAAATCATCCACTAATGCAACGGCACGGTCAAATTTTCCTGCAGTAATTGCATCTGATAAATCAAATACCACCGCTTCCAGTACACGAGAACAGACGGAATCAATATTGTATTTTTTAATCTCGCCTGTTGTTGCGTGCGCCGCCGCCTTTTCAATCTCCCCCAGCAGGTTGGTCATGGAGTTGCCGCAAAGGAACATCATATATGCACAAACATCCGGTGAAATGGACCGATCAAGCGCTCGGAAACGACGTTCTATCCATGCCGTCAATTCGTGCTCATCCAGATGCGTAAACTCGGCAAAGCATGCACTTTTTTCTAGTTTTTTATAAATCTTTGTACGTTTATCAGGTTTACCATCTATTGTATCAAAATAGAATACCAGACATAGATAGTCCGGCAAATCATCGAGCATGTGATCGAGCATGTCCGAAAAGGCGGCGGATGGTTTAAAAAGATCGAAATCGGTGACAACAACCAGCTTTTTTTCGGCCATGGCCGGGTAACTGTCTACTGCCTCGGTTAGTTGCTCCGGGGTGAGGCCTTTGCCCTCGAATTCTATCAGGTTAAACTCTCGAAACGTCTCGTCAACCACCTGCTGTTTCAACTGATTCAGGTAATACTCTTTGAGATATGCCTCTTCTCCGGAAATGATGTAAAGCGGCGCAAACGTTCCATTTTTAATATCCTGTATCAGCTTTATCTTGCCGTTTTGCGTCGTTTTGCCTGCCATATTTTCATTACTCCCTCAGTTTATATTTCTTAGAAATCTCACCTATTTCATAGGTGTTTTCTATCATTATTCCGTCAAACCGATCCATCGCAGAGCTTCCCGATTCCAGAATGATTCGCTGTGTTTCCATCTGATGCAGTGCCGTTCTCAGCAGGCTGGAATCTCCCATTCCGCTTTGTGATAAAACCACATTTTTTGCACGAAGTGAATGGTCTTCGAGATAGGTCTGCAGTTGTTTCTGCGTCGGACTGTGCAGCACGACGGTATCCTCACCCACTCGAACCCCGAGTTTACCATCCACAATCGGAAAGACTTGAATCGGTATCTCACCTGCTAGAGTTTGCTCGGTTCGCTGCACCGTTACGGGGATATTCGTTGTGGTAAGTGTTTTGAGCAGTGCTTCATTGTGCTTGGTCTGCTTGCATCCTGCAGGCATAATAATTTGGCGAACCGGCACATCTTCCACTAATTCCGGCAAATTGCGTGCATGGCCCTTATCTACGGCAGTCAAAATCAAGGTGTCAATCTGGTTGTAACAATTCCAGTCCATCCACTCCTGCGTCATCTCCGCGGCATTGTGGTAGCCGCTGCCGCTACAGTCGATTACAGTCAACGCCTTCTGCGCATGAGAAACCAGTATCACTTGACCCGTGCCGCAGGACAGATAGGAAACAGTGAAGTTTGCACGCGCCTGACTTGCATCCAGTCCAATCAGCACTATCAGTATACCACAAACGAGCGGAACTGAAAAACGCAGTTTTACTTTATCGCCCCATAGCAGCCACAATACAATAAAGGTACTGAAAACCAGCAGCGCTGCAACGCTATAGGCATCTTCCAAATACACAAGTCCAAATGGCAAATCGGCAATCCAGTGCGCTACCCGAAGCATGTATGTAAGCATCCGCCGGACGCAGGCAGCCAGTCCCTGTGCAATGGGTGGAAGCGTCCAGTACGTAATGCTGAGTAGAAATCCGCCGACAAAGCACAGCGCAACGACTCCCACCATCAATAAATTGCTGAGGACGGAGAGTACGGACACATAGCCAAAGGCGGAAAAGAGAATAGGGATAGTAAAAATTATAGCGCAGACTGTACAGCTGAGTGCGCTGAATATCACATGAAGCAGTCGCCTGACTGCTCTTGGCGCGCGCCGAAACGGCCGCATTAGTTTATTAAGCATTTTACTGGCAAAAAGAATCAGTCCCATTGTTGCGGCAAACGAAAGCTGTAACCCGACATTGGCAATCGCATGCGGGTTGGATAGGAGCAAAATAGCAAGCGCCAAGAAGAGAGAATTCAGACTATCTGCCTGCTTTTTTAAGAAGAACCCGCCCGCTGCGACCAGGTACATAATACCGGCACGGGCGACCGACGGTGTCATGCCGGCCATGGGAATAAAGAACAGCACAGCCGCTACAGAAAATAGCGTGCCCCATTTCCGCCCAAACAGCAGCAGACAGAAGGATACCAAAAAACCGATATGCATACCCGAAACTGCAATCAAGTGGCTGAGGCCTGCCTTTCGGAATGCCGCAGCATCATTATCCGGGATATCTGAGCGATCTCCAATCAGCAAAGCGGTAAGTAAGCTGCCTTCGCGCGCCGGCAGCAGTGAAGCGATAGCCGCGCGAACACATTCGGCTGCCTTGAGTGGCAGGCGAATAGACATAGGGGATTCGGCAGAGGTATGCACAAAGTGCTCCGGAGCGCTCGGATTATCTGCATTATCACTCTTTTGATAGCTGGATAGTATGTATATTCCATTGGATGCGTGATACGCTGCCCGATTAAATCCTTCTGAGGATGTAGCACGGTAAAATCCAACCGAAGCCTCTACACAATCGCCAACATTCAGTGGCTGCTCTGTCAATGGCAGATAGCAAAGAGTGCGGAATGGTTTTTCCCCTTGTACAAGTAACTCCACGCGCTGATTGGTTTCATAGATCACTGGCTTGTTCCGAACCGTTGCCGAGATGGTGCGGACTTGTTGATCCAGCATTTTCAAAGGCAAGACTTGTACCGCATCATACAAGGACAGATAAACCATGCCGGCCACGGCACAGGCAGAGAGTACCAAGGCAGTGCATACTCTTGGGTGATTCAGCGCGGCAGCGATTGCAAACAACAGTGCCGCAAGGCTTAAAATTAGAAAATTCACATTGGGTGTTACATCAAACGTCACGCATAGAAAAATTGCAGCCGCAAATGCAGGTGCGCAGAAAATCAACGGACGACTCCCCATGATACTCCCCCTCTCAATCAAGATAGAAAAGAAGTGGCGCAGACGCGCCACTTCTTTTCTCACATATCAACCCGGAGGCCAGGTCATATCACGACCTGAAAGTACATGAAAATGCAGATGGAAAACACTCTGCCCCGCCTGCTCCCCAATATTTGATACCACGCGGAAGCTTTCCATTCCCAACTCTGCTGCCAGTTTGGTAATCACTTCAAAGCAGTGTGCCACAACTGCGCTATTAGAAACATCAACTGCCGCCACTGATGCAATATGCTGCTTGGGAATCACTAAAAAGTGGGTCGGCGCCTGCGGGTCGATGTCGTAGAACGCATAGACCCGGTCATCCTCATAAACTTTCTTAGATGGAATTTCACCCGCAGCAATTTTACAAAACAGACAATCCATCAGATTTGCTCCTTTCGCCCGAACCTTATAATAGGGATTCGACGATGTTATTCACGGCCTCCAGTGCCATCTCCAGCTTGGAAGCATCCTTGCCGCCTGCCGTTGCGCTGTCCGGCTTACCGCCGCCACCGCCGCCGCAAAGCTTGGCGACTTCCTTAATAATCTTACCGGCATGTGCACCCTTCTGAATGGCTTCTGCGCCGCAGACGCACAGCAGGCTTACTTTTTCACCGACAACGCAGGAAAGTACGGCAACCATATTGGGTGCTTTTTCCTTAAAACTGTCGCCCATGGTGCGTAGCATATCGGGTGTTGCATCATCAAACTTTGCAGCAACAACATTTACACCCTTAATGTCACAAGAGAGGTTAAACAGGTCAACCATCTGCATATTGGCAATCTGTGTGTTCAGCTTATCCACGTTTTTAGACAGCTCACGCAACTCAACCATGGTCTGGTTGGCCTTCTGCAGCAGTTCACTCGGAGATGTCTTGAGTGCTTTTGCAGCGTCTGACAGCAAGTTTTGATGTGCGCTCATCAGATTCAGCACACCCTTACCGGTTACAGCCTCAATGCGTCGTACACCCGCAGCAACGGATGCTTCGCCGATAATCTTGAAGACACCCGCCTTGGCAGTATTGTCGAGATGTGTGCCGCCGCACAGCTCAACCGAGTCTCCAGCCTGTACAACGCGAACAGTTGAACCGTACTTTTCGCCAAATAGAGCCATCGCACCGCGCTTCTTGGCCTCGTCAATTGTCATTTCCTCGGTAATAACAGAGTCACCGGACAGAATGGCATCATTGACCAAGGTCTCTACCTGCTGAATCTCGTCTTCGGTCAACGCTGCAAAATGGGTGAAGTCAAAGCGGATATGGTCATTCGCGGTATAAGAGCCTGCCTGCTCAACGTGAGTGCCCAGCACCGTACGCAATGCACGCTGCAGCAGATGCGTTGCCGTGTGGGCACGGCAGATCGCCTGACGGAACGCCGTGTCAACAGTCGCCGTCACCGTATCATCGACATTAATCTGGCCTTCGGTTACCGTGCCGATGTGCATGAACTTGCCGTCCTTGGTCTTCTGAACATCTGTAATGGAAACGCGGCCGCTCTTTGTGCTAAGCACGCCGTGGTCGCCAATCTGGCCGCCCATTTCCGCATAGAACGGCGTATGATCCAGTACGATTGTCACCTTCTCGCCGGTAGAAGCCGCACCGGAAGGCTCACCCTCACAAACAATAGCAAGAACCTTTGCTGTTTCTTCCAACGTTGCGTAACCGTCAAATGCTGTTTTGATAGACTTATCCAGACCCAAATCCTCGCTCTGCCAACCCAAATCGCCCATTTTCTTGCGATCTTCACGAGCGCGCTGGCGCTGCTCGCTCATCAGGCGATCGAACTCAGCTCGATCGGTCGTCATATCCCGCTCTTCCAGAATTTCAAGCGTCAAATCAATCGGGAAACCGTATGTGTCATACAGTTTGAATGCCTCAGCTGCCGGCAGCTCCTTGCTTTCGCGCGAGGCCTCAATCAAATCATTCAGCATGGAGAGGCCGCTGTCAATCGTCTTGTTAAAGCTGGCCTCTTCGTTCTCAATTACCTTGTGAATATAAACGCTCTTATCAACCAACTCCGGGTATGCGTCTCCGGACTCCTGAATGACCGTGTCGGTAATCTCCGTCAGGAAGGGGCGGTTGATGCCAAGCAGCTTGCCATGGCGCGCGGCACGACGCAGCAGGCGGCGCAGCACATAGCCGCGTCCCTCGTTGGACGGAATGACACCGTCGCAAACCATCATAACAGTCGAACGAATGTGATCGGTGATTACACGCAGCGACACATCCGTCTTATCACTTTCACCATAGTGCTTGCCGGCAATCTCGGAAACATGATTGGTGATATTCCGAACCGTGTCAACATCAAACAGCGACCCAACGTTCTGCACCACGCAGGCCAGACGTTCCAGACCCATGCCGGTATCGATATTTTTTTGCTTCAGCTCGGTATAGTGACCGTTTCCATCGTTATCAAACTGCGAGAACACATTGTTCCAGACCTCCATATATCGGTCGCATTCACAGCCAACCGTACAGTCCGGCTTGCCGCAGCCATATTCCTCACCGCGGTCATAATAAATCTCAGAGCAGGGGCCGCAGGGGCCGGAGCCATGCTCCCAAAAATTATCGGCCTTTCCAAAACGGAAAATCCGCTCAGACGGAATGCCCATTTCTTTGTTCCAGATTTCAAATGCTTCTTCATCTTCCTCATAGATGGAAGGATAGAGCCGGTCTGGGTCAATACCGACCCAGTCGGGGCTGGTCAGGAATTCCCAGCTCCACGCAATCGCCTCTCTCTTGAAATAGTCGCCAAACGAGAAATTGCCCAGCATTTCAAAAAAAGTGCCATGACGTGCCGTTTTGCCGACATTTTCGATATCGCCCGTGCGGATGCACTTCTGGCAGGTCGTCACACGGTGACGCGGGGGCTCCTGCTCACCGGTGAAAAACGGCTTCATCGGCGCCATGCCGGAATTGATGAGCAGAAGCGACGGATCGTTCTGCGGGATGAGCGGAAAGCTCGGCAAACGAAGATGACCCTTGGTTTCAAAGAAGGCCAAGTACATTTCGCGCAGTTCATTTAAACTTCTGTACTTCATTGTATCCTCCAAAATATAAATTTACAAATTAAAAATGCTCCCGCCACCTCGTTAGGGGCGAAAGCAAACTTCCACGATACCACCCTAATCTGCCCGAAGGCATCTTAGCAGTCCGTTATCGGGGACAAATCCGGCCTATTCTCACAGGCTGCTCAGAAGTGGCTGCTTTTCGTTTGTGCCGAGGGCTTGCACCATCTCCCTCTCGCTAAAGGCATTGCCGAAAAACTCGTTTCGTCATCGCAATTCTCGATATTACGTGTTTATTATGCCACTTTTTTTGCTCTTTGTCAACAAGAAAACCGACCCTTTGTGGCCGGTTTTCTTAAAGAGAGGTGATTTAAGTTATTGTCTCGTCATCTAAGCGGGTTACCTTTTTAACCCACTTCCAACTATGCAGCCGTATTGCTACCGGAAGTGCTTTGTAAAGCTGATCCCATTTCAAAAAGAAGAATACAACCACCGGTGCACACTCCCACCAAAAGGCCGCCATGGCCGATAGCGGCACGACAATCAGCCACATGCTGATAATGTTTAACTTTGCGCTGAATGCTGTATCACCGCCGCCGCGGATAATGCCATTGTCGCAAGCCATCTGATAAGAAGTGCCTACTGTTGTCACCGCAAGGACTGCCATAAACTGCGTGCTCAGTGCATATGCACGTTCTGTCAGCGTACCGCCGAAGATTTGTAGAATTGGGGCACGCAGAAGGAAGATGGTCAGTCCGGATAGCAGGCCAATGGTGATAAATATCACTTGTAGCGTATGGACGAGCGGTCGGAGCTGTTCCTCGCGTCCTTCACCGATTGTGCGGCCAACCACAATGCCGGAGGCTGATGCCGCACCATATGCAATGACGGAGAGAACTTGGAATACCTGAACCGCTATGGCGTTTGCCGCGGTAACATCACCGCCCAAATGACCTAAAATGCCGGTTTGTACCATTTGCGCAACGCCCCAAAGCGCTTGATTAATCAACACCGGCGAGGAAACACGGGTGTAATCCCAAATATAACTTGCATCAATCCCAATCAACTTTTTCAGCGTCAAATGCAGTCGCTTTTCACGATATTTGAGGTAGAAAATAACGATGACCAACTCTATGCAGCGCGACACAAGAGTCGCAATCGCGGCACCGCGTACGCCTAACTCGGGAAAGCCGAAATATCCGTAAATCAGACAATAATTTAAGGTAACATTGATGCACAAGGTCGAAAATGAGATGATATAACCAATTGTTACAATGCCAACCGACCGCAAAGATGCCACCAAAATATTGGTGACTGTGAAAATGACATAGGAAAAGCAAATAATCTGGAAGTACTTTGCGCCTTCGGCAATCACCAATGGTTCATTGGAAAGTAACCCAAGCAGCTGCGTCGGGAAAAAGAAAACGATGCCGAAGAGGATTACAGAAAGTGCACCGCCAAAGCGAAGCGCAACGCCGATGATATGCGGAATGGGCTCCAGTTTGTTCTTGCCCCAATATTGAGAACCGAGCACAACCGCGCCCTCGCCCGCGCCCACAACCAGCATCTGCAGCAAAAATTGCACCTGGTTACAAAGTGAAACGCCTGCCATCGCATCTTGGCTATATCGGCCGAGCATGATGGTATCCATCATGTTGACACTGTAAGTCAGCAGATTTTGAAGCGCAAGTGATAAAGTCAAAATCATGAATGATTTATAAAATGTCTTTTCTTTAATCACGAATGTCTCCCCCGAAAATGATAAACTTATTTGCATTTTATGAATCTTTGCCGAGAAATTACGGTTATCTTTCTGTGCTGTTTATAGTTTATCGGAGAAGGATAGAAATAGCAATAAGAAAACAGTGCAATCTATTTATATTTTGTGCTATCATAGAAGTACAGCAAGAATATGAAAGAATTCATCGAAGAAAATGACGGTTGCTCTCAGCCTCTGTGAAGCTTCGATGGTACAGGAAGTGATTCGTATGAAGGTTCTTGGCGAACCCGGCGTTCTATATCGCTCAGAACGATTTTTTTCTACACCCTCGGCCATGGCACGGCACTTGTTTTTTTATGTGACGCGCTGTGGGCACTATTACTGCGATGCGGAATATGATTTTAGGGATGACTGCGCGGTCGGCAAGATGGACAGCCATAAGAATTTTTTTTTGATTTTTATCCGCTCCGGAAAACTGCATTTTCAAACAGCGGCTACGTTTATGGCTGAACAAGGTCAAATTGCACTCATAGACTGTCGGATGCCCCACCGCTTTTATGCGACCGATTCTGCCGAAACGCTATGGATGCACTTTGACGGGGCAGGCGCACGCGCCTTCTTCAATCAAATCTTGACTTTCCGCTGCGGAAAACAGGTGTTTCTCCCTCCTGCTGATGCGAAAATTGAGCAGGAACTCGCACAATTAATCTCAGGAATCCGCAGCGCGACACTGACGGAGGTGGATTGCTCGCAGCGTATCTATCGAATGCTATGCCACCTGCTATTTCCGCAGTCAGCTGGCGCTATCGAAACGGACGGGCCGGTTGCCCAAGCCATGCACTACATCAATGCGCATTTGTTCGAGGAGCTTTCGGTCAGTCGAGTCTCGCGCGCGGTCAACTTGAGTCCATCCCACTTTTCACGCTTGTTTCGAAGCTCTACCGGCTTTTCTCCCCATGAATATATCGTACTTCATCGCATTGATGAGGCGAAGGCACTGCTGCACTCTACTTCTCTTTCGGTAAAAGAGATTGCATTCCGGGTAGGATATCGAAGCGAAGTGAATTTCATTGCGTCTTTCACTGATAAAGCAGGCGTTTCTCCATCAACTTTTCGGAAAAACCCACTTTAAACTAAAAAAGCCAGAGGTGAAAACCTCTGGCTTTTTGTTTGCTTATGAAGCGATGATAACGCGGATTTTACCCCCGTTGGAGGCAGTGTTATTCGCATACAGGCGGAATTTGGTATAATTGGTTTTTGCACTCTGCAGAGAAATAAACTGCTGCTGTGCAGTCACATATACACCGATTTCATCTGCCAATTCGTAATAGCCGTCCGATGTTTTCACGCCTACCGAACCATCAAATGCGCTGACTTCTACCGTATCCACTAATTTGAGCGGAAGAGTGTCCAAAGACGGATTTTTAACAGACGTACTATAACCCTTTGGAATTCCAACTGGGTTGCCCCAAGCTGCAGAAGGCAGTGAAACAACCGGGTAAGTAGCTGCAGTGTTCTTTCCGTCTTCCCAATAATCTAGTTTAACCGAATACAAGTAGTTGAATGACCCAGCACTGTGTTCATCCAACGGCGGCACATACTCGCCCTGCTTCTTTTCCCCATATCCAATACCGTATACCCAGCTTTCACCGGTTACATCACCCAACACGATATTCGTGATGGTTCCGGCATTATCGGAAACGGTATATTTAATCTGACCGGAAGACACGCTGGACAGCTTAATATCCGAAATCGAAATCAGGTTGAGCGGCGCACCGCTGATGACCTCTTCATACACCTTTACGGTGGGTGAAACTTGTGCTGTTCCGATTTTTCCGTCCGCAATTGTCCAGCTACCCGAAGTTTTGCCGCTGAGGGAACGTTTGGTGAGATAGGTTTTGCCGGAAGACTGTCCGACTGTAACCAAGCGCCCCATGAACGCAGTCAAATCTTCAGCTTCGCAGGTTGGCCGAATTGTCAGTCCATTTGTCATCAGAATCGTCGTCTGCTTGCCATTAATGCCCGTAACAATGCCCTGCATTTCGGCGCTTACAACCGATTTGGGATAGGCCGCAACCACGCCTCCGTTGGCATCAAACAACAGTGTAATGTAATCACCCAGTTTGATGTTCTTAAAGGTGGCTGCTGCGCTGTCGGAGATTGCGTAGCTCTCATCATACATTGTCACCTGTTGCGGATAGCTGAAGGTTGGCGTACCCTCGCCATAATATCCGCTCAGTCGGGTGTCGGTAACAATCGCCTTCTGGTTTGCCGCGTCCAGCGTGACCACATCATACTTCTGCAGCTTCGTACGGTCAATGGTTACACCGTTTTTAACAACTGCATAATTCTGCGGAATATTGACCGAACTTTCCAGACCATAAACAAAAGAGTGTGCATTTGCCGTAGCGCCGGTCGGCAGTACGGCCATCAGCGCAAGCTGACCATAAGAGTCATAGAACAAATGCAGCTTGCTACCGGATGTAATGTCTGCCCAGGATTCCGCATACGTCTTGGGTTCGGTGATTTCGCCGGTGTAAAGCTTGGTGTTGCGATCCGGTCGAATCACACCGGACTCGGTTGTCACGCCGTTTGCGGCGGCTGTCCGCACCGAGACAACTTCAACCTTGTTATGATTCGGTACAATGCCAATGGCGACAGCACTATTCTTTTTATCAAACACTACCGTGCCACTAATTCCGATCATCGACTTATCTAATGTGCCGATTGTAGAACGCTGCTGTACATTGCCATCCTCATAGAACAGCGCCATACCGCTGCGCAGCTTGCCGTTTGTCTCGCTGGTTGCCAGCAAAACGCTGTTTTCTACCGTGCCGGATGCGACCTTTTTCAGCAGGATATCGCCTTCCTTCGGCGTCGCTCCCAGGGTATTAAGCAGCATAAGCGCGGCATCAGAACGCTTGACGGCACCGGTATCCTTGACATCCGATACATTATCCGTCAAGCCGAGCGATTTTGCACGGGCAATATAGTCCTGCGGCCAAAACGGACCAATATCCGTTTCCTGATATCCCAGCATGCGCAGCAGCATTGTGCACGCTTCGCCAAAGTTCACCGTTTTATTCGGGCCGAATGTGCCGTCTGCATAGCCGCGAATAATTTTGCGATCTTTCAAGTCAGGGTGCCGCACCGCAGCGTTAATATACGGCGCTGCCCAATGAGAGTTTTTCACATCCGGGAAAATTGTGTAGCTGCCATAGGCGCTGACATCAGATAAACCCATTGATGTGACCGCAAGTTTGCAGAACTGTGCACGGGTCAGCGAACTGCTTGGATCAAATTGATTGTTGCCCACGCCCTGCATAATTCCCAATGCGTCGAGCACGGACGCCGTTTGCTCAAGCCGTGTATCCGAAATATCGGAAAACGCGGCGGAAGCAGCCGAAAATGTGAGGAGCATAGCCATGAGCATGCTCAGAATTCTTTTTTTCATTCCTACCTTTACCTCCATTACTGCGTGCGCAGCGCATCGACCGGCTGCAAGTTAGATGCCTTATTGGCCGGGTACAGGCCAAAAATAATACCGAGCAGCGCTGAAAACAGAAATGCACCAATGACAAGCCCCAAAGAGGGCAGCACGGTGAACTGCTCTACCTGCGGCATCCACCCGCCCTGCATTTGCTGCGCGAGCAGCAAATTGCCGAGGATTGCCGAAAGGAAACACCCCAGTATGATGCCTACGATACCGCCACAGCAGGAAACCACCGCAGCTTCAATCAGAAATTGACCGATAATATCTCGTTTGCGCGCACCGATTGCCATACGAATACCGATTTCGCGCGTACGTTCCGTTACGGATACAAGCATGATGTTCATAATACCAATACCGCCAACGAGCAGCGAAATACCCGCAACACCGCCGCCAAGCAACGCCAGCAGATTCGTTGACTGCTCCGACTGCTCCTGCCACTGGCTGTTGGAATAAGCATCTACATATCCTTGGTTTGCATCATATCGCGTTGACATGAATTCTTTGATTTTCTCGATGGTTGGGTCAATGACATCCTTACTGCTGGCTTGTACAAAATACTGCTTGCTGCCATTTACATTGCCCATCATTCGCTGCTGCAACGTATAGGGCAGCACAATCATCTGATCCTGAGAATTGAGCTTTCCGCCGTATTTTCCCTTATACACGCCGACGACCTTAAAGCTCATACCGCCAATGCGGATGGATTGATCAAGCGGGCTCATGGCGCCAAAGAAGGCCTTTCTAACCGTTTCACCAATCACACAGACCTTCGCTGAGTTGCGGCAGTCGTTTTCGGAGATGTCTCTGCCTGCCGTAATCACATTATTGGTGCAGACGCCGTAATCCTCATTGCCGAAATAAATCTGTGTATTATTGACATCCAACGTCTTGGAACGATATTTAATACCCTTGTTCTGCCAGTCATAATATTGACTCTGCGGTGACCAAGCCTTGATATCCGAAGCCAAGTCGGTGTCCATATAGGTCTCCAGCGCCTTCCAATCTGCATTTTTAGGGCCATAACCGTAGATTTGAATCTGATTTGTGCCCATCGCCTCAAATTGCAGCCGCTGCAGCTTGGATGTGCCTTGAATCGAGGCGACGATTGCGATAACCGACGCTACACCGATAATAATACCAAGCATTGTCAGAATGGAGCGTACTTTGTTGTTTGCAATGGATTTGATGGACATGCGAAGTGTTTGCATCCAGTTCATGCGCTGACACCTCCCCTGCCCGGTTCATCCGAAATGATACGACCGTCCTGAATGGTCACTATACGCTTTGCCATCTGTGCTAGATGATTATCGTGCGTAATCAGAATAATCGATGTTCCTTGATTGTTGAGTGCCGAAAGCTGCTCCATAATTTCGCGCCCCGATGAGGAATCCAAATTGCCGGTAGGTTCATCCGCCATAATAATCGGGGGCTTGGCTGCGACTGCGCGCGCAATCGCAACGCGCTGCTGCTGTCCGCCGGACATTTCGCCCGGTCGGTGATCCATACGATTTTTCAGTCCGACAGCGTCCAGTGCCTTGATCGAGAGATCGGTTCGGTCCGTTTTACCCAAACCTCGGTAAATCAGCGGCAGTTCAACATTCTCCAATGCTGTCAATGCGGGAATCAGATTAAATCCCTGAAAAATGAATCCAATTTCTCGATTTCGGATGCCGGACAATACTGACGGCTTCATATCGCTGACAAATTGTCCATTGAGACGATACGTGCCATATGTGGGAATGTCCAGACACCCCAAAATATTCATCAGCGTGGATTTACCGGAACCTGATTGCCCTAAAATGCATAGAAACTCGCCCCATTTAACTTGCAAGCTGATGTCATCAAGTGCGCGAACCTCGTTTTCCTTGCCCTCGTTGTAAATTTTACTCAGGTTTTGAACATCAATCAGCAAGTCATCGTTGGAATCAAGCCTCGGTTCAGCCTGCGGCTCGACGATTACCGCATCCTGCGTTGGCCGTTCAGAAGGCGGCGCTTTGGTCTTTCGAAACATGGCGAAGCCTCCTTAACCGACGGCGACAGTCATGCCGTCGCCCATGCCGGCATTCATGTCCTCGGGACCGGCCAGATAGACTTCAGTTCCTTCATCGATTCCCCACAGGATTTCTGTATTCGTCGAATCGGCAATGCCAACTTCTACCGGAACCAGTACGAAGCCTTCCGGCAGATTCTCGGTGCCCTCGGGCAGCGGAAGCACATTTTCAAACTCCTGTCCTTCTGCCGGACGTGCAAACACCGCTGTTCCCTCTTCCGTGTTGACCACTGCCGAGGACGGAACGGTAATGCAGTCCATCGACTGCGCCGTTGTAATCTTATATTGCACCGGATAATCCGGGCGCAGCGTCTGTCCCTCGATGGGATCAATTTGAATAATCGCCGGGAAGGTCGGCATGCTGCCTTGGCTGTTGTTCTGATTCTGTGAGGCCTCCATCGAAACAGACTGCACCGTGCCGGTAAACGTCGCTTCGCCCTCGTTGGTGTACATCGTAATCGTAGCAACCTGCCCCGGCTGAACGGCCGACACATCAGTCGCTGTAATATTAGCGTTTACAACAATATCAGACATATCAGCAACTACGCACAGAGCACCGGTACCGGTTACCTCCTGATCGACCGTTACCGGAAGGCTGACAATCACACCATCTATGGGCGACTTGATTGTCGCATTTTCAATCAGCGTATTCAGTTCCTTGATGCGCTCCTGTTTTGCCTGAACCTGCTTCTGTGCATTTACGACGGCATTTTGCGCGCTAACGACGCCGCTCTGTGCGTTTTGAATTGCCGTTTGGACGGAATCGCTGGTCATGCGGATGATTGATGCACCGCTGTTATAGGAATGGTTATCAATTCCATTGGCGGAAACAATTTCGCCGCTGACCTGCGCCGTGATTTCTTCTTCACGATTGTATTCCAGCGAACCCGACTCGGCCGGATACAACTCCCCTGCCGATGTGTTAATGGTAGCGGTTGCGAGCATTCCCTTGGTCAGAGTGCCCGGATTGCTGAGTCGAATCACCACTCGGAACAGCTTTACGCCCTCTGCAGAAACCTTCTGTACTTTTTCAATTGAGTCAACCTTGCCCGTTACAGTGCTCATTGCAGACGGAATCGAAACCGTAGCCGTTTGTCCGCTTTTCACATCATTAATATAGGCATAGCTAAAGTAGAGCGGCAGCGTCATCTGGCTGTCGTCCACCATAGAGCCAATCACAGTACCTTGAGAAAGCTGTTGGCCGACCTTAAAGCTGGTGGCCGCACCCTCTGTAGAAGCCGGCACAATCTTGCCGGTAAACGGCGCTGTGATATTCAGCTTGCTTTGATCTTTCTTGGCGCTGTTGACCTCATTCTGCGCCTTTGTGACATCCGCCTGTGCGTCGGACACAGCGCGCTGCGTATCGGTCAGTTCGCTAATCGCAGTTTCGAGTTCCTTACGCGTTTCGGTCGGATTCACAATCAGCAGCGTGTCCCCCTCGGACACTTGCTGACCAACCTCAACAAGCACTTCGCTGACCTTGCCCTTAAGTTCTTTGCCAAGTTCCTCGCGCTTCTTGGCAGCAGTCGTGCCGTCGCCCTCTATGTATGTTTCCAACATGCCACGGGTCGCATAACCAATGGTATTGGCTTGCTCATCTGTACCGCTGTTCCGGCTGCGTGCCACCAGATAAATGCCAAGACCGATTAACAGCGCTGCCAGCGAAACTGCGAGGATAATGCTCGCCTTTTTGCTTAAACGCTTTTTCTTTTTTGACATCATGTCGGCGTATTTATTGCGCTTTGGGGTCGTATGCGCACCGCCTTTGGTGGCTTTCTGTGACGCGTCACCGATTGGCTCAACGGCGTTTTCCGGCTGTACAACGGCAGTAGATTCCACGGTCTCCTGCTGTGCGGCCACGCTCTCCTGTGCCTGCTTTTTTTCTTCGCTCATGTTATGTTCCTTTCTTTTCTCTATCCGCGAGTGTACTATTTTAGATAATACACCATAATAATAACGACTTTGCGTCTGACTGTCAACCCTCCCCGGGTTACATTATATGGATTAGACGAATTTTACTGTATTTTGTTCCCACCGAGTGCGATACAATCCCGCATAAATACAGCGCGGGTTATGCCACCCGCGCCTTACTGTATCTTCATAAAATCTCTGTAAAAAACCGATACACCTGATCCGGCAACTTGTCAAGCGAATAATCGTTGCAAAATACGAAATCATATGCAAATCCTTCCACATCATCGTCTGAACGATTGCCTAATTTGCCGCGCACGGATTCCATTGCCTCCCGGCGCACCAATATCGTTTTACAGTCATTTCCCACGGTGCTGCAAAAACGTGCGATTTCTTCCGGTTCACGGATATGGACAAACAGAATTTGCGCATCGCTCTGCAGGAACGAGTGATATTGTTCCAGACAGTATGAAAACGGCAAATCATTAAATTCTGTGCAGATTTGCTTGAGCTGTGACAGAAACCGCCGAGCCTTTGGTGTTTTATCGCCGTTCCAACCGGCCGAACGTGCAACATCAAGAATCGGTGTGATGGAAGAAATATTCTGAACGCGCCAATGCCTGGCTGCAAGCTCACATATTGTATCTTTGCCGACGCCGCCGCTTCCATTGATGACGAACACATGTTTTTTCACTGCTTCACCCCTCTGTGCATTTCTGAATCTATTCTAGCACAGCGCCATGTCCTTGGCAAGCCATTCCCACCCGCGTTACGTTTACTGGCAAGGCAACGCAAAGCCTGACACTGCAGCTTGGCAGTGTCAGGCTTTGTCTTACAAAATGATGCAAATTAAGCCGCCGGCGCTTTCGTTGATGATTTTCTCAAGCGTTTCGCGTATTTTTCCACGCGCGTCATCCGGCATGCGACTCAGCTTGTGCGACAGTTCTTCCTTAACCAGCTCGTTGAGTGATTTGCCAAAAATATTGGTATCCCAAATCTTTTCCGGCTGCTCCTCAAACTCACTGAGCAAGTAATGCACCAGTTCTTCCGACTGCTTTTCCGTTCCGACAATCGGATTCACTTCGGCCTTGATATTGGCACGCATCATGTGAATCGACGTAGCCGATGCACGCAGGCGAACCCCATAGCGACCGCCCTGGCGCACAATTTCCGGTGCTTCGAGCGAAAGATCCTCAACCGACGGCATAACGATGCCATAACCGGTCTGATAGACCTGATCCAGTGCACCGCGAATGCGCTCATACTGGCGTTTCGTCTCTGCAAATTCCTCGAGCACATTGATTAAATCAGCCGCATCCGTTACCTTGATGCCGGTCTGCTCGCCTACAATTCCGTAGAAAACGCTCTCTGGAATATTCACTTGCAGCTTTGCTACACCGGTGCCCAATGCCATTTGATCGACCGATACACGTCCGATATACTCATTCTGCGTCAACGCTGCGCACATTGCCTTGACATCACGCATCTTCTGATCCACATGAGCAGCACCGCGAATGGTCTTGTAAATGCTGCACTGTACCGGATGATTGGCCGGCAGTGCACCGATATACCGCGGCAGCACAAACCCCACCTCACGCACCGGGAACTCATACAGCACACGCTGCAGCACTTCGGCAATGCCGTGCTCGTCAAGCGACAGACAGTTCACCGCAATCGGCTCAATTCCATGCTGATCGCGCAGCGACGTGCACACCTTTTGGGCAGCTTCGCCCTGCGGATCTGCCGAGTTGACCAAAACAATAAACGGCTTGCCAATTTCGGATAACTCCTGAATCACCCGGCGCTCTACCGGCACATAGCTTTCTCGCGGAATTTCAGAAAATGTACCATCCGTTGTCACCACAAGGCCAATGGTCGAATGTTCGCCGATGACCTTGTGCGTGCCGACTTCCGCTGCCTCAGCTAGCGTCATCGGCGTTTCACGCCACGGTGTGGAAACCATGCGCGGTGCATCGTCTTCCATGCTGCCAAGAGAGCCTTCTACCAGATATCCCACGCAGTCAACCAACCGCACACGGCAAGCGCCGCCATCCGGCAGTGCAATTTCTGCGGCCTCCTCAGGGACAAATTTCGGTTCAGCTGTCATAATCGTGCGGCCTGTGCCCGACTGCGGCAATTCGTCGCGTGCACGTTCGCGCTTATAGACATTATCCATGTCCGGCAGAACCATGGTCTCCATGAAGCGCTTGATAAACGTTGATTTACCCGTCCGCACCGGACCGACGACGCCAATATAAATATCTCCGCCGGTCCGCGCGCTGATTTGCTCGTAAATGGTATTATTGCCCATCACTTTCCCGCCTTTCCTACGACTGAATGGGAATCAGCAGCATGGTATTCGACACTGCGGCTGCTTCACTCGGCAGCTCGTTTGCCTGCCGAATAGCATTCACTGTCGTACCGCAGGCTTTGGCAATATCCCAAAGCGGCTGTTCCTGATCGATAAAACGAAGCACCAGCGTGATTCCGCTGTTGACACCCTCCGATTCGCTGACCTCATAGCTATCAATATTGCGGAATGTGCAGCGCGACTCCGCTGCTATCTGTCCGGTCATACTGACAGTCAGTGCGATTCCCTGTTCACCAGACGGCGTTGCTCGCGCATTTAACTCTACCTGTGACAGGACACCGCGCGAAGTGCACGAAACGGTAAGCGGCAGCGTACGCTGTAGTGAGCACAACTGCTGATCTTCATTGAGGTACAGAATTTGAACGGAAGTGGTCAATACCGCTTCGTCTTTTTCTTTCTGCTTCACCCCACAGCACACCGCCGTGGACGAGATGATATGCGATGCTCGCTGGGCGGTTTGGAGCGTTTCACTCGCCTCAGCCATGGCCTGTGTTGTTGGCGGCATCGTATGGATGGTTACTTTCTCTTCTTTTAGGTGAAGCTGCTTGCCGGGAATATAAAGATCATCGATGTTTTTCAGCGTTTGCATCCGGCGAACAGTAAATAGCGCAGATCCGCCAATTGTGTAGGACAGCAGGCCATCCGGCTCCAGCCGGCAATCGACCTCGCGCGCCGAAAGCCGCGCCGCGACCATATCATTTTCGCTTACATCATTCATCTCGATGATCTGCGTGAACGGTGTACTGCTGGTCAGCACACGTACTGCATCATCTTCCTGCAGGGCAAGGCACGTAATCGCTGCTTCGCCCTTTAATACCACCTTACCGTGCATTGCACGGCACTCGCTCACGCGCAGTGCGCACTGTGTATGCAGCAGCGCCAAATCAGCGGCATCCGGCAAATTAACATCCTCTAGTACCGTGAACTGACTGACTTGTGTCTGTTCAATCAGCGATACTGTGCAAGGTGTACACATCAGCTCGATATCCGTGCCGGATACGCTTTCCGTAACCGTGCAATCTGCCTTTTGATATCCATCCATTTCAAAGCAGAGCTGTGCGTTTACGCTGAGCTTTCGGCTGTTCACTGCGGTTGCTTCGATTCCGGCTACGCTGCACTGTACATAGCATACGGTGTTCGCATCCAGACCTTCGCAATCCTCGATATGCGCGAAGCTGATCGGTATGCTCAGCCTCCGCAGACCTCCTCCCTCCTCGGGTTGGTAAACAACTGTTGTCTTGACGACACCTGATACCAGCAGGCGGTCATTCTGCGGCGACTGATCCTTGATGGACGCTACACCATACGCGCATACGACGCGTCCGATGTCCGGAAAAGTATCCGGTACGATCGAATCGGCTGTTTCGTTGCAAGTAGCAGTGCGCGCAAGCCGCCGGTCATAGTAGCTAATGCTTGTTTGATTCAGTTCCATGTGCTGCTCCTCCTTTTTACTGCTGCTCCTGATAAACGATATGTCCCTCTTCGCTCAGATATGAAAAAAGCAGAGGCAATTGCCTCTGCTTTTTACTTTAGGTAATGTGGAACAGCCTGCTGAGCAGTCCCTTCAGATATTTCGGGCTCTCCCAAATGACAACTTTCATGCTGGCACCTCCTCGTCATAATCCTGCAATGATCACGCCGGCCGCGATCAGCGCAAGCGAAACGAGCCAGATGGCGAGGAATGACGGAAGCAAACCGCCAATCAGGACACCAACGCCAAAGCTGATTAGAATCAACCCGATAGCCTGCAGCCTACAGAACATTGCGCATCACGCTCCTACCACAGTATAAGCGCGTGCACAGCATTCGGTTCCTGTCCCGATAGAAAAAAACAGCCGGCTCAATAGGCCGGCTGAAGAGTTGCACTTATTTTGTTGTACTGCCAAAGCCACCGCGGCGCTCACCATCTGCATCATCATCCTCTGTAATGCCAAACGGCAGGAAAATACCCTGCGCAAAGCCATCTCCCTGCTTAATGGAAACGGTTTTACCCTCATTGGTATCATTCGTCAGCTTGATAAAAATATGCCCCTCATTATCGGCATAAAAATAGTCGCTGTCGATAATGCCCACGGTATTGTTCATCTGCAGGCGGAACTTAAATCCCAGTCCCGAACGGGGATACAGCTGCAGCACCCAACCATCTGCAATTTCGGCGCGGATGCCGGTCGGCACGGCGATGGTCTCATGCGGCGCCAGTGTAAAACCCTCGGGGGAAAAGAAATCATACCCCGCCGATCCGACCGTCGCACGGCGCGGCAGCTTGATTTCCTGATAGAGACGCTGCGCAATGGCAGCATTCGTCCCGCTGACCGCAGTCCAGTCACGGATAAACTGCTTTTCACTTACCTTGTGGAACTTGGCAATTTTCTGCATCTCTTTTTCTCCTTATTTTGTACCGTCTAATAATACAACTTGCCCCAGTTGACACGTCCTCCGGACGTCAATCACCATTTGATTTTCACTGCCCCGCCAGTGCAGCTGCGAATTAGCAATCTGCTGTACAAAGCGGCCATCTACCAACACATCAATCCAGTTTATCACCGGAAGATCATGAATTTCCTTCCACGTGTATCCCGTATATAGCCAAATGGTCTTTTGCGGATACCGCTTTCGAATCTCCGCACAAAGGGCGGTCACATCCTCCCGATTGCCGCAATACAGCGGATCCCCGCCGGAAAGTGTGACACCTGCAATATAATCCTTGTCCAGTTCTGCGAAAAGTTCTTCTTTCGCAGCCTCGTCGAAGGGGATTCCACCTGCCGCATCCCAGGTGATGGGGTTATGACATCCGGGGCAGGCGTGATCGCAACCTGCCAACCACAATACGACACGAAGTCCTTCCCCGTTAAGCATATCGTCCTTTGTTATGTTATGATAGCGCATGTTACATACTCTTTCTCTCTGCTATTTCCGCCATCTTCGCATCGTTCAGTCGAGTGTCCCCCTTGACGCGCGAATAGGACAGATAACCGTTCATTCGGTCAATCTTGGTCAAATTGTGGCTGCCGCATTTCGGACAAACGTCCATCGACAGTTCTTCGTGACCGCAGTCATCACAATAAGACAGCGAAAGGTTGACCCCTTCATAAAATCCCTTTTGCATTGCACGGCGAATCAGTGTGCGGACCGCATCCAGATTATAGTCAATCGGATATTTTACATATTGGATTTTGCCGCCATTGCACAAATCCCAGAAGCGGCCTTCCAAATCCTGCTTCTCAATCGGAGTCAATTCCTCGGTCACGTGACAATGAAAGCTATTGGAAACATAGGCGCGGTCTGATACGCCTTCAATGATGCCGAACTTTTTGCGGAATTGCTCTACCTGAAGTCCGCACAGGCTCTCTGCCGGTGTGCCATAAATTGCGTACAGATTTCCGTCTTCTTCCTTAAACTGCTGCACCTTCTGGTTGATATACTGCAGCACCTCGCTGGCAAAATCGCCGTCTTCCACAAGCGATTTGCCATTATAGATTTCCTGTAGTTCATTCAGAGCTGTTATGCCAAAAGAAGCGGTTGCCGTCTTCAAAATCGGCTTGATTTTATCCGATGGCTTCAAATTGCCGCCATAGAATCCGCCTTCGCAGTAAGCCAAAGGATTGGTCGAGGCACGCATCTCGCCCAAATAGGAATAGGTGCGAATATGCAGCTTGCGAATCAGCTCCAAATAATAATCCAGCACTTCGAAGAAGGGCCGGCTTTCCTGCTGCGCCTTTGCATAAATCATCGGCAGGTGCAGCGAAACCGCACCAATGTTCCATCGACCCACAAAAACAGGCTGATCCGCTTCATCCGCAGGCTTCATTCCACCGCGCTCATACCACGGAGACAAGAACGCGCGGCAACCCATCGGACTGATAATCGCACCGTATTTTTTATACATGCTGGGCACATAGCCATCGCCCGTCAGACTGAGCCAATCCGGATACATCGCCTTGGACGAGCATTCAATGCCTGCTTCAAAAACATCCTCGAGCGGCTTGCCAATCCCGTGCAGGTTTTCGTCATATAAAAAGACGATTTTCGGGAAAAGAACAGGTTTCTTTTGCCCCTTCTTTCCTTGCCCCTTGCGGCGCACATCCAGCATCGTGATGGAAGCCATCTTTGCAAAACGTCCGGTACCCGTTCCGGTAGTCATGGTAATGAACGGGTAGTCACCGCGGCTCGAGGCTACTGTATTAAACTTGTACTCCCAACCCTGAAATCCCTGCTCAAAGTCGTTCAGGATATCGGCAGTGACCTCTTTCTCAACGGTTTCGTCATCTAAACCAAGCTGCTTATACTTGGCAGTCAGCATATCGTAGCTGCGCTGCGCATAAGGCTCGAGCAGCAAATCGACGGACGGGACAGTAAAACCGCCGTACTGTTGGCTGGCAGCAGACAGCACAATATCGCCAATAACGTCAAAGGCAACATTGAGCGTTTTAGGCTCATTATACCAAAGATTCCCCATTTCAAAGCCGTCTCGCAGCACATTTTGTACATTAAACAGGCAGCAGTTCATCGTATCGCGGCGGGCCGACATATCATGCACATAGATATATCCGTCACGGCAAGCCTGCAGCTCGTCCGTGTTCATGAAAAATTTCTGATAAAGCTCCTTGTTCAGCTGATTAAAAATCAGGCTGCGTTTTGTCGAAACTAGCGCAGAGTCGGTATTCGAGTTTTCTTTGTCACCAATATACATGATGGACTGACTCTTTTGATAGACACTGTCCAACATACCGACAAAATCCTGCTTGTAATTGCGGTAATCGCGATAACTTTTTGCCACCTCAGGCCGAACGGATTCAAGCGCAGCTTCGACAATGTTGTGCATTTGCCAAATCTGTACTTCTTTCATCTTGTGGTCACGAATGTAACCATCTACGTAGTTGCAGATTAGTCGCAGCTCATCCTCCGTAAAGGAGTAAAGGACGCGATTTGCGGATTTATTGACGGCAATTACAACCTTTTGAATGTTGAATGCCTCTTTGGTATTATCTTTTTTAACAATATGGACCATGTGCTCTCCCTCTCTTTATGTTGTGTCCGGATACCATTATAGCACACTATATATTGTACGCAAAGTAGAGAACGGAGAAAATGTTCCACAAAATAATTTCGCGTAATTTGATTATTTTTGATGGCTTACAATGTTCTTTCCAGGGATTTCTCGTTGCCCAAATATTTCTTTCTCGTGCACGAACCGCATGTGATATACTATAAACGAGGTGATTTATATGAATTTTAAAATCGAGTCAAACCGCGTATATGCCTGCGATGCTGATGGGCATGTCATCGCAGACATTACCTTCCCAGTGGTGCATGCAGGCGTCGTAAATATCGACCATACATTTGTTGATCCGTCTCTTCGAGGTCAAGGAGTTGCAGATCAGTTAATTCGCACCGCACTGGGCGTGATTCGCGCCGATGGGCATCGCGCAGTAGCAACCTGCTCCTACGCGGTCGAATGGTTTCAGCGGCATCCCGAGCAAACAGACATTCTGGATTCATGAATTCAATGTTCGAACTTTCCAGAAAAACCATCGTATGATGGAAGCCTTTTTACAAATGCTATGGTTGAGGTGATAACTATGGCCAAAGCAGGCATGCGCCGCCCAGACCCAGAAGCGCCCCACGGCACCGAGGCGCGGCAACACAACCATTTTGCGAAGAATGATGTAGCACCTGTTCCTGAAATACAGGGAAATGCGAAGCACGGACATGAAAAAGCTCGTCCAATCATTGAGAATGGAGATCGGACACCGCTCAAAGTCTTCCATGAACTCAAAGGCGATGGCGCGGTCGAACACGTTAACCACTAATCCTCCACCCCCTTACCGGGGGCGGTTTTTTATTTTTTTTCGGCGGTAAAAAAATAAATCCGAGTAAATAAGACAATCCCCGCAATCAGTTAGATTACGGGGAAAATGGTGGACATTGACGGGTTCGAACCGCCGACCTTCCGCACGTCAAGCGGATGCTCTTCCAGCTGAGCTAAATGTCCATATTACAGGACGGCAATGGACTTGCCGTCCGTATTGTATAAATTAGCCCTTCGCGCGCTCGAGATATTCACCAGTACGGGTGTCAATCTTAACACGTTCACCCTGCTCGATGAAAAGCGGAACCTGAATGGTTGCGCCTGTCTCTACCTTAGCAGGTTTCAGGGTATTGGTAGCGGTATTGCCCTTGAAACCGGGATCGGTCTCAATAATCTCCAACTCAACGAAGAGCGGAGCTTCTACCGCATAAACGCTGCCCTTATAAGAGCAAACCTTTACGTTTTCATTTTCCTTAACGAATCGGAAATCATCACCCAGCGTATCCTTGCTGATCGGAATCTGCTCATACGTTTCATTGTCCATGAAGTAGAAAAGATCGCCTTCATCATAAAGGTACTGCATATCACGACGTTCGACGAAAGCAGGTTCGTATTTATCAGTAGGATTGAAGGAACGCTCAGTGACTGCGCCCGTGATCACGTTTTTCATCTTCACGCGAACAAAAGCAGCACCCTTGCCCGGCTTTACGTGCTGAAACTCAACAACCTGCAGCACCTGACCGTCCATTTCAAAGGTTACGCCATTGCGAAACTCACCAGCGGAAATCATATATTAAATCCTCCAACGAAGCATGTCTTTTTCTCGTTCAAGCTGTCCTGCTGAACAGCGCTTATTTATAATACCCCATTTTTTCGACTTTTGCAAGAGGTTTTTTTCATTTTTCTAATTTTTTTAAAAAAGAGACGGCGCGGATAAAATATCCGCGCCGTTCAGGCTAATTACACGGTATGTGGTGCGTTTGGATTAGCAGCAGCCGCCGCAGCAACCGCAGTTATTCTCGCCGCAGTTATTCTCGCCGCAGCCGCCCATGCCACCATCGCAGCAGCAAACCCAGATCAGGATGATAACAACGATGATGATCCACCAGTAATTTTCGCCCCAGAGATTATTAGAAGAACACATATATTTTTCCTCCTATCAATGATTTCATTTCATCCTATGGAGGAAGAGGCAAATGGGTTACAACACCAGACTAAATTTTTTCGGCGAGCCATCCGTCCCGATAAAGTCCGGTAATGCAGACCCGACTCAGGACGTTTTTGGCAAGCGCATTCTCTCGGATATAAACAGGTACGCCAAAACACCCATGGCCTACCCAAGTGCCGTCTGCGCCCGTATGCTCCGGCAGTACATCTATCACGCGCCCAAGCAAATCCATCCGATACCTTTCAGATAAACATTCGGCTACTGCTTTTGCGCGGGACGCACGTTCTGCCTTGACGGATTGCGGCAGCTGGCCATCCATCTCAGCCGCACGTGTCCCCTCGCGGGCCGAGAAGGGAAACACATGCACCGAGGCAAAGGCGCAGCGCTCCAGGAACGCAAGCGTTTCGGCAAATTCCGCCTCGGTTTCCTGCGGAAAGCCAACAATTAAATCGGTCGTTATCGAACAATCCGGGAAGGTTGTTTTCAGTTTGGATACATTATTATAGTATTCTTCTGTTCGGTATCTGCGTCCCATGCGAACAAGCACGCTGTCACAACCGCTCTGCATTGATAGATGGAAGTGCCGCGCCAAATTATCAAAACGCGAGAGACGCGCGCAGAAATCGTCATTGGCCGTGCGAGGATCCAAAGACCCTAGCCGAAACCGCATATCAGGAAACTCGGCGAGCAGCTGCTCTAACAAATCGATCAGTGTGACCGCTGGCATTAAATCGCGTCCATAGGAGGACAGTTCAATGCCGGTCAGCACGATTTCATGCACTCCCTGCTTCTGCAAACGAGCCGTCTCGTCAAGCACAGTGTCTCTGGCCATCGAACGCACATGTCCGCGCGCATAGGGAATAATGCAGTAGGTGCAGAAATTATCGCACCCGTCCTGTATCTTCAGCAGTGCGCGTGTACGCCCTGCCGGTACGCCGGCTGGCAGATATTCAAATGCGGATTCCTCCACCATTTCCTGCGTACTGCTCTCTCCAATGACCGCCTGCTCGCAATGCTGTATAATATGTGCACGGTCATGCGTGCCGAAAACAAGGTCAATGTCTCCTGTTGCCTTCACCTTCTCTGCCGACAGCTCAGCTAGACAGCCGCAGGCCGCAATCACCGCACAAGGGTTCTCTCGCCGCATTTTGTGAAACGCGCGAATGTTTTTATGGTCGGAGGCCGAAGTCACAGTGCAAGTGTTAATGATAACCGCATCCGCGTCGTGCTCAACGATTTGATGGCCACGCATCTCCGCAAGCTGCGTTAGAGCTTGTGTTTCATATAAGTTAACTTTACATCCAAGCGTGTAAAAAGCGAATTTCATGATTGGGTACTCCAAATTTAACTTTTCTTGTATCTCACGCAACAGTATAACACAAAATAGAAATGAATCCAACGTTTCCGAAAATTCATTTGACAGATACAGGTGCGCATGCTATAATGTTTCCATAATGTAACTTTGAAATGTAACTGTTTTGTAACCATAAAGGAGTGCAGTCTATGCCATCCACTACGAAAAGCAATGATACGCTGATTTACAAGGGTCACCCCTTGATGCGCAAAGAAAATATCATCTATTACGGCAGCATGAGTGATTCGCATATCATTATGATGCAAATTCTCGAAAATGGAACGATCAAGGGACTTCCAGTTGCCAAGCGTGTTTCCGTACAGCTTCAACAAACCAATCCGAACGTTCGGATTAAAGAGCGCATTGTTAAGAGAACCGAAAAGGACAGCCTATGGGCGGCAATGGACATCGCTTCCATCTGGCTTGGGCGTGCGCTTGGAACCAAGTAAAGGTTCCAATGGATTTGTTTGAAACGAAAACGGAGGTTTACCGATGAATTCGTCTAAAAAAGTGATTCGAGTCGTCATTTCTGCGGCTCTGGCGGCTTCTATGTTGCTGCCTAGCGCCTTTGCGCTTTATCCCGCTACGGTGAAAGCGGATGCGCTTTATCTGCGTCAGTCCCCCGGCGGCGCGATTATTACCACTTTGCCGCAGAATACCACGCTTGCCGTCATTGACAACAGCAGCGAATGGTATCAGGTTGTGGTGAACGGAAAAGAAGGCTACGTCAGCGGTGCCTACCTGGCCGGCTCTCCGAACTGTGATTTCACAATCGGCAGCGGCAAGGTGGTGTGTGATACCATTGTAAATCTGCGGGAACAGCCTAATATGTCCGCAAAGATCTTGTCCACTATGCCGAATGGCGCTTCTGTATCCGCAGTGGGCGTTGAAAACGGTTGGTACAAAGTTGTTTACAATGGCGTGTCAGGCTATATGCATCCGGATTACCTTGTACTTAGTGCATCTGAAAACTCCGGTGTTGCCGGCGCGGTAACCAACACCGCCGCTACGGGTCTCAGCACAAAACGCGCCGAGGTACTGGCCTATGCAGCTCAGTTTCTCGGAACACCCTATGTCTATGGCGGCAGCACGCCGAGCGGCTTCGACTGCTCTGGCTTTACCTCCTATGTCATGAAGAACACCATCACTTCGATTCCCCGTGTCGCACAGGATCAGTTCGATAACCTGACTCGAGTTTCACGCAGTGAACTGCTGCCCGGCGACTTGGTCTTCTTCGGCAGCAGCGCTTATTCAATCAGCCACGTCGGTCTCTATGTGGGCGATAATCAATTTATTCATTCTCCCCACACCGGTGATGTTGTAAAGTATGACTCACTGACCGGTACATATGACACCCGCTTCCAAGGCGGTGCACGCGTAATTTTTGACTAATCAAAGGCCCTCCAAATTCGGAGGGCCTTTTCCTATGGTTTCAGTACGACGACGCCATCGTCACATTCGATAGAGGAAACCGTGATGCCCAAATTCTGTAATTGATCGTTCACCGCCTTGTTCAGCAGTTCTGACAGCGGCGCGACTGCAGTTTCAGAAAGTGAAATGTCCGCAATTTCTGCTTTCTGCGTTTTAAGGCTTATGCCGCCGTCTGTTGCTTCCACTTTCCAAGCCCCATAAACCTTGCAGGAGTCTGGCAGGAACAGCAGCGCCGTTCTCAGGTCGCCTGCAAGGCCGCTCTGCTGCAGTGCCTGCTTGCTGACAATTACGCTGACCTCAATCACACCATCCTTGCCAATATGCGCAACGATGCTGTCCGGTGAAAACGGCATCGCCTGCACGATCAGCGTGCACAGGTCATTTTCGCTCAGCTGCACTTCCATAATTTCATCTTGCTCCTCCTGCATCTCCTGCGGTTCGGTCTGCGTTGGCGGTGTTGCCTCCCCAGAAGGGTGTCCAAGCAGCATTTTTCCAATCAACAGCAGCGAAATCAACATGCACGCACCCAAAATCAGCGTGTAGACGAAGCTTTTTTCTTCTTGCATGCGCTTCTCCCCCTTTGTCCTGCCATATCCTATGATTCTCCATCGATATTCATTCCATAAAAGACCAAGAACTTCCCCGATAGGAGAAGCTCTTAAACTATTAAATACGTTTTCCAATCTTATCGCTGTATTCCCCACGGAATGCGGCGAACGTGCCATCATCCAGATGCTTTCGAATTTCTTCCATCAGGTGATTGTAGAACCAAAGGTTGTGCATGACCAGCAACCGCTGCGATAGCATTTCACCGGACTTGAGCAAATGCCGCAGGTATGCACGGGAGAATCGGCGGCAGGTCGGGCACTGACAGCCCTCTTCGATCGGCCGGTCGTCCGTTTGATATTTGGCGTTTTGAATGTTCATAATGCCGTTCCAAGTAAACAAGTGACCGTGGCGAGCATTACGTGTGGGCATGACACAGTCAAAAAAGTCGATGCCGCGCGCAACCCCTTCGATGATATTGGACGGCGTGCCTACTCCCATCAGATAGCGCGGTTTATTGCTCGGGGCGTGCGGCAGGACGGCATCCAGTATATGATACATGATTTCCGTGCTTTCACCAACGGCCAGTCCACCAATTGCATAACCGGGCAGATCCAGTTTTGCGATTTCCTGCATATGTTCAATACGCAAATCATCATACGTTCCGCCCTGATTGATGCCGAACAGCATTTGATTCGGATTCACGGTGTCCGGCAGGCTATTGAGTCGGCTCAGCTCATTTTTGCAGCGCACCAACCAGCGCGTCGTTCGATCAATCGATGCCTTTACATATTCGCGCGGTGCAGGATTTTCAATGCACTCATCAAATGCCATCGCAATATCGGAACCGAGATTGGACTGGATCCGCATGCTCTCTTCCGGGCCCATGAAAATCTTCCGGCCGTCTACATGAGAATGAAAATAAACGCCTTCTTCCTTAATCTTACGCAGCGTTGCCAACGAAAAGACCTGAAAACCGCCCGAATCAGTCAGCATCGGCCCATCCCAACGCATAAATTTGTGTAGGCCGCCCATTTGTTTGATGATTTGATCGCCCGGACGGACATGCAGATGGTACGTGTTTGACAGCTCGACCTGACACCCCAGTTCCTTCAGATCGAAGGCGTCTACCGCGCCCTTGATTGCCCCTTGCGTGCCGACATTCTGAAAGACCGGCGTCTGCACTAAGCCGTGTGCAGTCATAAACGTGCCACGGCGCGCATTCCCCTCAGTTTTGAGGAGTTCAAAAGTTCCAATATCCATAATTCCCTCATCATTAAAAATACAGTTATTGATATGATATCACAAATCAGAGGGAGTTTCAACTTCTGCGCGGTAGATTGTTCGCCCATCCTTGATTGTTTGCAAAACTCTGATTTCGCGAAGCCGTATCGGATCGACCGCGAGCGGATTCCGGTCAAGAATCGTGAAGTCCGCGCGTTTACCAACAGCGACACTCCCCTTTTCGTGTTCCTCAAAGTACTGGTACGCCGCATGTATGGTAACCGCCCGCAAAGCCTCCATCACACTGATGCGTTGCTCTGCGCCAAGCAACTCGCCCGATTTCGTCCTACGATTCACCGCACACCAGATTGTTTCCAACATATTAGGTTCAATGACAGGGGCATCCTGATGAAACGTAAAGAGAATCCCTTTTCTCAGCGCACTGCCCGCTGGGCTAATCTGTTCTGCGCGCGCACGGCCAAAATTGCGAATATGCACATCTCCCCAATGATAAACGTGCGCAACAAAGAAGGATGGTATGACACCCAATTCACACACTGCATCCAATTGATCAATACCAAGCAGTTGGGCATGAATCATAACCGGTCGGCTGGCGGCAAGGTTTGCGTATTCCTGCTGCATCTTGTGCGCAATGTTCAGATATTGCGCACAAGCGGCATCTCCATTGCAATGCGCCAACAGCTGTAACTGATTCTGCAGCGCTAAGCGAAAATGCGACGCAAGTTGCTCATCAGTTAGCGTGCCGTAGCCGGAGTCGCTATCCGAATTCTGATACGCGGTGCGCATCCATGCCGTGCGGCTCTGCGGAGAACCGTCCAGAAAGGTTTTATACCCGCCGATCTTAAAGTGCTTATGATATACCCCACGATGCTCCGAGAAGTCTGCAAGCAGTTTGTCAGCACTCGCAATCTCTACATACCCAACTACATCAAGCCACAGCGCATCCGCATCCAGAAGCGCGCGATAGAGCGGCCCAAGCTGCTCGACCATCATGCCCTCCTGCACCGTGGTGATGCCGTACGAAGCGTACTTTTTCTGTGCCTGCTGCAGCGCATCAAACAGTGCCTCAGGCCTCGGCATTGGAACTTGTTTTACATATTTTAAATATGCGGCTTCTTCCATATATCCTGTGAGCACACCGTTCTGACGCTCGATTTTTCCGCCTTCCGGCACAGGGGTCTCCGTCGTGACGTGCAGTTGTTCCAACGCCATGGTATTGAACACGCCAACGTGGCCGGATTGATGTTGAATCACGAGCGGATGGTGCGGCGCAGCACGATCCAGCACGGCTAACCCGGGATGCTGTTTTTCTGCTAAATGATTGTGATCGTAGCCTTTTGCAGTCACCCATTGCCCAGCAGGTATCTGCTGCTCCCGAATAAATGTCTGCACGCACTGAATAATCTCTTCAAAATCAGAGCATTCCTCCAGTGGCACCTGCAGCATCGCGTTGGCCGTCGCCGCAAAGTGACTGTGTGCATCAATAAATCCGGGCAGGAGCGTGGCGCCGCGCAGGTCGATGCGTTCGATATCGCCATCTGTCGGTATCTGCTGTTTGGAACCCACCCAGCGAATGCGCCCATCATCCACCAAAACAGCCTCGGCAACGTTGTCGCCCTCCATGGTAAGAATCGTCCCGTTTTCATACAGTTGTTTCATCGAATTCCCTCCATAACAGATATTCTTTACCGCATTGGTTTCTTTGATGCAAGCTGAAAATTATCATAGAATGATGTAAAAACAGCCTTCGGATTCACCGAAGGCCATTTGTATATTACAGAATTGTCATCGAATCGCCAAACGAGAAGAAGCGGTATTCCTCTTCAATGGCCTGGTGGTACGCATTCATAATCATTTCGCGAGATGCAAAAGCCGAAATGAGCATCATTAGCGTACTTTCCGGCAAGTGGAAGTTGGTAATCATATGATCAATGGATTTGAAGCGATACCCCGGGTAAATGAAAATATCCGTCCAGCCGGATTGCGCGCGCACGCATCCGCCCTCATCTGCGATGGTCTCCATTGTCCGACAGGCGGTCGTCCCAACACCCCACACTTTGCCACCGGACGCACGGGTCTGGTTAATGATCTGCGCAGTCTGCTCATCCATCATATAAAACTCGGAATGCATAATATGATCTGTAATCTCATCCTCCTTGACCGGTCGGAATGTACCCAGACCGACGTGCAGCGTGACGAATGCCAGTTTGACGCCCTTTGCTTCCAACGCAGCCAACAGTTCTTTCGTAAAATGCAGTCCGGCGGTCGGTGCGGCAGCAGAACCCGGCGTTTTGGAATACACTGTTTGATAGCGCTCCGGGTCATCCAATTTTTCTTTGATATAAGGGGGCAGCGGCATCGTACCCAGTTTTTCAAGAATCTCCAGAAAAATTCCATTGTAGTGAAACCGAATTAAACGATTACCGTCCGGCTGAACCGACTCTACCGTCGCAGTGAGCAGGCCATCGCCAAAGGTCAATTCGACGCCTTCGCGCGTCTTGCGGCCGGGGCGGGTCAGGCATTCCCAGACGCCATTTCCTTTATCGGTTAGCAGCAGCACCTCAATCGGCGTGGTATGCCCGACGGCATGTCCCATTAGTCTTGCGGGAATCACACGCGAATTGTTGAAAACCATACAGTCGCCCGGCTGCACATATTCCAGCAAATCATGAAAATGGCGATGCGTCACCGACCCATCCTTACGGTCCAACACCAGCAGACGCGATGCGTCCCGCTGCACAAGCGGGTGCTGCGCAATCAGGCGTTCAGGCAAATCGAAATAAAAATCACTCTTCTTCATCATAAATACACGGGCGTTTTATGAACGCCCGTGCAAAATCCTCCCTTATTGTTTAATCGTAATGCCGGTATAATAGAATTTTAAAATTTCATCATATGTATGTCCCTTTTGAGCCATAGCAAGCGCACCATATTGGCTCAAGCCAACGCTGTGACCCCAACCGGTGCCGTCAAAGGTATACGCAGTGGGCACTGTTTCATCCCCCGGTATTTCCGGCGTGGTAGGTGTGCCGCTCGTCATCACAACAGTTTCGGTTGCCGTATCAAAATCCACGCCAAAACCAATGGCGGCAGCAATATCGCGCAGTTTATAGTAGTTATTTCCGTTGACCCGATAGCCGGACAGTGAAATCGGTGTTCCGTCCAAAACAATTTTTGACGAAGACGGCGCATAATATTCAACCTGTACCGTATCCGCTTTTGTCAGCTCGCCGCCGACCGACTGATAGGCGCTGTTTCCGGTTAGCAGAATCTGATCGTTCTGAGCATCCCACGCGACATTAAACTGATGCGTTTTCCCATTCAGAATGGTAGCAATATCACGGAGTTTATAGTAATTATTATCATTGATATTATAGCCTTGCGGCGCAACCGCTGTGCCGTCCATCGTCACCTTGTGCGTCGAGGCACTGATTTTGTTTGCAGTGCGCACAAGCTTGGTCTGCTCGGTCTTCGCAGTATTGGGGGTAATAGTATACCGAATGCTGTTGACTCCAAATACCGACCGGCATGCCGCCTTGCTGATGATGGCGGTCTTACCGTCCTTATCTGTGACGGTCACTTCGTTGACGTTGTCTGTCGCCGTCCGCTTAGTGACCTCGACTTTTACAACATCCCCAATCGAATAGCCGGCATCGATGAGCTTTGTCTTAATCTCTGCCGCCGTCAGCGTGACGGACCATTTGCCGTTATAGGCGTTGTCGACGTCCTCGTACGGATCGACCTTGCCCTTCAGATACGGATAATCTCCGCCCCAAACATTGACTGCATCCTCGGTCGCACCGCCGTCCGAGGAGAAAAAATATCCAACAATTAAATTGCCGTTGTAAGTAAGGTACTCACCCTTTGTGTCGTCTACCGCTTTGTCCGACGCGCTAGTCGCCAGATTGGCGCCCTTGTACACCTGACAATTGGTAGTATTGCAAAGATCAAAGCCAAAGCTTGCGTGTTTATTCAGCGTGCCCAGCGCGTAAGAACGTGCACAAACCGCCTGCGCTTTGAGCGCCTCGCTCGGCCAGCTTACATTAACCTCATAGGGAATAACACCCTTCACATAATCTTCAACGCCAACATAGTTTATAACAGCAATCTTGCCGTTTGAGGCGTTTCGATATACAAAGTCCCCATTCCATTTAAAGCCTTTGCACCATGTCAGTTCGCTGTTCGGACGAATGGCAAGATTGTCCGCTTCCGCTTTGCTCGTGTAGAGAACCGCGCCGGTTGACGTGTCTGACACCTCAAAGGCGTTATTGACAATCTTAATGGTCAGTTGGCTCTGTGAAACCGACTGTACAGGCGTAAAAGCCATTCCGTTATAATAGCCAATGCTGTATCCGGCAACATCGACATTTTCGAGCTTGGCTTCAGTCAGCGCAGTTGAGTCATAATACAGACCGATGCGCAGGGTTTGATCCGTGTCAACATCCGCAGCGAATGCAGGTGCTGTACACAGGCAGCCAGTCAGTGTCACAGCGGCCAGCGTCAAGGATAACAGGCGTTTGATGCGTTTCATTTTCATCCTCCAGTTAAATTTCATGCGCTCTATTGACAAATATGCTGCATTATTTTACAATGTAAAGTGCAAGTACATAATAAGGTAGAGGCGCGGTTTTCATCAGTATCGACTGGGAGGGTCTGTAAACCCCGAGGAACAGTCGAAAAAGGGTCTTCCGCCGAAGGCAGTCTTGAGTTTGCGGCAAGCCTGTACTGGATACTCGGGAGAATATCCCCGTATCTGTCATCAGCAGAAATGCCGGTGGAGAGCTATCCTGTGATTAGAAGAATTCGGTTTATCCGCTTTTTCTATTATAGTATAGATCATACCGGTTTTTCAACCGGTATTTTTCTTTGCTGCCAGCCTGATGGAAAGTTTACATTTTGTTAGCAATTCTTATGGGAGGAACAGAAATAAATGAAACAGTACAAAGTCGGTATCGTCGGTGCAACCGGCATGGTAGGTCAGCGTTTTTCGCTGCTGCTCGAAAATCATCCGTGGTTTGATGTCGTAGCGCTCGCAGCGTCCGGCCGTAACCGCGGTAAAGCTTACGCAGAAGCCTGCGAAGGCCGTTGGAAAATGGCCGATCCGATGCCGGAAAAATACAAAGACATGGTTATGTTCGATGCAACCGCCGATGCAGAGCAGATTGCTTCGATGGTAGACTTTATTTTCTGTGCGGTCGATATGAAAAAGGATGAAATCCGCGCGCTGGAGGAGCGATATGCGCAGCTCGAATGCCCGGTTTGTTCTAACAATTCGGCGCATCGCATGACCCCTGACGTGCCGATGATTATTCCGGAAATCAACGCCGACCACGCACAGATTATTCCCGAACAGCGTAAGCGTCTTGGCACCAAACGCGGTTTTATTGCTGTAAAATCAAACTGCTCAATTCAGAGCTACGTGCCCGCGCTGACCGCTCTGATGGATTTTGAGCCGACCGAGGTTGCAGTGTGCACTTATCAGGCGATTTCCGGTGCCGGCAAAACCTTTGAATCCTGGCCGGAGATGCTTGATAATGTCATCCCCTACATTGGCGGCGAGGAAGAGAAAAGCGAGAAGGAGCCGATGAAGGTTTGGGGTAAGATTGTCGGCGATCATATCGAGTCCGCCGTCTCGCCTGTCATCACCGCGCAGTGCCTGCGCGTTCCCGTAGCAGATGGTCACATGGCTGCAGCCTTTGTGAAATTCAAAACCAAGCCGAGCAAGGATGAGATGATTCGCCGTTGGCAGAATTTTTCCGGCCGCGCACAGGAGTTGAAACTCCCCTCTGCTCCCGAGCATTTTCTTGCTTATTTTGAAGAAGACAATCGTCCGCAGACCAAGTTGGATCGCAATTTGGAAGGCGGCATGGGTGTTTCGATTGGCCGTCTTCGCGAGGACAGCATTTACGACTACAAGTTTGTCAGCCTTTCCCACAATACGCTGCGCGGCGCTGCCGGCGGCGCCGTCCTGATGGCGGAGTTGCTGTGCGCCGAGGGCTACATGGACCGTTAAGGAGGCCATATATCTATGAAGAAGCCTATTTTTACCGGCGCGGGTGTTGCCGTTGTCACGCCCTTCTGTTCGACCGGTGAAGTGAATTTTGAAGAATTCGGAAAGATTATCGACCATCAGATTGCCAACGGCACTGATTCCATTATCGTCTGCGGCACAACCGGTGAATCTTCCGCGCTCCATGATCGGGAGCATCGCGAAGTGGTTGCCTGGTGCTGCGAATATGTCAACCATCGTGTACCTGTTATTGCAGGCGTTGGTTCAAATGATACCGCTTATGCAATCGAATTGACGAAATTTGCCGCCGAGTGCGGTGCGGATGGCGGACTGTCTGTTACGCCATACTATAACAAGACCTCTCAGCGCGGACTCGTAACGCATTTCACCCAGATTGCCGACTGCTCTGACCTGCCGATTGTTCTGTATAACGTACCTAGTCGTACCGGCATCTGCTTTACTGCCGATACGCTGTTTGAACTTTCCAAGCACCCGAATATCAATGGTCTAAAGGCCGCCTCCGGCAATTTCTCACTCCTTGCGGAAACCATGGCGAAGTGCGGTGACAATCTTAACGTATGGTCCGGCAACGACGATCAGGTCGTTCCGCTGATGTCTCTTGGCGGCAAGGGCGTTATCTCTGTGCTGTCCAACGTTGCACCGCAGATTACGCATGATTTGACGCAGCTGTGCTTGGATAACAAGTTTCCGGAAGCAGCAAAGCTTCAGCTCTCGCTTCACGGTTTGATTGATGCACTGTTCTGCGAGGTTAACCCGATTCCGGTCAAGAAAGCGATGGAACTGCTTGGCTGGAACGTTGGCAAGCTGCGTATGCCGCTGATTGAGGCAAGTGATGATCATATCGCTTATATCAAGCGCGAATTAGAAGCTGCGGGCTGCCGCATTTAAAAGCTGTTCCTTCTTAAAGGAGTTTAAAAAGATGTTAAAAATAGCGCTTTCCGGTTGTAACGGACGCATGGGACATGTCATCGCCGATATTGTCGATGGCAAAAAAGATATGAATATCGTTGCGGGTTTTGATGTAAACACAACGAAAAGTGGTGCTTTCCCGGTATTCGCAGATCCATTTGAGTTCACAGGTGAATGCGATGTGATTATTGATTTTTCAAATGCCTCGAGCACCGAACACTTACTCGCGTTCTGCGAAAAGAAGCACATTCCGATTGTGATTTGCACGACCGGCCATTCTCCGGAGCAATTGCAAAAAATCCGCGAAGCATCTGCCCAATTTCCGATTTTCCGTTCGGGAAACATGTCGATTGGTATCAATTTAATGATGGATTTGCTGCGTAAATCCGCCGCCGTCCTCGGGGATGGGTTTGATGTTGAAATCATTGAAAAGCATCACAATCAGAAGCTTGATGCCCCCTCGGGCACGGCTCTCATGTTGGCTGATGCAGTCTCCGAAGCCCTACCCTATGACGCAAATTATGAATATGATCGCCACGAGCGCCGTGAAAAGCGCCCGCCGCACGAAATTGGTATTCACGCCGTTCGCGGCGGCACCATCGTAGGTGAGCATAGTGTATTGTTCTGTGGCCGTGATGAAATCATCGAGATTAAGCACTCTGCGCTCTCGCGTGAGGTATTTGCCGTCGGCGCAGTAGATGCTGCCGCGTTTATGGCGACTTGCTCGCAACCCGGCATGTATGATATGACTGACGTGATTGCCTCCAAGTAAAAAGCAAAACTCCCTGCCGCCCGGCAGGGAGTTTTATATAACCGGAACAAAGCGCCGTCTGCTCTGCAGGCGGCGCTTTGTCCTATAAAGAAGAGAGTGATTTGGTCAAAAATCAGGAATGCTTGGTGTTCTTGCGCATGTCAAACACAACCGAGCCAACGATAATCAGGCCCTTGATGATGCTTGTCATGTTGTCGTTGACGCCCAGCATAACCAAGCCGTTGTTGATGACGCCGAGAATCAGGATGCCGCACAGCACGCCCGACACGCGGCAGATGCCGCCTGTGTGCGAGGTGCCGCCGACCGTTGCGGCCGCGATGGCGTCGAGTTCATAGTTGAGACCGTAAGTAGACGGGTCGGCCGAGCCGGTACGACCGGCCAGCAGAATGCCGCCTACTGCCGCGCAAACCGAGCACCAGATGTACACCAGAATCAGATTCTTTTCCACGTTGATACCGGCCACACGCGCCGCCTGGTCATTGCCGCCGATTGCGTACACGCTCTTGCCGAAGCGCGTCTGCGTCAGCAAAAATGCCGAAATGACGAACATAATCAGGAAAATGACGACAATCATCGGGATGACGCCGAACAGCTTACCCTTGCCGAAGAAACGGAAATCGTCGGTCAGCTTGGAGACCGGCTGCGTCGAATACATCTTGGCCAGTGCGCGGCAAATCAGCTGCGAGCCAAGCGTTGCGATGAACGGCGGAATCTTGGTGAACGCGATTATCGCGCCCACGATTGCGCCGACCAGTGCGCCAATTCCGATGCCGATCAGTGCGACGACCGGAGCCGGCAGCGGGTTGCCCGCGCCGAGCAGACGATTGGTTGCGTCCGCATTCTGCGCAAGTGATG
>NZ_CATNVC010000016.1 GCF_951230135.1 Butyricicoccus sp. Marseille-Q5471 | reverse complement strand
GGCTGGCTTCATTTTACCAACTCCTCGGAGGTTGTGCAGTCTTGGCGAAAAACTGTGCACTTTATGTGTCGAAAAACTGTGCAGTTCTATTGGCTGAAAAGTGTGTACTTTATCTTACCATTTACAAATCTCAAGCGCGGCGGCATTTTACTGATACAGATTGCCGTTGGCAGCCTGTATATGTTCAGCGTACCGAGGGGCTACATTGACGGATTTGTTCAGTGGTGCAAGCAGATCATCGGCTTATGCCTGACTACCTTTTTGCAGGCGACCATTCTCACGGCAGGGCTGATGGTATTAAAAGACCATGCCCTCTTGGGCTTGGGGCTGATGCTTGCCGCAGGAGAAGTACCGAGGATTGCCGGTGCCTTTGGACTGGACACCTCTACCCGCGCAAATGTGATGTCGGCAGTTTACACGGCGCAGGCCGCCGTCAATACCACAAGAACGGTGGTGCAGGCAGTTGCGCCAAAATAGCAGAAAGGAAAAACGCCTATGAAAGTCATCTGTGTAGCGTCCCCCTATGCCGGGGACATTCAAAAGAATACAGAGTTTGCCAAGAGAGCGTGCCGCCATGTAATGAACGAGGGGTACGCTTTTTTTGCGCCCCATTTGCTGTATCCGAATCTCTTGGATGACAGTCTGCCGCAGGAGCGGCAGCTCGGCATCGACATGGGGCTTGCCATGCTGGAACACTGCGATGAATTGTGGTGCTATGGACACCCTCCAGCTTGAAGAGAGCGAATACAATTTGATCCGCTTCCCCCAGCGCGGCGTGTGCTTATATAAATGCGGCAACGAGCGATATAACCTCGCTGTCCACGCCCCGGCATATAAGGAGAAGCTCTTCGGAAAGGCAGGTGGACGATGAAAAAGATAGAAAAGAAGCAGGAAATCAAAGCAAGTCTCCTTGAAGATATGCTGTCCTTTATTACCTACACCGCCAACCGGGATTCGGACATTTTAGCTTTTATGGGACAGTATCAGAAAGCGGAGCCGGAGTGCAGACCCGGTATTTTAGAGCATCTGCGCGCCTGTATGGATGGCAAGGAGTACCCCAACCCCTACGCCGGGAGCTATCATTATACCACCTCGGATGTGTCTGTGTGCGGCGATATTCTGGATGACTACCTAAGAAACCTTGCCGCCGCCAAGGGTGACCCCGCCGCCATTTCCGAATGTGTGCGCAAAACGGTCTGCCGGATTAATGCCCTCAATGAAAAGTGTGACCAGTATTTGATTGACACTTGGCGCAGGGAGCGGCTGTGCAGCTTCATCAACGCTGCGGCTGAACAGGCTGGACTTACCCCGAAAGATGACCATACATTCCAGTACAGAATGTGGTAAGGCGGTGGGAGAATGGAGATACAAGGTCAGGATTTTGGAATCGAAATTGAAATGACCGGCCTTACCCGCAGCCGCGCCGCCGAGGTGCTCGCCGAATATTTCGGCACCAGCAGGAATTATGAGGGCACCTATTATGATGCCTCCTACGCTCTTGACACCGAGGGGCGCAAATGGAAAGTCATGAGCGACGCCAGCATTAACTGCCAGCGGCAGGAGGGGCGGCGAAAGGTGTTTGCCGATGGCACATACAGCGTGGAGCTGGTCAGCCCAATCTGCCAGTACAAGGATATCGAAACGGTGCAGGAGCTGGTGCGCAAGCTGCGGGAAGCCGGTGCCTTTGTCAATTCCTCCTGCGGCATCCACATTCACATCAACGCCGCCCCCTTTGACGCGCCCCATCTGCGCAATCTTGTTAACATCATGGCGGCCAAGGAGGATATGATTTACAAGGCGCTGAAGGTTGCCCGCGGCAGAGAGAGCAACTATTGCCGCAAGATTGACCCGGATTTTTTAGAGCGGATCAATCAGCAGAAGCCCATCACCCGCGACCAGTTCAAGCGCATTTGGTATAACGGAGGCGACGGCAGCCATGAGCATTATCACAACAGCCGCTATCACTGTCTCAATCTCCACAGTGTATTCCAGAAAGGCACTGTGGAGTTTCGGGCATTCAACGGCGAGCTGCACGCGGGAAAAATCAAGGCGTACATTCAGTTCTGCCTTGCCATGTCCGCGCAGGCTCTCAACCAGCGGTCGGCAAGCCCCGCCAAAACACAGTCTACCAACGAAAAATATACCTTCCGTGTGTGGCTTTTGCGGCTCGGTCTGATTGGCGATGAGTTCAAGACGGCGCGTAAGCATCTGCTGGATCACTTGGAGGGCTGCATTGCTTGGAAGGACCCGGCGCAGGCAATTGCACAAAAAGAGCGGCTTCGCAAAAAGCGTGAGAAAGAATTGGCACAGAGTCAGCAGGAAAAAACAGAATTGGATGTGGAGCCGCAGCAGGAGCAAGCCGATGAGGAAGCTCCTGCTTTTTCTATGTCCATGACCATGTAGGAGGTGCAAATTGAGCAAGGATAAAATTTATATTGCCTACGGCAGTAACCTGAATCTGCCGCAGATGGCGCAGCGCTGTCCCACTGCCAAGGTGCTGGGCGGGACGGAAATAAACGGCTACGAGCTGTTGTTCCGAGGCTCAAAAACCGGGGCCTATGCCACCATTGAGCCTTGCGAGGGCAAGAGTGTGCCTGTTCTTTTATGGACTGTAGGCAAAAAAGATGAACTGGCACTGGACAGATACGAAGGCTATCCCACTTTTTATGAGAAAGAAAATAGGACTGTTGAAGTAGACGGTCACTCGGTAGATGCCTTTGTGTATGTGATGACCGAGGGGCATCATCTGGGAATGCCCTCGCAATACTATGTGGATGTGATTGCCGAGGGCTACCGTAGCGCGGGCTTTGATCTAAATATCTTGCAGGAGGCCATCAACCAAACGGCACAGCGAATGACCGAAGAACCTGAGCAGCAGAGTATGTTCGGCTTCGGCGGGATGAAATGGCGGTGATGGACTATGGCTGACCCTGCAACCATCGGGCTGGCGGTCAAAGCTGCCACCACCGCGCTGTCGGACGAGCGGCTGCGCAAAACCATCGGCTGGATTATTGCCGCCATCCTCTCGCCCCTCATTTTACTGCTGGTCATCATCGCATCGCTCCTCTCCGGCACGGCAGATCACAACAATACCGCCGTGGGCTTGTGCTTTGAGGGCGGCGTGATTTCGGGCAATGTCCCCGAGAGCTACCGTGGCTATATTGAGGACATGCGCGGCAGCTTTACCCTTTTAGACGGAACAATCGCCAGCATTAACGCCGAGATGGAGGACGGCGGCAGCCTTGATTCGACCAGAGTCAAGGCAATTTTTTATGCTCTGTTTTTCGGCGCTGACAGCCCCTCGAATAAAGACCACCGCCGCTTTGTGGAGAGCTTTGTGACCTATGAGGAGCGTACCCGAACCGTGGAAAATGAGGACGGCACCACCGGCGAGGAAAGCTACACCGTGGCGGTTCCCATCAGGGAACTGCCCGTGGTATACGCAACTATTTCCGCAAGCATGGGGCTGAACGTCACCGCCGAGAATCAAGCCAACGCTTCGGAAATCTATTACCGTGTGCTGTACGGCAGTCCGGCGCCCACCTATGGGCAGGAATTTGATGAGTGGTCAGACGGTCTGCCTCTTTCGGACGCGCCGTTTATCGGGGCGGACGGTTTCTGTTCTCCCCTGGGCGAGGGCTGGCGCAGCATGGCCACCTCGGAGTTTGGCTACCGCAAAGACCCGTTCACCGGGCAGACCAAGGGACACAGTGGCCTCGACCTCGGTGCTGGAAAAGGCACGCCCATCCGTGCCGCACTGCCGGGAACGGTGTATGTGGTTCGCTATTCCATCAGCGGCTACGGCTACCATGTGATGGTGGATCATGGTGGCGGCTTCGTCACACTGTACGCCCACTGCTCCAAAATTCTCGTCACCGAGGGACAGACGGTGGATGCCGGAACGGTCATTGCCGAGGTGGGCTCCACCGGCCGCAGCACCGGCAATCATCTGCATTTTGAAGTGAGAATTAACGGCGAGAAGCAAAACCCAAGAAGCTATCTGCCATAAGGAAGGAGTCTGAATATGAAAGAAAACAAGATTAAAGTATTGAGCGTTGAGCCGGGTCAACCGCCCGCTATCAAGGAAATCGGCAACGACCTTCATAGCCTTCAAGCAGAGGTGGGCGGTCTGATTGAATGCATCAGCTTCCCCAATGGCTGCGTGGTTGTGTGCAATGAGGAAGGCAAGCTAAACGGAATGCCGCCCAACAGACGGCTGGGTGCGGACATCATCTGCGGCCCATTTTTTGTTTGCGGCACCACCCGCAGTGGGGATTTCTCCTCACTGAGCAAAAGCGAAATTGCGGAATACAGCCAGCTTTTCTCCGAAGTTCCTGTCTTTAGCGGAGAGGAACCGGAGCTTGAGCCTCGTATGACCTTTATCGGATTTAATTTTTAAGGAGGATTTTCAGTATGAAAAAAGAGAACATCACCATCAGTATGGAAGCTGACAAGCTCCGTGCAACTAAGCGTTACATGGAGAAAAAGGATGCCGATGTGGAGCAGGAGCTGGGCGATGCTCTGCAAAAGCTCTATGAAAAATATGTGCCCGCCCCGGTGCGAGAGTACATTGACGAGGGCGGCGAGGATACGCCTGCACCGGCGAAAAAGCAGAAAGAAAAAAGCAAGTCATCTGCCGCTGCAAATAACGGTTCGGTGATGTCGACCGTTTAAGGCGCGGAGCTTCGCCCAGCGTTGCCGCCCTGTCGCCCCTGTGTGGGCTTTTGCGGGGTGGGGTGGCATCCATACACCCTTGGCACAGGTTAAGCCCCGTGTGAGCAATTTGTGCCGAGCTATCAAAAACGCCCTATCTATACCACAAAGCCGCAGTGAACCCCCATGTCGAAAAGAGAGCAGGAGAAAGCGAGGTGCTGTAAACGCACCTCACAGTCACAGCGGACGGCAGTGCCGACCGCTTCTAAGCCGAAAATACAGCATTTTTGTAGGATGCATTTCTTTTGCCAAAGGTGCTGTAAATCGGCTTTTTTGCTGTCTAAGGTGCTGTAACCACATGAAAGCCCCACCGCATCAGCATTTCTAAGGTGCTGTTTGGGATGCTAACACAAAACAGAAGGAGATTTGAGCCTATGAATGAAAATAGAAACGAACTAAAGCAGCGGGTAGTGGCATGGCTCTACCCGGATATGATTAAAACCATGGAAGCCATGATGCAAGAAAAGGCCATGAAGAATCACACCGAATTTGTTTCCCAGGCAGTGGACTTCTATATCGGATATTTGAGCAGCCAAAACAGCACGGCTTTTCTCTCACAGAATTTGCTGGGAGCGATTCAGGGCACTCTGCAAAACACCGAAAATCGTGTGGCAAATAATCTGTTCCGCCTGTCGGTGGAGATCAGCATGATGATGCATCTGCTGGCGGCCACGCTGGAGGTTACCGATGATGAGCTGCGTAGTCTCCGTGGCCGATGCGTTGCCGAGGTGAAAAAGACGAGAGGTAAAATCAAGCTTGATGATGCAGTGCAGTTCCAACAGGGTGCTGATCTTTAATGGCAAGGCTGGTCATTAAAAACGGATACCTCAAGGGCAGCAAAGCTGCCGCACACCTTCATCATCTGGTGAAATATATTGCTACCCGTGATGGCGTAGAAAAGATTCCGAATGGTCGGGAACTGTGGCATAGCACAAAAAATCAGCAAACACTCATTGCACACATCGTTCGTGAGTTTCCGGAGAGCAAGGAATCATTGGAATACGAGGACTATATCACTCAGCCTAACCGTGAAAATGCTTCTGAGTTTATCTCTATCACGTTGGAGCAGCACATCGAACAAATTGGTGACCGAGAAAAATATCTCGATTACATTGCAAATCGTCCTCGCGCAGAAAAATTTGATACCCACGGTCTGTTCACAGCCAGTGATACACCGTTGGTGCTGGAGCAAGTAGCAAATGAAGTGTCAGAGCATACCGGGAACGTGTGGACGCCGATTATTTCTTTGCGCCGTGAGGATGCGGACAAATTTGGATTTGAAAATGCGGCGGCGTGGAAAGCACTGATTTCCTCCAAGGCAATGGAATTTGCGGATAGTCTAAAAATACATCCGGACCATCTAAAATGGTATGCGGCCTTTCACAATGAATCCCACCACCCTCATGTACACATGATTTGCTACAGCACAAATCCGCAGGAGGGCTACCTCACCAAGCCGGGCATTCGCAAAATGAAGTCAGCACTGTCAACTGAGATTTTCCGCCAGGAGCTGATACCGCTGTACGGAGAAAAAACGCAGCGGCAGGATGAGCTTTCCAATCAGTCACGCATGGCACTTCGGGAATTGCTTGTACAGATGCAAGGCGGTACCTTGCAAAATGAAAAGATAGAACAGTTGCTTACACACCTCGAAGAAAGAATGAAACACACCACTGGCAGAAAGCAGTATGGCTATCTGAAAGCGGAGTTAAAAAATGTGGTGGATGAAATCGTGGACGAGCTGGCTCGGGATGAGCGTGTGGCGGAGGCCTATCGTCTGTGGCAAGAGGCAAAAAGTCAGATCAATCATTTTTACAGTGATCAATCGTCAGAGCCGCTCCCGCTTTCCAAATGTGATGACTTCAAATCCATCCGTAATATGGTCATCAAGGAAGCCATGCAGCTTGCAGACGGTACGCTCACCTTTGAAGAACCGACCGCTATGGACTCCGCACTACCAGAACTCACAACAGATGAAGATATACCATCACCCTCAATGGAGGATGATACTGCCGAGCCGGAGTATTCCCCACGGCAAGAGCGAATTGGTCGGTCTGGCTATGGCAACAAAAGTAAACATCCAAACTGGTGGACGGACGAATACAAGCTGGCAAAACAATATCTGCATGGCGATGAGGACAAGGGAATTGCTCAAGATTTTGAAAAAGCGAAGGGGTTGTTGCTTTCACAAGCGGCGCAGGATAATCCTCTCGCCATGTTCGACCTCGGAAGAATGTCTGCTGACGGTCTTGGCTGTGAAGCTGATACCGATGTTGCTCAGCAGTGGTACGCAAAAGCCCTCGCTACTTTTCAAATTACTGAAGCGGAAGAACCTTGGAAGTATACCGAATATCGTATTGGCAAAATGTATGCGGCGGGGCTTGGCACTGAGCGGGACTATGAAGTAGCGGCACACTGGCTCACCCTGTCTGCCAATGAAAAATATAAGTATGCCGAATATTCTCTTGGCGGTCTGTACTATCATGGCAAGGGCGTGGAACAAAATCATGAAACCGCCTTTGACCTGTACACCCGCTCGGCAAAGCAGAGTTTTCCCTATGCCAGCTTCGAACTGGGTAAAATGCTCCGTGATGGAATCGGGTGTGCAAAAAACAAATCGGATTCCGATAGCCGCTTTGCAGAAGCCTTTGTGGGTTTCACTTCTTTGGAGCAGCAGAGCCATGACGATACGGCCATTGATGCGGAAAAGTTCTGCAAGGAAAAGTCTGCACTGTTCATTGTTTTACCCGAAGAAGATCTGACCAAATATTTTATGGTGTCGCTTATGATCCAGCAGCTCTATCGTGAAATCCTTGCGGTTGCTGATGAAAACGGAGGCAAGCTAAAAAATCGTGTAGTATTCTACTGCGATGAGCTGGGTACGCTGCCTGCAATCCAATCACTGGAGCTTATTTTTTCCGCCAGCCGCTCCCGCCGCTTGACGATGGTGCCAATCATCCAGAGCTTTGGCCAGCTCCAGAAAAACTATGGCAAAGAGGGTTCGGAAATTATCGTGGATAACTGCCAGGACACCATCTTCGGCGGCTTTGCACCCAACAGCCAGACAGCCGAGGTCTTATCAAAGGCAATGGGCTCTCGCACGGTGATGAGCGGCAGCATCAGCCGAGGCAAGAACGACCCCAGCCAGTCCTTGCAAATGATGGAACGCCCGCTGATGACGGCGGATGAGCTGAAATCCATTCCAAAGGGAAACTTTGTAGTGATGAAAACCGGCACCCACCCCATGAAAACCAAGCTGCGCCTGTTTTTAGATTGGGGCATCATCTTCGACGGAACTTATACCGTGTCGGAGCGTGCTCACCGTAAGGTTTCCTATGCCGACAAGCAGGTACTCGAGGAAAATATCGTTCGAAAGCACACTGCCTGCGTGGTGGTGGATGAGGATACCGGCGAACTACTGGAGCCGCCCACAGGAACCGGCACACTGCATACCCCTGTAGCAGAGCAGGCGCAGGAACCAAAAAAACGCAAAAGCCATGTCAGAACACAGTGAGAGGAGTGAATAAATGAGCTATTTTAATCGCATATACACAGCCTCGCCCGATGAACTTCCTCATCGGGCGAGAGCCGTTTATATGTACCTCAAAGGTCGCACCGGAGCGGGTCGGGATTGCTGGCCTGCGGTAAACACCATTGCCGCAGATATGAATCTCTCCCGCAGCACCGTCAAGCGTGCCCTGAACGATTTAGTAAAGGCTGAGCTGATTACAAAAGAGCCACGCTATCGGGAAAACGGTAGTCACACCAGCAATCGCCTTATGCTAAAAAAATATTGCACCAAGGAAACGCAAAAAAACGCATAGCATGCCGCCAAGGGGGTGCTATGCGTTTTGTGTGAACCGAGTCTCGGTTCATAGTGACCCACCCAGAAGGACTCACTCTAAGAGATTTATTACAGAGAAAGAACAAGTAGTAGATATTAAACAAAGGTTTGACCTCCGAGCAGTTATGCAAAGTGTATAGAGTAAATGCAGTGCACATCCGCAGGCTCGAAAGTAATGTTAGCCTCCAGCTTTTTCTTTTTCTGAAGATGTGCCATGTGCAGGCACCTCAGCAGGCTATCTTCTGCTGGAGAATCTTTTAGAACAAATTGTGATGCTTACAGGAATTAGAGTTATTAAAGCTGTTCCGTCCACTGTTCGCAAACCTCACGCAATGGAGAGTCAAGGTAATCCATTGCCCTATCCTTTATCCAATCAGGAACCCCATATGCGGCTTCGGCAATGCTTCCGGTAATCGCGGCAAGCGTATCACTATCCCCGCCGAGGGAGATTGCATTGCGGATGGCGTCCTCGAAATCCGTGCTTTCAAGAAAAGCGGTAATCGCTTGGGGGACGGTGTCTTGACAGCTTTCATTAAACCGATAGGTTGGGCGAATCTCGTTAAGCAGTTTGCTCAGATCGTAGCCGTATTCCCGCTCAATATGCTCTTTGATTTGTATTTTATACTGGCCAAGGTTCAAGCGTTCTTTTATGGGATTACCCATATCATCCCCATAACCGCCAGCGTAGAAGCGGCACATGAATATTGCATCTGTCACAGCCAAGGCACCTTTTATACCTTCGGGATGGCTGTGCGTCACTTCGGCAGATAGTTTTGCTCTTTCCCTGCCGTTTGAAGGCCACATACCTGTACGGGTGCAGAAACCGTAATCCATAAGCCATGCACATGGTGAAACTCGCATCGCCGAGCCGTTTCCCCAACTGTTATACGGCTCACGGTCATCAGAAAAAATCCAACGACCGAACCGGCTGCCATAGCCCGCATCGGGATAACGCCGACCCCATTTTTTGTAGGAGTCTATAAAGTCATCGGGCTGCCCGCCTTTCATCAGAGCATCTGCTGTAGCGATGGTCATCACGGTATCATCCGTGAAAAAGCAGTCGTCACGAAAGAGAGGGAAGTCCTTTGTTTTGATATTGTTCCACTCATAGACCGAGCCTACGATGTCACCGATAATTGCTCCGAGCATCATTTTTGACCTCCCCTCCGGCGAATGTCCTTGCGGATTCTTTCAAAGCAAGCACTGTCTACCGCACCCGCTTCTCGGAAAGTAGTTACAGCCGCACTCATTACTTTGAAGTTCAGCTCGGTTCCTTCGCTGTCGGCCAGATAATCAACCGCCCTGTCAGGAGCAATGCCAAACCGTCCGGCGGTCTGGACAGCATCAATATTCGCACCCAGAAAAATAAACTCCCAATGATACTCTGTTTTCTGACGTTCAATCTGAGCCTTTACCTTGTCGGAGGAGTATTCATGACTGGCATTTTCTTCGCCGTCTGTGATAATGACGAACATTACTTTTTCGGCACGATAATCATCGGCAGTGTGCTTTTGTGCATTGCCGATTTTTTTGATGGTTTTACCGATGGCGTCGAGCAGAGCGGTGGAACCACCGACAGAATACTCCTTATCGGTAATCGGGCTGACTGCCTTGATGTCAATGCGGTCGTGGAGCAACTCGTAATTGTTGTCGAACAGCACTGTTGTGATGTAGCACTCGCCCTCGACGGCCTGCTGCTTGGCCAGCATGGAATTGTAGCCGCCGATATGCATCTGCGATTATCTCGGAGGATACGCTTGCTGAAATGGCCAAACAGCTCGCCAGCTATGATGAAAGTGGAAGGCGCATTCGGCAAGACATCGCCCGCTTGGAAAAAGACACGCTGGATAAAGAAAAGCCTGATTTAGAAAAGCTGAAAAACGATTTTGAAGCACTAAGGAGCACCTCTGATACCCTGTTTTCAGAACGCGACGAGAAAAAGCTGAGGCTGGGCAACAAACAGCGGATTTTGAATGAACTGAGGCAGTCGAATGACTCCCTCGTTAGAATTGAACGGGAATACGCCGCTGTCAAAAGTCTGTCCGATGCCGCCAACGGAAAGCTTGATTTCGAAACTTATGCACAAATGGCATACTTTGAGCGTGTGCTACAGGCGGCTAATTTACGTCTTAAAGTGATGAGTCAGAATAGATATATCCTCCTGCGCAAAGAGGAAAGCGATGATGGCCGCAAGCGCATGGGGCTGGATATTGAGGTTGCTGACAGTTACACTGGCAAAAGCCGCAGCGCGAATAGCTTGTCAGGCGGCGAGTCATTTATGGCATCCCTATCTCTTGCGTTGGGTCTATCAGATGTGGTCCAGCAGAGTGCCGGTGGCATACACCTTGGCGCCATGTTTATAGATGAAGGCTTCGGATCACTTGATGCGGAGGTTTTGGAGCTATCTGTAAGAACCCTCTCGAATATGGCGGATGGCAATCGCATTATTGGAATAATTTCTCACGTTGCCGAACTTCGTGAGCGAATCGAAAAGCAGGTTTGCGTGGAAAAAACATATAGTGGTAGTAGAATACGATTGATTGTTTAGGTAAAATTGAATTAAATATGTACTGGGAAAAATGAGCATAGTCTCCAGTGATGATAGTTCAAGTCACACTAAAAAATTGAATGATATCTTAATACAACGGAGCTCGCAAAAAAGAAGAACACCCAATGGGTGTTCTTCTTTTTTAGCATACGCTATTTGGTGTTTTCGCTGAGAGACATTGGGCGGACGCGAAGGAAAACTTCTTCATCTGTAAAGCGCGGCCACAAGATAGGTCATGAATAGAAAAACTGCATTACAAGCATAACCCGCCCGCGTTGTCCAAAAAGGTTCATTCCGGACGACACGGGCGGCGTGCTTTTGCTCAAATCGTTTTGTGTGTTGCATGTAGTGCACAATTCCTTGTGACGACGGCGCGGCGCAGAATATGTTTCGTGTTATGATGCGGTATTCTCGTTTTTTACCGCACCGAAAATCCACCAGAATACGATGCCTGCCACGGCAAGTGCGCAGCCCAGGCCGGTGTAGAATACAGCAATAAAGGCGTTTGGCAGCAGGCCGGAAGCGCGCAGCCAAATACCACCACCCATCATGAATGCCATGATAAGATACGCTTTCAGGTCGAAAAAATGCCAAACTGGTCGGCGTTCCTGCTCGTAGGCGAGAATGCGGCGAGCGTGCTTTCTTGCCATTTTGTAAAACATGATGCCAAATGCCGCGCACACAAGCAAGGACAATATTACGTGCACCACGCTGGCCGTGTAAAGCTGCGAGTAAGAGATTGCGCCTAAACGTGCAACGTTAAAACCGGCTATGAGCCAAACCGTTCCGGCAACGGCAAGCAGAGTGTTCTTTTTTACATGAAAAAATCGATAACTGCTCATGGCTTTCTCCTCAATTCTTTGCGATTTTTTTTAACGCGAGCAGCAGGAGAATCAAGCCGACGCTGACCAATATGTGACCAACCCCTGCGATGCCAGAGATTGCAGCGCTGACGCCTGTGCTCAGCGGAATCGCCAGAACCTGTGTCACACCACTCACGACCATCATGATGGTCGTCAGTGGCAGACCAATATTGTAGATAATCTGAAATGCCCGATACTGTCTTTGTTCATCCAACTTGCTATTTGCGGCAAATAACGCCACCAACAAGAAGACCATCATGCCGAGCAGGAAAAGATGCGCATGTACTTTTCCGAGCATTGTAACACCGCTAAAGCCGTTCCACTTGGTTAATTCTCGATAGAACACGCCACCGACCATGGCGGCAATAGCATAGGCGAGGGAAATGTTCAAACATTTTTTCATTTGATTCCATCTCCTCTCATGGCGTGATAACCGATGACAACCGTCCAGACGTAGGCGCAGGTTTTGGGAATCATCAACGCGCCCATTGCCGGTATGCTGTCCGCAAATAGAACGACGGGGATGTAGAAGGCAAAACTCAGCACGACGGTCAGCCACAGCCAACGAAATGGCCGATCACCTGCTTCTTTTGCGCGTTGATAAAACAGCACAAGGATGAGCACACCCAGCAGCGCAAAGGGAATGTTACGGTAAATACCCCAGGACAGCGGCGGCTGCGCACTGATCCAGGCATTTTGCGGCATCAGGCATAGGACGATGCGAGACAAAGACAGAGCATAGACGGCGGCGGTCAGGACGGATTTTCCTACAATATGATACCGCTCTCGCCAGATGTGGTACAACAGCACATAGAAAATCGTCATCGTAATGGAGGTAACCAACTTGCCAATTCCCAGTGCGGCAGTGTAGCTTTCCAGTCCGGTGGTACACAGCGCCACGGCACGGGGAATGAGGTGAAACGCGTCTCCGAAGCCTAGTATGACGGCCATAATACCGTACATCAGATACTGCTTTTGACCCTTGTTTCCGCGAATCATCAGGACGCCGAGCGTAATGACTGTTGTCAGATACACGATGTCGAACAGGGTTTCCATAATTGCTTGCATAAAATCAGTTCCTTTCATGGTGAACTTTGTTCATTTATGTTTTTATAAAAGCGCCTCGGAGCGGGCAGAATTTTAATAAATCGTGCGACGAATGATTTCGAGTAGAACGGAGCAATTCGACCTGTGCTGCATTAAAAGAGAGAGCAGACCGGAAAGGGTAAAGTCCACGAAGTCGGTTTGCGTAAAGGTGGCGTCAAACGCGTCGCTCCGTACGTGAATATCGGATTCTAAGGCGTGGCACATCCCGATTTTCATGTGCTGAAAGTAGTGCTCCATCGTTTGGCGCGCCTTATCTTTTTCATTACTGGCAAAGCTGATGGAGTGGGCAGTAAAAAAGTTTGGATATTCTGTCATACCTGGCTGCACGCTTTCAAAAATCCATTGCACGTAATCCGGAAATGTGTCGCCTATGCGGCAGCTGTGATCCATATGAAAGATATCCTGCCATACGCTTTCAATGGCTGCAAGGGTTAAGTCGTTCTTAGAGGGGAAGTAGTTGTATAAAGAACCCAGTGCCACGTTGCAACGCTGAGCGACAGTGCGCATGTTGAGAGCCAAAAGCCCGTTTTCTGATACCAATTCGCGGCAGACCCGTAAAATGGCTTCTTTGGATGTAACAATGGTATTCATCTAACGCACCTCCTAATTGAACGTTGTTCATTGTAGCGCGAATCATTTTCTATGTCAACACCTTTCTATGAAGCTTGGTGCGTGCAGTGTATCGCATCGCTGGCAACATGCTCTGCAAGGCTGTGCTAGAGATGTTCAGAATTGGTATACTTTGTGGGGTGGTTGTGTTATGATAAAAGAAAAAGCGGCGCAGGCCGCTTGCAGGAGGATCGTGCATTGTTATCGAATAAAAGCAAAGCCATAGGATGTATTTTGCTGTCGGCACTGGGTTTTGCGCTGATGAATGCTTTTATCCGTTTGGCGGGGGATAGTATTCCTTTTACACAGAAAACATTTTTTCGCAATGTGGTAGCGATGGCTGCGGCGGCGCTGGTTCTGCGCAAAGAACATGTTAGCGTGCGCTGGGAGAAGGGCAGTCTGCCGCTACTGATTGTGCGTTCGGTTTGCGGTACGCTCGGCATCTTTTGCAATTTCTATGCGGTTGATAAACTGCTGTTGGCAGATGCGAATATGCTGAATAAGCTGTCACCGTTTTTTGCAATTCTGTTTTCGCTGTTGTTTTTAAAGGAGCGAGCCACGCTTGTGCAGTATGGGGCGGTAGCAATTGCGTTTGCAGGCAGTCTGCTCATTATCAAGCCGGGTTTTTCGGCGGATGCTTTTCCGGCGCTGGTCGGCCTTTGCGGCGGTATCGCGGCAGGAGCGGCCTATACGGCAGTGCGCGGCCTGGGGAAGCGCAAAGAGGCAGGTGCGCGCATTGTCTTTTTCTTTTCGGCATTTTCAACGCTGGCTTCGCTGCCGTTCTTAATTTTTGATTATCACCCGATGACCGGTATGCAGCTGACTTTTCTCTTAGCTGCCGGCCTGGCGGCGACGTTGGGGCAGTTCGGTGTGACACTGGCGTACTCCTTCGCACCGGCAAAGGAGATTTCGGTGTTTGACTATACGCAGATTCTGTTTGCTGCACTGCTTGGCTTCTTCCTGTTTGGGCAAATCCCGGATTGGCTCAGCCTGGTGGGATATGTCGTGATCTGCGGCGTGTCGGTATGGATGTTCTTCTATAATCGATCACTTGAAAGTCAGGAGACGGTTCGTGAGCGAATATGAGCTGATCCGCACCACGCGGAAAACCATCGCTTTAGAGGTAACGCGTGACGGTAAGGTGATTGTGCGCGCGCCAAAACGGATGGCAAAGCATGAAGTGGAAGCATTCGTTGCGCGCAATCAAGAATGGCTAAACCGTGCCTTGATGCGGCAGAAGGTACGCCTTACCACTCGTCCTGAGCCGGATGAACTGCAGCGGGCGGCTCTGATTGCGCGGGCTAAGTGTGAATTGCCGAAAAAAGTGATGTATCATGCGCAAAGAATGCACTTGTATCCGACAGGACTGCGCATCACCTCGGCTCGCACGCGATTTGGTTCGTGCAGCGCAAAAAACAGCATTTGTTTTTCGTGGCGGCTGATGATGTATCCCGAAGCGGCGGTGGAGTATGTGGTGGTGCATGAGTTGGCGCATATTGCTCATAAAAATCACGGGGCAGCGTTCTATGCGTTGATTGAACGCGAACTGCCGGATTATCGTGCACGACGTGCTATGCTGCGCGATTGACGAAGGTATCCGGCATATGGTAAGATAGTTTCAAATCAGAGCGAAATGTGAGGTGACGGGTATGACCATTGCGGAAATTGCCAAGCGAGCACAGGTATCAAAAGCGGCGGTATCACGCTACTTGAATGATGGTTATATCAGTGCGGAGAAAAAAGAGTCTATTCGGCGCGTGATTGAGGAGACAGGCTACATTCCGTCTCAGCAGGCGCAGACGCTGCGCACCGGAAAAAGCCATATGATTGGCGTGATTGTACCGCGCATCGACTCTGAATCGGTCAGCAGGATTGTGGCGGGTATTTCCGGTATTCTGGAGCAACACGGATTTCGCCTGTTGCTGGCCAATACCGAAAACCGGGTCGAAAAGGAACTGGAGTATTTGGAAGTGTTTCGCAACGGCAACGTCGATGGTGTGATTCTGATTGCGACACTGCTCAGCGAAGCGCACAAAAAAGCACTGCGGACAAGCAGTGTGCCGGTTGTAATCGTTGGGCAGCAGATGGATGGAATGAGCTGTGTTTATCACGATGACCGTGGTGCGGCGCGGGACTTGACAGCGCTGCTCATAGCGAATGGGCGCAAAAAAATCGGATACATCGGCGTGACACCCCGCGATAAAGCGGCGGGTTCGGCACGCCGCGCAGGATATTTGGATGCCCTGCGTGAAGCCGGATCGGAAGAAAAAACCGATAGAATGGAGCAAAGCTCATTTTCGATGGAAGGAGGCTATGCAGCTGCAGGGCGTCTGTTGACGCGTGCGCCGGAAATTGATGCGATATTTTGCGCAACCGATTCCATAGCGATTGGGGCAATGAACCGTCTGCGGGAAAGCGGACGGCGCGTACCCGGTGACGTTGCGGTAGTCGGGATAGGGCATTCACGCATTTCCTCGTTGGTCTCTCCACGGCTGACGACGGCACACTATTACTACAAAACGAGCGGCGAAGAGGCTGCCCGTGATTTGCTGCAAATGCTGGAACAAGGGGTTGACCAGAAAAAACAGCTCAAGTTGGGATACGAAATCTTCAAACAGCAGTCAGATGGATAACGGAAAAGCAAGTTATGCCGCTCGTCTAAAAACGGGCGGCATTTTTGTGCATAATGAGGAATACTAGATGCAGAGTTGTGGGAAGTGCTTGAAAAGATTCGGAAAAGTTTGGGAATGATTGCGGGTTTACAAATGGAAAGTATTTGCTTACAATAGAATCAATAAGTGAAATCGATTTCACACATGCTTATCAAGAGAAAGGCGGAGGAGTATGGATTACAGCAAAGCGGCGCAGGAAGTCCTGTCTCATATCGGTGGTGGAGGAAATGTTGTTTCGGCTGCACATTGTGCGACACGGCTGCGACTGGTAATCGCGGATAATCAAAAGGTGGATAAGGCGGCACTGGAAAACGCAGAAGGTGTAAAAGGCGTGTTTGAAGCGCAGGGTCAGCTGCAAATCATTTTTGGCACCGGCGTGGTGAATAAAGTATACGATGAGTTCTTGAAGCAATCCGGTGCGTCCGCTTCGACCAAAGAGCAAGCCAAAGCAGCAGCCGCACAAAAAGCAAACTGGTTTCAGCGCGCGATAAAAACACTGGGCGATATTTTTGTACCGATTATTCCGGCAATTGTCGCATCCGGCTTTCTGATGGGTATCATGGAATCTCTGAATTTCATGGTCAGCAACGGTTATCTGAACATAGATGTGACGGACTCGCTGTATGTGTTCGCAAAACTGTTTTCCAACACGGCGTATGTGTTTTTACCCATTTTGATTGCCTTTTCGGCGGCTAAGGTGTTTGGCGGCAATCCATTTCTCGGCGCGGTCATCGGTATGATTATGATTCACCCGGATTTGCAGAATGCATGGACGGTTGCAACGGACGGCGTTCAAGTGGTGCAGAACGTTTTCGGCGGCCTGTATTCCGTCCCGCTCGTCGGCTATCAGGGTCACGTCATTCCGGTTATCATTGCGGTTTGGGTGATGAGCAAGATTGAGATTCAGCTGCATAAGATTGTTCCCGCTATGCTGGATTTGTTTGTAACGCCGTTGGTCTCGGTTTTCGTGACCGGCTATTTGACGCTTGCGGCGATTGGTCCTGTGTTCACCTTTCTGGAAAACAATATCATCAACGGAGTACAGTGGCTGATTGCCATTCCGTTCGGAATTGGTTCGTTTATAATGGGTGGGCTGTATGCGACGACGGTCGTTTCCGGCATCCATCATATGTACACCATTATTGATCTTGGTCAGCTCGCGTCGTATGGACTGACCTACTGGCTGCCCCTCGCTTCGGCGGCCAATGTTGCACAGGGCGGCGCGGCGCTTGCAATTGGACTTAAAACCCGCAATAAGAAGCTCAAAGCGATGGCGTTGCCGGCTTCGCTGTCGGCATTCCTCGGCATCACCGAGCCTGCGATTTTCGGTGTTAACCTGCGCTTTGTACGACCGTTTATCGCGGCGTCTATCGGTGGTGCATGTGGTGCGCTGTATGCGTCGATTGTCCATCTTGGCGCAACGGGAACAGGTGTAACAGGCATCTTTGGCATTTTGCTGCATCTGCATCGGCCGCTGCAGTATATCATCACCGTTGGCATTGCGGCGGGTGTTGCATTCGTGCTGGCATGGATTCTGGGAACCGGGGAGGATAAAACGGAAACCGCGTATCAGCCTGCGGAGCAACCGAGGGCAGTCACGGCGGGGCAGGATGGACTTATCATCCCATCACCTATTAGCGGGGAGGCGGTGTCGTTATCAGAAACCGGAGACCCCACCTTTGCGGACGAAGTGTTAGGTAAGGGAATCGCAGTTAAGCCGTCGGAGGGGCGGGTTGTCGCGCCTTGTGCTGCAACAGTGGAAACGCTGATGGGTCACGCGGTTGGCCTGCGCTGCGAGAACGGCGTTGAACTGCTGATTCATGTGGGCATTGATACCGTGCGCTTAAACGGCGAGCACTACGCGCCGCACGTGAAAGAAGGCGACCGGGTCAAGGCAGGTGACGTGTTGATGGATTTTGATATTCAGGCGATTGAAGCGGCAGGTTATCAGACAATTACGCCAGTGATTGTGAGCAATTCGGATGAATACCAGCAGATAATCGGCGATTTCGGCAAAAAGACCGCTGACAAGGATGCAGTGTTGTCGGTCATTCAAAAAGGCGGTGAAAGATGAACGCATTGCACCGGGATTTGGAGCGTTTGGTTGACCGGGTGGAGCGTGAAGACGCTTCGCACGTGCAGGCTGACCCATATCGGCAGCATTTTCATCTGATGCCACCTGTGGGATGGATGAATGATCCGAACGGACTGTGTCGCTGCGGAGAATGGTATCATGTGTTTTATCAGTACGGCCCTTTTGACGCAACAGGCGGTGTAAAGCTCTGGGGGCATTATCGCAGCCGCGATTTGCTCCGTTGGGAGAAAGCACCTGCGATGCTGTATCCGGATCAGACGTGGAATCTTCACGGCGTTTACTCAGGCTCGGCACTGATAGAGGGTGGTGTGATGTACCTTTACTACACGGGAAACGTCAAGCATCCCGGAGCACATGATTATATTAAAACAGGGCGCGGGCACAACACGGCACTGGCTGTGAGCCGGGACGGTGTGACAGCCGAGTCAAATGAGCTGCTGATGACCAATCAGGACTATCCGGAGGGCCTGAGCTGCCATGTGCGCGATCCCAAGGTGTGGCGGGAAAACGGAAGATACTACATGGTGCAGGGTGCGCGTACCATGGAGGACCGCGGTGAAATTCTACTCTTTGCATCCGACGACAAGCGCCGTTGGTCGCACATTAACACGCTGACGACGCCGGGGGTTTTCGGCTATATGTGGGAATGCCCGGACTTGTTTGAGATTGCAGGGCAGCGGGTGTTGGCCTGTTCTCCGCAGGGTGTGTCACAGCAGGGAATGCGGTTTCAGAATGTGTACACCTGCGGTTATTTCCCCTTATATGGCGATTTCTGCGGAGCGTATTCGCTGGGGGCGTTTGCCGAACTGGACTGCGGGTTTGACTTTTATGCACCGCAGACATTTTTGGACGGCGACAGACGGCTGATGCTTGGCTGGATGGGAATGCCTGATGCAGAATACGAAAATCCTACGGTAAGCAATGGTTGGCAGCACTGCGCTACGGTAATGTGTGAGGTCGTCTGGCGTGATGGCCGATTACTGCGCAGACCGGTTGCAGAACTCGAGCAGCTGCGTGGGGAACGCTGTGTGCCGGAAGATGCAGAGATATTTGACTTGGAATATGTGCCGCAGGGCGACGGCGCAATGACGATTCGCGGAAGCGCTGTAATCGAGTGGAGACAGGGCGAACTCATCTTGCGATACGAAACAGGTGGGGCAGGGCGCACAATGCGCCGGACGAAGGTTGACACAGTGCGCAATCTGCGTGTGTTAGCGGATGCGTCCTCGCTCGAAATCTTTGTAAACGAGGGAGAAACGGTGCTGTCAAGCCGCTACTATCCGCCCGTTGCAGCGCGGGGTGTGTGCTTTCATGGTGAAGGAAAGGCAAAGCTATGGAAGATGCATGCACTGTCAATGACAGAAATGAGTTAAGGAGATTCCAAGATGCCAAAATACAAGCTGATTGCACTGGATTTAGACGGCACACTGCTTAATAATCGCGGAAAAATCACTGCAGTGACAGCCGATGCGGTTTTGCGTGCACAGCGTGCAGGCGTGACGGTGGCGTTATGCACCGGGCGGAACCTGACGGATGCCCGAGTGTTCAGCAACGCATTACCTTCGCCGGCTGATTGGGCGGTGACAGCAAACGGTGCGGATGTCAGGCCAATGGCAGGCGGCGATGCGGTATTCTCGGACGGACTGAATGACGCGCTTTGCCAAGAGATTTTGAAGATTTGCACCTGTTTTGACAGCGATCCATGCTTTTATACCAATAACGGCATGTATTATGGAGAGGAATTTCGCAAGTTTGTTTTTGCGCTGCATCGGCGTGGGGTTCAGGCAGATTTCCTGGAAATTGAATCCTACCATTATGTCGAGAACGCGCAAGAGTGGGAGCAGGTGCTTCGTCAAGAGCATGGATGCATCACGAAAGCAATCTTGCACCACGAAGAGCCGAAGGTGGTCGATTGCATTACTGATGCGCTTCGTCAAACCGGGCTGTTTGAGCTTGCGCCGTCGGCGATGTTTGGCGGACAACTGAAAAATGTCGAGGTGAATCGGCGGGGTGTGAGCAAGGGGCGTGCACTAGAGGTGCTTGCTGCGCATATCGGGTGCGGCATGGAACAGGTGCTTGCAATCGGGGACAGCGATAATGATTTGAGCATGCTCAGACTGGCAGGCGTGGGCGTAGCCATGGCGAATGCAGATCCGCATATCCGCAATGCGGTGGATGCGGTTACGGCAGCCAACACAGAGGACGGAGTCGCGCGGGCAATTGAGCGGTATATTCTGGAGGAGACACTATGAAAAGGGTTATCGCGATCGGCGAACTGCTGATTGATTTTGTGCCGCAGCAAAAGGGTTGCGCGCTGCGCGAGGTGACGCATTTTGAACGCGTTGCAGGCGGTGCACCTGCAAATGTTGTATCGGCGGTGGCGTGTTTGGGCGGCACGGCTGCGATGATTTCGCAGGTGGGCAAGGATGCATTCGGCGAGTACATCATCGAAACGCTTGCACGCAATGGGGTAGATATTTCGGCAGTGTTTTGTACGGAGCAGGCAAATACAGGCCTCGCATTTGTCTCGTTGAATGCGTCAGGCAATCGTGAATTTTCCTTTTTCCGCAATCCATCGGCCGATTTGTTTTTAAATGAAACGCAAATTACCTCGGACTTGTTTGAGGATTGTGCGGCGCTGCACTTCTGCTCGGTGGATCTGGTTGATTGGCCGATTAAAGCGGCGCACCGTAAGGCAATTGCATGTGCAAGGGAAAGCGGCGCACTAATTTCCTTTGATCCCAATGTGCGCTTGCCGCTCTGGCAGTCTCTGGCTGCGTGTCAGACCGCGATTGAAGAATTTCTGCCGTACGCCGATTTGGTCAAGCTGTCTGATGATGAGGTGGAATTCGTAACCGGCTGTAAAACAGAGCACGAAGCCGCACAAAAACTATTTTCAAAGGGGTGTCATATGCTGCTCGTGACGCGCGGCGCAAAGGGTTCAGCGGTTTACACGCCGCAAACAAGCGCTTTTGGAGAAACGCTGGCAGTGCAGGTGGTTGATACAACCGGAGCGGGTGATTCTTTCATCGGAGCATTTCTCTATCAATTGGTGCGCGACGGCGTAACAGCGGACGACCTTGCAGATTCGTCACAACAACAGCTAACTGCTTATCTGCAGTTTGCTGCGCAGTATGCATCCCTTACGGTGCAGCAAAAGGGTGCGGTAATGGCAACAATGCAGCAAATGTACGCAGCATTTGGCAAATAGCATAACAAAAACAGCGCGGTCGTCGTGACTGCGCTGTTTGCATTGCTTTGTATGTGATTAGAAAAATTGGGCGAGCGTTGGAATGGCGGCGATTTGGACGGCATCCGCAGGGAAATCAGTGCGCAGACGCGTTGCGCATCGCCTGCAAAAGCTGTCCGAGAGAGAAGGATCCTCGCACATTTGCTGCTTGAAGCCCCATGTGTGTGTAAAATAGCCTTGCTGTGTGCCATCAAACAGCGAGGGAAGGTCGGAGAGTGCGGTGACGCGCACCTGCTGCTTTTCGGCACACATGGCGAGCAAACGCTGCTCGGCAAAAACCATATAAGTCAGCACGTTGTCTGCATCGGGGGCGCTGCGCATAAACGTAATGGCGGTATCAGTATAGTACCGCCGGAACGCATCGCTGCCGAAAAAAGCCAGTGCGGTATTGAGTGGATGAACCGACCAGTCAAATGCAGAAAAATCAAAACCGTGCGCGCAGCCAAGCGCCTGCGGGTTGGGATAGATGCCCGGCAAAATATCTTCGCGGTGAATCGCGGCTACATCGCAGTCGGACAGCAGTTCTGCGAGCGGCTTCCAAACGATAAAGTCTGTGTCAATCATTACACAGGGCGCGGGCAGGACGGACAATGCATACAGCTTGCCGGCCGCCCAAAAAGCATGTGCGTTTATATCGTGAGGAATGGTGTCAAGCAGTGGATGAATGCCGTCGTCCCACAAAAAAGAAAGGCCGAGCGCGTTATAATACCGCGCGGCCTCGCTGTCACAAATCATGCAGATGCTTCCGTTTTCGCGCCGCCACGTAAGCGCAGACAACGCGGTGGTCAATAACTCAAATGGTTCAACCGCATAGGGACTGCTGGGATTTCGAAGAGAAAAAGGGCGTGTCCAGTTAGTGTGAAACGCACGCACGGTCAAATCAGCTCCAATCCGTAGCCGCCAACGCTGCCGGAGCCCGAACCGAAGCGGTAAGAGCCGGAGCTGTGAAGGGAAGTGGTATAAGAAGAGAGATACGAGCCGGAACCCGCGCTGCCGAACAAGCGCGTGCGAGTCACGGTGACAACGCTTTCATTCTCCGCGAAATAATCGGAGGTGAGCACGCCTTCAGCCGGATGCTGCGCGACGGCCTCTGAGGGGAGACAGCCACCCATCATCGGAACGGGCGGTCGGTTGTCCGCACTTTCGTACCAGCCGACATGAATCGGATCGGTTGGAAAGACTGGTGCGGGAGACGGGGCTTGTTCACACGGCTTGTCCTGCACAGGGGCGGAATCACAGTGGCGGGCATAGCTGTCTAAATCAAAGACCACACCGTCAATTTCGCGGTAATGCGTGGGATCGAGCGCAAGAATACCATTCTTTTCTGCATCCATGGGAAGCACCTCCTTTGCAGCTGCTAATCTACTTAAATTATACTGGAAGGCCTGCCAAACCGCAATGAGAAAATGCATGGACGAAGAATTAATTTTCACTTGACTCACCTGTTCTTTACATAATTTGATTGTATCTGTATAATGGAAGAAGAATACGCGAAAAAAGGAACAAAATATGGATTTTTTGCAGTTGGAACAGTCAGTGTGGGAACGATTGGCGGAAGAAACGCGGCCAATTGTGCTTTATGGCATGGGGGACGGCGCGGATAAAATTCTCGCGGCGTTTTCCGAACGGGACATTTGCGCTTCGGCCGTCTTTGCGAGCGATGAATTTGTGCGAGGGCACAGTTTTCGTGGGTTTCGGGTGGAAAAGCTGTCGGAGGTGACGGAGCGGCTCGGGGAGGACGTGGTAATCGTTATTTCGTTTGCCAGTCAGCGGCCCGATGTGCTTGAGAAAATGTATGATCTGGATGCGCGATTTGATGTGGTTGCGCCTGATGTGCCGGTTGTGCCCGGGCCGCTATTCGATGCTGATTTCGTGCGTGCACATCAGGATGATATGGCACGTGCACTGGATTTAATGGCGGATGAAACGGCACGTGCAGTCTTCTTGGATACGGTGCGCTTTAAACTGTCGGGTAAGCTGCGCTATCTGCGTGACAGCGAAACAGATAAGGATGAAGTGTTTCGCAAGATTTTGAAACCCGGAACAGAGGAACACTTTGCTGACCTCGGCGCTTACACGGGCGACACGATACAGGAATTGCTGCATTACACAGCGGGATCGTTTGCCTCTATTGCTGCGCTCGAGCCGGACAGACGCAGCTTTCGCAAGCTGTCCGCTTACGCGGAAAGCGAACTGACGGGCGATATCAATATCACGCTGCTGCAGGCGGGCGCATGGTCTGACGATACGGTGCTGACCTTTGCGGCGCAGGCAGGGCGGCAGTCCAAGGTCGCCAAGCAGGGCGTGGAGACGCAGATGCGTGCGTTGGACAGCGTGCTGAACGGCAAACCTTGCACGATGCTTAAAATGGATGTGGAAGGTGCGGAGCGTCAGGCAATCGCCGGGGCGGTGCAAACCATTCGGCGCTATCGCCCAAAGCTGAACATCGCCGCCTATCACACAAGCGATGATTTCTTCGCGCTGCCGCTCTTGCTGCACGAGCTTTGTCCGGAGTATCGGTTTTATCTGCGGCATCATCCCTACGTGCCGGCATGGGACACCAATTTATATGCGGTCTGCCGGTAAAAAATGCGGACAGGCACTGGAAATCCTCCGACATGCGATGTATAATAGTCCCATAAGCCGCAAGGCTTTTAATGAGACTTACATGAGATAGGAGAAGATCACAATGGGATGTTTTTACTGTGATGAGCATCATGAGGGCCGCGAGGCGATTATGATTGAAGTTGGCAAGATGAAGGCCGGCACGCTGTACCTGTTTAAGGATCAGGCGCATAAGGGTCGCTGCGCGCTGGCGCTGAACAGCCACAAAAAGGAGCTGTTTGAGTGCGATGAGCAGGAGCGCAACCAGTATTGTGCAGATCTGGCGGCAGCTTCTCAGGCCGTTAAGAAGCTGTGGGGCTGCACCAAAATCAACCTTGGTTCCTTTGGCGATACCAATCCCCATCTGCATTTCCACATCGTGCCCAAGTACGAGGGTGGCTTTGAATTCGGCGGCAGCTTTGCCATCGGTAACCCGGAGCCGGTGCTGCTGAAGGACGAAGAGTATGCGGAAATGATTGCAGCGCTCAAGCAGGAGCTCGGACTCTAAGACTGCACCACAAAAGCGAAATCCGTTTAGGCGGATTTCGCTTTTTATTTTGCATTCGGGCGGGAAATGGAAAACAAGCGCGGAACAAGCGGCTTTCTTTTTGGAAAGACTTGTTTTTTTTGATCGAAAACGGTATACTATATGTTGTATTCGTATAGTTGGAGGAAACGATTTTGCTTTGGAGTGCATTACGAAGCGGTGATTTGCAGCAAGCAATCATCGTGTTGGCGCTTTCTCTGCCTGCGGTTGTGCTGTGTCTTTCGGTGCATGAGGCCGCGCATGGCGGTGTGGCGTATCTTCTGGGCGACCGAACGGCCTATTCCGCGGGACGCGTGACCTTATCGCCGCGGGCGCATATCGACCCTTGGGGCTTTGCGTGCCTGCTGCTGTTTGGCTTTGGCTGGGCGCGTCCGGTTCCGGTCAATATTTCAAACTTTAAAAACCGTCGTTGGGGCATGGCGCTGACGGCACTGGCCGGTCCGGCTTCTAATTTGCTGACAGCGTTTGTGTTTTACTGCCTCTATTTTGCCCTCGGCTGGCGTTTTGCGCAAAGCAGCAGCATGTTTATTGTTGCAATCCTGATGTTCTGTCAAATCGTGGCCTCGATGTCGGTCGGCTTGGCGGTATTCAACCTAATTCCGGTACATCCGCTCGATGGATCGCGCGTTGTGGATGCCTTTATGCCATTTTCCTGGTCGCTCAAGCTGCAGAAGTATCAGTCGATTATTATGCTGGTGTTTGTGCTTGCGCTTTGGTTTGGCTGGCTCAATGGCATTATGTCGGCGGTCGGGAATCTGGTGTTTCTGTGGGCATCGCGTCTGGTGGCTCTGTTTCTGTGAGCGGCGCCGTTATGGAGTTTCATCTGGATCATTTTGAGGGGCCGCTCGACCTGCTGCTGCACCTGATTGCCAAAAATAAAGTCAGTATTTACGATATCCCAATTTCACAGATTCTTGAGCAGTATATGGAAGTGTTGAACACTGCGCGGGATATGGATATGGATGTTGCGGGTGATTTTGTCACTATGGCAGCACAACTGGTGTACATCAAGTCCAAGACGCTGCTGCCCCGATATGAAGAGGATGAGGACGAAGATCCGCGCGCCACGTTGGTCGAAATGCTGTTAGAATATCAGCGGCTCAAGGAAGTTACCCCATATTTTAAGAATCGGGGTGAAATCGGACGCGATATTTACGTCAAAAATCCCGAGCAGCTGAAGGGAGCACCGCCACGAGAGTATCGTCATTCGGTGAATGATTTGCTGCGTGCGGCAAACAATATGCTGCAAAAAGCACAGCGCCGTATGCCGCCCTCTGCTAATGCGTTCAGCGGAATCGTAGGGCGCGAGCAGGTTCCGGTTTCGACACGGATTACGGTGATTCTAAAGCGCTTTTTAAAGAGCGCGCGCTTGAAGTTTGCCCGTCTGTTTGATGACGCGCAGAGCCGCTCTGAGATTGTTGCAACCTTTCTGGCGGTGTTGGAGCTGTCTAAGACGCATCGTGTGATGCTGGAGGGCGATGGCGAGGATCTGGAACTGACGTTAGCCGACGATAAGGAGAGTAGACCTGTATGACACAACTGGAAGCCGGTCTTGAGGCCGTGCTTTTTGCCGCAGGCGATGCCGTGCCGGTCGAACGGCTGGCGGCAGCGCTAGAGGTCTCGAAAATCGATTTGCTGCAGGCGGCAGAAACGCTTGCAAATGCATATGATTTTGAACAGCGAGGTATTATGCTGATTCGTCTGGAGGACAAGCTGCAGTTATGCTCGCGGCCGCTGTATGCCGAAGCGGCACGGCGAGTGACGGAAAGTCGTCGCCCACCCGCCCTTTCTCCGGCGGCGCTCGAGGTGCTGACGATTGTGGCCTACCGGCAGCCGGTCACACGAGCGTTTATCGACCAACTGCGCGGCGTAGATTCCTCGGGTACGGTTGCGGGACTGGTGGAAAAGGGTATGATAGAAGAAGCCGGTCGATTAGATGTGCCCGGCAGGCCGATTCTGTTTCGCACGACCGATGTATTCTTGCGCACCTTCTCGATTTCCAGTCTCAGCGAGCTTCCGGCGCTGCCTTCGCTTGAGGAAAACGAGCAGATGGAAATTGATTTGGAACAGACACCACCAAGGGCAGAGGAGCAAATCACACTGGACTCCGTGCCGAATCGCCGGCCGAGTCAAATGGAGTGAAGCCAATGCTGTTTTTGAGCGTTTTATGGATGATAGTGCGTGTGCTGTTGATTGTATTCGGCGTACTGCTTGCGCTGCTGCTGCTTCTGCTTTCAATAAGTACCGGCGTCGAAGCGGTAGGGGTGGATGGCGACATTAGCGTTGAGTTTCGCCTTGGCCCGCTGCGTATCCCGATTTGGCCGCCGCCGAAGCATGTGCGGCAAACGGAATCACCGCCTGCGAAGAAAAAATCAGCAGCGCCAAAGAAACCCAAACAGACCCGCGTTTTCAATCGAGAAGCCTTTGATTTGGAAGAAGTGCTTTCGCTTGCGATGACGCTGCTCGATGAGTTGTCCGACTCGCTGCGTATCAGCCGGCTGCGGGTGCGCGTTGTAATCGGCACGGATGACGCTGCGGCCACCGGCATGCTGCTTGGCACGGCTGCGGCTGCGGCAGGCATGCTTGTGCCGTTTTTGGAGAATACTTTTGAAATGAAGGACTACCACGTAAACGTCGACGCTGATTTTGAAGCAGATCATACCAAGTGGGCGTTTACTGTGTTTTGTTCGCTGCGGCCAATCCGAGCGGTGTTTATTCTGCTGCGGCACGGCAAAGAATTATATGGACTGTATAAAAAATTAATCAGGAAAGAAGAGGCGATCTATCATGAGTGAGCATCCCATTGGAACATTAATGACGGAGACCATGGCCAAAATTAAAGAAATGGTGGATGTGGATACCATTATTGGTACGCCAATCACGACGCCGGACGGAACTACCGTCATTCCGGTGTCTAAGGTAACATTTGGTTTTGCATCGGGCGGCAGTGATTTTGCGCCTAAGCATACCGCATCGACTGCGCCCTTGGCGTTTGGCGGCGGCGGCGGCGCAGGCGTTACGGTTGTGCCGGTTTGTTTCCTGATTCTCTCCCCGACTGAGGGCACGCAGATTCTCGGTGTCAACGCACAGGCGTCGACTACGGTCGACCGATTGGTTGAGATGATTCCGGGAGCGCTTAACAAAGTTTCTAGCTTTGTGGAAGGCCGAAAAGGGAATCTGGATGCACAAACGGAAGAAGACGGACAGACCAACGAATAAACCCGTATTCCCCGCAAAACCTACTCATAGAATTTATATGAGTAGGTTTTGTTATGCAGGGGAGTTGGAACAATGAAAAAAATCATATGCCTGATGTGTTTGTGCGTAATGATGTGTGGCGCGGCGGGTGCAGTAAGTGCACAGGCTGCCTGCCTGATTGACGCAGATACGGGAGAAGTGCTGTTTGAGCAGAATGCGGATGCGCGTTTGCCCATGGCCTCGACGACCAAGATTATGACCGCACTGGTCGCGCTGTCCGATGGAAATCTTGATCGGACCTATAAGGTCAAAAAAGAGTATACTCTGGTCGAGGGATCGTCTATGTACCTGCAAGAGGGCGAGGAAATCACACTGCGAGACACGCTGTATGGCCTGATGCTGTCGTCAGGCAACGATGCAGCAGTGGCCATAGCAGGTGAATGTGGAGGACAGCAAGCGTTTGTCGAAAAAATGAATCAAAAGGCCGAGGAACTAGGTCTCAAGGATACACACTTTGATAATCCGAACGGTCTGGATGGAGAAACCCACTATACGACGGCCCATGAGCTTGGCAAAATTACCGCAGCGGCCATGCATGACCCGCTGTTTCGGCAGATTGTGTCAACAAAAAGCTATACGGCGGGGGTGCACGCAATGTCCAACCATAACCGTCTGCTTTCGATGTACGATGGCGCGGTTGGCGTGAAAACCGGTTTTACGAAGCGCAGCGGGCGTTGTCTTGTTTCAGCAGCTGAGCGCAATGGGCGTACGCTCATTGCGGTGACGCTGAACGCACCGGATGACTGGAACGATCATATGGCCATGCTCAACGACGGCTTCGCACAGTATGAAGAGGTTACGCTCCACGAAGCGGGCGAGGTGGTTGGTGAGCAACGCGTATACGGCGGCGATGCCGACACGGTGCCGCTGATTACACAGAGTAAGTTGACGGCATATCTGCTGCCGGATGAAATTGATCAGCTGCAGACCGTATTTTACAGGGATAAAATTTGCTATGCGCCGGTGGTCAAGACCGCTGCCGCGGGGCGAATGGAATATCGATTGGGCGATCAGGCGCTGGCCTCCGATACGATTTTGTACGGCGGTGCATCAATCTTGATTCCCGAACACAAAAGTCTGCCGGAGCGCCTTTTGGAGCGCTTTTTTGGCGGTAAAGATGAGACATAATGGAGGATAACAGTGGAGGAAAGAATTCAGAAAATTCTGGCGCAGGCCGGATTGTGCTCGCGCCGTACGGCGGAGCAGTGGATGCAAGCGGGCAGGATCACGGTCAACGGACGGAAAATATCGCTCGGTGACCGCGCGGATATCCGTAAGGATCGGATTTGCGTCGATGGAAAACCCATCGGCGCATCCGAGGAAAAGGTTTACCTGATGTTGTATAAGCCGCGCGGCTATGTGACAACGCTCAAGGATGAGCATGGCCGCAAGACGGTCGCCGAGCTGGTGCAGGAATGTGGCGCGCGCGTTGTGCCGGTCGGACGGCTCGACTATGCATCGGAAGGGTTGCTTTTGCTGACCAATGACGGTGCGCTGACCAATGCGCTGACCCATCCGAGCCACGAGGTGGCCAAGCACTATACCGTTCGCGTGCGCGGCCGATTGGATCAGATTGCAAAGCTTTCTGAGCCAATGAAAATTGATAATTATGAGATTGCTCCTGCCATCGTGGAAGTTATGGAGCATGATGAGCAGAGCGCGAAGCTGCTGATGACCATCTATGAAGGCCGAAACCGCCAGATTCGCAAAATGTGCGAGCAATGCGGTTTGGAAGTGCGCCGGCTCAAGCGGGTGGCAATTGGAAAACTGCACCTTGACCCGGGTCTGAAGGCGGGCGCATGGCGGCCGCTGACGGAATCGGAATTGACCTATTTGCAGGGCTTAACTGCAAATTTGCAGGATTGATGCAAAAGAACTTGCAATTGAACCGCGAACCGCTTAAAATGGAAAGGACGAAATTTGCGTCGGCAAAACAAGGAGCAGGAAATGAACGATCTCATTACCAAAATACAAAGTGAACTCCCGGGATTTTCCAAGGGACAGAAGCAGATTGCGCGGTTTATTCTGGAGCATTATGATAAGGCGGCATTTATGACAGCCTCGCGGCTCGGGACGACCGTCGGCGTGAGCGAATCGACCGTTGTGCGCTTTGCAACCGAACTGGGGTATGACGGCTATCCGCACCTGCAGCGTGCGCTGCAGGAGATGATTCGCAACAAGCTAACCTCTGTACAGCGTATGGAGGTGTCCAGTGACCGCATGGGTGGTAAGGATGTGCTGCAAACCGTGCTGCATGCCGATATGGACATGATTCGTATGACGCTGGACGAATTGGACCGAGAGGCCTTTCAGGGCGCGGTCAATGCCATGATGGGCGCACGCCGCATCTACATACTGGGCGTGCGGTCTTCAAACGCATTGGCAAACTTTGTGGGATTTTATTTTAACCTTTTATTTGATAATGTGACGCTGATTCAAACCAACAGCGTCAGCGAAATTTTTGAGCAGATTCTTCGCATTGGCGAAGGCGATGTGTTTTTGGGCATCAGCTTTCCGCGCTACTCCAAGCGCACCCTCAGCGCCATGCGGTATTCCAAGGATCAGGGTGCGAGTGTTATTGCACTAACTGATTCCCACCTGTCGCCGCTGTCTCGCGTGGCAGATCATACGCTGATTGCCAAGAGCGATATGGCGAGCTTCGTTGATTCGCTCGTCGCGCCGCTGTCGGTCATTAACGCGCTGATTGTAGCGGTCGGCATGAGCCGCAAGGAAGAAATTGAAAAGACGTTCAACTCGCTGGAGTCCATTTGGGAAGAGTATGACGTATATGAAAAACCGGAGGACGAAACGAATTGACCATTTGTGTAATCGGCGGCGGTGCAGCCGGATTGATGGCTGCCGGAACGGCGGCGGAAAACGGCGCGAAGGTTCTGCTGTTTGAAAAAAATGAAAAGGTCGGTAGAAAAATATTTATTACCGGCAAGGGTCGCTGCAATGTATGTAACGACTGCGATACGCAGACGGTACTGCAGAATGTGCCGGTTAACCCTCGCTTTCTGTATTCTGCGCTTGGCTGCTTTTCTCCGCAGGAGGTCAAGGACTTTTTTGAGTCCCGCGGCGTACCGCTGAAAACCGAGCGAGGCAACCGTGTTTTTCCGGTTTCTGATAAATCATCGGATATTATTGACGCACTTTTTACCTGGGTCAAACATGTGGGTGTTAAAATTGTACAGGAGACGGTAACCGATATCCGCACGCAGGAGGGACAAGCCTCCGCTGTGTGTGCGGGCGGACGAGAGTATGGCTGCGACCGTGTGATTGTCGCAACCGGCGGCGCGTCCTATGCGGCAACCGGCTCAACGGGCGACGGCTACCGGTTTGCCAAGGCACTGGGTCATACGATTATCCCGCCGAACCCCTCGCTTGTTCCGTTGGTGGCGGCAGGGGACACCTGCTCCGAACTCATGGGACTCAGTTTGCGCAATGTGCGGGTGACTGTTTTTGAGAATGATAAGAAGCTCTATTCTGATCTTGGTGAAATGCTGTTTACGCACTTTGGCGTGTCCGGACCTTTGATTTTATCTGCGTCGGCGCATATGCGCCACTTTGGAAGCAAGGCATATCGGATAGAAATCGACCTCAAGCCTGGGCTTGATGAAAAAACGCTGGATAAGCGTTTGCTGACAGATTTTGAAAAATACAAAAACAGTGATTTTATCAATGCATTGGGAGAATTGCTGCCGCGCAAGCTGATTCCGGTTGCGATTGCATGTGCAAAGATTGATCCGCGTCAGAAGGTACATTCGGTGACGAAGGAGCAGCGATTGGGACTGGTGCAGCTGCTCAAGGCGTTTCCGCTTGTGATTACCGGAGCACGCCCCTTGAACGAAGCCATCATTACAACGGGCGGTGTATCGGTTAAGGATGTCAATCCGAAGACGATGGAGTCTAAAAAGGTGCAGGGTCTGTATTTCGCGGGCGAGGTACTGGATGTAGACGCATACACCGGTGGCTTTAATTTGCAGATTGCGTGGTCAACCGGCCGACTGGCCGGCCTTTCCGCAGCGCAGGAATAGGAGAATATATGAATTATATTTCTGTAGCGATTGATGGCCCGTCCGGTGCAGGGAAGTCGACTGTCGCACGTGCTGCCGCTATGAAACTGTGCTATGTCTATGTAGACACCGGGGCAATGTATCGCGCAATCGGACTTGCGGTCTGCCGAAAGGGTGTTTCCGGCGAGGATGCCGCTGGGATTGCCGCCGCACTCGACGGCATTGAGATTACCTTGCGATATGAGAACGGAACACAGCATGTGCTGCTCTGCGGAGAGGATGTTTCCGATGCCATCCGCACGCCTGAGATTGCGTACTATGCTTCCAAGGTGTCAGCTGTCCCTGAGGTGCGTCAGTTTCTGCTCGATTTACAGCGGAATATGGCCCAAAAAGGCAACATTTTAATGGATGGACGGGATATTGGTACGGTAATCCTGCCCGATGCACAGGTTAAAATATTTTTAACGGCATCGGCTAAATGTCGTGCGGAGCGTCGATATCGTGAACTGATCGCAAAGGGGCAGGATGTCACGCTGGAACGCGTGCTGTCTGATATTGAAAGCCGCGACGAGCAGGATCGCACCCGTGCGATTGCTCCGCTGCGTCAAGCGGAGGACGCTGTGCTGCTTGATACCGGAAACCTGACGCTTGAGGAGAGCATCGAAGCGGTGCTCCGTATCATCCGAGAAAAGACAGAGGGAAAAGCATGAAAAGCAAGTATCACCGTTGGTTCCAGTGGTTTGCGATTCCGTTCGTTGCACTGGGATTTCACATCTATTTCGGGTATAAAGTAAAGGGACGGAAGAACATTCCGGAAGGCGGCTGCGTTGTCTGCCCCAACCACTGTCAACTGTCCGACCCGCCGCTTGCCGCGGCTGCGCTGGGGCATCAGGTGCCGCTGCGCCTGATGGCAAAGAAGGAGCTATTTGCGAAAAAAGGTCTGGGACCGCTGATTTCGTGGCTGGGCGCGTTCCCAGTTGACCGGGAAGGCACTGATATCACCGCGATTAAAACCGCACTCGGTACCGTAAAAGGCGGCAGCAAGCTAATTATCTTCCCGCAGGGCACACGCGGTGCAGCTGAGGGTGAGACGAAAAAGGGCGCAGCCATGCTCGCGGTCAAATCACGTGCGCCCATCCTGCCTATGTACATTTCAGAGAATAAGGGATTTCGCTGCAAGGCACGGGTGATTATCGGCGAGCCCTTCCTGCCGGATCCCAAAGAAAAGGACTATGGCGTCATTGCAGATGATATTCTGCAGCGGATTTATGCGCTGAAGGAGCAGGCATGAGCGTCACGGTAGCCAAAACAGCGGGATTTTGCTTCGGCGTGCGCCGGGCGGTCGATTTGGCGGAGCAGCAGGCGAAGCACGGTGGACAGATTTACGCATACGGTGAAATTATTCACAACATGCATGAAATCGCGCGGCTGGAGAAGCTGGGTGTTAGAACGGCGGAATCACTCGATGATATTCCGAACGGCGCACCGGTTTTGATTCGTGCGCATGGCGTGCCGAGGTTTGTCTATGAGCAGCTGCGCGAAAAAGGCTGTGAAATTTTTGATGCAACCTGTCCGTTTGTCCATAAGATTCATGAAATCGTCGATCAGGAGAGAGCGGCGGGGCGGCTGATTGTAATTTTCGGCAGCAAAAACCATCCGGAAGTGCTTGGCATTCAGGGATGGTGTGGCAGATCGATTGTTTTTCAGTCCGAGCAGGACGTGCGGCAGGCGGTGGAGAGCGGTCTGCTGGAGGGAGAGGCGGTCTCTGTAGTTGCCCAAACGACGGTCAATCGATCTCTTTGGGATATTTCTGTCGGGATATTAAAAAAAAGGTGTACAAACCTGAAAATATTTGATACAATATGTAAAGCGACGGACGAGCGCCAGTCGGAAGCTCGCCTGCTTGCCGGTGCGTCGGATCAGATGATCGTGATCGGTGATAAAAAGAGTTCCAATACAAAGCGGCTGTATGAAATCAGCAAATCGCTTTGTGGGGACGTGCTTTATATCGAGGATGCTGCAGAACTCAGGACGCAGGAGTTACTGCACGGCCGTAGGGTCGGGATCACGGCAGGTGCATCGACACCGGCATGGATAATTAAGGAGGTCAGTAACATGATGAGCGAAGAAACGAAAATCGAAAATGGTGAAGACTTTGCAGCAATGCTGGAGGAGTCCTTCAAAACTTTAAATACAGGAGAGAAAGTCACCGGTACTGTTGTTGCCATTTCTTCGACCGATGTACAGGTCGATTTGGGCGTTAAGCACACCGCGTATATCCCGCTGAACGAACTGTCGGACGATCCGGCATACGACGTTGAGGCCAACATCAAGCCGGGCGAAGAAATCGAGGCTGTTGTCGTGCGCGTCAACGACGGCGAGGGCACGGTTACTCTGTCCAAGAAGCGCGTTGACCAGCTGAAGGGCTGGGAAACCATCGAGGCTGCCCATGATAACCACACTGTGGTTGAAGGCACCATCATCGAAGAGAACCGCGGCGGTGTCGTTGCGACTGCTTTTGGCGTGCGCGTTTTCATTCCCGCAAGCCAGACCGGCGTTCCGAAGGATCAGCCGATGGCGCAGCTGCTTAAGACCAAGCAGTCCTTCTATATCACCGAAATCAACCGTCAGCGCAAGCGCGTAGTCGGCTCGATTCGCCAGATTCAGCAGGAAGCCCGCAAGGAAGCTGCCGAGAAGGTTTGGTCCACCATCGAGGTTGGCAGCGAGTACGAAGGCACGGTCAAGTCCTTGACCTCCTACGGCGCGTTTGTTGACATCGGCGGCGTTGACGGCATGGTGCATATCTCTGAGCTGTCTTGGGGCCGCATCAAGCACCCGTCTGAAGTTGTCAGCGTAGGCGACAAGGTTCATGTGTTTGTTATCGGCCTGGACAAGGAAAACAAGAAGATTTCCCTGGGCTACAAGCGCGAAGATGAGAATCCGTGGAACGTATTCAAGAACCAGTATGCTGTTGGCGATGTAGCTGAGGTTAAGATCCTCAAGTTCATGCCCTTCGGCGCATTTGCTGAAATCGTTCCGGGCGTTGATGGCCTGATTCACATTTCCCAGATTGCAGATCACCGCATTGCGAAGCCTGAGGATGCTCTTGAGGCTGGCCAGCGCGTTGACGCGAAGATTATCGACATCAACGATGAGAAGAAGAAGGTATCCCTGTCTATCCGTGCTCTGCTCGTAGACGACGACGATTACGCAGACGAGGACTAATTCTGTACTCAGAAGAAGCACCCATTCGGGTGCTTCTTTTTTGCTTTTGCGCGTATACTTTCAGGAGGGGGTGACGCGCATGCATCGACGTTTCCGATACCGCAAAAAAAACAAGCTGCATCGTGTGCTGCTGCTCATTGCAGTCTTGGTTGGACTGTGCTCGGCGGTGACGGCCTTGCGCGTGCGCCCAGTTATTATGGAGTACGCAGTAAATATATGTGAAGACAGTGCAATACAGGAAATCAATACCTTGATGGAGGATAAAATCTTTTCGGACAGAGAATCCTATGAAAATCTGGTGATTTTAGAGCGTGATAATGAAAATCATGTTACCGCCCTGCGTACAGATGTCATTTCGATTGGAAGAATCAAGGCGCAGGTCGTGAATGGACTGTATGATCGGTTGGATGATTTGGAGCAGACCACGATTGAGGTGCCGATCGGCTCAATCTTTGCACCAAACTACTTTAGTGGCATGGGGCCGAGCATTGATGTAGGTATGTCAGGATTAACACAGATGTCCGCCGAATTTGTCAGTGCGTTTTCCAGCGCGGGAATTAACCAAACAAGACATAATATGATTATCGAAATTCATGCGGGTTTTCGCATTCTGACGCCGCTGGGTGGTGTGGATCGTGAAATTGTGACCTCTTATCCTGTGACGGATACGGTCATCGTTGGTACCGTGCCTGAGCAATATACGTACATTGACGATACAAGAGACGGATTATTGGGTAAAATCAATGATTATCAATAAATCGGACGAAAAGAGGAAAAAAAACCTACCGCTTGTCTGATTTTTTTGGTATACTATAAACTGTATTGGGTAAAGAAGGAGCGTTTCCATGAACCCACAGGAAGAGATTGCCGCGCTTCGAGAAAAGTTGCGGTATTATAATGATAAATATTATAATCAAGATGCATCCGAAATCTCGGATTACGAGTATGATATGCTGCAGCGGAAATTGCGCGGCTTGGAGGCAGAGTACCCGGAATTTGCCGATGCCAACTCACCGACACAGCGGGTTGGTGGCACGGCGTCCGGGCGTTTTTCGAAGGTCGCGCATGCCTATCCGTTGGAGAGCCTGCAGGATGTATTCTCGCTTGATGAATTGGGCGAATTTTTTGCGCGCGTTGAAGGTGCTGCAGGAGCAGCGGAATATGTAGTCGAGTATAAAATTGATGGACTATCTGTGGCGCTCGAGTATCAAAACGGTATTTTCGTGCGCGGTGCGACCCGCGGTGACGGTCAGGTAGGTGAGGATGTAACCGCCAACCTGAAGACAATCAAGGATATTCCGCATCAAATTGAAAATGCACCGCCCCGTCTGATTGTACGTGGCGAGGTGTATATGAAAAAATCAGTGTTTGATGCACTTAACACCGAACTTGAGCTGCACGAGAAGCCACTGCTTGCCAACCCGCGAAATGCAGCGGCAGGCTCGCTGCGGCAGAAGGATAGCAAAATCACGCAAAAGCGCCGTCTATCGATTTTCTGCTTTAATATTCAGAATGCGAATGAGCTGCCAATCACGGGACATGCCGCATCGCTGGATTATCTCAAGCAGCTCGGCTTTCCGGTCAGTCCGCGTTATCCGATTTACACAGACCCGCAGCAGGTGTATGATGAAATTCTGCGCATGGGTGAAAATCGGGATCAACTGGATTTTGACATTGACGGTGCGGTTGTCAAGGTGGATTCATTTGTCCAACGTGGGCAACTGGGTTCCACCGCGAAATTTCCGCGTTGGGCAGCCGCTTATAAGTATCCGCCCGAGGTTAAGGAGACTCTGCTGAAGGACATCATCATCTCGGTCGGCCGCACTGGAGTGCTCACGCCGAATGCGGTGCTCGAACCGGTTCGGTTGGCAGGCACAACGGTGTCGCGCGCAACATTGCACAACCGTGATTTTATCCGCGAACTGGATGTGCGCATAGGCGATACCGTTTCGGTTCGCAAGGCGGGTGAAATTATTCCGGAAATCATCGGCGTAAATCTGGACAAGCGCCCTATAGACGCGATGCCATATGAAATGCCAAGGCTTTGCCCAGTCTGCGGCGCGCCGGCATTTGAAGATGAAGAGGAAAGCGCGATTCGCTGCACGAGCGCGTCCTGCCCGGCACAGCTTCTGCGGAATCTGATTCATTTTGCTTCGCGTGACGCAATGGATATTGATGGCTGCGGAGAAGGCAATCTCCAGAAACTGATTGATGCGGGATTGGTGCAATCGGCTGCTGATTTATATGATTTAACGGTAGAGCAGCTGCTGCCGCTCGGAAAAAAGGTCGATACTTGGGCCAATAACCTGACAGCGGGCATAGCTGCAAGCAAAACACGTGATCTGTCCCGATTGCTGTTTGCATTCGGCATTCGACATGTCGGACAAAAGGCGGGCAAGGTGCTGTCCAACTACTTTGGGTCGCTTGATGCCATTTTAAATGCTACGATTGAGGAAATGACCGAGATTCGCGACATAGGGCAGACAACCGCTGAAAGCATTGCCGCATGGCGCGAGCTTGCGCAGTCACAAGAGCTGATTGAAAAGCTGAGGGCGCATGGTGTCAATTTTATCGGTGAAAAAACGGCCAAAAGCGATTTGCTCGCCGGTAAAACTATCGTGGCAACCGGCAGTTTGACGCTGTTTTCCCGTAAGGAAATCAATGATTTAATCGAATCCCTCGGCGGCAAAGCCGCAGGATCGGTCTCCAAGAAAACCGATTATGTAGTGGCAGGCGAAAATGCAGGCAGTAAACTGCAAAAAGCGGCGGAGCTGGGTATTCCGGTCTTAACAGAAGAAGAATTTAAAAATATGATACAGCAGGAGGAAAATTGACATGGCAATTTCGAGAAAAGAAATTGAACACATCGCTGTCCTCGCGCGTCTCGACTCCAATGGCGGCATTTTTGATCGCTTGGCTGAAGACATGCAGGGCATCGTCGGCATGGTGGACAAGCTGGCTGAGCTTGACCTCGGAGATATTACGGACGTCATCAATACAGAGCGCAAGAACGCGTTCCACGAGGATGTAGTCGTACAGGAATTTACGCCGGACGAGTTGGTCAAGCCCAACGCGCCGGACTTTCAGGCGGGCGGCGTAGCCGTACCGCGTGTAGTTGAGTAAGGGAGGGACAGGAATGGAACTTTTTAAGAAAACAGCAGCCGAACTGTCCGATTTGCTCGGTAACAAGGAAATCAGTGCAGTGGAACTTGCGAAGGACGTGCTTGCACGCACCAAATCGGTTGAGGACAAGGTACAGGGGTATGTAACAATTGCGGAGCAGTCCGCGTTGGACACCGCCGCGGCTGTGGACGCAAAGCGTGCCGCAGGCGAGAGCCTTTCTCCGTTGGCGGGCATCCCTATCGCAATTAAGGACAACATCTGCACCAAGGGCACGCTGACTACCTGCGCGTCCAAGATGCTGTATAATTTTAAACCGCCCTATAACGCTACGGTAATGGAAAAACTGACCGCCTGCGATGTGGTTATCACCGGTAAGGCTAATATGGATGAGTTTGCAATGGGTTCTTCGTGTGAAAACTCTGCCGCGCATCCGACCTTTAACCCGCACGGTCTGAACCGTGTGCCGGGTGGATCTTCCGGTGGCTCTGCCGCCGTGGTTGCTGCGGGTGAAGTACCGCTGTCACTGGGTTCAGACACAGGCGGATCGATTCGTCAGCCTGCATCCTTCTGCGGTGTGGTCGGCCTCAAGCCGACCTATGGTGCGGTTTCCCGTTACGGCCTGATTGCGTTCGCCTCCTCGCTCGATCAGATTGGCCCCTTCGGCCGTTCGATTGAGGATGCTGCTATGCTGCTTGACGCGATTACCGGTCATGATCCGATGCACGATTCGACCTCGATTCAGACGCCGTTTGAGGGCTCGGTTCGCAAGAACCTGAAGGCGGATGTCAAGGGACTGCGCATTGGTCTGCCAAAGGAATATTTCGGCGCGGGCGTTTCCGATGAAGTGCGCCAGAACGTCATGGCCGCGGCGGAGACTTACAAGAACCTCGGTGCAGAGGTGTTTGAGATTTCGCTTCCTCTGGTCGAGTATGCGCTGCCGATTTACTATATCCTGTCGTCGGCTGAGGCTTCTTCAAACCTTGCGCGTTTTGATGGCGTGAAGTACGGCTATCGCACGCCGAATGCCGGCGATGATCTGATTGATTTGTATGTCAAGTCCCGTTCTGAGGGCTTTGGTGCAGAGGTACAGCGCCGAATCATGCTGGGCACCTATGTGCTGTCCTCGGGTTATTATGACGCGTATTACAAGAAGGCGCGCGCTGCGCAGCGTAAGATTAAGGAAGAATTCAACACCGCCTTTGAAAAGTGCGATGTGATTCTGACCCCGGTAGCGCCCACCACAGCATATGAAATCGGTGCTAAAACGAAGAGTCCGCTCGAAATGTACGCGGGCGACGTGTGCACCGTATCGGTCAATATCGCCGGACTGCCTGCACTGGTTCAGCCCTGCGGCTTTGACGCGAACAAGATGCCCGTCGGCATGCAGCTGATAGGCCCACGCTTTGGCGAGCAGAAGCTGATGAACGCCGGTCTTGCCTTTGAGCAGGCATCGGGTCTCAAAAACATCATCGCGGCGCTGTAAGGAGGAGGACATAACATGAAATACGAAGCTGTCATCGGCCTTGAGGTGCACGCGGAGCTGTCCACCAAGAGCAAAATTTACTGCTCGTGCTCAACCGGATTCGGTGCGCCGATTAACTCTCACACCTGTCCGGTCTGCACCGGTATGCCGGGCGCACTGCCCGTGCTGAATCGTGAGGTTGTGCACTATGCGGCCAAGATGGGCAAGGCCACGGGATGCGCGGTAAATTCGCTGTGCAAGTCCGATCGTAAGAACTATTTTTACCCTGATTTGCCCAAGGCTTATCAGATTTCTCAGTTTGATGTACCGATTTGTGAAAACGGTGAGGTATACTTTTACGTCGACGGTGAGAAGAAGTGCTGCCGTTTGGAGCGCATCCACTTCGAGGAGGACGCCGGCAAGCTGCTGCATGACGAGATTGACGGCACTATTGTCGACTTCAACCGCTGTGGCGTTCCGCTGATTGAGATGGTCACCCGTCCCGACCTGCGTTCCTCGGCTGAAGCGAAGGAATTTCTGGAAATGATTAAGACCACGCTCAGCTATCTGAACATCTGCGACTGCAAGATGGAGGAAGGCTCGATTCGCTGCGATATTAACGTTTCCATTCGCCCCGAGGGCGAGACCGAGCTTGGCACGCGTGTTGAGATGAAGAACGTCAACACCTTCTCGGGTGCGGTGCGCGCGATTGACTATGAAATCGCACGCCAAATTGAAGTGGTTGAGAACGGCGGCGAAATCCAGCAGGAGACTCGCCGCTGGGACGATGTAAAGCTCAAGAACACCGTGATGCGTACCAAGGAAGATGCGCAGGATTATCGTTATTTCCCGGATCCCGATTTGATTGCGGTCGAAATTGACGAACCTTGGATGCGCAAAATCGAAAGCGAAATTCCCGAGCTGCCGATTGCGCGGTATGAGCGTTATCTAAACGAATACGGCATGACCGCTATGGAAGCACGCCAGATTTCGGACAGCTTTGCCAAGGCGGAACTGCTTGATCAGGCTTCCAAGTCGGGCAAAATCAAGCCTAAGGCTGCTGCTAACTGGATTCTCTCCGATATTTCCAAGTATCTGAACGACAAGGGAATCGAATTGACAGACACAAAGTTGACCGCGCAAAAGCTGGTGGATTTGATTTGCCTAATCGAAGCGGGTACGATTTCCGGCGCGGCCGGCAAGAAGGTACTGCCCGCAATGTTTGAGACGGATGAAACGGTGGAAGCCATTGTAGAGCGCATGGGCCTCAAACAGGTTTCGGATGAGAGCGCGATTCTGACCATTGTGCAGGGTGTGATTGCGAATAACTCGAAGGCTGTTGAGGATTTTAAGGCGGGTAAAAATGTCACGGGCTTCCTTGTGGGTCAATGCATGAAGGCCTCCAAGGGCCAGGGCAATCCTCAGATTATCAATAAACTGCTTGCACAGGAGCTTGGCAAACTGTAAGTTAAATTGAATGCGCCGCTGTATCGGGCAAATGTTCTGAAATTACTTTTCGACAGTGGTAATCACTTTATGGTGGTTATCACTGTCTTATTTTTGGAGTTTTGGCCGAGAAAACAGTGGATTGATCAAACCGGGTAATCAATCTAATCATTGAGGATGAATCATCATGTGTTATAATAATAACATAAGATTCGGTAGAGAAGGAGGTACGGAATGAACCGCAAAGAGCAGCCTTTCCCCAATAAAGAACTGCAGGTGTAAGCAGTCAAGTAAAGTGCACACTTTTTCGCCAGCAAATGCACACTTTTTCAGCGCCAGTTTTTTAGCCGGTAATGGACTGGTGGTGAGCTAAACGGTAGCTGTTACCAGTCATGTTAATAA
>NZ_CATNVC010000015.1 GCF_951230135.1 Butyricicoccus sp. Marseille-Q5471 | reverse complement strand
CCACCTCCGTTTCGGCTGGCTTCATTTTACCAACTCCTCGGAGGTTGTGCAGTCTTGGCGAAAAACTGTGCACTTTATGTGTCGAAAAACTGTGCAGTTCTATTGGCTGAAAAGTGTGTACTTTATCCCTGAAAAGGATGTGGTCATATTATCCGGTGATTGCAGTACAAAGGAAAATGTGATTAACTTGGTCCTTGAGTCTCCAGACATCGATTGGGAAAAATGGTTGTTTATTAGCAATAGCGATTATAAATATAAGATTAAGAGCAACGACTTAATGGCGCTTGGAGGGTTTTCGTGTTTTTACAGCCCTTCAGGAGTAGAAACCTGCTTGTTTATTAGCTCTATTATCATTTCAGAGGAACAATGGGACATGTTCCTTAATGAGTTGAGTAATGATACCCAATTGGCAAAGAGTGTTGCGAATCCTACAGACTGGATGGGAGGCATACATACATCCTGTTATATTACTCCCAAAGAGGTTTGTTGGTTCCCATGGAAACAGCGATATAACAGCAGATTTGTTGAAGAGTTCCCGGGGGTAAACATCCAGCCCGCTGTTGACAGGTGCTGCTATAATTACCAAGAATATGGGGACGTATATTATGATTTGCCGTCTTCCCCGATAAGAGAAATGTTGGGCATTAGCAATTCAGATGGGTATTTGTTCTATAATGACAAGAAACATATAAAAGCAGAATATTGTATTGCGGGCGAGAAGTGGAGAACATATCAAGACTATCTTCTGGTTGACAAGGAAGAACTTTTTAGCATTTTGAAAGAACGTGGAAATACGTTATTATGGGTAGTTCGCGAATATCGTAGAGAAGGTGGAAAGTCGGGAGAGAAGTTTGGCGAATTTTATGCTGAAAAAGATAATTGCCATATTGCTTTCTATCGCGATGATATGTGGGAAACTCAACCGATTTTGCTCAGTAAAGATAGTACAACTCGGTGATGCGAATTGAATGAGCTGTAGGAGAAATGTGAAAGATGTAGTTAACACATTTATTTCACATTATCCATAATACGTGAAGTTCCCATAGGTAAAGGCATGGAGCCTCATGCTGAAAACCCATGCCTTTTATGTGGTAGCATAATTTTATTATTTGTTTTTGATCTTAGGAAAGCTGTTCATTGCTCCCGTTGGGAATAGTTGCGATAATGGGCACGCTGTGATAAAATCCGAAAATAAGGTTCAAAAATGGCATTAGTGATACTCAAAGTACGTCTGAAACCGCAGTACACGAAAAGTACACGGATCCTCTGCAAATCAAAAAATCTCCGAAATTGAGTGGGAATTTTACGAATCATAGCACCAAAAAGCATTGAAAATAGCTGTGAAAACGAGGCTGGAACAGAGTGGGAATAAGCTAAGAAACTAAAAACGCCGCAAACACCGTTGTTGATACGGGTTTGCGGCGTTTTTTTGGGCTGATTGCTATTTATATTATCCTTGAAGCTGAGCGATGGCTTGATCCACTGTCATGCCGGAATGATCGAGAAAGGTAGCGAGCTTTCCCAATTCCTCCTGCTTTTGAAGATCAACGACGTGCTGCTTTCGATCGTTTAATGTGGCAATCGCATCTTCGTGTTTTTTAATTTTTGCATTGAGTTCTTCCTGTTCGTGCGTGTAATCGGCAACTCTTCTTACTCCGCGTGGCATATTAATCACTCCTTTTGTTAAGGACAGTATAGCTACAACGGAGTAAAAATAAACGCGAATCAGGTTGTGTGTACAGCAAAGAAACTGCAATGATTTCGCAGTATTTGTTTGATAGCAAAGTCGTCAATTCCTTGCCTTCTTAAACGCGGCACATTCTGTCCCGCCGCAATTATGACAGTTGATCTCGATGCTGCGTGCGGTACATCGATGGCTTTTGTTGTGAAGGCAATCACAGGCATCGCAATCGATTTCTACAGAGATGTTCGGCTCCGGAAAACTAATTGCATTTACTACAGCCTCCGATTCATACGAGTAAGAACTGCAGCAGGTATCTGTGCAGGTTTGTGCGTGGTCACCATTGACGATAATTTTGGGACGACAGCAACACCCGTCCTTGTTGGTACTGCACGAGACAACATAACAAGACAATTTGGTCATAATAAACACTCCTTACATGATTCCAAACCCATATCTGATATATAGTTTGCATCCGTTATGTCAAATCGAACATATCAAATAAGAAAAACTTGATTTTATAATTGACTGATAGGTCTGTTTGTGATACCATAAAAATTGACCGCATAGTCAATTTTGCAAGGGGTGTTTATATTATGAAGCGTGAGATAAAGGCGGAATGCAGCAGAGAGAAAATTCTCTGTGCCGCCATGGATGAATTCGGATGCAAAAGTTATGATGCAGCGTCGCTCAACATCATTTGCAGCGCAAATAATATCTCAAAGGGCCTCGTTTATCACTATTTTGGAAATAAAGATGATTTGTATTTGCTCTGCGTCAAAACATGCTTTGAGCACTTAACGGCGTTTCTGGCGGAAGAAAGCTATGATTTTACTGATTTCCAGCGTGGAATGAACCAATATCTTGCACGCCGATTTTTATTTTTCCAAACCTATCCCCGGGAGGGACATCTCTTTTTTCATACCGTATTACAACCGCCGCTACACCTTGCGGGGAAGATACAGGAGCTTCGCGCGGCGTTCGATGCACAAAGCCTTGCTTATTATAAAACAGCACTGGCGCATGTGGTATTAAGAGAAGGGATCACAGAAGAAACAGCGCTACAATATTTTGTCCTCTTTCAGGAAGTGTTTCATGGATGCTTCCGACAGCATATGGATAGCAGTGCAGCGCTGGAGAATCTGATGCAGGCACACGAGGTACAGTTGTCCAATCTACTTAATCTAATGCTCTACGGACTGGCGAAGGAAGGATAGCGATGAATATTTTGTTGATTTTGCGACTTGCAGCAGCGATTGGCATCGCCTTTCTGGTAGGCAAACTGGTTTCCAAAATCAAATTGCCGGCTATTTTGGGATGGCTGCTTGCAGGAATGCTGCTCGGACCACATGCACTGGGTTTGCTTGATAATGCTGTTTTAGAAACAGCGTGGTATCAAACGTCCGTACACGTGTTAGAGTGTGCTGTCGGCTTGATGATCGGCACGGAACTGGTTTGGAAGAAGATTAAAAGATCCGGTGCCCAGATTATAATAACGACGCTCACACAGTCGCTTGGAACGTTCCTAGTGGTCACACTCGTATTTGGCGTAGTGTTTTGGCTTTCTGACATACCGCTCTATCTTGCAGCGATTTTCGGTGGTATTGCCCTTGCCACGGCTCCGGCACCTGCATTGTCAATCGTCAATGAATTTCAAACGGATGGACCGGTTACACGTACGCTCATTCCTATGGCAGCATTGGATGATATGGTGGGAGTTGCGGTATTCTTTTCTGTTATTTCCGTCGTTTCTGCAACGGTACCAACAAAAAAACTGCCGGTCTACATGATTGCGCTTGTGATAGTGCTTCCGCTGGCTATCGGAGCTGTTGTTGGATTGCTGGCAGGCGTTCTCCTCAAGAAAAAAACATCCAAACGGGTAACGCTGCTTTGCCTGATAGGAACGCTGCTGCTTTCAGCCGGCATTGGACTCATGGTCAATGCACTGTTATTTCAAAAGTCGGTGCTGAATTTCATGCTGATTGGTATGGCTTTTTCTACTGCTTTTGCTAACATGATATCACCGGAACGGTTGGAAGAAATCATGTCATATTTTCAGCCCATTCTAGGCTTTTCAATGGTCGTGGTTATTCTGAACCTCGGCGCGCCGTTGGATTATCATTTGATTCTCGGCGCGGGTCTCTTTACTGCTGTTTATATCTTGGCGCGAGCGGCCGGCAAGTATGGCGGCGCATATTTGGGCGCACGCGTCACACATGCGCCGGATACGGTCAGAAAATATCTGGGCCTCACTTTGCTGCCGCATTCTGGCGTTTCTTTGGTTTTTACCGGGATTGCCGTATCGGTGCTGAGCGGCCCAGCGCCGGAATGTGCGCAAATCATCCAGGGAACGATTGCCGCAGCTGCTGTCATCAATGAGGTGATTGCAGTCATTCTGTCGAAGAAAGCGTTTGAATGGGCGGGTGAATTCCAAAAGAGTGAGGGAAGCAATCCTGCCGACTGTCATCTATCTTCACCTGAATAGAGATATCATCCGCAAACTAAGGAATATCGCAATATATTAAAATAGGCCGAGGATTCCTCCTCGGCCTTGTGTTACGTGATCATTATCGATGTCTGCAGCGTCTGCAGCGTCTGCAGCAATATCTTCCGTTGCATAGACAACAGCCAAATCGGCATGGATGGCAGCATAAGAAGCTGGGACAGCGAATACAGCATAACATATATATCACCTCTCTTTCTGAAAGATGATAGTATAGTATATGAAGCCGCAGCGCGTTTTGCCAGCATAATCGCGAGCGGCAAGAATATGCTACTGGTGAGAGGGGAGGAGTGGTTATGTCTTTGGATTCGACCGAGGCTGCAAACCAGGCAAATTTGCAGATGCAGCAGATTTCAGAAGCGCAGTGGCATATTCTGCTGATTGTTACCGGAGTGTTGATTTCCTATGGTGTGATAACAGAGCAGGGGCATCAAATTCAGTGCGCCGCCCAAGGCAAGTCAAGTCAAGTGCTGCATCAAATGTGTTTGCACTCAAACTGTTTGCGAGTCTGCTAATTCTAAACTCGCTGGTATATTTTTATCAGGCCACAGCAAAGGCAGCTAAGACTCCGGCAGATACTGCACAAAAATGCATGTCCAAACAGGTGAACTTGCTCGCTAGCGGAATGGTGCTGTTAGCCGGCGTTCTGCGATTATGGGATATTCTCTGCCTTCAATCACGGGAGTAACGATATTCTAAATTGGCGAGCCGCATGCGGAAACTTTGGACGGAACTGTAGCGGTTCCGTCTTTTTTTGTGGCATTTTTGTGGCATTTTAGTGGCGTTTTCTATAAAAATGAAAAAAAGTACGCCCCGAAAGGGACGTACTGATTTCGACTTTATTTATCTGCGGAAGCAATCGCTGCAGTAGATAGGACGGTCGTTGCGGGGCTGGAAGGGAACCTTGCAGGGTTTGCCGCATTCGGAACACACAGCATCAAACATCTGGCGTTCGCTGCTGCGGCCACCGCGATTGGAGTTTGCCTTGCGAGCGTCACGGCAGGGCTTGCAGCGCTGGGGCTCGTTATCGAAACCCTTCTCTGCGTAGAATTCCTGCTCTTTTGCGGTGAAAATGAACTCCTGACCGCAGTCTTTGCAGACGATTGTTTTGTCTTGGAACATGAGATACCTCTTTAAAATTAGTTCGCAACCCGTGCGATTGTTTAAAGTATATCGTTATTTTAGCCTAAAGTCAATAAGAACGTGAAAATATTATAAAGTTAAAATTTTTCTGATGTATCATTTAAAGGATTGGGCAAAATATTTCTGTGCATACAATCTTATCTAACAGCGAAGCACCATATAAATGCTAACGGTTGTATGTACGCGCCTTTGGTAGTATGATGATTACATTACAGATTAGAACAGAAAGGGAAAACAGATGCAACAAAATCATACCATTCGGGCTCGCAGCGAAGTGGATTCGCAGGATAAGTGGGCGATTAATGATATTTTTGCAACGGATGATGCGTGGCGCGCGGAGCTCGCTCGTGCAAAATCCTATACGCAGCAGGCAGCTTGCTACCGTGGACGGCTGTCAGAGAGCGGAAAAACCTTGCTTGAATTTTTGGAGCTGGATGATGAAATCAGCTTGGCGGTGGATGCACTGGCAAACTATGCGCAACGACGCAGTGATGAGGATACCCGCGTGGCAGCCTATCAGGAGATGACGGCGCAGGTAACACGTTTTGTCGTTGAATTGCAAAGCGCAACCGCGTTTGAAACACCGGAGCTGATGGCAATCGATGAGGGTGTTTTAGAACAATTCTATCAGGAAGTGCCGGAGTTGGAGCGATACCGGCTGAGCTTAAACCGTATCCGCCGCCGTCGGGCGCATGTTCTGTCGGACAAAGAGGAGGCACTGCTCGCGGCAGCAGGCGAGATGGCACAATCTCCTGATGAGATATTCTCTATGCTCAATGATGCGGATATGCGGTTTGACGACGCGACAGATGCAGAGGGAAAGCAGCATCCGGTCACACATGGCACGTATATTCCGCTGATGCAATCGGCAGACCGCGTGCTGCGAAAGGCGGCTTTCGAGTCGCTCTATCGGGAGTATGAGCAGTTTCGCAATACTTCGGCTGCGGTGCTCGCATCGCAAATGAAGCAGCTGTTGTTTTTTGCGCAGACTAGGCACTATGCAACAACACTCGATGCAGCACTTGACGGAACGGAAGTGCCTGTTGAAATTTATCATAATTTAATTGAGACAGTGCATCAAAACATGGCGCCTATGCATCGATATGTTGGTCTGCGTCGCCGCTTGTTGGGGCTGGATGGACTGCACATGTATGATTTATTTGTCCCTGTCGTCAAAGATGTAGAGATGACCTTTACTTTCGAGCAGGCAAAGGAACTGGCGCTCAAAGCGTTGGCACCGCTCGGCAAGGAATATGGCGCGATTCTGCGTGAAGGCTTTAACAAGGGCTGGATTGATGTGTACGAAAACCAAGGGAAGCGTTCGGGCGCTTATTCGTCCGGCGCACGGGTGCATCCCTTTGTCCTGCTGAACTTTAACGGTACGCTGGATGATGTTTTCACGCTGGTGCATGAGATGGGACATGCAATCCATTCTTATCTGTCGAACAAAACACAGCCGACCGTTTATTCGGACTATGTGATTTTTGTAGCGGAGGTAGCCTCTACCTGCAATGAAGCGTTGCTGATGCAGCACCTGCTTTCTGTGACAAAGGATCAGCGGACGCGCGCCTACCTTATCAATCATTTTTTGGAGCAATTCCGCGGAACGCTGTATCGTCAGACCATGTTTGCGGAATTTGAGCTTGCCGTTAATGAAATGGCGCAGCGCGGAGAGGGCATAACCGCAGATGCGCTGTGTGCGCTTTACCGAAAATTAAATGTACAGTATTACGGTCCGGACATGATCGTGGATGAGCAGATTGCGGTGGAGTGGGCCAGAATCCCGCATTTCTACTACAATTATTATGTCTACCAATATGCAACGGGCTATGCGGCGGCGATAGCGCTATCGACACGCATTTTACAGGAGGACGAAAGCGGCGTTAAGGATTATCTGCACTTCCTATCCGGTGGCTGTTCGACTGACCCGATTACCCTGCTGCGCGGGGCGGGGGTCGATATGTCAACCCCTACACCGATTTCCGATGCCATTATGCTGTTTAATCAGTTGCTTGATGAGATGGAGTCGCTGCTTGCTTAATCGACCGCCTTTACAAAAATATTACAAAGTGTTCGCTTGACTGGGCACAAAAAACATGATTAGATAAGATTACTAATTTGTAAAGAGGCTACGACGTTGAACTTTAATAAAGAAAACATCAAACAAATTATGCTGCTGATTGCATTTACTGTCTTATTCTATGTGTGTTTGCAAAATATCAGCATGGTATTAGCGGTACTGCGGTATTTCCTGCGCCTGTTGGCACCCTTCCTAATTGGTGCTTGTCTGGCATTTATTTTAAATGTGCCGATGCGCTTTTTTGAAAAGAAGCTGTTTTCGGGACAAAAGATCAGCCGGAAACTACGCAAAATGAAGCGTGTTTTGAGCTTGATTCTTACGCTGACTGTTGTTTTTGGCGTGATCGTTGTGGTTCTGTTTATGGTCGTGCCTGAACTGTATAATTCCATTTCGGCAATCGGCTCAGAGTTGGCGGTTGCTCGCGTTCGTGTGCCGGAGTGGCTGGATCAAATCGGTGAGTCGCTTCCGATGTTTGCAAATGAGGTAGCTTCTCTGAAAGAAAGCTGGCTCAATATCAACTGGCGTGACATTGGAGAGGGCATCGTAAATTTCCTGCAGAACACGAATTTCCTGAGCAACACATTTAACTTCGCAAGTAGTGCAATCAGCGGCGTCGCCAATGCATTTATTGGACTGATTTTCGCAATTTATATCCTGACTCAGAAGGATACGCTAAGCCGGCAGTTCCGTAGGTTGTGCTATTCCTTTTTTCCCGAAAAGCCTGTCGACTGGATGCTTGAGGTCTGCCGCCTTACTTCGTCCTCGTTTAATAGTTTCCTGTCCGGCCAGTGTCTCGAGGCGTTTATTCTTGGCATGATGTTTTTCATCAGCATGTCGATTTTGAACATGCCGTACGCGCTGATGGTGGCGGTACTCATTGCGGTTACCGCGTTGATTCCTATATTCGGTGCGTTTATCGGCTGCATTGTAGGTGCGCTGCTGATTTTTATCATCAATCCTATGCAGGCACTTTGGTTTCTTGTGCTCTTTTTGGTGCTGCAGCAGATTGAGGGCAACTTCATTTACCCGCGCGTGGTAGGTGGCTCCGTCGGCCTGCCGTCGATTTGGGTGCTTGCCGCTGTAACGTTGGGCGCGAGCATGGCCGGTATTGTAGGCATGATTTTTGCCATTCCTATTTTTTCGGTCGTCTACACACTGATGCGTGAAGCGGTACGCAAGCGCATCGAGCAGCGCCGCGTTGACGAAGATAAAATTAAGTAACCGAATTGGGTATCGAAACGACCGCCCCTCTGCAAGCGAGGGGCGGTCGTTTCTTGCGTAGAATTTGAACAAAAGGTGAATTTTGCGTTCCGGTCTTGATTTTTCAGCAATTTCGGATTATCATATCAATATTGGCACTCGATGAGATGGAGTGCTAATCTAAAATAACATAGAGGTGTAAAAGCGATGGCAAAGAAGCAGTTTAAGGCGGAATCCAAGCGCCTGCTGGATTTGATGATTAATTCGATTTATACGCATAAGGAAATTTTTCTGCGTGAACTGATTTCCAATGCGTCAGACGCTACCGACAAGCTTTACTATAACGCAATGCAAGAGGGAAAAACCGGCATCACACGCGACAGCCTGCCGATTGAGCTGACGCTGGACAAAGAGAATCGTAAGTTTGTTATTGAGGATCACGGTTGTGGCATGACGGCAGACGAAATGGAAAGCAATCTGGGTACCATTGCACGCTCTGGGTCGCTGGCATTTAAGCAGGAGAACGGAAAGCAGGACGATATTGATATTATCGGTCAGTTTGGTGTTGGATTTTACGCAGCGTTTATGGTCGCCAGCCATGTTGAGGTGGTGTCCCGCGCAATCGGAAGTGAAGAAGCCAACCGTTGGGAGTCGGACGGTGCGGCGGGATATGTCATTACCCCCTGCGAAAAATCTGACAATGGCACGCGTATTACGCTGACTATCAAGGAAAATACAGAAAATGAGAACTATGATGAGTTTCTGGAGTCGTATCACATCCAGTCTCTGGTCAAGAAGTACTCGGATTACATTCGCTATCCAATCAAAATGGATATGATCAAAAGCCGCATGAAGGATAAACCGGCTGATGCTGGCGAGGACTATCAGCCTGAGTGGGAGGAGTATACCGAGAACTCCACACTCAATTCCATGGTTCCGATTTGGAAGAAGTCTAAAAGCGAGCTTTCGGATGAGGATTACAATGCGTTTTACCGCACTAAGTTCTATGATTATCAGGCGCCGCTGCGGCACATTCATACAAGCACTGAGGGCGCGGTAACTTATACGGCAATGCTGTTTATCCCGTCGCACGCTTCGATGGATTACTACACAAAGGACTATGAGAAGGGCTTGCAGCTCTATTCAAACGGTGTGTTGATTATGGATAAGTGTGCTGATTTGCTGCCGGATCATTTCAGCTTTGTCCGTGGTATGGTGGACACGGCGGATCTGTCGCTGAATATTTCGCGCGAGATGCTGCAGCACGATCGTCACCTGAAAGCGATTGCGCAGAGCATTGAAAAGAAAATCAAGTCTGAACTGCTCAAAATGCAGAAGGACGAGCGAGACAATTACGAACAGTTCTGGAGGGCATTTGGCCGTCAACTCAAGTATGGTGCTTACGCGGAGTACGGCGCGCATAAGGAATTGCTGCAGGATTTGCTGATGTACCATTCGACGAGTGAAGATAAACTCGTCACCCTGTCGGAATATGTTTCCCGCATGAAGGAAGAACAGAAGTATATCTATTACGCCTGCGGCGAGACAGTTGAGAAAATCAAGCTGCTTCCGGCGATGGAAACACTTTGTGATAAGGGTTACGAAGTGCTCTGCTTGGACGATAATATTGATGAATTCTGCGTCAAGATGCTGGCGAAGTACAATGAAAAAGAATTCAAGTCCATTACCGATGCCGATCTCGGCCTGGAAAGCGAAGATGAAAAGGAAGAAATCAAGAAGCTTTCCGAAGAAAATGCAGGTCTGCTTGGCAAGCTCGGCGAAGCACTTACCGGTAAGGTAAGCAAAGTAGAGCTGACCGGGCGGCTCAAGAGCCATCCGTGCTGCCTGCGAGCCGAGGGCCCTGTCACGTTGGAGATGGAAAAGGTCCTCAATCAGCAGGCAATGGACGAGAGCCAGCGTGTGCGCGCGGAACGCGTACTCGAGCTGAATGCCGAGCATCCGGTTTTCCGCAAGCTGTGCGCGCTGCAGGCCGAAAACTCGGATCAGGTGGCAACCTATGCAGATATTCTGTACACGCAGGCAATGCTGATTGAAGGCATGCCGATTGATGATCCGGTTGCATATGCCAACGCAGTCTGCGAACTGATTTCTTAAACAGGCGACAGAAAGGAAGTGCGCCGATGCCAAAGCTGCTCTGGATCGTCAATCCTCATGCCGGTCGGGGAGAGATTGCCTCTAAAGCGATTGAGTGTATTGAGATTTTTCAAAACGCAGGCTATGACGTAACAGTATATATTACACAGGGCGCACAGGATGCGACGCGCATTGCATGCGAACGAGCAGGGGAGTTTGACCGGATTGTCTGCGCAGGCGGAGACGGTACGCTCAATGAAACAGTGACAGGTCTGATGCAAAATGAGATTCGCCCCATTCTTGGTTATGTACCCGCGGGGACGACAAACGACTTCGCGGCCAGTCTGTCCATTCCCAGAACGCCTGTCGACGCTGCGCTGATCGCCGCGGGAGATCATTTGCAGGCGCTCGATGTGGGACGATTTAACGATCGCTTTTTTAGCTATATTGCGGCTTTCGGCATATTTACCGAGGCATCTTACGCAACGCCTCAAGTAACAAAAAATATTTTTGGACGCGCTGCATATATTATGGAAGGCGTAAAATCGCTTACGAATATCAAAACGCATCATATTGAAATTACAAGTGATGGGGAAGTTCTGGAAGATGATTTTATTTACGGCATGGTCTCCAATTCCGTTTCCGTTGGAGGCTTTAAAGCGCTGACCCCGGATAATGTTGCGTTGGACGATGGGCTGTATGAGGTGCTGCTGGTCTATCCCTTTGAATCTCCGATGGAACTGCAGTGGCTAGTCAATGACTTGCTGACGCATAATGTGGATTCAACAAGATTCACTTATTTTCGCACTTCACACATTGAGTTTTTATCTGAAAACGAAGTGCCTTGGACACTGGATGGGGAATTTGGCGGCGCAACGACCTGTGCCAAAATCGAAAACAATAGCCGTGCCATCACTTTTGCCACAGGTGAGCCGGTATGATATGAAAAAGGCTGCTGTTTGATAACAGCAGCCTTTTTCATTAGCACTTCTTCTGGAAAGACATACAGTCGGTGCACTGGTCAACGGTCGGATTGGCCTCGTGCGTACCCACGGTGATGCAATCAAGAGCGCAATAGTCGGCGCAGTCACAGTGGTTTGTGCATTGCTGAACAGTGCAGCGAATGGCCTTGTTAGAATGAGAACGATCCATGAGAAAGACCTCCTTTATTTGATTTCGTAACTATTGTTTCACGATTGAGCTCGCTTTATACGTTGACAATTTTGTTAAAGAACGGTATACTTCTTTCGATAGATATTCTTTCCTGAAAGTATAACTGACAGGTGAGCGTCAAATCATATTGATTACTGCTATCAAAGACAGGATCTGCGATAAAAGAGGCGAAAACCTGAATCAGCCGCGTCCTGTATCGTTTTTTCGATGCGGGACGTTTTTTATGAAAGAAAAATAGTAAGGAGAAAACGAAAAATGAAACGTATTTTATCCGTATTCACTGCTGCGATGCTGTCCATCAGCCTGCTGGCTGGCTGCGGCACTACGTCAGGACAACAGCAAAATGCCGGGGTATCGGAAAAGAATCTGACAGAGCAAGTGCAAACGACCGGATATGAGGACGGCGTTGCCGTTCGAATTGCCTCGTTGAGCGGGCCGACCACCATGGGACTTGCTCAGCTGATGAAAGGTAACGAAGCAGCGGCGGAGCATTATGTATTTAATGAACCCTATACCTCGGCGGATGAAATCGTACCCCTTATCGTAAAGGGCGAGGTCGATGTGGCTCTGGTTCCGGCAAACCTTGCCTCTACGCTGTACCAAAAGACCGACGGCGGTGTACAGGCGGCTTATATCAATACGCTCGGGGTGCTCGATGTGGTCGCGTCCAAAGAAGAGACATTGACCTCCTATGCAGATTTAGTAGGCAAGACCGTATTCCTGCCCGGATCGGGTAAGGGTGCCACGCCGGAAGCTGCAGCGCGCTTCTTAGCCGAAAAGAGCGGGATCGGTGCAGATGGTTTGACGTTGGACTTCAGCAACCCGGAGGCAACCGGTGTCGTTGCGGCGCTGTCGGCCAATTCGACAGCGATTGCGATTCTCCCTCAGCCCTTTGCTACTGTTGCTGTGACGCAGAACGACAAATTGGAAATTAAATTTAGCTTGACGGATGCATGGAATCAGTTTGCAGAGGATGACAGCCAGCTGCTTACCGGCGTTACACTGGTGCGCAAGGAATTTGCCGAGCAGCATCCGGCAGCGGTGCGGCAGTTTTTGCTTGACGCGGCTGACTCGGTGGATTATGTAAACAATCACGCAGAAGAATCGTCTGCTTGGATTGAGCAGCTGGGGATTGTAAAAGCACCGATTGCACAGAAGGCCATTCCGCGCTGTAATTTGGTTTGCATCACCGGCAACGAGATGAAGGCAACTCTGTCTGCGTATTTACAGACACTATCCGAATTCGATGCCAAGCTTGTAGGAGGCACTTTGCCCGATGAGGCGTTCTATTTTATCCCGTAAAGCGGTTTCTGCGCTGTTAGTCGCCGGTTTCTGGCTAGTAGCATGGCAAATCGCGTCCCTGTTTTTTCCAAAAGTATTATTTGCAGGCCCTGCACCAACGGTGCAGAGCCTGCTTTCTATACTGCAAACCTCCGCGGCATGGCTTGCAATCGGCCACACGCTGCTTAAAATCACTGTTGGATTTCTCGCAGCATTTGTGCTCGGCTGCGCACTGGCGGCGCTGTGTCATCGATTCTCCTTTGTACGTATGCTGTTAGAGCCTGTGGTTCAGGTCATGAAAAGCGTTCCGGTTGCATGTTTTGTCGTAGTGGCGCTGATTTGGCTGCGTTCAGCACATATTTCTGTCTTAACCGCATTTTTTGTGGTATTTCCTGTTACGTACATCAATGTTTTGCAGGGTCTGTCCCAAACGGATGAAAAGCTATTGGAAATGGCGGCGGTCTTTCAATTCTCGGCGCGAAAACGCCTGCGGGCAATCTACCTTCCGGCCCTTGCGCCTTATGTCATCTCCTGCTGTAAAGTGACGGTAGGGATGGCGCTTAAAGGCGGCATTGCAGGAGAGATTATCGGCCTGCCAACAAGCTCCATTGGCGAGCAGCTTTATTTATCCAAGCTGTACTTAGAGGTGGGCGATTTGTTCGCATGGTCGATTATTATCATTGGTATCAGTATTCTGCTCGAAAAGCTGTTGGTGCGAATGCTCAATGCGCTACAAACCGGCATGGAGGTGTCATGTGATTGAATTTCAACAGGTCAGCAAGGCGTTCGGCGGCAAACAAATTCTAACGGAGCTAAATTGGCGCATAGAAGCAGGGGAGTGTTGGCACGTGACCGGCGCATCCGGCATCGGCAAAACGACACTGCTGCGTCTGCTGATGGGACTGGAAAAACCGGATTGCGGGCGTATTATCGGCATTGCCGCAGTGCGGTTCGCACCCGTTTTTCAAGAGGATCGGTTGATTGAGACAATGAATGCCGGTGAAAATGCTGCGCTGGTCTGTGACGACCGAAAGGAAATCCACACCTTACTTTGCCGACTGCTTCCGGAAACGGCGCTGGAACAGCCGGTGCGTACATTATCGGGTGGGATGCGACGCCGGGTGGCGTTGGTTCGTGCACTTTTGGCGCCGTCGGACGTTCTTGTGCTCGACGAACCCTTTACAGGACTGGATATTGAGAACATCAAGAATACCGTAAAGGCTATTTACGATTACCGCCAAGAACGGACAGTTGTTTTGGTTTCGCACGGCACAGAAACCCTGCTTCATGATTGGAAGAACTTGCGCCTTGATGCGTGACACGGTATAACGGTTCAAAAGCGTTTATTAGACCGGTATTTTAAAATGTAATACCATCAGCGGTGTTTGGCGCATGATTCGTACTTAAAAATTTTCGGCCGTTGTGGTATAATACGCATAGTGATGATAAAGGTTGTGATTTTATGCAAAAAGGCGATCTCGCCAAGCTACAGCTGCTGCTCGTTGGTATTTCTGCGCGGCTGACAAAAAACCGTGATTATTTTGTGGGAGCAGATTTCGTTTTCCACTCCGGCAGCAAGCAGTTTACGGGCAAGCTGACACGTGCGGAGGATGGATACACGCTGACATTTCAAGGCATCTCCAAAGTGTTGAATGCAAACGAGGTTTGCGCGTTTTTTACCGAGCAGGCCGAACGATATGAGCAGTCAACAATGGTGTATACGGAACGGGGCACAGAGGTAACGCTGAGCGTGACTCCCCGCGGTGTGCAGATGAAGCAGGCAGAGCGACAAGGAAGTGCGGAGGAACAGTCTGCGGCGGCCAATCCCTTGCTTGACAGCGGCAGACAATATCTGATTCGCGTCGATCAGGCAGCGCCGCTTTTACGGGAAATCGGTATTTTAACCGCAGAAGGCAAGCTGCGCAACGACATGATTCGCAAATACAATCAAATCGATCATTATGTAGAGCTGGTTGCGCCCATGTTCGAACAGGATGACAGCGAGGAGATCCTGCTGCTCGACTGTGCCTGCGGAAAGTCGTATCTGAGCTTTGTCATGAATTACTATCTGCGCGATGTGCTGCATCGTCGCTGCCGTATCATCGGAGTTGATATTAATGAACACGTCATCGAAGAGAGCAGGGCGATGGCGTCACGTTTGGGATATCATAATATGAAATTTCAACAGGCAGATCTGCGGGAATATGAGCCGCCCAAGGGAGTGACGGCAGTTATTTCGCTGCACGCCTGTGATATTGCAACCGATTTGGCCTTGGGTACGGCGATTAAGGCACGAGCGAAGTATGTTGCCTGTGTGCCTTGCTGCCACAAGGAACTGCTCAATCAGTACACGATACCGGGCTTGGAGCCGCTGCTCAAATATGGCGTATTCAAGGCGAGGTTCAACGACGTCTTGACCGACAGTATGCGCGCGCTGCGTCTGGAGGCCGAGGGATATAAAGTGTCGGTCATAGAGTATATTTCGCCGCTGGATACCCCGAAGAATCTTTTAATCCGCGCAGTGCGTACGGAAAAGGGCGGTCGGCGTGCCCGCGCCGAATATGACGCGGTGCGAAAAACCTTAGGGACAACATCCGAGCTGGATCGCCGATGTGCGGCGATTGAAAATAACTTTTTTATAACGGATGAGGACTTGATCGAGTAACGCATTTTTACCTCCGGCATAGCTTGATATTGAAGAGTGTCTTCAATACTATATGGAGGTAAGTACACATGGCTGAAAAGCTTTGCCCCGGCCCTGTTTGTGGAAGTAATCAATCCGCAGGCGGCTACCGAGAGGCTGTTTGCGTTCACACAAATAAGGTTTACGATTCTTGCAAGAGCAAGGAGTGCCTGCGCGACCTGCGCGTTTATTTGTGCCGCGAAGGCCAGGAACTGCTGAACAGTGGCAGCGTTGTCGCTGTTAAGCCTCGTTCCGCCGAGTTGCTTTGCGTCAAGATTGACGTTGAGCGCGTACAATTTAACAGAGGGTTCTACACTGTTGACATCCGTTTCTTCTACAAGGTGGAAATCGAGATCAGCTGCCCGGTAGGTCGTCCGCGCATCATTGACGGTCTGGCTGTGTTTGACAAGCGTGTAATCCTGTTTGGCAGCGATGGCGGTGCACGCATCTTCTCGTCCCGCTTCGTTGACGATGGCATGGATATCCAGATGTGCCAGCGCAGCAACATGCCTATCGCTGTTGTCGAAGTTGTTGACCCGATTTTGCTCGATGCTCGCATCGTGCCGCCTGAAACCAACTGTAACTGCTGCTGCTGCTGCCTGCGTGAAGTTCCGACTGCACTGGGCCGCTGCTTCGGCGATGACGATCTGGTGCTGGATGACGACAACTACAAGCTGTTCGTTACCCTGGGTCAGTTCTCGATCATCCGCCTGGAGCGCGACATCCAGTTGCTGATGCCGGCGTTCGACATCTGCATGCCGCGTCGCGACTGCTCGAACAGTGGCACTGGCGAGTCTCAGGATCCCTGCGAAGTGTTCTCGCACTTTGAGTTCCCGGTTGACGAGTTCTTCCCGCCTCAAGCGGTAAAGGGTGAGAATTGTGGTTGCCCGCCGACTCTGCCCGGCAATTCGGGTGGTTGCGGCTGCTGCAAATAATTGATCCCAGAAAAGAGCGCTGCACTGCGGCGCTCCTTTTTTGTCATAAAATTTTTTTGCCAAGCATACCCTTGACTGAAAAGGGGTACTGCTGTGCGAATTCGAAAAAAGACAATTTTATATGCAGCCAGCGTGTTGGCTGCAGGCAATCTGGCACTGCAGGCACTTGGTTTTGTGTATCGCATTCTGCTCAGTCATTTTGCGGGAGCGGAGGGTCTGGGGGTTTACCGTCTGGTAAATTCCGCATATCTGGTGCTCAATGCGGGGTGTCTGTCGGGTGTTACCATGGCGTGTTCTCGCTTGAGCGCGGCTTATGAAGCACGTGGGCGGAAGGATCAGCTCCCCGTCATTCTGCGCCTTGCGTTTACGGTTTTTTTCAGCTTGTGCGTAGGCTGCACTGCTATTGTACTGCTGTCCCGCGAGTATATTGCCACAGAACTGTTAGGCGATTCACGCTGCGCAAAGGCCTTTCCGTTTGTTTTGCTTTGCCTTGCACTGACAGGCATCGAAAACGTCTTCAAATCGCTGTTTATCGGGTTGGAACGAATGCAATTCACCGCATACTCCGAGGTCGGCGAACAGCTGATTCGCATCATTGCGGTTTTTTGTCTGCTGTATTGGTATAACGGGGATGATTATGGCATCATAGCCATGCTGATTTTTGCCGGCATGGTATTCAGCGAGATTTTCAGTTCACTGTTTCTGACAAGAATGTTCCGTAAATACATCCATTTTCCAAAATCACGCATGCAAATTGATCGTGTTTTACTGCGCCAGTTCTTTTTTATCGCACTTCCGCTTTCCGGTTCTGCACTTGCCGGAAATCTCATCAGCTCGGCTGGGGCCGTTTTGCTGCCGCAGCGCCTGATGGACGCCGGACTGACGTATGAGCAGGCACTTTCCGCACTGGGCGTAATCTCGGGCATGGCGATGCCGCTGATTCTGCTGCCTATTGCACTGGTCAGTTCGGTGTGCACCGCGCTGCTCCCTGCCATCACAGCCGCGCAGGCAGTTGGTAACGATGCCCGCGTGCAGGCTCTGGTGGGACGTTCTATTTCGACAGTTGGCCTGATTGCATTACCTGCAACCGCTGTTCTTGTGCCGCTGTCCCCGCAGCTTTCTGCGTTTTTCTTTCATCAGCCGCTTTCCATGAAATATGTCATCGCGCTGGGTGCGGTCGCGGTTGTAACGTATTATCAGATGTCTACGGGCAGCCTGCTCAATGCGCTCGGTCTGCAGCACATCAATGTCATAACCGCGGTGGGCAGCGAACTGCTGCAGCTTGTGCTCATGTATCACTGGGCGGCACGCCCGACACTCGGTATCTATGGGTATCTGTATGCGATGCTGCTGTCCGCCTTATTAGCATTTGCGGTAAATCTGCATTTTCTGCATTACAAAACGGGATTTGCATTGCGACCGGTGCGACGGTTTGGTGTGCCGGCTTTTTGCGGCGTAACGCTGTTTGCATGGACACGAGTATTTTATACCGTTTTTCAATCTGTCTGTGCGACCGATTGGGCGGCCCTGCTGCTGACGGTGTCCGGTGCAATCGTGCTTTACGTGTTTGTGCTTCGGCTGCTTGGTGTGCGGCTGATTGCATATTTACAGAAGCGAGTCGAAAAAGGTGCGCTTCCTACGGTGTGTATGTGGTGATCGCTTGACAAAACTGCGAAAAGCGGGTATGCTAATAATAATTGATACGGCTCTTGTCCGCGGGCGCGGCAAGAGCCTTTTTTCTTGGAAATGAGGGCGATTATGGAATTAACAATGTGCTGTCCGACGTTATTCGGATTAGAGGGAATCGTAGCGGATGAGCTGCGTTTTGGCGGTAAACTGACTGACGTGCGTGCGGAAAATGGCAGGGTACTGTTTACGGGAGACGCCGACACACTGGCTTGGGCTAATTTGCACCTGCGTTGTGCAGAGCGCGTGCTGATTCGGTTGGGTGCGTTTCCAGCGAAAACCTTCGATCAGCTGTTTGAAGGCGTTCGCGCACTGCCGTGGGAGCAGTTTGTCCCGCGAGACGGTGCTTTTCCGGTCAAGGGGTATTCACTGGGTTCGGCGCTTCATTCGGTTCCGGATTGTCAGCGTATCATCAAAAAAGCGGCGGTGTCCCGTCTGAGTGACGCTTACGGCGTTTCGTGGTTTGAAGAAACCGGTGCGAAATATCAAATTCAGTTTTCTCTGATGAACGACGTTGCCGAACTTTTTCTGGACAGTTCAGGCTCAGGGCTGCACAAGCGCGGATATCGTGCAAATGCCAATGCCGCACCGCTGCGTGAAACGCTTGCCGCGGCGATGGTAAAACTGGCCCGCTGGCGCGGCAGGGAGCCGCTGCTCGATCCGTTTTGCGGCTCGGGTACGATTACAATCGAAGCCGCGATGATCGCACAGCGGCGTGCGCCCGGTCTGATGCGTTCGTTTGACGCAGAGAAATGGTCCTGCATCGATGGTGGTGTTTGGCGTCAAGCGCGGGAGGCTGCCTTGGATCTGGTGGATCGTAACGCTAAGTTTGACATTACGGGCAGCGATGTTGATCGCTCCTGCGTAGAGCTTTCGATTGAGAACGCACGCAAAGCAGGCGTTGCAGGCACAGTGTTCTTTTCGCAGGCGGATGCTGCAAAGCTGGATTACAATCGTCAGGGCGTTTTGTTTGCAAACCCGCCGTATGGCGAGCGTTTGCTGGATATCCAAAGTGCGCAGGCGCTGTACACGAACTGGGGGCGTGCCATCGGAAAGTCGCCGATGAAGCAATATGTTCTGAGCTCCGACGCTGAATTCGAACGCTGCTATGGACGCAAGGCGGACAAGCGTCGAAAACTGTACAATGGTATGATCAAATGTGACCTGTATATGTATTTCAAGCACTCTGCTCCTTCGATTGCTAAGAAGCCATGAGCACCAGAGCAGGCCTTAACAGAAAATTCATAAATTATTTGGGAGAATTTCTGAAAAACCTCTTGCGCATTCAGGACAAGTGATGTAATATAATACTCATGTTAGCACTCTTGCTAAATGAGTGCTAACGAATGAATATCGTCTATATTTATTCATCATAGGAGGAATCGCATTATGAAACTCAAGCCTTTGTCTGATCGTGTTGTCGTCAAAATGTGCGAAGCCGAGGAAACCACGGCGAGCGGCATCATTCTGACCGCTGCGGCGCAGGAAAAGCCGCAGGTAGCTGAGATTATTGAAGTTGGCCCCGGCGGTATGGTAGACGGCAAGGAAGTCGTTATGCAGGTGGAAAAAGGCCAGAAGGTCATCACCAGCAAGTACTCGGGCACTGAAATCAAACTGGACGGCGTAGAATACATCATCGTTCGTCAGAGCGATATTCTCGCGGTTGTTGAGTAATTTTAGGAGGTAATGTATCATGGCTAAGCAGCTTATTTACGGTGAGGATGCACGCAAGGCACTGCAGCGCGGCATCGATCAGCTCGCCGATACGGTAAAGGTAACCATCGGCCCCAAGGGCCGCAACGTTGTGCTTGACAAGAAGTTTGGCGCTCCGCTGATTACCAATGACGGCGTCACCATTGCCAAGGAGATTGAGCTGGAAGACGCTTACGAGAACATGGGTGCGCAGCTTGTTAAGGAAGTCGCCACCAAGACCAACGATATCGCCGGCGACGGCACCACCACCGCGACTGTACTGGCGCAGGCCTTTGTTCGCGAGGGTTTGAAGAACGTAGCGGCCGGTGCAAATCCGATGGTCATGCGCCGCGGTATTTCCAAGGCTGTTACCGCAGCAGTTGCTTCGATTGTTGATAATTCCAAGGCAGTTGACGGCACAAACGATATCGCTCGCGTTGGCGCGATTTCTTCGGGTGACGACGAAATCGGCAAGCTGATTGCAGAGGCAATGGAGAAGGTTTCTACCGACGGCGTTATCACCGTTGAGGAGTCCAAGACTGCTGAGACCTATTCCGAAGTCGTTGAGGGCATGCAGTTCGACCGCGGCTATGTTACGCCCTATATGGTAACCGATACCGATAAGATGGAAGCCGTCCTCGATGACGCCTTCATTTTGATTACCGATAAGAAAATCTCCAGCATTCAGGATTTGCTGCCGATTCTCGAACAGATTGTCAAGTCTGGCCGTAAGCTGCTGATCGTTGCAGAGGACATCGAGGGCGAGGCGCTGTCTACCCTCATCGTCAACCGTCTGCGCGGCACCTTCACCTGCGTTGCGGTTAAGGCTCCCGGCTTTGGCGACCGCCGTAAGGAAATGCTCCGCGATATCGCGATTCTGACCGGTGGTACTGTAATTTCTGAAGAGGTTGGCATTGAACTGAAGGATGCTACCATTGAGATGCTGGGTACTGCGCGCCAGATTAAAATTACCAAGGAAAATACCACAATCGTTGACGGTGCCGGCGAGAAGTCTGCAATTCAGGCTCGCGTTGGTGAAATTCGTGCCGCGATTGAGCGTACCACTTCTGATTTTGACCGTGAAAAGCTGCAGGAGCGTCTGGCAAAGCTTGCCGGCGGTGTTGCAGTAATCAAGGTTGGCGCTGCGACTGAGACTGAAATGAAGGAGCAGAAGCTCCGCATTGAGGATGCTCTTAACGCAACTCGCGCTGCTGTAGAAGAAGGCATTGTAGCCGGCGGCGGTGTTGCCTATGTCAATGCAATCCTCGCGGTTGAAAAGCTGATTGAAAGCGCAACGGGCGATGAGAAGACAGGCATGAGCATCGTTGCTCGCGGTCTGGAAGCACCGATGAAGCAGATTGCTGCAAATGCAGGCATCGAAGGTGCTGTTGTCGTTGACAAGGTCAAGAATTCCGGCAAGATTGGCTACGGCTTTGATGCTGCGACCGAGACCTACGGCGATATGATTTCCAACGGTATTGTAGACCCGACTAAGGTGAACCGTTCTGCGCTGCAGAACGCTGCTTCTGTCGCTGCTATGGTTCTGACTACGGAATCTCTGGTGGCTGACAAGAAGGAGCCCGCGGCTCCGATGCCGGCGGCTCCCGACATGGGCGGCATGTACTAAGTTAAACTCAAGGCATATAATGACCGGCGCGCTGTTTGGCGCGTCGGTTTTTTTAATTGTGCGGCTCGCTGCCGTAGATTTACCGATGCAGTGTTTTTCTCTGTACTTTTTGGAAATACTATGGTAAACTTAGGCTATAGCAAAGGAGGCGATTGCGTGTTTTTTGGAATTGACAGCCTTTATGTTTGGGTTGCCGTCATCATCATCGGCGTTGCTGTAGAGGCGTTTACACTAAACCTTTCCGCAATTTGGTTTGCGATTGGTGCTGTAATGTCGTTGATTGCAGCCAGCTTTGGCATGTCACTATCGAAGCAGCTGATTATTTTTGTGCTGTTTTCCGCCGCATTGCTGATTATGGTGCGTCCGTTCTGCCGCAAATTTCTCAAGACCAAGAACGAACCGACCAATGCAGACCGCATTATTGGCGAACCTGCGATTGTGGTGCAGGACATCAACAACGTAGAAGAGACCGGCGAAATCAAAATTTTTGGACAGCTGTGGACTGCGCGCAGCGCAGACGACAGTACAATTCCAAAGGGTTCAACCGTGCGCGTGACCGCAATTCGCGGCGTCAAGGCGTTGGTTGAAAAGGTTTAATGGATAGAGTGTAAAGGAGAATATCATGCCGTTTATCGTACCGCTGATTTGGATCATCCTTGCAATTATTTTAATTGCATTTTTGGCAAGCAACATCGTTATTGTGCCGCAGGCTCGTGCATTCATTATCGAGCGCTTGGGCACATATCAGGGCACTTGGAGCACGGGTCTGCACTTTAAAATCCCGCTGTTTGAGCGTATTGTCCGCAAGGTAACGCTCAAAGAACAGGTCGTGGATTTCCCGCCGCAGCCTGTTATCACGAAGGATAACGTTACCATGCAGATTGATACTGTTGTCTATTTTCAAATCACCGATCCCAAGCTGTTCACCTACGGTATTGAAAGCCCGATGGCCGCGATTGAAAATTTGACGGCTACCACGCTTCGTAATATCATTGGTGATCTGGAACTGGATCAGACTCTGACCAGCCGCGACATCATCAACACGAAGATGCGCGCCATTCTGGACGAGGCGACCGATGCATGGGGCATCAAAGTAAACCGCGTAGAACTGAAAAACATTATTCCGCCTGCTGCAATTCAGGAATCGATGGAAAAGCAGATGAAGGCTGAGCGCGAGCGCCGCGAGTCCATCCTCGTGGCAGAGGGCAAGAAGCAGTCTGCGATTCTGGTTGCGGAGGGCGAAAAGGAATCTACTGTTTTGCGTGCAGAAGCAACGCGTCTTGCGAAGATTAAAGAAGCAGAAGGCGAAGCTGAAGCGCTGCTGACTGTGCAAAAGGCACTGGCAGATTCAATCGAAATGCTCAATAAGGCGGCGCCGACAGAACAGATTATTAAGCTTAAGTCGTTGGAGGCGTTCGCTGCCGCAGCGGACGGTAAGGCAACCAAGATTATTATCCCGAGTGAGATTCAGAATCTGGCCGGTTTGGCAACTTCTTTTAAGGAAGTCATCACAGAGCCTAAGTCCGAGTAAGCGAATCAAGAACCCCGCCGGAACATGCTTCCGGCGGGTCGTTTTTATCGCAATTGTTGACAAAACCTAGTTTTAATGATAGCATAAATGAATAAATACTCATGCGTTTGGAGGGTCCCGATTGGCTCGAATTAAACAAAATAGCGGGGCCGAGTGCTGCGAAGAATACTGTGTCCACGTGCAGGCTGTGCAGCAGGCTCGCATCGTCATGCCCAGTGATGAAATCACTTCAGCGGCATCGGATTTCTTCAAGGCCTTTTCGGACAAGACGAGACTGCGCATCTTGACTGCGCTTGCGGAGCAGGAACTGTGCGTATGCGATATTGCAACGCTCCTTGGCATGACACAGTCGGCCATTTCACATCAGCTTCGCTTTTTGAAACAAGTGCGTCTGGTCAAAAGCCGAAAGAGCGGAAAAACCGTGTATTATGCACTGTGCGACAGCCATATCAAGACTATCCTTGCACAAGGGATGGAGCACGTGCAAGAGAGGTAGTATAGAGATGAGTACTGATAATAAATCAAATGAAGGGAAGAACACTGCAGAAGAAACCCTTTCCGGCGCGCCCGTGCCAAAGGTAGAATTTCCAACGCAGTTGGTGGACGAGCTTCTTTCCGATCTGGAAAGCCAACCGTTTAAGACTGAAGTGGTCATGCCGTCCGAAGCTGAGCATGCTCAGGCAGAGCCTGCGCCATCGGAGCCTCTGGCAGACGATACAGCCGCAAGCAAACCGTTGGAGGTCGCCGGAGACGTTTTGGAAGCGGATGCTGCTCCTGCGGAAGCAGACACCTCGCCCGAGGAAGGCGTGACGCATTCGGCAGAGGTCGCTCAAGAGAAAGTGGCCGAAGCGCATGCTCTCGAAAGCGAAGAAGATGCATTGCCTCCACTTACCGAGATAGCGCATTCAATCGACCCGCATGATATGGCGGAAGAACCGGTTGATGATATGCCTATTCTGGAGCGAGTTCAATACCACGCGCGCATGCGTCGCCGAGAACAGACGCGGCTGCGCCGTGAAAACGCACGCAAGGGCGTAACCGAAGGAGAGCCGGAATATCAAACATCTATGCTCGATATGCGCGTGACGTTGCTTCGCCTTGGTGTAACGGCGCTGTTCCTTGTCATCGGCCTGCTGCTCCGGCAGCAAAAGACAGCGTCGTTCGCGCTGTTTATTCTGGCTTACATTGCCGTCGTGTTTCCCACGGTTATTGCCGTGGCACGCGGCTTCACCCGCGGCAAGTATTTTAACGAAAACCTTCTGATTCTGATTGCATCATTAGGTGCTTTTCTGCTTAAAAGATACCCGGAGGCGAGCTTTGTGCTGATGCTGCATGAGTTGGGTAAACTCATCAGCGACCTGGTACTGGGCAATGCGCGGAAATCCCTTTCGAAACTGACGGATTTTGTCCCGGATTATGCAGCCGTTGTCAACATGCAGGGAGAGGAACGCCGCGTGCAGCCCAGTGATGTGCAGATTGGCGATTTTATCATGGTGCGTTCGGGCGAACGAGTGCCGATTGATGGTGTTGTGCTGCGCGGTGAAGGAACGGTAGATGATACCGTGCTGACCGGAGATAGCGAGCCGGTCGAGGTGACAAAGGGTGCAACTGTCTTTGCAGGCAGCCTTTATGAGGGTACGCTGATGCTGATTCGCGCAACCTCTTCTTTTGCCGACTGTGGCATCAGCCAGATGAGCCGCATTCGTGAGGAATCGATTGACCGCCGTGCAACAGTAGAGCAAAGCGCTGTGCAGGGCGTTGTTCGTTACATGCCCGTTATCATCGTGCTGGCGATTTTGCTCGCAGCATTACCGCCGCTGTTTAATTTCGGTGCACCGGCTACCTGGATTTACCGCGCGCTGACCGTGCTTGTTGTATGCTGCCCGACAGCAATCATGCTGTCCGTCCCGCTCAGCTTTATGGGTGGAAGCGGCCGCATGTCTCAAAAGGGAATTCAGGTGAAGGGCAGCGCGGCGATTGAAAAGCTGGCCGAACTGCGAATGGTCGTTTTTGATAAAACGGGCACATTAACCGAGGGCAACCTGCGCGTCAAAGAAGTGCATACAACGCAGGACTTTAACGCAAAAAGCCTGATTGCACTTGCCGCTACAGCAGAGCAGTTTTCACAGCATCCGGTGGCGCGTGCCGTTGTCGCTGCGTATCCGAGCGTACCGCCGAAAATCAGCGAATTTGAAGAATTTCCCGGCCGAGGGGTGCGTGCACGCGTAGGCAACCGGAATCTGTTTGTAGGCAATCGCAAGCTGATGATTGCCCGCGGGGTCAAGGGTGTTCCCGAAATTCGTGGTACGGTGCTGTATGTGGCGTATGAAGGGGATTACGCTGGCGCAATTGAGCTGGAAGATACCGTGCGGCCGGAAGCCGAATTAATGATATCTGATTTGAAGACGCTAGGCGTATTGCGAACTGTAATTCTGACCGGCGATACCGAACTGCCGGCGCAGCAAGTCGCGGATGCGATTGGAATTGATACGGTGCATAGCGGGCTGCTTCCTGAGGAAAAAGCCTCCAAAATGGAATTTCTGCTTCGCACTATTCCGACAGATGGCACGGCTGCCTATGTGGGCGACGGTATTAATGATTTGGCGGAACTAAAGCTGGCCGATGTCGGCGTCGCGATGGGGGTCGCAGGCTCGCGCAAATCTGCTGATGTTGCGGATGTGCTGATTATGAGCCACCATCTGGGTCGTTTTGTCGAAGCGGTTCGAATTTCCCGACAGACCCACAGCGTGGCAATGCAAAATATGCTTTTGGTGCTCGGTGTGAAAGCAATTTTAACTTTGTTGACTGTATTTGGAATCACGACCATGTGGCAGGCTGTTTCGTTTGATGTTTTGATGACGGTGCTGACCGTACTGAACGCAGCCCGCTTGCTCAAAACCAAGTAAAAAGAAAGACCATGCCGTTATTTGCGGTATGGTCTTTTGTCGGTTTTTGTGGTACACTATTACTGTATTTTGTTTTGGAGGAAAGTGCCTTGCACAAGAAATTGGAATCCATTTTACCCCGCGTGCAGAAGCCGGCGCGTTATGTCGGCGGCGAGTGGGGATCTATCAGCAAGAAACCGGAAGAAGTGGATCTACGGTTCGCTTTTTGTTTTCCGGACGTATATGAGGTGGGCATGTCTCACCTTGGTTCACGTATCCTGTATGGCCTGCTCAACGATCAAAAGGGAATTTGGTGCGAACGCGTCTGCGCACCCTGGGTTGACATGGAAGCGGAAATGCGCAATGCCAATATTCCGCTGTACGGTCTGGAGAGTGGAGATGCGCTGTCCGAGTTTGACATCATCGGTTTTACGCTGCAATATGAACTATCGTTCACCAACATTCTTAACATGCTGGAATTGGGCGGCGTGCCGGTACTTGCGGAAGAACGTCGGAACCTTAAAAATTTAGTGGTTGCAGGTGGGCCGTGTGCATACAACCCGGAGCCTCTTTGTGATTTTATTGATCTCTTCATGATTGGCGATGGTGAGGAAATCATGCTTGACCTCACTGATCTTTACCGTCAAGCGGTGCGTGAGGGATGGAGCAAGGGCGATTTTCTCGTCCGCGCGGCGCAAATTCCGGGTATGTATGTGCCATCGCAGTACCTTGTATCCTATCATGAGGATGGTACGATTGACTGCGTAACACCCCAAAATGGTGCGCCGGCTCTGGTGCAAAAACGTATCGTTAAGGATTTGGATACAATGTATTATCCCGAATCCTTTGTTGTGCCCTCGACAGATATCGTGTTTGACCGTGCAATGGTTGAGCTGTTCCGCGGCTGCCCGCGCGGCTGCCGTTTCTGTCAGGCGGGTCACACCTATCGTCCCCTGCGAACCAAGTCGCCTGAAACACTTCGTCGTCAGGCGGAGAATGTGCTCAAGAACTCTGGATATGAGGAAATTTCGCTTTCATCTCTTTCTACGAGTGACTATAATGAACTGTCCGAGCTGACCGAGTGTATGCTCGATTATTGTGAGCCACGCCACATCAGTTTATCGCTGCCCAGCCTGCGTGCAGACAGCTTTAACGTAGAACTGATGGAGCGCGTGCAGAAGGTGCGCAAGAGCGGCCTGACCTTTGCACCCGAAGCAGGTTCCAAGCGACTACGCGACGTTATCAACAAAAACCTTGAGGAAGAGGATTTGCTGAATGCCTGCGCAATTGCGTTTAAGGGCGGCTGGAGCAATGTGAAGCTGTACTTTATGATGGGTTTGCCGACGGAAACCAATGACGATCTGGACGGTATTCTCGATATTTGCCGAAAGGTCGCATTTTGTTGGCGTGAAAACACGCAAAACCGTGCCCGCGGCGTGCGCATTACTGCCTCCGCATCATGTTTCGTGCCCAAGCCGCAGACCCCGTTTCAGTGGGATGCGCAAGACACGCTGGAAACACTGCGTGAAAAGCAGGAGTATCTGCGCTCCATCATGAAGACCAAGAACGTGACTTTCAACTGGCATGATGCCAAGACCTCGGTCTTAGAAGGCGTTATTGCCCGCGGCGATCGCCGTCAGGGCAAGGCCATCTATTTGGCTTGGCAGCGCGGTTGCAAGTTTGACGGTTGGGATCAGCTCTTCGACTTTGACAAATGGATGCAGGCCTTTGCAGACTGCGGTCTGGATCCGGCGTTCTATGCCTCGCGCCAGCGGCCGATGGATGAGGTGTTCCCGTGGGATCACATCGGTTGCGGCACGCGCAAGGCACATCTGATGCAGGAGTGGGAAAAATCCCGCGAAGCTGCGCCGACCCTTGACTGCATGCAAAAGTGTGCCGGATGCGGCGCCAATGCGTTGCTGGAAGGAGGGAAGTGCCATGTTTAAGGCGAGAATGAAATTCGCCAAAGAGGGAAGAGCCAAATATATCTCTCACCTCGATCTGATGCATGCGATGCAGCGCTCCATGGCACGGTGTCAAATGCCACTGTGGTTTACAGAGGGCTTTAATCAGCACGCTTATGTTTCCGTTGCACTTCCGCTGTCGACCGGGTTCTCCGGTGAATGTGAGTTTCTGGATTTTAATATTACGTCAGAGCGCGTCCCGATTAATGCGGTGGAAGCACTCAATGATGTATTTCCCGAAGGCCTTCGTGCGATTGAAATTTATCCGCTCGAGGACGGCGGCATGAAGGTAGCACGTATTGCATGGTCACAATACCGCATCACTTGGGGATTTGAGGGCGGCGTTCCTGAGAATTTTACAAACGATGTGGTCAAGCTGTTTGCACAGCCTGTCGTTGAAATCCTGAAAAGATCCAAACGCGGCGAAAAAATGGTGAACATGTGTGAATTGATGCGTGATTTCTCACTGCAAGAAAAAGGCAATGAGGTTTGCGCAGTTGTCACCACTGCCGCGGGTAATAACAACATGAGTCCGGAATATTTGACGCGCGCAATTCGCCAGTATCTGCCCGATTATGATATTCCGTTTTGCGCCTATCACCGTCTGAACGTTTTTGCGGAAGACGGCACACCATTCCGTTAAGAGGAAAAACAAATGAGTCTCCCCAATATTGTATCAAAAGAACAAATACAGAACCAATACACCTATATCGACGGTGTTGCAGAACTGATTCGTGGCAAACAGCTGCGAGCTTATACACATACCTTTGGCTGTCAGCAAAACGAGGCGGATACCGAGCGTATTCGCGGCATGCTGCATGAAATGGGTTACGAAATGACCGACTCTGCAGAGGATGCGGATTTTATCCTTTTTAATACCTGCGCGGTGCGGGAGCATGCGGAGGAACGTGCCTTTGGCAATATCGGTGCGCTGAGTCATCTGAAAAAGCGTCGTCCCGACCTGATTATCGCATTGTGCGGCTGCATGGCGCAGCAGGACAAAAACGTTCAGAAAATCAAAAAAAGCTATCCGCAGGTCACCCTTTTATTCGGCACGCATGCATTGTGGCGCTTTCCATCGCTTTTGTATCGGACAATGACCGAAAAAAAGCGGATATTCGACATCGGCGGCGACGAAAATGGAGAAATCGCCGAGGGCCTGCCTGTCATGCGCGAGAATGGTGCAAAGGCGTGGCTGTCTATTATGTACGGATGCAATAATTTCTGCACCTACTGCATCGTGCCGTATGTGCGCGGGCGTGAACGCTCTCGCAGACCGGAGGAGATTGAAAGCGAACTCCGCGACTTAATTTCTGCGGGCTATAAGGATATCACGCTGCTCGGTCAGAATGTCAATTCCTATGGCAAGGATCTGGAGCTTGATATTGATTTTGCCGACTTGCTGCGCCGACTGAACGCTGTGGAAGGGGATTTCCTAATCCGCTTTATGACAAGCCATCCGAAAGATGCTGGCCCTCGGCTGTTTGATGCGATGGCTGATTGCTCCAAGGTAGCAAAGCAGCTGCATCTGCCGTTTCAGTCGGGCAGTGATGAGATTCTTGAGCGAATGAATAGACGCTACACGGCAGCAGACTACCGTAAGTTGATTACGTATGCGCGTGGTAAAATGCCAAATCTCACACTGTCCAGCGACATCATTGTAGGGTTTCCGGGTGAAACGGAAGCAGATTTTCAACAGACGCTTGCGTTGGTGCAGGAAATTCAATTTGATTTACTCTTTACCTTCTTGTATTCCAAGCGCAGCGGCACACCTGCGGCAGAATATGAAGACAATGCTACGCCTGCCGAAAAGCAAAATCGCTTTGAGCGTCTGCTTCGGGCACAGGATGAAATTGTTGCCAAGCGACAGGATGCCTATCAAGGCAAGTGTATGCGGCTGCTGGTCGACGGAGGTGCCCGGGGGACGGAATATCCCTACACTGCGCGAACCGAGGGAAATCTTCTTGTCTGCGTTCGCGGGGATGATATCCGGATTGGAACATTTATCGAGGCTGAGATAGAAAAAACATCGCTGCGCTGCCTGTTTGCTCGCAAAAGATAGAAAGAGGTATGACCATGGCTGAACTCACACCCATGATGAAACAATATTTTGAAATCAAAAACAAGAACCGTGATTTTATCCTTTTCTATCGACTGGGCGACTTCTACGAAATGTTCTTCGACGATGCAAAAACCGCCTCCCGCGAATTGGAGCTGACCTTAACAGGACGCGATTGCGGGCAGGAAGAACGCGCGCCCATGTGTGGTGTGCCGTTCCATAGCGCGGAGGGTTATATTGCAAAGCTCGTGCGCAAAGGCTTTAAAGTGGCCATTTGCGAGCAGGTGGAAGACCCAAAGACCGCAAAGGGTCTGGTACGACGCGAGATTGTCCGGCGCGTAACACCCGGCACGGTCGTCGACGCCTCTATGCTGGACGAGCAACGAAACAATTTTCTTGGCTGCGTGTATGCGGCGCAAGGGCAGGTTGGCGTTTGCTTTGCCGATATTACGACGGGTGAGGTGTACGCTACCGGCTCTTCCGACTGGAATGATATTGCAAGCGAACTGGGACGCTTCGCCCCGCGCGAGGTTTTAATCGGCGGAGAAGCTGCCGTAAATGATGCGTTACAGCATTTTCTGACCGACCGGCTTGAGGCTTTGGTGGAACCCATGCCAGAGGATGCATTTGACATGCAGGGCGCGGCTGCACGGATTGAAGCACGTTTTGGCGTGACCGATTTGGTAGCGGCCGGTCTCGATGATTTGCCGCTGACGACGGCATGTCTGGGCGGGTTGCTGTCGTATTTGGAGCAGACACAACAGTCCAGTCTTGCAAATTTGAATCATCTGCAGGTATATCTTCAGGGTCAGTACATGGAGCTCGATTTGATTGCACGGCGCAATCTGGAGCTTTGCGAAACCATGCGCACTAAGGAGAAAAAGGGCACGCTTCTCTGGGTGCTTGACCGCACCAAGACCGCGATGGGAGCGCGTCTGATGCGGCAATGGATTGAAAAACCGCTGCATAATCCGCTGCATATCAACCGCCGACAGCAGGCTGTCGGCGCTCTGTGTGACGATGTTGTGGCGCGATCTGCACTTGCAGACGCGCTCAAAAAAGTGTTTGACATGGAGCGCCTGATTGGCCGCGTTGTATATGGAACAGCCAACTGCCGCGATTTGCGCGCGCTGCACGCTGCGATTTGCTGTTTACCGGAAGTTCGCGCACAGGCATCACTGTTTGGCGCACAGCAGCTGCGCGAGTTGACCGGCCAAATCGACCTGCTTGAGGACGTACGAGCGCTGATTGAGCTCGCAATTGTTGAAGAGCCGCCGATTACCCTCCGGGAAGGCGGCTTGATTCAAAGAGGTTATCACAATGAGATTGATCATCTACGCGACCTCGCAAGCGGCGGCAAAGGCGAAATTGCTGCGATTGAGCAGCAGGAGCGCGAGAAAACCGGTATTTCAAAACTGAAAATCAGTTATAACCGCGTGTTTGGTTACTATATTGAGGTCAGTAAATCCAATGCCGATCTTGTACCCGAGCATTATATCCGAAAACAGACCCTTGCTAATTGTGAACGCTACATCACAGAAGAGCTGAAAAAGCTGGAAAGCACGGTGTTGGGTGCGCAGGAGCGTCTGACCACGCTTGAATATGAGGTGTTTGTTGCAATTCGTGACCGTGTGGCGGCTGAAGTTCATCGAGTGCAGCGTACCGCACAAGCACTGGCAGGGCTCGATGTGCTCTGCGCACTCGCACAGGTTGCATCAGATTACCACTATGTTTGCCCGACTGTTGATTTTTCCGGCCGCATCGATATTCGCGATGGTCGCCATCCGGTTGTTGAACGGATCCTGAAAGACAACCTCTTTATTCCGAATGATACGGTGCTCGATAACGGGGAAAACCGCGTATCAATCATCACCGGTCCTAACATGGCAGGTAAATCAACCTATATGCGCCAGGTTGCGCTGATTACCATCATGGCGCAAATCGGGTCGTTCGTGCCTGCCGCCTCCGCACACATCGGTGTAGCTGACCGCGTATTTACTCGTGTTGGCGCATCGGATGACTTGGCGAGTGGACAATCCACCTTTATGGTTGAGATGAGTGAGGTCGCCGAAATCTTAAAGAACGCAACCAAATCCAGCCTGCTGATTTTAGACGAAATCGGCAGAGGCACCTCAACCTACGACGGCATGTCCATCGCGCGAGCAGTGATTGAATATGTGGCCGACCCCAAGAAGGTTGGTGCGCGGGCGCTGTTTGCTACGCATTATCACGAACTCACGGTGCTGGAAGACATGGTTTCCGGTGTGAAAAACTATAATATTGCGGTAAAAAAACGCGGGGATGACATCACTTTTCTGCGTAAAATTGTGCGCGGCGGCGCGGATGACAGCTTCGGTATCGAAGTTGCGAAATTAGCCGGAATACCGGCTGCCGTCATCAAGCGTGCGAAGAGTGTGCTGGCTGATTTGGAAGCTAACACGCCGCGTGTTGAGCTTCGCGTTGTTGAGGATGAGGATGTGCCCCAGATTACGATGAACGATTTGTCGGGCGGCGCGGTCGCGGATCGTCTGCGTGCAATGCAGATTGATACCATGACACCGATTGAGGCGCTCAACGCCCTCTTTGAATTAAAGAAGCTGATTTAATCTCGGAAAGGAGCCGCCATTTTGGCCATTATACATGAATTATCGTCTCACCTGGCAGATTTGATTGCGGCAGGCGAAGTTGTAGAGCGTCCTGCTTCCGTTGCCAAAGAGCTTTTGGAAAACGCAATCGATGCCGGTGCGACCCGCGTCACGGTTGAAATTGAAAACGGCGGCATCTCCTATCTGCGCATTGCGGACAACGGCTGCGGCATGTCGGCGGAGGATGCGCCGGTTGCTTTTCGTCGGCATGCAACAAGCAAGCTGCGAACGGAGGAGGATTTGACCGCTATCGGCACGCTCGGTTTTCGCGGCGAGGCATTGGCGGCAATCTCATCGGTAACGCGGATTGATTTGTTCACTCGGCAGACCGGCGCGATTTCAGGGTTGCACCTTCATTTGACCGCCGGCGTTATAGATGCGCACGAAGAAGCCGGCTGCCCAGAGGGCACGACGATTATTGTGCGTGACCTATTTTACAACACGCCTGCACGCATGAAATTCCTCAAGAAGGATTTTACCGAAGCAGGTTATATCCTTGGCGTAGTGCAGCATGCCGCGCTGTCTCATCCGGAAATTGCGTTTACGATGATTCGGGATGGCAAGCAAATCTTTTCAACAGACGGAAAAAACAAACTGATTGCGCCGGTCTTTGCGGTTTTTGGCAAGGAGATGACGGAGAATCTGATTCCCGTTTCTAAAAATGAACACCAGAGCATGTGCGTCCACGGCTACATCGTAAAACCGCATGCAGGGCGCTCCAACCGTTCGATGCAGCATTTCTTTGTCAACGGGCGATATGTCAAAAGCCGCCTGATGCAGGCCGCAATGGAAGAGGCTTATCGCAACGCCATTATTACAGGGAAATACCCCTCGGGCGCGATTTTTCTGGAGATGCCGCTCGGAGCGGTCGACGTTAATGTTCATCCTGCGAAGACGGAAGTAAAGTTTTCCCAGGAAAAGCCGGTGTTTGAAGCGGTCTATATTGCCTGCAAAAATGCGCTGGCGGCGGCAGACAACATTCCGATGCTGACACATCAGCAGAAAACCGCGAGGGAGGATAATGTCTCTGCCCAACAACAGCGCTTTGCCGTCCCGCAAAAGCCAATCGAGATGCAACAACCTCTGCCGCGGACGGTCGCCCCGGCTGCTCCTGCGTCATCTACGACGCCGGAGCAGCCGATAGAGGACTTCTTTGTCATGGTTCCGAATTTGCGTCCGGCAGCGCCTATGAACATCGCCGCTGCCCCATCATTTCTTGAAACGCCTTCACGCGAACCCAAATGTGATGCACCCAAGCCTTCACTCGCAGCAGAGCCGCAGCCTGCTGAGCCGGTGGTTTCGCCTCAGCCGCGTGAAGTCGAGGTAATTGAGGCGGCAAAGACCGGACTGCTGCCGCTGGATAGCGGAATTCGCGTGCTTGGCGAATGCTTTCAGACCTATTTAATTGCGGAAGATCAAGACGGTTTGATTTTGATTGATAAGCATGCGGCGCATGAGCGGATTCTTTTTAATAAGTTTCGGGCAGAGAACGAAATTCCGCAGCAGCAGTTGCTCACACCGGTGGTCATTGAATTGACCGCCGAAGAGGCCGTTGCTATTCAGGAACAGATTGATCAAATTCGGCAGGCCGGTTTCACGATTGATTCTTTCGGCGAAAATAGCTTTGCAGTGCGGGGCATACCGGCATACCTTGACTGTGCGGATGTATCGGACGTGATGAGTGAACTTGCAGAAAAGGCAATCAGCAGCCGGGCGACCGTTCCTGACCGATTGGATGACTTGATTCACACCGTCGCTTGTAAGGCGGCAATCAAGGCGGGTAAAGCCACTACCTTGATCGAATTGCAGGACTTGTGTGAACGCGTTATGCAGGACGAAAATGTACGATCCTGCCCGCACGGCAGACCGGTAACGGTCAGAATGACTAAATATGAAATCGATAAGCTCTTCAAGCGAGTTAATCAATAGGAGATTACCATGGAAAATCGATTGATTTGCATCTGCGGACCAACTGCCAGCGGGAAAACCGCGCTGTCCGTCGCTCTGGCACACCAACTGCATACAGAAATCATTTCAGCTGACTCCATGCAGGTATATCGAAACATGGACATCGGAACCGCAAAGCCGTCTTTGGAAGAACGCGACGGTATCCCGCACCACTTGTTTGACGTGTGTAGTCCAGGAGAGAGCTTTTCGGTCGCGCGCTATGTAGAGCTTGCGGATGAGGCCGCACAGAAGATTCTATCACACGGTAAAATTCCGATTGTAGTCGGCGGTACCGGCTTGTATATGGACGCTTTGATTGAATGCAGCACCTTTTCAGGAAATGATACCGATACGGCTGTGCGGGAGAAATATAAGCGACTGGCAGAGGAACAGGGGAACGAAGCGGTACATGCCTGCTTGCAGAAAGTTGATCCCGAAAGTGCAGACCGTCTGCATCCCAATAACCTCAAGCGCGTGATTCGAGCACTCGAGGTATTTGAACAAACCGGACTTACAATCGGTGAACTCAACCGGCAGAATAAGCGCCCCGACCCGAAATATGACGCTGTAATGATAGGGCTATGTCCCGCTGATCGGCAAATGCTCTATGACCGCATCGACCGACGAGTCGATCAAATGCTTGAACTGGGGTTGCTTGAGGAAACACGTACGCTGCTGGAAGACGGGACTCTTACCGGCACGGCCATGCAGGCAATCGGTTACAAAGAGCTGCTCGGATTTCTAAACGGTGAGCAATCGCTTGCAGAATGCGTTGAGCTGCTCAAACAGCGCAGTCGAAATTATGCAAAAAGGCAAATGACTTGGCTGAAAAGGGATGACAGAATCCATTGGATTTATTATAATAGTAACGAAGAACTTCCACTCGTCCTACAGGAAACGACAAAATATCTGCAAAAGCACGGTGTACAATTGTACCATAATTTGTAAAATTATTGGAGGAATCATCGTGCGTAACGAAATGAATTTACAGGATGCAATGCTCAATGCACTGCGCCAGCAGGGGCAGCAGACGACTGTCTTCCTGACCAATGGCTTTCAGATGCGTGGCAGCATTCGAGGCTTTGACAGTTTTATTGTGATATTAGAGACCGAAGGCAAGCAGCAAATGATTTATAAGCATGCCATCTCTACCATCATTCCGCAGCACCGCATCGACCTCATGAACAAGCGAACGGAGGATTGCGCACGCGCGGAGTAATTACTTAGAAGGGTACCGCATGGAGCAGGATAACGAAAAAAAAGTGAATAAGAAAAAGGATAGCGGCAACCGCCCGGTTTTTTTAATAATCGGAGCGGTTTTGCTGCTTTACGTCGGCGTGCAGATTTTTTCCGCATTTTCAGGCGGCATACAAACCACTTCCACCTCACATGTTACCGTGAACGACAGTTTTGCGGCCACCGCGTGGTTTTTCCGAGATGAAACACCGGTGTCCGGTAGTGCGAGCGACACGGTGCGCCATATCGTCTACAACGGCGAGCGTGTGCAGCAGAATGCCCCACTGGCCACGGTTTATGCGGATGAAAATGCATTGGCGCTGAGTCGCGAGTTGGAAGCACTGGACAATCAGATTACGCAGTTTGACACCGCGCTGCAAAGTGCGGGCGATAGCGCAGACTCCGCTAAAATCGATCAATTAATTGCACTTGCACTACAGCAGCTTTCCACACAAGTCAAATCCGGATCCGGAACATCGCTGACGTCCGCCGTCTCGTCGCTCCGCTCGCTTTCTCTCCGACGCTCATCCGGTCAATTGGATGCAGCTGCGGTATCCGCAGAGCGTGAACAGCTTACTACGCAGCGAGATAGTCTGGCACAGCAGCTTTCAGGCAAGACCAATCAAATTACCGCGCCTTATTCCGGATATTTTTCTGAGGTGCTGGACGGCTATGAATCGGTGCTGACGCTTGACCAACTTAAGGCGCTTACGCCCGAGGCGCTGGACAAGCTTATTAAAAGTCAAACCGCGCCGGATCAGGACAGCTCACTTGGGAAAATCATTCAAGGGTTTTCCTGGTATCTTGCCGTGGATCTTCCCGCAGATCAGGCCGCCCGCCTAAAGATTGGCAGCAGCCTTCGCATCAGCTTTACCAAGGCCTCCATTGAGGTTCCGGTCACGGTCAATGCAATAAACCGCAGCCCCAATAAGGACAACAACCAGGTGGTCGTTATTTTGGAAGGCGCGGAATTCAACAGTGAGCTGGTTTCCATGCGGGATCAGCCGGTGGACATCATTCTCGGCACCTATGAGGGACTCAAGGTTCCCAAAGAAGCCGTTAGAATGGTGACCGACGAAGACGGTAACCATACCTTGGGCGTTTATATTTTAAGCGGATCTGTGACTTATTTTAAGACAATCCATCCGATTTATGAAGATGAGACCTTTTATGTGGTCACACAAAGCGCAACGGACAGCAACGCATTGGTAGTAAACGACCAGATTGTCGTACGAGGCAAGGGTCTGCAAAATAACATGGTGGTGAAAACATGACCGAGTTAGAAAGGGAAATGCTAAAGAGCCGTATTGATGCCGTTCGGGCGCAAGTCGAACAGGCCGCGGTGAAGGCAGGGCGAAACCCCGCTGAAATTACATTGGTTGCAGCAACCAAAATGAATGATGCAGAGCGTGTTCGATTTGCAATCGAATGCGGCATCCGTGTTTGCGGCGAAAACCGCGTACAGGAACTGCAGGAAAAATACGAGCAGAATGCCTATCGGGACACAGATTTACACTTTATTGGGACACTGCAGACCAATAAAGTCAAATTTTTGATTGGAAAAGTCTCCTTAATCCAGTCGGTCAGCTCGATTCGTCTGGGTCAAGCGATTGCGAAAGAAGCCGCAAAACAAGGGATACGGCAGGATATCTTACTGGAAGTCAACATTGGACGCGAGGCAGCAAAGAGCGGCATTCTACTTGAGGATTTGCCGGATACGCTTGAGATTCTTGCCCAAAATCCAGCACTTCATATTCGAGGGCTGATGGCAATTCCGCCAATAGCGGATCAAACAACGAAAAACTTGCGCTATTTTGACGAAATGCACCAAGTATTTGTTGACATTTTGACGAAAAAATACGATAATGTAAATATGGATTATTTGTCTATGGGTATGACAAATGACTTTGAAGCAGCGATTGCCTGCGGTTCGAACATGGTTCGCATCGGTACGGCGATCTTTGGCGCACGCCATTATCCGGCTGTCTGACAGCAAAACATAAGGAGGAACTTGTTATGGGTTCAATCAAGGGTTTTATCGATTGGGTCAAGGGCGAAGATATTGAAGACGAATTTGACGACCACGCTCGTCAGAATGAAGAGGCGGGCAACACATCCTCTCCGTCTGCGTTTGATACTCCTGAACCGTCCGTAACCCGCCGCAGCAATAAAGTTGTCAATATCAATGCGACTACGCAGCTGGCCGTCGTTCTGGTCAAACCTGACCGATTTGAAAATGCGGCGGAAATTGCTGATCATTTGAAGGACAAGCGTACCGTTGTCCTGAATCTTGAGCAGACCAACAAGGATGTCGCTCGTCGGCTGGTGGATTTTCTCAGCGGCGTTGCCTACGCCAATGAGGGTAAAATCAAGAAGGTTGCAAACAGTACGTATATCATTACGCCCTACAATGTTGACATTATGGGGGATTTGATTGACGAGCTGGAAAGCAACGGCATGTACTTTTAAGGCTGGCCGATTGTGAATACATTTGTGATATATTTCGCGTCGTCGATTATTCGGTGTCTGGAGTTTCTCTTCTTCGCCCGCGCCATTATGTCGTGGTTTCCGCAGGGGCGCGAGTCGAAGATTGCTGAGTTTTTTTATCTGGTTACCGAACCGCTGATCCATCCCTTCCGCAAACTAACCGAACAATTCGACGCGTTGCGCTCTTTTCCGATTGATATCGCCTTTTTACTGGCGTTTCTGTCACTTGAGCTTATATTGACGTTGCTTTACAGCCTGTAATTGCACAGGTGCCAAAGTGGTCGGGATGATGCTCCCGACCATTTTACGGTATCAGCAGCGTATAAAAACAGAACATATTGATATTTATAGAAAAAACGGAGGATGAACGTATGACGGTGCAGGAAATTCAGGAAATCGGCTTTGAAAAAGCGGTTTTCGGCGGCTATGATATGAAATCGGTTGATACTTTTCTGGAGCGCGTTGCAGAAGAATTTGCTTCGATGCAAAAGGAAAGCGCGGCACTGAAATCTAAAATGAAGGTGCTGGTCGATAAAATTGAAGAATATCGCAGCGTAGAGGATGGCATGCGCCGTGCTTTAATGAGTGCGCAGTCGATTGCACAGGAAACGATTGATAAAGCAAAGGCTGAATCCGATCAATTGGTTGCAACGGCTCGCAGCGAGTCGGAAACAAAGGTAAGGGCTTTCAGAGAACAGATTGCGCTTGAGGAAGAAAAGCTGGCGGCGGCCAAGAAAAACACCCTGGAGTTTGTCGCACGTGTCTCCACCGTATATCAGGCACAGGCGAAGGCGCTTGCTGACCTTGCATTGTCTGAAAAGCTTATACAGGAAGCACCGCAGGCGGCTCCGTCAGCACAGGCTTCTGCCGAAGAAAGCGATGCACCGGTACAGGATGCTACCCGAAAATTTTCCGCAGCTGAAGTAGCAAATGCCAAAGCTGCTGATAAAGACTTTAATTTTGGAGAACTTAAATTCGGTACGGATTACAATCCGTCCGATGTCAAATAAGTAAGCCACCAACGAAAGGACGGACACGACGGTATGTCGCAGGATTACAACAGCACAATCAATTTGCCCAAGACTGAGTTCCCGATGCGTGCGGGGCTTCCCACGCGTGAACCCGGGTTTCTTGAGGGCTGGGAAAATGACAATCTCTATCAAACGCTCATGGAGAAGAACGAGGGCAAGCCGCTTTTCGTTCTGCATGATGGCCCGCCGTATGCGAACGGCAATCTGCACATGGGTCATGCGCTCAATAAGATCCTGAAGGATTTCATTGTGCGCTATAAGAATATGGCTGGCTTTCAGGCTCCCTATATTCCCGGTTGGGACACGCATGGTTTGCCGATTGAGCGCCAGGCCATCAAAGCGTACGGCATGGATCGTGACAAGGTCACTACGGCTGAATTCCGCTCTAAGTGTGAGGAATTTGCCTATAAGCATGTCAACACGCAACGTGAGCAGTTCAAGCGCTTGGGCGTCATTGGCGAGTGGGATCGTCCCTATCTGACGCTGACGCATGACTATGAGGCCAGCCAGATTGAGATTTTTGGCGAAATGGCCAAGAAGGGTTATATTTATAAGGGGTTAAAGCCCGTTTACTGGTGCCCGCATGATGAAACCGCGCTTGCGGAAGCAGAAATTGAGTACCAGGATGAAAAATGCTCCTCCATTTATGTGAAGTTCCACGTGACAAACGACAAGGACGGCAAGATTTCTGCCATAACCGGCTCTCTTGATCACGTTTATTTCGTGATTTGGACTACAACCACTTGGACTTTGCCGGGCAATCTGGCCATTTCGGTCAATCCTTCGTTCGAATACGATTTTGTTAAGATTCCAAGCGGTGAAATCTATGTATTGGCCAAGGAATTGGTTTCCGCTGTGATGCAAGCCTCTAAAATCGATTCCTGGGAGGTCATTGGCACGCTAATGGGTTCTGATTTGGAACTGACGCGCACCAAGCATCCTATCATGGATCGAGAAAGCATTGTAATCTGCGGCGATCACGTTACGCTGGATGCTGGCACAGGCTGTGTGCACACAGCTCCCGGCTTTGGTGCAGATGATTTCATCGTCTGCCAAAAGTACGATATCCCGATTGTTGTTCCGGTGGATGGCAAGGGCATGACAACCAAGGATGCAGGCAAGTATGCCGGCATGTACTATGAAAAGTCTACGCCTGTCATTCTGGAGGATTTGAAGGACTGCAACGCTCTGCTGGCAATTGAGGAAATCGAGCATAGCTATCCGCATTGCTGGCGCTGCAAAAATCCCATTATCTTCCGTGCGACGGAGCAGTGGTTCTGCTCTGTTGACGCGCTTAAGGATGACGCGATTCAGGCCTGCGAAAATATTCAGTGGCTGCCCGCATGGGGCGAGGAACGCATGACCTCAATGATTCGTGAGCGTTCCGATTGGTGCATTTCGCGCCAGCGTGTTTGGGGTGTACCGATTCCGATTTTCATCTGCAAGGATTGCGGCAAGCCGTTAGTAACCGAGCAGACAATTCAAATCGTAGCCGATCTTTTCCGCGAGAAGGGCTCTAACGCTTGGTTCGAGTTGTCCGCAGCTGAAATTCTGCCAGCTGATATTAAGTGCGAATGCGGCTGCGGCGAGTTGGAGAAGGAAACCGACACAATGGATGTTTGGTTTGATTCCGGTTCCTCTTGGCGTGCAGTAATCGAAAATAGGGAAGGCCAGTCCACACCGGTTGACATTTATCTCGAAGGTAATGATCAGTATCGTGGTTGGTTCCAGTCCTCGATGCTGACTTCTATCGCAACACAGGGTAAGGCGCCATACAAGACGGTCATCACCCATGGTATGATTGTTGATGAAGAGCGCCAGAAGATGTCCAAATCGCTTGGAAACGGTATTGCACCTGAGGATATCCTCAATCAGTATGGCGCGGATGTGATGCGTCTGTGGGTTGCATCTGCCGATTATCGGCAGGATATGCGCATTTCCAAGGAAATGCTCAAGCATTTGTCGCAGAATTATTTGAAGATTCGTAATACAGCTCGATATATTCTGGGCAATCTGTTTGATTTTGACCCCGCTAACGATCAGGTGTTGTATGCAAATATGCCGGAACTGGATCAGTGGGCACTCAATAAGCTTAATGATTTGGTGTACAAAGTACGTGCTGGATATGATGGATACGAATTCCACACGGTATTCCATGCAATTCATAACTTCTGTGTCGTTGATATGTCCAATTTTTATCTGGACGTCATCAAGGATCGGCTGTATTGCGACGAGACTGCTGGATTCAGCCGTCGCTCGGCACAAACGGCTATGTATCAGATTCTGAGTGCACTGGTTCGCATGCTTTCGCCGATTCTTTGCTTTACGGCAGATGAGATTTGGCAGGCAATGCCGCATATTGCTCAGGATGATGTGCGTAATGTTGCATACAACGATATGCCGTCTGCTCGTGTTGATTGGGCGTTTACTGAAGAGCAGGCCGCAAAGTGGAGCCGTTTGATTCAGTTACGCGATCAAGTCAACAAGGCGCTCGAGTCCGCGCGCACTGAAAAGATTATTGGCAAGCCGTTGGAAGCCGCGGTTAAGCTGTATGACGAGACAGAGCTTTCTGATTTCCTTGCTTCTTGCAATGAGAACTTGGCAGATTTGTGCATCGTATCAGAGTTTGAGGTCATTAAGGGACAGGGCGAAGGCTACCCGACGGAAGGGTTCGCGCATACAATTCATGTTGAGCGTGCTTCTGGCGAAAAGTGCCTACGCTGTTGGAAACAGGCTAAGTCTGTGGGCCTTGATGCCAAGCATCGGGGACTCTGTGCTCGCTGTGCCGCCGTTGTAGAATAAATTTTAAGAGGGAAGGGGGGCAGACCCGGTCTGTTCCCCTTTTTTCATATAAGAAAGCAGGACGATTTAATGCCGATTTTTCTTCTTATTTTGGCCTTGATTGCGTTTGATCAGCTTGTAAAGTATTGGGCTTTTACTGTGCTGCAGCCCTTGACCACAATCCCGATTGTGGAAAACATCTTTCATTTAACCTATGTTGAAAACCGTGGCGCGGCGTTTAGCTTATTGATGAATCGGCGCTGGCTATTTGTTATATTGGCTGTGTTGGTTGTCAGTGCTGCTGCAATTGCTTTAAAAAAAGGTGTTATTCAAACGAAAACAGGTAAGTGGTCGCTATATTTGATTACAGCCGGTGCAGTGGGTAATGTGATTGACCGTATTGCTCGCGGGTTTGTTGTAGACCTTTTTGATTTTCGTCTGATTCATTTTCCGGTATTCAATGTTGCGGATATCTTTATTTGCACAGGTGCAGTTTTGTTTTTTATTTATATTATGTTTCAGCACAAGGAGACAGATGCTTTAACGGAGGGCGCTGAAAAGAATGAATGAGCATTACCTTGAGACCAACTCGTCTGATGCAGGGAAACGCATTGATAGCTACCTGAGTGAACGGTTAGATACGATTACGCGATCAGCAGCACAAAATCTACTAGTTGAAGGTGCGGTAACACTTGCTGGTCAACCACTCAAAAAGAACTACAAGCTGACCGGTGGAGAGATATTGTGCGTTCGAATGCCTGAACTGCGTGAAGTCGATTTGATTCCAGAGAATATCACGATAGACATTATCTTTGAGGATGATGATATCATTGTAGTAAACAAACCGCGCGGCATGGTTGTACATCCGGCGGTTGGAAATTGGAGCGGTACATTGGTAAACGCTTTAATGTACCATTGCGGAGAGCGTCTTTCCGGCATTAACGGAGAACATCGCCCTGGAATTGTTCACCGCATTGATAAGGATACCAGTGGCTTGTTAGTTGTTGCGAAAAATGATAAGGCACATCAGAGTCTGGCGGCACAGATTGCGAGGCACACAGCATACCGCGGATACGAGGCCGTTGTTATCGGAGCTCCGCGAGATGATAGCGGTATCATTGATAAACCCATTGCACGGCATAAAACAGATCGGAAACGGATGGCCATCGTACAGGGAGGTCGTGAAGCGATTACTCACTATACCGTCCTGAAGCGCTATCATGGGTATACGCACATGGCATTTCGCTTGGAAACAGGCCGGACGCATCAGATTCGCGTGCATATGGCATCTGTTGGGCATCCCATTATTGGAGATCCGCTTTATGGGTTGAAAAAGGATCGATTTAGCGATATGGGCGGCCAGTGCCTACATGCTGCTCGGTTGACACTGGTTCATCCATCGACCGGCGAACTGTTAGAGTTTTCAGCGCCGTTGCCGCAGTACTTTATAGATATTTTAGCGAAATTGGAACGCATGCAGTAAAGAAGTAATCACATACCACTTGAACGAAATGCTATTTACGCAAGTGGGGTTAATTGAAAATACTCCCTCAATTATACAAAATCTTTATTTTGTATAATTTCCTATGTCGGCTATTTCGTGCCCTGACAGGCCTTGCCTTCGCCGCGACCTGGCGGCCACTCCACCGCCGACACACCACCTGCCGCCACGGTAAAGATACAAAACACGCCGTTTTGTTCGGCTCGCTCAATGCACTACCAATAAAACGGCTATTAAAGTTTTCAACCAATTGATGCTCACGTGCATAAGCAAACAAATGTGCTATACAGATATCACTATTATCCCAATACTCGAAATTATCATAATGGCGCGATATCGGGAAATTAGCAATCACACGATTACGATTCTTGCGGCGTAACTTATTGCGGATATCAAGAACAGCATGATAGCTCTTGCCGCTACCCGGTGTACCGCTGTACAAGTAAATCAATTTAATACCTCGATTTGTAACACAATTCACCTTAAGCTCCGCGCTGGCTGCCATGACCATTTGTGTTACTCTATCTGCTTCGCCCATCGCGCCGGAATAGATATGACATAATACAGGCCAATAGCCACAAGCCAGAGCTCGGCCATAGCGACAAACTCATAAACCGGGATAAAGTAATTAATCCTTGAAATAAGTTCATTAAATGCGAATTAGCCGCAAATGTAAAAGGCGAAGCCGGGAACAAGTATGAAATTATATTGCCAACGGCAACAATCGCGTCAATAAAAAGCTGACAAAACTTTGCAAACTTCGAAACATTACACCGCCCCCTTACCACTTAATCAAATCTCGCGTTTTATTAATTAAAACAAGGCCAAACCAGATACACGCCGTATACCGGAAGAACGCAATCGGCAGGATGAAGGGCGTTAAATCTACCACGTGATGAATCTGAAAGTACGACGTTTCCAAATCAATGCGGAATTGAAAATCCTGCGCGTTCCTTGTGAAAACACGTATTGCATTGACGAAATCAAACGGTATACAGAATGGGAAGCGCGTAGGAAGCCGCATATTCTTAAAACCGTCAAAGTCCAAGCGAAAATCAGCAGGAGTACCAAAGAAACCAACAATCGCCGCCAGAATTGATTTAATAGCATCCAGAATGCTTTTAAGCAAGCTTTTCAGCCAGTCCCAAAGTCCAGTGTCAGTACCCTCACCAGTGCCTTCCCCTTCCCCTGTTTGGACTAATTCGCCTGTCGTAACATCGACCAAAGAATCCGTAGGAACGTCCACTAATTCACCTGTTGCTACATCGGCCTTCGGGATATCTGCAAGGTGCGCTGCCTGATCTAACGCCATATCAGGATAAACAATAGTTTCCTTACCATCTGCATCTAGCTGCACATCAGGGATATCAGGCATTTTAACAAGTGAATGGTCAGACGGATAGAGCAAATCACCTGTATGCGGTATTGCAACAGCATCCCCAAGCATCAAAGGCCAATCTTCAGCTTGCAAAGGTATTGCCATGTTATTAGTCGATGTAGAACCAGAAATACCCAAAAATCCATCAGCCTTGTCCGCATATATGCTATAACCAAACAACAGCCATGCATTATTAGCGTCATGGCGATAAAATGGATAGAAACTACACGTAGCATAATCAACCGGATTATATTGATTATCAATAGCAGTCTGCGTAACACTATTATATGTTTGCAAAAAATCACCATTCTTGTACGCAGAAATGGTCATGTACATATACCCATATTGATTAATCAGCACATCCGACCGCGAAAATGTATAAACATCACCCCTAGACGTTGTAAATGCACCAGGGCAAAAAACAGCCGTAATTGCATCAGCCTTATTAAGAACCTGACCGTTACCCATTACAATATTTCCGGCAGAATCAACAATTGAAGAAAACGCCCCTTCTATCGAACCCCAAAAAGATTCCGAAAACTTAACACCGACACTAGTCGACAACAACGTTGCAGGATTGCCAGTGATAACACCCGCCCACTTCGTTAATTCTTGAAAGGCAGCCGGCGCATTCGTTGATATCCATTCATAGCACCCTGCCGCTGCCGACCGTGCATTATCACTAGATGCAAAACCTATACCACTACCGATAAGAATAGTAGCCAAGATTTCCACGCCATACTTTGCTATAATAGTCTCGACAACAGCCGCCTTTGCCATCGGCATGAAGCAAGCCGTAAAGACCATGAGAAAAGCCAACAGAACACACAGAATGCGTTTTGCTGGCTTCATTGTACTTGTTCATAAAACAACCCCCTTAAAAGGGAGCAGGGCGGGGATGCCCCGCCCCATATCTTGCCATACCCTTGAACTTGCTCCAGAGCAGCTTCGCACCGAAGAACACAAGACTAGCAGCGATAACAACCAGGACCTCTGCCTTAAGACTTGCGACCTCAGTAGTGATAATACCCGACACCGTCGTTGCACCCTCAGTCTCGGCAGCACCCGCCGCACACATCAGCGAACACATCGCCATACTACCCGCCAGACAAGCCTTCGCATACTTGCCCTTTGCAGGATACGAAATAGGAAGAACTGAACCAGATGTGGAAACTCTTGGTAAACTTTCGCAATTCTACAATGTAAACATGAATTGGCTTTACGGTGTCACAATAGTAAAAGAAGAAAAATCGCAAAATAAAAAAGACTAGGTCAACCCTAGTCTTTTTCTATGCAATCGCGAGTCAAACACAAAACGCTGATTTATTTTGTATAATTAGTATAATCCCTATTTATCTAGTCCAAACAGCATTTATCCATCCCCCTCATAGTTTTGTCTAATTACGCTTCCGATTTCGCTTAGGTTGATCAACACGCTGCTCTAGTTTTTCAAGCTTTTCAAGAATCAGAGAATCAGCTATCAAACAATTCACACAGCGATAGCAACCATACGCAATTGCATACTTTTTACAGCACAACTTTATGCAATTACGACACTTGCACTTCTCGCACTGCTGTGCCATTACGCAACTCCCAGTAATCATTGATTAATGCTCGACGCTTTGAGTTAAACTTTTCTTCACCATAGTCTAACAAATCCATGAATGCGCCCAGATGTAAATGGTAAGATAAAGTACACACTTTTCAGCCAATAGAACTGCACAGTTTTTCGACACATAAAGTGCACAGTTTTTCGCCAAGACTGCACAACCTCCGAGGAGTTGGTAAAATGAAGCCAGCCG
>NZ_CATNVC010000014.1 GCF_951230135.1 Butyricicoccus sp. Marseille-Q5471 | reverse complement strand
TCAATATAGTGCGTGGCTATGGTGATGAGGGTACACCTGTTCCCATTCCGAACACAGTAGTTAAGCTCATTTACGGTGACAATACTTGGCTGGTGACGGCCCGGGAAGATAACTCGTCGCGCACACTGACGGATCTCTTTGATCCGTCCGATATTCCTCAATAGCTCAGTTGGTAGAGCATGCGGCTGTTAACCGCAGGGTCGTTGGTTCGAGTCCAACTTGAGGAGCCATATTTGATAAGGCTTTGCCGCCACCTTAATTCGTGGCGGCAAAGTGCTATCTATCAACTGTGGGCCTTTAGCTCAGTTGGTTAGAGCAACCGGCTCATAACCGGTCGGTCCCGGGTTCAAGTCCCCGAAGGCCCACCATCTTTTTTGCATAGGGGTATAGCTCAGCTGGTAGAGCAGCGGTCTCCAAAACCGCGTGCCGTGGGTTCGATCCCTACTGCCCCTGCCATATTAGGCCCGGTAGCTCAGTTGGTTAGAGCGCTAGCCTGTCACGCTAGAGGCCGTGGGTTCAAGTCCCATCCGGGTCGCCAATATGCTGTTGTAGCTCAGTCGGTAGAGTACATCCTTGGTAAGGATGAGGTCGTCAGTTCAATCCTGATCAACAGCTCCAATTTTAATACCGCTTAGATAATCATTTGATTGTTTAAGCGGTATTTTGGCGTTTCTGCTCCTTTTGCCAATGAAGTCATATATACGAAGAACCCATCGTGTCCCTGATAATATAGGAAAAACTTGAATAACTGGAAACTCAAAGCCGATATTCTCTAAAATTCAGAATGTTTAAGATACAAATTCGCAATGTGATTCGACTTTTTATCGTTCCTGTGATATACTATTACTGCTAGTAAGCAAGGGGAAACCCTGCATGAAAAAGGAAGCGTAGACATGACGATTTTGACCTGTCAGTGTGGCGAAGAAATTTACATCATGGACGAGGAAGAAGCGACGGCGTGGCAGTGTGACAGCTGCGGGCAGCGGTATGATTTCTTTGGATGTAAGGTGGCGCATCCCAATGAAGAGCGCCCTATGCCACCCCAGTTGATTAACTGGAGTGCAGGTGAGGATCTTGATTAGGTGAATGAAATGAATCAACAAAAAATTGCTATTTTAACAGACTCTTGCGCGGATGTTCCCGCGCACCTCTTGAAGAAGTATGATATTCACGTAGTGCCGCTCAAACTGATCTTTCGGGACGGCGAATATGCGGATGGCGTGGAAATTCAGGCCAGCGAAGTGTACGCCCGGCTGAAAACTGAAATTCCGAAGACGACGTTGCCGGACGGCGCGACGGTCGAGGCGGCTTTTGCACGCATTCGTGCTGCCGGATACACCAAGGTGCTGGCTATTAATTTAGCGGGCGTTTTGAGCGGCACGTACAACATGGTACGCGTGATTGGTGAACAGACGGTCGGTCTTGAGGTGGCCTCCTTTGATACCTGCAGTGGCTCTCTCGGTACCGGCTTGACGGTGCTGCAAGCGGCGCACTGGATTGAGGAAGGGCGCTCTTGGCCTGAAATTCTGCGTGCGCTGCCACGCCTGATTCGCAGAACATGGGCAATGTTCTGCGTTGATACATTGGAGTACCTGCAAAAGGGCGGACGCATCGGAAAGGCCACTGCAGTTGCCGGAACATTGTTGCAAATCAAGCCGATTCTCTCCTTCGCGCAGGATGGGGAGCTCATCAATGTGGCGAAGGTGCGCGGGCGCAAGCAGGCGATGGAAAAACTGGTGCACCTGATTGCACAGAAAATACCACGCGGCGTGCGGTTTAATCTGGCATTGGCGCACGGCAATTCGCCGGATGAATTGAAAGAGCTGCGCGCTCTCGTACAAAAAACGATGCCGGATTATGAAAATCTGGTCGAGGCCGATATTGGCAGTACACTTGGCGCATATACCGGACCGCATCTGCTCGGCGTGGGGGCGCAGATTTTAGATGACGATCTGTTTGCGTAAGCAGTAATGGGATTGTAACCCAATTGCTGCACGCATGTGCTATAATGTAAAACGTAATATAAAGGTATGGACGGAAGGATGAGTGACAAATGGCATATCAATCAAGGTACAGACGCCGCCGCAGACGCCGCAACAGTCATTATGGCGTCTTGGCTGCACTGATACTTTTGATCGTGTTGGCGATCCCTGTTGGGATTAAAGTGGTAAAAAGCGTGATCGGTGGTTCTGTTGGCACAGCTAATCAAGCAGTTTTTCAGGTATATAACAGCAAAGCGTTGATTGGCAAGGAAATTGTCGATCTGGGGGGCGCGGCGCCGTTTATCGACCAAAGCGGCAGCACGGTGATTCCGTTGCGCACACTGAGCCAGGGCCTGGGGATTGCGGATGATCAGGTGGGCTGGGAACAGGTCACAAAAACAGTACAGATTAAACAGAAAAAGAATACGATTCGTGTGCAGGTTGGAAGCAAGACGCTGCGCATCAATGATGAATCAAAAGAAATGTCGACGGCGCCCGTCATGGTAGACGGCACGACTTATGTGCCTGTTCGCGATATTTGTGAAGCGTTTTCATGGAAAGTCGGCTTCGTAGGCCCGGAACAAGGGCATATGATTGTTGTTTCTAAATCCAAAAAGGATTTGACTGAGGATGCGGTGAAGGCCGCGGCAGTAGAGGCACTGACAGTGCTCGGCCCATCTCGTCAGCAGTTGATGGATGGCAGCGTGCTGATGCGCGTGGATTCGGATAAGCTGTACATGAACGACAAGTCTGAGTCAATGAAGGATCAGAACAAAAAGACGAATTCGGTTATTGAGGTCGAGAATGTGCGTTATGTGCCGCTGGAAGCTGCAATGGCGACGCTTGGCGGCAAGGCTGAGTATGACGGCAAGACCAAGTGGACGGTGCAATATCAGGATTTGGAATCTACTGTAACGGAAGACGGCAAGGCTACGGTTTCCAAAAAGCACATAAAGGGTGACGGCATTTCGGCATATAGAGACACCGATAAGAATAGATTTTATGTGTCGGCACAGCTGTTTGGTGCGATGATTGGGAAAACCTACAGCGATTTGGGTGAAGGAGCGTTTGCATATACTTCACAGTCGCTGGATGGATTTGATAGCCAAAAAGCCTATTTGATTTCTTTTAGCAGCAAGCTGAGCACAGCGGTAGAGGTAAACGTGCCGGAGGCCGACGTCTATGTAGCGCTGACCTTTGACGACGGACCGACCGGCAAGACTAAGGATTTCTCAAATGGGCTGACCGTGGAGCTGCTTGATGGATTGAAGGAGCGCGGCGTGCATGCGACGTTCTTCATGTGCGGATACCGTCTGAAAGATTTCAATTCCCATTGTGCGCGTTATTTGGCAGAGGGGCATGAACTCGGCAATCATACGATGAATCATCCGAGCAGCACACTGACCGGCCTGACGGCAGACGGCATTCGTGAAGAGGTGGACTCAAACAGCACGCTGATTGAGCAGTACTGCGGTCAAAAGCCCACGGTGATGCGTCCGGTCGGCGGTGCGGTGAACGACGATGTGCGTGCGGTGATGAAGGAACTGGGTCTGCCGATTATCAACTGGGATGTTGATACACTCGACTGGAAGAAACGTGACGCAGAGAGTGTGAAAACCAATCTTTTGAATATGGTGCATGACGGTTCAATTGTGCTGATGCATGATATGTATCCCACCACCGTGCATGGCGTATTGGCTGCCATTGACGAGCTGCAGAAGCGCGAGGATAAAACCTATGCGTTTGTAACCGTATCCGAGCTTGCGGCAATCAAAGGCGTGACGCTGGAGCCGGGCGTCGTGTATAACAAAATTGATACAAGCATGGCGAGCAGTACAGATGATACAACCGCCTCATAATGGAAGGATGACCTGACATGAAATATAGTATTCAGGGCGAGACATTGCCGGTAGTAATCTGCGAACTGGAAAATGGCGAGAGTATGATAACCGAACGTGGCTCCATGTGCTGGATGAGTCCCAACATGCGCATGGAGACCACCTCAAACGGCGGAATTGGCAAAGCGCTGGGTCGTATGTTTGCGGGGGAGGCCTTGTTTCAGAATCGCTACACCGCGCAGGGCGGTCCAGGCATGATTGCGTTCGCATCCAGTTTCCCAGGGACGATTCGCAAGATGGATATCGCACCGGGCCGCGGAATGGTCGTGCAGAAGGCTGCATTTCTGGCGTCGGAGGCAGGGATTGAGATGTCTGTGTTCTTTCAGAAGAAGCTTGGCGCAGGCTTTTTCGGTGGAGAAGGGTTCATTATGCAGCGCCTGAGTGGGCAGGGAACCGCCTTCATTGAGATTGACGGGCATACGGTTGAATATACGTTAGCACCGGGGCAAAAAATTGTCGTGGATAACGGCTATGTTGCAGCCATGAGCGAGACCTGCTCGATTGATATCGTTTCCGTGCCGGGCGTGAAGAATATTCTGTTCGGCGGAGAGGGACTGTTCAACACTGTGGTTACCGGACCGGGGCAGTTGCTTTTGCAGACAATGCCGATCAGTGCGGTTGCAGGGACGCTGCGGCCGTATTTCCCCTCGAGCAATACATAAGAAAAAGGCTTCCGGCATTGCTGCCGGAAGCCTTTTTACATGGCGATGAGCATTGGCGCGTCGTAGCCACGAAACCCTTATTTAAAGGTATAACCCGGAAAATACTTGGTTACAAAAGGTATATTGCGCACAAGAAACGTTTTATCATTTAAATAGGACAGTACGCCTGCATCCTCTTCAAAGCGGAAGGTAAGCGAATAAGAGTAGAGCGCCTGTCCCTTTTCACGGTAGGGGCGGTTTTGTTCGTTGCTGCCATACTTGCCGTCACCAAGCAGGGGACAGCCGATGGATGCCATATGCGCACGGATTTGATGGGTGCGGCCGGTCAGCAGTTCGCACTCGACGAGCGATAGTGCGCCGCTTCGGGCAAGCGTGCGATAACGCGTATGCGCAGTTTTGCTGCCGGGAACTTGCGCCGCGTGAACGGTGACCTGCTTATTCTTCTCATCGCGCCGCAAAAAATTCTGTATTTCTCCTGCCCCCGGACGCGGTGCGCCGTGGACAACACAGAGATATTTCTTTTCGAGTTCCCGATCCTTAATTTTATCGTTTAAGATGCGCAGCGCTTCCGCGGTTTTTGCAGCAATGACAATGCCGCCCGTATTGCGGTCAATTCGGTTGCACAGGGCGGGAGCGAAGCTGGCGGCGTCATCCGGCTTCCATGCACCGGACTGAAACAGATATGCCTGAATATTGGCAATCAGCGTGTTTGCATCGCCGTGCTCGTCGGCATGAACCACCATGCCGGGCGATTTATCCACCAACAAAATATGCGCATCCTCGTAGACGATATTGAGTTTTGGTGTTATAATATATCGGTATGCTTCTTCTTCGCGCACATCGTCAAAGTACTCGTCGTTCAGATAAAGCTGAACGGCATCTCCTTCGGTAAGCTTATAAGCGGCTTCTGCACGTTTGCCGTTGACTTTGATTCGCTTGAGACGCAGATATTTGTGCATCATACCGCCGGACAGGCGGGGAACGGCCTTTTCGAGAAACTTGTTCAGCCGTTGGCCGCTGTCGTTTTTTGTGATTTGATATTCTTTCAAGGCGTTTTTCCTTCCGTTTGCTGATTCTATACTAATAACAGTATACCGCATAATTCTGCAAAAGAAAATACGCGTTTTTGCGCATTTTTTGGTTGACAAACGCTGATTCGATATAGTATACTATACCATGTACCATGTGAGGTTGACATGAAGATTGATTTAAAAAAATTAACCGGTGCAAAGGTCACGAGTGTTCCGTTTTCCGAAACCATCGACCTGAGCGGTGAAGCGCTCTATGGAGCGCATCCATTCCAAAGTCCGGTGCACCTAACCGGTGAAGTGACGAACGACTCCGGCGTGCTGCGCCTGAAGGGTACGGTCAAGACGATTTATTCCACGTGCTGTGCGCGTTGTCTCAAACCGCTTGATATTCTGCTGACTGCGGAAACCGACACCATCCTTTCCGACGACCCAACCGCCGAGGAGGAAGAAGATCTCTTCGTGCTGACTGAAGACAGCGTTGACCCCGCTGATATTTTGGTTCCGGCGCTTATTTTACAGGTGGAAATGACCTACCTCTGCGCGGAGGACTGCAAGGGTCTTTGTCCCCATTGCGGTGCTGACCGAAACGTGACCCAGTGCGACTGCGAAAGCCGTCAAATGGATCCGCGTTTTGCCGCGCTGCGCGCGCTGCTCGATTCCAATCGGGACGAGCAGTCCTAATTTTACGTTCGCAAGATAATAGAAGAAAGAGTAGGAGGTGTATCCACCATGGCAGTACCTAAGAGAAAAGTTTCGAAAGCCCGCCGCGACAAGCGTCGTAGCTCGCACTGGAAGCTCTCTCTGCCCGGCATGACCAAGTGCCCTAAGTGCGGCGAGATGAAGCTGTCCCACAGAATGTGCAAGGCTTGTGGCTACTACAACGGCCGCGAGGTCGTATCGACCGAAGCGTAAGCTTGCAAAATGGAGAAAGCGCTTGGCTTTCTCCATTTTTTTTATGGAAAGGAGGTCGTTTGCATGGCGTCAAAAATCACATTGGTCGACCAAGACAGTCCGGCTGACCGCGCGGGACTGCGCGCGGGACAAATATTGCTCTCAATTGATGGTACGTCAATTCGTGATGTATTAGATTATAAATTTTACTCTTATGACGCAAAATTAGTATTGAAGATACAGGACGAGGACGGCGCGGTCTGCGACATTCCCGTTCACAAACACGAGGGAGAGCCGCTTGGGCTGACGTTTGAGCATTATTTGATGGATGGCATGAAGCAATGTTCCAATAAATGCGTGTTCTGTTTCATCGATCAGCTGCCCAAGGGGATGCGCGAGACGCTATATGTCAAGGATGACGATGCGCGCATGTCCTTTCTGATGGGAAACTATATTTCCATGACCAATCTGTCCGAAGCGGATGTCGACCGTATTCTGCGGATGCACATTTCGCCTGTCAACATTTCGGTGCAGACGACCAATCCCGAACTGCGTGTCAAAATGCTGCAGAACAAGCGGGCGGGTGAGGCGCTGCAAATCATGAACCGCTTTGCCGAAGGCGGCATCACGATGAATTGTCAGCTGGTCGTGTGCAAGGGATTAAATGATGGCGAGGAGCTGCGCCGGTCGCTTCGTGACCTTAAAGCGCTGTATCCGGCGGTCAGCACGATTTCCGTCGTGCCGTTCGGTATGACCAACCATCGTGAGGGCCTGTATGCCCTCGAACCGACCACGTCTGAAAGCGCAGGCGAGGTGCTCGACATCGTCGAACCCTTTGCAGACGAATGCCTGCAGGAGCTCGGCACGCGGTTGGTTTGGTGCGGAGATGAACTGTATCTCAAGGCGGGACGTCCGCTTCGGGACACCGAATACTATGAGGATTTCACGCAGTTTGAAAACGGTATCGGCATGCTGCCGCTTTTTATGGAGGAGTTCCGCCTCGCGTTGCCTGATTACAAGGGTCGAACCGCGCGTCCCTTCACCATTGCGACCGGACAGGCCGCCGCGCCCTCATTGGCGCTTTTGCTTGACGAAGCGGCCGCAAAATGCGATAATTTAAGAGGACAAGTTGTGGCGATTCGCAATGATTTCTTTGGGCAGCTGGTCTCTGTCGCCGGCCTTGTGACGGGACAGGATTTGGTAAAGCAGCTCAAGGGACGAGAACTGGGCGAGCGCGTGCTGATCTCCGCCAATATGCTGCGCGACGGCGGGGATGTTTTCTTGGACGACATGACGCCGCAGCAGGTATCGGTCGAACTCGGTGTGCCGATTGTGCCCGTTGAGATAGACGGCGCCGATCTGCTCTGTAAGATATTCGAGGACTGACCCCCGAAAAGGAGGTAACTTTTATGTCAAAACCCATTGTTGCTATCGTTGGACGACCCAACGTAGGCAAAAGTCAGCTTTTTAACCGACTGGCAGGCAAGCGCCTGTCGATTGTAGAGGATACACCCGGCGTAACCCGTGACCGTCTGTATGCAGACAGCGACTGGCGCGGCCGTGATTTCACGGTGGTTGACACCGGCGGTATCGAGCCGTCAAATGACAATGAAATTCTGAAATTCATGCGTTTTCAGGCGGAAACGGCGATTTCTAATGCTGATGTGATCATCTTTATCACTGATTTGCGTACCGGCATCACTGCGGCCGATCAGGACGTGGCTGCTATGCTGCAGCGTTCCGGCAAGCCGATTGTGCTGGCGGTCAACAAGTGCGACCGACCCGGTCAGCCAGAGGCCGAATTCTATGAATTTTACAACCTCGGTCTGGGCGAGCCGTGGGGCATTTCCGCGCTGCATGGTTACGGCGTGGGCGATTTGCTTGATGTGTGCTACGATTATTTCCCGCCCGAAGAGGATGGGGAACAGGACGATGAGCGGATCCGCGTGGCGCTGATTGGCAAGCCGAACGTCGGCAAGTCGAGTCTGCTCAACCGCGTATTGGGTGAGGAGCGCGTCATTGTCTCCAATATCGCCGGCACGACGCGAGACAGTGTGGATGCCGAGCTTGACAACGCGCACGGTAAATTTACCTTCATCGACACGGCGGGTATCCGCAAGAAGAGCAAGGTGGATGAGAAAATTGAAAAGTATTCGGTCATGCGTTCGCTGCTCGCAGTGGAGCGTTCCGATGTCTGTGTCATCATGATTGACGCGACCGAGGGCGTGACCGAGCAGGACACCAAGGTCGCCGGCGAGGCGCACAATGCAGGCAAGGCCAGTATCATTGTGGTCAACAAGTGGGATTTGGTGGAAAAGGACGGAAAAACCATGCAGGAGTACACGCTCCGCGTGCGTGAGGGATTGGCTTATATGCCGTATGCCCCTGTGTTGTTCATTTCGGCGCAGACCGGTCAGCGTGTTGACAAGCTGTTTGAGCTGGTTAAGGATGTGTACGAGCAAAACCACATGCGTATTCCGACCGGTCAGCTCAACTCGATTCTGGCGGATGCGACCGCACGTGTGCAGCCGCCAACGGACAAAGGCCGCCGCCTGAAGATTTTCTATATGACGCAGCCGTCTACCTGCCCGCCGACCTTTGTCTGCTTCTGCAACGATGCGCGGCTGTTCCATTTTTCGTATCAGCGCTATCTGGAAAATCAGGTGCGTGAGGTATTTGGCCTGACGGGCACGCCGGTGCGCATGATCGTGCGTCAGCGTGGCGATAAGGAAAAGTGACAATACGGGGAGTGACACAATAGATGACTATAACAAACTTCGCCATTATCGCGATATGCGGCTATTTGCTCGGTTCGCTGAGTTTTGCCATCATTGTAAGCAAGCTGACGTTAGGTAAGGATATCCGCGACTATGGCTCGGGCAATGCGGGTCTGACCAATTCCTACCGCACGATGGGTGGCAAAAAAACGCTGCTTGTTCTGTTGGGTGACATTGGAAAGGGCGCAGCTGCGGTTGCGATTGGCGCGTTGCTGGGCGGGCCGGTCGGCAAACTGATTGGCGGCATCTTTGTCATTCTGGGTCATATGTTTCCACTGTATTTCGGCTTTCGCGGCGGCAAGGGCGTCTTGGTTGGCGCAACAATGCTCGCGCTGTTTGACTGGCGCGTGTTCTGCATTGCAATCGGTCTGTTTTTCGTATCGGTCATTCTAACGCGCTGGGTGTCGCTTGGCTCGATTCTGGGCGCAATCAGCTTTCCGATTACAACGTATCTCTTTTACCATGATCCGGTGCTGAGGGCAATGGCCTTTGGCATGGCGGCAGCAGTCATCTTTATGCACCGTGCAAACATTGGCCGCATTCTGACGGGAACAGAGAACAGGTTCTCGTTTAAGAGCAAAAAGACCATTGAGACAGATGAGAGCAAGACGAAAAGAGAGGGCAAAACATGAAGATTTTCGTATTGGGCACCGGCGGTTGGGGTATCGCATTGGCGAATTTGCTGCATACCAACGGTCATCAGGTGAGCTCGTGGACGTATCTGCAGACAGAGTGCGACATGCTGCGTGAAAAGCGCTGCCATGAAAAGCTGCTGCCCGGCGTAATGATTCCGGAGGACATTGAAATCACAACCGACATGTCGGGCGCGAAGGATGCGGATATCGTTCTGATGGCGGTGCCGAGCTTTGCGGTTGCCTCCACTGCGGCGCAGTTATCCGAAATTGTACCCGCGGGCACGGTTGTTGTAAACGTTGGCAAGGGACTGGATTCCAAGCACGGCTACTGCCGCTTTTCCGAGACCATTGAGCGCGAGATGCAGGGCAAAAACCCTGTTGTCGCACTGACCGGGCCGACACATGCCGAGGAAGTGGCACGCGGCATTCCGACCGCAATTGTTGCGGCTTCGGCCAGCAGGGATGCGGCGGAGTTGGTGCAGGCCGCCTTCATGAATGAAAACTTTTTCCGCGTTTACACCTCGGCCGATATTGTCGGTGCAGAGCTGGGCGGCGCGTTCAAGAACATTATCGCACTCGGCGCGGGCATCTCCGATGGTCTGGGATTGGGCGATAATTCGAAGGCCGCGTTCATGACCCGCGGATTGACTGAGATTGCGCGTCTGGGCGTCAAGCTTGGCGCACATCAGGAGACGTTCGCAGGTCTTTCCGGCGTAGGTGACTTGATCGTAACCTGCTGCTCGATGCATTCTCGTAATCGTCGGGCAGGCATCCTGATTGGACAGGGCAAGACCGCGGAAGAAGCCATGCGCGAAGTTGGCGCAACAGTAGAAGGCTATTACGCCACCGAGGCCGGCTATCACCTTGCACAGCAGCAGGGCGTTTCCATGCCGATTGTTGATGCGATGTATGACGTGCTGTATCGCGGCGCTTCGGCGCAGGATGCGATTAAGCTGCTGATTGGCCGTCCGCGTAAGGGCGAAAATGAGCAGGTTTGGGTGCATTGATTCAAAAATATACAGCCGTTGGGTTTTCTTGGACCTGCGGCTGTTTTTTTGCGCTTTGATTGCAGAGTGCCATGCGATTTGGTATAATAATAGCATACGTCCTTTGGACTTGCGGAGGAGAACAATGGAACAATACCATGATTTGATTTTGGCGCTGCAGCAGGCGGCGCACGAGATAGAAGTGCGGGAAAATGAGTGCATGGCACAGCATACGACGTTTGCGATCGGTGGGCCGGCGGATGTGTTCATCAGTCCCAAAACGCAGGAAGGTCTGCGGTACACGATTGCCTGTCTGCGCGAGCGGGAGTTACCGTACCTGATGCTAGGCAACGGCTCAAACATGCTGGTGGCGGATGCCGGTGTGCGCAGTGCGGTTGTGTGCACCACAGGCTTGGACGAGGTGCACATTGATGGGGACAAGGTGATTGCCGAGGCAGGTGCGCTGCTGTCCCGTGTGGCACGGTGCGCACAGCACGCGGGATTGACCGGTGCAGAATTTGCAGGCGGCATTCCGGGCAGTCTGGGCGGCGCGGTATTCATGAACGCGGGCGCATATGACGGTCAGATGCAGGCAATCGTTCAGCAGACCGAGTATCTGGATGCCGCGGGTGAGCTGCATCTGCTGGAGGGCGAAGCGCATCGGTTTGACTATCGCAGCAGCATCTTTCGGGAACAGCCCGATTGGATTGTGCTGCGCAGTGAACTCAAACTGCAAGCGGGTGATCCGACGGAAATTCTGAGTAAAATGAACGATTTTGCGCAGCGCCGCCGTACAAAACAGCCACTGAACTTTCCAAGCGCAGGCTCAACCTTCAAGCGGCCTCAAGGGCATTTTGCAGGTCAAATGATTGAAGAATGCGGTCTCAAGGGATTTGCCGTCGGCGCGGCGCAGGTATCGGAGAAGCATGCGGGCTTTCTGATTAACCGCGGTGGGGCGACGTGTGATGATATGCTGCGGCTGATTGAAACGGTCCAACAGCGCGTGCACGAGAAGTTTGGCGTAGAATTGGAATGCGAAGTCCGCATCATTAGATAAACAGAAAGCAGAGGAAAGCATGTATTTTTTAATTGTTTCGGGGATGTCAGGCGCGGGAAAGAGCCGTGCGGTCGCCACGCTGGAGGATTTGGGGTACTACTGCGTCGACAATCTGCCGATTGCACTGATTCCTCGTTTTGCTGAAATCTGCCTGGCGGCGACAGAACGGTACGAGCGTGTCGCGCTGGTGACCGATGTGCGCGCGGGCGGCGATTTTCAGCAGCTGTTTGATTCGTTGGATTCGATTAAAAATATGGGATGCGATTATCGCATCCTGTTTCTGGACACGGATTCGCCGACGCTCATTCGCCGCTTTAAAGAAACGCGCCGCAAGCATCCGCTGATGGAACGGGGAGAGAGCATGACTGCCGCAATCGAAAAGGAGCGGCAGCTGCTTTCTGCGTTGCGCAGCCGGGCGGATTTTGTCGTGGATACCACTTCGCTGTCGGCCGCGGGGTTGCGGGAACGACTGCTGAACCTCTTTTCCGGCACGGATAATTTGGGGCGGCTCGAGGTTATCGTGCAGTCCTTTGGATTTAAATACGGGATTCCGCCGGATGCCGATTTGGTGTTTGACGTGCGATTCCTGCCCAACCCTTATTATGAAATGAGCCTGCGTGAGAAAAACGGCACCGATCCCGATGTGCGGGACTACGTGTTCCGCGGCGGCACGGCCGATGCGCTGATGAGCCATCTGACCTCGCTGATTGATTTTCTGCTTCCGTGTTATGTGTCGGAGGGTAAGGCGAATGTCGTCATCGGTATTGGCTGCACGGGCGGTAAGCATCGCTCGGTGGCCATCACCGAAGCGCTGAGTTCGCACCTGCGAGGCAAAGAATATGGTGTTGTGACCATGCACCGCGATTATCAGCGCTGAAACAAATAGAAGGAGCGTTTTCATGTCCTTTTCCGCACAAGTAAAGACCGAATTGAGCCATGTCCCACTAACGCGCCCCTGCTGTATCCGTGCGGAGCTTTACGGTGTGCTGCTGTATGCCACGGTATTTACCCATCGGGAGATTCGTTTTGCAACCGAGAATGAAGCAATCGCCCGTCGTATCCGTACCATGCTGTTCCGCGCGTTCAGCGTGGACACGCAGCCGCAGCGCATCGGGCGCAAATTTCAGTTCTGCCTGACGGAGGAGGCTGCGCTGCGCCGTATTTTTGACCGGCTGGGTTATGATTATAAAAGCCATGTGACCTATCATCTGAACCGAAATGTGCTCGAAAACGACTGCTGTGCCGTAGCATTTCTGCGCGGCGTGTTTCTGCCGGCCGGAACGGTGGCAGGACCAGACAAAAAGAGTCATCTGGAAATCAAGACCGCGCACCAAAGCCTGAGTGGCGAGGTGATGAGTCTGATGCTTGATTTGCAGCTTTCTCCAAAGCTAACCGTGCGGCAGAACAGCCACGTGCTGTACTTCAAAGACAGCACCCGCGTTGAGGATTTTCTGACGCTGATCGGTGCACCTCGCGCCGCGCTGGAGCTGATGGAGGCAAAGGTCGAAAAAAATATTCGAAATACGATTAACCGACAGGTGAATTGCGAAACGGCAAATCTCGTCAAGGCGACCGATGCGTCGGCGCGGCAGATTGCAGCGATTCAGGCGGCACTTGCACGGCGGGGTGACACCTTTTTTCCGGACAAGCTGCGGGAAACCGTGCAGCTGCGCCTTGCCTACCCGACCGATAGTCTGGCCGAGCTTGCCGCGCGATTTGACCCGCCGATTTCCAAGCCCGGTCTGAGTCACCGGCTTCGCAAAATCACTGAACTCGCCCAAAAGGAGGCGCAATAAGCATTATGGAACCCTTTGTTCATCTACATGTACATAGTGAATACAGTCTGCTCGACGGCGCCTGCCGCATTGAGGGTCTGGTCGATCGCGTCGCCGAGCTGGGACAGACGGCAATCGCGCTGACCGACCACGGTGTGATGTACGGCGTAATTGATTTTTATAAGGCCTGTAAGGCCAAGGGCCTGCATCCGATTATCGGGTGTGAGGTATACGTAGCGCCGCGTTCTCGCTTTGAGCGCAGCTATGTGAATAACGAGTGGCACAGCCATCTGATTCTGCTCTGTGAAAACATGACTGGCTACCGCAACCTAATCCACATGGTCAGCCTTGGCTTTGCTGAGGGATTTTATATGAAGCCGCGTATCGATATGGAGCTGCTGCGTCAGCATAGTGAGGGGCTGATTTGCCTGTCGGCCTGTCTCGCGGGCGCGATTCCGCGGGCGCTCAATAATGGAGATATGGACGGCGCGTACGAACTGTGCGAGCAGTTTCTTGATATTTTCGATCGGGAGCACTTTTATCTGGAAGTGCAGGATCACGGCATCGAAGCGCAGCAGCGTGTTAACCAAGGCCTGTTCAAGCTCGCAGAGGAGCTGAATATCGGTCTAGTCGCAACGAATGACGCGCACTATCTCACGCGGAAGGATGCAAAGCTGCAGGATGTGCTGATGTCGATTCAAATGGGGAAGACGGTTGACGATCCGACCCGTATGAAGTTTGAGACCGAGGAATTTTACATCAAGGACGCAGATGAAATCGCCGCTCTGTTCCCCGGACATCCGGAGGCACTGGCGAACACCGTCAAAATCGCCGAGCGGTGTCAGGTGGAGTTTGAATTTGGAACATATCACCTGCCCGAATTTGATGTGCCCGCCGGCTATACCTCGCTTGCGTATTTGCAAAAGCTGTGCGAGGAGGGTTTTGCCGAACGTTATCCGAATGACGACGGCACCAACCGCGAGCGCTTGCAGTATGAAATCGACATGATTGCAAAGATGGGATTTGTCGATTACTTTTTGATTGTCTCTGACTTTATTGGATATGCCAAGAAAAATGATATTCCGGTCGGCCCTGGGCGCGGCTCTGCGGCGGGTTCGATTGTGTCCTACTGCCTTGGCATCACCGACCTCGACCCAATTCATTATTCGCTCTACTTTGAACGTTTTCTAAACCCGGAACGCGTTTCCATGCCCGATATCGATATCGATTTCTGCTACGTGCGCCGTCCTGAGGTCATTCAGTACGTCACGGAGAAGTACGGTAAGGATCGCGTGGCGCAGATTGTCACTTTTGGTACGATGGCGGCGCGCGGTGCGATTCGTGATGTCGGCCGCGCGCTGAATATTCCGTATAACGATGTGGATGCGGTCGCCAAGCAAGTGCCTAACGAACTGCATATCACAATTAGCAAAGCCGTGTCGGTCAATCCGGAACTGAAAAAAATGTATGACGAAAACCCGCAGACACGGGAGCTGATTGACACGGCTCGCGCGCTCGAGGGTATGCCGCGGCACGCATCAACACACGCCGCAGGCGTGGTCATCACGAAAAATCCGGTTGATACCTATGTGCCCCTTTCCCGCAACGATGACCAGATGGTCACCCAGTTCCCGATGACAACGATTGAGGAGCTCGGGCTGCTCAAAATGGATTTTCTGGGACTGCGCAACCTGACCGTTATCGCGGATGCGGAGAAAATGATTCGCCGCCATACACCGGATTTCAATATGGAAACCGTCTCGATGGAGGATGAGCAAACCTATGCAATGCTCGGCCGCGGTTCAACGATGGGTGTGTTCCAGTTGGAATCGGCGGGCATCACAAACGTCGTCACAGGTCTGCGTCCGCAGTCGATTGAAGATATTACGGCGGTCGTTGCGCTGTACCGACCCGGGCCGATGCAGTCCATCCCGCGCTATATTGAGTGTAAGCATCATCCTGAAAAGGTCACTTATAAGCATCCGCTGCTCGAGCCCATTCTTTCGGTCACCTACGGCTGTATGGTCTATCAGGAACAGGTTATGGAGGTTTTCCGTAAGCTTGCAGGCTACTCGCTCGGTAAGGCGGACATGGTGCGCCGCGCAATGAGTAAAAAGAAGATGAAGGAGCTGGAAAAAGAGCGCATCAGCTTCATTCATGGCAACGAGACGGAGGGGATTGACGGCGCGGTCAAGCGCGGCGTTCCCGAAGCGATTGCGGCCTCCATCTTCGACGAAATCATGGATTTTGCCAATTACGCCTTTAATAAGGCACATGCGGTCTGCTATGCGGTCGTATCTTACCGCACGGCATACCTCAAGTGCCATTATCCGCGCGAATATATGGCGGCATTACTGACCTCGGTGCTCGATTCGTCAGACAAAATTTCCGAGTATATTCAAGCCGCACGGGAAATGGGCATCTCGGTGCTGCCGCCTGATGTCAATGAGTCCTTCGACGGGTTTTCAGTTGCAGGGAATGACATTCGGTTCGGACTGGCAGCTGTTAAGGGCGTTGGACGCGGCTTTATGAAGCAGTTGGTTGACGAGCGGGAGCAGAACGGTTCATTCCATTCGTTTCAGCAGTTTTGCGAGCGAATGTTTGACCGGGAACTCAATCGGCGGGCACTGGAAAATCTAATCAAGGCGGGCGCGTTTGATTCGCTGGGGTATCGGCGCAGTCAACTGCTTAAGATTGCAGGTCTGGTGGTCGACGCTGTCTCACAAAGCCGGAAACGGAATATCGAGGGACAGATGGATTTGTTCGGCATGGGCAATCAGGAAGTGCAGGACAGCGAAATCGCACTGCCGAACATTCCGGAGCTGAGCAAGCGCGAGCTGCTTTCGATGGAAAAAGAAACAACAGGCTTGTACCTGTCCGGTCACCCGATGGATGAATACCGGGAAATCTCCCGAAAGGCGAGTGCCGCGTCAATTCGCGCCATTATCGACGATTTGTCCGGTGAAAGCGCAGCCCCGATCTATAAGGACGGCATGACGGTTCGGCTGGCCTGTGTCATTACGGCGGTGCGGCTGAAATCCACGAAGAACGGTTCAATGATGGCCTACGTCACGGTGGAGGATGAGTCGGCGCCAATTGAATTGGTCGTTTTTCCGCGTTCCCTGCAGCAGTGTGGCTCTTATCTGACGGAAGACAGTGCGGTACTGCTGACCGGTAAAATCGACGCGCGCGAAGATGAGGCACCCAAAGTGCTGCTCAATGAAGCGCAGCCGCTGACTGAGGCGGCGGTGAACAGCATGATGGATCATGAACACCCGCGGAAGTCCGTTTATACCGACCAACAGGCGGCCGGACTGTCTCAGCAGAAGCTGTATCTGCGCGTGCCGGACATGCGCGATGAAGTCAGCAGTGAAGCCAAGCGCCTGCTTTCGATGCAAAGCGGTGATATGCCGGTGGTATTCTGTCCGGCGGACACAGGCAAGCGGATGCTTGCGCCGCGCACCCTTTGGTGCCGTGCGGATATTGCGTTGCTGGAACGGCTGCGCGAGGTTCTGGGCGAACCCAATGTAGTTGTAAAATAGCACTTTACTATTGAACAAGAAAAATGCTATAATAGAATCAGAGATTTGGTTTTTTTGTTGATATATTGGGACATTAGGGAGGATCATTATGGACAAGCAAATTCGCAGAATCGGTGTGTTGACCAGCGGCGGTGATGCGCCCGGCATGAATGCGCTGATCCGTGCGGTGGTACGCACCGCGTCTGCGCATGATATTTCGGTGCTTGGCATTCGCCGCGGTTACAGCGGTCTGATTAACGGCGACATCATCGAGATGGGTTCCCGCAGTGTGGATGGCATTATCCGCAAGGGCGGTACCATGCTTTACACTGCACGCTGCAAGGAGATGATGACCGAGGAAGGCCTGCAGAAGGCGGCGGACACCTGCAAGTATCTTGGCATCGACGGCCTGATTTGCTGCGGCGGCGATGGTACGTTTCGCGGCGCACAGGCACTTTCCCACATGGGCGTGCCGTGCATCGGCGTACCCGGAACGATTGACAACGATATTGTGTGCACCGACTATACAATCGGCTTTGACACTGCCTGCAATACCGCGATTGAATGCATCGATAAGCTGCGCGACACGATGCAGTCTCACGAGCGCTGCTCCGTGGTAGAGGTCATGGGCCGCAGAGCTGGACATCTGGCGCTGCATGTCGGCTGCGCAGTCGGCGCGACAGCGATTTTGCTGCCCGAGCGTGAGATCAACTTTGACGTTGACGTGATTGAGAAAATGCGCACCGGCCGCATCAAGGGCCGTAATCACCATATTATCATTGTGGCAGAGGGCTATGGCGCAGCACAGGACGTGGCTGACCGTATTCATGAGTCGACCGGTCTGGATACCCGTGTCACCATTCTGGGACATATCCAGCGCGGCGGTTCGCCCACGGCGCGTGACCGCGTGATGGCGACTCGCATGGGATATGAGTCGGTTATGGCGTTGGAGTCTGGTAAAACCAACCGCGTTATCGTGTTTGACGACAACCGTGTCACCGATCTCGATATTGAGGAAGGCCTGTCGCGCAAGAAGGATTTGGAGCAGGATTTGTTCCAGGCCGAGCAGACGGTTGCCATCTGATTTAAACAGCATAAAAAGGGGACAGCTTCGCGCTGTCCCTCTTTGTTTCGGAGGAGTTTATGAAAACAGTATGGATTACAGGCGGCTCGCGCGGCATTGGCGCCGCCTGTGTGCGTGCCTTTGCGGCGGAAGGCTGGCAGGTGGCGTTCACCTATCGCAGCAGTGCTGAGCATGCTCAGCGGCTAACAGAGGAGCATGCTCACGTGTTTGCCCTGCAGGGTGATATGACGGTAAAAGCCGACGTGGAGCGCTGCTTTGACCTCGCACGGCAGACCTTTGGTCGCCCAGACGCACTGGTGTGCAACGTTGGTATTGCGCAGCAAAAGATGTTTTGTGACCTGACCGACACGGACTGGAACAACATGCTGAATGCAAATCTAATGAGTGCCGTCTATGCCATGCAGAGTGCTCTGCCGGATTTTGTACACCAGAAGGCGGGAAGTATTGTCACCGTATCCTCGGTGTGGGGCGTAACAGGGGCATCCTGCGAAAGCCATTACGCCGCGTCCAAGGCCGCGCTGATTGGTTTAACGAAGTCGCTGGCGCAGGAGCTTGGCCCATCGGGTATTCGCGTCAACTGTGTCGCTCCCGGTGTGATTGACACCGACATGAATGCGGCACATTCTGACGAAACGATGCGGCAGCTGGCTGATGAAACACCCCTCGGCCGCACCGGCAAGGCGGAGGAGGTGGCGCAGAGTATTGTTTATCTCTGCTCCGACAAAGCATCCTTTGTTACCGGCCAAACGCTCGCTGTGACAGGCGGGTTCTGCGTATAAAAAAGAACACCTGCAATGAGGCAGGTGTTCTTTTTTATGTTACAGAAGGGCAAGAATTTTCGCAATCTCACCGCGCGTGATATTGCCGAGCGGTTTGAGTGTATTATCTGCATAGCCGCCGATGATGCCGGCGGAAACGCAGGTCTTGACCTGCTCGGTCGCCCAGGAGGGCACCGAAGAAGCATCCGTATAGCTGAGCGAAGCCGCCGCAAAACCACGCGGCAGGCTGCGGCCGATTACGGTCATCACCTCAGCGCGGATCATGTCGGCGCTCGGGGCGAAGTAAACTTTGTCGCCCGATTTCTGACCGTTCATGATGCCGGCCTTAGACACAGCATAAACCGCGCCGCGTGCCCAGGAGGGAATGGAGGCATCGTCCGCAAAGTCAAGCTTGCCGGTGTACGAAGTATCCAGACCGAGCACGCGTGCCATGGTGACGGCAAATTCCATACGCCGCAGATTGCGGTCAGGGCTGAAATAAGTCTTGCCGTCCTGTGTTTCGCCCTTCATAATGCCGGTCGTATTCAGCAGAGAAGCGTAGCCGCCTGCCCAGTGCGAAGCGGTGTCGGAAAAAGGACTGGACGCGTTGCCCGCTGTGACGGTCACGCTTTTGCGGGTGCGGTTGCCTGCGTCGTCGGTCGCATCAATGGTGATACAATGCGTGCCTGCGGAGAGCGCACCTGTGGTGACCGTCAAGGCCGAGCCACTCATCTTTGCCGCACCGGTGACGGTCTTGCCGTCTACCTTGACGGTGATGTTGCCCGCCCGCACCGGATACTTGCCGCTTTCCATGGTGGCCGTGCCGGTAACGGTGGCCGAAGCACCCGCGCTGACGGTCAATGCATTCTTCGCGAGTGTCAGTGCCGGGGCATCGGTATTGGTGACCGCATGATGTGCGGAGACAAATATCTGATCGAGGTACAGTGCCGAATTCGCCGCGCCCGTGCCGGATTTCTGCACACGGATACCGACCAGCTTCGCCGCACCCTCAGGCACAGCCGTCGTCAGGTGCCGCCACGAGGTCGTCGTCGCAGCGGAGAGGGGAGCGGTCAACTCTTCGCCGTTCTCATCCGCAAAAACAGCGGTCAGATTGGACATCGTGCCCGCCGAACGAGCAGAGAGCGACAGATACTTCATCTCGGAAACGTCGGTCTCCGGCAGATGGATTGTGGCAGTCGCAACCTTCGTGCCGTCGTAAGCGGCCTTGAGCGAACGCGCACCGTATCCCACGAGCGTGTAGTCGCTGACCGTAGACAGGGTCACACCATCCGTTGCGGTGCAAGGCTGCGCGGATTCAAAATCGGCGATTTTGGACGACTGCTGTGCGTCACCCATGCCGACAGATACGTTAATCGTCTTTTTTGTTGCGCCGTAAGCACAGGTCAGCGTGCCCGAAGCCATGTTTTCGCCCGCCTGAAAGACGCCGTTTTTGTCCAGTGTGCCCACTGCACCCGAAACAGACCATGTGAACAGATCGTCGGTTGCGGACATTTTGGTGCCCTGATGATAGGCGGTTGCGTCCAGGTCAATCGACTTACCCGGGTCAAGCGATACCGAACTGATGCTGTTGCTGCCGCTGGACAGCGCGATGGAGTTGACATCTTCGGTGACAGACACCGTCATCTCACCGCTGACCGAGCCACTTGACGCCTTGATGGTCGCACTGCCGGTGTTGCTGCCTGCGGTAAATGTCTGTCCGCTGACCGTGCCCAAATCGCCGCTGACGGTATAGGACAAATCGGTCGGCGCTTCGGCAGGACCGTAGGAAGAATCCGCACCCTTCACGGAGAACCAGGTCGATGCACCGGGCAGCAGATAGCGATAACTCGGTGTGAGAATCGCATGTGCGGTCACGCCGTCCGAAGGCGCGTTGTTGATGAGGAAAATGTAGTTGGCGCACGAGCGCTGAGAGACGTCCGACGGCTTGGTGATGAGCGAAACATCACTGCTGCCGGGCTGACGAAGCGCCATGGCGGACGAGCCGCCGCCGTCGAGACAGATGGCACTGACGCAGCCGAGCGCCTTCAGCTCGTTTCCTAGCTCAGCCGCTGTCAGACCGGCGCTGTGCGTCGACTGCAGGCCGTCAACTTCGTAGAGGATAATCGTGCCGTCTGCTTTTACACCGATCGCGCTGCGGGCGGTTTTGCTGGAAGCAGCGTCAATGCCTGAGGTGGTGACTGTGCCGTTATCAAGCAGCAGCTTGCCGCCGACTGCGTAATCGACATCACGCCACGCGCTGTCGGCTGCCTGAACCGTAAGCGTTACCTCTTCGCCGACTGCAAAGTCAATCCAGTCACCCTTGGCGCCGTCCGACTGGGTCAGCACCATCTGATTCTCGGTGATGGTAAGCGGGCTTGCGCCTGTTCCCTTGTTAATGACCTTCATTTTAACCGTTCCGCCTACGGTAACCGGTGTATCATCGATGCGCTCGAGGATGATGTTTCGACCGTTCGCGGAAAAATGAGTCGAGGAGTCATAATTGCGGTCGAGCAGGTAGATGCCTGCCGTCGTGCGGGTCTTGTTAAAATAGGCGACCGAAACCGTGCCGGTTGTACCGGCGATCTTCATGCTCATGGTCGGCCGTCCGGTGACGGCGGTGCCGTCCGGTTTGAAGCCGACCGCGTACTGCCATGCATCGGACGAAATGAGTTCGCCTTCATCGATGACCAGGCCGATTGGGATACCGCTCGACATGACGAAAAAGTCAGCGTTCACACCGCCGATTACCTTGAGGTTTTTATTCGTCATATACTTTGCGGCGTTCATAATGGTGGCCTTTGCGCCGTATAGCTGTTCGCTGGCGTAAACAATACGCGGCGTGACAGTCGTATTCGGTGCATAGGTCAAAATATTGGCCTTTTGCAGGCCGGCACTGTTCTTGCCCTCAACACGGGTGTAGGTTGTGCCTTCACCGACCGGGTAAGAATAGGAAAACGCGCTGTCAAACGCCGCGCCCGCGCCTGCCGAGATAAGCTGGCAGACGACGAGCGCAGACGAGACTGCGCGTATGGATTTTTTGCTCAGGAATTTCATGCAGAACCTCGATTTCTCAGATGCTCTTGACGACCTTCTCCAAAACCTCGGAGATTTTGGGACTGCGCACCGAAACATCGGATACGCGGTGGTACAGACCCTTGCGCGCATTATAAAGACGGCGCGTTTCGGCCTGCTTGTCGGGTTTGTTGAGCAGGGGGCGGCTGTCCGAATAGGACAGGTTTTTCAAAATGCGGTAATAAGGCGTGTCCAGATGAATTAAAAAGCCGGTCTCGCGGATGGCTGCAACGTTCTCGTCGCGCAGCACCGCGCCGCCGCCGAGCGACAGCACGAGGCCTTCCTGCCGGCAGAGCTCCTTAATGTACTGGGTTTCCTTGTCTCGGAAATAGGCTTCACCATGTGCGGCGAAAATGTCCGGGATTTTTGTTTCCTCCTTGGCCTCCAGATACTGATCGGCATCTACAAAGGTAAGGCCGGTCAGGCGGGCAAGCTTGCGGCCGATTGTCGTCTTGCCGCTGCCCATAAAGCCGCACAGCACGATGTTCTGTTTGCCATACTTATCATGCAGGCGCTTGACCGCCATTTTACCATAGAGCCGACGCAGAATACTGTCGCAGGACTGCGGTGTAAAGGCCGCGCCCGACCAAATTGTCTGCGCGTGCGCCGCCTGCATGACCAGCATGTACAGACCGTCACGCGTTTTGATTTTCTTGGGGTTGGCAAGCTTCATGGTCGCGGTGACAGGCGGGTTGTAAATCGCATCGAATACATATTCTGTCTTGTGTGGAAGAAAATGCAGGGGAGATGTGGTTTCCTTAGGAAACATGCCGAGAGGCGTGGAATTTAAAACAATCTGGATATCGCGCGGAATGTGACGGCGGCTAAATACCGCAATCTTGGCGCGGGGCAGTGCTGCGGACAGCTGCTGTTGCAGGGCGACAGCCTTGTCCAGATTACGCCCGGTGATGGTAAGCGATGCGCCCTCGGACAGACAGTGGTACGCCATGACCGCGGCTGCGCCGCCATAGCCGAGCAGCAGAACCTTTTTGCCCTCAAGCGTCACGCCGTCCTTCTTGAGCGACTCGGCAAAGCCGAGAATGTCAGTGTTGTAGCCAATCGCCTTGCCATCCCGAAACGCGACGGTGTTGACCGAATGAAGATCGCGCGCGGCCGTATCCACCTCGTCAAGCAGCGGGATAACGGCCTTTTTGTGCGGAATCGTGCAGTTGATGCCGCGCAGCTTTTGCTTGGCAAGGGCAAAGGCCTCCTCAAGCTGTTCGGGCGGAACGGCAACGCCGATGTACTCTGCCTGTTGCCCGGAGGCCGCAAACAGCTGCGCGTGCAGCTCGGGGCTCATCGTGTGGCCGAGCGGCCAGCCGAACAGGGCGTAGGTGTCCTTGGTCGGCGTAAAGGCGCGGAATTCTTCAAGGGAAAGCAGCATGGAATCAGCCTCCCAGTTTCTGCAGCGTTTCAAAGAAGGTGGGGTACGAAATCGCCACGACCTCGGGGTCTAAAATGCGGCTTGCCCCTTCGCAGGCGAGTGCGCAGACGGCAAGGCTCATTGCAATGCGGTGATCCTTATAGGTTTCAAAGGTCGCGCCGTGCGGCTTTTTGCCGCCTCGGATAATCATGCCGTCCTCGGTTTCCTCCACGTCGACACCGGCCTTTTTCAGCTCGGTCACCATAGCGGCGATGCGGTTGGATTCCTTGACCTTCAGCTCCTGTGCGTCGCGGATAATAGTCTCGCCCTGGGCGAAGGCGGCCGCGACCGCAATGACGGGAAGCTCGTCAATCAGGCGGGGGATAATCTCTCCGCCGATCGTTGTGCCATGGAGCGCACTATATTTGACGATCAAATCGCAGACAGGTTCCGCATCATCCCGGAAATTTTTCTCGGTAATTTCTGCACCCATGTCGCGCAGCACATCGAGAATGCCGGTACGTGTCGGGTTTACACCGACGTTTTTGATGGTCAGTTCGCTGCCGGGCACAATCGCGCCCGCAACGAGGAAGAAGGCTGCCGATGAAATATCAGCCGGCACCGCAATGTCCAGTGCGTGCAACTCTTCGGGTGGGTCGAGAGTAATCACACCGTCGTGGGTCTCCACCTCGACGCCCAGTGCGCGGAACATACGCTCGGTGTGGTCGCGGGAGGGGGCCGGCTCAATGACGGTCGTCTGCCCCTCGGCATACAGGCCGGCGAGCAGAATCGCACTCTTGAGCTGCGCCGAAGCGACGGGCAGTGTGTATTCAATGCCGCACAGCTCGCTCGGATGGATGGTCAGCGGACAGAAATTGTCGTCCCGCCCATCGATTCGTGCGCCCATCTCGCGCAGCGGCTTGATGACACGGCCCATCGGACGTTTCTGGATAGACGGGTCGCCGCTCATCGTCACGGGGAAGGATTGTCCGGCAAGAATGCCGCACAGCAGGCGAGTGGTAGTGCCGCTGTTACCGGTGTAGAGCGCATCCTGAGGCGCGGAAAGGCCGTGCAGGCCGACGCCGTGCACAATGACCTCATCTTCGGTAATCCCGATTTCAACGCCCATTTTGCGGAAGCAGTCGATGGTGGACAGACAGTCCTCGCCCATCAGAAAGCCGGTGATGTGGGTCGTGCCCTTGGCCAGCGCGCCCAGCATGACCGCGCGGTGGGAAATGGATTTATCGCCCGGCACGGTGATTTCGCCGCGCAGCGGGCCGGATGTATTGACTTGCATGTTATTCCTCCGTTGCCTCGGCGACGCGGTAGCTGCCGATGACCTTGATGTAGGGAAGCTCCTCATGGAGCTGATAAAGAAGCGCCTGCACCGCGTGGTCGCGCATGTTGCCGGTAAAATCGATGTAGAACACATAGCACCACGGACTGTCCTTCATCGGGCGTGAATAGATTTCGGTCATGTCGACGCCGTAGTCCGAGAAAATGTTCAGCACCGCGCCCAGCGAGCCGGGTACGTTCGGAATGTGGAACGCGATTTCTATGCGGTTATCCTCGGGCCTACAGGTCAGCGTGCGGCTGACCGCGATAAAGCGCGTTTCGTTGTGCTTGAGGTCGTTGATGCCCTCGGCGAGCACATCTAAGCCATAGCGCTCGGCAGCTTCACGGGAGCAGATTGCGGCAAGCCCCTTATCCCCGCGTGCGGCGACGTTCTGCGCGGCCATCGCGGTATTGGCGACCTCAATGGCTTCAAAACTGTGCTCCTGTATGTAGGCGTGGCACTGGGGCAGCGCGTGCGGATGGGAGCAGACGCGCTCCACCTCGTCAATGCGGGTTCCGGGAACTGCCGCCAGACAGTGGCGAATCTTTTTAATGTAAGAATAGTTGATGGACAAATCGTATTCCAACAGCAGATCATACACCTCGCTCACCGTGCCCGCGGTCGTATTTTCGACCGGGACAACACCTGCATCCGCCGCGCCATCGCGCACCGACTGAAATACCTGCTCCCAGGTCGGCACATGCTGCGGCTCGGTCTGCGGAAAGAGTGCGCGGGCGGCCAGTTCCTGGTACGCACCAGGCACGCCTTGATAATAGACCGACTGCGGCGCCAGTGCGCTTTCGGCAGGATGGAAGGGGAACTTATCCGGATTCAGACGCAGGATTTCGCTGTACTGATATTCGCGGCTGGCGCAAATCATGTTCTGCAGCAGTGCGATGTACTTGAGCCGCAGCTCCTCCGGCATGCCGGTGGCGCGCTTTTCGATGATTTCGGCTTCTCGGTCAGGTTTGAAAATTTTATCGTTGGTCTGCGCTTTGGTCCGCGCGACTTCAAGCGCAAGCGACATTCGCAGCAAAAACAGCTCGCGAATCGCGGCGTCCACCGAGTTAATGTCCTGCCGGATGGAGGGAAGTTCACGCATAACCCTTTGCCTCCCTCAGTAAATCGGCGACTGCGATTGCCACTGCGGCCTCAATGACAGGCGCCGCGCGGGTAACGATACAGGGATCGTGCCGCCCGTGGATGGAAAGCGGCTCGACCGTGCCGCGCGACAGGCTGAGCGTCTGTTGCTGCATGCCGATTGACGGGGTGGGTTTAATCGCCGCGCGGACGAGCACGGGCATACCGCTGGTGATACCGCCGAGCACACCGCCGTTGTTGTTGGTGTCGGTTTTGACCGTGCCGTTTTCCTTATAAAACGTGTCATTTGCGTGCGAACCGCGCAGACCGGCAAAGCCGAAGCCTGCGCCGAACTCCACGCCCTTGACCGCCGGAACGGCAAACAGGATGGAGGACAGACGGCTCTCCACCGTGTCCATCATGGGACTGCCCAAGCCGGCTGGAAGGCCGATGGCCGCGCATTCAATCACGCCGCCGACCGAGTCCTGCTCGAGCCGCGCATCCTCGATAGCGGTGAGCATTGCGTCACGCACACGGTCGTTTTGAATGGGATATTCGGCAGTGCGCAGGCCTTCGAGCTGCGCTTCGGTCACGCAAACGTCGTCAAACGGCATGTCCTGAATCTGTGCAATCGACTGGATGTGCGAGCCGACCATGACGCCTTCGCTTTTCAAATACAGCTTGCACAGTGCACCTGCAAACACGAGAGGCGCGGTCAATCTGCCGGAGAAATGGCCGCCGCCGCGGGGGTCGTTGAAACCCTTGTAACGCAGCATGCCGGTATAATCGGCGTGGCCGGGGCGTGGCTGATCGGCAAGCTCGGCATAGTCGCCCGAGCGCTGATTGGTATTTTCAATGACCGCGCAAATCGGCGTGCCGGTCGTTTTGCCGTTCAAAATGCCGGAGAGCACGCGCGGTGCATCACTCTCCTTGCGGGCAGTCGACTGCTTGTTCTGACCGGGAGCGCGGCGCTTCATTTCAGAGAGGATGAACGCCTCATCGTATGCGATGCCGGACGGAAAACCGTCCAGTACTACGCCGATGCCGCCGCCATGCGACTCGCCGAAGATGGAAATTTTGATGCTGTTTCCCCAAGTGGAGCCCATTTGCGGTCCTCCTTACAGTTGTTTGATGAATTCGTGCAGCGCATCCGCTTCGATGGGCGTGATTTCCGCCCGTCCCGGCTCGCGCACGAGGATAAAATTGACCGTTGCGCCGAACTTCTTTTTGTCCGACAGAAGAGCGTTAAAAATCGCTTCGCGGTCGTATGTCAGCTCGGTCGGCAGACCAATCTGCTGCAGCAGGCGCACGAGCGGTGCGGACAAATCCGCGTCACCGCGCAGTGCGGACAGGTGCATCGCGCAGACCATGCCGATAGCGACCGCTTGTCCGTGTGTGAGCGCGGTGTAATTGCCCAGCTTTTCTGCCGCATGCCCGATGGTATGACCGAAGTTTAAAATCATGCGCAGTCCGGTATCATGCTCGTCAATGGCAACCACGTCACGCTTGATTTTAACACACTCATAAATAATGGTTTCGATGTTCTGCTTATAATCCGGCTGCGCGACGAGATCGAGAATCTCGCGGTTTGCGATATAACCGTATTTGACCACTTCGGCCATGCCGTCCGCAAAGGTTGCATCGGGCAGGGTGGAGAGAACATTGGGATCAATCAGTACCAGCCGGGGCTGATAAAACGCGCCGACGAGGTTTTTGCCCTCGGGCAGATCAACGCCGGTTTTGCCGCCGACTGAGGAATCCACCTGCGCCAGAAGCGTGGTCGGAATCTGGCAGAGCGACACACCGCGCAGAAAGGTAGCGGCGGCAAAGCCTGTGATATCGCCGGTCACACCGCCGCCGAGCGCGATAATTAGATCTTTCCGTGTCATGCCGCTCGCGAGCAGGTCATGATAGATGCCCTCAACAGCCGCAAGGCGCTTATATTCTTCGCCTGCGGGCAGCACAGTCTCGGAAACGGGCAGTGCAAACTGCTGTTTCAGTCGGTCGAGATATAGCGGCGCGACTGTCGAATCGGTCACGATATGAATGCGGCTTGGTGAAAATGTCTCACCGATGACGGCACCCGCCCGATCAAGCAGGCCGGCTTCAATGTGGATATCGGACACGCCGTTTGCGCCCGAAAGGGACAGAATCTGCGCCACAAATGCTCACTCCTTTATCGTAATTGTCTCTTACAGTTCGCGGCCAACCGCCTGAGCGACTGCGCGCAGGCTGCCCATAGTTTCAGCAAAAGAATCGTAGGTCAGCGACTGTGCACCGTCCGACAGGGCGTGCGCAGGGTCGTTGTGCACCTCAATCATCAGACCGTCCGCACCAGCGGCGACAGCGGCCTTGGCAAGCGGCTCGACCATCCAGTAGATGCCGCCCGCGTGTGACGGGTCGACGATAACCGGCAGGTGGCTCATACGCTTGAGCACCGGAACAGCCGAAATGTCCAGTGTGTTGCGGGTGTACTGCTCGTAGGTGCGGATGCCGCGCTCGCAGAGAATGACATCCTCGTTGCCGCCCGCCATCAGGTATTCGGCGGACATGAGGAACTCCTCCATCGTGTTTGCGAAGCCGCGCTTGAGCAGGACAGGCTTGTTGACCTGCCCCAGCTCCTTGAGCAGCTCGAAGTTCTGCATGTTGCGCGCGCCGACCTGGAAGCAGTCGCACTTTTCCATGAACAGATCGATATGCGCGGGATTGGTGATTTCGGTGACGACCGGCAGACCGGTGTCGAGGCTGGCTTCGTGCAGCAAATCCAGTCCCTCGGCCTTCATGCCCTGGAAAGAGTACGGGGACGAGCGGGGCTTCCAAGCACCGCCGCGCAGCACGGTTGCGCCGTCCGCCTTAACATGACGTGCAACATCAATGATTTGGTCATGACCCTCAACCGAGCAGGGGCCGGCCATAACGATGATTTTCTTGCCGCCGATGACAACGTCCTTGCCGATTGTGACCAGAGAATCCTGCGGGTGCATCTTGCGGTTGGCGAGCTTAAACGGCTCCTGCACCTTAATAATATTGTCGACCTGCGGATCGCGCAGCAGCGCGTCCTTATCGACAGCGCCCGTATCGCCTACCAGGCCGATAACAATCGTGCCCTCGCCGTAAATCGGGTTTGCTTTGACGTTCCAGCGTTCCATGAGTGCGGATAACTCCTCTACGTGTTCGCGTGTTGCAGTTGGCTTCATGATGATAATCATAATATTGTCTCCTTTTCTTTTCTGTAGGTGAATGTTGTTTACGTCTGTCAGCGGCGGAAAAGGTATAAAAAAAGCCCTTCATCCACAAAGAGGGACGAAAGACAAACGGTTCCGCGGTACCACCCACATTCGGCAAAAAAATTCTGCCGCACTTTTTCGGATACAAAAAATATCCTATCCCTGTAACGGAGGAGACCCGTCAGCGCCTACTAAACGAATGGTTCAGCGCCGCAGCTCAAGAGGGAACTTCATCATACCGGCGTCTGCGTCCGTTTACAGTCATGCCGGACACTCCCTGAAAGCCGCACTTGGGACAATTACTTTCCTCTGTCATCGCTTTGTGCAATATATGTGATTATTATAGGACGGTTTGTAGTTTTTGTCAATGGTTGTTTTATTGCAATTTTGTTTCTCTGTCATACCGGGGACAGGCAGACGCATAGAGTAGGACAGGTGATGAGACATGAAGACGGACAAAGCATTCCAGCAGGCGGCTGAGTGTATGCCGCCGCTGCTCAGGATGCAGCTGGAAGGAATGGAAGAGCAGACAGAAATCGAAGAATTGCGTCTGCGCGCAGGGCGGCCTCCGGGTGTGAAAGCAGCTTTGGAGGAGAGAGTGCTGGATTTGGAGCCGCTTTCTGCAGAGACGCTGCGCGATATCCTGAGCCGTGCGGCACGTTTTTCGGTACATAGCTATGCAGAAAGCCTGCGATACGGCTACATCACGCTCGCAGGGGGACATCGACTGGGCGTGTGCGGCACCGCGGTGGTCGAGAACGGTGAAGTGAGCGGCATCCGAAATATCTCCTCGCTCAACCTGCGCGTTGCTCGGCAGATTCGGGACGCAGGGGAAGGTTTGGAACTGGTGTCAGACGGACGGCTGCACTCAACACTGCTGATCTCTCCGCCGGGTCTTGGCAAAACAACGCTGCTGCGTGAGCTGATTCGCCGCACATCGGACGCGGGGTGGACGGTCGGCGTTGCGGACGAGCGGTGCGAAATTGCAGCACTGTCGGAAGGGGTACCGCAGTTTGATGTAGGGCGGTGCACCGATGTAATCGAAGGCTGTTCCAAGCAGCAGGCAGCGCTCATGCTGCTCAAAACCATGTCGCCCGCGCTCATTGCGCTCGATGAGATTACGTCACCCGGTGATGTACAGGCGGTGGGACTCTGTGCACACTGCGGCGTGTCGGTCGTTGCATCGGCGCATGCGAAGGATTTGGAGGATTTGCGGCGGCGGGCATTGTATCGCGAGCTGCTTGCGCTTCATTTGTTCGAGCGGGTGATAATTGTCTCGCTCGACGGGGAAAAACGGACGTATCACGTGGAGGACATCAAGGAGGAATCAGAATGCTGAAATTACTGGGGGCTGTGATGATTTTCGGTTCGTGCGCCGCGCTGGGACTGTCGGCAAGACAGCAGCTGCGACGGCGAGTGGCGGCAGCGGATGCGCTTTTGCTCGCGCTGACGCTGATTATGAGCGAAATTGAGTGTCGGCGCGCCACACTGCCGGACATCATCGCGGAATTGACCGAAAATGAGAACGAAGCGGTCGCAAGGGTGTTTCTTGCCCTGCAGCGGCGGCTGCGGGAGCAGAACGGTCTTTCGCTGGGCTATCTGTGGTGCGCCAATCTGCGGGATATGCGGGAGGAGATTGGACTTGGCAATCAGGAATGCGAGATTTTATGCCAGGCCTCAAATTTTCTGGGGCGTTATGATGCATCCGAACAGCTTGCCGGTTTGCGTCAGATTTCACGTCGACTGAGCACATCACGCGAGGTCGCTGCACAGGAGCTGACGAATAAAGGCAACCTGTACCGCACCTGCGGCATTGCAATGGGTATTCTGGTCGTGTTGGTGCTGATTTGAAGCGGAGGAAATTATGGACGTTGATCTGATTTTTAAAATCGCCGCGATCGGCATTCTGGTAGCGGTACTCAACCAGCTGCTGACGCGTTCGGGACGGGATGAACAGGCGCTCATGGTCGTTTTGGCCGCGTTAATTGTGGTCTTGATGATGATCGTGCAGGAGATCGGGCAGCTGTTCTCCATGATGAAGAGCGTATTCGGGTTTTGAGCGGACTCATGCCGCTGTGTGGTCTTGCACTGCTGGCCATCGTATTCACGCTGACGCTGAAAAAGGACAGCCCGGCCATTGCATTCCTGCTTGTGCTGGTGACGGGGCTTGTCATTTTGTTTCGCGTGTTTTCCGAAATCAGCGGTGCGGTGCAGACCTTTGAACAGGCGTTTGGGCAAGGCGGAATCGGGCAGTCGCTCTATCTGCCGGTGCTCAAGGTGGTGGGCATCGCGACGGTGATACGCGTGATGAGCGCACTGTGCAAGGATGCCGGGCAGTCAGCGCTTGCTGCAAAAGTCGAAATCGCGGGCGCAGTGCTGGCAATCTCAGCTTGCCTGCCGCTGTTTCAGCAGGTGCTGAGCTTGGTTGGCGACTGGGCGCGTTGAAAGGAAAACGAAAATGAAACGGATTTTTCTCTGCTGTCTGCTGCTGTTACTCTGTTTGACAAGCGCGGGCGCACTGGACCAAAGTGATGTGGGGGGACTGGCGGATGCACTGCCGAACGAGCAGCGCGGCTATTTGGATGGCATTACAGCGAGTGATGCGACTGACCTGAGCGGTTCGTTTACACGCCTAATTGAAAACATTTCGCAGGACGGTACGACCGCACTGCAAAATGCCTTTCGCAGTTTGCTGCGGGTTTCGGTCATCGTCATGCTGACCGCAATCGGGCGCGGTGTTTCCAGCGCGGTCGGCGGCGGGGCGGACAGTGCAATCGATATGGCGGGCGCACTCGGCTGCGCGGCCGTACTGCTGACTGATTTTTCCGGTGTGCTGACCATTTGCCGCGATGCGTTACAGCAAATCAGCGTCTTTTCGGGGGTACTGCAGCCGGTGCTTGCAACGGCGCTGTCGATTGGCGGGTGCACAACAACTGCGACGGTGCTGCAGGTCGCAACCATGCTGGTGTTTGACTTCGTCATCCGTCTGATAACAACGCTGCTTGTGCCCGCTGCCTGCGCCTATCTGGCGGTGGTGGCGGTCGATGCGGCAACAGGAAACGATATGCTGCGAGGATTGGCGGACGGCATCAAAAGTCTGACAACAGGCACACTCAAGCTGATTCTAACGCTGTTCATCGCTTACATAACAATTGCGGGCGGCGTTTCGGGCAGCGTGGATCGTATGGCGCTTAAGACGGCAAAATTTGCCGTGTCAGGCGCAGTGCCGGTCGTTGGCGGCATCATTTCGGATGCAACAGAAACCATGCTGACCGGCGCGATGCTTCTAAAAAACGCGGTTGGCGTATTCGGCATGCTGTGTATCACTGCCATCTGCATTGTGCCGTTTTTGCAGGCAGGGGCGTCCTATCTGTGCTTTCGAGCGGGGGCGGCAGTATTATCTCCGCTGTGCTCTAAGAGCATGGAGGGTCTGCTGTCAGGCGTGGGAACGGGGTTCGGTCTGCTACTCGGTATGCTTTCCACCTGCAGCATGATTCTGTATTTTGAACTGGTTTATGTGGTAGCGATGGTGAAGCCGATATGACAGAATTATTTCAGGCTATTTTAATGCGTGTTACGCTGGCGGGTATTGCGTCCGCCGCCGCGTTGTCGGTCGCGAAGGAGGGGGCGCTACGCGAAACCGTGCGTCTGGCAGCCGGCCTGCTCATGGTGTTGGCACTGGTGCAGCCGCTGGCGCAGGTGCGTCTGGGGTCGTTTGGCGATCTGATGAAGGGGAGCGGCGTCAACGTCTCCGATATTGAGATGCAAAATGCACAGACAACAATGGGTTCGGTAGGCGCGACGATTGCGAGCGTCGTAGAGGATCATGCCGCCGAACAGGGCATTAGCTGCTCGGTTACGATTACGATGAAAACCGATGAAAACGGCGTACTGCAGAGCGATAAAGCGACTGTATATTATCGTGCCTCAGACGAACCACGGCTTGACGAGCTGCGCACAATTCTGGAAAACGATTGCGGCATATCCGCAGACAGACAGGAGATGATCCGGAGATGAAAAACATAGACCTTGCATGGCTGAGGCCGGTGACGGAAAAAGTGGTGCCGGTGCTCAAAAAATATCGCGCGGTACTGATTGTACTGATTGCGGGCGTGCTGCTGCTTGCGTCGGGCGGGCTGTTCAAAGATACACAGCAGGTCAAGGCGCCCTCGGCAGAGGGGCTGGAGCCTGCGCTATTTGATCTGGATGAATTTGAGCAGAGCCTCAACGAGCAACTTTCCGCAATTGATGGAGTTGGGCGTGTATCACTCATGCTGTCGCTTGAGGAGACCGAGGAGTCGGTTTATGCGGTCAATGTGCGCCGCACGGAGAACGGCGCGAGCGTGCAGAGTTATGAAAGCAATCTGACGGTCGTTTCGGACGGCAGTTATGGCGAAAATCCGGTCACGGTCAAAAATCTGCTTCCAACCTTCCGCGGCGCGGTCGTGCTGTGCGATGGGGCGAACAATACGACCGTTCGGTATGCCGTGACACAGGCGGTTTCCACGCTGTGCGGCGTGGGGACGGACAAAGTAACCGTTCTAAAAATGGCAGCAGATTCATAAATAGTAGCAACAATGTTGGGAGGGCGAATTGGACATGAAAAAAATCAAAAAACGCGGGGCAATCTATGGCGTGATCGCGCTTATGCTGTGTGTGGCCATCTACTTGAACTGGAACTTCGTGGGCGCACCGGACGAACTGCTGGTCGCGGGACAAACGGACACAGGGGAGCCGGCAAGTGCTGACGCTGAGGGTGCGGCGGCAACCGGCGACGACTACTTTGCAACCTCTCGTCTCACACGCGAACAGGCGCGGGATGAAGCGATCAGCATCCTGAAGGAAACAACGGAGAGCGATAAGGCGGCAGACACGGCGAAGGACGACGCGGCCGCGCAGATTTCGGTACTGGCTGAAAACTCGGTGACAGAGGCGCGTGTCGAGAGCCTGATCCGTGCCAAGGGTTATGACGATGCAGTTGTCATGATGGGCGACGCAAGCGTAAATGTTGTTGTTGCACCACCTGAGGGCGGCCTGCAGGCAACGGACGCGACCGTCATCAAGGATATCGTAATCGAAGAGACCGGTGTGAGCGCCGATCAGATCAAAATCGTTGAAGCAGCGTGATGACTCATTTTTCCTTTGCTTTTTGCCGTGATTGTGCTATAATCCCACTATAAGGAGAGTGAAGCACTATGGCAGATCACAAGGATTATTGGTCGACCACGGGCGATCAGGGCACGATTAAAATTTCGGAGGACGTTGTTGCTTCGATTGCCGCGCTTTCCGCCTTGGAGACTGAGGGCGTCAGCGGTTTGTATTCCAGTCTGACGAATGACATCGTCAGCTTTTTGAGCAAAAAGAACCTGTCCAAGGGCGTACGCGTCGATTTGGGCGAGGATGATACCGTTAAGATTGAAATCGGATTCCTTGCACTGTTCGGACACAATATCTGTGAGGTTTCCAAAACCGTGCAGACGAGCGTCAAGTCCGCGATTGAATCGATGACCGGACTTAAAGTGGTTGAGGTCAACGTTCATGTCGGCGGCGTAACCTTTGCGCCTGCAGAGAATGAAGAACCTGCAGAGGCCACGGAAGAAGAATAATGTGAAACGCGAGTCGAAAGACTCGCGTTTTTCTTATATTCTCTTGCACTTTTGGCGAAAATACGATAAAATAAAACATACTTATGAGATTTACGAAATAAAGGGAGGAACTTCCGACCGTGAGTAGAAAAAAAGCAAGAGAAATCGCCCTGCATCTGATTTTTGAGATGGGGTTTTCCAATTTTGAGCCGGAGGAAAAACTGGCTGACCGTCTGGACGAAAGCATCATGGCCTCAATCAGCGGAGATATTGCGCTGTATGCCGGCAAGCTGACCGAGGGTCAGACCGCCTATATCATGGCAGTGGTCAAGGGCGTTGCGGCTTGCAAGGATGAGCTTGACCGCACAATCGAACAATATTCGCGCGGCTGGAAGCTGAATCGCCTGTCCCGCATCACGATTGCAATCCTGCGCCTGGCGTTGTTCGAAATGCGCACGATGGAGGATGTGCCGGTCGGCGTTGCGATCAATGAAGCCGTCGAGCTGGCCAAGGAGTATGATTCTGAGGAAGCGGCTTCCTTTATCAACGGCATTCTGGGGTCGGTTGCCCGTGCGGAGACCGGAGAGACGGTCGAACTCAAGGCCGACGAAAGCGCCGAATGAGCAGCCGCTTTTTAGGGGTCGACACCTCAAATTACCGCACCTCTGCCGCCGTGTATGATGCGGCAACCGGCGCGTGGTGCAACGAGGGCAGCCTGCTGACCGTGCCCGAGGGCGCGATTGGCCTGCGTCAGTCCGACGCGCTGTTTCAGCACACGGTACGCCTGCACGAAAAAATTGAAGCACTGCCGCAGGGCAAAGTGTCCGCCATCGGCGTGAGCACCCGCCCGCGTGCGGTCGAAGGTTCGTATATGCCCTGCTTTCTGGCGGGTATCAGCGCCGCGCGAAGCGCGGCGCATTTGCTTTGCGTACCGCTTTTTGAAAATTCGCATCAACAGGGTCATGTCGCCGCGGCGGCACTGTCTGCAGGACGGCTTGATTTACTGGACGCCCCCTTTCTCGCATGGCACCTGTCCGGTGGCACGAGTGAATTGCTGCTGGTCAGGCCTGATGCGCATGGCATGCCTGATTGCACCTGCATCGGCGGCACCACCGATCTCGCGGCGGGACAGCTAATTGATCGTGCGGGCGCACTGCTCGGACTGGCGTTTCCGTCCGGCGCGGAGTTGGACAGGCTCGCGTTGACGGCTGCGCCCGAAAAGGGGTATCGTCCCAAGGTGGAGGAGTGCTCGTTTTCCTTGTCCGGCATGCAGAATCAAATCGATACCCTGCATAAAAAAGGTGCGGAAGGCGCTGCTGTTGCGCGGTTTGCACTCGAAACGGTCGCGAATGCGGTCATAAAGGCGACCGAGCAGGCGCTGACGCAGTATCCGTATCCCGTGCTGTGCGCGGGCGGTGTGATGGCGAGTGAGGTCATCCGTTTGAGACTGCAGAAATTTGACGATATTTATTTTGCCGAACCCGTACTTTCGGGCGACAATGCAGTCGGTGCGGCAGTGCTTGCCGCACGGCAGTATGAAAGGAACCAAACGTGAGCGTAGTTTATTCCGTCACTCAACTGAATAACGAAATTAAAGATTTGCTGGATGCCGTCCCCGGTTATCGCAATCTGCTGGTGCAGGGCGAGCTGTCGAATTACAAGGCGCATTCTTCCGGACACCAGTACATGACGCTAAAAGATGAAGGCGCATCGATTAATGCCGTCATGTTTCGCTCGGACGCGATGCGGCTCAAATTCCGGCCGGAAAACGGCATGAAGGTCATTGCGCGCGGGCGCGTCAGTTCATTCCCCAAGTCGGGCCAGGTGCAGCTCTATCTGACCGAGCTGATGCCGGACGGTGCTGGTGCGCTCAATCTCGCGTTCGAGCAGCTCAAACGCAAGCTGCAGATAGAAGGGCTGTTTGACGAACACTATAAAAAGCCGATTCCGTACTGCCCGGAGCATGTCGCGCTTGTGACTTCGCCGACCGGCGCTGCGGCGCGGGACATGACTCGTATTCTGGGACGCCGCTGGCCGCTGGCCAAGGTGACGCTCTATCCGGCACAGGTGCAGGGGCAGGGCGCGGCAGAGAGTATCAGCCGTGCGATTGCACTTGCAAACGCGATTGGCGAAGCGGATGTCATTCTGTGCGGCCGCGGCGGCGGCTCAATCGAGGATTTGTGGGCGTTTAACGAGGAAGCGGTCGCGCGGGCGATTTTTGCAAGCGAGCTGCCGGTGATTTCGGCCGTTGGCCATGAGCCGGATGTCACGATTGCCGACTTTGTCGCCGATTTGCGCGCACCGACGCCGTCCGGAGCCGCCGAATTGGCCGTGCCCGACCGGATGGAATACCGGCAGACGGTGCGTCAGATGGATGCACGGCTGCATGTAGCGGCAAATCGGCGCACTGCAATGGCACGGCATCGGCTGGAGGGCTTGCAGGAGCGTCTGGCGCTCCGCACCCCCGCGAAGTATATTGATGAGAAACGACTGCTGCTTGACCATATATCCGAGCGTTTGCTGAGTGCGCTCCCCGCGCGTCTTGCGCGCGACCGGCAGAGTCTGAAACTGATGAACCACCGCCTGCTCACCGTTGGGAGAGGGATGACGCAGACACGCCGCCTGCGGTTTACGCGCACGGTGGCAACACTCGATGCAATCAGTCCGCTTAAGGTGCTCAGTCGCGGCTATGCGGTTGCAACAGGCAGCGCGGGCATTGTGACCGATGCCGCATCCCTCAACATAGGCGAGGAATTGCGCATCCAATTTGCAAAAGGCGCGGCGTGCTGCCGCGTGACGGATACCGAAAAGGAGTAAACGCACATGGCGATAGAAAAAACGTTTGAGGGCCAAATGGAGCGGTTGGAGGAAATTGTACGTCTGCTCGAAAAAGGCGAAGCGCCCCTGGCAGACAGCATGAAGCTGTTTGAAGAAGGAACCAAGCTTTCGGCCGCACTTGGTAAGCTGCTGGACAAGGCGGAGCAAAAGGTGACGGTCATGATGGAAAACGAGCAGGGCGAACTGCGGGAAGAGCCGTTTGAGGCGGAGGAAGTCTGATATGGATTTTGAAAAGCAGCTGTCGGACGATATTGCACGGATTGAACAGGCGCTTGAGGCCTATCTGTCGGGCGAGAACGGCGAAGGCTATGATGTGATTTTCAAGGCGGCAAAATACTCCGCGATGGCGGGCGGCAAGCGTCTACGTCCGGTCATTTTGCTGGCGTTCTGCCGCATGTGCGGCGGTGAAACGGAAAACGCGTTGCCCTTTGCGTGCGCACTGGAAATGATTCACACCTATTCGCTCATCCATGATGATCTGCCGTGTATGGACAACGATGATTTGCGCCGCGGACGTCCGACCAGCCACAAGGTGTTTGGTGAAGCGACTGCATTGCTCGCGGGTGACGCACTGCTGACGCGTGCCTTTGAGATTTCATCGGCAAACGCCGAAAAGCTGCCTGCCGAAACCGTGCTGCGCGCAATCGGTTACATGGCGCAGGCGGCAGGAATGACCGGCATGATCGGCGGACAGGTGCTCGACATGGAAAGCGAGCACAAGCAGATTGATTTGGAAACGCTCCAGCGCCTGCAGCGGCTGAAAACCGGCCGTCTGATTCGCATTGCGGCGGTGGTCGGCTGTCTGGCGGCAGGTAAAGACGATGCGGATACGCTTCGCGCCGCCGAAACCTACGGCGACAAGCTGGGGCTGGCGTTTCAGATTCAGGACGACATTCTTGATATTGAGGGCGACGCGGCAACACTTGGAAAATCGGTTGGCAAGGATGAGAAAAGCGAGAAATCGACCTTTCCGTCGCTGCTCGGCATGGAGGAGTGCAAGCGTCTTGTGACCGCGCTCAGCGGTGAGGCAATCGATGCAATTTCGACATTCCCGGACAGCGCTTTTCTGGGGAAATTGACCGGCAGTTTAATCGGGCGGGTCAAATAACGCGGTTTTTACTTGAATTTTTTCCATGCTTGTGGTAGAATACCTAGCAAAGTGACACAGTATCCTTAGTCAGCGCATGCGATTCCCAGGACGGGCCTAAAAATCCGTAGAAGGGCATATCGATGAAGTCTCTGGTGTTTGCTTCTTACGCCCAGTTTGGGGTGGATGCTGGAGGTTAAGGCTCGAGGGCGCGCTTCAATGGCATGAAGTACCGACCCTCCCGCCGTGGAGACCTGCATGCGTGGGACACCTATAGCATCCCTTCGGGGGTTGATGGATGTCCTACGGTGCAGGATGAAACCTGTATTGCGGTGCGGCGCTCCTTCGGGGGCAAAACGCTGTGTGCAGTGTAGCCTGCCTTGAGTGGTCATGGTGGATAGGGTATCCGCCCGCGGTTTCCCGGCCAGGAACCCGTGGGAATTGACGCTTGAAACCATGCCTGCAAAAGAGGCTAAGAATCGCGTTGCCTGTTGTGGAAATCACCTAGGCTGTTCTCACAGAGGCAGACAGAGGATTGCAGTACGGACTCAGTGGCAATTCGGTCCCGGTGATGGTAACATCCCGGCACGAACTTTAAAGGGAAACCGCCATGACGGCGACGCGTGGTAGTTCGCGGGGAAAACCAACCGAACCTCAAGCCGTAAGATTTACTCTGTCTGCTGTCACTTTATGATAAGCAGAACCGCCCGTATGGGCGTTATTTTTGATATAAAGGGGTTTTGATTCCTTGGACGGAACCGACAGACAACAGAAGAAAAAACAGCAGTCCGCACCGACTAAACCGCGGCTGGTTAACTGGCGCTGGGTCGGCACAATTATGCCGGTAAGCCTGGTGCTTTCGATGGCAATGTCCTACCTGTCAAACGAAGCGCTGAACAACGCCAATACGATTACGTCGTTCATTGTGCTGTTTGTGTTCATTGCGCTGGGCATCGTGTTCGACATGATCGGTGTGGCTTCGACCGCTGCGACGGAAAAGGAGTTTCACTCCATGGCCGCACGCAAGGTCAAGGGCGCGAAGGAAGCGGTTTGGATGACACGAAACGCCGAAAAGGTTTCTAGCATCTGCAACGACGTCATCGGCGATATCTCGGGTATTATCTCGGGTGCAACAGGTGCGCTGATTGTTGCCGGCATTTCGTCGGGCAAGAGCGCAATCCAGACGGTGGCACTTTCTCTGCTGATTACCGGTCTGATTTCAGCGCTGACCATCGGCGGCAAAGCTGCCGGCAAGGGACTTGCACTTGCATTCAGCGGACGAATCCTTGCGGTGTGCGGCCGCATCCTGTCGGTGCTGCCCCTTTCTCTGGACAAAAAGAGGCAATAGTCTCCTGGTTGGGAGTAGATATGAAAAAACGTTATGGTATTTTAGACAATATAACAGGACCGGCCGATTTGCGGGAACTGTCCTATGATTCGCTGGGCATGCTCTGTGCATCCCTGCGCGAATTCATTGTAGACAGCGTGTCCCGTACGGGCGGTCATTTGGCGTCCAATCTTGGCATTGTCGAACTGGCTGTCGCACTGGAGCGGGAGTTTGACTCTTCACTCGACCGCATCATTTATGATGTCGGACATCAGAGCTATGTGCACAAGATTCTGACCGGCCGCCGTGACCGCTTCGATTCCCTGCGCCAGTTCGGCGGTTTGTCTGGGTTTATGAAGCCTGAGGAAAGCATTGCCGACCCTTGCATTACCGGGCACGCTTCCAATTCGGTGTCGGTTGCGCTTGGCATGGCGCATGCACGCACACTGAAAAACCAAAAATATCATGTGGTCGCTGTGATTGGCGACGGCGCGATGACAGGCGGCATGGTGTATGAGGCGCTCAACAGCGCAGGTACGAGCGGTGAACCGCTGCTGGTTGTGCTGAACGACAATAATATGTCCATTGCACAGAATGTCGGCGGCCTGAGCCGGCATTTGTCGCGTTTACGCGTGCATCCCAAGTATCTGCGTGCGAAAACACGAATTAAGGACGGCCTCGCGCATATGCCGGGCGGCAAACGGATGACCGACTGCATTTCTCGCTTCAAGGCGCGCCTGAAACGGCTGCTGCTGCCTACGTCACTGTTTGAGCAGATGGGATTTGCCTATCTGGGACCGGTTGACGGACACGATTTAAAATCTGTGTGCGAGCTACTCTCGCAGGCGAAAAAAATGAAGAAGCCTGTTCTGTTGCATGTGATGACCCAAAAGGGGCGCGGCTATATGCCGAGCGAGCAGAGTCCTGAAAAGTTTCACGGCGTTTCTAAGTTCAATCCGATTACGGGCGAGAGCCTGTCGCCCTCGGCGGAGGATTTTTCGGCTTGCTTTGGCAAGGAATTGGGTGCGCTTGCGGCAAAGGACGGCCGGATTTGTGCAATCACGGCGGCAATGCCGTCCGGCACGGGTCTGACGCAGTTCGCGGAAACCTATAAGGATCGATTTTTCGACGTCGGCATTGCTGAGGAGCATGCGATCGCAATGGCGGCAGGCATGGCCAAGCAGGGATTGGTGCCCGTCGTTGCACTGTATTCTACCTTTTTGCAGCGAGGATACGATCAGCTGATTCACGATGTTGCAATTGACGGCAGCATTCATCTGGTGTTCGCTATTGACCGCGCGGGTATTGTCGGCGCGGATGGTGCAACCCACAACGGTGTGTTTGACGTGGCTTTTTTACGCCAAATTCCGGGAATTACGCTGTATGCGCCCTCCAATTTTGCTGAACTGCGCTCCATGCTCAGCCAGGCGATTTATCGGGACAGCGGCGCGGTTGCAATCCGCTATCCGCGCGGCGGAGAGGGAGGATTCCTCCAAAACACGGCTGGTGCGGCGCTGGTGCAGATTCGCCAAGGCGCAGATGCGGTGATTGTCAGCTACGGTGTGATGATTAACGAGGCCTTTGATGCTGCCGAACGGCTGGACAAGCAGGGCATTCGAACTGCCATATACAAAATCAACGATTTGACAGCGCCCTTTGAGGATGCGTTTCTGCAGCAGGTTGCATCCGCGCGCGCCGCACTGATTGCGGAGGATGTGGTGCAGCGAGGCGGCGTGGGCGAAGCGGTGGCAGCCGCGTTGGCGGAACACGGCCTAAAAGCCGACCATCTTCTGCTGTGCAATACGGGAGATCGGTTTCTGCCGCACGGCAGCGTACCGGAGTTATATGAATATTGCGGCCTGAATGCCGAGAGTATGGCGCAGGCTGTTTTGGAGGCACTGAATTGAGTAAACTGCGATTGGATGTCGCGCTGTTTGAGCGCGGGCTTGTACCCTCGCGCGAGCGTGCCAAGACCACCATTATGGCGGGACTGGTCTATGTCAACGGTCAGAAGGCGGATAAGGCAGGCATGACGATCCCGGAGGACGCGGAAATTGAGGTGCGGGACATGGGCAAGGCCTTTGTTTCGCGCGGCGGACATAAAATTGAAAAGGCGCTGGACTATTTCGGCATCGACCCGAAGGATTTGGTCGTGATGGACGTGGGCGCTTCGACCGGCGGCTTTACCGATTGCCTGCTGCGCCGCGGTGCGCAGAAGGTGTATTCAATTGACGTGGGCTATGGGCAGCTGGCGTGGAGCCTGCGGCAGGACCCGCGCGTCGTCTGCATGGAGCGCACGAATATTCGTTACGTCACGCCCGAGCAGCTGACGGAAATCCCCTCGCTGTGCGTGATTGACGTATCGTTCATCTCCCTCAAGCTGGTGCTGCCGGTGGTGTCGAGCCTGCTGTCCGAGGACGGACGGGTCGCGTGCCTGATTAAGCCGCAGTTTGAAGCAGGTAAGGGCAAGGTCGGCAAAAAAGGCGTTGTGCGCGAGCCGGAAATCCATCTGGAAGTGCTGGAGAATTTCATTGAAAACGCCCATGAGGCGGGCTTTGCCGTGCAAAACGTTACTTTCTCGCCAATCAAGGGCCCGGAAGGCAATATTGAATTTCTGGGATACTTAAGCAAGTGCGCGGCTGAAACCATACCTGAACTGGCAGCAGTTGTTCACGCGGCGCATGAGGAACTGGACAAATGAACATGAACAACTTTTTCATCTATCCCAATATGCGAAAAGACGGGGTGCCGAGCGTTGTCGGACAGGTGTGCAGGCTGATGGAGGCGCAGGGTGCGCATCTGATGCTGCCGCTGCGCTGCCGCGGCATGCAGCTGCCATCGGACGATGTAGCGTTTCTGGAGGACGAAGCCGCAGTTGCTTCTGCGGATGCGGCGATCGTTTTGGGCGGAGACGGCACAATGCTTCGCCTTGCGCGGGAAGCGGCGCTTCATGAGGTACCGCTTTTGGGCGTTAATTTGGGACATGTCGGGTTTATGACCGAACTCGAGTGTGACGAATTGGAAGAGATGAACAAGCTGTTCACCGGCGATTATACAATTGACAGCCGTATGATGCTGCATGTTTCAATCATCAGAGACGGCCGTCTTGTTTATGAAAACGACGCACTCAACGATGTGGTCGTTGCCAAGGGCACTGCTTTTCGCGTGCTCTGCGTGCGCATTGAATCAGACGGCGCACCCGTCACCGCCTTTAACGGCGATGGCGTCATTGTTTCCACCCCGACCGGAACGACGGCATATGCACTGTCTGCGGGCGGACCGATTATTGAACCGAGCGCGGAAAATATCGCGGTCACACCGATCTGTGCGCATGCGCTGCGGGCCAAAGCCTTTGTTTTTGGGCCGGAGCGGAGGATCACCGTTTCGGTTTCCTGTGAGGACGGCAGTGAGATGTTTGTGTCCTCGGATGGCGGACAGGGGTTTGCGGTACGGCCGGACGACCGCATTGAAATCACAAAATCCAACCTGGTCAGCCGCTTGATTCGGCTGAAAGGCAACAGTTTTTATAGCATTTTGCAGCAGAAGTTGTAATGCAGAGGAGGCGCATGCGATGAAGTTTCAGCGACAAGCGAAAATTCTTGAACTGATCGACCGTTTTGAGATCGAAACCCAAGAAGAACTGACCGAGCAGCTGCGCGTACTCGGCTATTCGACCACGCAGGCCACGGTGTCACGCGACATCAAAGAACTGCGCCTGATTAAAATCCTGTCACGAGAGACGGGAAAATATAAATATGCGGTCGCATCCTCGGGCGTGGAAAACAGCTTCACGACTCGACTGCGCAATATCTTCCGCGAATGCGTGACCGATATTCAGGCGGCGCAGAACATGGTGGTCATCAAAACGCTGCCCGGACTGGGGCAGGCGGCTGCAATGGCAATCGACGCCATGCGCGCGCCCGAGGTGGTTGGCACGCTGGGCGGAGACGATACCGTGTTCGCTGTGATGAAGGACAACGAAAGTGCGGCGCGCTTTTGTGAGAGCGCCCATGAGATTCTGAAGTAAAAGGGGAGATACCTGCTGTGCTACAGCTGCTTCACATCGAGAATATTGCCGTTATTGAACAAGCGGATATCGAGCTCGAGCAGGGGCTGACCGTGATGAGCGGTGAGACCGGCGCGGGCAAATCGATCGTGATCGACTCTGTCGGGGCCATTCTGGGGTACCGCGTGAGCCGGGATTTGATTCGCTCGGGCGCGAAAAAAGGGTTTGTCAGCGCGGTTTTCACCGAGCTTTCCCCCGGCTTGACCGCGCTGCTCGACGAATTACAGCTGTCAGGCGATGAGCCGGATACGCTGCACATTCAGCGCCAAATTACGGCGGACGGCAAGAGCACCTGCCGCGTGAACATGAAACCGGTCACGGCGTCGGTGCTCAAGAGCCTTGCGCCGTTTTTAATCAATATTCACGGGCAGAACGACGGCCAAAAGCTGCTCGATGAGCAGTATCACATTGATTATCTGGATGGTTTTGCAGAGAATCAGGCGCTGCTGGAAGAATATCGGCCGCACTATCAGGCGCTGCTGGCGCTCAAACGTGAGATCACTGCGTTGGAAACCGGCGAGCAGGAGCGGCTGCAGCGTGTCGATATGCTCTCTTTCCATCAGCAAGAGATTGAGCAGGCAGCGCTTCGCCCGGGTGAGGACGAGGAGCTGCAGCAGCGCAAAGCTTTTTTCGATCACGCGGGCAAAATTATCGCGTCGCTCGGACAGGCGCAGCAGGCGCTTGCGGGAGATGACGAACTGGACGGCGCTTGCACATTGCTTGACCGTGCGGCGGATGCGCTGGCGGCGGCAAGCGATGTGTCGGACGCTTTTGCCTCCATTGCGGATAAGGCGCAGGAGCTGCGATATCTCGCGGCGGACTTGCGTGATATGGTGTCGGGACAGTTTGTAAACAGCGAATTTTCGCAGGCAGAGCGCGAGTTGACCGAGCAGCGGCTGGATGACATTTTTCGTCTGAAGCAAAAATACGGCGGCACAATCGAGGAGATTCTCGCCTATCAGGAGAAGATTACGGCTGAATTGGATAGTATGCAGCATGCGGACACACGGCGGGACGAGCTGCGCGAGCAATATCGCGCAAAGCTTGCGGAAGCGAAAGCAGTCGCCGCAAGGCTGACGGATGCACGCCGACAGGCTGCCAACAAATTAGAGCAAAGCATCATAGCGGAATTGGCCGAGCTGGACATGGAGCGTGTGCGCATGCGCATTGCGGTGCAGACCGGCACGAAACTGACAGTGCACGGCTTTGATACCGTGGCTTTTGAGATTTCGGTTAACCCCGGCGAGCCTGAGAAGCCGCTGTCCAAGGTCGCATCCGGTGGCGAACTTTCTCGCATTATGCTGGCAATGAAAAATGTGTTGACAGCGGGCGAGGATGTGGGAATGCTGATCTTCGATGAGATTGATACCGGCGTGAGCGGTCACGCCGCGCAGCAGATTGCCCGCAAGCTGGCGGCGATATCCAAAAAGAAGCAAACGCTGTGCGTGACCCATTTGCCGCAGATTGCCGCGATGGGCGAACACCATTTGCTGATTCGCAAATCGGTGCGCGGTGAACGCAGCTATACCGATGTCAGTCCGATGGATTACGAGAAGCGTGTGTGCGAAATTGCGCGCATGATATCGGGCGAGCAGATTACAGAAGCATCCAAAAACAACGCGGCCGAACTCCTCGGCGCGGCGGAGCAGCATAAAACGGGCAGCGCCACGGTGATTATCGACGAAAGACGTAAGGAACGCGCACCGTGACTCTGACGGCTTGTATGAAACTGATTTGAAACACGGATAGATAGAAGGAGATAACAGAATGGGAGTATTTCAGGAGCTCAAGGAGCGCGGCCTGCTGGCGCAGGTTACCAATGAAGAAGAAATCCAGAAGATGATTGATAACGGAAAAGCCACCTTTTACATCGGCTTTGACCCGACGGCAGACAGTCTGCACGTCGGTCACTTCATGGCACTGTGCCTGATGAAGCGTTTGCAGATGGCGGGCAACCGTCCGATTGCACTGATTGGCGGCGGCACCGGCATGGTGGGCGACCCGTCCGGACGCTCGGATATGCGCTCTGTGATGACGGTGGAGACCATTCAGCACAACTGTGATTGCTTTAAGAAGCAGATGGAGCGTTTTATCGAGTTTGGCGAGGGAAAAGCACAGATGGTCAACAACGCCGACTGGCTGATGAACCTCAATTATATCGAGCTGCTGCGCGACGTAGGCTCATGCTTCTCGGTTAACAATATGCTGCGCGCGGAGTGCTACAAGCAGCGTATGGAGAAGGGTCTGAGCTTCCTCGAGTTTAACTACATGATTATGCAGTCCTACGACTTCTACTACCTCTTCCAGCACTACGGCTGCAACATGCAGTTCGGCGGAAACGACCAGTGGAGCAACATGCTGGGCGGCACCGAGCTGATTCGCCGCAAGCTGGGCAAGGACGCGCACGCAATGACCATCACCCTACTGCTCAATTCGGAAGGCAAGAAAATGGGCAAGACAGCGGCAGGCGCCGTCTGGCTCGACCCCAACAAGACCAGCCCCTATGAGTTCTTCCAGTACTGGCGTAATATCGACGATGCGGACGTGCTCAAATGCATCCGCATGCTGACCTTCCTGCCGATGGAGCAGATTCGCGAGATGGACAGCTGGGAGGGTGCACAGCTCAATCGCGCCAAGGAAATCTTGGCCTACGAGCTGACCGATCTGGTGCACGGCAAGGAAGAGGCCGATAAGGCGATGGAAGCTGCAAAAAGTATTTTTGTCGGCGGCGGCACAAGCGAGAATATGCCGACCACACAGCTGACGGAGGAAGACTTTACAGACGGCCAAATTGGCGTGCTGACGCTGCTGGTGAAGTGCGGTCTCGCAGGCTCGAACGGCGAAGCGCGCAAGCTAGTGCAGGGTGGCGGCGTGACAGTCAACAATGAGAAGGTTGCGGATATCAAGCAGATGCTTGACAAGGAGCTTTTCGCGCAGGAATGCATCCTTAAAAAGGGAAAGAAAACCTTTCATAAGGTCATGCTTTGATTTAATTTCTCAGAATAGCGAAAAAGTTTAAAAAAGGTGTTGACACAGCGGCAGTTTTTCGATATAATAATCACTGTCGCTGGTGGTCAACACCACGAGATGGCCCGGTAGCTCAGTTGGTTAGAGCGCTAGCCTGTCACGCTAGAGGCCGTGGGTTCAAGTCCCATCCGGGTCGCCAATTTTGCCTCTGTAGCTCAGTCGGTAGAGCAGGGGACTGAAAATCCCCGTGTCGATGGTTCGATTCCGTCCGGAGGCACCATTTATATCTTGTGTGTCTTTCGAATCGAAAGGCGGCTCTTGAGAACAGCCCAGTGGACTGTTTGAACTGCCGTGGCTTTTCCGTAGAAAAGCGATTCCATCCGGAGGCATCACTTATATCATTAAGAGCCTTCAGAAAAGTCGGAGACACCAAATTCCCATATGCGGCTGTAGCTCATCTGGTAGAGCGCCACCTTGCCAAGGTGGAGGTAGCGAGTTCGAGCCTCGTCAGCCGCTCCATATGGTACCATAGCCAAGCGGTAAGGCGTGGGACTGCAACTCCCTGATCCCCAGTTCGATTCTGGGTGGTACCTCCAAAAAGAAAAGACGCCTTTTGGGCGTCTTTTTTGTTATATGCAGAAAATTTGTATCACAATAAAATCTTAAGAATTTTCTGAAAGGTTTCAAAAGAATGCTTTGGTAGGATAGAGCTATGAGGAGGGGGAACATGGAGCAATTAAAGATTCTGGTGGTCGATGACGATCACGAAATTGTTGACAGCATTGCGATTTTCTTGCAGGCTGACGGATATGCGGTTGAAAAGGCGTATAACGGGTTAGAAGCGCTTGATATCATCATGACGCAGACGGTACATTTGCTGCTGTTGGATATTATGATGCCGGAGCTCGACGGGATTAAAACGCTTTTGAAGGTGCGGGAAAGCAAAAACATTCCGATTATTCTGATTTCGGCGAAATCGGAGGACGCTGATAAAATCCTCGGATTGACCGCCGGTGCGGATGATTACATCACAAAACCGTTCAATCCATCGGAACTGGTCGCACGCGTGAAAAGTCAGCTGCGCCGCTATACACAGTTGGGGTCGATGCAGGTGCGGGAGACACAGATTGCGATTCGCGGACTGGTGCTTGACACGGAGAGTAAGGTGGTTTCGGTCGACGGTGAGGAGGTGCGACTGACACCACTTGAGTACAAGATATTGGAATTGCTGTGCCACCATCCGGGTAAGGTTTTTTCGACTGAGGCAATTTACCGACAGGTTTGGAATGACGAAGCGGTATCCGATAATGCAATTGCGGTGCACATCCGGCATATTAGAGAAAAAATTGAAATCAATCCGAAGGAACCCAGATATCTGAAAGTGGTCTGGGGGGTAGGCTATAAGATAGAAAGGAACGAATGAAATGAAGAAAGTGATGCGTTCACCGCTCCTGAAAGCGACAGCCTTCCTGCTGTGCATACTGTGCATCGGAGCCGCGGTTCTGGTGGCCGGAAACGGCGTGAACACTGTGACACAAGGCGGTCGCACCGGGGCAATTATCTATCAATTTGAAGGTGATTTTGCAAACTCATGGTACATCAGATCGGAGCTGCGAAATGCGGCAAGTATTCTGGATAATTATATTGCCAACACGGAACCGGATGCTCCGCTGCCGACCCGTGATGGGATTCGTGGTTTGTCCGATTTTATCGGTGGATATGAAGTGCGTCACAATGGAACTACTTATTCGGGTGGTGCGGCAGAATTGGACAAGGCGGCGTACTATCTGCGTATTTCACCCGGTGGCTATGAGGGAACCTCCGATTATTGGGTGAGTTATCAGATGATGGATGGTTCGTATTACCAGTCGGATGTGACGGACACAGAGGGCGGTGCAGATGAGTCCGTACCGACCTACGCAGAGGACGATTATATTCTGGTCACGATTACAGACGAACAGGCAGCCTCAGCCAAAGCACAGTGGGAGCAGAGTCGGCAGGTGGTGGATCAGCTGCTGATACGTATCCTGGGCTTGTTTGTACTGGCACTGGCAATGTTCGTTTATCTGCTTTGTGTGACGGGTCGACGCGCCGAGGACGATGAAATTCATCTAATTTTGATTGACCGGATGTACGTTGAGTTCAATGTGGCACTGATTGTTGGCGTTGGACTGGGTGTTGGTGCGCTGGTTATAGTTAGCTTTGACGCGATATTCAGCAATGGGCTTGTAAGTTCGCTGCTATGGGCGATTGCGGTCGCTGCGACGCTGGGCGGTGCGCTTCTGATGGAATTGCTGCTTTCACTGACACGTCTGCTTAAAAATCGCTCGTTTGTATTACGATCCTTCATCCTGTGCGCTTGCCGCTGGTGCTGGAATGTGGTGAAAAGAGTATGGAGACGGATGTTTGGCGGCTGCAAGGGCCTGTATGGCCGTATCGCGCAAAGAGAGCGTAAGTACACGCTGCGCCATATGCTGTTTGGACAGTATGCGGATCGAAAGACAGTGCTACTCCTCTTGGCCTATTCTGCGACGCTGGTCTTCTGCGCGACGCTGTTTGGCGCGTTTCTATACGAGGGCGACGGACTGATGCTGCTCTTTTTCCTGCTGATATTGGGCGCCTGTGCTGCCGGTGTGCTGTTTCTGTATAAGCGGGTGTTCGGCTTTGAAACAATCGTTCAGAGCATTCAGAAAATACGTGCAGGCGATTTGACACACAAAATCAATATCGAAGGCTACCCGCAGGGTGTGCTGCGCGGCGTGGCACAGGATATCAACTCTTTGGGCGATGGCCTGCAGGCTGCATTGCAGAACGAAATCCGAGCAGAACGGATGAAGTCGGAACTGATTACCAATGTCAGCCACGATTTGAAAACACCGCTCACTTCGATTATCAACTACTCCGACCTGCTGTGTAAGGAACATCTCAGTCCGGAGGAGGCAAATGATTATGCCAAAATCATTTATCAAAAATCCAACCGACTGAAAAACCTGACCAGCGATTTGTTTGACATCTCCAAGGTGCAGTCGGGGGCAGAGACCATCCTGTCCGAACGTCTTGACGTTTGCACGCTTGTGCGGCAGGCGCTGGGCGAACAGGATCAGGCGATTGAGGCTGGCGGGTTGTCCCTCAAGGTGACCATGCCGGATCATGAGATCCCTATCTGGGCGGACGGAAAAAAACTGTCCCGCGTGCTCGAAAACCTGATTGGCAATTGTGCGAAGTATTCTATGCAGGGCACGCGTGTATTTGTCACGGCGTTCGAGGACGAGCAACGCGCAATCATCGAAATAAAAAATATTGCAAATTATGCAATGGATTTTGATGCAGAGGAAATTACCGAGCGCTTTGTGCGCGGTGATGCGGCGCGTACCACGGAAGGAAGCGGACTCGGCTTGGCAATTGCGAAAAGCTATGTTGTCGCTTGCGGCGGTGAACTGCGGGTCGATGTGGATGGAGACCTGTTCAAGGTGACCATTGAGTTTCCCATTTACGGACTGACCGTTTCTTAACCCAAAACTCCGGCTTCGTGCCGGAGTTTTTTTCCGTAAAATTGCAGATAAGGGTTGACAGAATGTGATAGGTGTATATAATGGATATATACAATATTTCAAGGAGACAGAAGAATGGACATTATCATTTCCAATGTCGACGGAACACCGATTTATGAGCAGATTGTCCGGCAAATCAAGGGACTGATTGTCTCGGACGGCCTAAAGTCGGGGGAGGCGCTGCCGTCCATGCGGCTGCTTGCAAAGGAGCTGCGCATCAGCGTCATCACGACCAAACGGGCGTATGAAGAATTGGAACGAGACGGGTTTATCACAACACAAACTGGTCGCGGAAGCTTCGTTGCTCCGCGCAACGCCGAACTAATGCGGGAAGAAGTGCTGCGCACCGTGGAAGGGCATTTGACCCGCGCGGTTGAAGCGGCACATATGGGGGCACTGTGCAAGGATGAATTCCTTGATATGGCGGCAACCTTGTTTGAGGAGGAGTAGAGATGGAAAACGCACTGGAGATTCAGGGACTGTCAAAAAAATATGCACAGTTTGCGCTGCAAGACGTGAGCTTTGCCGTGCCGTGCGGCTGCGTGATGGGTCTGATTGGTGAAAACGGCGCGGGCAAGACGACGACAATCAAGGCAATTTTAAACTTGCTGCATCGCGATGCAGGCGAGATTCATGTTTTTGGGATGGATACGATTGCAGAGGAACGTGCGGTTAAGGAACAAATCGGCGTTGTACTGGAGGATGGCAATTTTCCGCAGTTTTTCACCGCGGCGCAGGCGGATGGCTTTATGTCGCGTGCATACAAAAACTGGGATAAGGATGCGTTTTATCGCTATCTCTCCCGATTTGGGATTGAAACGAATAAGAAAATTAAGGATTATTCCAAAGGCATGCGGATGAAGCTGTCGATTGCGGCGGCGTTGTCGCACCATGCGCGATTGCTGATTTTAGACGAACCGACCAGCGGGCTGGACCCGGTTGTGCGGGATGAGGTACTTGATTTATTTTGGGAGTTTCTGCAGGACGACGATCACTCGGTACTGATGTCCACGCACATCACAAGCGATTTGGACAAAATCGCGGATTACATCACCTTCATTCATGAAGGCCGCGTGCTGTTTAGCGAGCCGAGGGATGAACTGCTTGAGACTTACGGTGTGCTCAAATGTACGTCCGCGCAGCTCGATGCGCTTGACCCGAAGGCGGTGCGTGCAAGCAGGCGCGGGGCATTCGGCGCGGAGGCGCTTGTCCGGCGCGGTATGGTGCCGCAGGGTTGGCCGGTTGAATCGGTGAATATTGAGCAGATTATGCTGTTTTGCACCAAGGGGGAAAACTAAGATGAAAGCTATGCTATATGCGGACTGGGCAGTACTCAAGCAAACCATGCGGCAAATGCTGATTGTGTTCATTGTGCTCACCCTGGCGGCGGTGACAATGGAATCGATTTCATTTATCTACATGCTGACAATCATGCTGATGATTATGGTGCCGATGACCTTGTTCGCACCTGATCCTACCGTAGGTTGGGAGCGGTACTCGCTGTCTATGCCGGTGTGCCGCAAGGATATTGTTTGGAGCAAATTCGCAATGAGTGCACTGTTCGCCGGTGTGCTAACGGTGTTAGCAGTATTGGTGACAATCGCCTTTGCTGTGTTTGGCCTCGACAAAGATTTTGTATTCAATATTGCGGGACTGTTGTTTTGCCAAGGCATTGGACTGCTGCTCAGCGGAGTGGTGATGTGCATGACGGTTCGTTGGGGTACGGAAAAGGCACGCTATCTGTTTATGGCAGTTGTTTGGACGCCTATCCTGATTGGTTTTGTCATTTCTAAAATGGATTTGCCGGAAATTGCGTTGGTGGAGACGATTCAGCAGGCGAGCGATATACAAATTTTGGGCGCATCGGTGATTGCATTGGTGGTCGGCGTTTTACTGGATTTAATGTTTGGTGCAATCACAGTGCGCATTTACAAGAAAAAAGAGTTCTGACAACGCCTGTTTTAGTAAGAAAAATGCAGCCTGCCCTGAGGGGGGCAGACTGCAAAAGGAGAAAGGAATGAGCATAGTTATTGCTTGAGATGTTCCTGAACGCTATGGTGTTGCCCTTATTATAAGCGCGCTATCGTCCCTTTGAAATGCGCGAATTTGCTCTTCCAATTAGATTTCTTGCTTTTTTCCAGCGGTCTAAATTTGACAGTCTTTGCACCAAACGGTATAATTAGTACAGAAATCAAAATCGGGAGAAAGACCATCAAAGGAGGAGCGCCTTATGCTGGGACAGGAGCGCGGCACCTGCTCGGGTTCGGATCTGTATTTTCAAACCCCATCGGTCAGTGCACAGCACCTGCTGTATTACATGACATCATGCGGGTATTATTATACGGACTATGACTATCGAATCGAGCGGCAGGACTATTTCAGTTATCTGGTCTGTTACATTAGCGAGGGTCGCTTGTCGGTCACCAGTGGTGGCCGCACCATGGTGGCAGTACCGGGGCAGATTGTCTTTCTCAATTGCCATGAACCGCATGAATACCATACAATCGGCAACAGCGAATTCGTTTGGATTCATCTCGATGGTGTAAATACGGGAGATTTTTTCAAGCAGGTTGAACAGCAGCAGGAGGGATTCGTATTTGATACACCGTGCGCCAATGAAATCAAGGATCGAATCTATGAGATTGTTTTTGCCTGCCGAAACGACCAACTGCCCGGAGAGACGCGGCTGTCGCACAAACTGAACGGAATTTTGACCGCGCTGCTCGACGGAGCAGGGGAACGGGAAGAACGGCAGGGAGCAGATTCTCCGATCGTCACTGCAATTCAGTTCATTCGGGATCATTACAGCCAGCAGATTTCGCTGATTGATGTTGCGTCGAGCGTAAATATGAGTCAGTACCATTTTTCGCGTCTGTTCAAAAAGGCCTGCGGGTACTCGCCGCACGAATATCTGATTCTGACACGGCTCAACCGCGCAAAACACCTGCTGAAAACCACTGAGCTGCCAATCAAAACCATTGCGCAGTCGGTCGGCTATCAGAATGTGACGACCTTTACAAATGCTTTTACCGGTCGCGTCGGCCTGTCGCCGACCCTGTTTCGTAAGTATCCGATTTAGTAAAAAAAGTATCAGGGAGCATCCACGTTGGTGGGTGCTCCTTTTTAGTAAAAACAGACTTGGCCGTACGGAGCAAAACGGAGTTGCAATCCGCGGCCCGACAGGCAATGCAAGGTCAAAAAGCATATGGAAATTTGTGCCCCTAGACATATATCCTATATTTTTTTGGAGCGGTTTGGTGATTTTATCTGATTGGTAGATTTTTGTTAGGGAATCAACCAAAAATATGGATGAATTACGAAATAAATTGTGCAGATACTGATGCTTTTGTGGTTGACGAATGTATGTCAATGTGGTATATTGAAGTACGAAAAAACAAAACTTAACACGAATGTGTGCAAAAAATAACGTTAACCAGACCACAGAGATGACAAAACCTTTGTGTTTATCTGGCTTCGGTTTTGTACATCTGTACAGCTACTTACAAATGGCACAGTGGAATACTCCTCTGACGGACAAGAGGGACGTCAGCGGTTTTTTTATGTGCCAAAGCGCGGCGCCGCGCCAAAAGGCGGTGCTTTTAAGAATGGCAGGAAGCCGGCTTCGTCGGCATCGGCATAATAATATTCAATATCAAAAGGAGACTTGAACATGGATTTCCATCTGACCCGTGAGCAGGATTTGATCCGCCAGATGATGCAAGACTTCACCGAAACCGAAGTTAAGCCCATCGCTGCTGAAACCGATCGTACCTGTGCATACCCCCGTGAAAACATTGAGAAGCTGTTTGACCTCGGTGTTATGGGCATGATCGTTCCCAAGGAGTACGGCGGTGCCGGTGCTGATGACCTCAGCTCTGCAATCGCTATTGAGGAGCTGTCCAAGCAGTGCGCCTCCACCGGCGACATTCTGGCGACACACAACGGCCTGTGCTGCGGTCCGATCATCCAGCACGGCACGCCCGAGCAGAAGGAAAAGTATCTGCGTATGCTGACCGAAGGTCACAAGGTAGGCGCTTTCGCACTGACTGAGCCGGATGCTGGCTCTGACGCTGCCAAGGGCACCTGCGTGGCTGAGCTGGACGGCGACCACTACGTCCTCAACGGCTCCAAGATTTTCATCACCAACGGCTATGTTGCTGATGTTTTCGTTGTTTTTGCCATGACCGACAAGTCCAAGGGCACCAAGGGCATCTCTGCGTTCATCGTAGAAAGCTCTTTCCCAGGCTTCTCCGTAGGCAAGCACGAGGAAAAGCTCGGCCTGCACGGCTCGCCCACGGCTGAGATCGTGTTCACCGACTGCATCGTTCCCAAGGAAAACATGCTGGGCCGCGAAGGCAAGGGCTTTGCCATCGCAATGCAGACGCTGGACGGCGGCCGTATTGGTATCGCTGCTCAGTCGCTCGGCATCGCAGAGGGCGCTATGGCTGAGGCAATGAGCTTCACCAAGACCCGTGAGCAGTTCGGCCGTCCGATTTCCAAGTTCCAGAATACGCAGTTCGTATTTGCTGATATGCACGTTGCGATTGAAGCTGCACGTCTGCTGACCTACAAGGCTGCTGCTCTCAAGACTGAGGGCGCGCGCTTTACGCTTGACGCTGCTACCGCGAAGCTGTTTGCTTCCGAAGCATGCATGAAGATTACCACCCAGGCTGTTCAGCTGCACGGCGGCTACGGCTACACCAAGGATTACCCGGTTGAGCGCATGATGCGTGATGCAAAGATCACCGAGATCTACGAGGGCACCTCTGAGATCCAGCGCGTCGTCATTTCCGGCAACATTCTCGGCAAGTAAGGAATAAGGAGGATAACTGAACATGAAAGCTATTGTTTGTGTAAAGCAGGTTCCGGATACCTCTGGCAAGGTTGCCGTTAATCCGGATGGCACGCTGAACCGTGCCTCTATGGCTACCATCATCAACCCGGACGATAAGAACGCGGTTGAAGCTGCACTGGCTCTGAAGGACGCAACCGGCTGCAAGGTCGTTGTTGTCACCATGGGTCCCCCTCCGGCACAGGGCATGCTGCGTGAGCTGATTGCAATGGGCGCTGATGAAGGCGTGCTGGTTTCCGCTCGTGAATTCGGCGGTTCCGATACCTTCGCAACCTCTCAGATCCTCGCTGCTGCCATCAAGAAGATTGGCCTCGAGGACGACGACGTCGTATTCTGCGGCCGTCAGGCAATCGACG
>NZ_CATNVC010000013.1 GCF_951230135.1 Butyricicoccus sp. Marseille-Q5471 | reverse complement strand
CTGCGCCGTTTTCTCCGATCAGACCCAGAATCTCGCCGGGTTTGACCGCCAAATGCATATTCTTTAATGCAACGACGCCCGGAAACCGCTTTACCGCATCTTTTAATTCTACTACATATTCGCTCATTGCATTTCACCTTTTTCTCCGAGATGGGGTAGGGGGTGGATGGCTTTGGTCAAAAACCGCTCTCGGCGCGGTCTTCAAGCAGTGACATGCGCCGTAAATGTGGCGGTCAACCGAAAGCCAATCCAGTTGAAAAGGTTATTTTAAGAAAAACGGGGCCCCTGCTGCTGATTTATCTAGCATAAATCTGAGCAGGGGCGCTCGTCACTCTTACGTTCTCAGTTCGTTGGAACTAGGGAATTAAGCAAGGTAGCCCTGGAGAGTCTCCAAACGCTTCTGCGCATTGTCAGCGGTGACAACATCGGCACCGGAGTCAATGAACTTCTCAAGGGTCTCGCCCTTCAGTGCGCGAACGATAGCGTCCACGGACTGGTAACCCATCTCATAACCCTGCTGTGCAACGGACATGGTCAGGTTGCCTTCCAAGATAGCGGTGCAAGCAGACTGGATGCCGTCGAAGCCAAGGAAGATGGTGTTCTTGTAAGCTTCGTTGCCCTTAGCGGCACGAGCGGCTGCCATTGCCATATCATCGTTGTTTGCGCAGATGATTGCAATGCCTTCCGGATGGTTCTGCATGATAGCTTCCATGGAGGTTACAGCCTTATCAGCAACAGCGTCAGCATACTGAACCTCATCGCTGAGGAAAGTGCCGCCGGCCTCTTCAACGCCCTTCTTGTAGCCAGCCATACGAGCTTCGTTGGTGGAGTCGCCCTGAACACCAGCAATTTCGATTGCCTTGATTTCAGTCCAACCAGCAGCCTTTGCAGCTTCAGCAGCAGCCTTGCCGCCCAGTGCGCCGGCAGATTCGTTACCGGTGCCTACGAAGGACAGTACTTCGGGAGCATCAATGTTGGTGTCAACAGCAACGATCGGCTTGGTCTGACCCTTGATCTTGTTAACGACCATATCAGCCTGCAGAGGAGCGATGACGAAGCCGTCATACTTGTCCGAAGCCAGATCAGTCTCAATCATGTTCAGCTGCTCGTCGTAAGCGGTCTCAGAGGTAGCACCCTTTACGTCAACCGTAACGTTGGGGTTTTCAGCAGCGTACGCCTTGGCGCCTGCAACTACATAGCCCCAGTACTCAGAAGATGTTGTCTTCAGGATAACGTCAACACTGACTGCGTCGCCAGAGGCATCAGTCGAGGTGTCGGCCGGAGTGTCGGTGGTAGCCGGTGCGTCGTTGCTGCCGCCGCAAGCGGTCAGACCTACACACATAGCTCCTGCCAGTAACAATGCCAGTAATCTCTTCTTCATGTAAAAAACCTCTCTCCTTTATGTTTTGCCTTACCCAATTGTAAGACACTCTGAAACGCTTTCGCGCTCTGGTAATATTTTAATGCAACATGCGCACTTTGACAAGCCTTTGTTGGTATTTTCGTGATATGTACAGATTGTCGTGGGGGTGACCTTGTGCATCTTAACAAGGAAAGAGCGAAAGTTCGGGATTTGCAGACTGTGCATTGTGCAATTATCATTTTTTTTAACAAGATTCATAAAGAAAAAGCCGCGCAATGCTGGCAGATTTGGTCAGATTATGGCAACATTGCTTGCAAAGTTATGTAACAATGTGGTAAAATTATCGAAAATTATTGGAATGGGATGTATGAAGTTATGAGATTAGCAATAAAGACCTGTACCCTTGATATGCCTTATGAAAAAATGTTGGACTTTTGCGTGGATCAGCGGGTCGCCGCGGTTGAAATCGCCACCGGTAACTGGTCCGGTGCGCCGCATATCAATCTGGATTTAATGGTACGGGACGGTACGGCACGAACGAAATGGTATGATGCAATGCGTGCGCGCGGTCTGGAGTTATGCGCACTGAACTGTTCGGGCAATCCGTTGGCATATGAAAAGGAAATGGAGGTTACCCGAAAGACGTTTGAACTGGCAGGCATGCTCGGCGTGAAGAAGATAATTATGATGAGTGGTCTGCCTGCGGGCTGTAAAGGTGATAAAACGCCGGTTTGGGTAACCACTTCGTGGCCACCTGAAACACAGGATATTTTAAATTATCAGTGGAATGAGGTCGCCATTCCTATGTGGAAGGAGATTGTCAAGCTGGCTGAGGATTGCGGCGTAGAGAAAATTGCGCTTGAGAACCACGGCATGCAGCTGGTGTACAATCCGGAAACCTGTCTTAAACTGCGTGAAGCGGTCGGACCTATGGTAGGTATGAACCTGGATCCCTCTCATCTGTTCTGGATGGGCGGCGATCCGATTGAGGCCGCACGTGTTTTGGGTGAGCATGGCGCAATTTATCATATTCATGGTAAGGATTCGCGTCCCGAACGTCGCTATTGGCAGCCAAACGGTATGCTGGATACCAAGCCAATCGATGCGTTTGCACGCCGCGCATGGAATTATGTTGCGGTTGGTGCCGGACACGATGCCAAGTGGTGGAAGGAATTCTTCTCGGTTGTGCGGATGTCGGGATATGATGATGAGGTTTCACTGGAAATGGAAGATTTGACGTTGAGCATGCTTGACGGACATTTGTCCAGCTTGCGTACTTTGCGCGAAGCATTGGTCATAGACTGAAATACAGTATTAACATAACGAAGGCCGTGCATACCTTGCACGGCCTTCGTTATGGATTAGATTTGACGAGAGAGGTTTACCATTTCGATTGCAGTCAGGGCGGCATCGGCGCCTTTATTGCCGGCCTTGGTACCGGCGCGCTCGATGGCCTGCTCGATGTTGTCGGTCGTCAGTACACCGAATGCTGTGGGCACACCGGTCGAAAGGCCAACAGAAGCCACACCCTTGGAAACCTCGGCGCAGACGTAATCGTAGTGGGAGGTCGAACCGCGAATGACGGCGCCCAGACAGATAACCGCATCGTATTGACCCGACTGCGCCAGCTTCTGTGCAATCATCGGAATTTCAAACGCGCCCGGCACCCAAGAGAGGGTAATATCATCAGCTTCCACACCATGCCGAAGGAGTGCATCCTCTGCGCCGCCAATCAGCTTAGACACGATGAATTCATTAAAGCGTGCGGCGACGATTGCATAACGGCCTTTTTCCGCAATCAGTTTTCCTTCCAGTACCTTCATAATTAAATCCTCCTAAATATAATTGAACTGTTTGAGTGATATGTGCGGATATTTTATTCGTAAACGGTCATATGATCCATTTTGGCCTGCTTGGTTTTCAGATAGAATGCATCATACGGATTGGCGGCAATCTGCAGGGGAACGCGCTGGATAATCTCGATTCCATAGCCGCCAAGACCGACTACCTTTGTCGGGTTGTTGGTCAACAAGCGAAGCTGGTGAACACCCAGATTGTCGAGAATCTGTGCGCCGATGCCGTAATCACGCAGATCAGGCGCAAAGCCAAGCGCAACGTTAGCCTCGACCGTATCCATGCCCTGATCCTGCAGCTCATAGGCGCGCAGCTTGTTCATCAGTCCGATGCCGCGGCCTTCCTGACGCATGTATACGAGAACGCCCCGTCCCTCGGCCGCGATCAGTTTCATTGCGGCGTCATATTGTTCGCCGCAGTCACAACGCGCAGAGCCGAGTGCGTCACCGGTCAGGCATTCCGAGTGCACACGGCACAGAACGGGGGCACCGTCAGCAACGTTGCCCATGGTCATTGCCACATGGTGTTCGCCGTTCAGCTTATTGACAAACCCGTAAATCAGAAACTCACCATAACGGGTTGGGAATTTAGCGCAGGCGACGCGTTCAACCAATGTTTCGGTCTGGTGACGGTATGCGATAATATCCGCAAGTGAAATCATGGTCAAATCATGCGCTTCGGCAAAGGCTTTGAGCTCGGCGGTGCGCATCATCGTGCCGTCTTCACGCATGATTTCACAGCATAAACCGCATTCGGCAAGGCCTGCGAGACGACAGAGATCAACCGTGGCTTCGGTATGCCCCGAACGTTTGAGCACGCCGCCTTCCACCGCACGCAGCGGGAACATATGGCCGGGACGGCGGAAATCGGAAGCTTTTTCGTTCGGGTCAACGCACTTTCGTGCGGTCAGTCCGCGTTCCTCGGCGGAGATGCCGGTTGTGGTATCGATATAATCAATCGATACTGTAAAGGCAGTCTCGTGGTTATCGGTATTGTTTTCCACCATCTGCGACAGTTCCAAGCGGTCAGCCAAAGCGCCGGACATAGGCATGCAGATGAGCCCCTTAGCGTGCGTCGCCATAAAATTAACGTTTTCAGTGGTTGCAAATTCCGCGGCACAGATTAAATCACCTTCGTTTTCGCGGTCGGGATCGTCGAGGACTAGGATGTTCTTGCCAGCTCTAAGATCGGCGAGGGCCTGTTCCATTGTGTTTTTCATATAAATCACTCCTTAAAATCCGTGTTGAGATAAAAATTCCATTGTAATACCGCGGGTTTTTTGCGGCGCAAGCAGCTTTTCAACATATTTGCCGAGAATATCACATTCTAAATTGACCTGATCGCCTGATTTGCGGTTGAGCAGTGTGGTTTCTGTTCCTGTATGCGGAATGATTGACACCGCAAAATCGTTGTCGGTCACGGTGGCAACGGTCAGACTGATTCCGTCAATGGCGATTGAGCCTTTTTCTACTATATAATGTAGAAGGGAAGGGGGCGCAGCAATGGTGACCCAGGTCGCATTATCCTCTTGGCGCAGACCGGTCACCGTTCCGGTACCGTCAATGTGACCGGACACAATGTGTCCGCCAAAGCGCCCGATTGCAGGCATGGCGCGCTCAAGATTGACCGATGCGCTGTGGGACAGCGCGCCAAGGTTGGAGCGTCGCAAGGTTTCGGCCATTACGTCGGCAGTGAATGTATCGTGAGACATCGCGGTTACAGTCAGGCAAACGCCATTTACCGCAATGCTGTCGCCAATTTTCGTGTCTGTCAGCACAGTGCTTGCCGAAACGGTTAACTGTGCACCCTTCGCACCGCGCTCGAAGCGAAGAATACGGCCGGTTTCCTCTATAATTCCGGTGAACATGGCAGGTCTCCTTCCAACAGAAAATCATCGCCCAGTGGCGTTATCGTCAGGTTTTGCAGGGCGATTGCATCAGCCATTTTATCAAACCCCGCACCGCCGACCGGAGTTTTGGACGTCGCACCGCCAATCAGCTTGGGCGCTATGTAGGCGTGTACCTTGTTTACGATTCCGGCCTGCAGCGCCGCAAAATGCAGTGCACTGCCGCCTTCCAAAAGGACACTGTCAATTTTCATCGCGCCAAGCTTGCGCATCAGGTCGTTTAAATCGACGTGTCCGTCGCGTTCGCTGCAAAGTAGAATTTCTGCACCTTTTTGCTCCAATACAGAGGCGTGCTCATTTCGCTCGACCGCAGCGATTATGGTTCGGACGTCGTGAGCAGTGCGCATGATGCGACAATCGGGCGGCGTGCGCAAATGGCTGTCACATAGAATACGCACCGGATTGCAGCCGCCGTCCATGCGGCAGGTGAGCAGGGGATCGTCCGCAAGCACCGTGCCGATGCCAACCATGATTGCGGACAGACGGCTGCGGGTCTCATGCACATGTGCGCGGGCAGCTTCGCCTGTAACCCAACGGCTGTCGCCAGTGTGCGCGGCAAGCTTTCCGTCCAGCGTCATTGCATATTTCATCAGAACAAAGGGCGTCTGATGCGAGATGAACTGAAAAAACACTTCGTTTAGCTGACGGCATTCAGCCTCCAGCACGCCTGTTTCTACAGAAATGCCCGCACTGCGCAGTATTGCACATCCTTTTCCCGCGACGAGCGGATTCGGATCGCAGCAGCCAACCACAACGTGCGCGATGCGTTTCTCTATAATCGCCTCGGTGCACGGCGGCGTTTTGCCCCAGTGGCAGCAGGGCTCGAGCGTGACATACATGGTTGCGCCCGCCGGGTCTTCCGTGCAGGCGGACAGTGCGTTGCGCTCTGCGTGCAGTCCGCCGTATTGTTCATGCCAACCTTCGCCAATGACATGACCGTTCTTGACAATTACACAGCCGACCATGGGATTGGGGTTGACGTGTCCTGCGCCGCGCGCCGCGAGCAAAAGAGCGCGGCGCATCCAATCATACTTTTGCAATTTATCACCTCAAAACGAAAAAGCGTCCCGAGTACAGAAATCTCGGGACGCTTTTGCCATAAAACAAAAAAATCTGAAATACCAAATTGGCATTTCAGAACAGCAAAATACAGGTACAGCAAAGCAAAGGCTTAGCCGCCTGTGTTTCTTCTTTCATCCAGACTATACTGTCGGCCTCGGAATTTCACCGAATCAGCTGCAATGCTTGCGCATCCGCTCGCGGGCTATACCGCCGGTAGGGAATTACACCCTGCCCTGAAGAACTCTGTATTCAGTTTACGATGTGAGTATATACCCGTTCTCCAAAGAATGCAAGTGTTTTTTTGAAAGTGCCGTCCGCGAGAGGCGGACGGTGGGCGAAAATTATGCTCCAGATGGCACGGTGCTTGTACAAAAGGACGCTTGTAGCAGGGAAATATTCATGTTATAATAACTGATACTGCTAGAAATTTGTCAAGTAAGGAGTTTCGGTGTGAGTAATCGAAATCATATACGGAATTTTTCCATTATCGCGCATATCGATCACGGTAAGTCTACTTTGGCGGACCGTTTGCTGGAACAGTGTGAAGCTGTCAGCCAGCGCGAAATGGAAGAACAACTTTTGGATAACATGGATCTGGAACGTGAACGTGGTATCACGATCAAGGCGCGCGCCGTTCGCATGGAATACAAGGCGGATGACGGTGAGGTTTATGAAATGAACCTGATCGACACACCGGGGCACGTTGACTTCAACTACGAGGTTTCGCGCTCTCTTGCAGCGTGCGAAGGCGCGTTGTTGGTGGTTGACGCAGCGCAGGGGATCGAGGCGCAGACATTGGGCAACACCTATCTTGCGCTCGACCATGATTTGGAGGTTGTGCCGGTTGTCAACAAGATTGATCTGCCCGCCGCCGACCCCGCACGCGTGAAACAGGAAATTGAGGATATCATCGGCATTCCTGCCGAAGATGCGCCGGAGATTTCTGCTAAAATGGGTATCAACATCCGCGCTGTATTGGAGCGTATCGTGAAGGAAATCCCGTCGCCCGAAGGTGATGAGGGTGCGCCGCTGCGCGCCCTGATTTTCGACAGCCAGTACGATCCGTATAAGGGTGTTATCGTCTATATGCGCCTGATGGACGGCCGAATCGCGCCGGGTATGAAGGTGCGAATGATGGCGACCGGCGCGGAGTTTCAGGTCATTGAATGCGGCTACATGCAGCCCTTAGGTTTGTCGCCGCAGAAGGGACTTTCGGCCGGTGAGGTCGGTTATTTTACGGCATCGATTAAAAATGTTGCGGATACGCATGTCGGCGACACCGTGACCGAAGCAGAGCGCCCGACGACCGAGGCACTGCCCGGTTATCGTCCGGCGCAGCCGATGGTTTACTGCGGTATTTATACGGAGGACGGTTCCAAATACCCTGATCTGCGCGATGCTTTGGAAAAGCTGCAGCTGAACGATGCAGCGCTGTCGTTTGAACCGGAAAGCTCGGTCGCGTTGGGGTTTGGTTTCCGCTGCGGCTTCCTTGGTATGCTTCATATGGAGGTCATTCAGGAGCGGTTAGAGCGTGAATTTGACCTTGATTTGGTCACGACGCTGCCCAGTGTTATCTATCAAATTGTCAAGACCGACGGAACAACTGTTTTTTGTGATAATCCGCATGATTATCCCGACCCGGTGCTGATTGAGGAGGCACGCGAGCCGTTCGTGAACGCCTCCATCATGACGCCGCAGGAATTTGTCGGCAATATTATGCCAATGTGTCAGGATCGCCGCGGCATTTTTAAGGATATGAAGTATCTGGACTCCAGTCTGGTGGAGCTGCACTATGAAATGCCGACCAATGAGATTATCTATGACTTTTTTGATGCGCTAAAGGCACGTACCAAGGGATATGCTTCACTCGACTATGAAATGTCGGACTACCGCAAGAGCGATTTGGTAAAGGTGGATATGCTGCTAAACAGCGAGCAGGTGGATGCACTGTCCTTCATCGCGCACCGCGAAAAGGCGTATGGCCGTGCCCGCCGCATCTGTGAAAAGCTCAAGGAGAACATTCCGCGTCAGCTGTTTGAAGTGCCGATTCAGGCGGCCATCGGCGGCAAGGTCATCGCGCGCGAAACGGTAAAGGCCATGCGTAAGGATGTGCTTGCCAAGTGCTATGGCGGTGACATCACGCGAAAGAAGAAGCTGCTGGAAAAGCAGAAGGAAGGCAAGAAAAAGATGCGTTCGCTGGGCACGGTTCAAGTGCCGACCGAGGCGTTTATGGCGGTTCTTAAGCTGGATGAGGAATAATGAGCAGAATCAGTTACAACAGCAAAGCACTCGGCCTTTATCTGCATATTCCGTTTTGCGCGTCCAAATGTGGCTACTGTGATTTTTATTCGCTGACCGACGACGCGAGGCGCAAGGACTATGTTGCGGCATTGCTGCAGCATTTGCGCGAATATGGCAAGGTGTGCAGCGGCTATACGGTGGATACGGTCTATCTGGGCGGTGGAACACCCTCCTGTCTTGGCCCGAAATATCTGACACGCATTTTAAATGAGGTCAAAGGATGTTTCCGACTGGCGGAGGATGCGGAAATCACGGTTGAATGCAATCCGGAAAGTACAGATAAAAAACTGCTTGATGCACTGAAAAAAAGTGGTGTCAACCGTCTTTCCTTGGGTGTGCAGTCAGCAGATGACAACGAGCTTGCACGAATCGGCCGCATTCACACGTTCGAAGAGGCCAAGGCGGCGGTTGAGCTCGCGCGCGAGCGCGGGTTTGACAACATCAGTCTGGATTTGATGTATGGCCTGCCGGAGCAGACAAAGCAGGGCTTTTTGCACTCGGTGCGTCAGGTGCTTGACCTGATGCCCGAACATCTATCCTGCTACGGCTTAAAACTAGAACCGACGACTAAAATGGGTCGTGAGAATCCTGTTTTGCCGGAGGATGATGAACAGGCCGAAATGTATCTTGCTATGTGTGAAATGCTGCGTGAAAGCGGTTTTGAACACTACGAAATTTCCAATTTTGCCAAACCCGGCCGCCGTTCCCGGCACAATTGCAAGTATTGGGATTTGTCTGAATACCTAGGACTGGGGCCCGGTGCGCACTCTTATATGAACGGCCGACGGTTTGAGTTTGCGCGAGATTTGAAGGCCTATATCGGCGGAGAAAATATCGTGCAGGACGAAGACGAGGTTGCGACTTACCAGCGGCAGGGTGAGTACCTGATGCTGCGGCTACGCACGGCGGAAGGAATCGATTTTATTGATTTGGAAAAACGATATAACATTGATTCTACCCCATACGAGGAGGCGTTCCGGGCTCTACTTGGCCGCGGATTAGTTGCCCATCAGGGCACACGCTGGTTTTTAACCGAAGAGGGTTTTTTGGTTTCGAACAGCATTATAAACTGTATTATTGAGGCTGGACAGCCGAATATAGACACCAATACATAGACATATATTTTGGAGGAATGAATTATGCGCGCAGTTATTACGGTGGTTGGTAAGGACAGAACCGGCATTATTGCTAAAATCTCGGAAACGCTTTATGCACACCAAGTCAATATTGTTGACATTTCGCAGAACGTTATGGAAGATATGTTCGCTATGGTCATGTTGGTCAACATTGATAAGTGCACGGTAGATTTCAACACTATGGCAGATCTGTTGGATCAGGATGGCGAAGCGCTTGGCATGAAAATCCATACCATGCATGAGGACATTTTTGACGCCATGCATAAGATTTAAGGAGTACCCAACATGTCGATGATTAATACAAAAGATATTTTAGAGACAATCCAGATGATTGAGGAGGAACACCTCGACATCCGAACGATTACGATGGGCATTTCGCTGCGCGATCTGGCTGCGGATGATATCAATGTCTTAAGCGATAAAGTGTACGACAAAATCACCCGCCGCGCTGAAAAATTGGTGGCAACCGGCGAGCAGATTGAACGCGAGCTGGGTATTCCGATTATCAATAAACGTATTTCTGTAACGCCAATCGCGATGGTGGGTGCTACATCGAATGCCAACAGCTATGTCCCGCTCGCCAAGGCGCTGGATCGTGCAGCGAGCACAACCGGTGTAAACTTTGTGGGCGGTTTCTCCGCGCTTGTCCAGAAGGGTTTTGCCAAGGGCGATGAAATCCTCATCAATTCGATTCCGGAAGCATTGGCGGAAACGTCACTGGTTTGTTCGTCGGTTAACGTTGCTTCGACCAAGGCGGGCGTCAATCTGGATGCGATTGAGCTGATGGGTCGTATCATCAAACAAACCGCGGAGCTGACACGGGACAATCAGTCTATGGGATGCTCCAAGCTTGTCGTGTTTGCCAATGCGGTGGATGATAATCCGTTTATGGCGGGTGCGTTTCATGGCATTGGCGAGCCGGAAACCGTTATCAATGTCGGCGTGTCCGGCCCTGGCGTTGTTCAGGCGGCGATTCGCCGTGCGGGTGACTGCTCCATTAACGAAGTGGCTGAGGTCATTAAAAAGACGGCATTTAAAATTACCCGTATGGGTCAACTGGTCGGTACGCTGGCCAGTCAGCGATTAGGCGTTCCGTTTGGTATTGTCGATTTGTCTCTTGCGCCTACGCCGGCGATTGGCGACTCCGTTGCACGTATTTTGGAGGAGGTTGGTCTGGAAACCTGCGGCGGCTGCGGTACGACAGCAATCCTGGCCATGCTTAACGATGCGGTAAAGAAGGGCGGCGTGATGGCGTCCTCCAACGTAGGCGGCCTTTCCGGCGCGTTTATTCCGGTATCCGAGGACGAGGGCATGATTGCCGCTGTTCAGCAGGGTGCGCTCAGCTTGGAAAAGCTGGAAGCCATGACCGCGGTATGCTCGGTTGGTATTGACATGGTTGCGGTGCCGGGCGATACGACGGCAGAAGTCATTTCCGGCCTTATCGCAGACGAAATTGCCATCGGCGTGGTTAATACCAAGACCACTGCGGTGCGTGTGATTCCGGCAATTGGCAAGACTGTGGGCGATATGGTAGAGTTCGGCGGTCTGCTCGGTTCGGCGCCGATTATGCCGATTTCCACCAAATCTCCGGCGAAGTTTATTCATCGCGGTGGCCGTATCCCGGCGCCGATTCAGAGTCTTAAAAACTAAGAGAGAAAGCCTCATTACACAGAGTCATCTAAATTGATACGTAGCAAAAAAGCCTCCAAGCGTAGTGTGAAACTGCGATTGGAGGCTTTTTTGCGCTTTAAAAACATCGGGCAGAAAGTTGACACTTGTAGGAATGGATGTTACTATTTGGGCATGCGGAAGAATTTTTATGCAGAATTTCGGGGATTGAGGAAGGAAAATGGAATCTTTTACAAGAAAATATCGAAAAACGAGAGGGAGTAAGGCGATTCGTTTTCGTACCATCCTAGCGATTGCGTGTTTTCTATTGGTGTTATTACCTATCTTGCTGATTAGCCTGTTTGCGGGCAGGCAGTCTTCTGACATTGTGCGGCAAAACACCCAGCAGACGCTGCGGGGATTATTGGAACAGAGCAATCAACAACTGCAAGGCTATGTAGATGAGGTGGAAGCCGTCTACTCGACCGTTACCTTGGATACCAATCTCGTGGATGCAATTCGTCTGGAAAATACGCAAAGCACGGTTTATGAACGGAATATGCATCTGGCCTACATCACCAAAAGCCTGAAAAACCTGTGCAATGGGCATGCGGTACTGGATAATATCGTGCTATATACACCACAGGGCAATATCCTTATTGCTTCCGGCAACACCACCCTGCCTTATCGAGAAGGACTTCCCGCGTACAGCTGGTTCGATGTATTGGAGCGCGGAGCACTGGAACAGTATACGAATGACAATTTTGAAATGACTATGGCGCAATATCCATATCCAGTCAAACAGCAAGTGTATCTAAATGCACGCCGTATCTATGATTATCGGGATATGCGCTATTTAGGTGTGTTGGTGGTCACAGTACGTACCGATGCGTTTTTTGCGGCGGTCGACCGTCTGCCGATACCGGCGGACAGTGGCGTTGCGTTATTGGACAGGGAAGGAGCTCTACTGTATGGTAGGCAGCTTACACCTGCATTACAAAACACACTGCAGGGGGATTGGCAGGCGGCGGCCGGATTGGATGAATATCTGGCAGTGGGAAGCGAGCGGTATTTTACAGTCAGCCAAACGCTGGATACGTTGGGATGGCAGTTGGTTTCGGTCACCCCGCGTTCCTATATCATGGGCAGTGCGAATGCAGTATGGGCGTTCAGCTGGCGCATTGCGATGATTGTGGCGCTGTTGTGCGGATTGCTGGTTATCCTGTTGGTCAAAAAGCTGAATCAGCCAATCGGACGCATTGCGGATGCCATCACGGCCTTCGGTGAAGGGCGGTTGGACGTGCGTCTGCCGGAAGAACCCTACACCGAATTTCGGCAGGTTGGGCAGCAGTTTAACTGCATGGCGGCTCAGATAGATACGCTTATTACGACCGTGCGCGAGACAGAGCAGGAAAAACAGCAGCTTAACATGAGAATGCTCGAGGCACAGATTAATCCTCATTTTATTTACAATACACTTGATGCGGTCAAATGGGTGGCTGTCATGCACGGAGACCGTGAAAGCGCGCGGATGATTACCGCGCTCGTCAAGCTGCTGCGTATTTCGGTTTATACGAAAAGTGAATTTATTACGGTCGCCGAGGAACTGGAGTATCTGAAAAACTATCTGACGCTCATTGAACTGCGCTACGGCACACAGATTGAGTTTGTATACGATGTCGCGGAGAAGGCGCTGCCCTGCCGGACGCTTAAGCTGGTGCTGCAGCCTATTGTGGAAAACGCGATTTTTCACGGGCTGCTTGGAAAAATCGAGCACGGGGTGGTCACAATCTGCTATCGCGCGGACGACTGTCTATGCCTGACCGTGCAGGATAACGGCATCGGCTGTGTCTCTGCCGAGCCGCAGGGCAAGGCGCGTGAGCGCTTCAGCGGCATCGGGCTGGACAATATCGATCGCCGTATCAAGCTGTGGAGCGGCGACGCATACGGCATTACAATGGAATCGCAGCCGGGGCAGGGGACGCGGGTGACCGTTCGGCAGCCCCTGCAGCGGGAAGGGGGAGCGGCATGCTGAAAGTAATGATTGTGGACGATGAACTTATTGTGCGCGTGGCACTGCGCTCGATTGTAGATTGGGAAGCACTGGGATTTGAAATCGTAGCCGAGGCCAAAGACGGCGCAGAAGGACTGGAAAAGTATCGAAAGTACCGCCCACGCCTGATTTTGACCGATGTACTGATGCCCGAAATGGACGGGCTGGAAATGATGCGGCATATCCGTGCGGAGGATGATGAGGTGCGCTTTGTGGTGCTGTCGTCCTACGATGATTTCACATACGCACAGCAGGCGATGCGGATGGATGCGGACGAATATCTGCTCAAGGCGTCGCTTATGGAGGAGGATGTTGAGCAGCTGGTGCAGCGGATGTTCCGCAAGTTGACAAGTGAAGGTACGCGCGCCGCGGAAGGCGGAGCGGGTTGGTTCGCCCGTCAGTTAGAGCCGGGCGCTGACCCCTTGGCAGTAAAAAGCGAGTGGGACAGCCTTTTGCGCGGGAAGCCTGGCTGCGTGGTACTGTTTCGGTTGGCAGGCGGGCCTGCCGACCCCACGCAAACGAGAATTTTACAGGGTATTCTCGAAAATATCCTGTCCGATGCGGGGGTGCCGTTTGTCCCGGCGCCGTGGCGCGAGGGCGTGCTGATATTGACTGCCGCGCTGCCCGAAGCGCAGGGTGCGATGCTTGCCGAACAGCTTCGGCGCACAACCGTGCAATACCTGTCACGTGAGCTGCGCATCGGCGTGTCCCAACCGGTCGATGCGCCGGAGGGACTGAGCAATGCTTGTGCGCAGGCGCACGACGCAGGCGTGCAGACGCTGTTTGCACCCGAGCAGTCGTTTGGCGTATTTCAGCCGCAGCAGGACGGCACACATCTGCTTAAAAGCGAGATACGTGAACGCCTTCGCACGCTTTTGATGGATCAGCAGGCGCAGGAAGCCTGCGCATTGCTCGATCCACTGTTTGGCATCCTGCGCCGTCAGCGCGATCACTGGCGACTGTATGAGCTGGTGCTTGAGCTGTCCGCCTTGCTGTGCGAATACCGCGATATGCGTGAGCCGGATAAGCCGGAGCGCGTCATGCAAATCGACGATATTGAGAAAATTCGGCAGTTTTATCACGCGTCGGTCGAGGCCGCAGTGTCGTCGCTGCGGGAGGGGAGTGCGTCAATCAACCCCTATATCGCCCGTGCGCGGGCTTACATCGCCACGCATTATGCCGAGGGCGTGACACTATCCGATGTGGCTTCGCAGCTGCACCTGAGCTCCAGTTATCTGGGCAAGCTGTTTTACGCCGAAACGGGCAGTTATCTTGCAGATTACGTCAACTCCGTGCGGATTGAGCGTGCATGCGAAAGTATGCGAGAGGGGGATGACAGTCTGTCTGTAATTGCGGAACGGGTCGGATTCTGCAATCAGGCACATTTTACACGATTATTCCAGAAGCAGAAGGGCGTGTCACCGAGCGTTTACCGCCGTGAGTGCCGAAATACGCAAAAAAATAGCTCATCTATGCAAATTTCATCGTCAGAGTTTGAGGTCAACACCGTTTTATGAAAAATCTCCACGCGCACAAGTCTGGCAGAACCGGAGAAGCTTGCGGTATCATAGGCTCATCAAGAACGCGAGCAACGCGGAAAAGAGAGGGGAATTTTACATGAAACGAAAGAGAATTGCGGCGCTGCTGCTGGCATGCGGCATGCTGACGGGCAGTCTTGCAGGCTGCGGCGGCGGTGACAGCAAGGACGAGACGCTGGCAGAGAGCGGTGCAGCCGGCGGCGGGAGCGGCGAGGTGCTCACCCTGATGCATTACTTTGACCCCAACAACCCAGAGGACCCGTATTCGGTCGGCTTCATGGCACTGATTGACCAGTTCGAGAAGGATACCGGCATTCAGATAAAACTGGAGACTGTGCCGTGGAACGAAATCGAGTCCAAGCTTGTGATGACTAACCAGTCGGGAAATCCGACGTGCGATTTGTCGTGGGTGTCCTCACAGAAGCTTTCCTCGTTGGTGAACGCAGGCACGCTGCTGCCGCTCGACGACTACTATGCCAAGCTTGACACCAGCGGCTTTATCCAGCAGGCGCTTGACGCGGCGACCTATGCGGGCGACGACAAGAAGTATTTGGTAGAGATGTCGGTGCATTCACGCGGGCTGTGGTATAACACCGATCTTGTACCTGAGCCGCCCAAGACGTGGGACGAACTGGTCGAGATTGGACAGAAGGTCAACGATCCTGCAAACGGCGTATACGCCTTCGCGGCCTACACCCCCAAGAGCTATGATACCGCCGAGTTGTACCTTGCGCCGTTCACCTGGTCGGCGGGCGGTAAGCTGGGCAACGAGGACGGCACTGCCGCGTGGGATAACGAGGGTGCGCGTAAGGCCTTGCAGTTTGCCTCGGATTTGAAAAACAAATACGGTCTGATGGGTGATTCGTGCTTTGTCAGCGATCAGAGCGAGCTGCGCCACAACTTCCTCAACGGCAACGTCGCTATGCTGCTCGAAAACACGGCGCAGCTGGCGGAGATCAACCAGTCCGAGCTGGGACAGGCGGGCAAGATTAAGTTTGCGCCCATCCCCGGCGAAACCGGTGCTGCCCCCTGCTTCACCAACGGCTGGTCGGCCGCTATTCCAAGCCACTCCAAGCATCCTGATCTTGCATGGAAATTCATCGAATACATGGTGCAGCCCGAAGTGCAGATTGCGCACTCCAAGTTTGACGGCGGCCTGCCCATTCTGAGCGAGTGTTATGAGGATGAATATTTCAGGAGCGCTCAGTATCCCGATATCGCAGACAATCTTGCCAAGAATGCGGGCACAATGGATCCGTTTGTTTATTATCAGGAGGCACTGGAATCCTTCTCGACTGTCAATATGAGCTATATGATGGATCCCTCGCAGGATCTGGAGGCTATGCTGCAGTCGTCCGCCAAGGAATTTAATACGAAGTATTACGGTTCGTAAGCGGTGCGCAGAAAGGGAGAGGGGGACTCTCCCTTTTTGATTGAAAGAAGGGGGATTTTATGATTGAAAAACGAAGCAAACTGCCTTACTTGTTCCTCGCGCCCGTGGTGCTGATTCTGCTGCTGTTCAGCTATCTGCCCATGCCGTACTCGCTGTATCTGTCGTTCAACAAGCTCAATCCGGCAAGCGGCCGGTATGAGTTTGTCGGTCTTGCCAATTGGCGGCAGATGCTGATGGACAGCAAGTTCTGGGAAAGCGCGCGCAACACCTTTGCCTATGTCATTATTTTTACCGTTATTATGGTCGTGCTCGGACTGCTAGTCGCGTTGATTCTGAATTCGAAAATTCCGGGCACCTCGTTTTACCTGACTGTGTTGTTTGTGCCTTGGGTTATTTCGGAGGTTATCGTCGGCGCAACATGGAAATGGCTGCTCAATCCGGATTTCGGTGTGCTCAACTACCTGTTTGGAGGCTTGGGCATCAAGTGCAGCGACTTGATTACCAACCCGAAATTCGCGCTCGTCGGCGTTGCAATCGTCGCATTCTGGCGCGGTCTGGCGTATACGGTCATTCTCGTGCTGGCTGGTCTGCAGAACGTTTCAAACGATTATCTCGAAGCTGCCTCGCTCGATGGCTGCTCTAAGCTGCAGGCATTTTTTCGCGTTACATTGCCCATCTTCTCTCCTACCTTATTGGTTGTCACGCTGCTCAACATGATTAATGCAATCAGCCAATCCGGTATCATCCTTGTTTTGACCAAGGGCGGTCCGGTGCGTGCGACCGAGACAATGGCTCTTTATCTTTATAAAGAGGCGTTCCTCAATTATCAGCTGAGCAGCGCGGCTACCATGTCAATCATTCTGGCATTTGTCAATATGATTGTCGTCGCGGTGTATCTGGCGGCCAATAAGAGAAATCAGGAAAAGGAGGCGGAGTGATGGCTGCTTTATCTTTGAACCAACGCGCCCGCGTCAAAAAGAAGGCCGGCGGGGTTGCCTGTCAGGTTTTCATGATTTGCCTGACCATGTTTATGCTGTTCCCGGTGTTCTGGGCGTTTCTCACATCAATCAAGCCCAACGAGTTGATCTACCAGTATCCGCCCGTGTTTTTCTCGGATCAGTTTACACTTGACAACTTCTCCTACGCGCTGCGGGCGCAAAACCTGCTGCGTGCGGGCTTCAACACATTCTTTTTGTCCACCGTGACCGCGGCGGTTAGCGGTGTAATCGCAACCCTTGCGGCCTACGCTTTTTCACGGTTCCGTTTCCGGGGGAAGAATCTGCTGTTTGGACTGGTTGTTGCGCCGATGCTGATTCCGGGCATTACCAACCTGATTCCGCTTTACAGCGTGTATACAAAAATCGGCCTGAACGATACCTATCTGGGTCTGATTCTGCTGTATATTCCGGGCACGCTGTCGTTTGCTACCATTGTTATGCGCAGCTATTTCGACGGCCTGCCATACGCGATTGAGGAGGCGGCACTGATTGATGGCTGCTCGCGCTTCAGCGTGGTCGGACGTGTCGTGCTGCCGGTGGTGGCACCTGGAATTCTGGCGATTTTCATTGTAAACTTCGTCACCATCTGGAATGATTTTATGATTACGCTGATTTTTACAAGCAGCAATGAAATGCGCACGCTGACACTGACCATTTACAACATGATTGGCACGGCGACCGTCAAGCAGGGTCCCTTGAGTGCGACTGCCTTCATGACGCTGCTGCCCGCGCTGCTGATTTTTCTTGTGTGCCGCAAGAAATTCATTGGAACCATGCTCGACGGCGCGATCAAGGGATAAGGAGTAAAGTATGACAGGAAGAGAACGACTGCTGACCGCTCTGCACAATGGAAAGCCCGACCGGCTGCCCTGTCAGGTGCACAGCTGGATGGATTACTATCGCAATACTTATTTGAATGGCCGTGACCAGTGGGAAGCATACGACTATTTCGGTATGGATCCGGTGATTTACCTAAATCCCAAACCGGTATATGCATCGGACGCTTTCCAAAACTGGAAGATACAGCGTGAGGAGCTGCCGACGGACGAGGAGGGTGTGCGCGCATGGCGCGATACGGTCACTACGCCGGACGGCGAGCTGGTAACCGAATTTGCGGCCAACCGCTACACCGATTGGGTGACCCGCCTGCCGATTCAGACGCAGGAGGATTTCGAGATTTGGAACCGCCATGTGCCGCTGCCTGCCTATATGGACTGGGGTGAAATTGTCGAGGCGAAAAAACGTCTGGGCAATCGGGGCATTGTACGCGGTTCGCTGTTCGACTTCGGACAGGGCAGCCCGTGGCAAAGCTTTGTCGGCTACATGCGGGATGTGGAGCAGTGCATTTACGACACGTTTGACGAGCCGGATTGGGTGCACGGCTGCCTCGACAGCCTGTTGAAAAAGAAGCTTGAGGTCATCGACCGCTCGGGAAAAATCGAGCTGGATTTGGTCGAATGCGGCGGCGGCGCCGGCTCGTCCACGGTCATCAGCCCGGCCATGCACGAGGAATTCTGCCTGCCTTATGATCAGAAGCAGATCTCAGCGATTCACAGTGCGGGCGCAATGGTGGTTTATCATTTGTGCGGCGGCCTAATGCCGTTGTTGGAAATGGTGACACAGAACGGTACGGACGCGCTCGAGACGATGACACCGCCTGGCATGGGCGGCGATTGTAATCTTGCCGAGGCCAATCGCCGCATCGGAGATAAGCTGTGCTTCGTCGGTGGCTTTGATCAGGGACTGGGTTTTGAACGCGGAAATCCTGTGCTTGTGCGCAAAATGGTGCGTGAGCTGTTTGAGTGCTGCCCGAACGGCGGCTATATCATCTCCCACTCCGACCATTTCTTTGAAGGCGGCACCGAAAATGTGCAGGCTTTTGCCGATGCGGTGAAGGAGTGCATTTATTAACGCATTACCCAAAGCAGGTGCCGTTCTTAAGTAGAAGCCGTTGACAGTATTTCTTCTTGATACAATAAACTTTATATCATAAAAAAATCCCGGGTATTCACATTTGGATGAATACCCGGGGTTTTTGATTTTTTAATTGTCGGCTACAATTTGGTCGAGTACCGCAATTAAATCAAATAGATTTTCAAGACGTACATCTCGTGAGAGAATTTCATTTTTCAGTTCAATGGACAGTGTCTCAAATTGCGGGCGAATCTTCGGGCTGACGTAGGACATAGTATTACCTCCTTTGTTGGAGTGTTGTCATGTAGGCGGGTGACCCCGCCGGGAATTTAGTTTGACTTAAATGTTGCACACTCGGTGCCGCTTGAACCGTTTTTCACACAAACACAGTCCGCACCGCACTTGTGGCCATCGTTGTGCACACAGTTGCATGCGCTGCAGCCAATTTCAAGTGAGAGGTTGGGACGTTCGAAATCAGCGCTATTCGATGGAGCATCTGACTTCGGGGTATAGGAATGACAGCAGGTGTCGGAGCAAGCCTGTGCCTGCTGGCCGGCAACCTTAATCGAAGGACGACAGCAACAGCCTTCCTTGTTGCTGCCGCAGGAATTTACGGAACATTGCAGATTGGTCATGTGACTACCACCTTTCATATTTGGATATAGTGAAAGGTTGTCCTTTTCGAATCAATCTTATGCGAGCACTCTGCTGGAAACATGTCCGGCTTAATTTCTCGCTCTGCGTTTTGATTTACCATATACAGCGCATAATAAGGCTTTGAGCCGTAGCGAGTCATGACGAAAAGAACGTCTTATGACGGGAGATTTAGATGGAATAAAGAGATTCTTGAAAGCGAAGCATGAATCTGCTATAATAAACTAGATTTGGAATGTTCATCAGCAGGAATGACAGGAGAACTGGAGTTATGAAAACCGCTTCGATTTTGGGCGTTCACTTCCATTCAATCACGCTGCCGCAGGCAGTGGATTATGCAATGGGACGCATTCGAGCCCGCCAACAGGGCTATATTGTTACGCCCAATCCGGAAATTGTAGATCTTTGCAGGCAGGACACTGCGTTTTGTAATATTGTCAACCACGCGGCACTTGTATTGCCGGACGGAATCGGCGTAATTTACGCCGCAAAGATTCTCGGCGAAGAGCTGCAGGGCAAGGTTGCCGGCATTGATTTTGCGGACGCACTGGTAGCTGCAATGGCGAAGGAAGGAATGCGGCTTTTTCTCGTCGGTGCAAAACCGGGTGTTGCGGAGACCGCAGGTGCGAATCTTTGTGCCAAATATCCCGGACTGGTGCTTGCGGGAACGCATGACGGCTATTTTAAAGACCCGCTGACGGTTGTCAGCGCCATCAATGATTGCGGTGGTGCAGACGTGGTTTTCGTTTGTCTGGGCGCGCCCAAGCAGGAAAAATTCATCGCTGAGCACATGGAAGATATTCATGCGACGCTATTTTGCGGACTGGGCGGCTCGCTGGACGTATTTGCCGGGGTGGCCAAGCGGGCGCCGGATATTTTCATCAAACTGGGTTTGGAGTGGTTTTATCGTCTGCTCAAGCAGCCGAGCCGTTTGGGCCGTATGATGAAGCTCCCGCTGTTTATGCTGGTGGTAATCAAGGAAAAACTGTTTGTCCGAAAGGGGACGCATAAATGAATGTAAAACTGTTGGCGTATACGCCTGATCCGGAGCGACTGGTGGCGGCTGCGGCAAAAAATTGCTACTCATCCACCAATGTGGATAGCATTCTGGATGGCCTGACGGATGAAAAAACAGAAAGCTTTATGCAAATGCTATCCGATATTGGACATGAAAGTCCAATCGAACACGCATCGTTCACGTTTGCGATTGAGGGCGTGTCTCGCTCGCTGCTCGCTCAGATTACCAGGCATCGTATGGCATCGTACTCCGTTCAGTCGCAGCGGTACGTTCGAGAAAAGGGTTTTGAATATATTGTGCCGCCTGAAATTGATAAAATCCCTGCGGCGCGGGAACAATTTGTGAAAGCCATGGAGAATGATCAGCGTACCTATGAGGCGCTGACCGCTACGCTGATGGAGGGGTATTTGCAGGAACTGCTGGGCGCGGGGGTGCCTGAAAAGCAGGCAAAAAGTCAGGCGGAGAAGCGTGCGATTGAAGATGCGCGCTATGTACTGCCCAATGCGTGCGCGACGCGGATTGTCATGACTGCAAATGCACGCTCGCTCAAGAATTTCTTTGCCCTGCGCTGCTGTAACCGTGCGCAGTGGGAGATTCGCGCGTTGGCGGAGGAGATGTACCGATTGGTATATGCGGTTGCACCGACCTTGTTTTCACATTGCGGACCTGCCTGCGTGGACGGCGCATGTACAGAGGGGAAAATGTCCTGCGGAAAGGCTGCTCAAGTAAGAGTACATTATCAGTCGCTGCGTGCGGAGGCGGCGAACCATTAAGAAAAGAGTGTATCATGCAATTACCGTTTAGAACTATTACCTTAGAGGACAAGCAGGCGGTAGAAGCCTGCGCAGCGAAGTACAACTATCATCTTTGTGAACACTGCTTTGTCGATTTATTTATTTGGCGCGGCCATTATAATACGCAAATCTGCTTTTTGGACGGCTTTCTGCTTGTGAAGATGAACACAATGGACACCGAAGAGGAGCGTTACCTTGCTCCAATCGGTGAGGGAGACTTGAAGGCAGCATTAGACGCTATGGAAGAGGATGCAGCTGATCGCGGCGTTCCGTTTGTCATGGTTTCCGTTGCAGATCCGATGATTGACCGCATTGAAGCGGTCTGTCCCGGTCGATATGATTTTCTGCACGAAAATGAGGATGGGGACGATTATATTTATCTGGCCGAAAAGCTGCGTACTCTGTCCGGCAAAAAACTGCAGACCAAGCGTAATCTGGTTAATCGATTTCTTGCGGCTTATGAAGGCCGATGGTCTTATGAGGACATCACGCCGGAAAACACCAAAGACGCCTATGCATTTCACCTGAAGTGGTGTCGGCAAAACGGCTGCATGCATAATGCATCGTTTGAAGGAGAAACCTGCGCGATTGTACTGGAGCTTGAAAACTTTTCAGCGTTGAATATCCGCGGTGGACTTCTTCGGCTAGACGGCGAGGTCATCGCGTTTACGCTCGGCTGCCGCGCGACGGATGATATGTACGTTATGCAGATTGAAAAGGCGGATCACGATATCGCCGGCGCGTATCAGATGATTAATCAGCAATTCGTGCTGCGAAACTGCGATGAAGTGGAATATGTCAACCGCGAGGAAGATTTGGGATTAGAAGGACTGCGCAAGGCAAAAAAGTCCTATTATCCGATTATGCGCGGCGTGAAAAATGCTGCTGTGGTTAAGGGAACGACGCTATGATACGGTTTGCGCGGGATTCGGAATGCACAGCGGTTCGCGAGTTGTGGGAAGCCTGTTTTCCAGATGAAAGCGGATTTAACGATTACTTTTTTCAGCACATTTTTTCAGTTAAACAAACCCTGGTGTACGAGCAGAATGGTGAATTGTGTGCCATGCTGCAGATGCTGCCGTATCGCATTGCGGTCGGATCGGACGAGGGGGAAGTGACCTATATTTATGGGGCGTGCACCTCGCCGCTTCACCGCCGTAAGGGGCTGATGGCACAGCTGTTGGAACGGTCATTTGAACTGGATCGAGCGGCCGGAAGAGTGGCCTCCATCCTGATTCCGGCAGAGGAATGGCTTTTCGGTTTTTATCGACGTTTCGGATATGAGTCTGCCTTCTATGTTTCGCGCACGCAGGTTCGAGATGAGCAAAAAGGGATTCTGCCGCGCCGTTTGCGCGAGTGTGATATTCCGGCACTTGAGGTCTGCTATCAACGCTCGCGCGGTGATTGTGCAGTCCTGCGGGATGCGGCTGAGTGGAAACGGCAAATGAAGCTGTTTGACACGCTTGGAAAAGGTGTATTCGGTTGGTTTGATGGCAATGAACTTACAGCATATGCGTTTTGTTGGGAGGATGCGGCGCAGGAAGCGATGGGCTTGACTGATGTGCGTGCGCAAGGACTGCTAGACCTTCTCGGCGTTGATGAACTGATCATTACAACCATCGGCAGTGCCGCTGCGCTGGGCTGCGCCAAATGGTATGGTACAATCCGTTCGGATTGCGGGTATATGAATTTAATGCTCAACTGAAAGGGTGACAACTGTGGTATATGTATTACTTGCAGAAGGATTTGAGGAGATCGAGGCTTTGACAACGGTTGACCTGCTTCGCCGCGCCGGCGTTGCAGTCAGCATGGTTGGTGTGACCGGCACAACGGTCAGCGGTGCGCATGGCATCTCGGTTTCAACGGACTGCTCGATAGATGCATTTGACCCCGACCAAGCCGAAATGATTGTTTTACCGGGTGGTATGCCGGGTACGCGGAACCTATATGCGGACGACCGCGTCAAACAGGCGGTGCGCGACTGCGTGGAAAAAGAAAAGTACGTAGCTGCAATCTGTGCTGCACCGTCTGTCATCCTAGGGGGTATGGGTCTGCTGCAGGGCAAAAAGGCAACGTGCTTCCCGGGGATGGAAGACGGCATGAGCGGGGCCATCCCGCTTGACCGCAACTGCGTAGTTGATGGCCGCATCATTACAGGTCGTGCGGTCGGAGGAGCCTTGGATTTTTCATGCGCCCTGATTGGTGCTCTGTGTGGCGCACAGAAGGCACGCGAGATTGCCGATGAAGTTGTCCATCATGCCTGATAAAACGGCACTGCGCCGCCGCTTTCAGCATGAGCGCGCCGCACTTGCGGCGGCGGATAAGCAACACATCGATCAAGGCATCGCGGCACAGGTGCTCGGGAGCAGCTGCTACCGGAACGCACAAACAATTTTCATCTATGTTTCTACGCCGGAGGAGATTGATACCATTGCTATCCTGCAAGACGCATGGGCGAGCGGGAAAAGCGTGTGCGTCCCGCGCTGTCAGGCGGGCGGAGATATGACGGCACACCGCATTTCCGGAATGGATGAACTGTGCGCTTCCAATCGCTATGGCATTTTAGAGCCGGCGGCAGAAGCGCCGATCGTGCAGCCGCAGGAGATTGATTTGTGCCTGATTCCCGCGCTGGCCTGCGACCGCAGGGGAGTCCGTCTGGGATATGGCGGAGGATATTATGACCGTTATCTGCCTCAAACAAGCGCAGTTTTAGCGGCATTATGCGCATCTGCCCGACTGGTGGAGCGTCTGCCAAAGGAAGTACATGACATAAGCTGTCAGTTCATTATTACCGAAAGTCAGGTGGTGCGAGCCGATGAAACGGAAAATTGAATTACTGCCCGGATTATCCCTGTTTCTTTGCTTTTGCCTGCTGATTGGCTCCGGCGAACTGGCAACTCGATTTGGTGGAGGCGTGGGCGCTTTGTTTGCAGCGGAGCTCGCCTCGTTTCTGGTGCCTACTCTGCTGCTGACACGGCTTTCTCCGGACCACAAAGTGTTAGAGACCATGCGGCTTCGTCCGCGCAAGCTGCCTAGGGGTGCGCTGGGATTGACAATTAAACTAGGTGTTACGGTGGCGGTTTTGTCGTTGTTCTTGAATTTTTTGGTGTACCAGATTGCAGGCATGACCGGAGCTGACCTCACCGCGACGGCGCTAAACGCACCGCAGACCGGGCTGAATGCCGTGGGGCGAATTTTAATTATTGTGATTCTTTCCTCGGTCTTGGAAGAGCTATATTTGCGTGGAGCGCTGTTTTCGGCAAACGAACAACTGGCCGGTACTTCGTCATGTATTATTGTCAGCGGCCTCGCGTTTGCGATGCTGCACGGCAATATGATGAATTTTGCCGGACCGATGGCAGCGGGTATGGCATACGCGTATCTGACATATTCGTTCGGTAGTATTTGGCCGGCGGTATTAGCACATGCGGTGAATAATATCTACTATCTTGCAGTGGTATGGATGACGGATACATATGCCGCTTTTGGCATTTGGGACTATTTCGCGGCCATTAACGGACTGTTGCTGCTGCTCTTCCTGTATTTGACGCTGCGGGCGGCAGAAAGCCTGCTTGCAAAGGGTTATATTCCGCGCTTTCGAAAAGGCGGCGGCTGGTCCGATACAATCCTATTAGCGCGCAACCCGGGTGTGCTTGTTTTTGTGCTTGCATTTATCGTCAAGGCAATCCTGCACTGGATTTGATAGAACGGATTTTCGAGGTGTAAACGATGGAAAATAATACGAACCAATCTCAGTCATCGGAACAGCCCTATCGTCGGCGTAGCCGCAGACGGAAAAACGGCGGATGTGCCGGTACGGTTGTATATGTGATTGCAGTGCTCGGCATTTCAATTGTGCTGTCACTGGTGACGATTTTTGTTGCAAACGATGTGTTTGCTTTTGTGGCGGAAGATGCGAATGTACCGTTTACCGTCAGCCAAAATGCGCAGATCGCTGATCTGTCAGAGCAGCTTGACAATGCGGGTGTGCTGCACTACGGCTCGGTTTTTAAGCTCTTTGTTAACATTACCGGCAAAAATCAGAGTGTGCTGGCCGGTGACTATATGCTGAATCCTAAAATGGACTATACACAGGTCATTCGTGCGCTAACACAGTCGGAAAGCAAGGATACTATCACCATTACGGTTCCGGAGGGATATTCCGTCGAACAGATTAAAAAGCTGCTGCTGGACAATCATGTCTGCACGGAAGACGCCGCCGACAAGGCTCTGAATGAATACTCCTTTAAACACACTTTCCTGGAGGACGAAAAGCCCGCGAAGGAAGGCTGGTTGGAAGGGTATCTCTTCCCGGACACTTATGAGATTTACAAGGGTAACAGTACAGTGGTCAGCACCATCAATAAAATGCTGAATAATTTTGATGAAAAGTTCACCGACGAGATGCAGGAAAAAGCAGATGAAATGAACCGCTCAATGCGCGACATCATCACCATTGCTTCGCTGATTGAGCGCGAGGCGCAGAAGGATGATGAATATGACCGCATTGCCGGCGTTATTTACAATCGACTCAACAATGCAGATGCGTTCCCGTTCCTGCAGGTGGATGCTGCGGTGCTTTACGGTCTTGGCCGGACAAGCGGCGAATTGTCAAAGGCTGATTTGGAGAAGGACACGCCGTATAACACCTATACACAGCGCGGACTGCCGCCCGGACCGATTTGTAATCCCGGTATGAAATCAATTCAGGCCGCGCTGAACCCGGAAGAAAATGATTACTGCTATTACGTCGCAATGCCGGATGGTTCGCATTTGTTTGCGACTTCGAATGACGAGCAGAATGACAATATCGCGCGTGCAAATGCGGCATTTGCCGAGGCAGCGCAGAAAACAGGAGAATAAGAGTGAACAAACCTGAACTGCTGTCGCCCGCGGGCGATTTTGAGAAACTGCGCTACGCCGTGGCGTACGGGGCAGATGCGGTATATATGGCGGGGCAGCGATTCGGAATGCGCGCAGCGGCTACCAATTTTGATGAGGATACCCTGCGGCAGGGCATTGCGTATGCGCATGCGCATGGTGTAAAATGCTATATCACAGTTAACATTATGCCGTCTAACGCTGATTTACAGGCGTTTCCGGCGTATCTGGAGCTTTTGCAGGATGCGGGAGCGGATGCACTGATTGTTGCGGATGTAGGTGTACTGCGCATGGCACGGCGGCATGCTCCGAAGGTTCCGCTGCATATCAGTACACAGACGAGCATTTTGAACTACGAAGCCGCAAACTTCTGGGCGGAATTGGGCGCGGAGCGAATCGTGCTGGCTCGCGAACTGAGCCTGACCGAAATCGCTGAAATCCGTGCCAACACGCCGAAAGAATTGGAGATCGAGGCCTTTGTGCACGGTGCAATGTGCATTTCCTACTCGGGTCGCTGCCTGATTTCGCAGTACCTGACCGGACGGGATGCAAATCAGGGCGCGTGTGCGCAGCCGTGCCGATGGAAATATGCACTGATGGAGGAGAAGCGCCCCGGTGAGTATTTTCCGGTCGCTGAGGACGATGGCGGAACATATCTGTACAACTCAAAGGACTTGTGCATGATTGAGCATATTCCCGAATTGGTGAAGGCCGGTGTGACCTCGTTCAAGGTTGAGGGCAGAAACAAAACCGCATACTATGCTGCAGGCATCACCGGCGCTTACCGCCGCGCAATTGACGCTTATTTCGAGCAGCCAGAGGGATTTGTGACTCCGCGTGACGCTGTGGAGGAAATTGGGAAAATAAGCCATCGCAATTACTATACCGGCTTTTATTTTGGAAATGAAGAAAACGGTCAGCACTATGAAGACAGTCAGTACATCCGGGATTGGGAAGTCGTGGGCATGCCGATTCAGACCAATGAGGACGGAAATGCGGTATTTGTATTAAAGAATCGCTTTTTCAAGGGAGAAACGCTGGAGCTGATGCAGCCTGGTCATGAACCCTATCGTTTCACCGCGGATCAGGCTGTCAATGATGATGGGGAAGTGTTAGACTTGTTCAATCGCCCCGAAATGCGTGTGCATTTTCGGTTTCCGTTTGCTGTGCATCCCTACGGAATTCTCCGCAAAAGAAAAGAACGGCCTTAAAGACCGTTCTTTTTTATTTTGGAAGCATTCGCTTAATGCTCCACCCAGTTCAGACTTCGTCCGACGGCTTTGTTCCAACCGTGTAGCAGGTGCGCTCTCTCGTCCTCCGGCATGTGGGACTGGAACAGCGTGTCGCAGCGCCAAAGTTGCTTCAATTCTTCACGATTTTTCCATACGCCAACCGCAAGACCTGCCAAATAGCATGCGCCGAGCGCAGTCGTCTCGCGAATGACCGGCCGGCGAATGGTGCAGTCGGAGATGTCTGCCTGAAACTGCATGAGAAATGTATCTCGGCTCGCTCCGCCATCCACCGACAGAGAGGAGAGGACTTTTCCGGTATCTGCTTCCATCGCGTGCAAAAGATCATTCACCTGATATGCAATCGACTCCTGCGCCGCACGGATGATATGCTCACGAGTCGTGCCGCGTGTCAGACCGACCAACGCGCCGCGTGCATACATATCCCAATGAGGCGCACCAAGACCGGTGAAGGCCGGCACCAAATAAACGCCGCCCGTATCGCTGACCTTCTGTGCATAATACTCTGCATCTCGGCTTTCGGAAAAGAAGCGCAGTTCATCGCGCAGCCACTGAATCACAGCGCCGCCAACAAATACACTGCCTTCAAGCGCGTACTGGGTCTCTCCATCAAGCTGAATGCCGATTGTCGTCAGCAGGCCATTTTGACTGCTACAGGGTGTAGTGCCGGTGTTCATCAGTAAAAAGCAGCCGGTACCATAGGTGTTTTTGGCATCACCTGCGGAAAAGCAGGTCTGCCCAAACAGCGCTGCTTGCTGATCGCCTGCAATACCGGCAATCGGCGTCTGACAGCCGGGAAGCGAAGCATACCCGTAGATTTCACTGGAGGAGCGCACCTCAGGCAGCATGGCGCGCGGAATGTCAAGTGCGCGGAGCAGCGTATCATCCCAGTCTAGCGTATGAATGTTGAATATCATCGTGCGTGCAGCGTTGGTTGCGTCTGTTATATGTACCTTGCCGTCGGTGAGCTTCCAAACAAGCCATGAATCGACCGTGCCAAACAGGATTTCACCGCGTGCCGCCTTTTCTCGAGAGCCTTCGACGTGGTCGAGCACCCATTTGATTTTGGTGCCGGAGAAGTAGGCGTCGGGGACGAGTCCTGTCACCTTACGGATATGATCGGAATATCCGTCCGCCATCAATCGGTCGACAATATCAGCCGTGCGGCGGCACTGCCAGACGATTGCATTGTAAATCGGGCGGCCGGTTGTTTTGTCCCATAGAATGGTTGTTTCGCGCTGATTTGTGATGCCGATACCGGCGATTTCGTCAGATGATACACCGCTCACAGCCAACACTTCCATCATGGCTGCGTATTGCGTTGACCAAATTTCCATCGGATCTTGTTCAACCCAACCCTCATGCGGATAGTGCTGGGTCAGCTCGTGCTGTCGGATTGCCAAGATGTTTTGCTCACTATCAAACAGAATCGCGCGCGAACTGGTTGTGCCTTGATCGAGCGCTAATAGATATTTTCCCATGCCGTCTCCTCGCTTTCTCCGTCTATCATAACGTGTGTACGAAGTGCTTGTCAACAAGGGGTATTGGGAATTATAATTGCATAAAGTAAAAAACTGTGATATGATAGCAGTTAAGTATGGGGCAGTATGCCCGATGCCTTTGTAACTGAAACTATTGGTGTAAGGGAAGTAAGATATATGAGCGATAATCAGAAGCAAACAATCTTTTCCGGCGTGCAGCCTTCCGGCAAGCTGACGCTCGGCAACTATCTGGGTGCGATCCGTAATTTCCCGATTCTTCAGGAAGAATACAACTGCATCTATTGCGTAGTCGATATGCATGCAATCACGGTTCATCAGGATCCTGCTGCACTGCGCCGTGCAACGCTTGAAGTGCTTGCACAGTACATTGCTTGCGGCCTTGACCCGGAAAAAAGCATTCTGTTCATTCAAAGCCACGTTCCGGCACATGCCGAGTTGGCGTGGGTGCTCAACTGCTTCACTATGTTTGGCGAGGCATCCCGCATGACGCAGTTCAAGGATAAATCCGCAAAGCATACAGATAATGTGAATGTCGGCCTGTTTACCTATCCGGTACTGATGGCGGCGGATATTCTGCTTTATCAGGCCAATCTGGTCCCGGTAGGTGTAGACCAGAGTCAGCATATCGAAATTTGCCGCGATATTGCGGCTCGTTTTAACAACACACATCCCGGTACGTTCACCATGCCCACAGGATACTTTCCCAAAGCGGGCGAGGGCGCCAAGGTCATGAGCCTTGCCGACCCTGCCAAGAAAATGAGCAAGTCGGATGAGAATGAAAACGGATTTATCCTGCTGATGGATAAGCCGGAGGACATCATGCGTAAGTTCAAGCGTGCTGTGACCGATTCTGACGCTCGCATCGTTATGGATCCGCAGGAGAAACCCGGCGTGTCGAACCTGATTCAGATTTATGCACTGGCAACCGGAAAAACCGTTGCCGAGGTGGAAGCAGAGTTTGTAGGCAGAGGCTACGGCGACTTTAAACCCGCGGTCGGTGAGGCGGTCGTGGAGCTGCTGCGTCCGATCCGTGAGCGTACCGAGGATTTGCTGAAGAACAAGGATTATCTTGAGCAGGTCTATACCGAGGGTGCGCAGAAGGCTGCTTATGTGGCACGCAAAACCCTGGATAAGGTTTACAGAAAGGTCGGCTTTGTAAAGCGCTGACTTGCGGAGAGGAAATAGTATGTCAGAATATATTGTGATTGGATATGTGGTCGGTGCCTTTCTGGTAGCCGGCGTGCTGTCCTATCTCTTTACGCCGCATGTGAAAAAATTTGCGCACAGAGTTGGCGCGATTGATGTGCCTAAGGATGGGCGGCGCATGCATAAAGAGCCGATTCCACGGCTGGGCGGGCTTGCGATTTTCCTCGCGTTTCTCGCGGCAGTACTGATTTTCGGGCGGCTCAATGTTCAGATGCTCTGCGTGCTGCTTGGCGCGATTATTATTGTTGTACTCGGCATTTTTGATGATATCATGGCGCTGGGAGCAAAGTTTAAGTTCGTGGTGCAGATTATTGCCGCTGCCATTCCGGTCTGTATCGGCGATTTGCAGATTAAGCTGTTCACTAATCTCAACCCCTTTTCGGATGATCTTTATTTTCATCTGGGTATTCTTGCAATTCCGGTTACGATTTTGTGGATTGTCGGCATCACCAATGCGGTCAACCTGATTGACGGACTGGACGGTCTGGCGGTCGGCGTGTCCTCAATTGCGGCAATCACGATGTTGGCTGTCGCTTTGCTGACGGGGGATATGACCATTGCGGTGACAATGGGCGCACTGGCGGGCGCGTGCATCGGCTTTATGCCCTATAATTTGAATCCCGCAAAGATTTTCATGGGAGATACCGGGTCGACCTTCCTGGGTTATATGCTTGCGACCATGTCGATCATGGGTCTATTCAAGTTTTATGCGGTCATTTCGTTTGCAGTACCCTTCCTGATCCTTGGTCTGCCCATTTTTGATACCGCATCGGCGATTATCCGGCGTTTAGCGGAAGGGCGCAGTCCGATGAGTCCGGATCGCGGACATGTGCACCATAAGCTGATTGATATGGGCTTTAATCAAAAACAGGCAGTCGCAATTTTGTATGCAATCAGCGCGACGCTTGGCTTAACTGCGGTGGTGCTGACCTCCTCCGGCGAAGTAAAGGCTATTTTTTTGCTGCTTGCCGTTATCGCCGCTACCATCGTAGGTGCGTGCGTTATCTACGGTGCGGAGCATGGCTTCCGAAGGGACAAGCATAAGGATCATCCTGATGAGACAGAGCAAAAGGAGAAAGATGATGAACAAAATTAAAGTTATGACGGTGTTTGGCACACGTCCGGAAGCAATCAAGATGGCTCCGCTTGTCCATGCGCTTGAGCAGAGCGAAAGCACCGAGTCAATTGTGTGCGTGACAGCACAGCATCGGGAAATGCTCGATCAAGTGCTTGAAATCTTTAATATTAAGCCTGATTACGATCTCAATATCATGCAGCCGCGTCAGACGCTTGCGCTCATCACTGAAAAGAGCCTGCATGGATTAGACGAGGTGCTTGAGCATGCTCAGCCTGATATCGTACTGGTTCACGGCGATACCTCGACTACCTTTGCCGGTGCGCTGACGGCGTTTTACCACAAAATCCCGGTTGGACATGTAGAAGCCGGACTGCGCACTTATGACAAGTATTCACCTTTTCCGGAAGAGATGAACCGCAAATTGACTGGTCAGATTGCGTCGCTGCATTTTGCGCCGACTCCGCGCAACCGCGATAATCTTGCGCGCGAGGACATCAAGGATGGTGTGTTCGTCTGCGGCAACACTGTAGTAGATGCAATTCACATGACGGTAAAGGACGACTTTGCCTTCCGGGATGAGCAGCTGAAAACGCTGGATTTTGAAAAGAACCGCGTGGTGCTTGTGACCGCACATCGCCGAGAAAATTACGGCGAACCGATGGAGAATATCTGCCACGCAATTGCAGAGCTTTCTGCAGCTTATCCGGATGTGCACTTTGTGTATCCGGTACATTTAAGCCCCTATGTGCGTGAAACTGCTGAAAAATTTCTTGGCGGCAATGAGCGCATCCACCTTATCCATCCGCTGACGGTTGACGAAATGCACAATCTGATGGCGCGCTGCTATCTCATTATGACGGACTCCGGCGGCTTGCAGGAAGAGGCGCCGAGCCTTGGGAAACCGGTACTTGTGCTGCGTAAGGAGACTGAGCGTCCGGAGGCGATTGAGGCTGGTACGGTCAAGCTTGCAGGTGTGGAGCAGAAAGACATCGTCCGTTTGGCGCGCGAACTGTTTGATGATGCGGATGCATATGCCGCAATGGCGCATGCGGTCAATCCCTATGGCGACGGTAATACCTCCGCGCGCATCATCCAGGCGATTGAGCAGTACTTTGGCCGCCGGGAGGACGGCCCGGAACCGTTTATGTCATGAAAAACAAAAGAGTCAAAAAATTAAACACCCCCATGCTCGCGTCAATCGGCGCGGGCGTGCTGGTTTTTATCCTGTTTTTGACCTACCTGTTTTCCTCTGGCATTCTGCACCGACGTGAGACCAATGTGGTGCTTCCTTCGGGCGAAAGCACCGCGCCGACCATCTCGCCGGATACCCCTCAGCTGACCGCGCAGCAGGTTGCTTCGGTTGAGATTGATGCACAGAATGCCAAGCAAATCATCGCATCGCTGATACGCCCGGATGAATACAGCTGTTTGATTCAAAACAAACTGTTGTATCAGGGCGGGGACTCGTCCTTGTCCTGCCGGCAGTATGTACGCGATGAGGCAATGCGCATCGACACGCTTTCCGGTGATGCGGAGGTGCTGTCAACACTTCTGCAGGCAAATGATGCGGTCTATGCATGGGATCGGGGGGAGACACGGTTCTACAAAGGCGTCTGGGGTGATTTTAGCGGGGATGCCGCGGCGATGATGCCGTCGTACGAGGATGTGTTGAGCGACACCGTTGCCATCACTGCAGCGGCACGGCAAGATGTGGATTTGGAGCCCTGTATCCGCGTTGAATTTGACCTTGAAGGCATGCATTGCGTATATTATATTTCCGCATCAAGCGGATTGCTGAAAACCGCCTCTTTTTACAAGGGAGGCGTGTTGGTTCGTCAGGTGACGGTCAGCGAATTACAAACTGAGACACCGGACGCTTCGCTATTTGTGCTTCCGAATGGTGTATCGGTATTGGGAGAATCATAAATGTCAAACTATTTGGGAATTTCCGAGGAAATCTACGCGCTCGGTCAACAGGCTGAGCGCGAAATTATGCCATATTTTACGCGTTTAGACGAAACGTGTGACCATAATACAGAAAAGGTACTTGCTGCCTTTGCAAAGAACCGTGTATCCGATAATCTGTTTGCCGGAACGACAGGTTACGGCTATGATGACCATGGCCGCGATACGCTCGACCGCATTTATGCCGATATTTTTGGAGCGGAGTCTGCACTGGTTCGCATCGGCATTGTCAACGGCACGCATGCGCTGTCGTGCGCGATGTTTTCTGCAGTCAAGACGGGAGATACGGTGCTTTCCGTCACCGGCCCAGCCTATGACACGCTGCAAAATACAATCACGGGTGATATGTGCGGCAGCATGAAGAACTATGGCATCGGCTATAAGCAGGTAGACTTGAAAAACGGTCTGCCCGACCTGCCGGCAATCGCGCAGGCGGCACAGGATACGTCGATTAAGCTGGTATTTATTCAGCGCAGCCGCGGTTATGCGGTGCGTGAAACGTTGTCTTGCGCGCAGATTGGCGAAGTATGCAATGTGGTGCGCGAGGTCAATCCGAAGGCTGTCATCATGGTGGACAACTGCTACGGCGAATTCGTTGAGACCATAGAACCGACGCAGGTGGGCGCAGATTTAATTGCGGGTTCGCTTATTAAAAATCCGGGCGGCGGACTTGCGCCGACCGGCGGTTATGTAGCTGGCCGCGCCGATCTTGTTGAAAACGCGGCATATAAGCTGACTGCACCCGGCATCGGCGGAGAGTGCGGCTGCACGATGGGCCAGAACAGGCTGCTGTATCAGGGACTGTTCATGGCGCCGCATACAACGGCACAGGCACTTAAAACCGCAATTTTTTGTGCCAAAATCATGGAGAAGCTGGGATATGAGGTCAGTCCTAAGGCAGAAGAGCCGCGGCACGATATCATCCAGACCATCGCCTTCGGCGCGCCAGAGCCACTGCGCCGATTCTGTGAGGGGATTCAGGCAGGTGCGCCGGTCGACTCCTTTGTCACTCCTGAGCCTTGGGCAATGCCCGGATATGAGGATGAGGTGATTATGGCGGCAGGCGCGTTCGTGCAGGGTGCTTCAATTGAACTTTCCGCTGACGCGCCGATGCGCGAGCCGTATGTGTGCTACATGCAGGGCGGACTGACGTATTCCTCGGGCAAGGCGGGCATTCTACTCGCCGCAGAACGTATCAAAAACCATCAATAACAGCGGGCGGTGCCGTCAGGCACCGCCTTTTTGTGCCTTGCATGACGTATCGAAACATGGTACAATATCTTGGATAAGGAGCAGATGATTTGCCAATATGACGATTTTAGGAATAGACCCCGGCTACGGCACGGTAGGTTACGGTGTTGTCAAATATGACAGGCTTCGGTTTACGCCGGTTCAATACGGCGCAATCAAAACCAAATCCGGCATGCCGATGCATTTGCGGCTTGCTGAAATTTACGACGATATGTGCACGCTGATTGATACCTTTCACCCGGATGCGGCGGCAATTGAGGAACTGTTTTTCAATACCAACATCACAACCGGCATTCAGGTTGCGCAGGCACGAGGTGTAATTCTGCTCGCGATGGCGCAAAAGGGGCTGCATCCGATCGCCTACACGCCAAGTCAGGTTAAGCAGTCGGTTGTCGGCTATGGCAAGGCGGAAAAAATGCAGGTTATGGAGATGACAAAAAACATGTTGGGTCTGGCGAAAATACCGCGTCCTGATGATGCGGCAGACGCACTTGCACTGGCGATTTGCCACGGGCACGCAATGCAATCCAAATTATTTGAGGTTTAAACTATGTTTTATTACGTTGATGGTACGGTTGCGCTGCTTCAGCAGGGACTTGCCGTGATCGACTGCGGCGGGGTAGGTTATGCCTGCCATGCATCGCAGCATACAATTGGTAAATTAAAAATCGGCACGCGGGCACGTTTATTGACACATTTGAATGTGCGTGAGGATATTTTTGAATTATACGGATTTATTGATGATGAGGAGTTAAGCTGTTTTCAAATGTTAATCAGTGTATCGGGCGTTGGGCCGAAGGCGGCGCTTTCTATCCTCTCGGTGGCTCCGCCTGACCGTTTGGCGCTTTCCATCATTACGGAAGATGAAAAGTTGCTGACGCAGGCACCTGGCATCGGCAAAAAGATTGCGCAGCGTGTCATACTAGAACTGAGAGATAAGATGAGCCGTGAACAGCTGGAAACAGCATCCGGTGCGTCACCTGTCGCAGCTGCGATGACGGCCAATGGCGGCATCAATCACACGCAGGAAGCGGTAGCGGCACTGATGGTGCTCGGATATAGTCAAGCCGAAGCACTGCGTGCAATGGGCGGTCTAGACGCTGCTCATTTAGAGGCAGATGAAATTATCCGGCAGTGCCTGAAGAAACTAGCCGCGCAGTAAGGGAGTGGAGCATTGAGTATCGAATTTTCGGGCGGTATGGCTGATGACGAACGTATTATCTCAAGCCGTCAGCTGAAAGAAGATGAAACCGACGTTTCGCTCCGCCCTAAAACGATGGACGACTATGTCGGGCAGACGAAGGTCAAGGAAAACCTCGGAGTGTATATTGAAGCGGCCAAGCAGCGCGGTGAGGCGCTCGATCATACGCTGCTGTATGGACCGCCGGGTCTCGGTAAGACCACGCTCGCAGGCATTATCGCCGCTGAAATGGGCGTCAATATTCGAGTAACCAGCGGTCCTGCAATCGAAAAAGCGGGAGATTTGGCGGCTTTATTGACAAATCTTTCGGAAAATGATATTTTGTTTATCGACGAGATTCATCGGCTCGATCGCAGTGTAGAGGAAATTCTTTACCCCGCGATGGAGGATTATGCGCTTGATATTATTATCGGCAAGGGGCCGTCCGCGCGGTCCATCCGTTTGGATTTGCCAAGGTTTACGCTCATAGGTGCAACCACGCGTGCAGGGCAGATGACTTCGCCGCTGCGTGATCGGTTCGGCGTGGTATTTCGGTTGGAGCTTTATTCTCCGGAGGAGCTGTGCAGCATTGTAGAGCGTTCAGCCGGCATTTTGAATGTACCGTGCGTGCACGAAGGCGCTCATGAGATTGCGCGTCGCTCGCGGGGAACACCGCGTATTGCAAATCGGCTGTTGCGCCGTGTGCGTGATTTTGCGCAGGTTCGCGGAAATGGTACGATTGACAAGCAGATTGCCGATTTGGCGCTGCACGCGCTCGAAATTGATGATTTGGGTCTGGATAGCGTCGACCGGCGTATGCTGAAAAGTATTATTCTCAATTACAGCGGTGGCCCTGTCGGGCTGGATACTCTCGCCGCAACGATTGGAGAAGAGTCAATCACACTCGAAGATGTGTGTGAGCCGTATTTGATGCAGATCGGCTTTTTAAACCGTACGCCGCGCGGACGCTGCGCGACGATGCAGGCATATCGCCACTTGGAACTGGAACCGGCGGATGGACAACAGATTCTCTAGGCCGCTGTAAAGAATAGAAAGTTAGGTGTTTTCATTGGGTAGATATTTTGGAACGGACGGCGTGCGCGGTGTGGCAAACGTCGAACTGGATGCGCTGCTCGCCTTCAAAATTGGCGCTGCCGCAGCATATGTATTGACGCAGGAGTCCACGCACGAGGGCAAGGCTAAGCTGCTGATCGGCAAGGATACACGCGTTTCATCCGATATGTTGGAAAACGCATTGGTTGCCGGCATTTGCTCGGTTGGCGCAGATGTGGAATTGCTTGGCGTGATTCCGACCCCTGCGGTCGCGTATCTGACCATCAAGCACAAGGCTGATGCCGGAATTGTCATCTCGGCAAGCCACAATTCATTTGAGTACAACGGCATCAAGATTTTCGCGGGCAACGGATATAAGCTGTCTGACGAAATTGAAGCCAAGGTGGAAGACTTAATCGACGATTATGAGTCCATCCCGAAAAGGACGCATGAAAAACTCGGTCGCGTGCTGCATAGCGTGATTGATCCCGTGGTTGAATATACCGATCATTTGGCGGATACCATTAAGGGAGATTTGTCCGGCCTTCGCGTTGCGGTTGACTGTGCCAACGGTTCTTCCTCGACCACGGTCGAGCGATTGATGCGTTTGGTGGAATGCAAGGCAGAAATCCGTTTTTATGAACCGGATGGTGTCAACATCAATGCAGGCTGCGGTTCGACACATTTGGGTCAGCTTAAAGATCGCGTCAGAAACGGAAATTTTGATCTTGGCGTTGCATTTGACGGTGACGCCGACCGCTGCCTGATTGTCGATGAGACCGGCGAGGAGCTCGACGGCGATCGTATTATGGCAGTTTGCGCTGCCCGTATGAAGAGGGAAGGCAAGCTGCGCGGCGGGGCGTTCGTTGCGACTGTGCTGAGCAATATGGGTCTGCATGCCTATGCGGAAAAGAATGATATGCGCATCGAATGCTCCAATGTAGGCGACCGCTATGTGTTGGAGATGATGCTGCAGAAGGGCTATATTCTGGGCGGAGAGCAGTCGGGTCACGTTATTTTCCTGGAATATGCATCGACCGGTGACGGCGAGCTGACCGCGCTGCAGTTCATGCACATTCTCAAGGAAAGCGGGAAAAAGTGTTCTGAGATTGCGGCAGAGGTCATCCCGTGGCCGCAGATCATGATTAATGTCAAGGTGCCGAATGACAAAAAGGCGACACTGCAGCAGCTGCCGCCGGTGGCAGAGGCGATTGACAGCGCCTCTGCAGAGCTTCAGGGTGAGGGTCGTATTTTGGTGCGTCCGTCGGGCACAGAGGCACTGGTGCGCGTTATGGTTGAGGGGCGCAACAGCGAGCAGGTTGATACTTTGGCAAAAAAGGTTGCAAAGGTTATCGAGTCTGTCGTATAATATATTAAACCAAATCGAAGTGGACGTGGTTTTCGCGTCCACTCGTTTTTCACGGGAGGTGAAAAAACGGTACAAGTGAATAGTGATAAGCGCCAGAACTGCGGTGCAGCCGGTATCGCAGTTGACGAGGTAAGGGTTCATCGAAAATTCGGCGGATGCCCTTCGGCCACGAGTGAGTTGGTCGTCAGCAGGCTGACAAAACGCAGGGGCGACCCTGCGGCCAGAACAGCACTGCGTAACGCACTATTTTTATGCCCAAATGCGAATAACTAAATTTTGTAATTTTACCATCCGATTTACTGGGAGGACAAATATTTATGTGTGGAATTGTTGGCTTTACCGGACGCGAAAACGCGCTGCCGGTCTTGATTAAGGGCCTGTATAGTTTGGAATACCGCGGTTATGACTCAGCCGGCATCGCCGCCTTCACAAAGGAAGGTCTACGCGTGGTGAAAACGGTCGGTCGCATTGCGAATCTGGAAGCGAAGATTAAAGAAGAACATGAGGATCTGACCTGCACCTGCGGCATCGGACATACACGCTGGGCGACGCACGGCGGGCCGTCTGACCGAAACTCGCACCCGCATCTCGGCGGTTCGGACGGCAAAATTGCGGTCGTACATAACGGCATCATTGAAAACTATAAAGAGCTGAGAGAGCGCCTTGAAGCGCACGGCTATGTGTTTCAGTCCGAAACCGACACCGAAACGGTCGCACACCTCGTAGACTATCTGCATACAGGCAAGCAAGAGGATTTGGCGCAGACTGTGCTGGCGGCCGTATCCCGCCTGCGCGGCTCCTACGCTCTTGGTGTGGTGTCGATGGATAATCCGGAGGAAATTGTCGCGGCGCGCCGTGACAATCCGCTCGTAATCGGCCTTGGAAACGGCGAAAACATGATTGCATCCGACATTACTGCGATTATCGGCCGCACCAAGGATTATATCATCCTGGATGATAACGAAGTGGCAATTGTTCGCCCTGACAGCGTCGTTGTGATGAACGAGTTCGGCGACCGGGTGGAGAAAAAGGTGCAGACAGTCACGTGGGATATGTCTGCGGCTGAAAAGGGCGGCTATGAGCATTTCATGATTAAGGAAATCATGGAGCAGCCCAAGGCGGTGGCAGCTACGGTTCACCCGCGTGTACAAAATGACTCTATCGTATTTGAGGAGAATGGTCTGACTGACGATCGCCTGCGTGACATTGAAAATATTCACATCATCGGCTGCGGCTCTGCGCTGCACGCCGGTATGGTCGGAAAGCGAGTGATTGAGAGTATGTGCCGCATCCGGTGCGCGGCGGAGGTCGCCAGCGAGTTCCGTTACGAGAACCCGATCATCGGCAAAAAAGATTTGTGCATCGTTATCAGTCAGTCCGGTGAAACGGCAGACACCCTTGCCGCGATGCGTCTGGCCAAGCAGGCGGGAGCGTTCACAATTGCGATTGTCAACGTGGTTTCCTCTACCATTGCGCGAGAAGCAGATGGTGTGCTGTACACCTGGGCTGGCCCTGAGATTGCGGTCGCAACGACTAAGGCCTATTCTGCGCAGTTGTCCGCGCTGTACTTGATTTCGGTCAGAATCGCTCGCGTGCGCGGACTGATTTCAATAGGGGATGAACGTGCATTGAGCGCGGAGTTGCAGCGCTTGCCGGACTGCATCGAAGAGACACTGCAGTGCAAGAAAACGATGCAGCGTATCGCGACGCTCTACGCAAATCGTTCCAGCGTGTTCTTCCTCGGCCGCGGGTTAGACTACGCAGCCGCGCTCGAAGCATCGCTAAAGCTCAAGGAAATCAGCTATGTGCATTCGGAAGCCTACGCGGCAGGGGAACTGAAGCATGGCACAATTTCTCTCATTGAAGAGGGAACGCTGGTTGTTGCGCTTGCGACGCAGCCGGCGCTGTTTGAAAAGACCGTTTCTAACATTCGCGAGGTCGTATCGCGTGGCGCGGCAGTCGTACTGGTGACGACAGATGACTTTACCGGCGATGAATCGGTATGCCAGCATATTGTGCGTTTGCCAAAGTGTCTTTCGGAGTTTTCAGCATCTCTTTCGATTATTCCGTTACAGCTTTTGGCATACTATATTGCAGTCGAGCGTAGCTGCGACGTTGATAAGCCGCGTAACCTTGCGAAGTCGGTTACTGTGGAATAATGCGTCGAATCTGCTCTGAATTGTAGAAAAGATACAAAAAACATTTTTGAATTTTGGCGGTTGGTCACTAGGTTTCACAAAAATCACTTGACAAACCAGTGAATTGCCCCTATAATGAATATCGACATGAAAAACGGTTATGATAGTTCGGATCAAGACCTGCGGCCAGATGATGCACTGTGCACTGCGGCGCAGCAGGGAGATGGGCAAGCGGCTGAAACGCTTGTGAAAAGGTATTCCCGGTTGGTCAAAACCTGTGCGCGCCCTTTTTTTCTCATGGGCGCGGATGAGGAAGACCTGCTGCAGGAGGGGATGCTGGGGCTGCTCAAAGCAGTCCGCGAATTTGATGCTGGGAACGGCACACCCTTTGAGGCGTTTGCCAGACTGTGTGTAACAAGGCGGATTTATTCTGCGGTACGCGCGGCAGCAGCATTCAAGCACGATCCCTTAAACCGATCCATGTCAATTGATCGACCTCTGTTTGAAGACCTTGCGGAATCGCACACCCGGGTTGCAGCACCGATTTGTGACCCCGAATCGCTGGTGATTGGCAATGAGGAACGAGCGGAACTGGTTCGCCGGTTGTACTCTGTCCTGTCTGAATTCGAGGCAAAGGTTTTGACGTTGTTTCTAGATGGCCTTTCTTATGAGCAGATGGCCGAAACACTACACAAACCAATCAAATCGGTGGACAATGCCATCCAGCGCATCAAGCGGAAATCGGCAACTGTTAAACCCCAATAGGCGAAAGCAGGCAAAGGGCCTGTGCGCAATAAATCTAGGTTCCCCGAGGGAACGGTATCAAAGAGAGGTAAAATCATGTACGAAGACAAGACTTTAGTATGTAAGGAATGCGGCCAGGAGTTCGTATTTACCGCAGGTGAGCAGGAGTTTTACGCAGAGCGCGGCTTCCAGAACGAGCCCCAGCGCTGCAAGTCCTGCCGTGACAATCGCAAGAACGCAGCTCGTGGCCCCCGTGAATATTTCACCGCTACCTGTGCTTCCTGCGGCGGCGAGGCTCGTGTACCCTTCGAGCCCAAGTCTGATCGCCCGGTATATTGCAGCGAGTGCTTCGCTAAGATGCGCGAAGAAGGCTAATTGCCGAATCAAAACACCCGATGGTTTTCTGTCGGGTGTTTTTTTATTGCATTGCAGCGGCGAATTTCGTAAATTGTGATTGTAATCCGCCGTATTTTGAGGTACAATAGAAACATCAAAAAAATACTTCAGGAGGTCTATCCATGGCTGCAATCACCAAAAAGACCACAATCGGCGAGGTGCTCTCCCGCGATCTGCAAACGGCTAAATTTTTCACCGAGATTGGCATGCACTGCTTGGGCTGCCCGGCGTCTCAGGGCGAAAGCATTGAGGAAGCCTGCATGGTGCATGGCACAGATGCGGACGAGCTGGTTGCCAAGCTCAACAGCTTTTTCGGCGAGTAATCAAAACAGGGCCGGCTGATTTGCCGGCTCTGTTTTTTTGGAGTGAATCATGGAAAGTATTGTATTAACACCACGCCTCGCCTGTATTGCGTCCCTCGTGCCGCAGAATGCACGTTTAGCTGATATCGGCACAGATCATGGCAAATTGCCAATCGCGCTGCTCAAGAGCGGACAGGTCGCGAGCGCGATAGGTTCTGACATTGGCAAGGGGCCGCTCGATCACGCTGCGCGCAATGCGATTGATCACGGTGTGAGTGATCACCTGACGCTGCGTTTGGCGCCTGGCTTGGAGCAAGTCAGGCCGGAGGAGTGTGACACCATTTCAATTGCTGGAATGGGCGGACAGACCATGTGTGAAATTTTATCAGCAGCACCTTGGACAGCGCGGGGTGAGCACTTGCTGCTGCTGCAGCCTATGACCATGATTGCGGAACTCCGGCAATGGTTGGGCTCGCATGGATATGATATTGAGCGAGAAACCATTTGTCGCGAGGAGCATCGCCGCTATGTGGTAATCAGTGCGCGCGGCGGTGCGGCGGTGCGGCATTTGCCGCTGTCTGCATGTGCCGTATCCGAAGCCTTGTGTGCAGCAGAGCACGCACAGGACTATTTGCAGCATTTGCTGCGTCGTGAACTGCATGCACTGTGTGGCATGAAGCAAGGGCAATCGGTAGAGCCGCGTCTATTGCGGCAGCAGCAGGATACCGTTGACGCAATTAAGACTGCTCTGGAGGAAATGAAATGATTACAGTAAAAGATATATTGACGGTTCTAGAAGATATTGCGCCATATACGCTTGCTGAAAGCTGGGACAACGTAGGCCTTCTGGCAGGAGATCGAGTACAGGAGGTTACACGTGTGCTCTGTGCGCTTGATGTGACGGAGACTGTCGTCGCAGAAGCGGTGAACTGCGGTGCAGAACTGATTGTAGCGCACCATCCGGCGATATTCACATCGGTCAGCCGCGTGACAACCGATGATGCAACTGGGCGTGTCCTGCGAGCTGCAATTCAAAATAATATTTCAATCATATGCATGCACACCAATGCGGACTGCGCCGAAGGTGGTGTGAACGACGCACTGGCATCGGCGCTGATTTTGACCGGCGTTCAGAATATGGGAGCGGGCGAAAACGGTATGCTGGGACGTGTCGGCACGTTGCCGCGTGTCATGCAGCCGCGGGAGTTTGCGCACTATGTAAAGGACTGTCTGTCTGCAGGCGGTGTGCGGTTTTGCGACGGTGGTCGCCCAATCAGTCGCGTGGCAGTCGGTGGTGGTGCGTGCGGCAAACTGATGGATTTTGCGATTGCGGCAGGCGCGGAGGCGTTTGTCATTGGCGATTGCAGCTATGATTTAATGCAGTGCGCGCAGTCACTGGGGCTGACCCTGGTAGACGCCGGCCATTTTCCGACTGAGAATCCGATGACGGCAGTCTTTGCCGAAAAGATATTTGCAGCTTTTCCGCAGCTTGAGGTACAAACGTCGCTGAGGCATGCGGACTGCATTGAATTTGTGTAAGGAAGGTTTGCTATGCCATTAGATGCAATCTGCCTTGGGGCGGTAGCACATGAACTGAATGAAAATCTATGCGGCTGCCGTGTTGAGAAGGTCTATCAGCCTGACCGTGAGGAGGTTATACTGCAGACCCGTGGGCAGGGCGGTGCAAAGCGTTTGCTGCTGTCCATCGCCGCAGGAGCGCCGCGTGCGCACCTGATTGAGTCTGCACGCGAAAATCCGGCTGCACCGCCAATGTTCTGTATGCTGCTGCGCAAGCATGTACAGGGGGCGAAAATTGCCTCGATTTCGCAGCCGGTGCTCGAGCGTATGATGGAAATCGAACTGGATACAACCGATGAAATGGGCATACCCTGCAAAAAGTATCTTGTGTGTGAGCTAATGGGTAAACACTCCAATTTAATTTTGCGCGATGGGGAAGGGCGTATTATTGATGCGCTGCGTCGGGTTGACGGCGACATTTCCGGCAAACGTCAGGTGTTGCCTGGATTATTCTATCGTCTGCCGCCGGCACAGGATAAAATAAATCCGTTCTCCATCTCGGGTGCAGGTCTGGCGGCGGCGCTTGGCACGGCGGATGAGGAGCAGGGGATTGATCGTTTTTTGCTGAATCATCTGCTCGGCTTTTCTCCGCTGCTATGCCGGGAGCTGGCGTTTCGTGCCTGCGGCGAGGTTGCAAAACCGATAGGACAGATGTCAGCAGAGGAACAGCATCGTTTGGGAGCAGTTTACGATGATTTTTGCACTTATGTGCAGGAAAAGCGGTTTCGTCCCTTCCTATTGACCAAGAATGAGGATGCAAGTGTTTTTGATTTTTCTTTCCTGCCGCTTACGCAGTATGAGCATCTGATGTCGATCACACAAATGAACAGCTTTTCCGCATTGCTTGCCGCCTTTTTTGAGAAAAAGGGAAAGGCAGAGCGAATGGCGAAGCGGTCCCAAGATTTGCACAAGACTGTTGTCAATGCGCGTGACCGCTTGGCCCGCAAGCTTGCCATACAGCAGAAGGAATTAGAGCAGACGCATAATCGGGAACAATATAAACGACTGGGCGACCTAATCACAGCAAATCTGTACCAATTAGAAAAGGGTATGAATAAGGTCAAGGTTATAGACTATTATGACGAGTCATGTCCGGAAATAGAAATCAGTCTTGATGTCAAAATGACCCCGCAGCAAAATGCACAGCGGTACTTTAAATTGTATACCAAGGCGAAAACGGCGGAAGAGGTACTGTCTGTGCAGATTGAACGCGGCAGAGCCGATTTGGACTATCTGGAAAGCGTGCTGGCTGCATTGAGTGAGGCAGAGGGCGAGCGCGATCTAGCCCAGCTTCGTGAAGAGCTGACGCAGACGGGTATCCTTTCTTCTAAGCAGACGCGCAATAAAAAGGCGCAGATGAAGCCCGTCGCGGCGAAACCGTTTCATTACCGTACCAGTGATGGGTTTGATGTATTTGCAGGGAAAAACAATCTGCAAAACGATATTTTAACACTGAGGACCGCGTTTAAAACGGATATCTGGTTTCACACACAGAAGATTCACGGCTCACATGTTATTCTCGTAGTGGATGGCAGGGAGCCGACCAATCAGGCGATGACAGAAGCGGCTATGATTGCGGCATATCATTCCAAGGCGCGCACCTCATCTATGGTGCCGGTTGATTTTACGCCGGTGCGGCAGGTGAAAAAACCCGCCGGAGCAAAACCGGGCATGGTAATTTATCACGTTTACCAAACAGCCTATATTACACCGAATGAGACCCAAATCGAAAAGCTGCGCGTTGAGTGAGGAGTACAGACGATGATTTTATCCGGAAAAGAAATCCAGAAGCGTATCGGCAAAGAAATTATTATCGAACCATTTGACAAGCGCCGCATTAATCCGAACAGCTATAACTTGTCACTCGCCAACGAATTGCTGGTATATGATCATTATGAACTGGACATGAAGCTGCCTAATCCAGCCAGCCGTATTGTCATTCCGGATGAGGGGTTGCTGCTCGAACCCAATAAGCTGTACTTGGGACGTACCAACGAATACACTGCAACCGATCGGTATGTTCCCATGTTGGAAGGACGGTCTTCCACCGGTCGTTTGGGCTTGTTTATTCATGTTTCAGCAGGCTTTGGCGATATCGGCTTCAAGGGGTATTGGACATTGGAAATCTTCTGCGTGCAGCCTGTCCGCATCTATCCCAATGTGGAGGTCTGTCAGATTTATTACCATGATATTGATGGGGAATATGATTTGTATACCGGCGGCAAATACCAGAACAACAAAGGGATTGAAGCCAGTAAGTTATATCAAGATTTTAAATGAAAAAAGGAGGAACGATGTCCGTTCCTCCTTTTGATTAGTCCTCGATCAGGATTAAGGCCTGATAAAGCATCTCACAGGCTGTCTGCCGGGTGATAGGTGCGTTGGATGCCTGCATCTGCGCCAGCGGCGAAAGCACATCCAGACGGCTCAGGCTGCTCATAGCAGCTTGCGCCCAGTTCATCTCGCCGCTGTGCTCCAACTCCAAGGTCAGTCGTACATCATCCAAATTCTCGGTCAGCAGATTATTGATGACCACACTCGCTTCAGCCAGCGTAATCGGGTTTTCACCACGAATTTCGGCAAGTCCGCTTGCGGTTTGATATCCGCTGACAAGACCGTTGGCGGCAGCAGCACTCACATAGGGCTTTGCCCAAGCCGACAGCCCGCTGTCATCCAGAAAATCGGTTTGCGTGGTCGGCTGAACGGGTAATTCTGCTACCGCTGCAGCCATGGCAATAAACTCGCTGCGGGTCACGCTTTGCGTCGGACGGAAGAATGCGCAGTCGCCAATATGTTCACCTTCCATGATACCGGACTCAGCCAGCTTGATGGCTGCATAGTGGGACGGGTTGCCCTGCATATCGGCGTAGGTCAACTTGGCACGATTCTTTTCGATTTGGATGCTGACTTGCGCCGCCTTGGCCGTATTGCCGTTCGCATCCACGGCGGTATAGCCAAACTTGTCGGTACCGGTTTTTTCACCCGGCATGTAAACAAGTGTTTGGCCGTCAATCGAGGCGGCACCGAGACGAGGCTGCTCCGTCAGCTGGAACAGTTGTACGTCATTGTCGGCATCTGTGGCGGTTAGCGGCAGTTCGATGGCGACGCCGGGTACGGTAGCGCCCTGCAGCGGCTGTACAACAGGCGCTGCGCCATTGGCCAAAACAGGCATCGTGCCGACAGCGACCGCACCACAGGTAAACAATGCGGCAATGAGCAGCATAGCAAGAGACAGCTGCAATTTACGATCCTTCATAATTCATCCACCCTTTCAAGGTTTGCTTGTCCGCAGTATGCCCAAACTTGGGGTATTTATGCAAAAAGACAAAATCATTTTGATTATAAAACGGCAACCTTGCCGAAAGGGGGAAAAAGGTCGGGAAAATGCTTGCCGAAATCGCCGTTTTGTGGCATAATTCTTTTATATGTAATGGAACGAAAGGAGCAAATTTGATGGAGAATCATCAGCTCATTCTGGTATTGGACTTTGGCGGTCAGTATAATCAGCTGATTGCACGCCGCGTGCGCGAGCATAATGTTTATTGTGAGGTTAAACCGTATAAAACCTCAATTGAGGAGATTCGTGCGCTGAATCCGATTGGCATTATTTTCACCGGCGGCCCCAACAGTGTATACGATCCTGCTTCTCCGCAGTGCGATCCTGCGGTGTTTGAATTGGGTGTTCCGGTGCTCGGTATTTGCTATGGCTGTCAGCTGATGGCGCATACGCTTGGCGGGCAGGTCACGGCAGCACAGGACGATACGGCCCGTGAGTATGGCAAGACGCAGACTTTTTACAATACGGCCTGTAAGCTGTTTAAGGGTCTGCCCGAAGAGGGCATCTCCTGGATGAGCCACGGCGACTATATGGCCAAAGTGCCGGATGGATTTGAACTGGTCGGACATACGGCAATGTGCCCGAATGTTGCGATTGCAGACGCTGCGCGTGGTTTCTATGGCGTACAGTTCCATCCTGAGGTGAATCATACCGAAAATGGCTCGCTGATGCTCAAAAACTTCCTGTTTGAAATCTGTCAGGCCAAGGGCGACTGGACGATGGAGGATTATAAAAATAATTCCATCAAGTCGATTCGCGAAAAGGTTGGCGATGGAAAGGTTCTGCTGGCGCTGTCCGGCGGTGTTGATTCATCGGTTGCGGCAGCACTGTTGGCAGAGGCAGTCGGAAATCAGCTTACTTGCGTATTCGTTGACCACGGCCTAATGCGCAAAGATGAAGGCGATGAGGTTGAAGCAGCGTTCTCTAAGTGGGACATTAATTTTATTCGTGTTGATGCAGAAAAGCGTTTTTTGGACAAGCTAGCTGGTGTTTCCGATCCGGAAACCAAGCGTAAGATTATTGGCGAGGAGTTTATCCGCGTATTCGAGGATGAAGGCAAAAAAATCGGATCGGTGGATTATCTGGTTCAGGGTACGATTTATCCCGATGTTATCGAATCCGGCGCGGGTGATGCTGCAGTCATTAAGAGCCATCATAATGTTGGCGGTCTGCCGGATTATGTTGATTTCAAGGAGATTATCGAGCCGCTGCGTCTGCTGTTTAAGGATGAAGTACGTCAGCTGGGTCGGGAACTCGACCTGCCTGAGTATTTGGTTATGCGTCAGCCGTTCCCCGGACCGGGTCTTGCTATTCGCGTCATCGGTGATATTACGAAGGAGAAGCTGGATGTCCTGCGTGAAGCGGATTTCATCTTCCGTGATGAAATTGCTAAAGCAAACCTCGAATATACCATGAATCAGTATTTTGCGGTGTTGACCAACATGCGAAGTGTTGGTGTTATGGGTGACGGACGCACGTATGACTATACGCTGGCGCTGCGTTCGGTTACCACGACCGATTTCATGACTGCCGACTGGGCACGGATTCCGTATGATGTATTGGATCGCATTTCGGTGCGCATTGTAAATGAAGTAGGGCATATCAATCGTATTGTCTATGACATCACGTCCAAACCGCCCGCTACGATCGAGTGGGAGTAACGTAACCATTGCCGCAAACCCTGATGAATACAGGGTTTGCGGCTTTCTCTTTCACCTCAGAGTACACAAAAGGTACACGAATCGCGGTTAAAAGAAGCTTTGCAGCCGTTCAGCCACCTCACCTTGCTTGTTGGGATACAGGTGGGAATAGGTCTGCAAAGTGGTTTTTATATCTTCATGACCCAGCCTCTCGCTAATCAGCAGTGGAGAAAACCCCATTTCTATCAGTAATGAAGCGTGTGAGTGTCGGAGATCATGAACTCTGATTATCTTGACGCCACTTTTCTTAGAGCCTCTGCTCATCTCCTGACGAAGATAGCTTTTGGTGACCTTGAACAGACGCTCGCTTGGTTCGTAGTCAACGAGCCTTTGCACATAATCCTTGATGATGTCGCAGATAAAGGGCGGCAGGGTCACTTTCCGTTTGATTTTCGGTGTTTTGGGCTCGAGAATCAAATCCTCATTATCGAGCCGTGCATAGTTTTTGTTGATAGACACTGTGTTCGCATTAAAATCAAAGTCGCTTAGTGTCAATGCAAGCATTTCTCCAGAACGCATTCCAGACCAAAAGAGCAGGTTGAAAATCGTCTTAGACATAACCTTGTCCTCGACAGCCGCAATGAATTTTTTAAATTTATCCACCGTCCAAAACAGCATGCAGTCTGCATTCTTCTTTCCCATCGCCCCACAAACTCTGGCGGGGTTTTCAGGAAGCTTATAATACTTACAAGCAAAGTTGAAGATAGCAGAAACTTGGTTATGTATGGTTTTAAGGTATGTTTCGCTGTAACTATTGGGGTGCGAAATAAGTGTCGTTTGCCATTTCCGAACTGTTGTTGGTGTGATTTTGTTGATTGGCATATTTCCGAAATGGGGCAACACATGGGCACTAATCAAAAATTCCTTGCCCGAGTAGGTTGTTGGCTTTAAGCGAGGCTTGCAGTCTTCCATATAGAGCTCAATCAGAGAGGAGAACAGCATATCACAGGAAGCGTGTGCTTTGCTCAAAAATTCCGTTTCGAACGCCTTTGCCTCTTTTTGCAGTTTAAAGCCCATCTTCTTTTTCTGTGTCTTTTTGCCCGTCCAATCAGTAAAAACAAATTTGCAATACCACAATCCGGTTTTTTGGTCTTTGTAGGTAGGCATTTGCACCTCCTTCTGCTACCACAAATATATTGTAGCATTGCTTTTATCAAAAGTACAAGCCTAACCGTTATAAGTACACATTTTCATAGAAGTATTTAGCGGATATTTTGCCTGCAATTGTGATTTTCCCGGACTTTTTCAAGTCTTCATTGAGACTGCGGATTATTCTGTATGCGGTACTTCTTGAAATATTTAGAATGATAGCAACATCACTTGCTGTTAGGAATTTTTTGTCGGGAGAAAGGTGGGGTGGGTTCATCCATGCGCTCCTTTCCATTTTAGATGATATAAAACACCATCCAGCCATTTGATAAATGGTTAGATGGTGTTTCTAATAGCGAAACAATTTTATATCGGAAATCCTAATTTAAAAGTAACTATTTGGGTAGAGAAATATGCCTTTTCGCTCTCGTTGTAACATGGTTTTTCTTTTTGTAACACGATTTATGTTACAATTTAAATTTCAAGTGACGCCAAGTAAAAGGGACCGACAACACGCTTATAGCCAATACAGAGTGATGTTTTATATCAGTAGAAATGCTTTAATCGTTGCTTTTGCAAAGGCAACTTGCGTGTCTTGCGTTGATCTCATGCAATACGGTAGCAAGGTGTATGCAAAAACCAATATTGCAGGTGCAGTATAAGTCTGCAACACAGTTATACGCATCAAGATTCACCTCAACAAATAATGGCTCCCCGGCATTGGGTTGAACCATGGCATCATAGCATCCGCCATCGGATTCAGTAAGACTTTGCAATGCGCCGCTGCTCAAAAAGTTTTGGATGTCTGCAAGGCTTTCGTGATTCAGTTCGGAAACCCACTCGGCAATGGGCATTCTTTCGTTCTTTTTCATATCATATCCTCTTTCTTCGTTAAAATTTTTTATGGTTTCAGCACTACTGAGCTTCTCTTGGAAGGTTAGGTGGGAATATAGATCGGCCGTTGTCTGAATACTGCTATGTCCAAGCCACTGTTGGACTTCGATAAGTGGTGTGCGTGCGGTAATGAGCAAATTTGCGCAGCTATGGCGAAGATCATGCAGGCGAATGAGCCGCAGTCCGTGCTTTGCTAAAAGCTTTGGAAATGCCTCTGTAATATAATTTGGCTTTAATGGCTGGCCCTTTTTATCTACAAAAATATAGTCATCCGCCTCAGCCGAGTTTTCTTCGTAGCGTCGTTGCCGCTCCGCCAGCAACATATTGCGCAGCGGCTCAACCATGGGAAGTGTTCGTAGGCTGGCAGTGCGTTTAAGCTTATCCTGTGCAACGGAAGCTGTCCGCCCATTTACATTGCCTCGGATTACCTCGTGCTGGACATTCAGAATGTTGTTGGTAAAATCAATTGCACCCCAGCGCAGCCCCAGCAGCTCGCCACGCCGCATCCCTGTGTAAACGGCCATCATCAGTATCGGCTCCAGCTTTTCCTCCTGAATGGCATCCAGTAGCTGCCGGCACTCTTGTGTGGTGTAGGGTTTGGTGACATATACCGCCTTTCTTGGTCGCCTCACTCGTGCGGCAGGATTTGTTGGAATCATCTCGTGGTAGTATGCATCCTCCAGTGCCTTATGGATGACCGCATGATGACGCAGAACGGTGCTCTCCGATACGCCTCTTTTGCGAAGCTCCTGATGATATGCAATGATATCGGCAGGCTTTAATGCAGACAAAGCAATTCTCTTGGGCGCATAAAATTCAATGACTTGCCCTTTTAAAATTGACTGATAGCTATCGAAGGTCGCCTTTGCAAGTTCGCATTGGCGACCCTCGATCCACTGTTCGAGGTATTCGGAAAATAGCATATTACCGTATGCACGCCCAGCGGCACTGTACTCCAAACGCTTTTGATATAACATCTCCTCAGCTCTATGTTTATTTCCCTTCACTGATAAACCTGTGCCAATCCATTTTGGGATGCGTTTTCCTTCCGGTGCACGTAGCTCCAGCACCATATACCATTTGCCGGCCTTTGCGCTTAAATGTCCTGAAATCATTTGTATATCCTCCTTTAATAAATATAAATACCGCCATAAAATATGGCGGCAGGGTTTAGAAATATTGAAAAAGCCTGAATCTATATGTTCCAAACGAGTCGCACTCGAAATCCACTCGGTCAGTTGCCTTGATAATGCCGGAAAACCTTGAGTTTCCGTGGGTTTGCGGGATTTTGAAAATTTAGTGTTTTAGCGATTTCTACGGTTTTTCTACACTTTGCCTTGACTTCTACGCGGGGCTTGGTGTATTAAAATAAATATGGAGGCGTATCGAAGTGGTCATAACGAGCCTGACTCGAAATGCGACTCGCTTTGACCACTTCAGGGTTCAAATATTTTTAAGGAGGGCATCCTTGTAAGGGGGAAGATGAATATTGTAATCCTTTGAATGGGATGACACCAAAAGCGCCGAAAGTTGGGGGTGACCAAATGAGCGGTTTTCTGTGCGGCTATAGCCCTGCCAGCACATTTAGAAAATAGGTCGCAAAGACTGATATTGTTTCCTCTGGCAGTGGGGGATAGGAATCATACTGCTTTAACTCTGGTAGCCGGAGCATGGTCATGGCAAAAAGGTGTGCGAACAGTTCACTTAGCTGCTCTGCGCTACTTTCGCTTTGCGTGTTTCAGATGAAGCGATCCAGCAGTACAAATATATCCGGCACCACTAGCAGACTGTCAGTCAGCTTAATGTTGAGTAGATGCCACAGTTCATGAAGTAGCATGGATCCGGGATGAGTCTTTGTGTCTCGCTGGATGTGCGGCATAATGATGTCGCAGGTTATCTGTCCATCCGTGGTAGAATAAGGGCGGCAAAGAGCATCGAAGCTACGGTGGGCATCGTTTGGTAACAGCAGATACAAAAGCGCATCTCCCAGCACTTTTTGAGAAAAGTCATAGCACTCATCCAGTGTAGATAAAATATGTGTTACTTCTTGCGCTGTGATTTGTGGGCCACCGGCACAAAAGAAATCCTGCTGAATATGATCTGCAATTTCCAACAGACAGTCACGGTTTGCCTTGAGACTTCTTTGATAGCACCAGTTGCGGTAGAGATAAATATAGACAGCATCCGTGCCCTCGCAGATAAACCAGTTTCTATGTTTGTACAGCATACTATCAAAACAATGATGTTGGCAGCGTTCCTCCAGTGCGGCATAAAGCTGCTTGCACTCAGCCTGTTTTAAATCCGGACAAGTGGCTTGTTCCTTGAGGTAATCGCCCAAGGCGGCAAATGTTTTGCAGTGGTCTATGTTCATGGGAAACATTCCTTTCGTTCTGATGGAGATAAGATTCTTGGCAACCGGCTTGTGTAATGGATAGACCTATCGCCTCCTAAGAGATAGGTCTTACGTTCGATTCCTGTTCATTATCCCCTTTTGAAAAAAGACCTCGTCCATGCGTTTAGCATTGGCTATGCGGTTATTTTCTAAAATGTGACCATACAGTTCGGTAATCATCTCCACCTGAGCATGTCCAGAATCCCCCTGTATCGATTTGAGATCTCCCTGTGACAGCACCAGTTTATAGGTGATACTACTATGTCGCAGACTATGGAAGGTTACTTGTGGCAGACCAGCCGCTTTCAACACTTCGTGAAAGCGGTCGGTTAAAGTGTGCTCCTGGATGGGACGCCCATCCGGATAGCAGAAAATGAGTCCCAGTTCAGTTGCAGGAGAGGATATCTTAAAGGCTTCCAATTCCGACATCACTGAGGCTGGTAAATAGATAACCCGGTTGCTGGCTTTTGTTTTAGGACGCTTGAGCACCAGAGTAGTGCAGGCAGTACTCAGCACGGATGGAAATTGATAGAGAATATCTCGTCCCTGTAGCTTGGTCAGTGCATGGTTACTGACTCGGCATAGGGTTTTGTTTACCCGTATGCTTCCCTCAACAAAATTTACGTCCTGCCAGGTCAGTGCCAGCAGTTCGCCCTTGCGCAGCGTTCCAGCAAAGGCAAGTGTTACGGCCATACGCAATATGGGGTCGCTGATACAGTGATTCAGTAGCAGTCTTACCTGTTCAGGAATAAGGAAAACAAGGGAAGCGGGATGTGATTTTGGAAGTGGCGCGCCGTGAAAGGGGTTTCGCTGTAAATACTCCCACAGCACCGCCTGCTCAAAGGCACTGTGCAGCAGCTTGTGAAGGCTGCGCAGAGTTTGTGCAGTAATCGGTTTACCTGTTGGGGCATGGCAGCGACCACCTTGTTGTGGCAGTTGCGCAAAGCGGCGATACAGCTGTGCTACCACACGAGGCGAGAGTTCTTCTAGCCGCATCATGCCAATGGTCGGTATGAGGAAACGGCGAATAAGGCTGCAATTTGCTTGGTAGGTGGATAGTGACCAATGGCTTACTCCATATGGCTCCACGTATTGTACAAAAAATTGTTCCACCGTCTGTACACACTGACGGTGGACTTCTGTTCGTGTATGTGAGCATAGTTCCAGTAATTCCTTTCGTTGCTGCGCCTCCTCAAGACTGTAGTAGGTTTCCCATTTTTGCCTTTTCTTTTCGTTTGTGGTGTCTGTATAGACAACCGCATAACTTTTGTTGCGTTTTACAATAGATGCCATAATATTGATTCCTCCATAAAAAATTACACTATTCAAACGAAAGTGCTATTTTTAGAATAGCATCTATGTGCCACTAGTTAAAAATGTAAATATAGAAACAAATTTTCTGAGTTAAAAAGCTGTAGGTGTGTTTATGATATCTGTCATAAACGCACCTACAGCTCTTTATTAATCGTCATCCAATGATATAGTATAATAAGTCGAAACAGCGGTTGCTCTTATTTGGAAAAACAGCTATACTTAAACTTATAAAAATTAATGTTTTTCTCCGAGAATCCTGTGATATAACGCCATTCTACAGAAGGATGCCCTCGGCGTAGTGACTAGATATATTGGTATAGGAGTTTTGAACTTATGGATATTTTTTTCCAAGCTGGTTGTGATGAAGGGAAAAGATTATACCGATAAAGTTATTGACATAGAACCTCAGTATCCTTATGTCAAAATCACTCTTTCTAATGGGCGGGAATACACGCCGAAATATGAAAATACATATATTGCAGATTTAAGCGGAAGTGTGGATCTAAACAAAAAAATTGTGCTTTATAATTCCACCCCGCTTTTGAATGTGACACATCTTTTAGATTTTGGAAAGCTGTATCGTGTGATTTTTAAAGATGGAAAATCTAAAATATATCCTCGTCAATCGATTAGAATAGAGGAAGATTTGCAAAAAAAGCATCGAGAGCTTTGGGAGTACTGGTGCGATATCGCACAGCATGTAAAGATTGGGGAGTCGGATGGAGAAAAAGGAGCCACTTTTGTAGCCAGGGCATTTGCGTCAATTCCTTGCATTCATCCCGAAAGTGCTTTGGCTCAGTATATGAACGGTACCTATAATCAAATAGAATTGGATGGGATCCCTTTGATCTTCCCGTTCGATTTTAATCAAAGTCAACAAGATGCAATTGTTCAAACCCTTTGCAATTCAATTTCTATTATCGAAGGGCCTCCTGGAACCGGGAAAACGCAGACCATCATTAATCTCATTTCCAATCTTGTGGGGCAAAGAAACTTAAATGTGGCTATGGTTTCCGGTACGAATGAAGCAGTACGGAATGTGCAAGAGAAATTAGGTCAAGAGGGCTATCACTTTTTGCTTGCAGATTTAGGGAGGAACAACAAGCAAGAGGCTTTTTTTGCAAATCCGCCGCATCCAGATTTAGAGGCATTGACAGGCCGCATCGCTCATTTACCGCCAGATGAAATCAGTGAATTGAGCAAGCTGTTTCTATTAGAACGAAAACGAGCCCAACTTGAGCAGCAGCTTGCAAATTATCGATTGGAGTACGAGCATTTCAGGCGTTATCGCCAATCGCAAGATTATAATGACATGGAGACGCTAAGTGTTTCAAAATTACCATCAGAAAAAATCGTACAGTTTTTGGCGGAAACGCAGTTGAATGTTCTTCGAAATAAGAAGGCATCGTTTTTTTATAGACTAAAACTTTTTGTAAAATATCGCTTTAGAGAGTTTTCTCTGTTAAGCCAAAATGAAATTAAGCTGGTGTTAGAAGTCCAGAGTTGTTATTATGAAGCTAAAATATCAGAAATCAGCAGGCAAATTGAAGAGCTTAAATTACAATTACTGCGCTCTAATTTTGAAGAACGGCAAAAGGCGTATCAACAGACCTCTCGAGAAATATTAAACCTCAATCTGGCAAAGCGTTATGCCGAACTGGATGACGTGGTATTTACGAAAGAGTCGTTCAAAAAAGATTTTGATCGCTTCCTGGCCCACTACCCGGTAATCCTCAGCACAACATTTTCGATTATCAACAGCATCCCCAAAGGGTTCCTGTTTGATTATTTAATCATTGATGAATCTTCGCAGGTGGATATTTTAAGCGGCGTCCTTGCGTTGTCCTGTTGCAAGCGTGCGGTGATTGTCGGAGATACCAAGCAACTTCCGCAAATTGTTGATGAAAAGATAAAGGACAAGCTTGTCAGTCAATGCCCAGTCCCTTCTTATGACTACTTTTGCCACAGCTTGTTATCTTCCGTGATAGAGGTGCTTGGAGAAAAGGCACCGCGGAAACTGCTGCGTGAGCATTATCGCTGTGAGCCGGCGATCATTCAATTTTGCAACCAACGCTATTATGGTGGAGAACTCATTGTCTTAAAGAAAGGCTCTGAGCAGCTCCCGCTTGTCCTATACCAAACGGCTCCTGGAAATCACATGAGAATGGTGACAAAAGGTGAAGGGAAAGGAAAATTCAATCAGCGAGAATTAGATACAATCATGGAAGAGATACTGACGAAGCCCGATCAGTTAGATACTTCGAAGATTGGGTTTACTACCCCCTATGTAAAGCAGGCACAAAAGGCGGACGGCATATTTCCAAAGGAACTGGAATGTGACACAATACATAAATACCAAGGGCGTCAAAAAGAAATTATGATTTTATCAACGGTGTTGAGTAATACACGGTATGGTCATATTAGCCTTCGATTTGTGGACGATCCGCACAAGATCAACGTTGCTGTTTCACGCGCCCAGCGACAGTTTGTTTTGGTGACAGATAAAGCCCTTTTTGAACGCTCGGCCAAAGAACTCAAAGCACTCATTGGGTATATGGAGTATCAGTTGTTGGATGCCGCAATTGTGGAGTCAAAGGTTGTATCTGTATTTGACTTGCTTTATCGGGAGTATTCTCATACCCTGCTCGAATTTGGAAAACGGCTTCCCTCCATTTCACGATATCAGTCTGAAAATATTATGTTACAACTACTATCCGACATCTTAAAAAACCGAATTATAAGGACTATTCTTTTGCATTTCAAGTTTTGCTGAAGAATATGTTTCATGATTTGCAGATGCTGTCTGATAGTGAAATAGAGTATATAAACCATAGGGCCTCCGCTGATTTTGTCGTGTACAATGAAGCTACACGGAAGCCGGCTTTTGTCATAGAAGTAGACGGCTTTGCATCTCACGAAAATAACCCTAGGCAGCAAGAAAGAGATTTGATGAAAGATCACATTTTCAAAGTGTACGGACTTCCCCTGCTCCGCCTATCAACAAATGGTAGTGGGGAGGAAGTAAAGATCCGTCAAACGTTGGAACAGATTCAAGCTAGGGTATAGCAATTAGGCGAAGATCATAGATAAAAGTGCTTTTCCCAGAAGTTTAATTTGAAAAATATTGAAGTATATAACAAAACAAATTCATTCGAATTGATTGGAATGAACTTATAAGAAGTCGGGAGCTACTGGGTGTACGCACCGTACGCCTGTGAGCCATCACAGAAAAGACAATATATCTGTGCGGTACTCGTGAATGGTGCAAGAACTTCGGCCCTTGATTATGTTTAGGCAGGACAAGTATTGTTCTAAAAGTGGACAAGTGTAAGCAGTCAAGTAAAGTGCACACTTTTTCGCCAGCAAATGCACACTTTTTCAGCGCCAGTTTTTTAGCCGGTAATGGACTGGTGGTGAGCTAAACGGTAGCTGTTACCAGTCATGTTAATAAT
>NZ_CATNVC010000012.1 GCF_951230135.1 Butyricicoccus sp. Marseille-Q5471 | reverse complement strand
AAGAACTTTTTTCAGCTTCCGGAGAAGTTTTTTGTTCTCGCCGTATCCGCTTTTCCGCTTGGCCGCCGCCTCAAAAGACAGCTTAGTTAGAATACCACACCCCACCTATGCTTGTCAACGGTTTTCTCGAGGTTTTTCGCGCTTTTTTGATTTTGTTCATTTTAATACGAAGTTAGCAAATCAGTTCACCCAAAGTAGACCACAAAAGCGGGAGAAAAGAATATGCAGGTGCGTAACACAATTCGGTGAATATTCCACTGATACTTTCCTTGTGAATCATCTGATTTTCTGATATAATGCAATCATAAATGACTCACTTATAAAGGAGGTATCGGCTTGCCTATCAAAATTGCCGACAGCCTGCCCGCACGCGCCGTGTTGGAGGGCGAAAATATCTTTGTCATGACCGAGCACCGTGCGCTTTCGCAGGATATTCGCCCGCTGCGCATCGGCTTACTCAATTTGATGCCGCTCAAAATCGTAACCGAGACGCAGATTTTACGCTGTCTTTCCAATACGCCGCTGCAGATCGAGGTGGATTTAATCCAAACCAAGAGCTATCAATCCAAGAATACGCCAGAGGATCATCTGCTTACCTTCTACAAGACCTTCGATGACATCCGCGATCAGAAATATGACGGTTTTATCATCACGGGTGCTCCGGTGGAAAACATGCCTTTTGAAGAGGTAGATTATTGGCCTGAGCTGTGTGAAATCATGGAATGGACCAAGCAGCACGTACACTCGACCCTGCACATCTGCTGGGGCGCACAGGCCGGACTGTATTATCATTACGGCGTGCCGAAATATGCATTGGGGCAGAAAATGTCCGGCATCTTCCGTCATCATGTGCTGACCCCCAAGGAGCCTCTGCTGCGTGGCTTTGACGATATCTTTTGGGCGCCGCATTCACGGCATACCGAGGTGCGCGCCGAGGACATCCGCAAGGACAGCCGTCTGCGTCTTCTGGCCGAATCCAATGAGGCCGGCGTTTATATCGTCGAAGCGAAATACGGACGTCAGATTTTTGTGCTCGGACATTCTGAATATGATACAGACACCCTCAAGCTCGAGTACGAGCGCGATTTGGCCAGGGGTTTGGATCCTCATGTTCCTCGCCACTACTTCCGCAATGACGACCCTGCAAACGAGATTGAAACCACGTGGAAAGCACATGCCCATCTGTTCTATACGAACTGGCTCAACTACTACGTCTATCAAACTACCCCCTATAAAATCGACAAAATATAAAAAAAGAAGCTGTTGCTCCGTGTAACAGCTTCTTTTTTTATTTAATCTTCGCTCAATTCTTCGTCTTGGATCACCATATGGCACAGCATCATCATACTGTCGGACAGGTGCACGTTTTCCACCGGTATGCCCAGTCCTTCCAGATGGAGATCCTCGCCGGTAAAATTCCACAACCCTCTGATGCCGCAGTCGACCAATGCACGTGCAATATCGGGCGCATGACGGCGCGACAGCGTTAAAATCGCTACATCCGGTCTCTCCCGTCGAACAAAATCGTAGAGATCGGCTGTATTGCAAATCTCATGGCCGCCGAATTTCTGCCCAACCAGCTCTGCATTTGCGTCAAACGCACAGAGTAGCCGGAATCCACTCGCCGAAAAATCAAAGTTATTGAGTAGTGCGCGGCCTAAATTGCCCGCGCCGACCAGAACAGCCGTGTGACCCGCGCGCAAACCGAGGATAGAACCCAGTTCATCCTGCAGTTTATCCACGTTATAGCCATAACCCTGCTGTCCAAATCCACCAAAGCAGTTAAAATCCTGACGGATCTGTGAGGCGGTCAGTCCCATGCGCTCAGCCAATGCGCGCGACGAAATCCGCTGCACGCCCTCGGCTCTCAGTTCACAAATATTCCGATAATAGCGGGGCATGCGCTGGATTACCGCTTTTGATACTAATTGCTTGCGTTCCACAGGCATTTTCCCTCTCTTCTTCTCTCTTCTCAGGCTTGTTTCCTTACAGCGCTGCAATGGTCTCCAGCACGTAGTCGGTAAACTCCTGCGCGGTCGCGCCTGTATCGCGGCCGGTAAGCACATACTTCTTCTTTTCAAACATGCAGATATCAAGCGCGCGATCCAGTTTGCTTGCCAGCTCAATCTCGCCGATGTGCTCGAGCAGCATGACAGAAGCACGCAGTACCGAAGACGGATCTGCGAACTTGTCGCGGCCTTCCTGCACCATACGAGGCGCAGAACCGTGAATGGCTTCAAACATTGCATAGCGCTTGCCGATATTGGCAGAACCTGCGGTGCCGACGCCGCCCTGAATCTCGGCCGCCTCATCGGTGATGATGTCGCCGTAAAGGTTGGGCAATACCACGACCTTAAAGTCACGGCGACGTTTCTCGTCGAGCAGCTTTGCCGTCATGATATCAATGTACCAGTCGTCAAATACAACATCCGGGTACTCCGCGGCAACCTTCTGGCAGGTATCGAGGAACTTGCCGTCAGTTGTCTTGATGATATTTGCCTTGGTAACGCAGGATACGCGGTTCTTGCCGGTCTTGGCAGCATAATCGAATGCCAGACGCGCAATACGCTCACAGCCCTGCGCGGTCGCTACCGTGAAGTCAATGAACAGATCGTCCGCCACCTGCACGCCCTGCGAACCGACAGCATAGCCGCCCTCGGTGTTCTCACGGTAGAAGGTCCAGTCGATGCCCAGTTCCGGCACCTTGACAGGACGAACGTTCGCAAACAAATCAAGTGCCTTGCGCATTGCAACGTTTGCAGACTCCACGTTCGGCCACGGATCGCCCTTGCGTGGGGTCGTGGTCGGTCCCTTGAGGATTACATGGCACTTTTTGAGCTCTTCCAGCGTATCGGGCGGAATCGCGCAGCCCAGTTCGGCGCGGCGCTCGATGGTCAGGCCATCGATTACGCGGAACTCAACCTTGCCCTCCTTGACCTTTTCAGCCAGCAGTACTTCCAGTGCGTGCTGCGCCATGCCGGTAATCATCGGACCGATGCCGTCGCCGCCGCACACGCCGATGATAATCTTATCCAGCTTCTGATAGTCAACAAAGTCACCCTGCGCCTTCATATCGGCGATGCGCTTCTGCTGGCTCTCAATGATTTTTTCGAACTTTTCCATGATGGACTGATCGATAGACATATGTCACCCTCCTGATTTGATATTATTTTAACAACTTTTTCATCATCTGTCAAGAAAACAGTCAGAGAGGGCACAAATTGTCCTCTCTGACCGTATTGTTTACTTGGCCTGCTGCTTGGCGAAATTGAGCGTACCGCCCGCAATCAGCGCGCCGCGCTGACGGGTCGAAACGTCGCAGTCCGCCATAAACGTCTTGCCGCCGCACTTAACGGTGACCTGCGAGCCGTTCTTAATTTCCTCCAGCACATTGGGAAGAGAAATCTCATCCAGCAGATTCACTGCATCATAATCCGCAGGATCAGCAAAGGTCAGCGGAATGATACCGGAGTTGACCAGATTGGCCTTATGGATACGTGCGAAGGACTTGCACAGCACCGCCTTCACGCCGAGGTACAGCGGAACAAGCGCCGCATGCTCACGCGAAGAGCCCTGGCCGTAGTTTGCACCGCCGACGATGACACCGCCGTTCTGCTCCTTGCAGCGCGCCGGGAACGCAGGATCAACGTTGATGAAGCAGTAATTCGAATAATACGGCACATTCGAACGGTACGGCAGCAGCTTTGCGCCGGCCGGCAGAATGTGGTCGGTGGTGATATTGTCCTCCGTCTTGAGTACAACCTTACCGGTGTATGCCGCTTCAAGCGCCTGACCCAGCGGGAAGGGCTTGATGTTCGGGCCGCGCACCACGTCAACCGCGGACGGGTCGGCAGCAGGCTTGACAATCAGGTTGTCGTTGATGTCGAAGTGCTCAGGCATCACAATTTCCGGCGCATCGCCCAAGGTGCGGGGATCGGTCAGCACGCCTGTCAGCGCAGAAGCCGCAGCCACTTCGGGCGAAACCAGATAAATCTGTGCATCCTGCGTGCCGGAGCGACCTTCAAAGTTGCGGTTGAAGGTACGCAGGCTAACGCCGCCGGACTCCGGCGACTGACCCATGCCGATGCAGGGGCCGCAGGCGCATTCCAGAATGCGCGCGCCGGCAGCAATGATGTCGGACAATGCACCGTTCTTGGCGAGCATATCAAACACCTGCTTGGAGCCGGGAGAGATGGTCAGCGAAACGTCAGGATGTACAGTCTTGCCCTTGAGAATCGCGGCAACCTTCATCATATCGTAATAGGACGAGTTGGTGCACGAACCGATGCAGCACTGATTCACCTTGATTTCACCGATTTCATCGACTGCCTTGACGTTATCAGGCATGTGCGGCATCGCGGCCAGCGGTGCAAGCGCCGTCAAATCTACCGTGTATTCCTCATCGTACTGCGCGTCTGCGTCGGATGACAGCTCTACCCAAACATCGCCGCGACCCTGTGCTTCAAGGAATGCCTTGGTAACTTCGTCGGACGGGAAAATCGAGGTGGTTGCACCCAGTTCCGCGCCCATGTTGGTAATCGTCGCACGCTCGGGTACAGAAAGCGTCCGAACACCCTCACCCGCGTATTCGACAATCTTGCCTACGCCGCCCTTAACGGTCATCTGACGCAGTACGTCGAGAATCACGTCCTTGGCCGCAACCCAAGGGCTGAGTTTGCCCACAAGGTTGACGCGAACCATCTTCGGGGTCGGGATGTAATACGCGCCGCCGCCCATCGCGACCGCAACGTCGAGTCCGCCCGCACCGAACGCCAGCATACCGATGCCGCCGCCCGTCGGGGTGTGGGAATCCGAGCCGATCAGTGTTTTGCCCGGCGCACCGAAGCGCTCCAGATGTACCTGATGGCAGATGCCGTTGCCGGCCTTGGAATAATAAATGCCGTGCTTCTTCGCGACCGAACCGATATATTTGTGGTCGTCCGCGTTTTCGAAGCCGGACTGCAGGGTATTGTGGTCGATGTAGGCAACCGAACGCTCGGTCTTAACCTGATCGACACCCATAGCCTCAAACTGAAGATAGGCCATGGTGCCCGTTGCATCCTGCGTCAGCGTCTGATCGATTTTGAGGCCAATTTCCTGACCCACGACCATTTCACCGTCCACCAGATGTGCGGACAGAATTTTTTGCGCAATTGTCATACCCATGTGCTGCAAACACTCCTTCAAAAACCTACGGCGCATGAACGCGCCGTTCCCGCTCATTGCAAACGGGAAAAGTTGCGGCTTCCACAGCCTTCTCCACGGCACAAAACCCAATGTTTTACGCCGTGCCCTTAAAAACAAACAGAAGCGGCTTCTTTAAGACAAGAAACCACTTCTATTTTACCGCATAATCGTAAGTTTGGAAAGACCTTTTTGCCTATCTCTTTTCACAAATATTCTCGCCGATCTCAGCAGTTGCAAAAGCATTTTGCAAGGCAGAGCCGGTGTTTCCTGCAAGAAATTCAAAATATGCCTGACTGCCGATCATCGCGGCATTATCTCCGCACAGTGAAAGCGGCGGCAGATAGAGCGCTACGCCCACACGCTCCGCAAGGTCTTCCAGCGCCGCACGAAGGAACGAATTTGCCGCCACGCCGCCCGCGCAGACGACCTGCTTCGCGCCGGTTTGCTCTATCGCAAGCGCAAGCCGCGGCACCAACGTTTTGACGACCGCATGACAAAAACAAGCCGCAAGAGCCTCTCTGTCAATCGCTTCACCCTTTTGCTCGGCGTTGTGCGCGAGATTGATGACCGCTGTTTTGAGTCCCGAAAAGGAAAAATCAAGCGGCGCATCCTTGATATGTGAATCAGGCAGCTTGTATTTGGCCGCGTCGCCCGTCTGCGCCAGCTTGTCAATCTTCGGGCCGCCGGGATAGCCGACACCCAGCACGCGCGCCACCTTGTCAAACGCCTCCCCTGCCGCATCATCGCGCGTGCCGCCGAGAATTTCAAACTCGGTATAATCACGCACCAGGACGATTTGGCTGTGTCCGCCCGACGCAATCAGCGTCAAAAACGGCGGCTTCAAATCGGGGCAGGCAAGATAGGCCGCCGCAATATGACCACGGATATGATGTACCGGCACAAACGGCTTGCCAAGCGACATTGCCAGTGCCTTGCCAAAATTCGCGCCAACCAACAATGCCCCAATCAGGCCGGGTGCACAGGTCGCGGCAACCGCGTCAACCTCCTGTTTCTCCATTCCGGCATCCGCGAGCGCCCGCTCGGTCACGCGAACAACCGCCTCCATGTGCCGACGGGACGCAATCTCCGGCACGACGCCGCCGTACAGCGCATGTGTCTCAATCTGTGTATCGACCACGCTCGATAAAATTTTTCTTCCGTCCTCAATAACAGCCGCCGCCGTCTCGTCGCAGGAGGACTCAATGCTCAATATCCTCATTGTTTTACCTCAATCCATATCCGGTCCACTTGCAAACACTAGCATCAGAACCGCCCCAAGCAAACATGCCGCCAGCAGAATGATGCAAACCGCCAGCTTGCGTGCAGCCGGATCAGTGTCTTTGCCGTCATGCACGGCACGCATCATGTCCGCCAGTGAGAACGATATCCCAAAGCAGGATAAGATGGTGACAATAATCCATATACCCGTCATTTTCTTTACACCTATCGCATCGTTCCGTCAGAAATCGTTTTTTCAAAGCAGATGCAGTTTGCATCACCCATATACGGACCAAAGCCCTCCGGCAGTACCGTATATCCGATTCTATGATAAAACGCAACTGCGTCCGGCGTGTCCTTTGCCGTTTCCAGCACCGCGCGATGGCAACCGCTTGCGGCGGCGTGTGCTTCAATGGCCTCAAGCAAACTGCGTGCCGCTCCGTTTCGCCGCGCTTCGGGTCGTACAAAAACCCGCTTGATTTCCGCCGTCACCGCGTCTAATGCACGCCAACAGCAGCACCCGCAGGGTTCTCCGTTTTCGTATGCAACCGCCGCACCTGCGAGTCCAGTCAGTTGATTATGCGGCTGGTATTCGAGATAGTCCTTACCGAAACGGTCAAAATAAAATTGATCCAGTTCGCCGGAAAGCTGCACCAGCGTTTTGTCATTCTCGTTTACAAATTTAACTTCCATGTCATTAACACCGCGTCTTCCGTCGGATTTTCGTAAAAGTTCTTTCTTGTGCCGACCGGTTCATAGTTCATACTTTCATAAAGCGCAATCGCCGCTGCGTTGGAGCGCCGCACTTCAAGCGTCACAAATGCGAGTTTTTCCGCTTTTACCCGCTCGGCCAGTTCATGCAGCAGCGCACGACCTACGCCCTGCCGCCGCGCTTCAGGCGTCACAGCAACATTGGTAATATAGCCTTCATCAAGCACCGTCTGGCAGCCTACATAGCCGACCGCTGTTGCGTCCCGCTCGGCAACAAGGAAAAGGCCCTTTCCCAGTTCCTCACGCAGTGCATTTTCGCTCCACGGTGCATGAAAACAGGCCTTTTCAATTTCAGCGAGCGCCGCGAGATGCCGCTCTGCCATGTCCACAATGGTCATTTGCTCAGCCTTTCAATCACTGACTGCACCCCTTGATCAATCTGCAACGCGGCGCGGCGATAGGTTTCCAGATCTCCGCCGAAGGGATCGGGAATATCTGACGGCAGCAGGGTAAACAGCTTGCTTTCACAGTCCGGAAAGAGCTCGCACACACGGTCGTAGTGTGCACCGGTCATGCAGACCAGATAGTGCGCGGCACGAGCATGCTCAGCTGTGAGCATGCTCGACCGGTGTGCGGACAAGTCTGCTCCCAGCTCAGCCGCCGCAACGAGCGCGTTCGGAGAAGCGGGCAAGCCATCCTGCGTAAACAGTCCGGCTGAGGCCGCTTGCAGGCCTGTCTTTTCCTCCCCGCCGTGTGCGCGGAATAGTCCCTCAGCCATCGGGCTGCGGCAGGTATTTCCCGTACATAAAAATAAAATTTCATCCATTGCTTTTCACCTTATTTCGCGTCATACCAGCTGTGTCCGGCCTTAGCTTCGGCAAGCAGCGGCGCGTCCATTTGGAATGCGGCTTCCATCTCTTCCCGCAGCAGTTGCATTGCATATTCCTGCTCACTAATGGGGGCTTCCAGAATCAGTTCGTCATGCACCTGCAAAATCATGCGACTTTGCAGGTTTTCGCGTTCCAAACGGTCATGCACACGCACCATAGCGATTTTTATGATGTCCGCAGCCGTACCTTGAATTGGCGTGTTCATCGCCACGCGTTCACCAAACGAGCGAATATTGAAGTTTTTGCTCTGCAGTTCCGGCAATGCACGACGACGGCCGAACAGCGTTTCCACATAGCCCTTTTCCTTGGCGCTCGCCTTGATGGTATCCATATAATTAGCAACCCCCGGATAGGTTGCAAGATAGGAGCGGATAAACTCCCCTGCCTGCTTGCGCGTCACACCGATGTCTTGTGCCAGGGAAAAATCGGAAATGCCATAGACGATGCCAAAATTGACCGCCTTGCACGAAGAACGCATCTGCGCCGTTACATCCTCAATCGGCACATGATAAACCTTTGCTGCGGTTGCCGCATGAATATCCTGCCCCTGTCGGAATGCTTCAATCATTGCCGCATCCCGAGAGATGTGAGCCAGTACGCGCAGTTCAATCTGCGAATAGTCCGCATCGACCAGGATATGCTCCTCGTCACAGGCTACAAACATCCGGCGCAGTTCTCGGCCGAGTTCGGTACGCACCGGGATATTCTGCAGGTTCGGGTCGGTCGAGGATAACCGTCCGGTCGCAGTCACTGTCTGCTGAAAATGAGAGTGAATGCGTCCATCCCGCGGACTAATGACCTTCAAAAGTCCGTCCACATAGGTGCTCTTAAGTTTTGTCAACGTGCGGTACTCCAGAATGCGCGGAATAATCGGGTGTGCATCCGTCAGTTTTTCGAGTACGTCAACATTGGTGGAATATCCTGTTTTTGTTTTCTTCTGCGCCGGCAGACCAAGCTTTTCAAAAAGCAGTTCTCCGAGCTGCTTGGGAGAGTTGATGTTGAACTCCCCGCCCGCATCCTCATAAATCAGCGCGACCAATTCGGTAATGCGCGTGTCGAGCTGCTCTCCGAAAGCACGCAGCTGATTTGGTGCAACAGCACAGCCACGCGCTTCCATTTCCGCCAGCACGTGCATCAGCGGCAGTTCAATTTCAAAATACAGCTGATGCATGTCGAGTTCTTCCAGTTTTGCCGCAGATTCTTCATAGATACCGCGCACTGCATTCGCATGTGCAGCCAATGCTGCGACCGTCTTGTCGCGTCCGCCAAGCGGTGAAAACGCATCATCACTTGCCAAATTCAGCGCAGGCAGTTCGGTGTTGAGATAGGCAAGTGCCACGCGGTGCAAATCGTAACCCGACTGTGTGGGATCGAGCAGATAAGCGGCAAGGCAAGTGTCAAATTCCACCATGCGCTTTTCAATCCCGTACTCAATCAGAGCGACCATAATCGGTTTCGCATCGTGCAATACCAAAGAAATCGAGCCGTCAAACAACCGCGTAAGAATTGTCTCCCAATCCTCTGTCGCAAAGCTGTCCTCCACCAGTACCGCCGCGGTTTCCCCGCTGAGCAGGCAAACCGCTCCCAGCGTTTCCGCGACGATGCCAAAGCATCGCTCTTCATTCGTCAATTGATCGAGCAGCGCAAAGGCCGCAGCAGCAGTCGTGATTTCCTCTGCGCGTACTTCCGGCAGCACGGGTGCGGCGGCTTCTGCCGACAGACCCAGCTTTTTGATGAAATTCTTAAACTCCAAACGTGTCAGCAGCTGATACAGCGATTCTTCATCAATAAATTCATCCGGCAGATTGGCAACATCAAGCTCCATCGGCACACTGCGGTCAATGGTTGCAAGCCAGTAGCTGTCCCGCGCCGATTGCTCCCCCGCACGCAGCTTTTCCCGCGCGCCCTTTTTAATCTTCTCATCCTCAAGGTTTTCATATACGCCGTCCAGCGTGCCGAACTCATGCAGCAGGGTCATTGCGGTCTTTTCGCCAATACCCGGAACGCCCGGAATATTGTCGGACGAATCCCCCATCAGAGCCTTAAGATCGATGAGCCGCAGCGGATCAAAGCCATATTTCTCACGGAATTTTTCGGTGTCAAACACATCATATATCGTCTGCCCCATTTTGCTGGAAACGAGCCGCACGGTCGTGCCGCCGCCAATCAGCTGCAGGCTGTCCCGATCACCGGTAACGACGACACAAGCATCCCCGTTTTCGTCCGCTTTACGGCTGATGGTGCCAATCAGGTCATCCGCCTCGTAGCCTGCCTGTTCGCAGCGCACAATGCCCATCGCATCGAGCACTTCCTTTACAACCGGCAGCTGCGCGGCCAGTTCATCGGGCATTCCCTTGCGTGTCGCTTTATACGTGTCAAACTTCAGATGGCGAAAGGTCTTTTCCCGCACATCAAAGCATACAATCGTGCGGTCAGGCTTTTCATCGTCCTGCAGCTTGAAAAACGTCGCCAGAAAGCCGTAAATCGCATTGGTCGGCAGGCCTTCGTGGTTAGACAGCTGCCGCACCCCATAAAACGCACGGTTCAATATGCTGTTGCCGTCAATCACCATAATCTTCATCGAAGCATCCTCATAATTCTACATAATTTTCATAAATTATATTATATCCTATTACCGAGGTAATTTCCAGACAAAATAAGGACGGGGCGTGAGCCCCGTCCAATCGACTGCATATGCTGTAAAAACTCAGGAGCCGAAGCGCATCTGGAGACGCAGGCGGTCGGCAATCATCGAGATAAATTCGCTGTTTGTCGGCTTACCCTTGACACCTGAAACCGTATACCCAAAATACGATTGCAGAGTTTCCAGATCGCCGCGGTCCCATGCCACTTCAATTGCATGGCGAATGGCGCGTTCCACTCGAGATGAGGTTGTTTTAAACTTCTTTGCGATAGATGGATATAGAATCTTCGTAATCGCGCCGACGGCCTCCATATCTTCCACAGCCATCATAATCGCTTCACGCAGGTACTGATATCCCTTGATGTGCGCCGGAACGCCAACCTGATGAATCACGTCGGTTACCCGAACTTCCAACGCCAGAGATTCTCCCTTGGACTCTGCCTGCTTCTTGCCCTGATTCCACATCCGAATGCGATCACACAGGGAGGAAAGCTCAATTGGCTTGCGCAGGAACGCAGCCACGCCCAACGCTGTGCATTCTGCACCGGCTTGAGGACTTGCGAAAGCCGAAAGAACAAAAGTCGGGACACTTGCCTTCTGCTGCTGTAACTTGCTGACCACCATCAGCCCGTCAATCATCGGCAGCACCAAATCAATGAGCAAAAGATCTGGTTTCAGTTCATTGACAGCAGTCAATGCCTTTGCTCCGTCTTCTGCAATTCCAACCAGTTCCAAATCCTCAGTCTCAGAAATTGCTTCTGCCACGCTCGCACAGAATTCGCTGTCGCTGTCTGCGAGCAAAATCTTTACTTTCTGTTCCATGATGTCAAAACCTCTCTTAACCGACGTAATTTTTGCTCTCTATTTATTTGCTCCTTAAATTTACCATATACTTACAGTAAATGCAAGTACTTTGTCGGAAAAGAGTTGAAGTTTCGGACGGTAGGATTCGACATTCTTCGACAGTTTATACTTAATTTTCCATTTCGTCGAGCATTTTCTGGATATCAATTGCATAACCGCAGGTCGGATCGTTGACTAAAACGTGCGTAACCGCACCGATGATTTTGCCATTTTGCAGCACAGGACTACCACTCATACCCTGTACAATACCACCGGTTTTTGCAATCAGAGTTTCATCGGTTACGCGGAGCATCATGCCGCGGCCGTACTCATCATCCTCCGGATATAGCTTGACGACTTCCACTGCGTATTTTTTAACGCTGTCACCTTCAATATTTGCCATAATTTCTGCGCTGCCCAGCTTAATTTCATCACTTGATGCAACAGGGACTGACTCCAGTGATGCATACATTGAGGAATCGGACAACGTACCGAAAATACCGCTTTGCGTGTTTTCCGTTACCGTACCAACGGAGCGCTCGACATCAAATTCACCCTGCAGCGCACCGGGTTCGCCGACCTTACCCTTCTGAACGGAGCCCACTGTGGAATACAGCAGTCCGCCTTCCTTCAACGGCAGCAGGACGCCTGTCTCACTTTCGCAGATACCATGACCCAATGAGCCATACGCGCCCGTCTCCGGGTCTACATAGGTCAGCGTGCCAATACCGGCCATACTGTCTCGCGCCAGCACGCCAATGCGAAATACGCCGTTCTCGTCGGCGCAAGGGGTGGCCGTAATGGTTTGCTCACTGCCGTTTCGCACAACAGACAGTGTCACAGGGTTGCCGGCTGAAAGCGCGATTTGCTTTTGCAGGGAATCATTGGAGTCGACCTCCTGACCGTTTACTTTAACGATCATGTCGCCTTCTTCTACGCCTGCGTCACGAGCGGGACATGCCGAACCGTTTGACGTCGTGACCTCATTGAGCCGCACGACGAGGACGCCTTCGGATGTCATTTTGATACCGACCGTATGACCGATCGGAATGAGTGATGTGATGTCGGTGGCCTGTGCTGTGAAGAGCATGCTAAGAACCAGAAACAGAGAAATTGCGATACGCTTTTGCATTCGTTGTTTCACGCCGTTATCACCTCCGCACTTACTTTGTCTCATTTGCGGCGGCACACGCCTGTGAACCTTTGCTATTCCCTTGGTTTTTCTGGCGGAGTTCGCAGTCCTTTCACCCGTGAATTTTACCCATCCGACCGAAAACGGTGCTTTTCTTCGCAGACATGCGAAGAATTTCACCGTTTTTTTATATGTTACCTGCTTTTACATTGATTTGTAGTGATAAAAAAGAGACTGCGCTGCCGCAGTCTCTTTTTTGCTTTTTATGTTAGACCGTTTCTATCACCATTCGGCCGTTCTTGCGCAGCACTGCCAGCAGCGCCTTGCCAATCACTGCAACGAGCACCGCCGCTGCGATTGCCTCCGGAATGCCGGACGCTGTAACCGTGCCCATGACAAGGCCGAATACCGCGGTCAGCGCAACGTCTTTCGCCTGCGCATACTGTTGGGCGAACAGGACGTAGATGCTGCCCATTACGCATACGGTATTGACCATTGATCCCACAAAGCCGACCAACGGCAGCGCCGCCAAATCGTTCCACTTCAGCTTTTTCAGCGCAATCCACAGCCATCCCGCGGCCACGCCAATCAGCACGCGGCAACCCACAGAAATCCAAAGTGCCTTTACCGCGCCGGACAAGCCGGTTGTCGACATGAAGGGCGAGAAAGCAAAGGACAGCAGCGTCGGCGCAATGGTATTCGATACCAAGCTGCAAATGCCGAAGGTCGCGCCCAGAATCGCACCAGCTGCAGGGCCTAATAAAATCGCGCCCAGAATGACCGGAATATGAATGGTAGTTGCTTTGATAATCGGCAGTTGTATCATGCCTAGCGGCGTATTTGCCAGCACGATGACGATACCGATGAGCAGCGCCAGCTGCGTCAGATAACGGATGTCTTTCTTTTTGGATGTTTGCATGTAAATTCCTCCTGCTCCCGTCCCGCCCTTTCGTCGGGTACAGGGCTGTTTTTTGGCAATTTACCGTTCAGCGCGGTTCTTCTTCCAGATCAGATGCAGGCCGTCAAGCACCAGACTCTCGTCATACGCGTGCGGCGTGCGCAGATGTGGCGTAACAAGCGGAGCTGCCCCGCCGGTGACAACGACATTCGGCCGTTCTCCCAGCGCTTCGGCAAACCGCTCAATCATCCCGTCCACCATGACAGCCGCGCCAACTACAACGCCGACCCCAATCGCATCCACCGTGTTGCGCGCCAGAACGCCGTTGTCAACCGCATCGATTGCGACCTCGGGCAGCTGTGCCGCCTGCTCATGCAGAGCTGCCAGAGACAGCCGTACGCCCGCTGTAATCGCTGAACCGATCAGTGCGCCGGATTGATCCAGCACCGTGAAGGTGGTCGCCGTACCGAAGCTGACGACCACGCAGGGCAGCTTGCCCTTTGCACGTGCCGCCACTGCGCATGCTACGCGATCCGAACCGATTTGCCGCGGCTGTTCGGACCGAATGTTGAGTCCGGTTTTGAGTCCGCTCGACACAGCAAGAACATGCTGCACGCCCAGCAGCTTCAGCGCCCCCTCAAGCACCGGTGTCATCGTCGGTACGACCGAGCTGATGATTGCGCCATGAATCTGATTGGTGTTTACACCATGCAGTGCAAAAATCTGCTGCAGCGCAACTGCGTAGAAATCTCCCGTCTGCTTGGGATCGGTCGCGATGGAAGCGGCGAATACCTGCTCGTCTTCCTCATAACCGCCCAAAGCAACGTGGCTATTCCCTGCATTCACTGCAATCAGCATGGTTTGAACCCTCTTTTCCGGCATATTGCCAAGGACATTATACGGGATATGAGCCCTGTTTTCAAGAGTTATTTTGCTGTTTCGGCAGCATGACGGGTGCGCATAGCAAAAGCCATAGCAGCGCATACTTGGCACAGATTTGTCCTTTGACATTAAAGCGCTCATCCGAGTAGTCCCAGACAGCCAACTCGTAATGACGATTTACTGTACACCCGACCACAAATTCAGCTGTCGTTATGAGTATCGCCCCTGCGGCACAGCGCGCCACTGGTTTTTCCTCGCGCACCTGTCGGCGCAGCCGATCCAGTGCAACCAAAACTGTGCCACCGGTCAGCGCCATCGTCCAGTGGGTATAGCCTCGCCATAAAATTTCAATTGCGGCGTATCCGGCCGCTCCCAATGCAAAAAGTCCCGCTGTTTGTTTTTTCATTCAATCACCGAAACTTATTTTGTCTATTTCCTTTTGATTTATGCCTGTTCGGCCGCACATCTGGAAAGCGCTGCGGCAAAGTCTCCCTCGACGATAGTCGCGGCGCAGGCGAGCATCAGATTGATTGGGTGCCCAAAATTTTCAATTGCAAAGCCATTCTTGTCTATTGTTCCAAGCCTTTCCTGCATGGTTCTCCCGTCCGATACATATCCGTAAACGGTTTTACCCTTTGCGAAGGCATACCCAACCTCAAAACACGTGCCGCTGTCCGGCTCATCGCCGCGAAACGGATTGAGATTTGCAATCACAATATCGGCCTGATCAATTAATTTGCAATTTCCGGTAAAAATATCCGCCGCAGTATCCGCCTCATTGTCAAACGGATATAGGCCGACGAAACCGCGCTCCGCACACATCATTTTCATTTTTGCGCCGCGCTGCACCGCATCGGGGGCAAACACCTCAAATCCCGCAAGATAAATTCTCTTCATAGAAACTCCTTCATGCACTGTTTCATTTTTCTTTTTTCAAAAAAAGGGCGGGGGTATACCCCCGCCCTTGCAGCAGCTTTTTATAGTCTTGCTTCCAATTCTTTGCGGCGCTCCTCATAACCGGGTTTTCCGAGCAACGCAAACATATTCTTCTTGTACGCCTCGACCCCCGGCTGATTAAAGGGGTTTACCCCCAGCAGATAGCCCGAAATGCCGCAGGCCTTTTCAAAGAAATAGACCAGGTAGCCAAAGTGCCATGCATCCGCCCTGTCGATTTCCAAGATAATATTCGGCGTACCACCGTCCATATGCGCCATCAGGGTGCCCTGATACGCTTTGGAATTGACAAACTGAACACTTTTTCCCGCTAGGTAATTCAGACCGTCCATATCCACTTCCGTCTCCTCGATGATACTCTCGGAACGCGGCTCCTTGACCCAGACCACCGTCTCAAACAGGTTGCGGGTACCGTCCTGAATGAACTGACCAATCGAGTGCAAATCGGTCGAAAAGTTTGCGGACATTGCAAAAATGCCCTTATGATCCTTACCCTCCGACTCATCAAACAGCTGCTTGAACCACTCGCCCAGCATCACCAGGGACGGATCATAGTTAACAAGAATCTCTAGTTCCTTGCCCCCCCGACCGAGGATATTGCGCAAAGCCGCATACCGTGCACAGTCATGGTCGATGCCGTCCGCAAATGCCTTGTACGCATCGGCTGCGCCCTGCATTGCGGCATCAACATCCACACCGGCCGCCGCCATCGGCAGCAGTCCGACCGCGGTCAGCACGGAAAAACGGCCGCCTACGTCATCCGGCACGACGAAGGTCTCATACCCCTCATCATCCGCGAGCTTTTTGAGCGCGCCGCGCTCCTTGTCGGTCGTGGCGAAAATACGCTCCTTTGCGCCGGCCTTACCATATTTCTGCTCGAGCAGTTTTTTGAAAATGCGAAATGCGATTGCGGGTTCGGTCGTCGTACCGGATTTGGAAATCACGTTGACGCCGAAGTCCCGCTCACCGATAATTTGAATGACATCATTGAGATAAGACGAGGAGATGTTGTTGCCGACGAAATACACCTCCGGGATACCCGCAGGGCGTACGCCGTTATACATCTGGCCGTTGACAAACTCAATCGCCGCACGCGCGCCGAGATATGAGCCACCGATGCCGATTACCACCAGCACATCGCACGTGGACTGAATCTTTTTCGCGGCCTGCTTAATGCGATCAAATTCGCTCCGATCATACCGATTGGGAAGCTCTACCCACCCGAGGAAGTCGTTGCCGGCGCCCGAGCCATCATACAGCATCTGCTGCGCGGTCTGGAGCATAGGCTTCATATTTACCAGCTCGTCCTCATGAACAAACCCGGACAAACCTGTCATTTTCAGATTGACTGCCATTGTAATCTCCGCCCTTTTTCAACATTTTCGCCAGTGGCGTTATAAATATTATAGCATATTTTGTGAAGACTTCCAATAACCTTTCCATATTATTACTATAAAAAATTACCGCTCTTTTTCGTCAAAAAGAGCGGTAAAATTTTGTCATTAATAAAGCGGGAAATTTGAACAGATTTCGGTTACATTATGACGAATCTCGTCAGCCTTGTTGTCGAAATCGGTCGCAGTCTGCCAAATGAACTCAGCAATGCGAAGCATTTCAGGCTCGCCAAAGCCGCGCGCGGTGACCGCCGGGGTGCCGATACGCTGGCCGGAGGTGACAAACGGGCTCTCCGGATCGTTCGGAATTGCATTCTTGTTGGCAGTGATATACACCTCATCCAGACGATGCTGCATTTCCTTACCGGTCACGCCGGTTTTGCGCAGGTCAACCAGCATCAGGTGGTTGTCCGTGCCGCCCGAAACCAGATCAAAGCCCTGCTTCATCAGTTCGCCTGCCAGTACCCGTGCATTGGTGATGACGCGCTGCTGATACGCCTTGAACTCCGGCTTGAGTGCTTCACCGAAGCAGACAGCCTTCGCCGCGATAACGTGCATCAACGGGCCGCCCTGCGTGCCGGGGAAAATTGCCTTATTAAACTTTTTGCCCAGCTCTTCGTTGTTGGACAAGATAACACCACCGCGGGGTCCGCGCAGCGTCTTGTGCGTGGTGGTGGTGACTACGTCCGCATACGGCATCGGGTTCATGTGCAGACCGGCCGCAACCAGACCTGCAATATGCGCCATATCAACAAACAGATACGCGCCCACTTCGTGCGCGATTTCGGCAAACTTGGAAAAATCAATTGCACGCGGATAGGCAGAAGCCCCCGCAATAATCATCTTGGGCTTTTCCTTCTGCGCCAGCGCACGCAGCTGTTCATAATCAATATAGCCGTTGTCGTCCACGCCGTAGGGGACGATATTGTACAGCAGGCCGGACTGATTGACCGGTGAGCCGTGGGTCAAATGGCCGCCGTTGTCCAGGCTCATGCCGAGCACGGTATCACCGGGCTGACACAGCGCCTGATAAACCGCCATATTGGCCTGTGCGCCGGAGTGAGGCTGTACATTGGCATACTTGGCACCAAAAATCTCACAAACGCGTTTGATGGCAAGCGTCTCGACTTCGTCAACACACTCGCAGCCGCCGTAGTAGCGCTTACCCGGGTAACCTTCTGCGTACTTGTTGGTCAGAACCGAACCCATCGCAGCCATCACCGCTTCGCTGACGATGTTTTCCGACGCAATCAGCTCGATGTTGCGGGACTGACGGTCGTACTCCGCCTGCATCATCTTGCCAAGTTCGGGATCATATGCCTTTACAAATTCCATTGCTTCGCGAACCATTTTGCAACCTCCATCAACACGTAAATGTGTAGTTCTCTATATTAATTAAAGCATATTGAAGCGTATTTTCCTACTGTCAAAGCTATGGATTTAACTTTGCTTTCACGCTTTTTTCTGTTAAAACTGACAGCCTCTCTTGATTTTTTTGCCCGCTGTGCTATGATAGTGATAAAGTGTACTCATACTGGAGATGATAAAATGACCAAGAAGGAACGCGCAGCGACCGTGACCGAGCTGCTCAAGGAAGCTTATCCGGACGCCGTCTGTGCGCTGCATTATACAACCGACTACGAGCTGCTGTTTGCCACCCGCCTCTCTGCCCAGTGCACCGATGTCCGGGTCAATCTGGTGACAGAGGATTTGTTCAAGACTTTTCCGACCTTGGAAAGCTATGCGGAGGCGCCGATTGAGGCCATTGAGGATGGCATCAAGACCTGCGGCCTGTATCACACCAAAGCGCGCGACCTGAAAGCCTGCGCCGCGATGCTGCTGGCCGACTTTGGCGGCAGAGTGCCTGACAAGATCGATGATTTGTTAAAGCTCCCCGGCATCGGCCGCAAAACAGCGAACCTTGTGCTGGGTGATATTTACGGACAACCTGCCGTCGTCACCGATACGCACTGTATCCGGCTTTCCAATCGTCTTGGCTTTGTTAAAAACGAAAAAGATCCGCTCAAGGTTGAAATGGCGCTGCGCAAGCTGCTCGATCCCAAAGAATCCTCGGACTTCTGCCATCGCTTGGTGCTGCACGGGCGCGAGTGCTGTACCGCACGCAATCCCAAGTGTCAGAATTGTCCGCTCGCAACGGTGTGTCCGTCCTATCCCATGAGCAAGTAAAAATAAACGCCGGAAGGGTTTCTCCCTTCCGGCGTTTTTATGTCTGTTCAGCCTTCTTCTGTCGCATCGATGATGCGCTCCTCACAGCTCAGGTGCTGCTTTTCAAACAGCTCGCGATTGGCAACATAGATTGCACGCAGCCCTTCGAGGGTCAGGTCGGGATCAACGTCATCGATCAGGTCGCAGTAGCGTGCCATCATTCGCCCCATGCCGCCTGTGGCAATGACGCACGGGTTGCCACCCAATTCCTGCTTGATATCGGTAATAATACCGGTCAGCGCACCGACGTAGCCGCGTACCGCACCGGACTGCATGCTTTCCACCGTGGTCTTGCCAATCGCGTGCTCCGGCATTTCAAGATCAACGCGCGGTAGCTTGGACGCCTTTAGAAACAGTGCCTCCATCGCAACCTTGATGCCCGGGAAGATTGCACCGCCCTGATAAGCGCCGTTTTCATCCACCACGTCAAAGGTAGTCGCCGTGCCGATATCCACAATAATCAGCGGTTTTCCATACCGTTCAATCGCCGAAACCGTGTTGACCAGACGATCCATGCCAACCTCGCCCGGGTTGGTATAACAGTTTTCGATACCGATATCGACATCTCGCCCTGCAATCAGCGGCTGCACACACAGGTACTTGCGAATCGCGTTAATCAGCGTATACATGACGGTCGGCACGACCGATGCAATAATGACCGCGCACGTGCGCGCCGGATCAATGCCGAGAAAATGATAATACTGCACAATCTGCATACCGAGTTCATCCGAAGTGCGCTCCGCATTGGTTGAAATGCGGAAGGTGCCGCACAGCTCGGGTCCGTCGTACAGACCGAACACCATGTTGGTATTACCCACGTCAATTGCCAGAAGCATGTTTTCTGTTCCCCTTATATATCCTATTGTTAAAACCGCTGCTCGTGCAGCAAATGTCCGTCCTCGTCGAGGATTTCAAGTCGGTCAATCCGACCGCCTTCCAGCGTTAGCCGGCCATAGCTTGCCGGGCCGCCACGCGGCAGGCTGATGCTGCCCGGATTCATCACCCACACGCCGCCCGCCTTTTCAAGCAGTGTGCGATGCGTATGCCCATAGAGCGCGAGCACACAGCCCTCCTCCGCCGCTTTTTGCGGCAGAATGCCCCAAGCCAACATGGAAACACGTTCCTTGTGCCCGTGTGTGATATAAATCGGTACATTCGCCGGCGTAATCACCGCATGCAGCGGAATATCCGGGTCATAGTCGTTGTTGCCGCGCACGCGGTAGACCGGAATCGCACAATACGCACGCTCAAGCTCATCCGCATCACCGGTATAATCCCCCAGATGGATGACCGCATCAGGCTTTTCGTTTTCGATTGCGTAAAACATTCCTGCACTGCGCCCATGCGAGTCGGCAAAGACCAATATTTTCAAATTGATTCCCTCCAAGGACGGATATAGTGGTATTCTACACCGTGAACCACACATTGTAAACCCATGGTTTCACATTTTTATACAACATCGGCATATAATGCACCAAACGAACTTTGGGAGGGATTGACATATGCCGGATTTGAATCAACTGATGAACGAGCTTGCCTCCAAAAGCGGAGGGGATCAGACGGTCAACAAACTGAAGGCCGCACTCAACACGCCTGATGGAAAAAAGGCTGCACAGGCCATTTCGCAGCAGAATGCCGCGGATTTGGAACGCGCGGCACAGGCCGCTCAGCGAGGCGATATGGGTGAAGCTGCCCGCCTCGCACAGAAGCTGATGCAGAGCAAAGAGGGCGCGACTCTGGTAAATCAGCTCAAAAACATGCTATTTCCGAAATAAGGAGGCTTTGCCATGGATAACGATCTGCTGTCCTCGCTGCTCAGCGATCCGGACGCACTGCAGAACGCGATGAAAATGGCCTCCGAGGTATTGGGCGGGGCAGGCGGCGGCGCGCCGTCGTCTCCCCCACCCCAATCATCTTCGCGAGACTATGACCCGTCTTCCGAGCTGATGCAGCGTGCGCTGCCTGTCATCGGCAACATCGTGCAGAGCGGCCAAACCGCAGTCGGTACAGAAAAACGCGCGTTGCTCAACGCCGTCAAACCCTTCGTAACCGATCAGGTTGCGACGCAGTTTGACCACGCGATGCGTCTGGTCAGCATGGCGCGCATGGCACGCTCTGCGCTCGGACAATTCGGAAACAAAAATGATGCTGTCGAAGATGACGGCACCAAATCACTTTAACAAGGGGGACGAACTGCTTTGTATAACCGCTATTTGACCGAAACCTCGGCCGACGCGCAGCCCCTGTATGACACGCAGTCTCTACATACCGATCCGCCCGGTGCAGCGCAGACCGCCGGACCTAGCGCTGCCGAGCCGCCGCATCACAATCCACACACGCCGCCGCAGAGCGCATCTGTATTCTCCAACCTGTCGCAGGCGCTCGGCGGACGTTTATCCAACCTCAAGCTGGATATGGATACCGTACTCGTGCTCGTCATCGTCTGGTTCATTCTCTCCGACGGCGACGATCCCGACTGGGAACTGCTCATCACGATTGGGGTGCTGCTCGTGCTGGGCGTCTGAGCCGTGCTCAGACGCCCTTTTTGGGTTTGCGCGGTTTAGGGGCAGGCAGCGCGGCGCAGGTACACAGTGTCAGCTCCCGCAGGAAGTCACGATCCTCTAAATCCTCAATATAAAAATATCGTGCACCCGCATGCGGTTCAATGACTGTTGCATTGGGCATCAGCGCCCACCCTGCATCGGTGATTTTGACACACAGCCGATCATCCTCCACCGTGGCGAAAAACTTCTGATCGCAATATAGCCCAAACTCACCAAACATCCGCTTAAAAGCGATTTCGCCCGCGTCGGACAATTGCTCGCATACAAACTGTACAAATTCCAGTGAGGATGCCACCGGCTACACACCCTTTCGCAGCGCGACCGCCGCATCGGCAAGTCGCGCAAAATCCGCAAGCGACAATCGTTCTCCCCGAATCCGTGCATCCAGCCCGATGGATTCAACCAGCTTCGTAATTTCTTCCTTGCTCATGCTATCACCCAGCACCGGTCCGAGCGCATTGACGAGCGTCTTGCGGCGCATATTGAATGCTGCGCGCACCAGTGCGAAAAACAGCTTTTCATCCTGCGTTTCCACCGCAGGTTCTGCAAGTGGTGTCAGCTGCAGCACTGCCGAATCGACCTTCGGTTTGGGCACAAAACAGTCTGCCGGAACATCAAACAGAATTTCGGTCTTTGCATGATACTGCACAAAGATGGTGAACGCACTGTAATCAGACGTGCCGGGTTTTGCGCAGATGCGCCGTGCAACCTCGCGCTGTACCATGACCGTAATTTTTTCAAACGCACCGCTTTCCATCAACGCCGTGATTGCAGGTGTGGTGATATAATACGGCAGATTGGCGCAGGCTACCGCGCGACCGCCCGCAAACTTCTGCTCCACCAGTGCCTTTAAATCAGTTTCGAGCACGTCGCCCTGCACGACCTCAACATTGTCATAATCGGCAAGGGTCTCATCCAGAACCGGCAGCAACGCGCGGTCAATCTCAACCGCGACAACCTTGTCCGCACGTTGGCACAGCTCCGCTGTCAGGCAGCCCATGCCCGGGCCGACTTCGACCACATTTCGCACCTCGCGCACGCCGCAGGCGTCTGCAATGCCCGCAGGCACCGATGCGTCCGTCAGAAAATTCTGACCGAGCGATTTGGAAAAGTGGAATCCGTGCCGTCCTAAAATGGCTCGAATATCCGTAATATCACATAATCCCATAGTTCCTCCCTAATGCAAGGGACAGGCCGGCAACGCACTTGCGCTGCCGGCCTGTCCGTTTTATACAAATTCTTATTCTTCGCCTTCGATCAGGCCATAGCCGCCTGCCGCGCGTTTATAAACGACCGCATGAATGTTGTCGTTATCCGCGTTGCGGAAGAAATAGAACTGATGATCGAGCAAATTCATTTGCAGAATCGCCTCATCCACGCTCATCGGTTTGACCTCAAAGCGCTTGCGGCGAACAATATCAAAATCCTCTTCAGCAATCGCCGCCTGCTGTTCTGCAAGCTTATCGAACGCACCCTCACGAAGGCGCTTGCCCAAACGTGTCTTGTGCTTGCGGATTTGACGCTCGATGCTATTGATTGCGCCGTCAACAGAAGCAAACATATCGCTGGTCGTTTCCTCCGCGCGCACAACCAATCCGGTTTGCCGCACAGTAATCTCAACCGTCTGCTTGCCGCGCAGCTCACTAAAGGTCAGCGTAGTATCGGAATCCTGTTGGAAATAGCGATCCAGCTTTTCAACCTTTCTCAGTGCGTAATCGCGCAGATCATCATCAATTTTAATTTTTCTCTCGACGATGGTGAACTTCATAACATCATCTCCTATCGAGCCGAAGCTCTTGTTACTATGGAAATTTGCTATAATAAGTATACCACATCTTAGGCTAAATTGTCCAATATATTTTCTCTGAATTTACAAACTTGCAACAACTTCCCCAAAAGACTGTTAAATCGAGCCTTCCGCATGCCGCGTAACATGGCAGGAGATGTTGACCACACAAGGCAGGCCGGCAATGTGCGTACCAAACGGCTCCACCGCACAGGACAGCGCCGTCACCGTGCCGCCGAGTCCCTGCGGGCCGACGCCGGATGCGTTCACTTTATCCAGAATGGCCTGCTCCATTTCGGCGTACAGCGGGTCAGCATTCTGAACACCGACCGGGCGCAGCAGCGCACGCTTGGCAAGATACGCCGCCTTGTCCGATGTGCCGCCCAAGCCGACGCCGATGACAATCGGCGGGCAGGGATTCGATCCCGCGCCGATGCAGGCATCCGCGATAAAGTTAATAATGTTTTCCTTGGAAGCTGCCGGTGTGAACATCTTCATCGCGCTCATATTCTCACTGCCGAAGCCCTTGGGCGCGACCGTAATTTTGACCCGATCGCCCGGCACAATCGTTGTGTAAATGATTGCCGGCGTGTTGTCGTTGGTGTTTTCGCGGCGCAGCGGATCGCCTACGACCGACAGACGCAGGAAGCCATCCACATAGCCCTGCCGTACGCCCTCGTTGACCGCATCTTCAAACGCGCCGCCGACCAGGTGGACATCCTGACCAATCTCCGCGAACACAATCGCCATACCGGTATCCTGACAAACCGGCATATCATTTTGCCGCGCCAGATCACAGTTTGCAATCATCTCCCCAAAAATCTCCCGACCAAGCGGAGACTGCTCTGTTTTCTCGCCATCGACAAAGGCTTGCCGCAAATCAGCGGGCAGATAGTAGTTCGCGTCCATGCACAGCTGACGCACCAACGCGGTAACTTCCTTCAGTTCAATCGTTCTCATAATGCCCTCCTATATTCCTGTCTGCCGTTTATAAAGACAGCCTGCACATTACTTTTATAGTCGAACGGATGCCCGTCAAACAGCACGCAATCTGCATCTTTTCCGACCTCCAGGCTGCCGACGCGTTTGTTGAGACCGGCAATTTCTGCTGGTACGATTGTGATGGCCCGCAGTGCGTCATTCTCACTCATACCAGACTTCGCCGCCAGCATCGCCGCATGCATCAGCAGCCGGATCGGTATTTCCGGATGGTCAACCGTGATTGCCGTTTCAACCCCTGCAGCACGCAGCAGCGCAGGCGCTCGGTCGGTCAGGTTGCTCAGCTCCGGTTTGGAGCGATCTGTCATGCTCGGGCCGCTGATGACCGGCACCTCTTCCCCTGCCAACAAATCAGCAACCAAATGTCCCTCTGTACCGTGCACGATGACCGGTTTAATCTGAAACTCCTTTGCAATGCGCAGTGCGGTAAAGATATCGTCCGCACGGTGCGCGTGAAAATGCGCCGCAATCTCGCCGCGCATCAACGGCAGCAGCGACTCCAGTTTCAGGTCAAAATCCGGATCATCCTCGTCCGGATCGTCGTGCGCGATATCTTTGCGCGCCATGTACTCATGCGCCTTGAAGAGATGCTCCCGAATCAGTGCCGCCGTTGCCATACGGGTAACAGGCGTCTCATCCTTGTCGTGATACACGGACTTTGGGTTCTCGCCAAACGCAAATTTGATTGCCAGCGGCTCCTTGAGTATCATATCATCAATACGGCGGCCACACGTCTTCATGGCAACAATCTGCCCGCCAATCGGATTCGCGCTGCCTGGGCTGACCGCCACTGTGGTTACACCGGCTTCAACCGCTTCACGGAATGCACGATCCATGGGATTGACGCCGTCTAGCGCGCGCAGGTGGGGTGTAATGGGGTCGGTATCCTCGTTGCCGTCCGCCCCTTCAAAGCCGAGCGAGTCCTCATACAGGCCAATGTGCGAGTGCACGTCAATCAGGCCGGGCAGCAACCATCCGCCTGCGCCGTCAATTATCTGATCGCAGTCGGCATCCTCCGGCGGCTGTCCCTCTCCCAAGGCGCCAATTCTTCCGCCGCGCAGGATGCACCAGCCTTCAAAGCGACGGTTTGCCTTGTCCATCGTCAACACAGTGACATTTTTGACTAAGATGTTTTCCATAAAATTCCTCTTGAAAGCAGTTGACATTATTTGTAATATATGGTATATTAACCATGGTAGCAGTGATGCTGCCATGCACCGTTCATATCTTTATCCCCACAATCCTATTTTTTGGCGTTTGACCGTTTCCGTATGCGGTCAGACGCCCTCTTTTTTTGCGGCGATAAAAGGAAAACCGAGGGCAACCCTCGGTTTTGTTTTGCTTATTTTCGACGGCGCGAACCATTTTTTCGGTCAGTGCTGTGGCGAACATCAGCCTGACGGGTCTCACTGTCCGACATAAACGCCTTGAGCTTATCCTCAAAGCTCATGGTTGAGGGGTCCTTCGGGGGCTGAGGAGCACGTCCGCGCGGAGCCGCCGGACGGGAAAAACGCGGCTGACGGGGTGCGAAATTGCCACCGCCTTGCGGGGCCTGCGGCGCCTGTGCCTTTTTGATAGACAGATTGATGCGGCCCACCTGGTCAATGCCAATGATTTTGACCTTAACCTCCTGGCCTTCCTGCAAAAAGTCCTTGATGTCATTGACGAACGACGACGCCACTTCAGAAATATGCACCATACCCGACTTGCCCTCGGGAAGTGCAACGAATGCGCCAAATTTGGTGATGCCGGTCACCTTGCCGTCCACGATCGATCCCACTGCCAAATCCATATAAATATTTTTGCCTCCGTTAATGGTTTGCCCGGTTATCTGCTCGACGTATCGACAAAGACACGTTCGCCGGGTTCCGTATAGCCCAGTTCTGTACGCGCGATTTCGCTGATATCCTCATCGGTGATGCCGCTTTTCAGGTCTTCCTTCAGCGCTTCGTTTGCCGCGGAGTACTCTTCAACCTGCATACTGAGCTGGCCGAGCTGCTCCTTTTTATCCGCAATCTGCGACTGAAGATTGACAATTGTGACGACGGCATAAAGCAAAAATGCCAACATCACAATTTTAAGTACCATAGGCACCTGCTTTTGAGACATTTTGCTCACCTCGGATTCTGCTGCACGTTTCAACTGATACGACTTTTATTTTATACCCTTTCTGCGAAAAATGGAAGGCTTTTTTGCAAACTTTTTCACAAAATCGGATATTTTTTTGTATGGCACATGCACATGGAGGAAATCCCGAACCATCGTTGCCGCCCGCCGCACCAATCCGATCAGCCAGGAGATCAATGAGAACAATGTGCGCAGCAGCCCCTGCACCAGTTCGCTGACCAGTCCGAAGTATACGATGCCCCCGAAAACCACACCTGCCAGCACATAATAGCGGCTCTGGCCGGGTGCGACTGCCAGACTGAACTCAAACAATGCGGCAAGCAGCACCACCCAGAACAGGGCATCGCACAGCGCGGTGACCCATGGTCCCGCCTTGGTATAATGCCGCCATGCACCCATCACATCATAAAACACGCTGATTCCCACGCCAAGCAGTACACTTTGCAACACCGCCAACAGCTGTGCCTGCTGAGACAGAAACATGGCCTCACCTTCCGAACAGCCGTGCGAACATGCCGCCTCGCGGCTGAACGCTGTCATCGTACTCCAGACAGCCCACCTCGCCCAGCACAATCAGCTCACCCGCTTCCAGCTGCAGCCGCTCCACGTGCAGTCCCTGTCCGCGCACGACCAGCATACCGCGCACGGTTTCAAGCATAATCTGCTCTTCATCAAAGCTCTGGACATCAACCACGCCGGATACTGTCATCTTTTCTCTGCCTTCAATAATTATGCTGTGCGGCATATCGCGCTTCATTTCTTCGCCTGCCATGTATTACGACCTCCCGTTTGCAAATAAAAAAACATCCCGCTCCATTCAGCATACGAATGAGCGGGATGTTTTATTACTGCACTTCTCGGTACATACCGGCCGCATCGGCCTTGAGGGCGTGCTCAGCTATTTCGAGCACCTCCACCTTCACGCTTCGCTGTCCGAACGCGATCTCGATGATATCGCCGGTCTTGACTTGATAAGAGGCCTTTGCAGGCTTATCGTTGACCGTGATACGTGCCGCGTCACACGCGTCATTGGCGACGGTGCGGCGCTTAATCAGCCGGGAAACCTTGAGATATTTATCCAGTCTCACTTAGCGTCCACTTTATCCTTCAGCGTCTTGCTGGGCTTGAATACAGGAATGTTCGCTGCAGCGATTTCAATCGCATCACCCGTACGCGGATTGTGGCCGGTGCGAGCAGCGCGCGTCTTTGTCTCAAACGTGCCAAAGCCACTCATCTGCAGCTTATCTCCCTCAGCCATCACATCGCCCATAGCGGTGAAAACTGCATCAATTGTCTTCTCGGTATCTTTCTTAGACAGGCCGGTTTTTTCTGCTACCAGTGTCACAAATTCGCTTTTCTTCATGTTGAAACCTCCGTTTATACCTTTTTTATTGTATTCCAAAGCTCATCCAGCTCTGTCAAAGACAGATCGGACAGCGCCTTGCCCTCTTGTTCCGCCCGCTGTTCCATCGCGGCAAAGCGCGCGGTAAACTTGTTGCAGGCCTTTTCCATCGCATGTTCAGGGTCAATTTTTAAGAAACGCGACACATTGACCGCCGCGAACAGCAAATCGCCGAATTCCTCTTCCGGGTCGCCGTCGCCATGCATCGCACGGCGCAGTTCATCCAGTTCTTCATCCACCTTTTCCATCGCACCGGAAACTTCATCCCAGTCGAAGCCGACCTTAGCTGCCTTTTTCTGCAGCTTTTCCGCACGGATGAGACCAGGTAGGCTGCGCGCCACGCTTTGCAGCGTGTCGGTTGCCGTCTGCTGGTTCTTCTCTACCTGCTTGAGCTGCTCCCAATTACGCAGCACCTCGGCTGCAGTGTCCGCCTGCGTATCGGAAAAAATATGCGGATGCCGGAAAATCAGCTTTTTGCAGATTCCGTCGCACACGTCGTCAATATCAAAGCTGCCCTGTTCCCGCTCAATCTCAGTATGGAACACGACCTGCAGCAGCACGTCACCCAGTTCTTCTTTGAGATGCTCCGTATCCTCATCGTCAATGGCCTCGCAGACCTCATATGTCTCTTCAATGAAATTTCGGCGGATGCTGTGATGATTCTGCTCACGATCCCACGGGCAGCCGCCCGGAGCGCGCAGCAACTCCATAATGCGGAGCAAATCGTCAAAGTTATATTGTTCTTTTTGTTTAAATTCTACCATGAATCAGACTTCCTATTTTACTTCAACCGAAGCAGATTTGCAATTTTTTCACCCTGCGGAAGCAGTGTGACATCCTCCCGATCGACCGCACGCAGCCCCAGCAGCAGCAGGACATAGACCACACCTGCAACCGCAATACTGAACACGGTAATCAGTTTATCCGCAGCAGAAGCGGGTGCGGCGCCAAGCAGATTGGTCAACACGCGGAACGTGATGAGTGTCGCCGCGCTCATGCCAATCGTCGCCGCGAGCGGACGCACCAGAGTTTTGCCCAACGGCGGCAGCGCATGTGTCAGCCTGCCGATGTGGAACAGATTAATCGCCGCAATCAGCGCGTAGCACAGCACGGTGCTGATGGGCGCACCTGCGATTTGAATGCTCGGGTGACCGAGCAGGTAATAGTCGGCAAACAACTTAACAAGCGCACCGAGAAACATGGAAATCAGCGGCAAATCCGCTCGGCCGAGCGCCTGCAGCATGGCATTGGTAATCGCCACAATTGCTACAAACGGCACTGCCACGCCCAGAATCGCCAACAGCTGTCCGCCGAGCACGGTATCCGACGAATACAGCAGTCGCAGAATCGGCTGACTCAGAATCAGGAACCCCGCGCCCGCCGGCAGCGTAATCAGCATGGTCATGCGGAATGTTGTTGCCATTGTACGGGATACCTTGGTAAAATTCTGGCTGATATTCGCTGCCGCAATCGTCGGCAGCACGCTGACGGACAACGCGGTAATCAGCGTTTGCGGCAAGTTAAAGAAATTCACCGCCATGCCGGTATAAACACCGTAAACCGTGTTGGCCGCGTCCTGCGTCATGCCGAACGCATCCTGCAAGCGGAATACGATGACCGTTGCATCGATCAGGTCGGTGACACTCATGACCGCTGAGCTGATCGTAATCGGAATCGTCAGTGACAGCAGGGTCTTACACAGTGCGCCCGTAGGCCGCACCGCGTCGCTCAGGGCGACCACCTTGTGCGCGCGGCGGGTGTTCAGCATTCCCTGCACAATCATATAAAGTGCTGCAACAACCTCACCCATGGTAACGCCAAGCACGGTCATTGCCGCAACGACAGGTGCGCTCATGCCATGCCCCATTGCGAAATATGCGCAGCCGAGGCCGACAAACAGCTTGCCGATCGCTTCGATTACCTGCGACACTGCGGTGGGCACCATGTTGGATCGTCCCTGATAATAGCCGCGATAAACCGAGAGAATGGAAACCATCAGTACCGACGGTGCAATCGCCATCAGCGACAGGCGCACGTCGGCGTTGTGCATCATTTCCGAGATTGGCCCCGCACCGAAAAAGAGAACTAGAGAGCTGACTGCACCAAGCGGCACAAAAATAGCGGCTGCAACGCGAACAATGCGGCGTACCTCATGTTCTCTGCCAAGTGCGGTAGCCTCCGCCACCATTTTAGAGAGCGAAGCCGGCAGTCCCACCGTAGAAATGACCAGCATTGCGATATAAATGCGGTATGCAATACTGAACAGACCAAAGGCCGGAAAATCTGCACCGATCAGGTTTTTGAGCGGCACCTGAAACAGGGCGCCAATTACCTTGACCAGCAGGTTGGCCAGCAGCAGGATAAACGCACCTTCTATAAAATTCTGTTTTTTTCGCTGCAAAATATGCCCGCCCTTCGTTTATTGTTTTGTCTCACCGTATGGTCGGGCGCGCGGAAATATTCACACTCAAAGCGCACTGCCGCATCCCGGGCAGAAGGAATCCTCCTTGCTGCACTGTTTACCGCAGGCAGAGCAGATAACAATCGACTTCATTCCCGCCAATTCGTCACGCAGGGCGGCGATTTTGGCCTGCTTTTCGTCCAGCGTTTCCATCCGAGCATCCATATCTTCACTCGGCACTTCAAAGCCCTGGTGCACATCGTACACCATTTTTCCGATTTCTTTATAAAGAATTTCGCATTCTGTGTTCAGATCAAAAATCTGCAGATTGATTTTAGTCGCCTGCGCAATTTCGGTCGCTTTTTTGCCCGCAACATCCGCTGCGCGTCCGGCCGCCTGACTGGTCCTGTTGGCAACGACCTTCATCTTATTCAAAAACGTCTGTACCTTTGCGTCCATCGTTCCCGCTCCTTTCAGCAGGCGGTTCTCCGCCATATCGGCATTATTATAAACCAGCACCTTCCAAAAAGCAAGAAATATCGCATTTTACAAGGGGTTTCAACCGATAAATTCGTGTAAAACCGAATCTGCAGGAATGATATTCTTATACTCTATCGGTTCAATATCAGGAAGAATCGAGTAAACCGGCCCCAAATCCGCATTTTCCAGTTCCATTTCCTTGCTTTTTAGTGAATTTCTTAATTTTTCAGCTAAAACACATATTTCGTACGGCAAAAAGGTGTCAACTGTCAGGTTTGCACGTCCGTAATAGGGCGAAATATACAGACTTTCGCCGCGGCGCACTGATTTCCACTGGCGCAGTGTGTCCTCTACCGGAGAGTTGCGGAACAGGCTGTCACGCATCGCACGGCGCAGGAACCGGAGCATATACGGCTCGAGCCGTGCCCCCTCCTGCGGGATGACGCTGCTCGCCACGGATAAAAAAACACCGGTGGCCGCGTGCGCCAAATCGCCCATGATCACCGGGTTGAACGCATGAATGCCTTCAATCAGCACAACTTCATCCGGATCAAGGCGCAGCGCACGCGTGTTGGGAATAAAGGTACGCGTTTCAAAGTCAAACCGCGGTACCTTAATTTCCTCCCCTGCGACGAGCTGTGATAAATGCTCGCTCAGCAGCGGGAGATTCATGCATTCGGGCGATTCCAAATCCGGCACGCCGTTTTCTCCGTCCGCCGGAATCTCATACGTGCCGACCGTGCGGTAATAGTCGTCCATCGAGATGGTCTCCGCATGAATGCCCCGCTGTTCGAGCGCTTTGCATAAGCGGTCGTTCGTGGTTGTTTTACCGCTGGACGAAGGACCGTTCAGCAGCACGATGGGCTTCTGAACGCTGTTTTCAGCAACCTCATCCGCAACCGCAGCCACTTGATTGCGATAATGCTGCTCACTCTCCCCGATGAAAGCCGCCGGGTCGCGGAGCGCATGGTGATTGATATACTTTAATGTGAATTCAGCCATAAGCTGGCCTCCTTTCTCATTCGGGCAGCAGAAGCTTGCGTTTGCCCGCCGTCAGCCGGTCGGCCGCACCGATATACTCGAGCGGATACTTGGGATTATTCACGCGGGCAATCCATCCGGTATCCCGATCAACGCGTTTGGACACGCCGCCCGCACCGAGTGACAAAATTGTGCCCAGTTCCTCCATCATGACCACGTTGTAGAAGCACTCCGTCCCCGGCTTGCACCAACCGACATTTTCAAACCCGCCTGCGGTAAACTTCTGCCGATATAGATAGTATGGCCCATATCCGGCAGTCTGAAGCGCGTGACCTGCATAATCAAGCATGCCGGACACCTTTTGCCGCTCCGCCGCCGCGGCTGCTTTGTCAGTCAAGTCGGCGCCGCGTTTGATCGCGAGCGTATGCACCGTGATATTCTCCGGGTCAAGACCGATCAGCGTGTCAATCGTTGTGCCGAAGCTGTGCGGTGTGTCACCGGTCAGTCCGGCAATGACATCCATATTGATTTCGTCAAAGCCCGCCTGCCGCGCCTGCGCAAACGCGCGCAGCACATCCTGCGCACCGTGCCGGCGGCCAATCTTTGCAAGCACCGCATCATCCATCGACTGCGGATTGATGCTGACGCGGTTTACACCCGCGGCTTTCATCACCCGAAGCTTTTCTGCCGTGATGGTATCCGGCCGTCCGGCTTCCACAGTATATTCGCGCAGATTGGAAAACTTGAAACCAGTCTGCAAAACATCCAGCAAACGTGCAAGTTGCACTTCATCGAGCGTAGTCGGTGTGCCGCCGCCGATATAAATACTCTGCACCCGCTTACCCGTTTCGCGCAGCAGCGAGGCCGTCTCTTCAATCTCGCGGCACAGGGTGTCGAGGTAGGGCTCGATTAGGTGTCCGGACTGCGCCGTCGTTGCCGAAACGAACGAACAGTAATAGCACCGCGACGGGCAAAACGGAATGCCGACATAAAGCGAGACATCGCTTTCACCGATTTCACGATCCAGCTCCATTGCCGTCGCTGCCGCGCGAATAGTCAGTGCGGTGCGCTCCGGCGAAACAAAAAAGCGCTCGCGCAGATGGGATGCCGCTTCGCCGCGGCTCATGCCGCGTTCGATCAATCCCCGCACGAGCTTTGCCGGACGCACACCGGTCAGGCTGCCCCAAACGGGCGGCTGCGGCAGCGCCGGTACAACCGCATCATATACGGTCATTTTGATGATTTCGGTAACTGCGCGCTTGCGGTCGATCGGCGACAGTCCCTCGACTGCCGCCGTACGCTCTGCCTCCCGCGAAACGCCGTCTATGCAAACAAGCGCACGTGCCGTTGCCACGCCGTTCTCCTCGGACAGAATACTGCGGCAAAAGTCACCGTCCGTCTGTCCGTCCCGCTCAAGCGTCGCAGTCGGCAGCAGATGAAACAGCATCTCCTCGACCGCATGCTTGAGGTCATGTCCTTCCAGTGTATAGTTCATCGTCCGGTCGCCTGCCGCATATAAGGATTCATTTGTCGTTCCTCTTCCAGTGTGGTCAAGCCTTCATGGCCGGGCAGCACCTGAAAATCACCCTCCAGATCGTGCAGACGCTTGAGCGAGTGCAGCATGGTCGGAAAGTCACCGCCCTCCAGATCGCAGCGGCCGCACTCGTGCCGGAACAACGTGTCACCCGTGAACAATGCGTCACCGATGCGGATGACCGATGAGCCGGGGGTATGGCCAGGGGTATTCATATAAACCGCCGTCATACCGCCGAACTGCACCTGGGTGCCCTCGACCGCGCGGATGTCCGGCTCGTCTCGCACATAACTGCTCGCAAAGGGACGAAATTCTCCCATTGCGCTCTTCTCGAGCAGCCAAACGTCACCCTCGGGCACCACATACTGCGCCCCTGTCGCCGTCAGCACCTCGTGCGCGGCAAGAATATGGTCAAAGTGACAGTGGGTCAGCAGCACATACTTGACCGCAAGGTTTTCGTCGTGAATCGCCTTGAGAATAGATGCCGCGTTGTCGCCCGGGTCGATGACCGCGGCTTCACGACTCGCTTCGTCGTAAACAATATAGCAATTGGTGCCGACCATGCCAACACAAAGCTGCATAATTTTCATAGTATTCTCCTTACTTTTGGCGCATTTCCGCCGAATCCATCCACAAAGTCACCGGCCCGTCATTGAGCAGATCCACCTGCATATCCGCGCCGAATTCTCCTGTTTCAACCGCAAGGCCGCTTTGCCGGCAGCGGGCGATAAAGGCTTCATAGAGCGGAATGGCAGTCTCCGGACGCGCGGCGGCGATAAAGCTCGGCCGATTTCCCTTGCGGCAATCACCGTACAGCGTAAACTGCGACACGACCAAAATCCCGCCGCCAACATCGGCAAGCGCCTTATTCATTTTATCATTTTCATCTGTAAAGACGCGCAGCTTGACCGTTTTATCCGCCAGATACTGCGCATCCTCCAGCGTGTCCCCCTCGGTCACGCCGAGCAGGACGAGAAATCCCCGCCCGATTTCACCGCGCGTTTCGCCCGCGATGGTGACCGATGCGCGGGATACGCGCTGAATCAGTGCTCTCATGCTTTGCTCTCCTTAATTGGTATCCACTGTACGCGTCACATCCAGCACACCCTTAATCTGCCGCAGGCGGCTGATCAGGTTGTCCAGCTGGTGTACGCCCGCCACGTCGACCATGGCGTTAATGACGCCGAAGCCGTCATTGAGGTCACGCGCCGAAATTTCATGCACATTGATTTTGCAGGCGGCCAGTGTAACGGTCACATCGCTCAGCACGCCAATGCGGCTGCGGGTTGAGATCTGCAGGCCCGTGCTAAAGCGCGCCGTGCGGTCATCCATTGCCATGTCTTCATCCCACCATGCGGACAGCCAGCGATCCGGATCCTCGTCGATGTGAACGTTGGAGCAGTCGCGTCTGTGAATCGACACGCCGTAGCCCCTGGTGACAAACCCGACAATCTCATCGCCCGGAATCGGTGTGCAGCAGCGTGCAAACTTGACCAGACAGTTGTCGATGCCCTCAACCACAACGCCCGTGGTGCTCTTGCTGGTGCGGCGTTCCGGCTGCGGCTGATTCTGACGCTCGACCTGCTCGTTTGCACGGCGGATGCGGTTTACATCATCCTTGACCTTGTTAATGACCTTGGTCAGCGTAATGCCGCCATATCCGATTGCGGCGTACAGCTCGTCCACCGTGTTGAAGGAGAATTTATCGAGTGTGTTTTTGAACACTTCCCCATTCTCATAAAATCCGTTGTACAGCAGGTTGGCGCGCAGCTCACGGTCAAGATCCTCACGGCCGTTGGTGATATTCTCCTCACGGCACTCCTTCTTAAACCACTGCTTGATTTTGTTGCGTGCCTCGGTCGTCTTGACGATTTTCACCCAGTCACGACTCGGCCCGCGCGCTTCCTTCGAGGTCAGAATCTCGACGATATCGCCGTTTTTCAGTTGACTGTCAATGGGCGCAATGCGGCCGTTAATCTTACAGCCCGTCATGCGGTTGCCCACCGCTGAGTGAATGGCATAGGCAAGGTCAATCGGAGTTGCACCCGCCGGCATATTGACCACGTCACCCTTGGGCGTAAACACAAACACCTCGTCCGCAAAGAGATCGACCTTAATATTTTTGATGAAATCCTCGGCTTCGGTATCCTGCTGCGCTTCAAGCATCTGGCGAATCCAGGCAAACGCCTGCTCATTGCCCTTGCGGTCTAGCCCCTGCTTGTACTTCCAGTGCGCCGCAACACCGTATTCCGCCATTTTGTGCATTTCCGCCGTGCGAATCTGGATTTCGAACGGAATGCCCGCGCGGCCGATGACCGTCGTGTGCAGCGACTGATAGCCGTTGGGCTTGGGTGTGGAGATATAGTCCTTAAAACGTCCGGGAATCGGCTTATATAGGTCGTGCACATAGCCGAGCACGTTATAGCAGTCCGCTACCGTATCAACAATAACACGTACCGCACAGATATCATAAATCTCGTTGATGGTTTTGTGCTGTGCATACATTTTACGATAAATCGAATAAATATGCTTCACACGCGCTGAAATATGGTTTTCGATATGCGCCTCAGCAAGTTTTCCGCTGATGCGCTCGGTAATGCCCTTGAGGAACTCCTCATGCTGCTCGCTCTGCGCCTTGAGTCCTTCCACAATCTCGTTGTAGCCGATGGGATCCAGACACTTGAGCGATAAATCTTCCAGCTCCCATTTAATACGGCTCATGCCCAAGCGATGGGCAATCGGCGCATAGATTTCCATGGTTTCGAGCGCCTTGTCGCGCTGCTTGCGCTCGGGCAGGTACTGGAAGGTGCGCGCGTTGTGCAGACGGTCGGCCAGTTTGATCAAAATGACGCGGATATCCTTGGCCATGGCCAGAAACATCTTGCGCAAATCCTCAAACTGTTCCTGTTCCTTGGAATAGCGCAGCATGCCCAGTCGGGTCACGCCGTCAACCAGTTCGGCAACCGCGGTGCCAAACTTGTTTTCGATTTCCTTATAACCAAAGGCGGTGTCCTCGATGCAGTCATGCAGCAATCCGGCGCAGATGGAATCGGTATCGAGCCCCATTTCCACAATGATTTCAGCCACTGAAACCGGGTGGATGATATACGGCTCGCCATTTTTCCGTTTCTGTCCCTCATGTGCATGGGCAGCGCATTCATATGCTGCGCGAATTTTCTTAATATTAGCCTGCGGGTTCTGTTTTTTGACGCGTTCGATCAAAAAATCCAATTTATCTTGCATAGTTGTCTCCCCCATTCTCAGTCACCCCGCCATGCTCTGCAGCGTAGCCAGCACAACCGATTTGGATATGTCAGCCTTACCCTCGTAAGGCTTGAGAATAATATTGAGCATGCCCTCTCTAAAATGGTAGCTGATCAGGCTAGACTCGGAAAATACGTCGAGACAGACAAATAGCCGTCCGATGTTAATATCACGTCGGCTCTCCCACGCGATGCGTCTGGAAAGCGCATTTGAGGGCACAGACAGCCGCCCCGCCTCCGCGCGGCAGATAACATGCCGCCAGACCGCGACCAAATCGGCGCGTTCAGGCAGCAGCACACGCGCTTCCCTTGCGGTCAGCGGGCCATCCGCCATATAGGTGTTATATAAATTCAGCAGCTTCTGATCGGCCATATTTTCGCACTCGCTCAGGCGCACATCCTTGAGGGTCAGCTGCACCGTGCGGCGGCCGCGAAATTCATTGATTTCCAGATAAAACGCAATATCGACCATATTGCCCTGCACAAAACCGAGTCCGCCCATACCGGTTCCAAACAACATCGCCTGAAACCGCGCACCGTCCTTCGATAATGTCAGCCGAACATGACGGTCGCTTGAAATCGGCGTAATCTCTTCAACCACCATATCATTCATGCAAAAAATCGGTTGGCTGTTCTGCATACCGAACGGCTCGAGCACTGACAGTCCCATGATATTCTGCTCGTTTATCCACTCCGGCTGAATCGGGCAGACAATATGCAGCTGCGGCACCAAATCAGACATCGTCACATGCTCATCTGCAAAGGTGCGCAGACGCTCACGCAAATCGGATACGTTCGTTTCATCAATCGTTAATCCTGCGGCAAGCTCGTGTCCACCATATTTGTCGAGCAAATCCTCACAGGAAGAAAGCGCCTCAAACAGGTTAAAGCCCTTTACCGAACGACCCGAGCCCTTGCCGATTCCATCATCCAGCGCGATGAGCACGACCGGGCAGCCGTATCGGTCGCACAGGCGCGAGCAAACAATGCCGATGACGCCATGATGCCAGCCCTCGCCCGCCAAGACAATGATTTTATCCTCTAGTGGGTTGTACTCGGTACGCAGTCGGACAAGTGCCTGCTCCAAAATCTGGTTTTCTTCATTTTGCCGCTGTTTGTTCTGTTCGCAAAGAAGCGATGCAAGCTCCTGTGCGCGGACAGGGTCGCTCGTCAGAAACAGCTCGGCGGCAAGCTCCGCCTGTCCCATGCGTCCTGCGGCGTTGATGCGCGGTGCGAGCACAAAGCTGATAGTAGAGCTGGTGAGCCGTTTCCCCTTCATCCCCGCTTCGCGCAGCAGCATTTCCAGACCGAGGTTTTTCGTATCCGCCATGCGGCGCAGTCCTTCCGCGACAATGATGCGGTTTTCACCGATAATCGGCATGACATCAGCCACCGTGCCAAGTGCAACCAAGTCGGCATAGTGGTCGAGCACTGCAGCCGCATCGCCAGAAAGGGCGCATATCAGTTTAAATGCCACGCCCACCCCGGCGAGATGACGGAACGGATACCGGCAGTCCCGCCGCTTGTAATCCACCACCGCGTCAGCCGCAGGCAGAATTTCATGGCATTCGTGGTGGTCGGTCACAACCACGGTCATCCCAAGCGCATGGGCGGCTGCGATTTCGTCGTCCGCCGTGATGCCGGAATCCACTGTAACAAGCAGGCGTGTCCCTTCGTTATAAAGTTGCTGCATTGCGGCGTTTGACAGTCCGTAGCCTTCGCTCAGCCGGTTTGGGATATAGTATGCGCAGTCCGCCCCGATCGAGCGCAGATAATGTACCAAGGTGCAGGTCGCAGTGACACCGTCCACATCGTAATCGCCATAGACGACGATGCGTTCTTTCCGCGCAATCGCGCTTCGAATCGCATCAACCGCCTTATCCATATCGGCCAGCAGCATGGGGTCATGCAGCCCAGCCGGATCGCAGCTTAAATATGCTTCGGCCTGCTCACGCGTTTCGATTCCGCGGGCGGCAAGCACGGCTGCCGTCAGCGGTGCAAAGCCGCAGTCTTGAGCCAGCAATCGCACGTGCGCTTCGTCAGGCGCGGCGATCACCCATCGTTTTGTTTTCATGTATGCTTCCTCATTTTATTTTCAATTACAACTATTATACCAAAACTTGCCCAAATCCACAACAACTTTTATGCAAATTGGAGAAAGCAGGCATCCCGCACAGGAACGCCCGCTTTCTACCAAAAAATGTTGATTATTCTACCAAATTTACAGGCGGCCTCTTTGCAAGCACACCCTTCAAATACTGTCCGGTATAGGAACCTTCGCATGCGGCTACCTGTTCCGGCGTGCCGGAAATAACCAGACGTCCGCCGCCGTCGCCGCCCTCGGGCCCGAGGTCGAGGATATGATCTGCCGTCTTGATGACGTCCAAATTATGCTCGATTACGACCACGGTGTTGCCCGCGTCGACCAACTGCTGCAAAACGCTTACCAAGCGGTGCACATCGGCCACGTGCAGGCCTGTTGTCGGCTCATCGAGGATATAAATGGTTTTACCGGTCGGGCGCTTGGACAGCTCAGTCGCGAGCTTAGCGCGCTGCGCTTCGCCGCCCGACAGCGTGGTGGACGACTGCCCCAGCTTGACATAACCCAACCCGACCTCGCGCATGGTTTCGATGCGGCGCGCGATTTTGGGGACGTTTGCGAAGAACTCACAGGCCTCATCGACCGTCATATCGAGCACTTCGTAAATATTTTTGCCCTTATAGCGCACTTCTAATGTTTCCTTGTTGTAGCGTCGTCCCTTGCAGATGTCACAGGGCACGTAAATATCTGGCAGAAAGTGCATCTCGATTTTAAGCAGGCCGTCGCCCGCACAAGCCTCACAGCGACCACCCTTGACGTTAAAGGAAAAACGTCCCGGCCCATAGCCGCGTGCCTTGGCGTCCGTTGTCTGCGCAAACAAATCGCGGATGTCGTTAAACACGCCGGTATACGTTGCAGGGTTGGAACGCGGCGTGCGGCCAATCGGAGACTGGTTGATATTGATGACCTTGTCAAGCTGGTCGACGCCCTCCATAGATACATGCGCACCCGCGCGCGTCTTTGCACCATTGAGTTCAGCCGCCAGTTTCTTATAGAGAATTTCGTTGACAAATGAGGATTTACCCGAACCCGAAACACCGGTCACGCAGGTCAGTGTGCCAAGCGGAATGGTAAAATCGGTATGCTTGAGGTTGTTTACCGCACAGCCCTTGACCGTCAGCGCTTTTCCATTTCCCTTGCGGCGCACTTCGGGCACCGGAATGGCCTTTCGACCGCTGAGATACGCACCGGTAATCGAACGCTCATCACGCAGCAGCTGATCTATCGTGCCTTCAAACACGACCTCGCCGCCATTGCGCCCTGCACCCGGACCGATATCCACAATGTAGTCGGCTGCATACATCGTATCCTCATCGTGCTCCACAACAATCAGTGTGTTGCCCAAATCGCGCAGGCGCTTGAGCGTTGCGAGTAGCTTATCATTATCGCGCTGATGCAGTCCGATGGACGGCTCGTCCAAAATATACAGCACGCCCATCAGAGACGAGCCGATTTGCGTTGCAAGTCGGATGCGCTGACTCTCGCCGCCCGACAGCGTGCCGGAGGAGCGGCTGAGCGTCAGATATTCCAAACCAACCGACTGCAAAAATCCAAGACGATCCAGAATTTCCTTAATCACGCGGTCACCAATTTTATGCTGCATTTCAGTCAACTGCAAGGTATGCATAAACTCGACCGCCTTGACGACCGATTTTTCCGCGAACTCCGCGATATTCAGTCCGCCGATGGTCACCGCGAGCACTTCCGGCTTGAGGCGGCGGCCGTGGCAGTCCGGACACGGAACCTCGCTCATGCAGTCCTCGATTTCAGTACGCACATAGTCGCTGGTCGTTTCCTTGTAGCGCCGCTCCAAATTGCGAATCAATCCTTCAAACGGCTGCTTCATCACGCCGCCGGACACGCGGCTGACCGACAGCTCAAGCGATTCCTTGCCCGTACCGTACAGCAGCTCCTGCACCGCTTTTTCGCTCATTTTTTCGATCGGCGTATCCAGTGTGAACTTGTGGCGCTTGCCAAGTGCCGTGTAGTACATATAAGCAATTGTACCCGGCTCGGCGCTCGACCAGCCGGATGCCCGGATTGCGCCGTCCTTGATTGACAGCTTGCGGTTGGGCAGCACGCGGTCGGGATCGACCTTCATCTGGATGCCCAGTCCGGTGCAGGTCGGGCACGCACCGTAGGGATTGTTGAACGAAAACATGCGTGGCGTAAGCTCTTCAATCGAAATGCCGCAGTCGTCGCACGCATAGTTCTGTGAAAAGAGCATCGGCTCGCCGCCAATCACATCGGCAATGACCAATCCGCCCGAAAGCGCGGATGTCGTTTCCACCGAATCAGTCAGACGGCCGCGCACGTCGGCCTTGACAGAAATGCGGTCAACCACAATTTCGATGTTGTGTTTGAGCGTCTTTTGCAGCTTGATTTCCTCAGCCAGCTCATAGGTTTCACCGTCAACCCGCACACGAACATAACCCGCCTTACGCGCGTCCTCCAGCACTTTAACGTGCTCACCCTTTTTCCCTCGAATGACAGGGGCAAGAATCTGTATACGCGTTTTTTCCGGCAATTCCATCAGTCGGTCTATGATTTGGTCAATGGTCTGCTGATGAATTTTCTTGCCGCATTTCGGGCAGTGCGGCGTACCGATGCGCGCCCACAAAAGGCGCAGATAATCATAAATCTCCGTGACCGTACCGACCGTGGAACGCGGGTTCTTGGAGGTCGTTTTCTGGTCGATGGAAATGGCGGGGGAAAGTCCGTCGATATAGTCTACATCCGGCTTTTCCATCTGCCCCAGAAACTGCCGGGCATAGGAGGACAGCGACTCGACATAACGGCGCTGGCCTTCGGCGTAAATCGTATCAAACGCGAGCGACGATTTGCCCGAGCCGGACAATCCGGTCAGCACGACCAGCTTGTCACGCGGGAGCTTGATATCAATATTTTTCAAGTTGTGCTCTCTGGCACCCTTGACATGAATAAATTCGTGCATAAGTTCCTTTCTTTCATACTCTATCTCAAGAGCCGCGGCTCTTAGTTGTCTTCCAGTGCCTTGATTTGATCGCGCAGCTGCGCGGCAATTTCAAACTCAAGCATTTTGGCGGTTTCCTTCATCTGACGGGTCAGACGCGCAATTTCGTCCTTCTTCTCAGCCTTACTGCGACGTTTGTTGCTGCTCGGCACCGACGAGATTTCCAAAACTTCGCTGACCTTTTTCTGCACTGAGCGCGGGATGATGCCATGCTCCTGATTAAACGCATCCTGAATGGCGCGGCGGCGTTCGGTTTCGTCCATCGCGCGCCTCATCGACGGCGTGATGGAATCCGCATACAAAATTACAAGCCCCTTCTCGTTTCTCGCAGCGCGTCCAATGGTCTGAACGAGCGCGGTTTCAGAGCGCAAAAAGCCCTCCTTGTCCGCATCCAAAATGGCGACGAGCGATACTTCTGGCAGGTCGAGTCCCTCTCGCAGCAGGTTAATACCGACCAGCACATCATACACACCCAAACGCAGGTCGCGCACCAGTTCCATACGTTCAATGGTCTTAACGTCATGGTGCATATAACGCACCCGAATACCCGCGGTTTCCAGATAAGCGGTCAAATCCTCCGCCATTTTCTTGGTCAGCGTCGTGACCAGTACGCGCTCCCCCTTCGGCGTGCGCGCGTTGATTTCTCCAATCAGGTCGTCGATTTGTCCCTCAACCGGACGCACCTCCACAATCGGGTCGAGCAGTCCAGTCGGGCGAATCACCTGTTCGACCACCTGTCCCGAACGTGAAAGTTCGTATGCACTCGGGGTCGCTGACACGTACAGGATTTGGTTGAGACGGCCGTTAAACTCCTCAAAATTCAGCGGGCGGTTGTCATAGGCCGAAGGCAAACGAAAGCCGTTTTCCACCAAACTCTCCTTGCGTGCGCGGTCGCCGTGGAACATGGCGCGTACCTGCGGCAGTGTCACGTGGCTCTCATCTACAATCAGCAAAAAGTCCTTCGGAAAATAGTCAATCAGCGTGTAGGGCGCACTTCCCGGCTCGCGGCCGGACAGCACGCGCGAATAGTTCTCAATTCCGCTGCAAAAACCGATTTCCTGCAGCATTTCAATGTCATATCGCGTACGCTGCGCAATGCGCTGCGCTTCCACCAGCTTGCCGTTTTCCTCAAAATATTTCACTCGCGCATCCAATTCCCGCTCGAGCGACTCAATCGCGACCTGCAGCTTATCCTTCGGCGTGACATAGTGGCTCGCCGGGAAAATCGCCGTGTGCCCCAGTTCGGACACCACTGCGCCGGTCAGCGGATTAATGCGGCTGATGCGGTCAATCTCATCTCCGAAAAACTCGACCCGCACCACGTCCTCATCCGAATAAACCGGCCAGATCTCAACCGTGTCCCCGCGCACCCGAAAGCGGTTACGCTCAAACGCGATGTCGTTTCGCTCATACTGGATGTCGATCAGTCGGTGAATCAGCTGATCGCGTTCAAGCTCCATGCCCGGGCGCAGCGAAATAACCAGGCTTTTGTAGTCAATCGGGTCGCCGAGCGAATAGATGCAGGAAACCGACGAAACGATGATAACATCCCGCCGTTCGGACAGCGCCGAGGTTGCCGAGTGGCGCAGTCGGTCGATTTCGTCATTAATTGCTGAATCCTTTTCAATATAGGTATCGGTCGATGCAATGTAGGCTTCCGGCTGATAATAGTCATAATAGCTTACAAAATACTCGACCGCATTGTTCGGGAAAAACTCCCGCAGCTCGGTGCAAAGCTGCGCTGCCAGTGTTTTATTGTGCGCCAGCACCAGCGTCGGCCGCTGGGTTTGCGCAATAATATTCGCCATGGTGAAGGTCTTGCCCGAGCCGGTTACGCCGAGCAGCGTCTGCTCAGTCAGTCCGTTTTCGATGCCCATACTAAGCTTTGCGACCGCTTCCGGCTGGTCGCCCGCCATCTGATAATCGCTCACGATCTGAAAGTCGGGCAATTAAAGCATCCCCTTTCTGCCAAACGGATTGCGCAGCTTGTTGATAGAACTGAATTTATCCTCCGCGACAATCACATGATCAATCAGCCGCAGACCGATGTTGGCAAGCATCGCGTCCACCCGGTCGGTCAGCGCAATATCCTCCCGAGAAGGCACGGTATCCCCGCGCGGATGATTGTGTGCCAGTGCAACTCCCGCGGCGCTGCAGGTCAGCGCGTTGGCAAGCAGGCGCCGGGTGTCCAACCGCACCTGACCGGGTGCTCCCTCCCCCAGTGTCTCGCATCGCAGCACACGACCCTTGTTATCAAGATAGGCCGCAATCAGCCGTTCTGTCGTCGCCCCGGCAAAGCACGGAATAAAGTATTCGCCGATGCTGTCATAACTAGTCAGCCGCAGGGTCTGCTGCTGATCGCGCGCCGCATCCAGCTGATAGCGCCGGAACAGCGCGAAGGTAAACTGGATGAGTACCGCGCTGCGCTCTCCGATACCCTTGACCTGCATCAATTCGGATGCCGACGCTTCCAACACGGCATGCAGCGAGCCAAAATGGTTTTTCAGTCCATGCGCAATCTCGTTGGTGTCAATCCGCGGAATTGCAAAATAGAGCAGCATCTCGAGCACCTCATGGTCGCTGAACGCACCGAGACCGTTCTCCTGAAACTTTTTGAGCATTCGTTTGCGGTGATCGGCGTGAATCGGCTGTTCTGCCACGGCTGCTGCCCCTCCTTTTATTATAAATGAATACGCTGCTTGGCTTGCCGCAGCGCACGTTCTACCAGCGGACTGTCCTTGATTTCCGGAAACGGCACGGTCGGCTGCGGCTCGCCATCATGCGCACGCAGTGACTTTGCCATCCAGAGCACATCGCGCCATTGGCCGAATTTGTACATACTATCCTGATAGGAACCCGAAATGCGAAATCCCATCGCACCGTGAAACTTCATCGAACGCTCATTCGGAGATGTGATACCGACAAAGATATTATAGTATCCCTGCATTGCAAGCACTTCAAACAACGCTGCATACAGTGCGCTTGCGACCCCGTGACGGTGCCAGTCCTGCGCAACGTAGATTGAAGTCTCGACCGACCACTGATAGGCCGCGCGCGTGCGGTGAGGAGCAGCATAGCCATAGCCCGCAACCTCGCCGTCAATCAGGCAGATGAACCATGGCAGCGTTTTTCCGAATGTGCGGATGCGTCCGGAGAATTCCTCCAGAGACGGCGCTTCGTATTCCGATGAAACGGTCGTTTCAGTCACGTAAGGCGCATACAGTGCAAGCATGGCGGGCGCATCGGCCTCTGTGGCTGCACGCAGCATGATTTCAGGCATTTCTTTTCCTCTTTTTCGATAAAATCCAACAACTTATTATACCGCGCACTTTAGGAATCTTCAATAGACAATCCGCCTTTTCCAAGACAAAAATCGTACATGTGTTCGACTTGTAATTTGTGCAACTTTGCGGTATACTGAGTAAAATAAACTTGAAAAAAGGGGGCGAAGATATGGTGCGCTACGGCTTTATCCACTCAAAGGAAGACATTAAGTTTCTTGTGCTGTTTGCGATGGATCAGCTGCCTTTTCCGGTAGACTTTTCTACTATAGTCGATTTGACTACCTGGTGCGATGACGGATTCGGCTACTTTGAACTGAGCGAAGCATTCTATGAGATGGTTCCGACCGGACACATTGAGACAGAAAATGCGGACGGTGAGCCGGTATACCGCATTACTGAAAAGGGCCGCGAAACGGTTCATTTGTTTGAAAAGCAAATCCCCTACCCTGTGCGCGATGCCGCGCAGCGTTCGGCCATCCGCGTGGTTCGGCAGATTCGCCGCGATGCTGCAATTCGGACAAGCGTTGCTGAGCATGCTCAGAACGACCTTCTCGTCCGCATGGATATGGATCAGGTGTTTGCAATCGAAATGAATGTTGTCAACCGCTCGCAGGCTTCCATGCTTGAACGCACCTTTAAGGCCAACGCAGAGAAGATTTATCAAATCCTGCTCTCCGCGCTGACAGCAAACTACGAAGCTGAAAAGGAAGAATCCAATTGAAATACCTCAAGCAACTGGGCGTGCTGCTCGCATGCTGTGTCGCGGGCGAAGCGCTCTCCATTCTACTGCAGCGGCGGCTGCCGGGCAATGTTCTGGGCATGATTTTGCTTCTTGCCTGCCTAATCTCGGGTGTAATCAAAACGACCCATGTAGCCGATACGGCTGATTTTCTGCTGCAAAACATGGCGTTCCTGTTCCTGCCCGCCTGTCTTGGTGTGCTCGACATCTTTGCAGACATCAAGAGCGAGGTGCTCGCCATTCTTGCCGTTTGCGTGCTGACCACGCTTTGCACGGCTGCGGCGACCGCACTGACCGTTCATATTGTGCTGAAGTTCCAGCATCGTCAAAGCGAGGAGGCGTTCGACCATGACTGACCTCTTCTCCAATGCTGCCTTCTGGATGGCGCTCTCCATCGGCGCTTACGTGCTCGGGCAGCGGATCCAGCGCAGGATGAATTCCCCCGTACTCAATCCCCTGCTGATTGCGGCGATTCTGGTTGGCGCAGTGATGGTTTTTTCCCATACCTCGCTCGATACCTACAATCAGGCAGGTGCGCTGATTTCCTTTTTCCTGACCCCCGCAACCGTCGCACTGGCCGTGCCGATTTACCGTAAGCTTGACGTGCTCCGGCACAATCTGATTCCGATTTTGGCCGGCGCTTCGATTGGTTCTCTGGTCTCAATTCTAAGCGTGCTCGGTTTTTCAAGGCTGTTCGGCCTGTCGGACGTGACCACCCGCTCGCTCGTCCCCAAATCTGTTACGACTCCCATCGGCGTTGCGCTCAGCGAAATGCTCGGCGGGCTGGCTCCCGTCACCGCAATTGCAATCGTTATCACCGGCATCATCGGTGCGATTGTGCTCCCGACCTTTCTCAAATGTATCGGTGTGCGCAACCCTGTGCAAATGGGCCTTTCCATCGGCACGGCTGCACATGCAGTCGGCACCTCCCGCGCCATCGAGCTCGGCGAAACAGAGGGTGCGATGAGCGGCCTTGCGATTGGCATCGCCGGCCTGCTTACCGCAGTGTTTGTCTCGATTGGCGCAGTTTTCTTCGCATAATATCAAAAACCCGGCATGCAATGCATGCCGGGTTTGCCTTTGTCTCATTCTACCTCAATTTCTCGCCTCATTCAGCCGCAATCGCACTGCGCATTCTGCTGTTTTCCGCTTGAAAGGCCTGATATCGCTCCTGCGCCAGGGGGTACGCCTGCGCGCGCAGCGCGTCCACCAGACTACAAGCAGATTGATACAACGGGGTGAGTCCCAGGTTTCCCAAAACGCCCTTCAGCGTATGCGCCTGATTGAACGCCTCTTCATACAGCTTGCGCTCCATCGCTGTTTCCAGCTTAGGAAACGCACTGTCCTCCAACAGCAAGCGGATGCACTCTGCATAGAGTGTTTCATCGTTTAAGAAGCGTGCCATAGCGTCTTCTATATCCGCGCCGTATTCTCTTAGCTCCTCACTCAACTTTTCCATTGATGCAGGCCTCCCCTATGTGCATTACGATAGGCCGCCTTGTAGTTTGGCAAGGCCTTTTTTGTCATTTTGAGTCATTTGTCATTTATTATAGTTTACTTGAAAATCAGGCGGGATTCAACCCTCTCGTTTTCATCAAAGTCGCTTTCCGTGCTATTGATCCCGAAAAGAAGCGTTTTGTCAACTAAAACGATAAATTGTTGTAAATTCCCGTATTTTGCAGTAAAATATTCCTATGTATATGTCTTGCAAAACATACGGCGTATCTCGTCGGCCGCGCCTTTAACAATCCGAGGTGAACTGTAATGATGATTAAAAAGAAGATTTTAATCATAGATGACCAAGAAATCAATCGAAAAATATTGCGCAAGATTTTGTCAGCAAGCTACAGCATCGTAGAGGCAGAAAACGGCGCCGAGGCGCTCAACCTCCTGCGTACACAGGGCGGGTCTATTTCCGCCATCCTGCTGGATTTGGTCATGCCTGTTTTGGATGGCTACGGCGTGCTGCGCGAGTTGGCAAAGGAACCCGAACTGGCCGCAATTCCGGTCATCGTCGTTTCTCAGGCAGATAAAGAGGACTGTGAGGCCAGTGCACTTCTTCTGGGCGCGCGTGATTTCATTACAAAACCGTACAATGCCACGGTACTGCTCAGACGGCTAAACAATCTGATTGAACTGTATGAGTCTAATGTCTGCATCGACCGGATTGAACGCGATTCACTGACCGGACTCTACAACAAAAATGCCTTCTGCCGCCATGCAGCCGATCTGATGGGACAGCATTCCGATCGTTCTTATCTGCTCATTGCAACAGATATCGAACGCTTCAAGCTAATTAATGACAGCTTTGGCAGTGCGGCCGGCGATCAGCTGCTTCAGGTTGTCGGCCAATACCTGGATGCGCACACACAAAGCTGCGGAGGCATCTGTGCACGCCACAATGCGGATCACTTCGTCGCCTTGGTGCCAAAGACGATTGACGACGGTAGCCTGCACGCCTTGGTTTCAGATGCAGAACAGGCATTGGCTGCCTATCCGCTCGATAAGAAAATCTCGCTCAAATTCGGCGTTTATCCGGTTGATGACTCCGAAACACCCATATCACTCATGTGCGACCGCGCCATCTTGGCTGCAGAGAGCGGGAAGGGCCATTATAACAGCCTGTGCTCTTATTACGATGATACGATTCGCCAAAAACTGCTGCGGGAGCAACAGCTTGTAGATGATATGAAAGCCGCGCTGATGCAAGGGCAGTTTGAAGTCTATCTGCAACCCAAATATGACCTTGAAAGCGAACTGATTGCAGGCGCGGAAGCACTGGTTCGCTGGATTCACCCCACGCTCGGCTTTATCAGTCCAAGTGAATTCATTCCACTTTTTGAGCAAAACGGATTTATCACCGAACTGGATCAGTATGTTTGGAATCAGACCTGCGCGCTGATTGCTGGCTGGATACGTGACTTCAACAAATATGTACCCATTTCCGTCAACGTATCGCGGCGGGATATTTATCAGGCAAATCTTCCGGAGCTTTTAACGCATATGGTCACGCAGCACGGACTCAAGCCTTACCACCTGCATCTGGAAATCACAGAGACAGCGTATACCGAAAATCCAGAGCAGCTGATTGCGGTTGTGGAACAACTGAAGCGGCAGGGTTTCTCGATTGAAATGGATGACTTCGGAAGCGGCTATTCTTCCCTCAACATGTTGTCCGAACTGCCGATTGACATTCTCAAGCTGGATATGACCTTGATTCAGCGGGAAAGCGACAAAAACAGCCGCCGCAACATTCTGAGCTTTGTTATCAGTCTTGCCAAGTGGATGAATCTCCTGGTGGTGGCGGAGGGCGTAGAAACGCAGGAGCAAATCAATCTGCTGCGCAACTTGGATTGCACCTATGTGCAGGGTTACTATTACGCAAAACCCATGCCGTCGAAGGAGTTTACCGCGCTTTTCGTGACCGCCTCATTGGCCGCTCCGCTGCAGCTGCTGCAAACAGGTCCCGATGATGCGCCGCTGACCGAGAGGACGCAGGGCAAAGAAAAACTGATGCTGATAGTAGATTCCAATTCCGAAAACCGTCATATCCTTGCAGGATATTTCCATACGCTCTACACCGTCATCGAATTTATGGATGAACAGACTGCCTACCGCTGCCTGCAGGAAAACTTCGATGAAATTGCAATTATCCTGCTGCGTATCCCAAGCGAAGGTGGAGGAGAAACGGAACTGTTGGAGAAGCTGCGCGCCAACGTACTCTACAGTGATATTCCGTTGATTGCGACCGGCACATGCGGCGAAAAAGCGGCGTTTACCCTGGGCGCAAATGACTATATTGCACTTCCCTACGATATGGATATTGCGCTGCATCGGGTTCAGAATGTGACAGCACACAATGCCATTCAGCTGCTCGACCGCGAAAAGCGGATGGTTTATAGACTCAACACACTGGAACAACGCGCGACGCTCGACCCATTGACCCAGTTGTATAATCGCTCCGAAATGGAGAGCCGGCTTACGCATTACTTCAGCCCGCCGGGAAAGCACTACGGCATGTTCCTGATGCTGGACGTGGATGATTTTAAATCAGTCAATGACAAATTTGGTCATCAATGCGGGGACAGCGTGCTGCGCCGCGTCGCGTCAATTCTGAAGGACTGCTTCCGTTCCGAAGATTTAATTTGTCGCATGGGCGGTGATGAGTTTGCGGCGTTTGTACCGGAACCGCTGAACACCGATCAGGTTTCCTTTCGCATGCATGCAATTTTATCCAAGCTTTCCTTTCAAGCCGAGCAACTGACGCTGAGCTGCTCCATCGGTATCTGTCTTGCGCCGGAGTACGGCACCTCCTTTTTAGAGCTGTACCACCATGCAGACATTGCCCTTCTCATCGCAAAACGATTGGGCAAAAACCAGTATCAAATCTACGGCAAAAGCTCTAAGCTGCCGGAACCAATCCTGTATCGAAACATGGACTGGATTCTGGACGAGTCCAGTGATGCCGTATACATCTGTGATGTGAAGACCTATGAGTTGCTCTATGTCAACCGTGCCGCCTGTTTATTTGCCCACAAGGAAAAAGAGGTATGCCTCGGCATGCCCTGTTATCAGGCAATTTGGAATTTGAATCAGCCGTGCAGTCACTGTATCCATATCGGCAAGCTGACGCGTAATTACTGCGAGCACGAATACCATACCCCCGGCATGGAGTCGAGCTATATTATCAAGGGCAAGCTCATTCGCTGGGGCAACCGCGAAGCCAGAATCCAATATCTGCAGGACAATACACAACAGGCTCGCATGACACAACAGCTTGAGCAAGTGACCAACACGGTGCCCGGCGCGCTCTGCCTGTACCGTTGGGACGGTGCAAAGCTTGAAACCGTACACATCAGTCAGCAATTTATCGACATTCTTGATTTGGATGCAACTACTGTCTTTGCGGAGGCAAATGTGCCGAATTCCGGACGCGTTCATCCGGACGACTGGCTCAAGCTGCGTCAGCAAATGGACGAAGCGATCTTTCATGCGCGGGACATCAGCTGTGTCTTTCGCCTGTGGCTGCCCGCGGCGCAAAAATATCGCTGGCTTCGCATTCAGGCGACCTCCCGCACGCAGGCAGATGACAGTGTTCTCATCTATGCCCTTTATACCGATGTGACCGAACTGCAGGAGTTGTGGCAGCCGCGGTAGGGGCAGAAATGTGCAGCGGATAACAGCAAACCTTTGCTTTGCCATGCCGAAAGTACCCATGCGCTGCGAAATCATCCGTGCAGTTTTGCTTAGGCACGGCCTTATCTGCATCATTCAGCCAGGCGAAGGGAGTCTTATGGATTTATCTGCCGCATTTCAGTCTGCCGCATGCAGCATCGCTCGCTCGATACGGTGCACCCGGAGGATATTCCCGTGCTGTAGCGGTTTTTTTGCCACCCGAAACAATCCTCAGTTAAAATCCGAGTGCGTGCTGCGTCTGCAAATGACAGACGGCGCTTACCGTTGGAGCCGCCTGTTAGGGCTACGCTGCTACGACGAAAGAGACACGGTCACGCGGGCCATCGGGACATCCTTGACGTCAACGAGGAGACCGAAAAAACCTTCATGCTGAAGAAACTGGTAAATGCCCTGCCCGGCGGTGTCGGGATTTTCAAATGTACGCCGCATCTGCACTGCCTGTATTTTAACAAGGGCCTCATGGATTTGGGCAGCCGTCTGCCGCAGCAGATACAGCAGGTTTTTGACTCATCAGTGGATCTGGAAAAACTGATTTCTCCCGCTTATCTTGCTCACTTCCGGCGCGAATTCCTGAATAGAGCACGCATCGGTCAGCCCATTAACGCGAATTTCTGCTACTATACCGGTGAAAGCAATGCGGATCAGTCCGTTGCATAGCTTCGCCTGTCTGCTGCCAAAATCCGTGAAGAAGATAATTCCCGGTTTACTATGCAATCTTTACCGCCCCTTCTCTGGGAACTCAAAACCAGAAATTCATTACGGAGCAATCCCTGATTGCGCAATTGGTTGTTTCCATTCCTGCCGACACAATTTTGTATGCCAACAAAGCCATTCGCACTCTGGCTGAAATCGATACGGAGACCAGTATTTTCGGCTTGTCCATCGATGCGGTGTTTTGCCACGCAGACGCAGAGCTTCTGCGTGCGCAAGCCGAATCGGTTGTCCCCGGTCAGCAGGAGGATATCGTCCTCATCACAAGCTGCGGCAAGCATCTGTTGATACGCAGGCAGCAGGCGGACTGGAACGGTGTGCCGACTTATCTGTTTGAGCTTTCCGATCAATCCGCTCTACAAAAGCAAAACGAGAAGTTAGTCGGAACACTCAACCACATTCCCAGCGAATCGACATTTATCAGGCGGTGAATCAAATCCGAGAGGGTGCCGACACCGTGGATTTCACCTGCCGCATGCTCAACGGCAGTATGTATGGTTTCGGTTAATCGGCACGGTAGTCCGGGCGCCGGATGATCAAATCATCGTCTATTGCAGCTTTTTTGATATCGATTTGCAGCGAAAGACGCAGTTGGCGCTGGAAAAGGATCAGGCGATTTTGGAGCTTGCCATGCAGACCGTCAAAATGCACTCCTGAGAATTCGATGTGCGAGAGAAGAAGCTTTATCAGGTTCAAACCGCGCATTCTCCACAGTGGTATGCAACTACGATAGAGAACGTGCCCGAAGCACTGATTGCGAGCGAATATGTTCATCCGGACAGCGTTTCCGTTTATCGCAAGCTTTTTTCCTCTGTTCCCCGCGGCAGCAAACCGATTCAGGGTGATGTGTTGGTTCAGATGTTCGGAAAAGAAGCATATAGCCGGGAACGCATCACCATCACTCCGATTTTCAATCAAAACGGATGGAATATTCGCTCAATTGGGACATCAACTGATATTACGAAACAAAAGCAGATTGAGGAACTGTATCGCCGGCAAATCATCGAGATCAATGCCATGGACGTCGAAAACCTGATTGCCAAAGGCCGCCTGAATCTGACGGCGAATCGGATTGAATCCAACATTACCAAACTGCCCTGCGCGGTATACTGCGCAGAAGACATTTCCTGCGACGATTTCTTTGCCCGCCTTCAAAGCAGCGTGCTGCCCGCTCCCGACTTTCAGCTGGCTGTGCATCCGTTCAGCCGCGAAGCGCTGATTCATCAGTATCACGATGGCAATCTTACGTTAATCATAGAATATCCAAGGCAAATCGCTTCGCACGCTTCTATCTGGGTGCAAACACAGTGCAAGCTGTTTGACTCCCCCGACACGGAGGATATCATTTGTTTCATCTGCAGCTATGATATTACCCCGCAAAAAACAGCGCAGCAAATGATTTCGGCCGTCGTGCGCATGGACTATGGCTATCTTGCACTGCTCGACTGCCGCACCAACACCTATACCATGAATGCAAACGGAAGCGCAGACCGCTCCCGCCCCTCCGCTCGGCAGACTACCAAAGCCATGTGGTGCGATACGCCAGGACACATCTGATTCCCGAAGATATTGAACAAAATATCCGTAACATGTCAATCCCCAACTTCGTACTCCCATAAATGTAATTATCGGATTGAGCGAACTAGCAAAGGATGAATTATCCGCCCCCATGCCATCGGACAATATGTGAGGGATATCCATTCCGCCGGACAGTATCTGATGCCCTGTGCCTTGACCCCGCTCCTCAATCATGTCTGCATGCTCGTCGCACCGCAGTGCACGCAGAAGCAGATTCAGCTGTGCGTTTAAACTCCTGATTGTACGAATTCCATCTTGACCGATCAGGTTCGGCTGGAATAAATTCTGGTCAACCTGCTGACCAGTTCGGTCAAGTTTACCCCCGCGGGCGGAATAATTGAGCTTGCCGTTCGCGCGCGTTTACACGCGGACGGGCGGATTGCCAGTACTATGCTGGTACGCGACAACGGAATCGGTATGAGCCAAACATTTCAAGCACACATGTTTGAGCCATTTGCGCAGGAATTCGATGAAATCGTCACACAGATGCAGGGAATGGGACTCGACCTTTCCATCGACGAAAACGTACGTGCCACGCAACAAGCCGGCATGAATGCACATCTTCCAAAGCCGATCGAGCCCAAAGTACTCTACCAAACGCTCAACCGCCTGATCGCACACTAACCGGGCGCAAAACGCACATCGCCCAGTCCCCGGCACTGCATTACAGAAACAAGGAGGCTCTTTTATGAAGCGACACGGATGGAAACCAGTGTTGTCTTTCGTCCTGCTGGCAATCCTACTTACGGGCATGACCGCCCCCGTCCGTGCCAGAGAATCGGTTCCCTTGGACAGACGCGCCCGCGTGTCGGTTGACACCCTGCGTGTGCTCATTCCCATCCCGAATAGCGCGGGATATGTTTCTGTCAGCGAGGATGGAACGGTATCCGGCTATTATGTGGACTATCTTGCTCAAATTTCAAAATACACGCATTGGCGCTATGAATATATTATTGCCGAAAGCAATGAAGCGCTGCTTGCGCACATGGAGGCCATGGACTATGATCTGATTGCAGGCGTCGTATATCTTCCGGAGTATGACGAGGAATATTTCAACTATCCGATCCATACAATCGGTGCAAAAAAATATATCGTTGCCGCAGAAAAAGACCATCCCACCCTTGTCAATGATGATTTGCAGACGCTGCTCGGCACAAATGCGTTAGTCAGCAGCACGGATCACGAACTCGAAAATCGATTCAAAAACTACTGCTATTCCAACGGTCTGGGATATGTGGATGACGCAACGGCGGACAGCAAACATATCAATTTCATCCATACCAATGGCCAAAAGCGCGTCGAGGAGCTCGCCGCTGGCAAAGGCGATATTATTTTAACCTCGGATGCCTTTGCTCTGGCGCACGATCTGGCCGCGGTCGCGGTCTTCGGCATGGATCCCATTTACATTGTTGCGCCGGATAAGAGCACAGCCCATTTGACACGTCTGGATGCAGCGATTGAAGAACTCAAAGTGGCCGATCCCACCCTTGAAAGCCGGTTGTATCAGCAATACTTTGCAGCAAGTAACGAGCGAATCTTGACCTTCACGCAGAATGAGACCGAATTTCTGCAATCCGCGCCCCATTTTATTGTTGCAGGGCTCAAGACCGGCGCGCCGTTTTGCTATGAACATCAAGGTGAACCCAAGGGAATTCTTGTCGAGACGCTGCGCCAGATTGAGGCCCAAACCGACGGTGCACTGCAGTTTGATATCAAGCTATATGATTCTTTTCGGGAACTGGAGGCCGCCGCCGGCAAAGGAGAATATCAGATTGCTCCGTCCACGCTGGAAACGAACGCAGCATCCGCTTTGCACGCGGGCACCCGCAGCTCCGCTTTTTACACGGATCATTTTGAAATTTACAAAAATATAGCCACCGACCGTTCTCCCGATGATGCCACCATCGCAGTGCCCTCAAAGCTGATGCCGGAAAATGGAGTCGTATCGGAACTGTTCCCAAATTCTCAAATCATTTATCCAAACACCCCGGCGGCCTGCCTGGATGCTGTGAACTGCGGCATGGCGGACTTTACGGTTTTGCTTTCCGAGACAGCAGCTTATTATCTTGCCGCTTCCGCAAGCCCGCAAGTCGCGCTTTATCAAGCGCTGGATTGGGACGGCACGTTTTCTCTTGTTTATGAACCTAGCACAGATGCGCGCGCCATCACGATTATCAACAAATGTATGCGCGACCTCGATCAGTCCGCGCTGAGCGAATATCTGCTGACCGCGTTGACCGCTGAATCGCATCCCCAGACGCTGCAGGAATTTATGGCAGCGCATTGGCCGCAGGTCATCACCATTCTGGGCGTCATCATTCTGCTGCTGCTTCTAACGCTGCTGCTGGTTCAAAAAAATCGTTTGCTCAAAAAGGCCAACCATGCAACCGGAAACTTTTTAGCCCAAATCAGCCACGATATCCGCACGCCGATGAATATCATCATCCATATGACGCAATTCGCTCGCGAAAACGATAATCCGCCGGAAACTATGCACTGCCTGGATAAAATTGAACAGACGAGCAGCTTTTTACTCGGTCTTGTCAATGATGTGCTGGACTTGTCCAAGGTGGAAAGCGGCAAGATTGAACTGCATTATGAACCATATTCTCTGGTGGAATTTCAGTCCTATTTAGCATCCGTTGTGCAGCCGCTGTGCGAGCAGAAGAATTTAAACTTCACTTGCAGCTATGACACCGATTGCTCCTTTGCGGTGATGCTGGATCGGCTGCGTGTGAATCAAATCTTCTTTAACCTGCTTGCCAATGCCGTGAAATTCACCCCCGCAGGTGGTCATATTGCTGTGGATATTCAAACGACACCCTTAGATGCTCATAAAATCGCACTGACGACGACCATCCGTGATGATGGCATTGGTATGAGCGCCGAGTTCCAAACGCACCTGTTTGAGCCGTTTGCACAAGAGAACCGTTCGCAAGATGCCGCAACACCCGGTACGGGTCTGGGACTCGCCATTGTGAAGCAAATGGCTGATTTGATGAACTGCACCATCACAGTGAAAAGCGAGCCGGAGAGCGGCACGACCTTCACGCTGTCCGGCGAATTTGAGCGAGCCGCATTGCCCGTTCCGTCTGCCGAGGCAGGTCTGCCCGCACCAAAAGCGGTTTTGCGGGGCGTTCACATTCTGGTTTGTGAAGATCATCAAATGAACAGAGAAATCATCAGCCGCCTGCTGCAAAAGAAGGATTGCTCCGTCACCATGGCGGAGGACGGCCAGCAGGGTGTCGAACTTTTTGCGGCATCCGCGCCGTTTGCCTATCAGGCTATCCTGATGGACATCCAAATGCCAAGGCTGGATGGTTTGGCCGCAACGGCACTCATTCGTCAGCTGGACCGTCCCGATGCCAAAACCGTCCCCATCATCGCCATGACAGCCAACGCCTATGCAGAGGATGTGTCGGCTTCACTGGCCGCAGGTATGAACGCGCACCTATCAAAGCCCATCGAACCGCAAAAGCTGTACGAAACATTGACACAGCATATTCAACCCAAATAACGCTCCCCCTGCCAGTCGGATGCCACATACCGGAATGGTTTTGGCAACATCTCTCTGCCGGTGGAGCACGGAAGGAAATTCATCGTGAAAGAATTACACCGGAATCAAAACAAATACTCTTATACCATCCTCATCATGATCCTATTCACTTTGCTTTCTATTGTCTTTATGGGTCTGATGATTCATAACGTTAACGCCATACAGGGCACGGCACGCGTGGTGAATTATGCAGGCATCGTTCGGGGTGCAACACAGCAACTGATTAAAAACGAACTGCGCGGAAATGCCCAAGATGCAGAAATCGACAAGCTCGATCAGATTATTAACGGACTACAGACGGGCGATCGATCCCTCAACCTTATCAAACTCCAGGATGAAGTCTATCAGGACGCACTAAACAAGTTGGAATTAGAGTGGATTACGCTCAAAAGCAGCATTTATGCCGCACGCTCAAACCCTGCCTCAACAGGCCGGCTTTATCAGCTCAGTGAAGCCTATTTTGTTACGGCGGATCACACCGTCAGCGCCGCCGAACAGTATTCGGACGGTGTTGCGGAGCGCCTGAACCTGATTGAGCTGATGATTGTCGGATGCACTTCCACCAATCTTATCATTCTTGTTTTCCAAATGATTTCTCGATTCCGGCTCAAGCAGATTGCTTATGTCGACCCCAATACCGGTCTGCCCAACAAGCGTTATTGCGAGGAGCAGCTGCATCACGAAGGACTGTGCATGCGGCATCATACCGTATGCTGCTTCATGTTTGACCTTAATAATTTGAAGGAAGTAAACGACAGCCTGGGGCATACCGCCGGTGATTTGCTCATCACAAAGTTCGCCGATCTTTTGCGTCACAGTGCCCCTGTCGATACGTTCATCGGCAGACTCGGCGGGGACGAGTTTATTGCAATTATGCCCAATGCAACAACGGAGCGGATTTCCGTGTTCACCGAAAAGCTTCAAGCCGCAAATCACACCGAATGCGGCGACTCATCAAACCAGCGTCTGCAAGTCAGCTTTGCCTTCGGACACGCCTGCTCCGACGCTTACCCCGACTGCTCGATTCATGCCCTGCTGGATATTGCAGACCGCCGCATGTGTCAGGACAAGGAGTCGATGAAGGATTCCGAATGTGCCTCATAATTTCATTGTTTCGCAGGGGTTTGATGCACGGAATGGCTACATTTAGTTGAACAGTTTTGCTAAGGTCATGTAAAATGAAAGGACAGAACTGAAATGGAGAATGGACATGACAAAAAGCGAGAAAGACGAGAATTCACACAAGAGTTCAAACGACAAATGGTGCAGCTATACAATAGCGGAAAACCGCGCGTAGAAATTGCCCGAGAGTATGACCTGACCTCATCCGCACTGAACCGATGGATTGAGCGCATCAACGCAACCGATTCGACCAAGGAAGCAGACAACCGAACGCCCGAGCAGCAAGAGCTGCTGCGTCTGCGCAAGCAGCATCAGCAACTGCTGATAGAGAACGACATTTTAAAGCCAGCGGCGCTGATATTGGGACGAAAGTAATTGTGATACGGCAAAACGCGCACAAATACTCTATATCAGCAATGTGTAAGTGCCTCAAAATCAGCAGAAGCAGCTACTATTATGAGGTCTCGTCCAACCCGATGAAACAGCACTCGAAACAAAGATTTACACTGCTTTTCATGCCAATCGAGATGTCTATGGCAGTCGCAAAATCAAGAAAGAGCTTGAGAAACAAGGACTCCAAATCTCGCGCAGACGCATTTGCGACGGTCGAGGGCAATTTAAGCAAAATCCAAATGTTCCACACCGATCGCGGCAGCGAGTTTAAAAATCAGATCATTAACGAAATGCTGGGCGTGTTTCACATCAAGCGTTCGCTGGGCATGAAGGGCTGTCTGTACGACAATGCAGTGGCCGAAGCAAGTTTCAAGATGTTCAAAACGGAGTTCGTCAGAGGTCGCAATTTCGACAGCCTGGAGCAATTAAGAGTAGAATTGGCAGACTATGTGCATTGGTTTAACCACCTGCGCATGCATGGCGCCTTGGATTATAGATCGCCTGTGGAGTACCGACTACAGACCTTATAAAAACTGTACGAAATAGTGTTGACATTCCACACTTTCCTAAATTTATCACTCAAACATCCTCCTTGTAAATGGTAAGATAAAGTACACACTTTTCAGCCAATAGAACTGCACAGTTTTTCGACACATAAAGTGCACAGTTTTTCGCCAAGACTGCACAACCTCCGAGGAGTTGGTAAAATGAAGCCAGC
>NZ_CATNVC010000011.1 GCF_951230135.1 Butyricicoccus sp. Marseille-Q5471 | reverse complement strand
CGGTCACCATTCCTGAGACGCTCGACGGCGTGCGCGCCGCGCTGTGCATGCAGGACACCATGGAGGAAGCCACCAAGAAGACCAACGACTATCTGGGGATGGGCAAATGGAAATAAAAATGAACGCCGCTGCACGGCAGTACATACGGCGATGGAGCAGGCGTATTTTAAATACAAATAATGAATGAAATCTGGGCGGACGCAGTGCGTTTTCCCAATTTCATATAGTGTGAATAACGAACGGACTTGTCTCACAGCGCTTTATTTAGGATTACAACAGCAATCGTTGATTTATTAAGTTACATCTTTCTTAAAACTAAATATGTGTCATTACTCCGCATACCGTTTTTATACGACTCACTTCTCTCACACCCCCATACAAGCTGTTTGTTCGTCACACCAAAAGAGCCACCCAATCCAATGGGTGGCTCTTTTTATGATGCGTTTTCGGTTGAATACGATGACAAGGTAGTTTAGAACAATTTCAGAGCGAAATGCAGTGGTTTTTGATCTTATGCCTTGTAGCCGAAATCCGGGATGGACAGCCAGCGCTCACGCAGATAATGCGCTGCCATTTTTGGACGGCGGTCGCGGGTGAAAATGCCCTTTTTGTTGCCGTCCACACGCATTGTACCCTGAATGGTGGCGAAATCTGCAAAGTTCCAAAGCTGCTCTCCCACAAAGAACGGGCAGCCATCGACAACGTCGTGCACCATCTTGTAGAAATCTACCTGATATTCCTCGCAGAACATGGTCGGTGTGGCGAGATGCAGCCCGGAGACCGTGTCTGCACCGTATTCGGTTAACATGACAGGCTTTCCGATGCTCTGCCAATAATCCATCTCCATCTGGAGTGCTTGCTTTGCGGCCTCCAAGTCGCCGCCGTAAATATACCAGCCATAATAGCGGTTGAGGCAGATGACATCCATCATTGGCAGCGTCTTATCCTTGCGGTATTCGTTTTGCACGCCGACAATTGTGGTTGGGCGCTTCGCGGGGTCGCAGGCCTTGGCCAAATCATAAAGTGCGCCATAGTATTCAACCGAGCTGTCCGGGAAGGTCGTGGTGTCCGATTCGTTCGCAAGCGACCACATAACGACACATGGATGGTTCTTGTCACGTGCAATCATATCGCGGATGACCTCTTCATGATGCTCGCGAACATTAAGCACCTTGAACGTATCGCGCGGAGTGCCGGTTGCCATTGCGCCGAAATTCGCGTGCACGCCCACTGCCGGGGTTTCATCGATAACAACGATGCCCTCGCGGTCGCACAAATCCATCATTTCTTCGGAGTAAGGATAATGGCTGGTGCGGAAGGAGTTTGCTCCAAGCCAGCACAGCAGCGCCAAATCCTTCACGTTGAGTACTTCATCCAATCCGCGACCGTGGAAATAGGAATCCTCATGCTTGCCAAAGCCTTTGAAATAGAAGGGGGCACCATTAATGAGGAACTGCGTTCCGCGCACCTCGATCGAACGCACACCGAACGACTGCTCATAGCGATCCGTTCCAAAGGCGACCTCTGCTGAGTACAGATACGCCTTCATCGGCTGCCAGAGATGCACGTTGTCAATCATGAATTCGCCCTTCGCACCGGAGGCGGTGGCGACAACTTCGCCGTTTTCGTTGCGCACGGTCAATGTGACTTCGCCTGCGCCGACGACCGCAACTTCATATGCCACGCGTGCTGCGCTGCCCTCGACGGACGGCACCAACGACACATCTGCAATGTAGCTTTCAGGCGTAGTGTATATTTTGACGGGACGTGTGATGCCTGCATAGTTGAAGAAATCGAAGTTCGGGGCGTTCTGCTTGCGTGCTTTCACACCCGGAATCTCCGGCAGCAGTCCGCCGCCGACCATATTGCCGCCGGATTCGCTGCCCACAGGCAGTGTGCTCATGTTGACCGTGTTATCAACGGCTACAGTCAGCAGGTTCTTTCCGGGGCGCAAAAACTGCTTGATTTCTTCCTCGAACGGCAGAAAACCGCCCTTGTGCTCGCAAACAACCTCGCCGTTGAGATAGACCTTGGCAAAGTGCGTGACCGCACCGAACCGCAGCAGGACACGCTGCTCCAGCAGCATCTGCGGCACTTCGATGGTGCGCTGATAGAACACCCAGCCATAATGGTCACGGAAGTCGATGCCTTCCTTCTGATCGTTATACGAGCCGGGGACAGCGATGGTCATTGGGTCGGTCAGCTGTGCGCGCTCCCAGTGGTCGCCGAAACCGCTGCCATCGTCCAATTTGAAATTCCAAATGCCCGATAAGTCAATCAGGGCGCGCGCCTCATTTAATTTGGGATAAAGCATGTTTGTTGTTTCTCCTTTCTGATATGAGCCTGCTCAGCCGCCGGAATGCGCGGGGCGTTTCGTCGGCGGTGTGAATGTTTTCTTCTTTGTCCGTCGGTTAATTCTGTGCGGCGTGCTTGGCTGCGAGGGTCGCAACGTTTTCGGACAGCCGTTTCTTGTCCAGCGGATACCAGAAAATCAAGATCAGCGCAATCAGGCCATAGCCGATTGCGGGGACCAGCGTGCACATTGTATAAATGCCGCTCAGCGTTTCCGAGGATTGCACAACTGCCGCGCCGCCCGTTGAGGACTGGTAGCCGACAAAGGCCAGTGCCCAGCCGCCAAGGCCGCCGGCCAGTGCCTGACCGAGCTTGCGGGCGAAGGAATAGACCGCATAAATTGTGCCATCTTCACGCGAACCGGTGATAATCTCCTGATAGTCGATGACGTCCGTGATGAATGCCCAGATGACAAGGTTGAAAAGACCCGAGCCAAAGCCGCCGACGAACACGAAAAGGCAGAATATCCACGGATTGGTCAAGCGAAGGATGAAAAGCAGCAGATAGACGCCGGTGGTGAACAGCAGCGCCACAGCGGCTGCTTCCTTCTTGCCGAAGCGCGCGATAATCTTCCCGACGAAGGGGGCAAGCAGCAACGCGCAGACCGCGCCGAAGAAGCCTGCCAGAGAAAGCGCCTGGCTGTTCTTGAAATATTCCAGATAGAGATAATTGTTGAGCGTGTTGGAGATGAGCATCGAAAGCAGCAGGATAATCGCCGCCGCAATGATGGAGATCAGCGCGCGGTTATGGACGATGCCCTTGAGTGTAACACGGAGATCGAGCTTTTGCGCCGCATCGCGCTTAACCTGAATGCGTTCTGTGGACATCTTGTAGCAAAGAATATAGCTGGTGAGCGCACAAACGCCGAAAATAAGTACCATGGGAATGATGCGGTTTTCCGCAACAATCTTGCTTCCGTCTGCCGCGGTGATGTAAATGACGAGCGGCACGACCGCATTGATAATAACACCAGCGAGGGATGCGCCGACACTGCGGAACGTGGACAGCGCCGCACGCTCAACCGGATCGTTTGTGATAACCGATGCCATCGAGCCATAAGGGATATTGATGGAGGTGTAGCAAACGCTGCCCCACAGCAGATAGGTGAAATAGATGTAAACGATGCGCAGATTCATTGGCAGGCTTGCGACTGCCGGGATAAACATCAGCATACCCGCCAGCACAACCGGCACACACATACGTCTGATCCAGGGACGGAATTTTCCGTCCTTTGCGGGCTTCGACATGTCAACGAGTCGTCCCATGCCGACATCGGTAAAGCCGTCAATACAGCGCGCAACCAGAAACATCGTGCCCACAATTGCGCTGTTGATGCCGAGCACACGCGTATAAAATACCATCAGGAAGCTGCTGGAGAGCATAAAGAAAAAGTCATTGCCGAAATCACCGAGCATATAGCCGATTTTATCACGAATACCAAAAGGCTTCATAGTTTTACACTCCTTTTTATCGGTTTCTCAAGTGTGGAACGTACTGCATTGCATCTCATGAAATTTTTTGATATACTGAGAAAAAGTCCCACGATCGTTCCCCCTTTGCGCCTTAAGGCGGCACGTCTGCCGCTTCGGTCGCTTTGAAAAATGTTATTCAAGCGCTCTGCAGTGCGCCTAGAATCCGGTGTTTCGCAGCCGCCTTGGTGGGGACAGGCTGCGAGAAAAGTGATGGCGTAGACCTTTTTTGTCCGGCAGTGCCGGCCACGCCTGCGGTTCACTTTTTATGCCTTCATTATATCGCCTTTGACTGGAAAAAACAGAGATAAAATTGCTTAAAAACATGGCTAAAATTGCGAGGGTATCCTTGCTCTGTTATGAGAATATAATTTGCGAATTGTTTATATTGCATATATTTGTGTCGCGATATTAGTTTGAATTAAACAATAACCAAATTTAAACTAGAAGCAGAGCGCAAGTTCTGCAAAGAAGGGGGGTGCGGTGATGTCTCGCCGCGGGAAAGCTTTTGACGAGCGTCAGTTTATGAAAACGAGTGACTTTGAGATGGCGCACAGCCTGAGCAACGCACCGCTCCATATAGAGTATCACAGCCATACGTTCTGCGAAGTGCTGCTTTTCCTTTCCGGCAATGTTTCCTACGAGGTGGAAGGAAAGACCTACCGCCTGCGCACGGGGGATCTCGTGCTGACAAACAGCAGCGAGCTGCATCGCCCGGTCGTCGAAAACGATAGGCCGTATGAGCGGTATGTGGTTTGGATCAGCAATGAATACCTGCACTCACTGGGAGACGACAGCTTGGGGCGCTGCTTCGACTCCTCCGCGCGGCATTACCGTAATTTGCTGCGCCCGGGCGCAGAACTGCTGCAAGCCATCCTCCGGGTGCTGAGTCTGCTGGAGGGTCTCGACGATGACACCGGCTATGGACGCGACCTGCTGCGCGGATGCTTTATTCGGGAGCTGCTGGTCTATCTCAACCGTGCACGCCTCGGCACACATGGTGAAATGGATGACGTGATTTATGATGAAAAGGTCAGCGGAATCATCAATCATATTAATCATAATTTAGGAGAACCGCTTTCCTTAGATTTGCTGGCAGAGCAGTTTTTCGTGAGCAAATATCATCTGATTCGTCAGTTTAAATCTTATACCGGACTGACGCCGCATCAATATATATTAAAGAAGCGGCTCATGGCGGCGCGCAATCTGCTGCAGCAAAACACGTCTGCCACACAGGCTGCGATTCAATGCGGTTTCTCCGATTATTCACATTTCTCCCGCAGTTTTCGCGAAGAGTACGGCATGTCCCCAAAGGCATATTTGAAATAAGCTTTCGGTACTCCGCCTACAAAGCACAACCATCCATGCATCACCGAAATCGGCGCAGGATATGCCAATCGGATGATTTGACAAAGTAAAAATATTACAGTATACTTGCCTTAATCCCAGCAATGTGGCAACTCGTTCATTGTCACGGTTCTCAACAAGGGAAAGGGGTAAATTACGATGACAACATTGGGGAAAAAGCACTCGGATGGATGACGGCATTTGCGGTGATGGCGACACTGGCGGTATCGGCTTCGGCTGCGGATCAGCGTGTGCTGCTGGATGGGTATCGTGCCGAAAGCGGCACGGTTGAGTCTGACGAAACAGGACAACTGTCCCTGATGGGCAGTGCCATTACGAAAACGGGAACTGCTACGGTGTTCTTTACCAGTGCCTATGGAAACTACACCGCAACCTGCCCGGCGTACAGCAGCAGCGATTCTATCACCGTGATGCTGATGGAAGGCATGGATCCTGCCGCAGATACGGCGGGAACAGCATCGTTTGGCATTGTGGGGCTTGGAGTCGACCACGCCAGCTTTATTGCTGCCAGCGGTCAGTACACGATTGCGCAGCAGGATGTACAAGCCTTCGACGGTTTGGTAACCTATTGGGAGGGCGATGCAGAGAAAACGGTTTCAATCGAGAATTTTTTAGCGAGTCAACCGGTCGCGGAAGAACTGCCGCAGTACCACAAGGGTGCTAAAGTGGCCCTGTCTCAGCCGGGTATTTACTATGTTCAGGCGAATAGAGAAGCGCTTGCCGGAAGCTGCGGCGCAATTGTGGAAATTACCGGCAGCACAGCGGACAAGCCCGCTGCCGTAGGCAAGTTTACCGATGTGGCCGCCGATGCCTATTATCACGATGCGGTTACCTGGGCAGTGGAGAAAGGCATCACACTTGGCACCTCCTCCTCAACCTTTTCTCCCGAGGCGACCTGTACACAGGCGCAGATACTGACCTTCCTATGGCGGGCAAACGGTGAGCCGCAGCCAACGGCTGCAAACCCGTTCCCGGATTTAGACCGGAGCTCGTTCAGTTACGATGCGGCGCGTTGGGCGTTTGACCACGGCATGGTTGCCGGAGGAACGTTTAATGAATCCGTGCCCTGCACCCGCGCCATGATGGCAACCTTCCTCTGGAAGCTTGCAGGATCGCCCAAGACTGCGCCGGCTGCAGTGCTAACAGATGTTGCTGCAACGTCCGACTATGCACAGGCGGTTGCGTGGGCAATGAATCAAGGCATTACAAAGGGAATGTCGGATACCACATTTGAGCCGGACACGATTTGCACCCGCGGTCAGATTGCGACATTCCTGTACCGCGCGCTCGCGTAAATCATCCGATAAAACGACGGGGAAGGTGCAACATGAAAAAATGGTATGATGAGGAATACGAATGGGAAATCGAGGTCATCGATTTTCTGCGCGGCAGCCACACGGAGCGGTATTGCCGAAACGGTGAGGAAATCGGCGACCGATATACCTGTACCTATGGCTGCCCTGTCAACGCAGAGGGGCAGGGCATTTGCTCCAAAGTAATGATGACGATGTTCCCGATTATGGAGGCCGTCAGAAGCGGCGGAGACTTGGAGAATATAGGCGGTAATGGGAAATACAGCAAAGATGTTGTGTGTCCGGATGGCTGTGTGATGTTCAGAATGACGGCAAAGAAGCTTGGGAATGAAAATTTCTTCAAGGGGAAGTTTACTGACTAGCGAGGCTGCCGATGGCATTTCGCTGAGGGACTTATGCCGGTCTGTAAAAACAATTTATAGTGATAAAATGGGGAAGGGATTGCGTTTATCACGCAATCCCTTCCTATTACAGTCGCCTGCAGCGACTTTGCTGCAGATTAAAATCTCTGCTCCTAAAACAAGGGGCAGAGATTTTGCATCTTATCGTTTTCGATTTATTCGTTCTCTAAAACTTGCGCCAGGCCGTGCCAGAGCTTTTCCATACTGTCCACCAGCGCTTGCTGCTCTTCGTCGGAAAGCATTGCAAACGCAGATAACTCAACACTGCGCATCGCCCTGCCGATTCGCCGACCCGATACGCGCCCCTCATCGGTCAGCGCGACCACACGGCTGCGCCGGTCGCCCTCCGCAATGCTGCGGGTGACCAGACCGCGCTTTTCCAAGCTGTCCAGTACGCTTGTCACGGTCTGCTTGGTCAGATGCAGTTCGTGGCTTAATTCATTCTGTGTCATCGGCGTGCGCTGCTTGTAGAGCAGCGTAAGAATGTTCATGATATTGGAGGTAACACCGCATCCGGCTGCAATCTTATCATAAGCGGCATCTATTCCGCTCCAGCTTCTGTAAAACCGGTCGAACAGATCGTTGCGCCAAGCTTCCATCAATCTCTTTCCCCTTACTCTTTTTTTGTTTATTTTATCGCACTTGCGGCGCACCTGTCAATAGTCCGAGCTTGTATGATGTGCGTTTGCAGAGAGAAAACGGCGCTCTGTGGATTCGACAAGAAAATACATACGCTGGTCATACCTTCCGCGCTGTACAAATTCCTTGATGTTTTTTGTTCAAACATACAAATTGCATAAAATACCCAGAGAATGCTTGACTTATTTTTTCTAATATATATAATGGAATCATCCGATAACGGACTAACCTAAAGTGGACTAACCGACACCGGACTAATTCAAACTTCAATGGAGAAAGGAAGCATTACTATGGATTTCACGCTGAGCAAAGAGCATCGCGCCCTGCAGGAGAAGGCAAGAGAGTTTACCGAGCAGGTACTGTTCCCGTACGAGATGGAGTGCGAGGAGAACAATGGTATTACTCCTGAAACACACAAATACATTAACAATCAGGTTATGGAGTGGGGCTTTAATGCAACCAACCATTCCAAGGAGCATGGCGGCCAGGGCATGACCCTGTTTGAGCAGATGCTCGTCAGCGAGCAGCTCGGTATGTCGACCGGCGCTATCTGGGATGCGGTTCCGCAGCCTTCCTACCCCATGAAGTTCGGTACGCAGGAGCAGATCGACGAATATCTGATTCCGACCTGCCAGTGCAAGCGCCGCGATGCATACGCCATCACCGAAGCTGACGCAGGCTCCGATCCGTCCCAGTGCCAGACGACTGCTGTTAAGTGCGACGGCGGCTACAAGATCAACGGTGAGAAGTGGTACGTAACCGTTGGTAACGTTGCTGACTTCATTCTGGTGCATGCACACATCGACGGCGACCCGAACAAGGCGACCGTATTCTTCGTTGAGAAGGACGCACCGGGTGTCAGCGTCAAGCGTACGCCTGAGTTTACCCATCACTTTGCGTTTAAGCATCCCGAATTCACCTTCGAGGACGTCGTTGTTGACGAGTCCAAGATTCTGCTCGGCATCGGCGAAGGCTTCAATATGACCAAGGACTGGTTCGTAGAAGCTCGTCTGGGCATCGCGGCACGCTGCGTAGGCGGTGCAGAGCGCGTACTTAAGGTTGCGAACGAATGGGCGGCAGAGCGCGTTCAGGGCGGCCGTGTCATCCGCGATTATCAGGTCATCGAGCATATGCTGGTTGACATGACCATGGATATCATGGCAGCGAAGAGCTTGCTGTACCGTGTATGCTGGGAGATTTCCGGCGATATGGACCGCAAGCTGAAGCATGCAAGAGCTTCCGCGATCAAGCTGTGGTGCTCCGAGATGGTAAACCGTGTTACCGACAAGGGCGTTCAGATTCTGGGCGGTCGCGGCTACATGAGAGAGAATCCGGTAGAGCGTCTGTGGCGTGACCAGCGCGTTGACCGTATCTGGGAAGGCACTTCCGAGATTCAGCGCAACGTTATCGGCGGCCAGATCAAGAAGCGCGGCGTAGAGCTGTACACCGGCTGGGCGTACGAAGAGTAAAACCACCGTAGAGTATTCTTCTCACAGTAATAGGAGGTTGCTATGTTTCCTTTAGAAGGCATAAAAGTGCTCGATTTAATGACACTTTCCGGTTACTGCGGGATGGAATTGGCTGATTACGGGGCGGAGGTTATTAAAGTAGAGTCTCCAGCAGGAGATCCGTTGAGGACGCTGGCACCATTGAAAAATGGTGCCAGTATCCATCACGCCTTCCGCGATCGTGGAAAAAAGAGTATCACACTCAATTTAAAGCATCCTGATGGAAAGGAAATTTTCAAAAAGCTTGTTGCTACGGCCGATGTCATTTTAGAAAATTTCCCTCCCAACATGATGCAGGAACTTGGCTTGGGATATGAAACCTTATCAGCTATAAAACCATCTCTCGTATATGGACGCATTTCAGCATACGGCTCAACCGGCGAAGGAGCCGATGTTCCTCAGTATGATTTGATTGCGCAGGCGAAGAGCGGCGTAATGCACTTCACCGGCTTCCCGGAAAACCCGCCGACCCGAATCGGCTTTTCCATTGCGGAGCGTTATGCGGCCAGTTTCCTTTCTTCCGCCCTGTGTCTGGCGATTTATCACGCGAGAAATACGGGAGAAGGCCAAATGGTAGAAACCACGCTTTGCGGTTCTGCCATTGCCATTTCGGAAGATAAGGTCATTACCTATGGCGCAGAGCAGGAAGATCCCATGCGCACCGGCAATGCCCATCCGCTGATTAACCCATATGATATCCTGAAATGCAAGGACGGCTATGTTGCAATGGGTATTTCTTCGGATGCGCAGTGGGCGAAATTCTGCGATGCGTTCGGTCGTCCGGAATGGAAGGATGATGAGCTGTATTGCTCCAACCTCGTCCGAGGCTACCACTATTTCGGCGATCTCCGCGTGAAGCTGGAGGAGCTGTTTTCCGCGTACAGCATGCAGGAAATTGCAGATATCTGCGACAACACGCTGATTCCGGGTACAATGTGCAGCACAACAAAGGAAGCGCTGCAACAGCCTCAGCTGCAGGTGAGAAACATGATTGTTTCCGTAGAGGATACTAATCTTGGCGAACTAGAAATGCCGGGCAAGCCGGTCAAGTTTGTCGGCCAGGAGGAGGAACCCCTGCGCACGGCACCGGGCGTTGGAGAACAGAACGAGCAGCTGTATGCCGCGTTGGGAATGGATTCCGCAGCGCTTCAGCAGCTGCAGCATGAAGGCATCATCTAGGTGCTGCCGGATAGGCCTGAGAATACGAGTGAAGGAGAGTGAAACATGAAGAAGGGACCTCTCAACGGGATTAAAGTTCTTGATTTTTCTCAAGTTTTATCTGCGCCGTTCTGTGGTATGATGCTGGCAGATATGGGGGCAGAGGTCATCAAAATCGAACGCCCCGGCGCGGGCGATATATCCCGTGAATATGGACCGTACGTCAACGATGTCAGTCTATATTTTTGCCAATACAATCGGGGGAAAAAGGGAATTGCTATTGATATGCGGGCGGAAGAGGGCAAGCGGGTTGTTCTGGATCTGGTCGCACAGGTAGATATCGTCATAGAGAACTTCAAGGCGGGTACGCTCGAAAAGCTGGGAATCGGTTATGACCAGATGCTTGAGGTAAATCCCGGCCTGATTTACGGATCGATATCCGGTTTTGGTACATACGGTCCGCTGTCTCATCTGCCGTGCATGGATATCATTGCTGCGGCGCGGAGCGGACTTGTGGCGCAGAGCGGTCAGGCGGGCGACGCGCCGATTAAGCCCGGTTTTTCGATGTGCGATACCTGGGCAGGTCTGCAGCTGCTGCGCGGACTGTCTATGGCATTGCTCCATAAGCAGAAAACCGGCAAGGGACTTCGCGTGGACATCGCCATGCTCGACTGTGCATTTTATATGTGCGAGTCACCGGTGCTTGAGCATTCTCTGACAGGAGAATTTACCGAACGAAGCGGAAACCATTATACGTGGTATGCGCCTTACGGTGAATTTACAGCAAGTGACGGCAATGTGGTATTTGCCGTGACCCGGGACGAAGAGTGGCAGGCGCTTTGCCGCGCGCTAAAGCTGGACGCTCTTGCGGCAGATGCACGGTTTTGCAGCAATGAGCTGCGGGTGCAGAACCGGGACGCGCTGATTGCGGAAATACAACAGGCAACGAGCGTCATGGGGAGATATGAGATTGAAAGCCTGATGAGAGAAGCGGGCGTGCCTGCGGCCGCGGTGCAGTCGCTGCAGGAGTTTGATAACAACCCACAAACAAAAGCACTCAATGTAATAACCAAAGTCAATCAGCTTGGCGTAGGCGAGTATACCGTTACGAATACGCCCATCCTTTTCAGCAAAACACCGGTAAATCCGGATGCTTCAGCGGCAGGTTTCCCTGGGGCGAACAGCAGCGAGATTCTTAAGGGACTGGGGTACAGTCAGGAGAGGATTGATTGCCTGATCGCAGATGGTGCGGTGCATCAAGCAGGTTGATGATTGTTTTGGGTGTGACGAATAATCCATCTGATGCTCATTGCCTGAAGAAAAGGCAAAAGAGTGTTAGATGGATTTTTTGAAAGGGATATTTCTGTGGAACTGATTTCTTCGGATAAAACAAAATGCGTAAAATGCAATGCATGTGTTGATATTTGCCCGATGCGCGTCATTACGACGGATGAAGCCGGTTATCCAAAGGCGGTAAGCAATGCATTTAAGACATGCATCAACTGTGGATACTGCGTAGATGTCTGTGCCTTTGGTGCGCTGACGCACCGGGTAAGAAAACGCTCTTTGAATTCGAATGCGGCATTAAGGCGCTTGAAGAAAATCAAGGAGAACAGAAAGAAGCGAGGAGAGCCAAAATGAGACATGATTGCATTTTCTTCTGCCCGGTTCGGGTCCGCTTCGGAGAAGTAGACAGACAGGGCATTGTGTACAATGGAAATTATGTGGCATATACCGACTTGGCGTTTGACGAATTTCTTCGTTCCAGAGGGTACTCCTACCGAGAGCTTGCAGAAAAGCATGGCTCGGAGGTGTGTCACAAAAAGTCCACCTATGAATTTGTTTCAAGTGCCTATGAAGGAGACATGCTTGAAGTCGGTATCAGCAAAATAAAGATTGGTCGGAAGAGCTTTACCATGTACTTTGAAATATACCGTCAGGGCGAAGAGGAACTTATCCTCTTGTGCGAGTCCGTATATGTAGGGTATGATGTAGAGAACAGAACCAGCAGACCAATCACAGACCTCATGAGATCGCTTTTAATAACATGACTGTAGATACCAGTATGGGGAGGCGAGCAACACTATGGAAAATAATCCGAAAAAAAGCAAGAATTCAGATGTAGAAGTTGGCCTTATCGTTCTCAGCGTGACAATACTTATCGCATTTATCGCCTTCATGATATTGAATCCCGATGGCACACTAAACGCCATCACCAAATTCTTTAACATGATGATTTCGGGACTTGGACCATTTTTTGAAGTTATCGCGTTCGTGGCATTTGCCATTGGACTTTATTTCTGCTTTGGCAAATACGGAAAGGTAAGGCTTGGAAACTGCAAGCCTGAATACTCCAATTTCAGTTATTTTTCGATGATGCTGTTGGCATCGCTTGCTTCCGCCGCTCTGTATTGGTCGTTTACCGAATGGGCGAGCTATTATCAGGCGCCGGGTCTTGGCATGGCAGCAGGAAGCGTTGAGGCGATGGAATCGGCGCTTGGATATCAGTTTTTCCACTGGGGCATTGTTAACCAGTCCATGTACACCATCATGGGCGTAGCAATCGCCTATGGCGTGTATGTCAGAAAGGTCTCTTCCTTCCAGACGAGCGCGGTTTGCTGCGCGATGCTGGGCGAAAAGGTCAAGGGCAAGAAGGTCATCGGCAAGGTCATTGACTTTCTGGTTATCTTCGGCATTCTGGGCGCGCTCAGCTCTTCGCTGGGTCTGGCCGTGCCGCTTGCAACCGGCGGTCTGACACAATTATTTGGAATTCAGGCTACCCCTGCGGTGCAGATTGGTGTTATAGTATTTATAGCAATCGTTTATACCATTACTTCGTTCCTAGGCACCAAAAGGGGCATGCAGACAATTAGCAACATCGCTTCGATTGTTTGTGTCGTTTTCCTGCTGTATGTGCTTTTCATGGGGCCGACGACCTTCATTTTGAAGAACATCGTCAACTCCTTTGGTCACATGCTGGAGAAACTGCCCAGAATGGCGCTGTTTACCGATCCTATTAACAATACGGGATTTGTTGAGAGCTGGACCATTTACTTTGTGGCCTTCTATCTCAACTACGTAGCAATGATGGGTATCTTTATTGCGAAGGTTTCCAAGGGCAGAACCATCCGGGAGGTCGCGATTTACACGATGTTCATCATGACGGCCGGAGGTATCGCGATTTTCGGTGTCAACGGCAGCTTCTCTATCTTTACGCAGCTGAGCGGCGAGGTAGACGTGATTGGCCTGGTGGCCAGCAATGTAGGCGACGTTGCAATTTACAGCATTTTGAAGGCGCTGCCGCTTGGCAGTACGCTGCTGCCCTTGCTGATCCTGATTCTGATTGTGGGGTTTGTAGCCCCGTCCATGGACTCCGCTTCTCTGGCGCTTGCCGAAACAGTAACGAAGAGAGGCACGCCGAAAATGGCGCTGCGTCTGTTCTTCTGTGTGCTGCTTGCAATCATTCCGATGTCGGTTATTCTGGCCGGTGCGCAGTTTACGGCGATTAAAAATATTGCAATCATTATTTCGGCGCCCTTCCTCGTTATTCTGGCAGGAACCATGATTGGGCTGCTGAAGTGGCTCAAGCATGATGATCGGATTGGTCTGCACGCGCAGATTATTGCGCTGCAGGAAGCGGAAGAGCGGGCAGAAATTCTCCAAGAGGATGAAAAATTGGAAGAAGTAAAGGAACGGGAGCTGGTAGAAGAAAAGGTCTGATTTGAAAGAATAGGTAAGTGGTGAGGCGGTAGGCATGCGGCGAAAAGCCGCGTGCCTATTTGGCCGACAGCCGTCAGGGAGATGTTAAAATGGCGAGAGATTTATACTACGGCGATGATGCCAGAAACGGACTGCAGGCAGGCATGGACCAATTGACCGACGCAGTAAAAACAACGATAGGTCCGAGGGGCAGAAACGTTCTTGTCAACGGCCCCTCCGGCAAGCCGATCCTCACAAACGAGGGTTCGGGTGTGACAAGAGATTTTGAACTAAGCGATATCACAGAAAATTTGGGCGCACAGATGCTCAAAGAAGTTGCAACAAAAATGAACGATGCAGTCGGTGATGGCACAACAACGGCGCTTTTGCTGATGCAGCCCATCATTCGCGAAGGAATTAAGAATATGGCGGCCGGAGCAAACCCGATGGGCATCCGCCGAGGCATTCAGGGCGCTGTGGATGTGGCTGTGAAATCAATCAGCGGGAATGCATATAAATTGGAAAACAAAAAGGATATTGTACAGGTGGCCGCCATTTCCGGTGCGGATGAGCAAGCCGGCGAAATGATTGGTGAAATCATGGAGCAGGTGGGACGAGACGGTGTGATTACCATTGAGGAATCCAAGACAATGGAAACCACCTACCGCATTGTCAAGGGCAGTCAGTTTGATAAAGGATATCTTTCAGAACATATGGTAAGCGACACCGAGAAGATGGAAGCCGTTCTGGAGCATCCTTATATCCTGTTTACGGATAAGAAAATCAGCGACATGCGGGATGTCATTCCGATACTCGATCAGGTTGCGCAGCGCAACAGAAAGCTGCTGATTGTCGCCGAGGACGTAGAGGGAGAAGCGCTGAAGGCTTTGATTATCAACAAGCTGCAGGGCGCGATTGATGTGGTTGCGGTGCGGGCGCCGGGCTTCGGCGAGCGAAAAAAAGCCTTGGTTGACGAGCTGGCCCTGCTGACCGGCGCTACGGTTGTGCGGGCGGAAACCGGCTATGACCTGAGCAAGGCGACCGTGGAGATGCTGGGCGAGGCCGAAAAGGTCACGGTGATGAAGGATCGAACCGTGCTGGTCGGCGGCGCCGGCGATAAAGCGGCAATTGCGGAGGAAATCGAAAAGCTGCGCGGCATGCTTGCGGCAGCAAAGGACGAATTTGCAGCAGACCGCGCGCGGGAACGTCTGGGCAAGCTCGCAGGCGGAGTGGCGGTCATCTCGGTCGGAGCAGCTTCCGAGCTGGAAATGAAGGACAAAAAGGCGCGGATTGAGGATGCGCTCAATGCCGTTCGTGCCGCGTTGGACGAAGGCATCGTTGCAGGCGGCGGCGTGGCGCTTTGCGGTGCCATTCCGGCGGTGCAGGCATATGCGGCGCAGCTGGAAGGCGATGAGCGTGTTGGCGCACAGCTGATTGCAAGAGCATTGGATGAGCCCATCAAGCAAATCGCGGAAAACGCTGGGTATGACGGGAATGTGGTTGCTGCCGAAGCGATTAAGAAGGGCAATGGAATCGGATTTGATGTGCTGACCGGTCAGTATGTCACCATGAGGGATGCCGGCATCGTAGATCCGGCGAAGGTTGCACGCGTTGCGCTGCAGCATGCGGCTTCGATGGCTTCAACCTTCCTGACGGTCGAAGCAAATGTCATCGACCCGATTGATGAAGCATGGCTGCGTGCCAAAATGGCCGGACAGCCCACACGCCGCTAACGGAATCGCAGAGCTTGGAAAAGTATCGAAAACACAGGGAAAAATCTTCATTATCCGCATCTTGCAGCAATGTGAGATGCGGATTTTTTTTCTGTCTTAAACACAGAGCGCACAACTGCGATATAAAAGGCGATAGCCACGTAAGCATCTTACCAACCTATTAAAAGACAATAAATCACTGATTTGTGCAACGAGCACGGATGATGTTTGCAAGGTGTGGGGGTAAAATCATGGATATGGACAACAAATCCGTTTTCCCTGCATTTCCACAAATGCGTCGGCTCGATATAATGATGGCGTAACAGCAAGGGACTGAAGTGGAAGAGGAGGAAGAACATGAAAGTAAAACGAGCGCTATCTTTTGTATTGGCAGTCGTGATGCTGGTGGTGATGGTACCGTCAGTAGGCGCGGCGGGCGTGTTTCAGGACACGCAGGGTCATTGGGCGGAGAGCGTGATCGAAAAATGGAGCGGATATGAACTGATTCGCGGCTATAACGGCCGGTTTCAGCCCGATCAGTCGATCACAAGGGCGGATATGGCGGTTGTCATAGACCGCTTGCTCGATTATCAGACCGCAGGCTCAAACACCTTTACCGACCTGCCGGAGGATTACTACACCGACGCGGTGCTCCGCACGGCGCGTGAAAGTGTCATGCAGGGCTACGACGGAGCGATTCGTCCGCTCGATCCGATCACGCGTGAGGAAGCGGTGTGCGTCATGGCACGTGCGCTGAAAATCAACGCAGCCGGCACATCGGCCGGGTTTGCGGACGATGCGCAGATCTCTTCATGGGCGATGCCGAGCGTGGCGTCGTTCGCGGCGAAGGGTTACGTCGGCGGCAAGACGGGAAACCGGTTTGACCCGCAGGCCAATATCACCCGTGCCGAGGTCATTCAACTGCTCGACAACATGATTTCGGATTACATTGTACAGTCGGGCACGGTTGCCTCGGTCGGCGACGGTCTTGTGATTGTCAAGGCGGAGAACGTTGTGCTCAAGGGCGTGACCATCAAGTGCGGACTGATTCTGGGCGGCAAGGCCGGCGAAGTCACGCTGGATGGCGGCAAGACAGAGGGTACGGTTGTGAAAATCGGCGGCTCGACGCTCAAGACGACCGGCACAGCAACGGGCGGTTCGACGACGGGCGGCTCAGGCGGCAGTGGTTCTTCCGCCCCCTCCGCACCGGACGCATATCCGCTGCCCAAGGGACAGGAAACCTCCGCAAGTCTTGGTGTGTTCGACTATGACATGACCTACGCCGTCACGCTGACCGCACAGTCGGGCGCGGACATTTATTATGAAATCGCGGAGGGTGCGGACGCAGCGCCGACCCCGACGACCGCGAGCACCAAGTTTGAAACCTACCAGTACGGTCAGATTGAGATTGCGCGGCCCGCAGCCAGTGCGGACGGCCCGGTGGAAAATACGTATAACATCAAGGCCATCGCAGTCGAGAACGGAAAGACAAGCACGGTTTCGAACTGGAACTATACCGTCACCAGTATTCCACACCACGAACTCAAGGTTAGTGCGCCCAAGGACTGGAACGGCAAAGACGTCCCGAATGTCACCCTCATTCAGGATTACGACAGCGACAAAATGTATCTGGTAGAGGGCGAAAATCGCGCCATGGTTCTAGACGCAGGCCTGTTTGACGTTAATGACCAGGCGCAGCTGTACGAAAGGGCACGTGAAATCGTCGGCCCTGGCAAGCCCATTGACCTTGTGATTGGTCATCCGCATGGCGACCATGTAAAAATGACGCACCAGTTCCTGTGCGAGGAAAATAAGGCGCTTGGCGCAAAGGTCTATGTCAACCAGCGCGGCAAGGAAGTTCTTCGCGACTTCGTGCTGAAATACGGCGTGGAGTCCGGTACCTATCAGAACCAGTCCGAAGCAAATGCCGCTTATGAGGCGCAGATTAGCCTGCTGAAAAACGGCGATGTTTATGACCTCGGCGGCACTAAGTTCGATGTAATTGAGCTGCCCGGTCATCAGGTAGCAGGTATCATGTTGTTCGACACCAAAACCGGCAACCTGTTTTCGACCGATCAGATCGGCAACAACCGCGCACATGTCACCGACTCTTTCTGGATGCAGTTTGCAAGTTTGAATAATCCATACATCTTTGCAGACCCGATGGACGTTTATCTGTCCTCGCTTCAAATCGCACTTGAGCGCATTGAAAGTCTCGGCACGGTAAAGCGCATTCTGACTGGTCACAACGACGTGGTTCTCGACGGTCAGGGCAGCTATCTTGACAATCTGATGGCCGCGACACAGAGGGTCGTTGACGAGGGTAAGGATTCGATGACCCCGACCCTGCGCACAATGGCCAGCCTAATCGAAACCACTCGTACTGTCGTGGTCGGCGACCGGCTGAACGACATCAACTGGGTAGGAATCAATGTGGATTTGACCAACTACCTGTCAGACGGTTATCGCGACGGTAATCAGGACAAGCTCGCGGATCTGTCAAACCTGTCCGTGCATATGCCGGGCGAGTCTGGCAACCTGCTGTGGGACGACCCGAATTTCGGCATCAATGTCAACTGGAAGTATCCGACGGACGGCACCGCCCCAAGCCGCAAGACTGATTTGACCTTTACTGCCACCGTCGGCACCTCGGCCGCAACCATTGAAATTGTTCCGACTGCGGCTGCAACCAAGGGCACGGTTACGATAAACGGCAAGGCTGCACCGTCCGGTCAGGCTGTCACGGTCGAACTGCCCGCGGCGGAAAACACCTTTACCGTCGTCTGCACCGCGCCGAACGGCACGGACACCAAAACCTACACGGTCAAGGTGAACAAGGACGCCTCCGTCAAGGCGGCGGCGCCGGTCACCTATACCGATTACGACAACTATAAAGACCCGTTCTACCCCGATACGACGGGCACCTACACGGTAACGCAGTATATGGCGCTGTTTTCGGACACCGAGGGCGCGACCGTCAAGTATACGCTTGACGGCACCGACCCCAAGACCTCAAATACCGCCAAGGTGTATGACCAGACCAAGTTTAAGGCCGCATCGGGTGCTGGCGGCGCGGACGTTGCCGAGCTGATCGCAATCGCGGACGACACCGGCGACAGCTGGGACGGCGCGGCCAAACAGACCAATGTCACCCTCAAGGCCTATGCCGCAAAGGCGGGCATGGACGACAGCGACGTTGTCACCTTCCAATATACCATCGACCGTATGAGCAAAAACGCGCACAAGAGCCGTGTGCTTTACGAGCAGGATGGCATGAAGGTCTGGCAGGTCATCGATTATGACAGCGATAAAATGTACTTGATTAAGGGCGCAAACAAGGCGCTGCTGATTGACGCGGGCATGGCGCCGTCCGGTGCGGAAGACCTGTATACCTATGCCAGCACGCTGGCGGACACGAGTGAGGTCGACCTCTATATTTCCCACGGGCACCCCGACCACACCACGCAGATCGGTGACTTCGTCGACGCAGACCGCACGGTTTATATGAACGAAAACGATCTGGCGATGGCGAAACTGTTCATCAACGACAAAACGGTCGAGGACAGTGATTTCACCTTCATCGACGAAGGCTTCACCTTTGACCTTGGCGGCGTTGAGCTTGAAAACTATTTTGTACCCGGCCATACGCCCGGCAGCATGCTGCTGCTGGACAAGACGCATAACATTCTCTACTCGTCCGATGCGCTTGGCTGCAACCGCCGCAGCGTCGCCGATTCGCTCACGCTTGCGTCCAATGACGTGCGCGTGCTGCTGTCGAGCATCCGCGTGTTCAAGGACAAGATGACCGCGCTTGACGCTGCGGGTGAAATTGACCTCGATGCAATGCAGACCTGGACCGGCCATGACGACTATGTCATCAGCGATTTGACGGGTCATCTGGATACGGTCATCGCAGCGGCGCAGAACATCGTCGATTACGGCCCGGACAAGGCGATGCGCGTATCCGTCCGCAACACCGCAAGCTCGGACGGCGCCTCCTTCGCAGGTGACCGTTACGCAAACGGCGGCACCGGACACTTCATCGTGATGAACGGCAAGAAGGCGACCGCGTTGGGCGGACAGGATTACATGACGGTATCCGAGCTTGCCAATCTCAAGACCACGGTCGCAGGCGAGACAGAAAACCGGATGGTTGGCCTGTCGAGCACACACGCGTTCGACGGTTCGGCAGTCGGCGCACAGAACGCGCTGGTCGCCGAAGTTCCTGTCGGCACGGCATCGGTGGATGTTTATCCGACCGCGATGTCGTCCGGCGCGAGCGTCAAGGTAGACGGCAAGGCCCTCAGCGGTGTCAAGGCGACTGTCGAGCTGCATAACGGCTACCGGGAAATCCCGATTGAAGTCACCGCGCGAGACGGCAGCACCAAGCAGACCTATACCCTGACCGTGCGCACCGCGATTGACCGCATGAACCCTTATGCAACGCTCTACGCGGGCACACATACCGAAACCGTATCAATGGACGACGGCTCGACCCGTACCTTTACCTCCTACGTGCCGGATGGCGCACGCGAATCGAATGCGGGCGTATTCGTGCTGCCCGATCAGGGCGAAGCGGCTCAAACGCTTGCAAAGTGGACGGCACTGGCCGACAGCACGGATACTGAGGCCATTGACGCTGATTGGTCTAAGCAGCAGGAGAAGTTCATCGTCATCGGTCTGGACGGCCTGACGTATGACAATCTTGCCGCGGACATTGAGTATGTCAACAAGGTTTACGCCGCCGCCTCCGGCCGCACGATGTACTGCATCCATGAGGCGAAAAACTATATGGTCGGCTACGGCGCGGGCGGCACCATCGCGCAGATGGCCGCGATGGATCAGACAGCCGTCTGGGCAGGACTGACCACGGTCGGCGCAGACGCAGCGGATGATACTTGGCTTGCCGCGCATAACACCAAAATGGCGACCAGCCTGAACGGCTATTCGGACGAAAACAGCGTCATTCCGAAGAATACGCTGCCGCTGCCGGTCTGGATTATCAATGAAGGCACGACCACTGACCCCGATACGCTGGGTTACTGGAAGACCGCAGATAAAATCACCGAAGACGGCACGGTGGACAACGGTATCACCAAATATGTCCGTACAGACGCGCTGGGAGCAGAGGAATTCGCCGACAACCGCGACAAGCAAGCCTACCGCATCTGGGAGAGCGCGAGCGCGCCCGCCAATCTCGAAAGCACTGTCTGGAACGATTTCCTGTTCGGTGTGCGCCGCTGGATGGCCGACCCGGGCGGCGATCTGCGCATGACGCTTGACCCGATTGCCGATTTGGACATGACCCGCCATTACGAAGAGGTCGGCGGCTGGATGCGCGAGTGGTATGTTTATGTGCCGGATGGCGTGACCACATCGACGCAGGATGTGCCCGTTGTATTTGCAAGCCACGGCTATACGCTGAACGGCGGCGTGTACGCCGGACAGTCCGACTGGCACAAGGTTGCAGACGCAGAAAAGTGCATCATTATTTATCCTTCCGCAATCAACGGCAACATTTCGGATAACGGCAACGCACCCTTCCCGGCGTGGAATCTGTCGCAGGATCCCACCCGCATGGACGATATTGGCTTCTTTGAGTTTATGCTGGCCGATTTGGATCAAACGTACGACGTGGATCTTGGCCGCGTCTATGCGACCGGCCATTCGTGGGGCTCGCAGATGACCCATGTACTTGCCCTGAGCAACCCCGATATGTTCGCGGCAGTCGCACCGCTGTCAGGCTTTATTTTCAAGGACTACGTTTACGACAGCCTGGACGAGCAGGCCATGACGGCTGCCGGCGGCGTGCCGGTTTACATCGCGGCAGGCACCGAGGGCGGTACCGAGCATGCAATCTGCCCTGTTCCGCCCACACAGGCAAATAATTCGGGCAAAACGCTCGAAAAGTGGTTCGCCCTGAACGGCTGCGACGGCTCGATTGACTGGAGCACAGTCGGCGCGAACTGGAAAAACAACAGCGCCTACACGCAGGACGGCCGCTGGTATACGCTGACGTATGAGAAGGACGGTGTGCCCATGCTGCGCGCGGAAATCGTCGATTATATGCCGCACGCGACCATGCCGGAGCATTCGGCGCGCGTTTGGAACGACTGGTTCTCGCATTTCAGCAGAAACGACGCGGGCGTGCTGACGTACACCGCATAACGCACAAGGAAAAAGAAGAGAGGGAGGGACAAACCAGGTTTGGTCCCGGGAAAGCGCGGGCAGCACAGCCCGCGCTTTTCATTTTACTCGGATAATGCTACAATGAACAAAAGCGGATGAGGGGGACGAACATGCGGCCACAGACGAAAAAGCGAACGCTCAAGCGGCAGCTGATGGTGTACTTTGTACTGGTCGCGGTCATTTCCTCGCTGTTGCTCGGCGTATACTACTTCACCTCGCAGAAATCGCTGATTGAGCGAAACACCATCCGCAGCAGAGAGCAGTCAATCAGCCACGCGATTGAAATGGTTGAGGGACAGGCACGGCAGGTACAGCAGTTTGCAAACCAGCTTTGCCGCAATGAGATGGTGCGCGCGCTGATGCAGTCTGCACCCGAGGAAGCACAGCGTTTTTCGCCGGAAAAACGGGCGGTGATTGAGGAGCTCAACACACAGTTCCGCTATGTTCCGGTTACGGAATCGGTGCTGTCGCTGTTTTTGATCGGTGAAAACGGTCTCGACATCCGCGTGGGCGTAGAAGCATCGCTCGTGGATTATTCGGCGCTTTGTCACGCGTTCTGCACAGATGCATCTGCGGAACGTGCCCGCTGGGAGGAGATTCGGGAGAATTTCACGTCCCTGTCGCGGAATAAGGCCGTGCTGCCCTATTGTCAGCGGATTCAGGACGAGCGCATAGACAGCACGTTGGGCTATCTGGTCATTCTGTTTCGGGACGATTTGTTCGTGCGCGAGTGCCTGAGCGCGATGGAACTGGAAAACGACGCAATCTGTCTGATGAGCGCGGAGGGTAAGGTGTTCGCGTCCAATGTGCGCTGGGCAGAGTCGTCCGGCGCGATGGAGAACGATTTGTTTGCCCGTCTGCGTGAAAACCAGACCGATTTTTCCTTTTCCGAGCGGTTGGGCGGAGAAAACCACGTCTTTTTCCGCGGTTGGAGCACTGCGCCCTCGTGGATACTGGTCGATGCCGTGCCCGCCGCTCAGATGGACGAGCAGATTATCGTACTGGGACGTGCGGCGGTACTGACGCTGCTGCTTGCGGTTTTGGCGGCGGTCGTGCTGTCCGGCTACCTGTCGGGCAGGTTCACGCGGCCAATCAGCCGTATGGTCGAGGCAGTCGACGACATCGCACAGGGCGATTTCAGCCGTAAGCTTGCCTGCGGCAGCGAATATGAACTGGTGTGCCTGGAAGAAAGCATCGGCAAAATGCAGCATGATCTTGAGAGGCTGATTGACGAGCGCATGCAGCAGGAGGAAGACAAACGCAAGGCGGAAATTCGCATGCTCAAGGCGCAAATTAACCCGCATTTCCTTTATAATACGCTCAATTCAATCAAAATGATGGCAAGCATGCAGGGCGCGCGCGGCATACAGAATATGACGGAAGCGCTGGGCAACATCCTGCGCTCGAGTCTCGGCAGTGCGGATGAAACCGTGACGCTGACCGAGGAGCTCGCATTGCTCGAGCAATATGTGTATATCCAGAATATTCGCTATCGCGGCAATATTGAGTATGAGGTTACACTGGAAAGCCCGGCCTTGGGAGACTGCATGCTTCCGCGCTTCATTTTGCAGCCACTGGTTGAAAACGCCATTCAGCACGGCATCGAGGTGGCGGGACGCGGCGGTCGGATTGCCGTGTGCGCGGCTGCGCGGGAGGACAAGCTTGAGGTCTCGGTTTGGGACGATGGCGCGGGCATTGCATCGCATCAGCTGCAGTCCCTGACCGCGTCGCCCGAGGAGGACGGACGGCACATCGGCGTGAGCAACGTGCATCGCCGGCTGCAAATGCTGTACGGAGCGGACTGCGGTCTTAGGTTTGAGAGCGAAGTCGGGCAATACACCCGCGTGACGGCTGTGCTGCGCATGAAAAACGGAAAGGAGGGGTAAGGTGCGTAAAATCAGGATTCTAATTGTGGACGATGACACAATCATCCGCGTCGGGCTCAAGTCGCTGATTGACTGGGAGGGCAACGGGTTTCTGCTCGTCGGTGAAGCCAAGGATGGACGGCAGGCGCTTGCGCTGACCGAGCAGCGTCATCCGGACATCATCATCAGTGACATTAAAATGCCCGACATGGATGGAATCGGTCTGCTCGAGGAGCTGTCGCGCCGCAAGTTTGACGGACGTGTGCTCGTGCTCAGCGGGTACGACGACTTTAGCCTTGTCAAACGCGCGATTAAGCTCGGGGCGGAGGACTACCTGCTCAAGCTCAATCTCGACCCGGAGGAGCTGATGCGCTGCCTGCGTGAGATCGCGGCAAAGGGGCTCAATCAGGGCGCGCCCAGCGGCAGCGCGCTTGCCACGGAGCAGAGCCGCGCACTGCTGCGACAGAATTTTCTGCGTGATGTGGTCAGTAGCTTCTACACCGATGAAGCGCAGCTGCATCGCTCGATGGATGAGCTCGGCATCCGCCTTGACCGCTCGCCGGTTTACTGCTTCGCGCTGAAGGTCGGCGAATTGTATCGCTTTGAGGACACGACCGCCGAGGAATTTCATACGCTGCGCTTTTCGGTCATGAACATTGCCGAGGAGATTGTCGGCAGTGATTTCTGGGCGTACAGCTTTGCCGGGAAAACGGGCGAGTTTCACGTGCTCGCCTGTTCGCGGGAGGAGCATCCCGAGGAGCAGTGCGACGGACTCGCGCGCAAGGCCGCGGTGCGGCTGAAAAGCATGCTGTATGAATACCTGAACATCTCCTGCGTGATTGGTTTGGGCAAGGGACGGGCTGAGATTCCGGGTATCCAGACCGCCTACCGCGAATCGATCGAGGCACTGTCCTATCGCTTCTACATTGACCATGACAGCGTGATTACGTGGAGCGACCGCCTGCCCGAAATCCGAAACGAGACCTACAGCCTTTCGGGTGTCCGCGCTATGCTGCAGGACGGTTTGATGCTGGGTGACGCCGACAAGCTTGCACTGATGTTCCGTCAGCTGACCGACGACCTGCGCGTGCTCAATCTGAGCCGTGAGGTCGTGTGCAGTATCGCGCTTGAACTGTTTTACATGTTGCAGGAGTATTTTGAGCGCAACGGACTGCCGATTCAAGGCGTGCTGGTGCACTCCTACCGCGATTATCAGCAGCTTGTCGGCTTGGAAAGTCTGCGGCAGATGCTCGATTGGCTGCACCTGCTGCACGGCGATTTGTCCGCATTCGTTGGTCGTGAGCGGGAGGTTGGGCATTCAACAGCAGTTGCCGAGGTGCAGGCGCTGATTGCCGCGCGGTATCGGGAAAATCTGCCCCTGCAGCAGGCGGCGGAGCTGGTGCGGTTGAGTCCGACCTATCTCAGTGCACTGCTCAAAAAGCACACCGGATGCAGTTATACCGAGCTTTTGACGCGCTGCCGCATCGAGCAGGCCATGCTTCTGTTGCGCACGACCAATGAAAAGGTCTATGAAATCGGCTATCGCGTCGGCTATGAGGATAAGTACTATTTCAACCGCATTTTCAAGCGGATGACCGGCATGAGCCCGGGGGAATACCGAAATCAGGAGAGGGAGCGAGAAAGTTGCCTATCAAGCGAATCGCCGCGGGTCTGACGCTGCTGGTACTGCTGTCCGGCTGCTCGGGGGACTCTTATCTGTGGCCGCGCGCACAGGCGGAAAAGCAGCGGCTGACCGTCGCCCTCTGGGATTACGACCGCACCAGTTATGACCGGCATTTGGTCGAGGCCTTTGAGCAAAAGTATCCCTCGGTTGAGGTGCAGGTCATCAGCTATTCGGATGCTTATTATGATGAGCGGCTTGAATCGCTGCTGACCAGCGAGGAAGAGGTAGATGTAATGTTCTGCCGCACCATGACCACGCTTGGGCAGCTTTGCGACAGCGGACAGGCCCTTCCGCTCGACGGGCTGATGCGGCAGAATGGGGTGCAGCCGTCGGAGTATCCGTATATCGAAGCGTTTCGGCAGGACGGCGTGCAGTATGCCATTCCATACCGAATGGATCGCTATGTGCTGATTTACAACTGCGATTTGTTCGATCAGGCCGGGCTTCCATATCCGGATGCGCAGATGACTTGGGAGGAGTATCAGCAAACCGCGCTCGCACTGCAGGAGCGCTTGGACAAGCCGGACACCTATGCCGCGATGACGCTGCCGATGGAAATTCAGTGGATTGCGGCCGGACGCACACAAGCGTTCCGTTATCTGGACGGCGATTTGGAGCATTTGCGCCCGATTCTGGAGCTGATGCTGCAAATGCAGTCCGAGGACGGTACCACACCGTTCTACGGGGACTGTCTGGCGCAGAATATTCAGCAGCGGCAGTTTGAAACCGGACGATACGGCATGTATGTCGGCGGCACGTGGTACTTAAACTATCTGGCGAGCAATTTTAAGGACGGTCTGTTTAATTTTCGCTGGGGCGCGACGCTGCAGCCGATTTGGGAGGGGATGGATGCCTCGCAGTGCGCGGTTGTTCCTACCAGTGTATGCATCAACAGCAGCAGCCGGAAAACTGAGCTGGCGTGGGAGTTTGTCCGCTTTGTCACAGGCAAGGAGGGGGCGCGGATTATGGCCGAGGAGCAGATGATGCCCGCCTATATGGATGAAGAGATTGAGGAAATTTACCGCACACATTTTATGGGCGCGGCACTGGACGACGCGTTGCTGCAAACTCGCACGGGCGTATGCGGAGGCATACCCTCGCGCGGGGAGCAACGCATGGCAGGCGCTATTTGCAGTGGCTTTTCCCGCATTTTAACCGGAGAAAACAGCATTGATGAGGAATTCGCAGCGTTAAAGCAACAACAGGCAGCGTATCGGGCGGATTCCAAAGAAGCCGCTCGGACAAATGCCAACTGAATTGCCTTGCACTGTGCATAAAACAAAACCGCCGATTTTTCATCGGCGGTTTTGTTTTGCTGTGAATCAATAGAATTAAGAAAAGAGGTTCTGCGCTCTGCAGATTAGTAAAAGAGAGAGACAAGGCCGGTAGAGAACACCGGAACATAGGTGATGAGCAGCAGATTGATAATCAGCAATATGTAAAACGGCACGGCTTCGCGGATGAACTTGCCGGTTTTACATTTGGTGATGCCGCAGGTGACGAACATCAGCGTGCCCATCGGGGGCGACAGTGCGCCGATGGCGTTGTTGAAGATGTAAATCATCGCAAACTGAATCTCATTGATTCCGTAGCTGGCCGCGATAGGCGCGAGCAGCGGCACGAGGATGATCATTGAGGCGTTGCCCTCAATGAACATGCCGACGATCAGCAGGAACACGTTGATGATGAGCAGGAAGACATATTTGTTGTCGATGGTCGACACAATCCACTCGGTAAGCTGCTGCGGGATGCGTTCCTTGGTCAAAATCCAGGAGAACACGCAGGCTGCCGAAACAATCAGCATAATGGATGCGGTTGTGCACACGGTTTCCTTCAGACCCTGTGCCAAATCCTTTGCCTTCATTTCGCGGTAGACCAGACCGAGCACCATCGCATAGATGATGGCGACCGCACCGGCCTCGGTCGCGGTGAAGACGCCCAGACGGATGCCGCCGATGATGATAATCGGCAGGCAGAGCGGCAGGATGGCAGGCTTGACCGCCGTGCCAAGCTCCTTGGGCGTTACCTTTTCGGTGCGCAGCGGCTCATAGCCGCGCTTCTTCGAGACAAAGCGCACCAGAATCATCATTGTCACGCACAGCAGCGTGCCGATGCCGAGTCCCGACATAAACAGCTTGCCGATGGACACGTTTGCGATGCAGCCGTAAAGAATCATCGCGATGCCGGGCGGGATGAGCGGGGTGATCATGGCGGAGGCCGCCGTCACGACCGAGGAGAATTCTTTGGAGAAGCCCTTGCGCTCCATTTCGGGCACGAGCATTTTGGCTTCCATCGCGGCGTCAGCAAGGTTTGAGCCGGACAAACCGCCCATCAGCGTGGACAACAGCACGTTTACCTGTGCCAGACCGCCGTGCATGCGCCCGGTGATTACTGAGCAGAAGTCCATAATGCGCTTGGTCACGCCGGTGTAGTTCATAAAGATGCCAGCGCATACGAAGAAGGGAATGGCAAGCAGAGAAATGCTTTCTGTGCCCGTGATGGCCTGCTGCGCGAAGATAATCGCGTTGGCGCTGGGGTTGCACACAAAATAGACCGCTGAGCCGCCTAGCACGGCCAGATAAACAGGAACCTTGAGAAACAGCAGCACGAGCATTACGATGGATGCCGCAATCAGAATACTATTCACCCTCAACCGCCTCCTTTGCTTCCGATTTGATGCCCCTGACGAGCGAATAGAACCAGCTGACAATCATCAGCACATAAGATACCGGCGCAATGCCGTAAATCAGCATATAGGGAATGTGCAGCATGGGCGTGGTGCGGCCGCTTTTTGCAAAGATGCCGATGAAGCCGAAGCTCTGGTAGAATAAATATGCAATAACACCCACCACTACCACGGAGATAAACACCTCGCAAACCTTCTGCGCCTTTTGGGGCAGCAGATCGACGACCATTTCAATGGAAACGTGGTTGCCATAACGGAACGCGGCGCCGCCGGCTGCAAATACAATCCATACCATACAGGCAAGCTGAACCTCCTCCAGCCAGGTGAAGGGTGCGCCGAACACACGGCGCCAGATCACGCCGGCAAAGGTCAGCAGAATCAGGAGCGCCAGTACGGCCGAAGCCACCCAGACGTCCAGATTGCCAAGGAAGGAGGACAGTTTTTTCTCTTGTTTCATAAATGCTCCCTCAATTATTTGATAATAAATTAGGTTTTCGACGTTTTGCCTTACTCAGCGCCCATTGCTGCTCGCACCGTGTCATACAGGCCGTTCGACCAGCCGAACCGATCGCCCATGTCGTAGAAGGTCTGCGCCTTGTCGCGGAAGCCCTGCAGCACCTCTTCGGTTGGCTCGACGACGGTAACGCCTTCGTCCTTCATCTTCTGCAGATATTCCTGCTCGGATGCGGCCTGCACTTCGTTATTGTAAACGCCAGCCTCCTTGCCGGTTTCCATCAGGATGCTCTGCTGCTCCTCGGTCAGGCTGTTGAACCAGTCCGCCGAGCAGACCCAGGTGGTGAAGTTGAGCACATGTCCGTCCAGAATCAGGTTAGGGGCAACCTCGTGCAGCTTGCGTCCGTAGAGCGTAGCGAGCGGGTTTTCCGCGCCGTCAATGGTTTTGCTCTGCAGGGCGGTGTACACATCGCCCAGGTCCATGCCAGTGGAGGCTGCGCCCAGCACATCAAAGCCGAGCGACTGAATCTCGTTATTGGGCACGCGGATCTTCATGCCTGACAGATCGTCCACTGTGTTGACAGGCTTGACTGTCAGCGTGTGGCGCGCCCCATAAGCCCAGTTGGAGGCGAGCAGCTTAAGACCCTTTTCCTCTAGCTTCGCTTCCTGCTCCTTGTACCAGTCGGACTCGATCAGCGTCCAGCACTGATCCCAGTTGTCAAACAGGAAGGGCGCAAAGACGATGCCGAAATCCGGCACGCCGTAGTCTGCATAAAACGCGCCGTCGGCCAGCGTTGAAACATTTTCGCCCAGCAGCATGGAGTCAATCAGCTCGGACTTGCTGCCCAGCTGAGAGTCCGGATAAAGCACGATTTCCATTGTGCCACCCGACTTTTCCTCGACCAGCTCGGCCCATTTTTCCAGTCCCTGACCAATCGGTTCGGAGATGGAGTTCTCAAAACCGATCTGTAGTGTGACCTTTTGGTCGGAGGACGGCGCTGTGCTGCCCGCATTGTCCGTGCCCGCGTCCGCGCTTGCTCCGCCGCCACAGCCTGCGAGCATTGTGCTCAGAATCGCGCCCGCTGTCATAACCGCAAAAATCTTTTTCAGTTTCATCATAAAATCCCCTTTCAGATGTGTCCCTTCGTCTTACTTTAAGGATACACCGCGTTACACGGTGAAGTCCAATACAACCTTGAGCATGCGCCCCGCGCCCGCCGCGAAATTAGCAAAGGCTTCAGGTGCGTCCGTCCATTTGTATTCGTTGGTGACGATTTTCTCCAAATCGACCTTGCCCTCTCGCACGAGGTTAATCAGCTCCAGAAAATCTTTCTTCATTGCGTTGCGCGAGCCGTAAATGTTGAGCTCCTTCTTTTGGATGATGGTGAAAAAGAAGTCATCGATATTGCGCTTGGAAACGCCGATGAGCACCACCCGACCGCCAAAACACGCAGCGTCGATGCAGTTTTGGAAGGTCTGCGGCATGCCGACCGCTTCAATTGTCACGTCAAAGCCATTGCCGCCGCTCAGGTCGGCGACGCCCTGTTCAAAGGCTTCGGGTGAGACGTTCAGCAGTTTGTGGTCGAGTCCGAAGGTTTTGTAGGCGTAGTCCAGCTTTTCGGGTGCCACGTCGCAAATGGTGACCTCCGCGCCCTTGGCCTTGGCTGCAACCGCCGCCAGTACGCCGATTGTGCCTGCGCCAACCACCAGAACCTTTTCGCCCGGCTGCACGTTTGCGCGGGACACGCCGTGGTAGCTGATGCAGAACGGCTCGATCAGCGCGAGCGTCTTGGGCGGCAAACCCTTGCCATCATAAATGCGCTCGATCGGCATGGTGATGTACTCCGCGAACGCCCCTTCGCGCTGCACGCCCATCGTCTGGTTGTCGGTGCAGGCATTGACCAGTCCGCGCTCGCAGGAATAGCAGTGGCCGCAGTTGAAATACGGGTTGCAGGTGACAATCATACCGGGGCGCAGCCCCTTGTCGTTCTCGCCAATCTCAACAATTTCTGCGGAAAATTCATGACCCGGGATGCGCGGATAGGAAACATATGCGTTCGCGCCGCGGTAAGAGCCGAGGTCGCTGCCGCAGATGCCGCCGTACAGCAGCCGAAGCAGCGCTTCGCCTTCTCGGGCGGTCGGCTTTTCGATTTCGCTGACGGTGACCTCGCCCGGAGCCTGGATGAAGATTGCCTTCATATTTGTCCTCCCTCTGTTGTTTGTATACCCTGTTGTATACATCAAAGATACTATGGCATGGTAATGTTGTCAACCAATTCGTGTCCGTTTTCTGGAATTTTGTAAAATGCGCACAATGTAATTCGCTAAAGTTATACAAATTCCACAGAGGACGGTCTTTTTATACTTTCGTGCTATACAAAAACAAGCACGTATAGTATACTTACTGTATCAAAACATGTATACCGGAGGCGTGCCATGAAAAAGGAAAGCTTAAAACTGCAGGCATATAATATGATTAAGGAGAAGATTATCTCCTGCGAGTTTGCGCCGGGAACGCTGCTCAATGAAGAAGTGCTGCGGGAGGACATCGGCGCAAGCCGTACGCCGATTCGGGATGCGCTCAGCCGTCTTGAGCAGGAGGGACTCATCACCATCATCCCGAAAAAGGGCATTATGGTGTCCGGTCTTTCCATCGCTGATATCAATATGATTTTTGAGGTTCGGTTGCTTTTAGAACCCTATACGATTCGAAATTATGGCGCAACCATACCGGATGAGACGCTAATGCGCTTTTATAATGAACTCTCCATTCCGCACGAGGCCTATTCAAATCTTGACTTTTTTGCCATTGACGATGAATTTCATAACGCCATCGTGTCGGCCATGCCCAACCGCTTTCTGCGCGGCACGTATGAGCAGATTCTCACCCACAACCGCCGTTTCCGGGTCATGACCGGACAGGTCAGCGGGGCACGGCTGAACGCCACCATGGAGGAACACATGGGAATCGTCAAGGCCTGTCTGCGCAAGGACTGGGAGAGTGCTGCTGAAGCCATGCGCGCGCATTTGATTGCATCAAAAAATTCTACATTTGACCTGCTGCTAAACACCGCAGAACGCATATAAGTAAGAAAAAACCGCCCGGAAGGGGCGGTTTTTTTGCTGTGGGAAACCGATGAATGCCTTGGAAAATCTGCACAAGCGAAGCGCCCAACCTTCATGGAAAACGCAGAAAAATGGAGTCTCTCAAAATATGTTGTATACAACAGAGAATGCATGATATATACTAAGAGCAGGCAAAACGATAGAAAGCGTTTTTATTGGAGGGTGAATAGTGTGATGCAAAAGATTAACGAAGTCGTAAAAAAGGACACTGCGGGCTATCCCGAACGGGTGCTTCAGTTCGGTGAGGGCAATTTTCTGCGCGCTTTTGCCGATTGGATGATCGACAAGGCCAATCATCAGGGACTGTATCAGGGCAGCATCGTGCTGTGCCAGCCGATTGCGCAGGGTATGGGCGAGAAAATCAACGCGCAGGACGGACTCTACACCCTTGCGATGCGCGGCATTGAGGATGGCAAGCCGGTCGAAAAGATTGAGCAGATTACCTCGGTGTCCCGCTGCATCAATCCCTATGGGGATTACGAAGCGCTGCTGGACATGGCGCGCTCAGCTGATTTGCAGGTTGTCATTTCCAACACGACCGAGGCGGGCATTTCCTATCATGCGGGCGATAAGGCGACCGACACGCCGCCGCAGTCCTACCCGGCCAAGGTGTGCGCCTTTTTGTATGAACGCTTTCGCGCGTTCGGCGGCGCGGCGGACAAGGGATTGCTGTTCCTGCCGGTCGAGCTGATTGACAACAACGGCGCAAATCTCAAGCGCATCGTGCTGCAATACGCAGAGGAGTGGAAGCTCGGCGAGGAGTTCATCCGGTGGGTCGACGAGGATAACCACTTCTGCTCGACGCTGGTTGACCGCATCGTCACCGGCTATCCGCGTGATCAAATCGAGTATTTCGAGCAGAAAAACGGCTATTCGGATGATGTGATTGTGACCAGCGAGGTTTTCAACCTCTGGGTCATCGAGGGCAAAAAAGAGTGGGCCGATCTTTTGCCCATCCACATGACCGACGCACATGTCATCTGGACGGATGACGTGACGCCCTACAAAAAGCGTAAAGTGCGCATTCTAAACGGAGGACATACCTCGTCTGTGCTTGCGGCTTACCTGTCTGGTCACGACATTGTGCTGGATATGATGCAGGACGACGTTTTTGAAAAGTACCTCGACAAGGTGCTCTATGAGGAAGTCATCCCGACGCTTGACCTGCCGAAGGAGGAGCTGATGCAGTTCGCGTCCGACGTGAAGGATCGCTTCCGCAATCCGTACATCAAGCACCGTCTGCTCGATATTTCGCTCAATTCGTGCTCCAAGTGGTGCGCGCGCTGCTTGCCGAGCCTCATCGGCTATGTGCAGGCAAAGGGCGAGCTGCCGCAGGCGCTGACCTTCTCGCTTGCTGCGTTCATCAAGTTCTATCAGGGTGAAATGCAGGACGGCGCGTACATGGGAAAGCGTGTCGACGGCACGACATATCAGATTAAGGACGATACCGAGGTGCTCGCATTCTTCGCCGACCTGTGGGCAGACAAGGACGCGGCGGGCGTTGCGGATGCGGTGCTATCGCACAAATCCTTCTGGGGCGGTGCGGATTTGACTGAGGTGGCAGGTCTTGCGGACGCGGTCGCAGACTATCTCACCGCGATGGAGCAAAAGCCGATGCGTGACGTGGTCGCGGCGCTCGTTTAAGGAGGCACTTCAATGAAAAAAGGCCTGATTCTGGTGCATGACGGCGACGACGCGGCGGTCGCGCTCGCTGATTTGTGCGGGGGAGAGACCTATGAGGTCGCCGGACAGACCGTCACCCTGCGGGATGACATCCCCTTCGGCCATAAGGTCGCGCTGCGCGAAATCGCGGCGGGTGAAAATGTGATGAAATACGGCAGTCCCATCGGCCGCGCCGTGCAGGACATCCATGTCGGTGCGCATATTCACACGCATAACCTGAAAACCAATCTTGACGGGCAGCTTGACTATGGCTATCAACCCGACAAGGCAGCGCTTGCAGCCTTCGACGGTGTTTCGGAGCAGGCGACGTTCGAGGGTTATCTCCGTCCGGACGGACGGGCGGGTGTGCGCAATGAGCTGTGGATTGTGCCGACGGTCGGCTGCGTCAACCGAACGGCTGAGCGGTTGGCGGACGAAGCGCGGGCGCGGTTCGGCAACCGGTTTGACGATGTCCGCGCCTATCCCCATAACATGGGCTGCTCGCAGCTTGGCGACGACCAGGCGACGACGATGAAGCTGCTCGCCGGACTGATTCAGAATCCGAACGCGGGCGGCGTACTCGTGCTGTCGCTCGGCTGCGAAAATAACAATCTGGATGTTTTTCGCCCTTATCTGGGCAAAGTTGACGAAAATCGCGTGAAATTCCTCGTCACACAGCAGGTCGAGGACGAATATGCGGCGGGCATGGAACTGCTCGACGAGCTGAACGAAGCGGTCGGCGGTCTGGCGCGGCAGAGCGTGCCCGCATCCAAGCTGGTGGTCGGCTTCAAGTGCGGCGGCTCAGACGCGTTTTCGGGCGTGACGGCCAATCCGCTGTGCGGCAGACTGTGCGACCGCGTGGTGCGCACCGGCGGCTCGTGCGTGCTGACCGAGGTGCCCGAGATGTTCGGCGCGGAGCAGCTGCTGATGGCGCGCTGCGTTGATGAGTCAACCTTCGGGCAAACGGTTTCGCTCATCAACGATTATAAGGACTATTTCACTCGCCACGGGCAGGTGATTTATGAAAATCCCTCGCCCGGCAACAAGGCGGGCGGCATTTCGACGCTGGAGGAGAAGTCGCTCGGCTGTGTGCAGAAGGGCGGCACAGCGCCGGTGGTCGGTGTGCTCGGCTACGGCGATCCGGTAATGAAAAACGGCCTGAATCTGCTGACCGGATCGGGAAACGATCAGGTTTCGTGCACCAATCTGGCCTGCTCCGGGGCGACGATTATCTGCTTTACGACCGGCCGCGGCAATCCGTTCGGCGCACCTGTGCCAACAATCAAGGTGTCGTCCAACTCCGAGCTGGCCGCCCGCAAGCCGCACTGGATTGACTTTAATGCCGGACAGATTTTGGATGGCGCGTCGTGGGACGAGGTGTCGGACGCATTTTTCCGCTGTTTGCTCGATGTGGCCTCCGGCCGCGTCCGCACTCGGAGCGAGGAGAACGGCTACAAGGAGATTTCTATCTTCCGTGACGGCGTGATTCTCTAAGCGAACAGCATAATGGTGCGATATACCCCTGCGAATCAAAAAGAGCGTGTGACCATAGATAGATCACACGCTCTTTTTATTTTCCTTAAGGCAACACCGCACAATTCGCGGCTAGCGCCTTAAGCGCACGCTTGCTTGCATCTTTTCCGTCATATGCGCCAAAAATGCTCGCAAATACACAAAGTATTTGCTGCGCTTTTTGACACATCTGGCAAAAAATCTGACTGCGCAATCCCGCACTTAGAAATGTGCGGTGGTGCCTTAAATCAGCTTGGTGGTCCAGTCCTCTACATTCCAGACTGTGGTTACAAGGTCGCTGTAAAATTCAGGTTCGTGGCTCACCAGCAGCACCGTTCCCTTAAAGGCGCGAATTGCCTCTTTCAGCACGTCCTTGGCGTCCACATCCAGATGATTGGTGGGCTCGTCGAGCACCAGTAAATTCATCGGCCGCAGCATCAGCTTGCACAGGCGCACCTTTGCGTTTTCGCCGCCGGAGAGCACGCGCATCTGCGTGGTGATGTGTTCGCTGGTCAGGCCGCACCGCGCCAGTGCAGCACGCACCTCGCCGTTGCTCATGCCGGGAAATTCGCTCCAGATTTCTTCGAGTGCTGTGCGGTCGTTGTCCCGCTCCTCCTGCTCAAAGTAGCCGACTTCGACAAATTGATCCTGCTCCACTGTGCCCGCTACCGGCGAAATCAGGCCGAGCAGGGTTTTCAGCAGCGTCGATTTGCCCAAACCGTTCACGCCGCGAATGGCAATCTTCTGGTTGCGTTCGACCACCACATCCACCGGACGGGTCAAGGGCTCGTCATAACCCAGAACCAAATTCTTCGCCACAATGACCTCGCGGCCGGGCGTGCGGGCGGGTGTAAACGAGAAAACAGGCTTGATGCGCTCTTTGGCAATCTCGATGACCTCCATTTTGTCGAGCCGCTTTTGGCGGCTGCGGGCGAGCGTCGCCGTCGCAGCACGTGCCTTATTGCGGGCAACAAAGTCCTCAAGATGGGCGATTTCCTTCTGCTGCTTTTCATAAGCCTGCTCAATCTGCCGCTTTTTGACCTCGTACAGCTCCATAAACTGCTGATAGCTGCCCGAATACCGGGTTAGCGTTGCATTTTCCATGTGGTAGATGACGTTGACGACATCGCTCATAAATTCCGTGTCGTGGGAGACCAGAATAAAGCCGTTCTCGTAGTTTTGCAGAAAGCGCTTGAGCCATGCGATATGATTTTCATCTAAAAAGTTGGTAGGCTCGTCCAAAATCAGGATCATGGGGTTTTCCAGCAGCAGCTTGGTCAGCAGCACCTTGGCACGCTGGCCGCCGGACAGCTCGGTTACGTCCCGCTCCAGACCGACCTCCATCAGACCGAGGCCGCCCGCGTATTCCTCGATTTTGGTATCAAGCACATAAAAGCCGCTGTGCTCCAAAATCTCCTGAATCTCGCCGACGTCTTCCATCAGCTGTTCCAACTCCGTCTCGCTGCTCTCGCCCATTTTGTCGTACAATGCGAGCAGCTCCTGCTCCAGTGCATACATATGGGCAAAGGCAGAGCGCAGTACATCCCGAATGGTCAGACCTTTTTCCAACGTGCTGAACTGATCGAGGTAGCCTGTGGTGATATGATTGCACCAGCTGACAGAGCCTTCGTCCGGCTCGCGCTTACCGGTGATGATGTCCAGAAAAGTCGTCTTTCCCTCGCCGTTTGCGCCCACCAGACCGATGTGCTCGCCCTTGAGCAGGCGAAAGGATGCGTCCTGTAAAATTTGTCGTCCGCCGAATCCGTGGCTGACGTGGCTGACTGTTAAAATACTCATGCCGTCTCCTTAGTATCACGCTTCTGGCTGAGGCAGCAGAGCGTATAGAATAGAATTTTATTATACGTGATTTTTGCCGGAATCGCAACTATAATACCTTTTTCGGGGCGTGTTTCGGCGCTGAACAGCAACGGCGAAAAAATGCATGCGGCAATCTGCGGGAAAAACGATGGGAGGTGCATGAAGCAAGCGGAAAGGAAGCATATTGTAGGAAGGAAATGCAATCGACCGGGCAGATAAGCGGTAAACAGAGGGGGAAAACATGAAAGAACTTTGGGAAATCTTCCGAACGTTTTTTAAGATGGGCGCCGTTACGTTCGGCGGCGGATATGCCATGCTGCCGATTTTGCAGCGCGAAATCGTTGAAAAGCGCGGCTGGATTTCAAACGAAGATGTCATGGACTATTTTGCGGTCAGCCAAGGTCTGCCCGGCATTATCGCGGTCAATGTTTCGGTGTTTATCGGAAGAATGCATCGCGGCGTGCCCGGCGCGATTGCTGCTGCGCTCGGCGTAGTCAGTCCGTGCGTCATCATCATGACGTTTATTGCCGCCTGTTTGACGAATTTTCAGGATAATCCAATGGTGCGCAATGCATTTGCAGGCATATCGGTATGTGTGGCGGCCCTGATTCTGGATGCGGTGATTGGCCTGTGGAAAAAGGGCGTCAAGGATGGCTTGGGAGCCGTGCTATGCATCGCGGTATTCTGCGCAATGGAGTTTTTCGACGTTTCTCCCATCCTGATTGTCATTGCAGCAGCGGTCATCGGCGTTGCCGCAGTGAAGCATAAGGGGGCGTGATTCGTGATTTATCTAAGACTATTCTGCGAATTCCTCAAAATCGGACTGTTTGCGGTTGGCGGCGGGATGGCAACGCTGCCCTTCCTGCAGCATCTAAGTGTGCAGACCGGATGGTTTTCAGAAGCGCTGATTACCGATATGATTGCAATTTCGGAATCCACTCCCGGGCCAATCGGCATCAATATGGCAACCTATGTGGGGTATCATGTCGCGGGTCTGGCGGGCGGTATCGCGGCAACCGTGGGTGAAGTGTTGCCGAGCGTTGTAATTGTGTGCATTGCCGCAAAGTATTTGCAGAAATTTCGGCGCAGCACCTTGGTTGAAGGCATGTTTTATGGCATGCGCCCCGCGGTGACCGGCCTGATTGCTGTGGCGGGATATGACGTGATCAAAATGTCTTTGCTCAACCTTTCGGCGTTCGCGCAAGGCCATCGGATGACTGACTTGTTTCACTGGAGAAAAATCCTTTACTTTGTACTGATCTTTATCCTCATCCGAAAACTGAAAAAGCATCCGGTCACCTACATTGCCGCTAGCGCGGCGGTTGGGATAGCGCTATCCTTTGCAGCAGGATAAGCCAAACGTAAGCAAACAGCACGTATTGACGGTTCAATACGTGCTGTTTTTTCTGTTACACGATGCCCATGCAGTACTCAACCGCAATGGCTACAATGACGACGAGCGCAGAGATGATAAACCCATGTAGCATCGGTGCAGGGCCGGATTTGCGCATTTCCGAAAAGCTGGTATTCAGGCCAATCGCCCCGAGGGCGGCAACCATTAGAAATTTGCTCAGTTCCTTTGCTGCTGCAGCAAGTTCCGGCGCAATCATGCCCACGCTGTTTGCCGCTGCCAGTGCGAGAAAACCTACGATGAACCACGGCATCAACGCGGTAAATCGCACTTTTTCGTGTGCGCCAGATGCGTCTGCTCCGTTTCCTGCGGCGAGAGCCTCCTTTTTCTTAATATGCGCATTCAGCAGTGCAAAGATGATGACCACCGGAATAATGGAGAGCGTTCGGGTGAGCTTTACCATTGTTGCAAAATCACCGGCCGCTTCACTGAAAGCATATCCGGCTGCAACAACGCTTGATGTGTCATTCACAGCCGTGCCGGACCACAGACCATAGGCGACGTCGCTCAAGCCAAGCCAGCGCCCCATCAGAGGAAACAGCAGAATCATCACCATGTCGAATAAAAACGTTGCGGACATGGCATAGGCAATATCGCGATCCTTCGCCTCAATGACAGGGGAGATGGCGGCAATGGCACTGCCCCCGCAGATGCCCGTTCCGGCGGAAATCAGGTTGGACAGCTTCCAGTTGATGCCCAGTGCCCGGCCGATGAAATAACCGCCGCCAAAGCAGGTCAGTAGCGTAAAACACATCACAACCAAGGACATCCGCCCTATATTTAAAATCGTATCAATGCTTAACGATGCCCCCAAAAGGATAATTGCAAATTTGAGCACTTTTTTCGAGGTGAATTGCAGTCCGCTGGCAATTCGAACCGGCTTCCAGAAGGCGTTGATGCCCATGCCGATGAACAGGGCGAGCACAGATGCGCCGATGAGTGGAATCGGGAGCAGGCTCTCAATCCAGATTGCAGCAATCGCAACCAACAGCGCGGCGACAAAACCCGGAATCACCGCAGTTACGCGTTCAAGTTTTCTCATTTTTTATTCCCCTTTGTATGAATTGATTTGATTTTACCGCGCAATAGTGATAAAGTAAAATTATTAAATATAATGAACCGATAAGCGAAATTTATTGAGGTGTGCAATGCTGGATTACCGCATGGATACGTTTTTAAAATTGTGCGAAATTATGAATTACCGGATAACGGCCGAGCAACTGAACATGACGCAGCCTGCGGTAACGCAGCACATTCATTATCTGGAGCGTGTCTACGGCTGCCGCCTGTTCTCCTATGACGGCCGCTCGCTGGCCAAAACCGATGCAGCCAAATTGCTGGAGGAATATGCCCGATCCGCCCGCTACGATCAGCAAACAGTGCAGCGTGCAATCGCAGCAGTGCACGAGCGGGAAATCCTGCGCATCGGCGCTACGAAAACCATTGGGGAGTATATACTGCCGACCCGCTTTGTACAACTGTGGCAGGAGGGTGTCTACCAACCCTCGCTGCTGGTGGATAATACAGCGCACTTATTGGAGCTGCTTGACCGCGGCGAACTGGATATTGCGTTGATTGAAGGGTTTTTCGACCGTACGGCATACGGCGCAAAGCTTTACCGGCAGGAACCCTTTGTCGGAATTTGCGCGAAAGGACATGCCTTTGCCGGACGCAAAATTTCGATAGAGGAGCTGCTCGCGGAAACACTGGTGGTTCGAGAGTCAGGCTCCGGTACGCGTGCGGTATTGGAGCAGCTATTGGAGCAGAGCAATTACGCCATTGACAGCTTCCGTTCGGTCTGCTGTGTCAGCAGCTTTGCGGTCACCACACAGCTGGTCGCAGCGGGACTGGGCATTTCGTTTGTCTATCAGGCGGTAGCCGAAAGCACACAGAACTTGGATGTGTTCTATTTGAACGCGTCGCCAATCCTGCGTGAGATGAACTATGTCTATCTGAAAAACAGCAGCGCGCAGCGATGGGTCGCAGTTCTGGAAGGCGAAGGAAATTGAGGAAAATCGCTTTGAAGAGGAAGATAAAAGAGCGCCCCGACCAGTGGTTTTCCGGTCGGGGCGCTCTTGTTTTGATGTAATTTGCTTATTTTGCGATTTTCTGAGCGAAACGCTGCAGAATCGTTGCAACTTCTGCACGAGTTGCAGTACCCTGCGGGTCAAAACGGTTGTTTTCCTTGCCATTAATCAGGCCGCAGGCCTGCATTTTGCCAACGGCGTCCGCCGCGTAGGACGAAATCGCGCTGCTGTCAGCAAAGCCGGTCTGACTGCTGCCGGCTTCCAGCTTGACGCCGGTTACATCCAGATAGCGCTGCAGAATCGCCGCCATCTGTTCGCGGGTGACCAGTTCGTCAGGGGAGAAGTGTGTGTCATCCGTGCCGGTGACAATGCCCTGCGCTGCCGCCCATGCAACATAGCCTGCATAGTAAGCATCCGCCGCAACGTCTGTAAATTTGCTCTTGGCGGCTGCCGAGGAGGCATTGGCCTGGCGGCCGAGTACGGTGACGAACATCGCGCGGGTCATGCCGGCATCCGGAGAGAAGGTTACGCCCGAAGTGCCGTTAAACAGGCCGTTTTCGGTTACATAGCCGATGGCGTCCTTGGCCCAGTGGCCTGCAATGTCCGTAAAGCCGACGGAATCAGGCGTATCTGCCGCACCGGAATAGTCGTCAAAGTCTGCCGCGTGGTCGCGGTAAACGTCACCAGACTGGTGGCCTGCCGCGTTGGCAAATGTACCGGCCTGCCAGTCAACCAGCGTATTCCAACGCTTGACCGTGCCGGCGGTCAGAACATACTCATTCAGTACGGGCACGCTCGACTGGGTGCTGTTGAGGTCAGATACGAAGGTCGTGAGCACACGAACATACTTGGCACTGCCCAGTGCGGTCAGGTCAAGAGTGTCCGCACCGCTCTGGAGGGTGTATTCCTTGGCTTCCTTGACGGTCTTGCCATCATCCGACGTCTGTACGGTCGCCTTGATGGAGGCCTTGCCGGCAAATGCCGCATCATAGGACAGCGAGGTCGGTGCTGCGGTGACCGAAGTCCATTCGGTGGTGTGCGTGCCGGTGGTCACGATGTTTTTGCTGTCGAAATCAAGCCAGATTTTCAGATCCTTTGCCGAAGCGCCTGCTACGGTCGGATTGGTGCGCACCGCGTCGTTTTCCTGTGCGGAAACCTTGGTGGTGTAGAAGCGAACCTGAGAAACCGCGCCCGGCAGCATGGTGTGATACATACCGCGGTTGCGTCCGGTCAGCAGTGTGTTCTTGAAGCCCAGACCGATGTACATCGGCACGCCCTCGTAGTTTTTGACCGGCGCATCGAAGGGCGGCTGGTCAACGTGTGCGCTGTTGTAGCCATTTTGATAGGAATCGCCGCCGGTGGCAAAGTTAAAGGCACTGGTATACTGCACCCAGGTATCCTTCTGGATGCCCGCCTTGTCGTCGCTGCCGTCGTTCCAGCTAAATTCGCCGTTGTCATCGTAGAAGCATACGCCGTAGGTGACCTTTCCGGTCTCGCGTACTGCGATGCGGAACAGGTACGGTGTACCCCAGCCAAGGCCGATGCCCTTGAGCATGAGCGGGTTGTGGTCGGCCACAACGCCCTTGCCGTCGGTGTATTGCTCGGTCAGCTCGCTGACGCCGCCCTTGGTTGTGCCCGCAGAGGGAAGATCTGCCCAAACCATGCCGGTCATAGCATCGGTGACCGTATAGCCTCCGTTGTCCGGAATTTCGATGTAGTCGCGCAGACCGTCAAAAATCACGGTCTGGTGTCCCTGATCGTCGGTGCCCAGTTCAGGCTGTCCATGCAGGTAAGCATCGTTGCCGTTGCCGGACTTGTCCTTGATGATCGGCATGCCCTGAATCGAGCCTTCAATATACACAGTGCGCGGAGCAGCCGTGCCGACGGTCACCTGATATTCGCCTGCCTTATCGAAGGTATAGGTGAACTCCGCGGTCTTTTTCTCACCGGACTGCAGCGCGTAGCTCTTGGCTGCCACGGTTTTGCCGTCAATCTTGAATTCAGTTGCCGCCATGCCGGCTTCGTTGCCGATGTTGGTGACATCTGCCTTCAGGCTGATGACGTTGCTGTTGATGTCGTTTTTCTCGCCCGTGCCCTGCTTGATGCGCACGTTATCATACGAAAAGGTTGCGGTACGGTACTTGACGTTAACATTGGTTGTTTTGCCGGCAAGGGACAGCGTGTGCTGACCCAGCGTGGTCATATCCAGCGTGCCTGACAGGGTGGCGGACTGACCCGGCTCCAGAATCTTAACTTCGCCGCCGAACTTGTACAGGTAACGGGTGGTTCCGTTGTCGACAACCGGAATCGCCGCTGCCGCAATGCCCTTGCCGTTGTTTGTTACGGTGGCCTTGATCGTTACCTTGTCGTTATACAGCACCTCGCTCGGGGTGATGGAGATATCGGAGAAGGACAGCACCTGCTTGTCCTTGGCGATTTTGGTCTCGTTTGCAAGCTTGGATGCCGCTGCCGCGCCGTCGCGGCCGAAGTTGTCCACCGTCAGCACGCCTTCGCCGCGATTGACGGTAATGTGGAAGAAATCACCCTTTTTGCTGTTGGTACGTGCATCTTGATGGGTCAGGTATACCGTGCTCGCGCCGATTGCCGGATCGTCGGAAACTGTGCGCAGGTAGCTGTGGGTATGTCCCGCCAGCATGAGGTCCACTTTGCCTGCTTCGGCGATTGCCGGAATATAGCGGTTGGTGTAGGCGTCAGACTTCGGGTGGTGCATGGTCAGGATGCGGAAGTCAGCATTCTTTGCCGCTTCGCTCGCCAAATCCTTTTTCAGCCATGCCATCGCCTTGTTGATTGTTTCGATGGTGGAAGCATCCGCCGTGTTGCCGGTTGCCTCGGAGTTCATCTGATACAGACCCCACGGTGCGCTGTTCATCAGGGTAATATGTACGCCGCCGTAGTTGAACGAGCTGTCGCCGTTGACTTCCGCGCCGTATTCTGCATCCTGAATGTTGTAGACATAGGCGTTATAGAAATCACCGCCCTGATCGTGGTTGCCGCTTGAGTAAACGACCGGATAGGAATGGATAAAGTCATTCTCGGTCGTCCCCTTGAACCAGAAGCTGAACTGCTCCGCCTGTGCGCCTGTGCCTTCCACAAGGTCGCCGCAGTGAATCAGAAACGCCGGATCGTTGGACTTGACAGCCGCGTCCAGTTCATCGCGTGTTGCGAAAATATGTGAGTCGGACAGCGACATCAGGTTGACGCTTTCCGGATCGGTTTCCAGCGTTTTGAAGCTAGCTTTGCAGCTTTCTCCGCCCGCGAGCTTGACCTCGTAGTAGTAACGGGTGCCGGGGGTCAGGCCGCTCAGCTTATAGTGATACAGGTTCATCTTGGCGCCCTGGAATTCGGGCGCGGTTGCGTCTGCCTGTACCGCAATGGGGTTGCCGAGCGTGGCTTCATCGGTGCCGAACGCAATGGTAGCGTCCGCCTTGGCTGTTGATTCCCACACGACGACCATGCTGTCGGTCTTCGGGACCAACAGATACGGACCGTTCTTAAATGCCGGATTCGAATCTGCTGCCAGAGACAGTGGGGCAGTGCTTACTGTCAGCACTGTCGCAAGCAGTGCGGAAAGTATGCGTTTGAGTTGCTTCTTCATCTGATTTACTCCTCCTCTTCCTTCGGATTCCTGTGCGCTCTTCTCTCTCAAAGGGTGCTTTTTGGAATCTGTTTTTTATGATAACACAGGAAAGCAGACAAAAAAACACGAAATAAATCTCGACAAAATTAGGGTAATTGATTTATCGGAAACGTTTGCGATTTGTGACGCAAAAAGTTGCTTTATTATTGAAATTTGCTTGGAATCCCCTTGTTTTATACAACAGCGACAAATTTTGCTCTAAAATTTTGTCATATAAGAATTTTGGAATAAAAATGGATATAGTCGTATAAATGAGTGTAATTTATCGAGTATGTAAGCTTGAGAAATATTACTCTCTTACAAACGAATACGTTTGCGAGAAAGGGCGGGGCATGCTTCCCGCGCTGTTATGCCGCGCAAGCAGAGTACGCAAAACAAAGCCGCCGCATAGCGCTTTGCGGCGGCTTTTGCTTAATTGGGTTGCATTGGATGGACAATATTGAGTGTGCGAGAGCTGTTTCGCACACTCAGAAGCACACAAATCCCCCGTCAACAGGGACGGTGGTGCCGGTCATATTGCTTGCCTCGTCGCTTGCCAGAAACAGAATTACGTTAGACACTTCCTCGACACTCGCAATTCTGGCCTGTGCAGATACCATTTTAGGCGGACAAACCGCCTTGTCCAAATCCACCTGTGTTTCGCTTGCCGACGCTTTTTTGTTAGCAAGAAACGCGAGTGCCTCGCGGTACATCGGGGTATCGGTTGTGCCGGGATTGACCGCGTTGACCCGAATATCGTACTTGGCGTAGTCCATCGCCATATTTTTGGTCAGACCGCTTAAGGCGTGTTTGGACGTCACATAGGCGGAATGTCCGGGAAAGCCGGTCAGACCCGCAACCGAGGATACGTTCACGACGCACGCGTGGCCGCCCTGCTCTATCATGCGGGCAAGCGCGTAGTGCGAGCAGAAAAATGTGCTGAACACGTTGCAGGACATGACCTCCACAAACATAGGGGTGCTCATGCTGTGCACCGGTGCCGGCATGCCGGTAATGCCCGCGTTATTCACCAACACGTTAATGCGGCCATATTTGTTCCAGGCGGTTTCAATTAGTTTTTTGCAGTTTTCCTCTGAAGAAAGATCCAGAATCAGAAATGTGACCTCCGGAGTGATTTTTTGAAGCTCGCTTAGGGCGGTTTTGCTCATCTCGTCTTTCCGGTCGGCGAGAACCAGCTTTGCACCCTCTGCGGCGGCGCGGCGCGCGGCGGCAAGTCCAATGCCTCCGGCAGCGCCGGTAATAATAAACACCTTGTCTTTAAACCGATTTTCAATCATAATCAAAGTCCTCCTTTGCAGACTGCATTTAGTGTATCCGGATCGAAAAGCATTATAAAGTACGCGAGACAATACTTCGCTGCAGGCATGAGGGCACGAGTTCCAATTTCGTGTAAAGGAGAGAGTTGTTTCCTATCTGTTTATGCAATCTGCAAGTGTCTGTCATGTGAGTGCCGGATAGTCAAGGAGGAACAATGATATACGTTTAGTAAATTAATTTGTTAATATAACATAAAGATATTTCTCGTCAAGGCTGGAAAAGGATATGGGCCTGTCCGCGGCTATTGTAGGGATGCCTGTGAATACGGCCAAACGGCGGGCACTTGCATATCAGCATACGCATACACTGATTTGAAAGTGATTTTAGGAGGAAAACCATGACATCTTATGTTCTAGGCCTTGGGCATGTTGGACTTCCGCTCGCATGTTGGCTTGCTCTGTCGGGTCAAGTTGTGCTTGGGGTCGATATCGATTGTGAGCGCATTGCACAAATCCGTGCTGGCCGTATTGATATAGAGGAATACCGCAACGGTGTTCCCATCAAAGAAATCGCAAAAACACTCATCGAACGCGGTGTGCTTCAAATAGGAGAAAAGATTGACCGGGTCGGAGCAGAACCGGCGGTGTTTCTGATCTCGGTCGGCATCGCAGACCGACCGGATGGAAGCAAGGATCTGTCGCCGGTCATTGTGCGGTAGAGGCCATCGCAGATGTGCTGGCGCCGCACGACCTGATTGTTCTCCGCTCCACCATGATTCCGGGAACCTGCGAAACGACCATTCTGCCCATTTTGCAGCGGCGCAATCTGCCGTTCCACTTCGCGTACTGCCCGGAAACCATCATTGAAACGCAGGCGTTTGAGGAATTGGAGAAAAATCCGCTGATTCTGTCCGGCATGGATGAAGAAAGCCTGCAAAAGGCGCTTGCCTTTTTCCGTACCGTCACCCAGGTTCCGATTCACACCGCATCCAATATCCGAACCGCCGAGATGGCCAAAGTGGTGCAGAATATCTGCCGGGACGTCAACATTGCATTTGCAAACGAAATCAGCGACGCTGCCGTTTCACTGAAAATTGATGATGCGGAGCTGCAGCAGCTCGTAAATGTCAATCCCCGCGTTTCCATGCTGACCTCAGGGCCGGGCGTGGGCGGCTATTGCCTGCCAAACGCGCTGTCCTACCTGCGGGGGGCGATGCCGGATGACGGTCTGACCCTGTCTCAAACCGCACGAAAACTGAATCAGGAGCGTCCGCATCAGCTGGCGCAACGGATGATCCAAGCCTTGAGCAAGGCCGGAAAATCGGTGAAGGGTGCAAAAATTGCCGTTGCGGGGCTTGCGATGAAAAGCTACTGCGCGGATTTGCGAAACAGTCCGGCGCTCGATTTAATTCGGGAGCTTGAGGATATCGGGGCGCAGGTGCGTGCCTATGACCCGCTGGTGCCGCCGCAGTTTCCGTTTCAGGCGGCTTCGCTTGCGGATGCCGTGCAGGATGCCGACTGCCTTGTGATTACGGCGCTGCAGCGTGCGATGCCGCTGGATACCGCCGCGCTTGCTGCTCATATGGCAACGCCGCCTATTATAATGGATACGCAGCATGTGCTGAAACCGACGAGCGGCGTAGCGCTTTTTCAATGATAAGTACGTCCGGAGGGGAACACTATGCCGATTTTACCGAATATCCGCAGCTATGAAAAGTATTCTGCCGTCCCGCCCAACCTGTCCGGCATGCCTAAGGTGCGGGACGATGTGACGGTTGCCTGCATGCTGCAGCCATCGCTTTTGTGGGATATGGAGAGTGAGTGCAACCTGCTTCCTCTGTGTCAGGAAAACTGGGAGGATACGCTCAATAGCGGAAACATCACCTTTTTTCTGGCGCAGTCGCCTGCCACAGTGAGTGAAAACGCAATTCCGTGGCAGTGGAGGCTCAGCACGCTGCAAGCCGTGGCGCAACGGTGTAAGGTTTGCGGGATTCCAACCATTTATTGGGACACCGAGGGCCCCGAACGGTGGGAGGAAAGAAAACAGCTTGCCGCGCCGTTTGACCATATCTTGGTTGCCAACCCGCAGACCTTGGCGCAATACCAGCGCGATGCCTTTAAACGAAGCTTCGCGTTTTTGCCATATGGCGTGCAACTATTGAACTGCGGGCCGGTCAACACCACGCATTTCGGCAGAAAGGATCTGATGCCGGCGGCGGCAGACCTCGCTTTTTTGCGAGAAACGGCGGCCGCAAACACGTATACGCATCGGTTGGAGACCATTTTGGCCGCACTGGGCAGAGAAGATGCCAGAATGCCGCATCCCGGTGTTACCGTGCTGACAGCTACCAACAAACTGGACTCGATGGAGACCATTTTTGCAAACTATGATTGCCAGACATATGAGCCGAGGGAGCTGGTTGTCATTTTAAATCATAACGGCATCGACATAGAGCCGTGGAAGGAACGAGCCCGTCTGTCGAAAAATGCGACAGTGCTGCGCGTGGATGAGGCGCTGCCGCTCGGCATCTGTCTGAACGAGGGGATTGACCACAGCGATTTCCCGTATGTCACGAAATTTGATGATGATAATTACTATGCACCGGAATTTCTGACCGATTTGATGAACGCCTTTCCGTATGCGAAAACCGAAATCGTCGGAAAACTCAGCTATTTTTGCTATTTTGAATCCAGCCATATTCTTGCGCTGATTTGCCCCGGTATGGAGAACCGTTATGTCCGTTTTCTCTCCGGATCGGGATTTATCATTAAGCGAGAAGTGCTCGACCATATCCGTTTTCGCGAAAAACGGCAGGGGTCAGACAGCGTGTTTTTAAAGGAATGCATCAAAAACGGGGTCTCCATGTACTCGACCGACCGTTTCAACTATGTTTACTGCCGGCGGGCAAGCAAAACAGAGCACACCTGCAAGGTCAGCGATGAAGTTTTGCTGCGCAGCTGCCAGTTTATCTGCCATACGGAGGATTATCGTCCAATCGTCACGGTTTAGAGCCATTCCTGATAGCCTTGGAGCAAGGGCGCAAGGCATTCTTCCCACTGGTAGTGCGCCAGCAGGTGCTGCCGAAGCTGCGGCTGAAAGCTGTGAGACAGGGCATCGGCAATGGCCTGCTCAATGCTGCCAGCCTGATAGGGGTCACAGTAGGTTGCCAGATTTTCGAGATATTCGGAGGCATCTCCCTCGGCGGTAGAGACAACGTTGCAGCCCATGCATGCGGCCTCCAGTGTGGCAAGACCGGGTGTCTCGACATAACTGGCAAGCACGTGTAGCTCGGCCTGTTCATACAGTTTGGACAGCGCTTCCCAGTCCAGCACACCGGCATACTGCACCTGCTCATAGGCAAGGCACTGCTGTAAATAGCGTTGATTGCCAACCGATCCGGCCAGAATCAATGGTCGGTTCATGGCAGCGCAGGCTTTGGCAAGTGCAAGCTGGTTTTTGCGCGGGCAGATGCGGGCCGCGCAAAGGATATAGGAGTTCTGTGGGGCGGATGCCTCCTCTTTGGGATGAAAAACACGCGCATCAACGCCGTTCGGCACCACGGTGTAGGGAAGCTCCACACCGATATCCTGCTGCAGGGAGTGCATCTCCAAATGTCCGGAGACAAAAATTTTATCGCACTCTTGGAGAATCTCCCGCCGAAACCGGCAAAGCCAATTCCACTGGGCGAGGCGGTCAATACTGTGCAGTGCGGTATAGTACCGCGATAGATTCCAGTAGATCGGCGAAACGGCGATTTTGGCGCCGCTCAGCCGGGCGCGTTCAAAGGCCGGATAGATTTCTTCCATGGGATGCAGCCCCCATAGGTGAATGACCTCGTAATCCGATTGCGCCGAAGGGACAGGGCCAATTTCGACCGATATCCCGCCTTGACGGAGGTATTCAGCGCTTTTCTGCACCTGAATGGTGTCCCCAGCAGGGTGAGTGAGCAGATTGCTGCGTGCGCAGAACAGAACGTTCATAGTGACCTCCATGGCAGAATACAATCATTTGATCGGGCGTTTTCATAGAATGGGGCGGAAAGGAGATGAATTTTATGCTCTCACCAATATGGAATCATCCAAACTGCAAGCAGGAGGAAGATGCCATACTTGCTTTTAAAATATATGACCAATGCAGGCAAAAAACGTGCGATCCATACGGCCCTTGGATTTCCGCAGAGCCTTGCGAATGTATTATTCTCGAAAACCGGGAAGGCTCGGGGACATTTGGGCGACTGGTGCAGCCGGGGCGTCCGGTGATCCTGCCGGACTATGTCTCAAAAGTCAAACTGGTGGATGAAAGCTTCCACGTGGAACAGCTGGGAACAACGGTTGTACGTCCGTCAGAGCTGAAAAAAGGGTGCTGGGAAATCGAAGTCTGTGTGCAGTATGCATGCAGGCTGCAGTTTCTGAACCATCTTTTGCGCCCGCTGCCCATCCAATGCGTGTGCTTGGAAGATATCCCCGGGGAAATCCGCACCGAGACAAAGATGGATTTATGTGTATCCTTTCGGTGCGAACGCAGATTCACTATGTACGGCGGAGGACAATCTGCCGTTGCCTGCTCGGATTTTTCGGATTGCCGCGGCAGCAGTGCCGGACCGCATGCATTGGTAGAACTGCAGGCGTATCCGCTCGATGTGAGCATCGTCTGCGTCGAGCAAGCGGTGGACTGTGATGATATTTGCGATGGTATGTATGAAGATACCCTTAAATATATATATATCACGGTCGGATCCTATATGATGCTGTTTGTTTACCGAATTGTTGCGCTCAACATTGCGTCGAGCGGGTTTGTTGTTCCGCATGAAAAACCCGATGTATCGGTTTGTGACGCGTTTTTTGATGCAGATATTCCACTAAGTATGAAATAACACCGGATGCCGGGCGGTTCTGATTGGGAGGAAAGAGATGGGGAAATATGATGCATTGCTCTATAAAAGAGGGTTTTTGTTTACCGATTTGCCAAACCCTCGATTCGTTGACAGATGTTCGCAGCAAGCGTTCGGGCGATTTCGTGCCATTCCGTTTGCACAGTGGACCGCATACTGCGATGACTGCGTGCCGACAGCGATTGCTCGTGCCGATGCCGACGCGGTGCTGCTGATCGGATTGGTGCTCAATCCGTTTGACGAGCAAAACGATGCGGAGCGCATTGCGCAAAATCTGCTTCACTGCCGCCAAAGCTCCGAAGCCTGCTTTCTCGATTATCTCAGCGAGCTTTCAGGCAGGTTCGTTTTGGCGCTGTACTATGGCGGCACGCTGGAATTCTTTGCGGATGCGTGCGCTACGCGAACCGTCTACTATGATCGAGCCATCGGCCGGGTCATATTTTCGTCTCACGCCACGATGATTGCAGATTTGATGGGATATGAACGCTCGGATGAAGCCTGTTATTTCTTCTATAATCCTTTTTATAAAAAAGCACCGCTCAAGCGTCTTCCGGGCGTGATTTCGCCGTATGATAATGTTCGGCTGCTGACGCCGAATACCAAGGTGGATGCGCGCACCAAACAGGTTACGCGCATCTTCCCTTCGGAGGAGAATCCGGTCTGTACGGATTATGCCGCGCTCGAAGAAGAGGTCGCGGCGCTGATGGTGCGGCAAATTACCCTGCTGCATCAAAAAGAGCAAATCATGATGTCGCTTTCCGCGGGTTTAGACTCCCGGTTTACGCTGTCGGCCTGCAAAGCCGTGGCGGACGATATGACCTTTTTCACGCATTTAACAAAGAATAGCACGCACTGTGAGGATTTTAAGACGGCTACGGCAATCTGTCGGCATTTTGCACTGCGGCACACCGTGTATCGATGGAGCAACGAAAAATACAAAAAGGATTTGTATGAGTTGGAGCAGGTATGGCAGCGCAATCTCGGCCTGCCCCGCGGATTGCCCTGGCTCAACAAGATTTATGCGGATGACTGGCCGCATGGGAAAATCCATCTGCGCTCCAATATTGCAGAAGTGGCGAAAGCCGACCTCAGCGATCATGAGCGATGTGGGTTTTCGCCGGAAACGCTCGCCTATCTCTATACCATGACACCGATGCAGCATGATGCCCGCGTCATTGAGAAGATGAGTGAGTTCATCGACCTGACCGGTTTTACGCCGGAAAACCTCTATCACTACGACTTTTATGACCTGTTCGAGTGGGAACTCATCATGGCACAGTGGCATAGCTGGCTTCTGTTGGAGAGCGATATGGCGCACGACACGTTCCTGCTGTTTAACAATCGCAAAATCCTATCCAAAATGCTGTCCCTCCCTTATGAGGATCGCTTGCATAAGAAACTGTTTTTTGGCGTTATCCGCCGATTGTGGCCGGATTTGCTGCAATTTCCCATCAACGGACAGTTGTTTGCAGCGGAATGCAGTGGTGATTGACAACTGCATTCCGCTATTCATTTGCTGCGGGGGAGGATGCCGCGGTTAAATTGAATCTCGGGTATCATACTTTGGTATGATTACAGAAACGGAAGGGTGTGCTATGATAGGCAATATATTGAAAGCATGAGGTATTTTAGGGGGACTGCATCGTGAATGAGGGACACATCGTCCTGCGCAGAGAACTGTGCAGCCGTCTGCAGATGGATGCGGAAACAAAGAAGGTAATCTATATCGGTGCACATACCGGATGGGGCAAAACGACTGCGGTCAAGCAGTATCTGGAGCAGAATGAGCTGACACACGACTATTTGTCAACCCGGGAGGCGGACTGGTGGGAGGCATTTTGCAGCGATGTGGAACAGGGCGTGCCGCATATTGTGGTGGACGATTTGCACACGCTTACCAACGCAGAACGGGACAGTCTGTCCCGGCAGATGGCGGCGGCTCCCTTTGGCATACGGTTTTATCTGATTGGCCGCGCGGCCATGCCGCCGTTTTTGAAGCCGTTTTACGCGACCAATCAGCTGGCATGCTACGGGTTGGACGAACTGCGGTTGACCGAGCAGGAACTGACAGAATTTTTCCTGCTTCGCGGCATCTCCTGCAACAGCGGGTTGACGAAAAGCATCCTCGACTATGTGCAGGGCTGGCTGCTGGGCGCATTTTTTTTGGCACAACGGGTCTGTAGAATAAAGGGGTTGACGCGCGAGGCAATCGAGCTTGCCGAACTGGATGTATACGACTACTTTGATAACATGCTTTGGAGCGGATGGAGCAGTCAGGTGCAGAAGGTTTTGCTGCAAATCGGTCATTTGGAGGAGTTCACCGAGCGGCAGGTGTGTATGATTTGCGGCAAGGGCAACATGAACGGCATTTTGGAAACCATGCTGTCCATGGGCAGCTTTTTGAGGCGCGATTCGGAGCAAAACTATCACTTTTATCACATTTTCTCAACCTATCTGGTTTATAAGCGGTCACGCCTGTGCGATGAAGCCTTTTTGCAGCGCAACTATACCAGTACCGCGCTGTATTATGCGATGGAAAACGACCTGCCCAATGCACTGCGGTACTATCATATGGCAGGCGACCAGCAACGGGTCACCGAGATACTGATTGAAAATGCAGGCGGCAATGCGGGGGACGCGTATTTCTACGAACTGGAAAAATATTATCTGGAACTGGACGAGCAGGAGGTTCTGCATTCGCCGGAAATGATTTGCGCGCTTGCCTTTCTCCATTCGGTTTCCCTGCGCACAGCGGAAAGCGACGCATGGATGGAAAAGCTTGCCGCACTGGAGCGTGCATTGCCGGACAACGATCCGCGCAAAAAAATCGCCGCGGAAAAGCTGAGTTATTTGTCGATTGCGATTCCGCACCGGGGAATCGAAAAGATGTTGGACAAGCTTGAGTGCATTGCCGCGCGGCGGCAGAGCATACAGCAGGTCAGCATCAGCGGCAACATGCCCGGCGTGATGAACGGCAGCATGGACTTCTGCGATTGGAGTCGCAGGGATCGCTTCCTTTATGAAACAGCAACGCCGCTGCTCAACACGGTGTTTGGCAGTTATGCAGCCGGCCTGCCCGAGATTGCACTGGGCGAAAGTCTGTTTGAAAAAAACGCGGACGGCAACTTTACCGAAAGCCTGATGCTGCTCAATCGCGGTAAGGCGGAGTGCCAAAAATGCCGCAACTTACAGCTTGAGTTTGCGGCAAATGCCCTGATGGCGCGCATGTTTCTCTGCCAAGGCAGTTCGAGCACGGCGCAGGAAATGATGGAACAGTTTCGTGTGGAGGTGCAAAATCAGGGCAAGCGCCAGCTGCTGCTCAATGTGGATGCGTTTCTGGTTCGGCTGTCTCTGCTGAATAATGACAACGATGCTTCAGAGCATTGGTTTGCCGAGCAAGCGCCCAACGAGCAGGAGCATTTTTATTCGCTCGAACGGTACCGATACCTGACCAAGGTGCTGGTTTATCTGGTCAAGGGCATGCATCTCGAGGCGCTGTCGCTGCTGGATCAGGTGGAGTATTATTTTGCAGGCTATCAGCGGCATTATAACTGGATAGAAGCGCGCCTGCTGCGCACCATCGTGCTGTACCGTATGGGGCAGCCGGGCTGGCGGGAGGTTCTGTCAGATGCACTTAAAATCTGCGAAGATTATGGGTTTTACCGCGTGGTGAGCGATTTGGGCGCCGCAATTTACGAGCCGCTGCAAAAGGCGAAGCCGGATGTAGGGGGGGCGTACCACCGCCGGCTGCTTGCCGCAGTACAAAAGCAGGCCATCTGCTATCCGCGGTATCTGGCGCCAGCGCATCAACTGAGCGCCGACCTGTCCGAGGCGGAGAAGAATGTGCTCCGACTGTTGGTCAACGGCCTGTCCAATGCGGAAATCGGAAGACTGCTGAATATCAGCCTGGCAACGGTAAAGACCCATACCGGAAATATTTACGCCAAGATGAATGTAAAAAATCGTCTGGCCGCTGTCAAAGCAGCGCAGGAGATGAAAGTGATATGAGTAAACATTCGGAAATCAGAAAAGACGGCGAAACGACCCTGAGATCTGCTGCCGGACAGCAATTTCAGCTAACCGTCACAGGCACAGCAGAAGCGGAGTGGCAGGGTAGCGTATGCTTTGAGGGGCAGGAGTTTGCATTTAAAAGTGTGATGGAGCTGCTGCGCATTATCAACGGCAGGCTTGGCGCACCGCCAGCACAAGAAGCCTCATCAAACGATGAGAAACAGACATCAAATTGCAATCACAAAATAAAAGGAGAATACAGATGAAGAAACGACTGTTGAGCCTAACACTTGCCCTGTGCATCGTGCTGGGCCTGCTGCCGCAGATTACACTGACAGCGGGTGCGGCGGCAAACAATGACCCCTTCGGTCTTGACGTGAACGGGACGCTAGAGAATCCAAATTTGGAGGACAACCCCTACGGCACCACGGGTTGGTTCAGTCTGTTTACCAAATCCGAACTGGTTGAGAGCAAAACCAGCGAGGAAGGCGGCCGCAATCAGTATGTGGACCGCTATAATACAGACGGAAGCCGCAGCCGTGAGGGCGATTTCGGTCTGGGCAGTGGCTACAGCCTGATTGCTACGGCGCCGTTTGACCCCAATGGCACGGGGCGCAAGGAGTATATCGCAAATCTTGTGTACCAAGATAGCTCCAACAAGCTGTACCTCTATGTAACCGATACCTATGGCACGGTAACGGATTATCGGGAAGTTGACAACAGCAAGGGCTTTATGGACGAGGTAGAGTCCTATCACGCGACTTCGCATATGGCCATCACAGCCGGTGACTATGACGGCGACGGTCGGGACACCGTGGTTGTTTATGCGGTAAACGCACTGGAGCTGCAGGAATTTGAAATGTCCGGCCGAAGCATCAACAAGGTGCGCAATGTGTGCCATATCGGCGATGTTGTAGGTCGAAATCAGCTGAACTGGGTCATGGATGATGACAATGACAACGGCAGCGATGAGCTGCGTGCTACTCCCTCTCTGCAGATGACCACTGCGGACACCGATAAGGACGGTCGGGACGAGCTGGTGCTGGCTGCGAGTTGGAACGATTTGGATGACGATAAGTACAACGGCAACAGGGCTGACTGGCAATGCTCCTACGCGGCGGTCTATGACTACGGCACGGGCTGGAATCAGACCTGGAAGCGTGTTCTGGAGAAAAACGGTGATGTGAAGGCTAGCGGCCGACTTCGCTTTGCGGGCGTAAGCGTCGGCAACGTGCAGCAGGGCGAAAGCACCGTGGATTATCCGGAAATTATTGCAGCAGGTTTTATCGATGAGGCCGGCGGAGATGGCTGCAGCATCAGCGAAAAGCAGTTTGGCCTTTATATGTTCCGCTATGATGGTACGAATTACTCGGTTGTGATGCAGGATGACCGGCATAACTTCTCCGAATTCACTTCGGGTGGTCTGGATAGCGGCGATAAGATTCAGGACCCGATGGCAGTGACGGCTTTTGCGGCACATGGCATCGCGGAGGCGGAGTATCTTTTCGTCGAGGGCGAAACATATTATTATGATTCCAGTTCAAGTAAGTTCGTCTATGATACAAAAAACAAATATTTTGACGATGATGACGACGGTATCGGCCGCTTTATCATCAGCAACGGCAGTGTACAGCAGGCTGTTGCCGGAAACTTCGACGGCAACATGGAAGGCCGCGAGCAGGTTATGTTCACCACCATGCAGAAATACAAGTATGGCAACGGTCATTTTGCAAAGACCTGGCGCTACGGCTACAATGCGGATCGGTCGTTCTATTCCAATGACTACGGCTGGTCCTATTACTGGGAGAGCAAAATCGCAGTCTCTCTGTCTGCGGCCGATGTGGGCAAGCAGGACGGCACGCTTGCCAAAATCAAGAGCAAGTCGCTCGGTTATACCAAACCGGATGTTATGGCGATTTTGGAAGCGCCCCCGTATTTCTCGGAGGTGAATGAAGGGGATTTGAACAACGGTACCACCGAATACGGTAAGTCTAAGGGTTCCGGTACGGGCTCTTCCTCCTCAACAAAGGTTTCGGCCAGCGCAATGGTCGGCTTTGAGTATGAGGATGGCGTAACCGGCAGCGGTGGCGGATTTGAAACCACCATCACAAACGAGTGGACGAGTGAAACCGCGAAATCCACCGAAGAGGAGTACGAAATTACCTACTCAAATGACTCGGGTGAGAACGCGGTAATCGTATACCGCACACCCGTGACGACTTATGAGTACGACGTACGCAGCTACACTCCGGGCAGCACCAACTCCAACACGCTGGTCATCGGCATTCAGGGTGAGCCAACGACCAATATGATTACGGTCGACCAGTATAATGAGGCGGCCGATGCCTATGGATTGGATCAAATTTCGGGTACAATGCTGGCGACAGCCGGCAGTCCGACCAGCTATCGCAGTATGATGCCGACATCCAAGGATCCCAAGCATTCTTGGCAGGCGAAGAGTTCAAGCACATACGGCGGCACGGGCACGGTATCCCAGTCGCTCAGCATCACCAACAGCACTGAGGAATCCAGTACCTATGACTTTACCACGGAGTTCGAAGCCTCCGGCGTCGTGTTCGGCGTCAAGGCAGGCGGCGGTGTCGGGGGCGGCTTTGGCAGCGGCAGCACCACCATGAACTCGGAGGGGACAAGCAAGACCGGTGCGGTGTCCACGCGTCCGAGCGATGTGCAGAACATTGAAAACTACGACTTTACATGGCGATTCTCCACGTGGACGCAGACGCTCAATCAGCAGGAAATCCCGGTTCTGGGTTATCTGGTGAACAACGTGATTGCGCCGCCGTCGCCGCCGCAGAATCTGGCGATGTCGGAGCACACGGATTCTTCCATGAAGCTGACTTGGGAATCCGGCGATCGCCCCGCAAATGAATACAAAGTATACCGCTATAATCCGTCCAACCCCTATAATGCATACACCCTGCTCGGCTCGGTCAACGGCGGCGCAGAGGAGGATGGAACGTATTCCTTCTATCTGGGCGGGCTTGCGCCGGATACGACGTATCAGTATGTGATAACCGGTGTGTCGCTGAAATTCGGCGAGTCTGTGTACAGTGAGGTCGTTATCGGCACAACGCTCGCGCAGTCGGGCGACTCGCTGACCTTTGAGAATCCGGCGAATAAGTCGGCGCTCGAAAGCGAAGTCGCAGCATTCTCGGTCAATGTTTCCAACTACGGCGGCTATAACCAGGTGAATTACCAGTGGCAGGAGAAGCTGTCCGGAGCGCCTTGGAAAACGATTGACGGCGCAAACGCCAGCCGACTGAGCGTAACCGCAACCGCCGAGCGTGCGAACGCAAAATATCGCTGTATCGTATTCGGCACAACGTCCGCAGGTGATTCCGTACCCTATTACAGCAGTGCCGCTACGCTGACGGTCGGTCTGGCCGATGTGGAGCCTTCGCTTTCGGTGACGGGCTACGACAGCGGTGAGGGCACGCAGACGCAGCCTTATGCGGGTCTTGCAAACCACACCAAGGAGACCTCAAGCAGCAATCAGGTCACTTACATCGTGCAGGCGACTGCGGCAGTTGGCAGCGGTGATGCCGCTGCGGTTGCGCGCGTTTATAATGTAGGCACGGAGGCCGTGCCGGTTTATGTGGGCATTGTGGAGCAGGATGCGGAAGATCAGCGCACCACGGAGTACTATGCGGTCACCAAGACCGAGCAGGACGGACAGGATGTCTACACCGCAGGCGAAAAGCTGACTTATCAAACTGTCGCCAGCTATACCAAGGGTGACGGTGCCTACACATGGCCGGAACAGGTCACCGATAATCTGGTTGAGCCACTCAGCGTGAAGATTGGCGAAAAAACGTACCACCGCTATATCGCGGTTCAGGGCACATTTGCGGAGCTTGGAGACACGACGGGTTCCACTTCGGCACAAACGGTGCAGGGTAAGCTGACCGCAGTAAGCGCGGTGGGCGAGCAGTACATCAGCCGGGATGATGCCACCTTCTATCCTTATACCGATGGCATGACCACGCTCCCGGCAGCAGCCGAGATTCCGACAGGCTTTGAGGTAACGCAGCTGTACCATACGTCAGCCGCGGACGGCACGGCGGTTTATCTGGTCGGTCATACTGACACGGACTATGCCTATACGCCTGCGGCCGATGCAGAAGAACCTGCGATTACCACAAAATCGTCGGTGTTCCGCTGGTACGAAATCACGGCAGTGACGGCGGAGGCAAGCACCGCCTATACGCCGGCAGAAATCGTTCGGAATGTTGAAACGACCTTGAGCGGCACTTCCTTTACTGCTGTAAGCGATCCGACATTTAAGGTAGAGACCACGCAGAAGACAGAGGATGTCGTTACCACCAGCCAGACGGATGTCACCGGTAAGGCGCTCAGCCTAGCCGTGCAAACCACCAAGCTCGGCGGTGAGGACGGAGGCTTGCAGGTTGCGGCGCCGAATGCGGACTACACCATTCGCATGGTAAACCAGACCTCGGGCAAGGTTCTCACACGTTCGGGACGTACGGACGACAAGGGCCTGAGCACCGTTGCATGGACTGCGCCCTCGGCCGGCTTATACGCCATCACCGTGATCACGGGCAGCAACAGCAGCGAGGCGCGGTTCTACCTCGCCGGCGGCGCAAGCGAACAGGAGTATACGCTGGCGGTGAGCCGTCAGACGGACGACAACAAAACAAATCTGACCGCAGCGACCTATGGTGATACCCTGACGCTGCGGACAGGCAAAACTACCATCACGACCAACGAAGATAGTACGCTTGAAGCGACTTTCGAAGCGGTGGACGATGACGGCCTTGCCTACTACTATACGGTAGATGGCGGCGCAGAGCAGAAAATCGGTACGCCGCAGGCATTTGCTCCCGAGCGTGCGGGCACATACCAGATTCTGTCCAAGAAGGACGGCACAGTGCTGGCCTCTACCATCCTGAGCATCGGCAAGAAGGCGCTGACAGTAAAACCGATTTGGACCGGCTCGGAGTCGGGTCAGGCCCCCGCAATGCTGAGCGATATTACACCGACGGCTAAAACACTGGTATCCGGTGATACACTGGACGATGTGTTCCAGGTGATCTGCGATCTGTACAAGGCGGACGGCAGTCAGGATACCGAAAAAACCGGCGCGTTCAGTGTAGAGCTTCATTATCAGGCGAGCGCTGCGGCGGATGCCTTCCGCTCGAAATATGATGCCACGCTGGAAAAAGGACAGATTCTGCGCCGGCAGGACACCTATCCTGTAAGCTACACGGTGGGTGAAAACGGCAAGGCTGAGGGACGTTACGGCGACACCGGTACGCTCTTTGCCTCCGGCATGTCCATTGAGATTGGCCAGAAGCTGCAGTTCCTTGCCACACCGAAGTCCGGCTTTATCGTAGACCAGTGGACGGTGAACGATACCCCCATCAGCATCGGCGATAAGACCTATCAGCTGAGCAACAATAACAATACACTGTCCATTGCGGATTTCGGCGTAGATCATCTGGCAAACAATATGCTGAACATCAAGGTCACCTTTAAGAGCGACAGCCACACCGTTTCATATTCGGTTAAGGGCGAGGGCGGCAATTTGACCGCGGCGACCGCTGAAAACAACAAGGTGGAAAACGGCGGCAAGGTTGCGGAAGGTGCAACGGTTACCTTTACTGCGACACCGGATGCAGGGCAGACGGTATCGAAGTGGACGGTCAACGGCAGTGATTATACTTGGCCGGGCGGCACTTCACTGTACCGTGAGAATACGCTGACCGTTTCTGCTGTCAGCAGCAACCTGACCGTCACCGTAGCCTATGAAGCGGCGGGTACACATCATGTGACCACCACCGTTGAGTCTGAGGCAGGTACGGAAACGGCGGGCATTACGGTTTCGGCAAAGAACGCTGCCACCAATGACGCAATCGCAGACCTCGGCACAGTGCCTTCCGGCACGGCAATTACCTTCTCCGTGCCCACCAGTGACACGATGGGTGTGAAGGAGTGGCAGATTGATAAGGGCGACGACGCAGGCTATCAGGCTATTGCAGGTTCGGGCGGCAGCGGCTCGGTTACCGTGTATAACATCACGGGCGACTGGAGTGTTAAGGCCATCATCACGACGGCACAGACCTTCGCCCTGACCTATCAGGTGAAACTGGGCGACGCGATGGTCACCGATGCAGGCATTGCATCGCTTGCAGCCTCCAGCCGCGGTGCGGCGCTCGGCGCTTCGCCCGCGACTTGCGCGGCATACATTCCGGTGGACTTCGCCCTCACCCTGAACGACAATTACCGTGTCGTTTCATGGGCAGGCGCGGCAGCAAACGAGCAGGACAGCACCAAGGCATCGATTGCTTCGCTGGCGGCGAAGACCATTGTCACCGTCACCATTGCGGAAAAGCCGCAGATTACGGTGTCGGCGGAGCAGCATGGCGCAACGACCGTTTCGGGTGTCCGCGCAGGCAAGGACATTGCAATCGATACGGCCAGCACAGAAAAGCATGTGGATTACGGCAGCGGCATCACTATTTCCGCCGTGCCGCAGGATGGCTATTTCGTCAGCAGCATCACGGTCGGCGGCGTGGCTTACTCCTATGACAGTGCGGAAAAATACGAGCCGGATACCGTTCAGCTGTCGATTTCCGACGTGCAGGACAACACGGCAGTCGCCGTGGTGTACACCGAAAAGCCGGTTCTGGACTTCGAGTCCGATGCGGATCACAACATCACCGTTTCGGCAAAGCAGGGCGACACCGCGTTGACCGACGGTCAGCACATCGAAAAGTACAGCAGTGACATTGTGCTCACGGCAACGCCGAACAAGGGTTATGAAACGGCTGTCTGGACGGTGAACGGTGCGTCTGTCACGGCATCTGCCGTCAGCGCGGACAAAACCGATGAGACGACCTACACCGTTGCCGGACCGATTGCGGAAAACGTGACCGCGTCTGTCACAGCAAAGACGATTGCGCAGCACAACCTGACGCTGTCGGTTGAGCAGATTGACCAGAGCGGCAACGGCAAGCACGGCGCGATTCGTGCAGACGTGACCCGAAAGACGCTGAATGACTACACGGCATCCATTTCGGATACCGAAAATGCGGTGGACGGACAGTTCTACCGCGACAGCAACCTCATGATTTATGCCGAGCCGGATGCCAATTACCGTGTGCAGACCTATACATGGACGGTAAACGGCGTTTCGGGTTCGGGCAGCACCCTGCCCAACCTGACCGACGTGCAGGGCGATGTTACGGTGTCTGTCCGCTTCATCAAAACGGTAGCCGGCGTGACCTTCGGGCCGACCGATCCGGCACACACCGGCGGCTATCTCTCTGCCGCAGCGGTGGAGAATACCAATGTGCTCGGCAACGCGTCTTCGGGCATCAATCTGGCTCAAAATAAGGCGCTGAACCTCAAGGCGACCCCCGCAACCGGCTATGAAGTGCAGTACTGGACACAGAACGCCGCACCGATTGACGGTACGGAAGGCAAGACGGACTACACCTATATCAGCCTTGGCACAGGGGAGAGCGTCTATCTCGCCCCGGTGTTCCGACAGGTCACTTACGGTGTGACCGCGGGCGCGGATCACGGCAGTGTGTCCATCGCACCGGCGCTGACCGAAAATCAGGCACGCGGCGGCACAGAGCTGACCTTTACCGCGACCCCGACAGACGGCTACGCCGTGTCCTATTGGACGGTCAATGGCCTCAAGCAGGACGGTAGCGCAGGCAGCAGCTTTGTCTGGACGGTGCCCAACGGCAAGCAGGCAACGCCCGCAGTCTCCGCTTATGAGATTCGTGCAGTCATGGCGCGCGGCAGCTATCAGGTGAACTACAGCGCAGAAACGGGCGGCACGGTCACAAGTCCGGTCGCACCCGGCGGCTATGTGGCAAACGGCGCGGAAGTCACGCTGACTGCCGTGCCCGCTACCGGCCGTCATCTGACGCACTGGTTGGTAAACGGTGCAAAGAAGACCACAGAAAGCAATGCGCTGACCCTGACGGTTACAACTGATACAACTGTCAAGGCGGTGTTTGCGCTCGATGCGATTACACTCGACTACAGCCTGAGCGGCCGTCCCGGCAAAATTACCGCGACGGTTGACGGCAGCAGCATTGAAAGCGGCGCAACCGTACCCTATGGCGCGGATGTGTTGCTCACCGTCAAGCCGAGTAATGCGACCGACATGTTGGCAAGCTGGACGGTTGACGGCAGTACCGTTGCGGAAATGACCGATACGGAAGATGTCGCCATGAGCTATACGCTGCAAAACGTGACCGGCGCGCAGACGGTTGCGGCACAGTTGGTGGAACGGCCGACCTATACGATTGCTGCAACGGCGCAGGAGCACGGTGCGGTAAGCATTGTGGGCGACACGGAAAACACGGGCAGCATCGCCATCGCGCGCAACGAAAGCGTGACCATCACGACCGAACCCGATGAGTTCCACAGCTTCCACCACTGGATTATGAACGGCGTACAGAACGAGACAGACGGCAGCACGCTGACGCTCAACGCAGTCAAAAAGGACTATGCTGTTGAGGCGGTGTTCGATGAAGCGGTTCTGCTCGATGTGTATTTCTCCATCGAGGGCAGCAACCCGAACGACTCTACCGTCAAGGTTCAGAAGGGGAACGAGGTCATCTACCCGACAACTGACACGCCGGCCTCTGTCGTCGGCGGCACAACGCTGACCTTCACGGCGCAGCCTGCTGCAGATGCCTCCGATAACACCGATATGGTGGCCAAGTGGACGGTGGACGGCACGGAAGTGACCAACGACAATATGGCGGCTCTGGGGCTTGCCATGACCGATCGACTGTCTAACACATTGGTAATTTCCAAACTGACAAAGGCAGTACATGTCACCGCCGAATTTGTACCGTATGTGGGATATGCCATTCCCTCCAATCAGAGCAGCTATACCATTACGAACGTGCTTCGCGTGCCGGATGACACGCTGCCCAAGGGCGAAATCCGCAAGGACGGCACGGTAACCTTCACTGTCACGCCCACACAGCTGGCAGGCGGTGAAAACGGCTACCTCAGTAAGCTCCTCGTCAACGGTTATGACTGCCTGACCGCCACCGGCGGTAGCGGCGACGTGACGGCGGTTAAGAACGTAAACGGCTCTTACACGGTAACGGTCACAAACGTCAATGCCGATATCCAAACCGAGATTGTAGCCAACAAGCTTGTGGTTGAGGACGACGTTCAGGTTCCGGATTCGCTGAAGGAGAACGAGGAACTCAATACCACTGACAAGATTAAAACCAAATTGGAAACCAAGCTGACCAATCATGCGAGCGAGAATCGCGCTTTCTACGAAGTGACGCTCAAGTATTACGATACGACAGAAAATGCGTGGCAAATCGTAAGCGAGCATGACTTCCCGGCGGAGGGCGTGGATGTCGTGATTCCCTATCCGGCCGGCACGGATTCCAAGGACACCTTTACCCTGATTCACATGCTGACGACGAGCGGCAACGCAGGCGAAATGGAGGTCGTTAAGTTTACCAAGGAGGCAGACGGACTGCATTTCCACGTGAACAGCCTGTCTCCCTTCGCCATCGGTTGGAGCAAGTATACTGCACCTGCCGGCGGCGGTGGCGGCGGAGCTGTGACCGCTTCGCACACCATTAACGCCACAGTCGGCGCAGGCGGCAGCATAACGCCTTCCGGCAAGGTGAGTGTCGTTTCCGGTAAGGAGCAGACCTTCACCATTAAGCCGAACGACGGCTATCAGGTAGCAGATGTGCTAGTCGACGGCAAGAGTGTGGGTGCGGTCGAAGCCTACACCTTCAAGGATGTCAGCGCAGACCACACCATCGCGGTGCGCTTTGTCGGTAACGACGAGGCAAACTGCCCGAGCAAGCCCTATACCGACGTAGACCGCACGCAGTGGTACCACGAAGCGGTGGATTATGCCATTTCGAACGGCCTGATGAGCGGCTATGACGCGCACACCTTCGGTCCGGAGGATGCACTGTCGCGTGCAATGCTCGCGCAGATTCTCTATAACAACGCAAAGCGTCCGGCCGTCACCGACGGCAGCCTGTTTACCGATGTGGCAAACGGCGCATGGTATGCTGACGCAGTGATTTGGGCAAACGCGAAGGGCTATGTCACCGGCTATGGGGACGGCCTGTTCGGACCGGATGACCATATCACCCGCGAACAGCTTGCGGCCATCCTCTGGCGGCATGCCGGCAGCCCGGCAGCAGAGCAGGCACTGACCGGCTTTGCTGATGCGGGTCGGATTAGCGGTTACGCTTCCGGTGCAATGCAGTGGGCGGTAGAGCGCGGTATCATTTCCGGCAAGGGCAATGGCGTGCTTGACCCCACCGGCAATGCGACCCGTGCTGAAGTAGCGGCAATGCTTATGCGATATCTGACATTGAGCGCACAGTAATACAACAAAAAAAGGCTCGGATTCTGAGGAATCCGAGCCTTTTTCGATCAGTGAGAACGGCCGTACCGTATGCTGTACCGTTCGGTCGAATAATATTTTTGGACAGGTGTCCGTAGGCGCTTGACATCAGGAAGCAGAAGCGTTAAAATATTAACAATAAGGCGGTGCGGCTTGTCTTCATCGTGTTATGCACACAAATCAAATAATCAAAAATTTGGAGGTCGATTATGGCAAGGTTCACTTTACCGAGAGATTTGTACCATGGCAAGGGTTCTCTGGAAGCGCTGAAGACCTTTGAGGGCAAGCGCGCAATGGTTTGCGTTGGCGGCGGCAGCATGAAAAAATTCGGTTTTCTCGACAGAGCCGTTTCCTACCTGAAGGAAGCAGGGATGGAAGTCGAACTGTTCGAGGGCATTGAGCCGGACCCGTCGGTTGAGACCGTCATGAAGGGCGCGGAAGCCATGCAGAAATTCCAGCCTGACTGGATTGTTGCCATGGGCGGCGGCTCTCCGATTGACGCGGCGAAGGCTATGTGGATTAAATATGAGTACCCGGACGTGACCTTTGAGGATATGTGCAAGGTGTTTGGCCTGCCGAAGCTGCGCAAGAAGGCACATTTCTGCGCGATCTCCTCGACCTCCGGCACGGCGACCGAGGTCACGGCATTCTCTATCATCACCGATTATTCCAAGGGCATCAAATACCCGATTGCGGATTTTGAAATCACCCCGGATGTCGCGATTGTCGATCCCGATCTTGCCGAAACTATGCCGCAGAAGTTGGTGGCGCACACCGGCATGGACGCGATGACTCATGCAATTGAGGCGTATGTTTCCACTGCGAACTCCGATTTCACCGATCCGCTTTCGATTTTTGCCATCAAGATGGTGCAGAGCGATCTGGTGGATTCCTATAACGGCGATATGGCCAAGCGCGACAGCATGCATAACGCCCAGTGTCTTGCGGGCATGGCGTTCTCTAACGCACTGCTGGGCATTGTCCATTCGATGGCACATAAGACCGGCGCGGTTTTTGCCGATCACGGCGCGCATATCATCCACGGTGCAGCCAATGCGATGTACCTGCCCAAGGTCATTGCGTTTAATGCGAAGGATGATACCGCAAAGAAGCGCTATGGTGTGATTGCGGATTACATGGGACTCGGCGGCAAGGATGATGACGAAAAGGTACAGTTGCTCATCGACTATCTGCGCAAGATGAATGATGAGCTGAACATTCCGCACTGCATCAAGCATTACGGCCCGGACAGCTATCCTGCCGAGAACGGCTTTGTTCCCGAAGAAGTGTTCCTCGAACGCCTGCCGGAGATTGCGAAGAATGCCATCGCTGACGCGTGCACGGGTTCAAATCCCCGTCAACCCAGCCAGGAGGAGATGGAAAAGCTGCTCAAGTGCTGCTACTACGATACCGAAGTCGATTTTTAATTATCAAACTACAAGGCTGCCGCTTGATTGTAAGCGGCAGCCTTCTGTCAATTTGGAGGAAGTATGGAATTACGGGACAAAAACGGGCGCACCGAAGCGGAATTTTTGACACAATACCGGCCGCGGGACTACAAAAGGCCCTCAGTCACAGCGGATATTGCGGTTTTCCGCAGTATGCCAGAGGGTGAGGAATTGCTGCTGATTCGGCGCGGCGGGCATCCGTATCTCGGCAAATGGGCGTTGCCCGGCGGCTTTTCGGAAGAATCGGAGTCGGTGGAGCAGACCGCCATGCGTGAACTGGAGGAAGAAACGCATCTGACCGGACTGCCGATTGAGCCGGTGGGACTGTTCAGCACGCCCGGACGCGATCCGCGCATGTGGGTCATGTCAGAAGGGTATGTTGCAAGAATCACAGATCAGCAGGCTATCCCAGTCGCGGGTGACGACGCTGCAGACGCTGCATGGTTTCGCGTCCGCGCGCAGCAGACAGGGGAAACCCTTACACTGGATTTTACCGGTACGGCAGAGACGTTCAGCGCGGTACTGTATCGGAAGACTGTTCTGGGAATTGTGGGCGTGCGTACGGAATATATGCTGCAGGACAGCGGCGGCCTTGCTTTTGACCATGCGCGCATCATTGCATACGCCATGCAGAAGATTGGGCTGCTTTCCTCCGTGTAAAGAAAAACCGCACGGAAAATGCGCTCACTCATCAGAAAATGCAGCACATCGCGGTGCTTGGAGAACATTGCAATATTCGGACGAACGTGGTAGAATTATCATGCTATATGGCGCTTTTCAGACAGCGTGTTCGCCAAAGAATGGAGCAATACTTTGAAAAATCGATGGGGAAAACGGTTCATAACGATTGCCTTGATGATTTGCATCCCTGTGGCTATCGTGTTGGCCGGCGCGTATTATTTTCTCGTGCAGACAACGAACGATATTAACATGCAGGATCAGCAGTATTTAAGTGAAATTGCAATGCAGAATGCAAAAATCATTCAAAATACGGTGCAGATGCAGCTGGATAAAATTGAAGCGGTCGCCAATATTATCGGTCAAGAGGAAAAACTGGATACCAATCGTATGATTACGGTTCTGCAATCGGAGCAAACCCGTTCGGCCTTTAAGCGGATGGGGTATGCAGCGCTCGATGGCAACGCAATTACAACAGATGCAGAGCAATTCAGCATCGCGGATCGTGACTATTTTAAAAAAGCGTTGTCAGGTCTCAGCAGCGTGTCGGATCGACTGGTGGATAAGGTAGACAACGGCTTTATCAATGTGTATGCCGTGCCGCTGTACCATCAGGGACAGGTGGCCGGCGTCGTTTTTGCAACCAATGAGACCGATCTATTTACCGACCTGCTGAACACCGCCACCTTTGGTGGCGAGGGATTTTCTTATATCGTCACCAAAGAGGGTGAACCGATTGTCTTCACAGAGCACAAAAACGGCCTTTATGAATTTTCCAACCTGTTCGATGAGATTTATGGCGACAAAATGGGAGAAGAAAAGGTGCAGGCCATCAAAAAGAATATGGAGCAAAACAAAAACGGCGTTATTGAGTACAGCCGGGGAGACGTGCAAAGAGTGGGCGCTTACTGTAGAGTTGGCGTGAACGACTGGTACGTGCTCTCCGTTGTTCCCACTGCTGTGATTTCCCAAAACACTAACCGGCTGATTGCGCGCAACACAAAAATCGTGCTGTTTACTTCGACTGCATTCATGCTGCTGCTGGTTACTGTGGTCATACAAAACCGCAAAACCAAACGGCATCTGGAGCACGTGGCGTATTTTGATGAATTGACCGGATTTCCGAATTACAATGCATTTCGGGAGCGGGTACAGCGGGTTTTGATAGAAAACCCGCACAAACAATTCCTTTTCACCAAGATGGATGTGCAGAATTTTAAACTGGTCAATGATCGCCTTGGCTTTGACATGGGGGACCGCGTGCTGAAAAACATGGCGCAGGCGCTGTCAGAGGTTGCGAGCGAGCCGAATGAACTGTTTGCACGTATTATGGTGGATGAGTTTATCATAATGTTCAACAACAGGGGCAAAGCGGAAATGGATCATATTCGCAATCGGTTTCGACAGCGTTTCACCGAGCTGATGGGCCCTTCCTTTCAGTATTTCGTCAAATTCCCGACCGGACGATATGTGACGGACACGGGCGAAGACTCGATCGCCGAAATTTTTGAAAAAGTGAATTATGCCCACCGGCAGGCGAAGCTGATGACCGAGCAGACGGGCGTGACCGAGTTCTATTTTGATGATGCTGACAAGAAAAAAGCAGTGCGGGAAACCGAAATTGAAGATAAAATGGCGGCGGCACTGGAAAACCGGGAATTCAAGGTCTATTTGTAGCCAAAGTATGCGCTGGCAAGCGAGACGGTTGTGGGGGCGGAGGCGCTCGTCCGCTGGGAGGCGTCAAACGCAAGCCTGATTTATCCGGGTGAGTTTATTCCTCTGTTTGAACACAATGGCTTCATCACAAAGCTGGATTTCTATATGTTCGAGCAGGTGTGCCAACTCATCAGAGGATGGATGGATTGCGGACAGACAATCGTCACCGTATCGGTGAATTTTTCCAGAAGGCATCTGGCAAATGCCCACTTCATCGACGAACTGGTGGAAATTGCAAAACGATACGGCGTTCCGGCGCACAATATCGAGCTTGAACTGACAGAAAGCATCATCTTTGAGAATGAAGACCTTTTGGAAACGGTGCTGAATAAAATCCATGCGGCCGGCTTTACGCTGTCGATGGATGATTTCGGAACTGGCTATTCCTCACTGGGACTGCTCAAAAATCTGCCGGTAGATGTGATTAAAATCGACAGGAGCTTCTTTACCGATCACTCGGACAGCGCCAGAGCAAACGCAGTGATTGAAAGCATTATGCTGATGGCGAAAAAGCTGCATATTGTGACCGTGGCAGAGGGGATTGAGAGCCGGGAGCATATTGATTTGCTGCGGGCAGCGGGATGTGACATCGTGCAGGGGTATTACTACGCAAAACCGATGCCGGTGGAGCAGTTTGCGGCGCTGATGCAGCAGCAAACGGAGCATGTGCCCTCTTGACTCGGGGGCGAGTATTGCATCCTCGTTAAACAACCCGAAAAAGCACCCCTGTGTTGAGACACAGGGGTGCTTTATGTATTGAGGGGGAATTAGATATCATTTGCGTTGCTATCCAGAACTTCATCGGTTTTCAACCAATGATCGTCCTGCAGCTTCAAAGTGCATAGATGGTTGACACCGGCTGCATCTTGTGTTATGACATAAATCAGGTCTCTTCCTTTGTGCACGAAGTACCGGACGCTGACATGACCCGAGTCCAAATCCAACAGCGCATCTGCTTGTTCTTGAATGCGCTGAAATTCTTCGGATAAATCCTCATCCTGCGGAGAAAACGAATCAAATTCAGAGGAATTAAGTCCTAACGTAGCCGCAACACTGGAAACGGCATCAGAAAACGTCGTTTGCAGATTGGAAGCGGAAAATTGCTGCAGAGAAACGACAAAGACGCCGATGGACAGTGCAACAAATGCAATCCACAGATAAAGAAGCCCTTTATTAACTTTAAATATAGCCAGTCACCTCATTGAAAGGAAGATTCCTTATGAATCGACATGAAAGCGGCCGAACCACAAAGAAAAATCCAATAATTAACAAATATAATATAATATATATTTCTTTGAAATACAAGTGCCCGTTCAAAGTTGGAAGGTTTTAGTACTTACTTTGCAGAGGAACGGTGCGGAAAAGCATATCGCACAGTACGGACGATAACGGCATGAGAGGATAGCAGGATGAAGACAACCATTCGCAAAATAGCGCAGCTGGCCGGCGTATCGCGTGGCACGGTGGACAAGGTGGTGCATGGGCGTACGGGCGTCAGCGATGAGGTGCGCGCGGCGGTGCAGCAACTGATTGATGAGCTTGGATATGAACTGCCCAAGCGGCAGAAGGAAACCGGTGCGCTCGAGCAGGTTCAGATTGCGGTCATTATTCCGCGGCTGAGCAACCCGTTTTTTGAAATCGTCAAGCGCGGCATGGACAGCGCCTTAGTGCACTTCCACGATCGCAATGTGCAGGTCGAGTATTTCTTCTGTGACGGTGTGAACGTCAATGAAGTGCTTTCCATACTCGATTATATCGAGGAGCATGGCGTGGACGGCATTGTGCTGCGCGGCGGACAAAGCGGGCGGCTGTGCGACCGACTGAACCGTTTTGCAGACAAAAACATTCCTGTTGTGCTGTATGATTCGGATATGCCGGGCTGTCGGCGGCTGTGCATGGTGGGGGAGGACAGCCGCGCTTCGGGGCGTGTTGCCGCTTCGCTTCTGGCAAAGAGCATCGGCGGGCAGGGGGATGTGGCAATCATCGGCGGCCTGCCGGATATGCTGGCGCACCGTGCGCGGCTGCATGGCTTTGAGCAGGCGATACGTGAACGGTATCCGAGCATCCGCATCGTGGAGACGATCAATTCGCGTGACCAGAGCGTCATTGCCTATGAAAAGACCGGCATGCTGGTGCAGCAGTATCCCAATCTGCGCGGCATTTTCAGCGTAGTCGGCTGCACCGGGGACATCGGGCAGGCGCTGATTGACCGTCAGGCCAAGAACGTTAAAATCGTGTGCTATAATTTTACGGACGATGTGGTCGCGTTGGTCAAGCGCGGTATTGTGGATTTCACCATCGGACTGACCCCCTATCGGCAGGGCAGTGTGGCACTGCATACGCTGCTCAAATATCTGCTGGATGGGGAGAAACCGGCCGCTCCCTTTCTGGAGATGCCCATCCTGATCGGCATTGATGAGAATATTGAAGTGCTCTCAGCCAATCAAAGCCTGTAAGGAAAAGCGCTGCATACGGCAGCGCTTTTTTGTTGCATTAAGAGCGTGCCTTTTACGTGTCATTTTCTGTTCTTCGGTCAAAATGCGTCAAGAACAAGGGTGAGTGGAACGTGCCTATTTTAGGCACGTAAGGGAAACCCGGGATTTTCGAGAAAGGATACGGAGGATTCGGGCGATTTGCACAGCGAAACGTCCGATTCCCTGCGAAAGCTGACAAAATCCAACTCTATGGACTTTGCGAATTGAAGTGCAGACAGCCGTCGGCCTATAATAAGGACAACAAAAGGGCGGCCCGATAACCAGAACACAACAGTGTGCAGTGATGATCAGCGCGCACACGATGTAAAGAGAGGTATATGGAATGAAAAAGAGATTTTTGGCAATGCTGCTGGCCGGCGCAATGGTGCTCGGTTTGACAGCGTGCGGCGGCGAACAGTCCGCTTCCGGCACACAGACAGAAGGAACAGCCGCGGCAGACGGACAGCATACGATCACGGTTATTCTCAAGACACTCAATTCGGAATATTGGAATGCAGTAGCGGCAGGCATTCGTCAGGCTGAGTCCGATCTTGGCTGCAAGGTGCTGCTGCAGGGCCCGCCGAGCGAAAGCTCCTACGATGAGCAACTCAACATGATTGAAACCACCCTTGCAAGCAGTGAGTCCGAAGCGTTGGTGCTTGCACCGCTGCAGCCGGATTCGGCGGCAAATGCGGTGAAGGACGCGCAGATTCCGATTCTCTCGGTCGATACAACGTTTACTTCGGAAAAGCTGCTCAGCTATATCGGCGTTTCCAATGAGGACGCAGCGGCAGCGGGCGGCAAATACATCGCCGAACAGCTTGGCGGCAAGGGAAATGTTGTGATTCTGGCGGGGGTACAGGGCGATACCACCTCGGAGGATCGCATTAAGGGCTGGACGCGCGGACTGGAAGAGGGCGGCTGCACCGTGCTCGACCTGCAATACACGGATGCGGTTGCGGATAAGGCCGTTACGAGCATTGAAGGCCTGATGCAGCAGTACCCCGATCAGATTGACGCGGTTGTCTGCCACTCGGACGACGTGGCAATGGGTGCAGCCAACGCGGTTGCTTCGTCCGGACTGGCCGATCGCATCAAGGTGTGCGGATTTGGCGGCATCTCGGGCGCGCAGCCTGTCAAGGACGGCAAGCTGACGGCAACGGTCGACATCGGCCCCTACACCATGGGTTATAACTGTGTGGCACGCGCAATTGACGCAGTCGAAGGCAAGTCGATTGAAGCGTTCTATCCGTCGGAAGCGAGCGTCATTGACGCTTCCAATGTCGATGATTTCCTCGTCAAGCTGGCAGAGTGGACGAAGTAATACAACCGAGCTGCCCCGCATTTCAGGGGCAGCTTCTTTTAACCGCATACAGATCAAAAGGAGCAAAGCAACATGAAAAAAATCAAAATCGGCCTGATTGGCGCAGGTTTTATGGGGCGAACCCATGCAAACGCCTATAAATCCATCAATAACATCTTCGGTGACGAGGTCGTACCGGAATTGGTCGCGGTCGCAGACGTGAACGAAGCGAACGCCAAATCGCTCGCCGAAAAGTACGGCTTTCAGCGTTGGACGACCGATTGGATGGAGGTTGTATTCGACCCCGAAATCGACATGGTGGACATCACCACCCCCAATGCATCGCACTGCCCGATCGCGGTCGAAGCTGCAAAGCACGGCAAGCACGTCTACTGTGAAAAGCCGCTCTCCATGACCGCGCAAGAAGCGGTCGACGCGACGAAGGCCGTGGAGGATGCGGGCATCATCACCTCGGTGGGCTTTAACTATGTGCGCAATCCCATTCAGCAGTATGTTAAGGAACTTGTTGCATCGGGCGAGCTTGGCGAGGTCGTCAATTTCCGCGGTATGTACGATCAGGACTATTATAATGAACCCGATCAGAAGCACGAGTGGCGCATGTTCAAATCCGCCTCGGCCTCGGGCGCACTGGGCGATTTGGCGAGCCATACGCTGTCCCTTTCACAATATATCATCGGCGACATTGCGGAGGTCTGCGGCATGACGAAAATCATTGTGCCGGCGCGTCCCGACCCGAAGGATTCCTCCAAAATGCTGCCGGTTGAAAACGACGACGTGGTGCAGTTCATGTTCAACTTTGCAAACGGCGCATGCGGTACGATTTTCTCCAATCGTCTGGCCGCAGGACGCAAAATGTCGCTCGGCTACGAGATTCAGATGACAAACGGCTGCATTGTGTACAATCAGGAGCGCCAGAACGAGGTGCAGATTTACCGCCATGACGACGATAAGCGCGAACGCGGCTTCAAAACCGTGCTGATTGCGCCCGGCCACGGCGAGTATGACAAGTTTTACGGCGGCGCGGGCATCTGCCTTGGCTATGCAGACCAGAAGACGATTGAAGCCTATCATACGCTCAAGTGCGTGGCGGAGCACAAGCCGTGCGAAATCGACTTCCGCTTCGGCACTAAGGTGATGCAGGTCATCGACGCGGTGCTCGAGTCTGCTGAGACCCGTCAGTGGGTCACGGTTAAGTAAGGAGGGCGCGACATGAAAATCGGTCTGGTATCGGATTGTCTGGCGGGGCAGTCTTTTGAAGAGCTGCTGAAAACCTGCAAGGAGCTGGGCATTGAACAGGTTGAGCTTGGCGTGGGGAACTGGTCATCAGCGCCGCACGTCGATTTGGACGGCCTGCTTGAGAGCGAGGCAAAACGCGATGAGATGAAGGGCATGCTTGCGGAGTACAGCATTTCAATTTCGGCGTTTAACTGCTCGGGCAACCCCCTCGCCCCTGGCGATTGGGGCAGGCGCGAGGATGAAATCACGCGCAAATGCTTCCGTCTTTCCGCGCTGTTCGGACTGAGCACTGTGGTGATGATGTCCGGCCTGCCCGCAGGTGGTCCGGATGACAAGTATCCCAACTGGGTTACCACCTCGTGGCCGCCCGAGACGCAGGAAATCCTGAATTACCAGTGGAATCAGGTCGCGATTCCGTACTGGAAGGAACTTGTTAAGGTTGCAAATGCGAGCGGCGTGAGGCGGCTTGCGCTCGAACCGCACGGCTGTCAGCTGGTGCATGATGTGGAGAATTTCCTGCGTCTGCGCGATGCCTGCGGCGGGGATCAGACAATCGGCTTCAATCTTGATCCCTCGCATCTGTTTTGGATGGGCGCAGATCCGATTGCGGTTGCCCGCGCACTCGGAGACAGTATCTACCACGTACATATTAAAGATGTGCGCATCGAACGACCCGCCGCGGTCAACACCCTGCTCGACGGCAAGGGCGTGTTGGACTTCGCCAAGCGCTCGTGGAATTTCGCGATTCCGGGCTACGGACATGACGAACGCTGGTGGCGGGAATTCCTTGTTACACTCAAAATGATGGGATATGACGGCGTGCTTTCCATCGAGCATGAGGATTATACGATGGACACTGTGACCGCCCTGCGCAAAACGGCAGCCCTGCTGCACGCAAACCGCGTTTAACCAAAGGAAAAAGCCGCAGCGTTTGCTGCGGCTTTGCTTATTGCCTGAACCAGTCTTTCATCGTGCGGAGCACCTGTATGAGTTCATCTTCGCGGATGATATACGGCACCATAGCGTACATATAATTCAAAAACGGCCGGCTGAACACGCCGCGCCGATACGCAAACTGCTGAAAACCGTGGAGCGTCTGCGCATCGTGCACTTCAATGCACACACAGCCGCCCAGAATGCGAACTTCCTTGACGCGCGGGTCGGAGAAGTCTGCCATTTCCCGTTGGGTCACCGCCGTGATGCGCTGAATTTTCGTCAAATAGCGTTCCGATTCAAACAGCTCAATGGATGCGAGCGCCACGCTGCACGCCAGTGCATTGCCCATAAAGGTGGGGCCGTGCATCAGCGCATGGGAAGGATCGTCGCTGTAAAAGCCGTCAAACACTTTTCGGTTGGCCACGGTGACCGCGTGACCGATGTAGCCGCCGGTCAGCGCTTTGCCGAGGACGAGAATATCCGGGCAGACCAAATCTGCCACAAAACGGTGTCCTGTGCGCCCAAAGCCGGTCGCAACCTCGTCGAAAACGAGCAGCACATCGTACTGGTCGCACAGTGCGCGGGCGCGTTCCAGAAAGGGCAGCTCATACATCCGCATGCCGCCCGCACCCTGCAGCAGCGGTTCAACGATGAAGCAGCTCAGTTGTTCTCCGTACATGCGAAAGGCGGTTTCAAGTGCGGGAATCTCGGTTGGAATGTGAATGACACCCTGCTTTTCTCCAAACGCAAAGTGATAATCGTCATCATCCCCGACTTCCATGGTCTTGAAGGTATCGCCGTGGTACGCGTGCTCCAGCGCAAGGACGGTTTTGCGACGACTGCCGCGGTTAACCTGAAACTGGAGCGCCATTTTGAGCGCAACCTCGACCGCGACGCTGCCGGAATCGGAAAAGAAGCAATAATTTAGGTCGCCCGGCAGCCAGCTCTCCAGTTTGTCGGACAGCTTTTCAACTGCCTCGTGCGTCAGTCCGCCGAGCATGACGTGGGAAAAATGCGCAAGCTGTGTGCGCACGGCTTCGTCCAGCACCGGATGGCGATAGCCATGAATCACGCTCCACCAAGAGGAGACTGAATCAATCAGGCGGGTGTCCTCTGTATAAAGGTACACGCCGTTGGCATCGGTGATTTTGATGGGAGGGGGCATGGTTTTCATCTGTGCGTAAGGGTACCAAATCATGTTGTCAGTCCTTCCTATTCATAGAGTTCGGTCAGCGTCTGCGTGTCTATCGCGAGCGTTGTGTCGCCCGGTTTGACACAGGCAAGGACGGGCAAACCCGTCAGACGTTGGCACATGCGCAGATTGTCCTGCTCAAGCACACTTTCGGGGTGGAAACGATTGAAAATCATACCTTTTACCGGAAGCTTTCGTGCGAGCATATATTCCGCTGTCAGTACAACGGAGTTAATCGTGCCCAGTCCCGCATCCGCGACGAGCAGGCAGGGCAGGTTTAGTGCACGTATCACGTCCTCAAGCAAAATCTGCTTGTCATCAAAGCGGAGCGGACACAGAATGCCGCCGCTGCCCTCTACGGTCACATAATTATAGCGTTGGCTGACCTCGGCAAAACGCTCCTTAACGACATGCAGTTCGATTGGATTGCCTTCTATCTGGGCTGCAAGGTGCGGCGAATACGCGTTTTCGTATACATACGGACACATTTCCCGCACCGGCTGCTCGATTCCGGAGACAGTTTTGACCCAAAGCGCGTCTCCGGGCAGCAGATTGCCGTCCGCATCGCGCGCGTTGCCGCTCATCGCAGCCTTGAAGTACGCCGCACGCTGTCCGCTGTCCCGCAGTGCCTTGAGAAGCAGTCCGGTGACATAGGTCTTGCCGATATCGGTTTCCGTGCCGACGATAAAAAGGCCCTTACTCATTCCAAAGACCCGCTTCAAACCCCAGCCGGTGCAGCATATTCAAATCGGTTTGCATCGAGATGCCGGCGGTGGTCAGCATGTCGCCGGAGATGGCTGCGTTCGAGCCGGCGCGAAAACACCCCTCGCCCTGATCGGGCATCAACCCGCGGCCGCCCGCGAGGCGAATCGAGGTGTTTGGCAGCAGAAAGCGGTACACTGCGATGATGCGCCGCTTTTCTTCCTCTGTCAGCAGCGGATTTTGTGCATACGGCGTGCCGGAGATAGGGCTGAGGAAATTGACCGGAATTGATTTGATGCTGAGCGCGCGCAGAGTCAGCGCCAAATCGATGCGATCCTCAACCGTTTCGCCCAGTCCCATAATACCGCCGCTGCATACGCTGAGTCCGGCCTGTCTGGCGGCCTGCAGAGCGGCGATTTTCTCGTCAAAGGTGTGCGTGGTGCATACGCTCGGAAAGAAGCGGCGGGAGGATTCCAGATTGCAGTGCGCCCGGCTCGCGCCTGCGGCGCGGATTTTGCGAAACTGTGCTTCGTCCAGCAGTCCAAAGGATACGCAGACCTCAATATCAACGTTTTCCTTAATGGCGCGGATGCTTTCGCACACGCGGTCGACCTCGGCATCACTCAGCCGTCTGCCGGAGGTCACGATGGAATACCGCAGCACGCCCTGTTCCGCGTTGCTTTTGGCCTGTCGCACGATTTCATCGGTGTCCATCAGCGCGTATTCTTCAATTTTGGTCTGATAATGCATCGACTGTGCACAAAATTTGCAGTCCTCCGAGCAGCGGCCGGATTTGCCGTTGACGATGGTGCAAATATCGAACGTTTCACCGCAGAAATGCTGTCGGATTTCGTCCGCGGCCGCGCATAATTCTTCAAGCGGCGCTTGGTACAGGGAAAGCGCCTCGTCCTGTTGCAGCTGTTTGCCGTCAAGCACGGCTTGCTTGCATTGTTCGGTGATATTCATTTGGTCAGGTCCTTCCTTTGTTCAAAATCGGCAGCAAGCGCTTGCCCAGAAACGCCGCCAGAAAGCAGAGCAAAATGTCACCGGGCACAGCAAGCAGGAAGCAGTATAGAAACAGCGTCCACAAACCGATGCCCGTACCGAGATAAAAGGTAGCAATCGCCCAGTAATACACCATGCCAAACGCGTAAACGATCGCAAGGCCGGCAAAGCACGCCAGCAGCAGCCGCTTGATAGAGGGGGATTCGGTGCGTCCCGCAATATGCCCGGTTGCGAATGCCCCGGCACAAAAGCCAATCAAATAACCGAAGGTCGGCTGGAAAACGTAGGACAGCCCGCCGCCCTCGGCAAAAATCGGCACGCCGAGCAGGCCAAGCACCACATAGCATGCGACACTCACCGCGCCGAGCTTGCCGCCCAGAAGCAGTCCCGCAAGGGTGGTAAACAGGAATTGCAGAGTAAATGGAACGTAGGGAATCGGAATGCGAAGAAAAGCGCCGGCTGCAATCAGAGCGGTAAACAGCGCCACGCGGGTCAGGTCTTTGATTTTCATGAATGTAAACCTCTGTATAAATTATGGTTTACAATAAGGATAGCGTGATTTGGATGGATTGTCAAGCATGGCCAAAAGAAAAAAGAGCACCTTCCACGTCCGCAGACGGTGAAAGATGCTCTTTTCGGTTACTGCTTGAGCAGTTCGCTCTCCAAATCAGAGAGCATGATGTCCAGTGCGGTGACGCCGCCCTCGGCGGTGTACCACACGGCAGGGTGTGCGAGGTAGACAATGTTGCCGTTCTGATACGCGATTGTGCTCATAACCAGTTCGTTTTCCACAATCTCCTTGGCAAGCTGTGCGCCGTCCGTGCCGATGGCGGCATCCCGATCCAGAACAAACAGATAGTCCGGAGACAACTTGGTAATCAGTTCAAACGAGCTTTCGTTGCCGTGGGTCGAGGTGGTGTCGGCATTGCCCAGATTGTCAAAGCCGAGCTCCACGCCGATGATGGAGCAGCGGCCGTCGTTGCCGAGCACGTTGAAGCTGCCGCTCGTTGCCATGCCGACAATGGCGGTTTTGCCCTCGGCAAACGAGGCAAGCGCATCGATGCGGGATGCAAATTCAGCCATGCGATTGTCGACTTGGCTTTCCAGACCGAAGATGGACGCAATGGTCGAGGCGTTTTTACGCACGCTTTCGACCACGCCGATTTCGCTGTCCGTTGCCAGATAGACCACCGGTGCGATTTCGCTGAGCGCGTCATAGGATTCGCTCAGACGGCCGCCGATGAAGATGACATCGGGTTCGCAGGCCATCACCGCTTCCAAGTTTGCCTCTTTAATGGTGCCCAGATTGGAAATGCCATCATCCGTCACATAGGACTGCAGGTAATCAAGCGAGGTGCTGGCCGAGCCGACCACGCGGTCGCCCAGACCAAGGCTGTCCAGAATATCGAGCGAAGCCATGTCCAGAATTGCGATGCGCTCCGGGTTGTAGGGCACTTCCAGCTCGACGCTTTCGCGACTGCCGTTGAGTGTGGAAATGGTCACGGTTTCCGGCGCGGCGCTATCTGCGGCGTCGCCCTGCGCGGCGGAGCTGCCGCAGGCTGCAAGGCTCAGCGCCATTACGGCGGTTAGCGTAAGAGAAATCAGTTTTTTCATGGTGTTAAAACTCCTTTTTAATAAAAGTACTGAAAAATGGTGGGTGAAACGACTCAATAGTAAATGGACAGAGGCCGACCCTCGATTTCCATGATTTCAAAATCCACATTGTAAATGCGGGACAGCGTCTCTTTGGTCATCACCTCCTTAACCGTGCCGAATTTTGCGACCTGTCCGTCCTTGAAGGCACAGATATAATCGGAGTAGAAGGCCGCGTAGTTGATTTCGTGCAGCACCAGAATGATGGTTTTACCGAGCTCGTCGCAGAGCCGCCGGACGATTTTCATCATGTTGGTGGCATGATAAATGTCCAGATTGTTGGTCGGCTCGTCGAGCAGGATATAGTCCGTGTCCTGCGCAATGACCATGGCGATATAGGCGCGCTGTCGCTGACCGCCCGAAAGCTCGTCAATAAAGCGATCCTCGAAGGATTCGAGTTCCATGTAGGCGATGGCGCGGTCGATAATCTCCCAATCCTCGGCCGTGACATGGCTGCCCGAATACGGAAAACGCCCGAAGGTGACCAGCTCCCGCACGGTGAGCTTCATCTGGATGTTGTTGTGCTGGGTCAGGATGGCAAGTCGTTTGGACAGCTCCTTGCTTTTCCAGTGGGCGATGTCCGTTCCGTCGAAGTCGACATGGCCGCCGTCCCGCGCAATCAGGCGGGACAGCATGCCCATCACGGTTGATTTGCCCGCGCCGTTCGGGCCAATCATCGAAATGACCGCGCCCTTGGGAATTTCAAAGCTGACCGCATCCACCACGGTTTTGCTGCCGTATTGCTTGGTGAGTTGCCGGATTTTCATAATTTATGCCCTCCTGTTGGTCAAAAGCAGATAGAGAAAGTACAGTCCGCCGCCCACGGTGATGAACACGCTGATGGGAATGGCATATGCGAACACATGCTCGACAATCAGCTGTCCTCCGACCAGCACCAACATGCCGAACAGAGCAGAGCCTAAGATTAGCTGACTGTGGCGATAGGTTTTGAGCAGTTGGCGGGCGAGATTCGCGATAATCAGCCCCAGAAACGAAACCGGGCCGACCATTGCAGTGGCCACGGCGATGCACAGGGTCACGCCAAGCAGCAGCCGGCGCACGCAGCGATCGTAATCCACACCCAGATTGATGGCCTGATCCTTACCCAATGTGAGCACATCAAGCAGTGCGAGCTCCTTGCGCAGCACGAAAATCAGCAGCGCCAGCAACAGTAGGGAGAGCAGAATGACCTCGGAGTTGATGTTGCTGAAGCTTGCCACCAGCGTGCTGAGCAGGGTGTCGTACTCGTTGGGATCCATGATGCGGGTCATTGCGGTTTGGATACTGGAGAAAAACGAGGTAAGCACCGTGCCGATGAGCAGCACGTAGAGAATGTTGTGGTTGGTTTTTCGGAAGAGGTAGCTGTAAATCACTGTCGCCACAACGCCCATAATCAGCAAATCGACCGCGAACGACAGGTTGACGTTGGCCGCCAGTGCACTGCCCGAACCCACGCAGAACACCACCGCGGTGTGAATGAGGGTGTAAAGCGAGTTCATGCCGAGCAGGCAAGGGGTGACGATGGTGTTGTTGATGATGGACTGAAATACAATAGATGCGCCGCCGATCGCAAACGCGGTGATGAGCATGGCAATCAGCTTGGGTGCACGGATGCGCAAGGCGTATTGCAGCAGCTTTGGGTTGTCAAACTGAACGGATACCAGCATGTAAGCTACGGCGGCGAGCAGCACGAGCACCGCCAAAACGGTCAGTTTTTTGAGATTTGCCTTATAAGCGGCCGAGGTCACAATGCATCACCTCCGTTTATTTCAGGCACGGGTGAACAGCCGCAGCCGTGTGCTTTGAGCCGGATGGCTTTTCGTCCGTTACGCAGACGGTAAAACAGCAGACCGACGAACAGAATGCTGCCCAGAATGCCGACAATAAGCTCGATGGGAAGCTCATAGGGAGCGATGACCGCGCGGCCAATCATATCGCAGACGAGCACAAAGAGTGCGCCGAACAGCGCGGTATCGGCGAGCGTGCCGCGGATTTTGTCACCCTTGAACATCGCAACGACGTTGGGGACAATCAGGCCGATATAGGAGATGGAGCCGACGACAACCACGATACTCGCCGTGATGAGCGCCGCAATCGTCAGTCCCAGAAACAGCACAAGGTTGTACGGGACGCCCAGATTTTTGGAAAAATCCTTGCCCATGCCGACGATGTTGAAGTGATTTGCGAACAAAAATGCCAAAATGACGAGTGGCAGTACCAGATAGACCAGCTCATAGCGTCCGCGCAGCACGAGCGAAAAGTGCCCGACGAGCCACGAGGACAGTGCCTGCGTCATTTCGTACTTAAAGGCAAGAAAGTTGGTGATGCCGCCAATGACATTGCCAAACATGATGCCCACCAAAGGCACCATAATCATGTCCTTAAACTGGATGCGCTGAATAAACCAAACGAAAAGCCAAGTGCCAAGCACAGCGGCAACAAAGGCGAAGAGTGCCCGTCCCCAGAGAGTAGAGCCCGGCAGGAAGAGCAGAGCGAGCAAAATGCCGAACTGCGCCGAGGAGATGGTCGCGCCCGTCGTCGGTGACACAAATTTGTTCATGCAAAGCTGCTGCATAATCAGGCCGGCCACGCTCATGCCGACGCCGGTGCACAAAATGGCAAGCAGCCGCGGCAGGCGGGAAATCAGCAGAATCTCAAGCTGCTCCAAATCGCCCGACAGCAGTGTGGACAGGTTCAAATCAATTACGCCCACGAACAGGGACACAATGGATAAAATCACAAGGCTGCACGCAAGCACCGCAGTGAGCGTTCGTTGTTTCATGGTGTAGTCCTCCTTGAAAAATTTTCGTTAGCTACAACTAACCGATGCGGAAAAGAAATACCCGCTGAAAACGGGTAGTGTAAGATGTGGTTAGCGGTGACTAACGAAACCTTTGCAAGTATAGCATATGGATTTGGGAAATGCAAGATTTAATTTGATGGCAGGAAAAAGGGAGGCGACAACTGCATTTTAGCAGTAAAACGTGAAAAAACCGCCGGAAACGGCGTGTTTCCGGCGGCTTGAGAGAAAAATGGGTTTGGCGATGTTATGCTTCGAGCGCCTCGGGTTTGAGGTACGGCAGGCGGTTGATTTTGCAGAAGTATTGATAGAGCGCCTGTGCCGTTTCCTGCTGCTGCGGATCTGTTACGGCGCGTGTTATGTCGAACAGAATCTGCCGCATGGTCTGATTGGAAAAATACTTGACCTCTGCGCTGCCCCATCTGCGCTGTTGATTGGGCTCGGCAAAATAATCCCAAAACTGCAGCGTTTCGTCGGGGCTCAGCGCAATGCGATGATGGTTGTGGCTTTCGATGACACCGTCCGCACAGGATTCTCCGAAGAAATCCTCCCGCACCATGAATGCGCCGAGGATGCGGCGGTCGTCCTCATGGTGGTTGGAGCATGCGGTGATAAGGCAGGCGGAGTTTGGCTTCATACGGTGCGGAATCTTGGGCTCGCCCTTCGAACATCCGCTGAGATAGCGGCCGGTTTGCACACGCCATTCGGAAAATACGTCCTGCGGTGTATTCGTCACGCAGCCAAAGGCCGCCTGCGAGGTGGGAGAAATCTTAAAATGGCTGAGCCTGCGTATCCGCTCCTGTTCCTTCTGCGCGGCCTGCCGTTCGGCTTCTTCGCGCTGCTGTTCCTGTATCAGCAAATCATCCATGTGCGTCTGTACGCGTTCATCGTTCAGTGTCAAAAACTGAGAGAATGCGTCCGGGTACAAAAAACGTTTTTCCGTTTCGGAAAACGCGGCGACGATGGTATTGCCGGACACCTCTTTGATGATGCCTTTACCGTATTTTTGATGGGTAACGGATTTACCTTCCAATTGCATGATTCAGAGTTCCTTTCTTCCGTCAAACGGCATCACGCGGATGCGCCGAACGCCGCTTTGTGCGATGGGTCAAGACTGCTATTGTTCACGTGCCTCGCCGTCAGCGGGCGCGCGTTTCACGTCGGCGATGCTCAGCACCAGTGTATCTGCGTCAATCAGCAGTTCAAGGCGCGGATTGTTTGCGATTTCCAAGTCGCGCACCATCAGGCTGCTGCCAACGGCAAGCTCAGTCAAATCAATTGTGATGGTGTCTACAAGATCAGCCGGATATGCGGCATAGGGAATCTCAAATAAGACCTGACTGACAAAACCGCCGATTTTTTCTTGGTTTACAAGCACAATATGCGCGGTGCCGTTGACCTTGGCGTCAGCCTCCAATACCTGAAAACCAATGTGCTGCACCTCGTTTTTCAGCGTATCACGCGCAATCTCCTTGATAATCACGGGGATGACCTTGTCATTCAGCGTCAGTTCAACCCGGCTGCCTACGTCCTTGCCGCGCAGCAGCTTGCTGACCGTGTTTTGATCGAGCTGAACCGAAAGCGATGCCGGAAGCGAAGCACCGTAGACCGAGCAGGGCACAATGCCCATCCTCCTCAGCTGCTTTGCTTTTGCCTGGGGATCTCGTTTCACTGCAATCACCGTACTCATTTGACTGAACCTCCTGTAATATAAAAATTTATAACGGCCGTGTTTTTGCACAGCAGCCGAAGTATGGCGGGAATACTGTAAAAAAAAGAAGGACTTTTCATACAACGCTTTAAAGCGCATACCAAAAGCCCTTCTTGATAAGACGGTTCTTTCCTATTGAATTAACAGTATTATATCACAAAAGGAAAATATAAGCAAGGGCAAAAACAATGTTTTAAAATGCCATAAAATTCATTAAAAATACATTTTTCGATTCGCATTTGACATTATGGGGCTTTCGTGATACACTTTCCGAAAATTAAATGATAAAGAACCGTCGATGCGGATGCATAGAAGGGCTTTAAATATTTCTACTGAGAGGTAAGCGATATGGAAAAGGCCGCTTCTATTTTTTTGCGCGCTGATATCAAACCGAACGATGGATACAACCTGATCCGTTGGGTAAAAAACGAGAATGTAACACGGTACTTAAACGAAAGCAGCCATGTGGCGGGGGAAATCGAATCACTTTTAGAGGGTGCGCCGCCGCATCTGCTCACGTACTATTTTAATCAATACGGTCAGTTTTATCTGGTTTGCGATGAGCAGAATCGGTCAATTGGCTTTGTCAAGCTGCGCTGCCAGACAGGAAAATGCTATGAGATTGTGTTTGCAATCGGAGAAGAGTGCCTGTGGGGGCAGGGGATGGGAAAACGTGCGCTGCGGCGTGCGCTGCACATCGTTTTCTTTGAAAAAAGAGCGGAGATGGCGATTGCGAAGGTTTATCACAAAAACGCTCGGTCCATTCATACGGTCAGCAGCTGCGGTATGCGAAGAACCAAGGCCAATGATGTGCTTGCGGAATATGCAATTTCGATGGAGGAGTACCTGCGCCGCCGCGCATAAGGCTTGACAAACGCGGAAATTTGCGTTAAATTGAAAACGGTTATCAAATTGGGAGGGGAGCTGGACGGAGATGGTTCGCGCATCGTATCAAACAAAACAGAAAAAAGCAATTTTAGACTTTTTGCAGCAAAACAAAGGCGCACATATTACGATTCAGCAGATATCCGCTCATTTGCAGCAGGAAAATACAGCAGTGAGCATGCCCACCATCTACCGCTATATGGACGCACTGGTGCGCGAAGGCGCGGTGAAAAAGTACGTTTTAGACGGAAACGCCGCCGCGTGCTTTCAGTATGAAGACGAGACGGACATGCCTGATTCGTCCTTTCACTTTCGCTGCGGACAGTGCGGTAAGCTGCTCCATTTTCAAAGCAGGGAGCTGCAGCAGCTGGACAGTCAGCTGAAAAAGAGTGCGTCAGTCAAAATTGATCTGGAACAGACGGTGTTTTACGGACTTTGCGGCGCATGTGAGCATTCCAAATAACAGAAAGGAGAACCCGCGTGAACAAGCTGCGCAACCTGCAAAACAAAAGATTTCTGGCTATCGTGTTGTGCGTTTGCTTTGTCGCGGTCTTTCTGTTTTCCACGGCCTATGAAATAAATGAGGCCGATCATATCTGCACCGGGCATGACTGCCCCATCTGTGCGCACATGCAGCAAATGGAGCAGCTCCGCCAGCAACTGTCAACGGCTGTGGTAACTGCCGGCTGTCTGACGGTGCTGCTGCGCTGGCTGCTTGCTCCAATCCTTCAGCGTGCGGCAGAGCACGCACGGCGTTCCCCGGTGACGCTGCGGGTCAAACTAAATAATTAAAACCTCCGAAAGGGACTGTGAACAATCCGCCTAGGACTGTTGTCGACAGCCCCGTATTCCTATGCTTAGAAACGCAAACAAAACGGAGGTTTTTATTTTGAAACGAACTTTATCTATGCTGTTGGCATCGCTGCTGACGGCGGGGCTGTTGTCGGGCTGCGGCACGGCGGGCACACAAAGCACAGCGGACGCCGCGGACAAACTCAGCATTGTGACCACGATCTTTCCCCAGTATGATTTTACGCGTCAGATTGTCGGCGACCATGCCGAGGTGACAATGCTGCTCAAGCCCGGCGCGGAAAGTCACTCCTTCGATCCAACGCCGCAGGACATCAAGAAAATTCAGAATGCCGATCTGTTTATCTATACCGGCGGTGAAAACGATGTTTGGGTGGACGGTATCCTGTCGTCCATGGGAGAATCACAGCCGGAGACGCTGAAACTGCTTGACTGCGTGCCCACCGTCACGGAAGAACTGGTTGAAGGCATGGAGCAGGCGCATGAGGAAGACGAAGCGCATGAAGAAGAGGAAGAGGTCGACGAACACGTGTGGACTTCTCCACAGAACGCCATGCGGATTGTGGATAAAATTGCGGCGGTGCTGTCTGAAAAGGATGCGGCAAACGCGGCCGACTATCAGGCGAACAGCGCGGCCTATGTAGAAAAGCTGCGAGGTCTGGACGAGAGCTTCCGTGATGTGGTCACATCCGGCGCGAGAAAGACCGTGCTCTTCGGCGATCGGTTTCCCTTCCGCTATCTGGCGGATGCCTACGGACTGAAGTATTATGCGGCCTTTTCCGGCTGCTCTACGGAAAGTGAGGCGGACGCCGCTACTGTGGCGTTTCTGGTTGATGAAGTGAAGAAAGACCAACTGCCCGTTGTGTTCACGATTGAGTTTTCAAACGGCAGAATCGCGGACTCCATCGCTGACGCGACTGGGGCGAAAAAGCTGATTCTGCACTCCTGCCACAATGTATCCGCCGAAGATATGGCTGATGGTGCGACGTATCTGTCCCTGATGGAGCAGAATGTGGAAAACCTCAGGGAGGCGCTGAACTGATATGGCGCTACTGGCCTGTGAGAACACCGGTTTTGCCTATGACGGCAAAGCGGTTGCAAAAAACCTGAATTTTTCCGTGGAAAGCGGGGATTACCTGTGTATCGTTGGTGAAAACGGCGCAGGAAAAAGCACGCTCATGAAAGGACTGCTGCACCTGAAAGCGCCCGCAAGCGGCGTTATCCGCATGGGCGAGGGACTGCGTGCGGATGAGATTGGGTATCTGCCGCAGCAGACCGCTGCACAAAAGGATTTTCCGGCAGATGTATATGAGGTGGTGCTGTCCGGATGTCTGAATCGCCTGAAAGGTCGACCCTTTTACGGCAAGGCCGAAAAAAAGCTGGCAGATGAAAAACTGGAGCAGCTTGGAATCACTCCGCTGAAACGGCAGTGCTATCGGGAATTGTCCGGCGGACAGCAGCAGCGGGTGCTGTTGGCGCGTGCGCTGTGCGCAACCGGAAAGCTGCTGCTGCTCGACGAGCCGGCAGCGGGACTTGACCCGATTGTCACCGGAGAACTGTATGAACTGATCGCAAAGGTCAACCGCGAGCTGGGGCTGACGGTCATCATGGTGTCGCACGATATCCAGAGCGTGCTGCAATATGCGAACAAAATCCTGCATCTGGACACCGAACAGCTGTTTTTCGGCACCGTGCAGCAGTATCGTGACAGCGCCGCGGGCGCGCGCTTTGCGGGAGGTGGCACGTATGCTTAACATCTGGCAGGAGATGCTGTCCTATCCCTTTATGGTGCGCGCACTGATTGTCGGCGTACTGGTTGCGCTCTGTGCCTCGCTTCTGGGTGTGAGCATGGTTCTCAAGCGGTATTCGATGATTGGCGACGGGTTGTCCCATGTCGGTTTCGGCGCGCTTGCAATCGCAACAGCACTGCATCTGGCGCCGCTTGCCGTTTCGCTGCCCATAGTTGTGCTGGCCGCTTTTTTGCTGCTGCGCATCAAGGAAAGCAGCAAAATCAAGGGCGATGCCGCCATTGCACTCATCTCCACCGGCTCGCTGGCCATCGGTGTGATGGTCATTTCGATGAGCACGGGAATGAATACCGATGTGTGCAACTATCTGTTCGGCTCGATTCTTGGCGTCAAGCAGAACGAAGTGCTGCTGACCATTGTGCTGTCGGTTCTGGTGCTGGTGCTGTTTATACTGTTTTACAACCGCATTTTTGCCGTCACCTTTGATGAAACCTTCGCCAAAGCGACCGGAACACGAGCCGATTTCTATAATATGCTCATTGCGCTCTTGACGGCGTTCACCATTGTGCTCGGCATGAGAACAATGGGCGCGTTGCTGATTTCGAGCTTGATTATTTTCCCGGCACTGACCTCAATGCGGGTGTTCAAGCGCTTCAAAACGGTCGTCATCAGCTCGGCGCTGATTTCGCTTCTCTGCTTTTTGGCGGGGCTTATGCTGTCCTACGTTTATGCAACCCCGACCGGCGCGAGTGTAGCGCTGCTGAACATGGCGTGCTTCGTGCTGTTTTCGGTGGTCGGTTGGTGCAAAGGCAGGGGGTGGCGTGCATGAAACGTCTGAAGCTGCTGGCCGCCGTGCTGACGCTGGGCGTGCTCACTGCCGCCTGCGGCGGCGCGGGCGACAGCCTGCCGGAGCAAACCGGGCACATGGTGGAAGTCGTCGAGCCTGATACCACAGAAACAGACACGCTTGTCATTGGAGAAAAGCTGTTTTTGACCCAAATCAATGAGATTTTCAACAACTTTGACAGTTATTGGGATACCACAATCGAAGTGGAGGGCATGTATACCCTGTTTTACGATAAGGACGGGGTGCAGAACACGCCGGCCGTGTACCGCAAAGGCCCAGGCTGCTGCGGAAACGACGGCTGGGGCGGATTTCTGCTGCAATATGACGGCGAATACCCGGAGGACAATGCATGGATTCGGGTGACAGGAACACCGGAGCTGGTCATAGACGGCTACGACCGTATGCTGTATCTGCATGCCACTGACATTGAGGTGCTCGAGGAGCGCGGCGCGGAATTTGTCACGCAATAGGTGTCATTTTGCGCAGATATAAACGAAAGTGGATAAATAATTGCAAAAAAGCGTCGGCTTCTGTGTGGAGTCGGCGCTTTTCAATGCAATAAACAAGGACTGCCGTCGGCAAACGCCTGCGGCAGTCCTTAAGAAGAGAGTGGATATGGTCTTATTTAGCAGCCAGTCTGCGGGCCTTTGCTTCCATACGTTCACGGGTTACGTCGATGAACACCGCGACGATGATAACGAGGCCGAGCACGATATTCTGAATCGAGGACGGAGCAGACAGCAGCGTAAAGCCGTTGCGCAGCACCGAGATGATCAGCGCGCCAACCATCGTGCCCCACATCGTGCCCTTGCCGCCCATGAAGGACGCGCCGCCGATGATGCAGGCTGCGATTGCGTCGGTATCAAACGGCTGTACTGCGTTTGCACCGTTGGTGATGCCCGAACGGCCGA
>NZ_CATNVC010000010.1 GCF_951230135.1 Butyricicoccus sp. Marseille-Q5471 | reverse complement strand
CACGTGCACCTCGCCGGGTTTCGCGTCAAATCGCACCTTGTCCAGCGCCAGCACGCCGGGGAACTGAACCGTGATGTCCTCCATGCGGACGATGTATTCCTCGTTCATTTGCCGTTCGCCTCCCTATTAATGTGAATCTCCCTCCACACCGGCGGCAATTCGGTATGCGAACCAAACTGCCGCCGACCAAACGAGAAAGAGAGAGAATGAGGATGTTATTATCAGATTCCTGCAGTTTTTCGAATGTATTCACGTGCCATCAGCGCATATTCGAATGGATTCGCCTTAGTCGGGTCCTGCTCGGCTTCCACGATAAACCAACCCTCGTAATGCGCCTCCTGCAGTGCAGCAAATACGCCCGGATAATCAACACAGCCGTCACCCGGAATGGTGAAACAGCCTTCGAACACCGCTTTACGAAACCAGAAGCCCTCATCATACGCCTTCTTCATCTGCGCCGGACGAATGTCCTTCAAATGCACATGTCCGATGCGGTTTCCAAATTCCCGTGCTGCCTTGACCGCATCCTCGCCCGCAAAGGTGAAGTGACCCGTGTCAAAACATAAGTACACATAGCGCGCATCTGTGTTATCAAGCAGACGCTTTGTTTCTGCAAATGTCTGTACCACAGTCGCCATATGATGATGGAAGCACAGCTTAAAGCCTCGATCAAAAGCAATTTTGCCCAGACGGTTCAGCCCACTGCACAGGCTGTCCCACTCCGCGTCCGTTGCAATCGGCTTATTTTCGCCGAACATGGAGCACTCCTCTGCAAACAGGCATCTTGTCAGCTCACAGACATTGATGCGCTGCGCACCTACGGCCTCCAGAAATTCCAGCTGTTTGAGAAACGCCTCCTCATTTTCCTCATATGGCGTGGAGCACAGAAAGCTGGAAAACCACTGGCTTGCGATTTTAAGACCGCGCAAATCAAGCGCTTTGCCGAGCTCCGCCGGATCGCTTGGGAATTTACCGCCAACCTCAGTTCCCTGAAACCCCGCAAGCGCGGCTTCCGAAACCATCTGCTCGAAAGTCAGTTTGCCGCCGAGCTGCGGCATGTCGTCATTCGTCCAGCCAATTGGTGCAATACCGAGCTTTACATTATTGAACATTTTCTTCCTCCTTCTTATTTTCATCAGTTACATATTCTCCGAGTTGATTACGCTGATATTGGTAAACAAAAACGGTTCGACCGGGCTATTGGGAGCCATGATGTACTTTTTCAGCAGCATCACCGGCTCGTAACCCTGCCAGTACACGTTCTGCTCGATGATAAAATCAACCGTTCCTTCTGCAAGCAGCTTTCTGGTGGGTGCTATCAAATCGTTTCCAACCACCATGATTTTTCCCCGCCTGTCGCTTCGAGCAATCGCCTCTGCGCAGGCAGCCACACTTTCATTTGCCATATAAATTGCTCGCAGCGACGGTTTTTGTTCCAGCTGCTCCCGCACTTTTTCATATGTCAGCACGTATTCATTGAAGCTTTCCACCAGTGTCAGCCGATCCGCTCCAATGCCTTCTCCGGCACACTTTTCCATGAATCCGTTTACGCGCTGTCGGTGAGCGTCAATCTCCAAATTACCCGCAACTACTAAAATTTCACCTTGTCTGCCGGCAAATTTGCAAATCAAATCCGCAGCGACCTTGCCGCTTCTGTGCAAATCCTGACCGACAAAGCAGAGGCGGCGGCTTCCCGGAATGTCACTATTGTACGTTAGAACGGGAATGCCGTCCTGCACCACCCCGTCGATGAGCTTTCGGATTGCCGGATTGTTCTTCGAGCTGATTGCCAGACCATCCAGACCGTGCGCTCTCATCAGTTCAATCTTTTCCGCAAATTCATATGGCAGGTCCGTCTCGCACTCCACCACTTCCACTTCAAATCCCAACGGTTCAACCATTTGCCGCGCATCGTTCACGCCTCGGAGCCACTCCCGCTTTAAATCCGCGTAGAACCAACCGTTGCCGGGGAGCAGGATGCCGATGCGTTTTTTTAGTCCCGCTGACTGTGCCATTTGTGCCGCGTATCCGGATGTTTGAATAATCTGCATAATCCGTTCCTTTATGTCAGGATTGACATTGGGTCGGTCATGCAGCACCCGATCTACCGTACCGCGCGACACGCCGGCATACTCTGCAATCATTTGTATTGTTACTCTCGTCATATTTCATGTGCCTTTTATTTTTCCGTGCTTCTTAGCACAATTAATTTATATCACCCTCAAATCTCTTTGTCAATCAGATTTATCTCGAAAATTCAAACTTATTCTTCGTGTTAAAATTCTTTTTTGTTTTGTGCACACTTTGTGCCGATTTACCTTATCGATTTCATTAACTTCGTCAATAAATCGGGATATTTCAGCAGTTTAAGAGCTTTTTCACAATATTTTATATGTATAATTGTTTGTTTTGCTCATTCCGCCCTGCTGCATATTCTAATTTCGGTTTCATATATGTGCTTTTATGCACACAGGCATTTTGTTTCCGAGATTTTCATGCGACATCAATAAAAAAAGACGGAATCCTAAACATTCAGGATTCCGCCCTTGCGTTTCTTCTATTAGATACCGATATTTTCCGAACAAACGATTTCGATTGTCGTCCGATCTGCTTCAAGCTGTGGTGAAATGTGCCGCTGTACATACTCGCGCAATAGAATCAGCGGCCGATATCCCTGCCGATAGATGTTCTGTACGATTGCAAAATCGACCTCGCCGCTTCGCAGCAGGCGTCTTGTCGAATCGGTCAGATCATGGCTGACTACATGAATCTCCCGCTGCCGGCCCGCGGCACGAAGCGCCTCTACACACCCCGTAACGCTATGATTTGCCATATAAATGCCCTTTAAGTTCGGAATGCTCTGCAATGCCCGTTCCACCTTCTGATATGTGAGAGAGTAATCATTGTACGTTTCTACAATTTCCAAATGCGTACTGTCAAATCCGCGTTCGTGCATGCGCTCGCAAAAACCCTGCAGGCGCAGCCGATGCGCATTGAATTCCGGATTGCCCACCGCAATCAGCAGGCGATCGCTGGGTTGCAGATACTTGGCCATCAGCTCACCCGCCACACGGCCGCCGCGCATTAAATCCTGCCCGACAAAGCACAGGCGCTTGCTGTCCGTCAAATCCGAATTGAACGTCACCGTCGGAATGCCCCGATCATATAGCTCGTTCACCTTCTCGACAATGGTGATATGATCCTTGGCACACAACGCAATGCCTTTTACGCCCTGCTCGGCCAGATGCTCCAACCGTTCTATGCTCTCATCCGGCAGGTCGCTTTCGCACTCCTCCACCAAGATTTCAACCGAATAATTTCTGAGCAGCGTCATTGCATCTTCAATGCCGCGCAGCACCTCACTTTTAAAATACCCATGCCAATTCGGCAGCAAAACACCCAATGTACAGGTTTCCATGGACGGCAGCGCCAGTCCGAGCGCTTCGGCCTGTTCCTCGCGCGGCGGCACATAGCCGAGTTCCTGCATCGTCCTTACAACCCGCTCATAAATATCCGGCTTGACATGAGGCCGCTGGTTCAGCACCCGGTCTACCGTACCGCGCGAGACTCCCGCCCGCTCGGCCACCATATTGATTGTCGCCTTTCTCGGCATGAACATCCCGCCTTTCTATGGACAACAGTATATCACACAAATTGTGCTTTTTCTACCGAAATATGCACACCATCTATTAAATCATAAATCAAGAGGCGGACGCCCTGCATTTTTTTGCAGAACGTCCGCCTTACATCGGTTTAATTGTTAATGCATTGACTCCAAGATTGCATCCGCAAGTGCATCCAATTCGACTGCTTTGTCAGGATGCAGCGACGACGCCATCGAAAGCCGCTCGCTCAACACGGTCATGTTCTTCAGTTCCTCATCGATGAACTTCTGCATCAGGTCGCCCGATTTGCACGCCCAGGATCCATTCTCCACCAGCGCAAAGGTGCGGTTTTGCAGATTGAGCGCCTTCATATCCATCAGATAGTTGTGCATGACCGGATAAATGCCCAGATTATAGGTCACCGATGCAAGCACCACATGGCTGTACTTGAACGTCTCAGAAATCAGTGTCGAGAGATGCGTGTTGGACACATCATACAGTGCGACCTTGGTCATACCCTTTTCACATAGCTTGGAAGCAAGCGCCTGCGCTGCGGCCTCCGTATTGCCGTACATCGAAGCATAGGCAATCATCACGCCCTGCTCTTCCGGCTCATAACGGCTCCAGTGGTCGTATTTATCAATAAAATACCCCAGATTGCTCCGCCAGACCGGACCATGCAGCGGGCAGATAAATTTAATCTGATCCAGAATGCCGCTTGCCTTTTTCAGCAGCAGCTGCACGTGTGGGCCATATTTGCCGACGATGTTTGTAAAATACCGCCGTGCATCATCAATCCAGTCGCGGTCAAAATCCACTTCATCATTAAATAGCTTACCGTCCAGTGCACCAAACGAACCGAAGGCATCCGCCGCGAACAGCACACCGTTCGTCACGTCGAAGGTGACCATCGCCTCCGGCCAGTGCACCATCGGCGCAGCGACGAAGGTAACCGTATGCTTGCCAAAGCAATAAGTATCCCCTTCCTTGACTTCGATGCAGTCGTGACCGTCTACCTCAAATCCGAACTGACGCATAAACATATACGCCTTTTCGGTGCTGATAATCTTAACGTTCGGCCAGCGCAGCAGAATCTCTTCAATTGACGCACCATGGTCAGGCTCCATATGGTTGATCAGCAGATAATCCAGCGGTCTGCCATCCAGAAGGTGCTCGACATTTTCAAGCAGCTGCCGACAGGCCGACCAGTCTACCGTATCAAACAGCACCGTCTGCTCGTCCAGAAGCAGGTAGGCATTATAGGATACGCCGCGCGGAATTGGGTGAATATTTTCAAACAGAGCAAGGCGATGGTCATTCGCACCTACCCAATACAGATCTTCTGTCACATTTCTGACACAATACATAATCGCTTCCTCCTTTCGCCGTTACGCTTCGATAAACTGGGATTTTTCTTCTGCACACTCAGGGCAGACCCAATCCTCGGGCAGTTTTTCAAACAGAGTACCGGGTGCGATTTCCGCATCCTCGTCACCAAACTCCGGGTTGTACTCATAGCCGCAGCCGCTGCAAACGTAGCTCTTGCCAATCGGTGCCGCCTTGGGCGGAATCGGCCGCTTCATTTTAATCATCGGTGGTGCGGGCTGCTTTTCGCCGGTATCGAGCGCTTCTGCAAGCAGCGGCAGGATTTCCATCAAATCGCCGACAATGCCGTAATCACAGTTTTTGAAAATCGGTGCATTTCCGTTCTTATTGATGGCAACGATGGTCGATGCGTCCTTAATGCCCTTCAAATGCTGCGTTGCGCCCGAAATACCGCAGGCAATATAGAGATTTCCGGTAAACTTTTGCCCCGACATGCCTACATAGCGGTTCAGCGGCACGTATTTGAGGGTCTCCGCAACCGGTCTTGACGATCCGATTGCCGCGCCTGCCGCAGCAGCCACGCGCTCAATCAGCTTCATGTTCTTCTTGTCGCCAATGCCCTTGCCGGCCGAAACCACACGTTCAGCCTGTACAATCGGTGTGTCAGCGGCAATGCCGACAGTGAAATCATAACCATCCTTTTTCAGCGCTGCAACCAGTGCACCAACGCGCTCCGCTGCATCGCCTTCCTTATAAATCTGCTTTTTGCGCACGCCGGTAATCGGCGCAGGTTTCTTGGCATGGCCGCCCTCTCCGCTCGTCTTTGGCGGCTTGCCCATGATGTGCGATGCGATGACAACACGCTGAATCTCATTCGTGCCTTCATAGATGGTCGTAATCTTGGCATCGCGATACATACGCTCAACATCCATGCCCTTGAGGAAACCGGTGCCGCCGAAAATCTGCACCGCGTCGTTGGTGACTTCCAGTGCAATATCCGAGGCATACTGCTTCGCCATCGCCGACTCCATGCCGTACGGCTCGTGATGCTCTTTCAGTTCAGCCGCACTGTAAACCAACATACGTGCGCAGCGCAGCTTGGTTGCCATGTCCGCAAGCTTGAACGAAATCGCCTGTTGGAAGCCAATTGGCTTGCCAAACTGAACGCGTTCCTTGGCATACTCAACCGCCGCTTCATAGGCGCCCTGCGCAATGCCCAGCGCCTGCGAGGCAATGCCGATTCGGCCGCCGTCCAGCGTCGCCATGGCGATTTTAAAGCCTTCGCCCTCTTTCCCGAGCAGATTTTCCTTTGGCACCTTTACGTCGTTGAAAATCAGTTCCGCTGTCGAAGAGGAACGGATGCCCATTTTATCGTAATGATCGCCAAAGCTAAAGCCTTCCCAACCTTTTTCAACGATAAAAGCCGAAATGCCGCGCGTGCCAATATCCGGCGTAGTTACGGCAAAGACGACGTAAGTATCCGCCTTTGGCGCGTTTGTGATGAAAATTTTTCCGCCGTTGAGCAGATAATAATCACCCTTCAGCACCGCTGTTGTCTCTGTTCCACCTGCGTCCGAACCGGCATTGGGCTCAGTCAGGCCGAATGCGCCAATTTTCTCTCCCTTTGCAAGAGGAATGAGGTATTTCTTCTTCTGCTCCTCATTGCCGAAGGCCGATATCGGCCACGAGCCGAGTGAAACATGCGCAGAAAGGATAACGCCCGTGCCGCCATCCACGCGGGAGAGTTCTTCCACCGCGATTGCATAGCTCATCACGTCGAGTCCTGCTCCGCCGTATTCCTTCGGATACGGGATGCCCATCAATCCGAGTTCCGCCAGTTTGTGCACTGCTTCGTCCGGAAACTGATTTTGCTGATCGAGTGTAAACGCGATCGGTTTTACTTCTGTCTCTGCAAATTCTCTGATTTTTGCGCGCAGTGCTTCCTGCGCTTCTGTGGTTTGGAATAACATTTGGTCAGCCTCCTTCATGGTTGTCTCCTGTCGTGTGACCGTGATGGGCCGCATTCGATACTTGATTAATTTAGTCCACTTTAGAAGAGAGAAAAAAGCGACCTTCAAAGCTCGCATTTCTCCTCTCCAAGTAGGATCGAGGATAAACTATATCGGCGCAGTTCCGCATCAATCGTCTGCTGAATTGCCGATAACTGCGTATGGATCAAACAAGGTCGCCCTTTGTGCGCCTCCCTCCAACTGCATTGGTAGTCCGCCTGCATACATGCATTCACCTGTAACTGCGCATCCAAAGCAGAAACCAAATCAAACAAGGTCTTTTCCCGCAAGTCGGCACATAGTTTGCATCCGCCTGCAGCGCCGCGCGTCAGCGCAACAAACCCCGCTTTTTCCAGCTTTTTAAGGGTTTTGTAAGCAAATTGTTTCGGAATCGCCTCCCGCTCACATAGCTGCGCGGCGGTGGACAGCTCACCGTCCGACAACGCTCGCAGAATCCGCAGCGCATAATCAACTTCCCGTGTAATCAGCAGGTCGCTCTCCCCTTCTTCTGTGTTTCTGGTTTCACTTTATCATTGTGGACTAATTGAGTCAAGTTAAAGCGCGATCATTTTGTTCATTTCTACACAACGGACAAATGGAAGCACTTTCCTTTATGGAGATTGCCCATCTGGAATAGGGCAAAACAAAAACGAGGAGCATTGCTCCTCGTTTTTGTTTTGATTGCTTTAAATCTTTTCCGCAACCTTGGCAGCCTTGCCTACGCGGCCGCGCAGGTAGTACAGCTTGGCACGGCGAACCTTACCGCGGCGAACAATCTCGAACTTAGCAACGTTCGGGGAATGAACCGGGAAGGTCTTCTCAACGCCTACGCCGTAAGAAATGCGGCGGACGGTGATTGTCTGGTTGACGCCAGCGTGCTTCTTGGCAATGATGATGCCTTCAAACACCTGAATACGCTCACGATTGCCTTCCTTGATCTTTGCGTGAACCTTTACGGTATCACCGATCTTGAGATCCGGCAGATCGCTCTTCAGCTGCTGCTCGGACAGTACTTTGACCAGATCCATGTTTTTCTTCCTTTCGTCTTAGACATTCTTGCCGTACTTCCCTTGAAATAAGCAGAGGAATGCCCGTGTTACCGCAATATAATACCATATTCCGCTTTAGAAATCAAGAACTTTTTCCGCAAAATATTATTGTGCGCCCCATTTCCTTGTTTTTTTCGTCAATCATAGTATACTGTATAATAGATTCACAGTAAAGGAGCTTTTATCATGTGGGCATATGAAAGTGTATTTTATCAGATTTATCCCCTCGGATTTTGTGGTGCTCCTCGCGTGAACGACGGCACGGCCGCACAACGCATCAGCAAAATCGCCGACTGGGCAGAGCACATCGAACGTCTCGGCTGCAATGCCGTGTACTTTTCTCCCCTTTTTGAATCCGACAGCCACGGATATGACACGCGGGATTACCGTCTGCTCGACTGTCGGCTCGGCACAAACGAAGATTTTGCCGCGGTCTGTAAAACGCTGCACCGCCACGACATTCGTGTCGTGCTCGACGGCGTATTCAACCACGTCGGACGCGGTTTCTGGGCCTTCCGCGATGTGCAGGAGAAGAAATGGGATTCGCCCTATAAAGATTGGTTTCATATCTCCTTTGACGGTAACTCCAACTACGATGACGGCTTCTGGTACGAGGGCTGGGAAGGCCATTTTGAGCTGGTCAAGCTAAATTTACGCAATCCAGCTGTTGTGGCGCATATTTTTGAGTGCATCCGCGGTTGGGTCGAGGAATTTGATATCGACGGTCTGCGGCTCGATGTAGCCTACTGTTTAGATCACGATTTTCTACGGCAGCTCCGCACCTTCTGCGATAGTCTCAAGCCAGACTTTTTCCTCGTCGGCGAGCTGCTGCACGGTGACTACAACCAGTTTGTAAACGACGGCATGTTGCGCTCCTGCACCAACTACGAGTGCTACAAGGGTTTATACTCTTCAATGAATAGTTTAAACCTTTTCGAAATCACGCATTCTCTCCTTCGCCAGTTCGGTCCCGAAAACTGGTCGCTCTACCGCGGCAAGCATCTGCTTTCCTTTGTCGATAACCACGATGTGACCCGTATCGCGTCCATCCTGACCAATCCGCAGCATCTACCCTTGATTTATGGTCTGCTGTTTGGTATGCCGGGCATCCCATGCGTTTATTATGGCAGCGAATGGGGTGCAGAAGGGCAAAAGCAGCAGGGTGACAATGCGCTTCGCCCCTCGTTCGATGCGCCGCAATGGAACGAGCTAACCGATCAGATTGCCGCGATGGCAAAAGCGCACCGCGAAAGCAAGGCACTGTGTTTTGGGGACTTTAAACAGCTGCTTTTGCAATGCAAGCAGTGTATTTGGGAACGCACCTTCGATGGCGAGCGCGTGCTGATTGCAATCAATATTGACAGCGAACCGTACACCGCACACTTTGATGCGGGTGCAGGACGTGCGCGTGACCTTATCACCGACCAGATGCATGACTTTGGCGGCGGTAGCACGCTGCCCCCCTATTCCGTTGCATTTTGGAGAGTTGAATAGTTATTAAAAAAGTGCTTGCCGCAATGCGGCAAGCACTTTTCTCATTTAAATGTAGTCAATCACCAGTGTTGCGACCGAATTATCCGATAGCGTTACGGTAAACTCCACATATTCACCCGACCGGCGGTATTTTTCAAGCGCTGTTTTCTTGAGTGTCAGCACACGTGTGCCGGACACATAATCTGTGCCCGAGGACAGCGTCTGTGTCGAACCGTTTTTCACCGTGGTTACACTGCGAACCGACAGCCGATCCAGCGCCAGAGAGAACTGCGGTTCAACCGGATTGTATGTATCATATTCCGCAACCAGTGCTGTCACGCTGTCCGGCGCGGAGTCGGTCACCGTCAGCAGAATCAGCTTGGAGGCCCCGCTCGCCAAGTCAACCGTGATGGTATAAGTGCCCGTGCGCAGCTGCGCGAGGGTACCTCGGCGCAGAATCAGGTCGCGGGCAGAAGAATTAAATTCATAATCAAGCGAGGTCATACCGAGCACAACACCCGAAATATCCGACTGTGCACTCACGCCGGACAGCCTTACCGAAAGATCGACAAATCCCTTGCTCTTATAGTAACGATCAAAGCTCAGTTCTACCGCATCGGCATTTGCACTGGAATTGGTCACATCAATCGTGACAGTCACACGATTGCCGTCTGACATCGTAAGCACCATTGCATGACTCCCCTTCGTCAGTGTACCCAGGTACGAAGTCAGCACGCGGAGACCTGTGTCACTCTTTGTGTAGGCCGACGGAGACGACAGCAGTGTCCCATCACAGGTAACTGTAGCTACCGTTATGCCCGAGGGCACTGAAATATCGACCGACGCGCCGAGCGTGCTCAGATTGTTGAGATCAACCGCAAGCGTAGTCGGCGATACCGCGGCCTCGCTCGAGGTCGACACCGTCGCGCCCGCAACAGTGGCGGTCACACCCGATGCGAGCGTGTATCCCGAAGGCTTCATCGCAAGGCTTACGCCCGCTACCCTGATATCTGCCTGATAGATTTTGCCGTAGCCGGTCACTGTGGCGATCTGCCGGCAATTAAGCTGATAGACAGCCGCGCTCGAGGTCATACTGACCGAAACCGCGCTGTTCAGGTCGAGGTTGGTCAGCGCCGCATCCAGTGTAAGCGTAATGCGGCTTTCACCGTTCACCGAGGCATTGACGAAACCATCATACCCGCTCGTGGATAAACCGCGCTCGTACAGGCTGGCATTGGTTCCGATCTCGGTATTCCGGATATGGCTAGCGCCCGTTGCAGTAACTTGCAGCAGGCGCCCCATGGAGGACTCAATGATCATATGATCGCTGGTCGTATTCATCAATGTAACTGTGCCGCCGGACACAATAATAGAGCCCTGTACCGTGACATTGGTCAGGGTAACAGCATCTGAGCCGAGGCCTTCCGTAATATACAGATCGCCGGCAATCGTTGCATCGGACAGGGTGCAATTCTCGCTGATTGTAACGTTGGTGGTGTCGCTTTTCAGATCAGCGCCCGTGTATGCCTTACCTGCCGTAGACAAAGATGTGCCCAGATAGTAATACAGGATTTTGGCGACTTCAGCACGCGTTACAACCTTCTGCGGCCGAAACGTTCCGTCGGTATACCCGGCGAGAAATCCTTTTTCATTTGCAGCCTTGATATAGCCCGCGCTCCATGTGGAAACCTTACCTTTATCCTGAAAGACCAAGTCGGAAGGTGAAACACCTCCCGGATCGGCCTTGAACAGTCGGCCAATCAGCACGGCAGCCTGCTCACGCGTGACCTTTCCCTCCGGATCCATCTTGTTGTTGCCCACGCCGTTGATGTAACCGTACTTCGCTGCAATCTGCACCGTTTCATAGTACCACGCGGTCGTTTTCACATCGCTGTATGAAATCGAAGTCGTTTCGGTAAAATGGAACGCACGGTTAATATAGCGCATAAATTCGGCGCGCGTCATTTCGCGGTTCGGGTCGTAATCCCCCGTCGTCGCACTCGGGTTGTACACTCCTTCCTGGTTCAGATATTCAATAAAGTTCTTCGCCCAGTGTCCGTCCAAATCGGAAGCAGATGCGACAGGTACAAGGCCGATCAGCATGACTGCGGATAAAACCCAAGCCATCCATCGTTTTTTCATAATCCTACACCTCACTATTGCTGACTTAAGTGTAACATATGCCGCCTCTTGTTACAACACCTAATCTCGTTCAGCATGTTTTGACATAATGAACAAAAATTCGTCCTTTTCGGCTGGTTCCGCCAATAGAATCAATTTTTGCACGGCCGATACCGCGCAGTGTTAGCCTATCGCCTTCGCTTACATTTTTTTCATCCTTCATGCAGGGGGCATTGTTCAGAAAGACCAGTCCCCGAGCAATACGCGCCTGTGCTTCGGTACGGGACAGGCCAAACACCAGCGCGGTCACACTGTCCAAGCGCGGCGAGGATACCGAGCCTGAACCTGTCTTCTCCTCAACCGCTGCGCTCTTCCGGCTATCCAACGGCTCTTGCGTGACAGTGATTCGCTTCCTGCCCGCCTTATCATAATGAAGCAGCAGAAACTCCGCCATGTCTTCCATGACAATCAGGTCGGCGCCTTCCTCATGCACCAATATGTCGCCCACGGTATCACGCTCAATTTGCAGCCCCATCAGCGCACCCAGATAGTCCCGATGCATCAGCGCGTCGCCCTCGTTTTTATGCGCACGCAGCAGAACGAGCGGTGCGGTCTCTCTGGCAGACGACTCATCCAGATAATCCGGATAAAAAACAGCCACCGCGCGTTCCGCGTCGTCATAGCCGCCCCAAATCAGCGCATGACCGGATGCACCCATTTGCCGAATTGCTTCGGTGCACAGCGCACGCTCGTTTAAATCAAGAAAACGCGTGTGCGTCAGATACCCGCGCTGCATACAGGTCTGCTCTTTGTCAAACAGTTGGGCGAGCAGCATTCGCTCTTCTCCGTTGTGCGCCAGTGCAGAAATGATTTCATTCTTTGTTTTCAAACAGATTCTCCCCTTTCCCCCATTGTACTATTTGTCGCTTTGGTTTACAATAGTAGTATCGTTAACAAGGAGGATACATGCTATGGCGGTAAAGGACGCGGTGCTGCAGGCACTCGAAGAGACGCGCGGCGCACGCATCTCGGGCGGGGCACTGGCGGAAACGCTCGGTGTATCCCGTGCAGCCGTTTGGAAGGCGATTGACGCGCTGCGCGCCGGCGGTCTGAAAATCGACGCCGTGCCCGGCGAGGGGTATCTCCTCGAAGCGGATGACGATAGCCTGACCGAAGCCGGTATTTCCGCACTGCTTCAAACCGAAGCATTCGGGCGTAGCTGCCTTATTCTGCCGTCGCTCTCCTCCACCAACACCGTGCTCAAGCAGGACTACCTTGACCGACCGCACGGCTTTGCGCTGATTGCGGAAGAGCAGACCGGCGGGCGCGGCCGTCTCGGACGCACGTTTTCCTCTCCCGCGGGCACAGGGCTGTATCTGAGCATGCTCCTGCACCCGCAGCTTTCGCTTGACCGACTGAACCTGCTGACCATTGCGGCTGCTGTCGCTGTTTGCGATGCAATCGAGCAGACGGCGGGGTTTTCGCCCGAGATCAAGTGGGTCAACGATGTGCTGATGCATGGCAAAAAGCTCTGCGGCATTCTGACTGAGGCCACCATTGAGGGCGAAACCGGCGCAATCGGCGCGGTTGTTGTCGGCATCGGCATCAACCTGCGCGACAATCCGGCTTGGCCGGAGGAAGTGCGCACAGTTGCCGGCTCGCTCGCCGATTTCGGTACGCCCCCGCGCCGCGCCGTACTGGCCGCCGCTGTGCTCGAGCAATTTGAGCATGCGTACCAGCTGCTGGAATCAGGCGATTCTGCCGTATTGCTCGAACGATATCGGCGCCGCCTGTGCTGCATTGACAAGACCGTTACGGTTATGACACCGGCCGCCAAATACGAAGCTATCTGCACCGGTCTTGACGAAAACGGCCATTTGCTTGTGCAGGATGCGCAGGGCACCGCCCACACTCTTTCCTCCGGCGAAATCAGCATTCGTCTATCCACATGATTCACAAGGAGTAGTTAAAATATGATTCAAACCGCCGCAGGCGTTACCGTTCCCTTCCCCGAGCAGCTTTTTGAGCAGTATCAGGTCGAGGGCGACACGCTGACACTTAATCTTAGCTTTGATAAGCTGCCCGAATTTGTGCAGGCGTTTTACGCCATGCTGCCCGCCCCGCTGTTTCTGGCTGTGCATCCGGATGCAGAAAACAGCGAGCTGGTCTACTACCTCGACGGCATGACCAAAAAGCAGCTGGCCACCATTCTGGACGGCTATGGCGAGCTGCTGTATCAGGACGGGCTGTCCTCCTTTGCGCTCGCGTCCCACGAAAGCGAAGAGGAGATTTTCATTCAGAAATACAAGGTGATTTCAATTTATTCACCGAATCTTATGCGTTTTATACCCCTGCTTGAACGTTTCGGCGTCGAGCGTGTCGAACGACTCACCACCGCGTGGGACACGTTTTCCGAAGAGCATCCCGGCATGGCCGAAAGTCTGGAAATCGGCGGTGAAACCATCGACGACATGATTGAAGCACTGAGTCAGATTGGCATGTATCAGGCATAATCGAAAGGGCGGCTTTGACAGCCGCCCTTTTTCTTTATATGTAGCAAGAAGGCTCTGCGCGTCGCTGATACTCCGCCTCGAGTTCGGCCTTGTGATACAAATAACCCGAATCATCGTAATACTTGGCACCATGAGGACATTTTTTAACGCATGCACCGCATTTGATGCAGATGCCGACATAGTTTCTCACATCCTGCAGGTCGATTGATCCCATCGGACACGCCGCAGCACATAATCCGCAATCATCGCACGCATCGCTCGTGTTCGGCTTAACGCGGCGAATATCGATTGGATTTCCCGCCCGGTCGCGCGGCTGATAGTAAGTTCGCTGCCCCTCGGCACGACCGTCCACCTCAATCAAATCCACTCGGCCGTCCCGCAGCCGATTCGCCACCTGCTCTGCAAAGCGCACCGCAAGCGCCAAATCGTCTGCATCCGGTCGTCCGGCGGCGAGGGTATTCGAGAAGGAATGCTCTCCCACAAAGGCCGCCGCCGCAAACGGACGAAAGCCGTCTGCCGCCAGAATATCGCGCAGCTCAATGAGTGCATCGTCAAAATTGCGGTTGCCAAACAGTACAATCGGAACAGCGAGCGCGCCATTGCCACGCACCGTCGTCAAGTACGGCAGCAGCACATTGGGCACACGCCCCGCATAGGTCGGCGTGCCAAACACGACCAGATCATCCGCCATGAATTCCGGCGCATGCTCCCGCATGCCCGGCAGTGTAAAGTCGTAGGACTGAAATGCCGCCCCCAGACACGCCGCAGTTGTCTGCGCAATGGTCGTAACTACCTTTTCCGTTGTTCCGGTCGCGCTCCAATACATTGCCCAAACCGTCATTACACTCATCCCCTATCATTATATAAGGTAAGTATAGCAAACAAAAAAGCGGCTGTCCATCGGACAGCCGCTTTACTTTTAGATTTCCATGATAATCGGCAGCACCATCGGGCTGCGCTTGGTTTTTTTGAACAGGTAGTCGCTCAGGTCGCCCTTGATGGCGGTCTTGAGGCTGTTCCAGTCGCGCGCGCCCTCAGAAGAGCAGCGCTCCAGCGCAGCCTGCGACAGCTTGCGCAGTTCTTCCATCAGACCCTCAGCTTCCTTGACATAAACAAAGCCGCGGGATACGATATCCGGTCCTGCAATCACGACACCGGTCGTCGCATCAACGGTAACGACAACCACGAGCAAACCGTCCTCAGACAGATGCTTACGGTCGCGCAGCACCGCAGTACCGACGTCACCAATGCCCAGTCCGTCAACGAGCAGGCGGCCGGCCGGAACGGGATTGGCCAGACGCGCCGAGTTTTCGCCGATTTCGACCGGACGGCCGATTTCTGTCACGATGGTGTTCTTCGGGCTCACGCCCATTTCATGCGCCAACGCCGCGTGCATCTTGAGCATACGGTGCTCGCCATGTACCGGAATGAAATACTTGGGCTTGCACAGCGCGAGCATCATTTTCAGCTCTTCCTGGCAGGCGTGACCTGAAACATGGATGGCGGCCGAGCGGTCATAAATGACCTCTGCACCCAGCTTATACAGCTCGTTCACCATGTTACTGACCGACTTCTCGTTACCGGGAATCGCCGAAGCCGCAATCAGAATACGGTCGCCCGAGGTGACCTCTACCTGCTTGTGGCTGCCGTAGGCCATACGATAAAGCGCCGACATCGTCTCGCCCTGCGAACCGGTGGAAACAATAATCAGCTGCTCACGCGGGTAGCGCTTGATTTCCGCAATGTCGATCATGCACTTGCCGGTATCCTTTAAATAGCCCAGGCTGCCCGCAACCTGCGAGATTTTTTCCATGCTGCGTCCGCAGACTGCAACCCTTCGGCCGCTGCGGTTTGCAATGTCCAAAATCTGCTGTAAACGGGACACGTTCGAGGCAAAGGTGGCAATGATGATGCGCTGATCGCTCTCGGTAATAAACCGCTCGAGCGACTTGCCGACGATTTTCTCGCTCGGCGTATAACCCGGGCGCTCAACGTTGGTCGAATCGCTCATCAGCGCGAGCACACCCTTCTTGCCCAGTTCACCGAAGCGCACCAAATCGATCATCTCACCATAGGCCGGCGTCAGGTCAATCTTAAAGTCGCCCGTGTGCACCAGCACACCGAGCGGCGTCGTAATCGCCAGCGCAACCGAGTCGGCAATCGAGTGATTGGTGTGGATGAACTCAATCTTGAAGCAGCCCAGCTTAATCGAGTCCCCCGCCTTCACGCGGTTGAGCTTGACCTTCTGAGGCATCTTATGCTCCGACAGCTTAGTCTCGACAATACCGCAGGTCAGCTTGGTGGCATACACCGGCGCATTGGCCTCACGCAGCACGTACGGGATGGCACCGATGTGATCCTCATGTCCGTGCGTAATGAGATAGCCGCGCAGCTTAGACAAGTTGCGCTTTAGGTACGTCGTATCCGGAATTACCAGATCCACGCCCAGCATGTCGTCATCCGGGAATGCAATGCCGCAGTCGATAACAATGATGTCGTTTCCGTACTCGATCACCGTCATGTTCTTGCCAATCTCATTGAGACCGCCCAGCGGTATAATTTTCAGTTTTTCTTTCATAATCGTTTTATCACTTTCCTTTTCAAGTTACAGTATCGTAAATTATGCGGGTTCCTGCCCGCTTCTTTTCAAAAAAGACGGTATGAATTCCCGTTCCTCCGTCTTATTTCCTATAGTGAAACCGCAGACCGGCCATACCGCAAATTGGCGGCTCATTCCGCGCACAGCCTGCAAACACTTACTATCAGAATACCATAACGGCAATGTGCTGTAAAGGAATTTTTGTTTGGCCATCCTATAAAACAGTATGGTCATATCAAAATTCTTTATTCCAATCGAGGATTTCCTTTTGTAACCCCGTACCATTTCATGATGAAAGACCACTTTTTGTCAAAAAAGCTGAACTTTTTAGCATTATACACATAGCTTTCCCTTACACTCAAAAAACAATTAGCGGGATTGCACAGAATTCATAAAAACCATTTGACAAACAGGTTACGATATCGTATCATTGGTTACAGATCGGAAACAACCCGACTACAAAACAGTAACAACCCGAAAACAAATCGCTCCGGCGATGCCGCGCTCTGCGCGGGTTTTCACCAGATTTAGGAGATTCATCACATGTCTAAGTATCTGAGAAAGCGCTTTGGCAAGCTGATTGCCGCCGCGCTCGCCATCAGTTCGCTGGCTTCTATTTCGGCCGGCGCTGTGGACAGTACCGTAGCCGTGGATGCAGCGCCTGTCGCTGTTCTGTCCTCGAACCTGACTTCCTCGGTCGGCACTGCACTGACCGCATCTGAAATCACCACCGCCGAGCAGGCGCTGGCAAAGGCAAAGGCTGAGGCGGAAGCCAAGGCAAAGGCGGAAGCGGAGGCTAAGGCAAAGGCCGAGGCGGAAGCCAAGGCAAAGGCCGCCGCTGCCGCAAAGTACAATACCCTGCTGAGCGAACCGGTTGCAACCAAGGCGGTTGCATACTCGGCTGCTCTTCTGGCGGATGACACCATCAAGTCGCAGGCCACAAAGCTGGGCAACTACAAGCTGTCGTTCTACTGCCCCTGTGCAGAATGCAACGGCCGTTCGGATGCAAAAACGGCAATGGGCACCACGATGTCCGAGGGCCGCACCATCGCGGTAGACTCTTCGATCATCCCGCTGGGCAGCCGCGTTTATATCGACGGTTACGGTGTATTCATCGCTGAGGACACCGGTGGAGCCATCAAGGGCTCACGTATTGACGTTTGCGTCTCCTCGCACGGCCGTGCTTATGAGCTGGGCATCAAGTATGCAGACATTTATGTGTTGGACTAAAAAATAAAGCATTGGGACTATGCCGCTTGCATAGTCCCTTTTCTTTTGCTATGATAGAAAGCAAAGGATGTGACTGACGATGAACGCAGGCGAACGGCGCCAAAAAATCAAACAAATGCTGCTCTCCGCTCCCGGTCCGGTCAGTGCGACCGTACTGGCCACGCAATGCGGTGTCAGCCGTCAGATTATCGTCGGAGATGTTGCATTGCTGCGCGCAGGCGGTCTGGCCGTGTTGGCGACCCCGCGCGGCTATGTTCTGGAAACGCAGCCCGCGGCTCCCGTATTCGCTCACTGCAGCGTTGCCTGCCGCCATGCAAACGACCGGCTGCTTGAGGAGCTGTACACCATTGTCGACCTGGGCGGCACAGTGATTGACGTGACCGTGGAGCACGCCGTCTACGGCCAGTTGTGCGGCCAACTGCATATTTCCTCCCGCTTTGACGCGGACGAATTTATAAAGCAGCTTTCTGACTATCAGGTAAAGCCGCTTTCCGATTTGACCGGCGGTATTCACCTGCACCGCATTCGCGCCGCGGATGAAGCGGCGTTGGGGCGTATTATCACCGCACTGCAGGAAAAACAGTTTCTGGTGACAGAATCCGAAAAAGAAGGCTGACCCCAACCGGTCAGCCTTCTTTTTTATGTTCTGCTTTATAACCCGCAATTTGTTCCGCGTCGAAAATCTCCAAATCACGCAGTCCTGCGCGGCCTTCCACATGATGACGAAATTCATGCAGCAGCACGCGGCGCATCTCCCCCCGCAGTTCCGCGAGCGGCAGTTCACTGTACGCCATTCGGAAGGAACCGTAGTAGATGACAATATACTTGCCCATCGCAGGATGGACACGGTATTCGCCCATGATATACAAATTGCCGTCTACACTCTCCGGATGGCATGGATGCCCCGGATCGACCAAAATGCCGCCGTTGAGTTCTTCGAAAAACACCGGCGGTATCTCCTGCGCGATTTCATCAAGCAAATCTTCAAATTCATCAATAGAAATCATAAGTACCGTTCCTTTCGCACCTACTATATCACATCCTGTACCGCTGTGCAACCTGACAATTTTGTTTAACAGGTGTCTTGACACGTGGCATACTTTGCTGTATACTGAACCTCGGTAAACAGACAAATGAAAGGAATCCTCATTATGACCAAACAGAACAGCCTCACCAATCTGGTATTTGCCGGTGTACTCTGCGCCGTCGGTATCGTTGTACCTATGTTCATGCCTAAGGTCGTGCTCGGCCCGATGTCGTTCACGCTCGCTAGCCACGTGGCAATTTTCATTGCCATGTTCATTTCGCCCGGTGTCGCCGCCGCCGTCTGCCTCGGCACAACGCTCGGCTTCTTTTTCACCACACCGCCGATTATCGCGCTGCGAGCCGCGTCTCACATTGTGTTTGCGCTGGCCGGTGCATGGTATCTGCGCCGCCATCCCGAAACCATTAACCATCCGGTGCAGAGCACGGTGTTCAACCTGCTGATTGCGTTGCTGCATGCCGCGGCGGAAATCGCAGTCGTGACCCCCTTCTTCTTTGCAGGCTCACTCTTTAAGCCCGAGCAGCTTGCCAACGGCTTCGTGATGAGCGTGCTGCTGCTGGTCGGACTTGGCACTGCGATTCATTCGATGATTGACTACGGTATTTCGATTCTGGTTTGGAAACCGATTTGCTCCATCCGCAAGGCTGGTGCAAAAACTGCATAAACACAAAGGCCGGTCATCTGACCGGTCTTTTTTTGCAGCAAAACGCCGCCGTAGACACGGCGGCGTTTGCCCTCTTCTCTTCTTCCCCCATGCAACAGGGTCTACTTTTTCAGCTTGTCAACGTAATGCAGCATAATCTCCGTCGCGTTTTCAACGCCCAGACGGCCTGCATTGACGCACAAGTCATAATGGTCGCACTTGCCCCATACCTTACCGGTGTAGTAGTTATAGTATGTAGAGCGCTGTTTATCCATCTTTTCCAGTGCCGCTTCCGGTGTTTTACCCTCAATTTCGTAATCCCCGCAGGTCTGAATCCGCTTCACACGATCCTCAATTGAGCCGTGGATAAAGAAATCAAAGCGATTTGGGAAATCGCGCAGCACATGGTCTGCACAGCGGCCAACGATGACGCACGGACCGTCCTCCGCCATTTCGCGAATGGTATTGGACTGAGCCAGATACAGCTGATCGGTCAAGCTCATACCGTTCAGGCCGACTGAGCCGAACATGGTCAGCGAATAGAGGAAGCTGTTGGTTGCACGCTTATCCAGCTGATCAAACAGCTTTTCATCAAAGCCGGTCTTCTTGGCCGCGCGTGTGATTAATTCGCGGTCATAGAACGCAATACCAAGGCGGAGCGCTAGCTTTTGTCCGATTTCACGGCCACCTGTTCCGTATTCACGACCTATGGTAATAATTAAATTGTTACTCATAACGCACCCTCCTTACCAATCGAAGATTATACAATATATACAATCTTTACATGCTTATTATGCACCAGTTTATGATTTTTGTCAAGCTTGCGTGCGTATTTTTTTCAAATCTTGAGAAAAAAAGACGCGTCACACAACGCGTCTCTTCTTTCTATTATCCTTCAATCAGCTTTGGCCCGATTTCATTGATATTGCCGGCTCCCATGGTCAGAACCAAATCGCCCGGCCTCGCCTCTCGGCGAATATAATCAATAATCTCATCAAAGCTGTCAAATGCAACCGCGCCCGGCACCCGTGCCGCAAGATCACTTGCATAAATGCCGATCGTATTTTGCTCACGCGCCGCATAAATAGGGGCAAGCACCGCCAAATCGCACATCTTCAGCGCCTCAACAAAATCTCCGAACAACGCTTTGGTGCGTGTATAGGTGTGCGACTGAAACGCGCACAGAATGCGATCAAAGTGCATCTCCTTTGCCGCCGACAGCGTCGCACGCATTTCGCTCGGATGGTGTGCATAATCGTCCACCACTGTCGCACCGCACGGCATCTTGCCAACCAGCTGGAACCGGCGGGATGAGCCGGTAAACTTATTCAGGCCGCGTGCTGCAACCTCGCCCGAAATACCAAGGAAGGAGGAAGCCGCACAGCAAGCCAACGCGTTGAGCATATTATGCCGTCCGGGAACGGACAGCTTGACTTTGGCGTACGTTTCGCCGTCAATCATGACTGTAAAGCGGTAGTACCCATTCACATCTTCCACGTCGACCGCGCGTACATTGGCCGTTTCGGACAGGCCGAACGACTTGACCGCACGGTTGATACCATCCACACAGCGCATTGCATTTGCATCATCTGCATTCACGACGACCAGACCGCTCATCGGCGTCAGCTCGCAGAACGAGCGGAAGGAGTGAATGATATCGTTGATATCCTTAAAGAAATCCAGATGATCGGCTTCAACATTGAGCACGACCGCCACGGTCGGCGCAAAGTTCAGGAATGAATTGCAGTATTCGCAGCTTTCGGCCACAAAACATCCCTTACCGCCGATGCGCAGCGTACCATCGATCGCCGGCAGATGGCTGCCGACCATTACGGTGGGGTCGAGCGCGGCCTCCATCGTAATCAGCGTCATCATCGAGGTGCTCGTTGTTTTGCCGTGTGTGCCGGAGAGGCAGACAACGTGTTCGTAATCGCGCATCAGATGTCCCCACGCTTCGGCGCGTTCCATCACAGGGATACCGAGCTCCCGCGCGCGAATAATCTCCGGGTTGTCATCATGCACTGCGGCTGTACGGACAATCAGCGCCGCACCATCCACATTTTCCGCCAGATGCGCGTAAGTAATACGCGCCCCCAGACGTTCGAGCCGATCCGTCACCGGGGATTCGCTGCGATCAGAGCCGGTGACCGGTACGTCCATTGAAAGCAGAAGCTCGGCGAGCGAATTCATTGAAACGCCGCCGATACCAATGAGGTGAATTGTCTTCTTTTGGTCAATATAGGGTTGAATAGACAGGGCCATACACCTAGGCCTCCTCAATTTCTCTAGTCATTTAAAAAGTCTATCGTATATTATATGACACTTTGTCCAAAATATATATAGGCAAACAGACGAAATTGACATGAAATTAGGTTAAGAAGGAGTACACTATGGAAATCACAGACATCAAGTTCCGCCATCTGGCGGAATACGGTCGCTTAAAAGCACTTGTTTCGGTTACATTCGACGGCGTTTTCGCCGTGCACGACATCAAGATTATTGACGGCCACGACCGCTTATTTCTTGCCATGCCCTCCCGCCGCATGCCTGACGGTAAGTTTCGTGATATTGCTCATCCGGTCGGCAATGCGCTGCGCGACGAGCTTGAGCATCGCGTGCTTGACGCCTATCAGGAGTCTGTTTTGCAATAGATTTGCTTTTTTCTCCTCTTTGGTGTAAAATAACCCCAGTACGAGGAGGAGCTCTATGAGAGTATTAATTTTATCCGTGACGGCCGGCTTTGGTCATCATGCGACCGCCAAGGCAATTGGGGATATGCTGACGGCAAAGAAAGCTGAAGTCCACACACTTGATGTTTACGCCTATATCAGCAATCTTGTGAAAAACACGATCGATAAGGGTTATCTGTTTTCCTCCAAGCATATGCAGACGCTTTACCGGCTAATCTACCAGCTTGCCGAAAACGGCGGGCAGGGTTATTTGACGGCCGGAAGTGCCGGTTCCAGCATGATTAACATCGTTAACGCGCTCGGTGCATCTAAATTTGCCAAAGTACTGGCGGGTTATGCACCTGACGTCATCATCTGTACTCATGTGTTTGCCGCGCAGATGGTGGACGAACTGAAAAAGCGCAAAAAACTGGACGATATCAAAACCATCGGCATCGTCACCGACTATACGCTTCATCCCTATTGGGAGGATGTGCCGCGTGTGCAGTATATCGTGACCGCGAGCGAGCTGCTCAGCTACCGCTGCATCAAGCGCGGCATCACGGCTGAACGGCTGCTCCCATTCGGTATTCCGGTGCACCCCAAATTCAACCAGCTCCTTTCACGGGAGGATGCGGCGCAGCAGCTCGGCATCGATCCCGCACGCCCTACTCTGTTGCTCATGGGCGGCAGTATGGGGTATGCCGACAATGTCAAAAATCTTGAAAAGCTGACGCAGATCGGTCTGCCGCTTCAGTTTTTGGTAGTATGCGGCAACAACAAGAAGCAGTTTCTCCGCGTGGAGCAGTATGCCGCGCATTATGAAGGCGACTGCATCATTAAGCCGTATGGCTTCGTGCAGAACGTTGAAGTGATGATGAGCGCTTCCGACTGTATCATTTCTAAACCCGGCGGATTGACAGTATCCGAAGCGTTGGCGAAAAACCTGCCGATGCTGCTCGTCGACCCCATTCCGGGGCACGAGGAACGCAACGTTGATTTTCTGGTCAACAACGGGATGGCGGCGCTGATTACCAAGCACTTTCCGGTCGATGAAGCGGTCTATCAGTTATTTCACAATCCCGCCCGCTTGCAGACCGTGCGCCAAACCATGAAGGCCGTCGCTCATCCGGACGCAACCGAACGGCTTGCCGACTTTGTCCTAAACTGGCAGTAAACGATATTAAAAAGCAGCGTGTTCTCAAACGAGAACACGCTGCTTTTTCATGTCTGATAAATCAACGGACTTAAAATCTTCTCCATCAGGCGAATCATCTCATCCTTCGTGAGCGGCGCTTCTTCCTTGACCCACTTTTCAAGCAGTCCGACCAAACCCGTAGAAACAAACCGGCCGATATAGGAATCCTCCAGACTCGGACCGGATACCGTCGCCAAACGGCATTCTTCAATAATTTCAATCAGCTTGCGGCCAAATCCTTCTTCCCCGCTCACCCGCATGAGCGTTGTGACGACATCACTGTTTTCTTCCAGATAGTCCAGTGCACGCACCAGCACCGGCCGCAGAGAGGTGTCTACGGTATTCGGGCGAAAGCCGTCAATCATGCTTTTAAAATCACTGATCATTTCGCTTTCAATTTTCTCACGCAAATCATAAACATCCCGGTAATGGGCATAGAACGTACCGCGGTTAATATCCGCTTCGCGGACAATGTCCGTTACGGTGATGCTCTGGAACTCTTTTTTCTGCATCAGTGTTGTTAGCGCCTGCCGTATCAGCTTCTTGGTGCGGCGGATTCGCTTATCCTCCTGCTCCTTCATCGTCCATCCTCCATTCTTTTGTTGCTTTTTGTAAAATTTATGACATTTTGCACATATATCATTCACAATGTATGATTTTATACATTTGATTTAAATTTGAATGTTGTGTCGCTTATCTTTCTGTACTATACTTTACCACAGAAAGAAATCGAACGCAATGTCTATTTTCCGAAAGGTTGGTGTTTTTCTTGTGAAACTGAAGGGACACAGTCCTGTCGATCTAATTATTAACCATCGAAAGCTGATCGAAAAAGTCTTTACCATTCTAGTGGTGCTGAGCCTAATCTGCATCCCCATTGTGGGCGTCAACTATGATTTGACGAAATATCTTCCCGACTCAACCCCATCGGCGCAAGCGCTTGATATCATGAAGGAAGAATTTACTTATCCGGGCATGGGCCGCGTTATGCTGAAGGATGTGACGCTGTACGAAGCCAAGGCCATCAAAGACCGTATTGCAGATGTTGACGGCGTAGACCTCATCATGTGGTGCGACACCTCGACCAACATTTATGGTTCGAGCCAGTTTATCGATTATTCCCAGATTGACGACTACTATAAGGACAACTGCGCATACATGGACCTCACCTTTACGGAAAGCGATTCATCCGCCCGCACCCATAAGGCCATCCATGAAATCGAAGCCATCGTCGGAGACCGTGGTCTGGTCGCAGGCTCGGCCACCTCTGATACCAACTTAGGGCCTACCATCAATGCTGAGGTCGCACGCGTTATGGTATTGGCCGTTATTTTTATCTTCGTAATCCTAACGTTAACCACGACCTCTTGGTTTGAGCCTGTGCTGTTTCTATCCATCATGGGTATCGCAATCGTGATTAATATGGGCTCAAACCTGATTTTCGGCGAGATTTCCTTTATGTCCAATGCCGTGGGCGCTGTGCTTCAGCTCGCCTGTTCCATGGACTATTCCATTTTCCTGCTGCATGCTTTCACGCAAGAAAAGGCAAACGGCATCGAGCCTGAGCAGGCCATGGCCAACGCGCTACGCAGCGCCATTACTTCCATCGGTGCATCCGGTGCAACCACGATTGTCGGTTTCCTTGCACTCGCCATCATGCAATTTGGAATCGGCCGCGACATGGGTCTGGTGCTTGCAAAGAGCATTGTGCTGAGCCTTGCGACCGTGCTGCTGCTGATGCCTGCGCTCATTCTGCGCTTTCAGGGCATTATCGGCAAAACACACCACCGTTCCTTTATGCCGCAGTTCCGCGGCTTCGGCGAGTTTGCATACAAAATCAGGAAGCCACTGCTCATTGTTGTGCTTGTGCTGGTTATCCCCTGCTTTATCGGTCAAGGCATGGCAGACTTTACATACGGCAACGAAGCCGTAGCAAATTCCCCCGGCACACCGGTTTATGACGCGGAACAGGAGATGAATGCGAAATTCGGACAAAGCAATATGATGCTCGCACTCGTTCCGGTCGGCGATAATGTAACCGAAAAGCAGATGACCGATGAAATCGCCGATTTACCGTATGTGAAATACGCTCTCGGTCTGGCATCCGCCGTGCCAGACGGCATTCCGGAGAGTTTTCTGCCCGGCAGTGTGACCAGTCAGCTTCACTCTGAGCACTGGGCGAGAGTGATTGTAAACGTCCGCTCCGCAGGCGAGAGTGACGCCGCCTTCCGCTATTCGGATCAAATCCGTTCCACCATTGAAAAGTACTACCCCGATCAACAGACGTATCTTGTCGGTGTAACCCCTTCCACGCAGGACATCAAGCAGGTCATCACCACGGACTACAGCTTTGTCAACGTTATCTCGCTGATTGGTGTGGCCATTGTGGTTGGTATTACCTTCAAGTCGTTCATCCTCCCGCTCGTTGTGCTCATTCCAATCGAGGCGGCGGTTTATATCAACACGGCGCTGCCCTATATTTACGGCCAGCGCACTATGTTCCTTGGCTTCATCATCGTATCCTGTGTGCAGCTTGGTGCAACAATCGACTACTCTATTCTGCTGACCAACAACTATTTGGATGCCCGTGCGCAGGGTGACAAAAAGGAGGCCGCCATCCGCGCCGTTGCATCAAGCGCACTGAGCGTGCTCACCTCCGGCTTGATTCTCATGACCGTGGCATACGGCCTGTATTTCATGACTACCATCGAAGCTATCGCAGGACTTGGCCGTTTGATTGGCCGCGGCGCACTGCTTTCCGTGATTCTGGTACTGTTCATGCTGCCAATCTGCTTAATGATTTTCGACAAGTGGATTATCAAGCCCGACTATGCCACTCGCAAGCATGCTCGCATGAACCGCATCCGCGCACATAAGCTGGTGCTTCCCACCATCAACGAGCTGCGTAAACAGCGTCTGCAGCTGCATGCGCAAATACGTCAAAACCGTCATGAACGGCACAAGGCGCTGCGGGATAAGCTGATACATTGCGGCAAAAAGAACACCGCGCAGCCACCCGAACAATCCGACACCCCCAACGAGGAGGCAAATCAAGATGAAAACAAATAACTATCGCCGCCTGACCGCGGGTGCGCTTGCAGCCATCCTGCTGCTGTCGCAGACGGCAGGCGCCGCAGCGCCGACTGTCGAAACCGACGAGTCGGTCTATATCAACATGGATTACTACGGCATACCGGACGATATGCGCATTGTCAAGGGCGTCAGCCTGAACGGATTGGACACCTTCACCGATTTTGGCAACTATTCAGATGTGTACAATATGTCTACCCATGACAAGCCGACCGTCGAGGATACATCTGTCACTTGGAATCTGACTGATTCCGATCAACAGCGCTTTTACTATGAGTGCATCCCCTCCGACAATTCGTCCATCCAGCTGCCGTGGAATTTTGATGTTTCCTACAAGATTAACGGTGTGCCCGCAACGGCCGAAAAGTGCGCCGGTGCAGCCGGTCTGATTGAGATTACTGTGCACGCCACCCCCAATGCTGCCGCAAGCGCATATTATAAGAACAATATGACCCTGCTTGTCGGCACGGGCATTGACATGAGCAAGGCGCTGTCGATTGAAGCGCCCGGCGCGCAGATACAGTCCTTCGGCACCTATAAGCTGGTGGCCTTTCTCGGCATGCCCGGTGAGGAGAGCACGTTTACCGTCCGCATCGGATCCAATAGCTTTGAGAGCATGGGCATAGCTATGCTGATGGCACCGGCCACGCTGTCTTCCCTCGATATGCTTGCGGATTTGCGTGACATCAAGGACCGGCTCGGCAACTCGGGCGACAGCCTGTACAGCGGGTTGAGCGACATGCTCAGCACGATGCAGAGCATGCAGAGCGGCCTCGGCACACTGTCCGGCGGTATTTCCGGCATCAACGAAGTGCGCAAGCAGCTGATTGCCTCCCGTGGGACGTTAGACCCACAGTCCGATGCCGCGCTCGCCGCGCTGGACACTCTGGCCGGTCAATCCAACTCGCTGATTCCCGAGCTGACCACGCTGAAATCCACGCTTGCCACCCTCAATGCTACGACCAACAGCCTGCTCGGCACTCTCAGCGACACCGACAGCAACGTGACGGAGTATCAGAAGCTGCTGCGCGACATCAATAACAATCTGGGCAATCTGAACGACTTGATTGACGCACTGAACGACAAAACCAGTGACAGCTGGATACAGCTCAGCAGTCTCAAGGACACTGTCAAAACGCTGACTGACGACCTGTCTAAGCTGAAAAGCGCGCTGAGCCGCCTGAATGAATCCATCGCGCAAATGGAACAGGTGCTTGCAGGACTGAGTGCGCTGCCCGGCACGGGAGATGCACAGACCGATGCACTGATTGCCGCCGCAGTCAAGACACTGGGCGGCTCTTTGGAAGCAACGCGCAATCTGGTTTCCAGTCTGGGCAAGCTTTGCGGCAGTCTGGGCGATTTAAGCAGCACGACACAGGGCACGGTATCTACACTGCAGGATATTGACAAATTGCTTGATGATTACGAATCCCTGCCCGGCGATATGACCGCTGACGGACAGCGTCTAACGCAGCTTGCAAACACCTCTCTCGAATCGATTCACAAGTTGCTGGCCGATATTCCCGCACTGACTGACAGCCTGAATGTGCTGACCGGCACGGCAACCAGCGCATGTGACAAAGGCTCGGAATTGATGCTCGCCACCTCCAACGCGCTGACCGCGTCCACCAAGCTGCTTCAGTCCACGCAGGACACCCTGCGCTCGGTTCGCGACCAGTCCGATCAGAGTGTAGCCAGTTCGATTGACGGGCTTCTTGATGTGCTTGCCAAAGCAACTGCATCCAACAGCTCAAGCAGCCTGCAGAGCGCAACCGATGAGATTCACAGTGCCATCGACGACGGCAAGAAGGATTTGGAGGAGGATACCAATCTCATCAATCTGGACAGCGCCGCCGCGCTGCAATCGGTCACCTCCTCGGAAAATCCAACGCCATCCAGTCTGCAGTTTATTCTGCGCACGCAGGAAATTTCGGTTGATGATTCGGCCGAAGTGCAGCAGGACGAAGCCGCGACGCAGGACATCGGTGTCTTTGGTCGCATCGTCAATATTTTCAAAGCACTTTTCACCGCAATTACAGGCGTTTTTACGCAGAATGATTGACAAAACGGCGCTCCCAATCGTTGGGAGCGCCGTTTGCGCGCGGACACAATCCCCCTGCGCCGCATAGACTGGCGCAAAGGAGGTTTTGATATGAAGAAATCGGCGACACTCGCGGTAATCGGCGGCGATGTACGGCAGGCGTATCTGGCCGGACTTCTCCACGCTGAAGGCCATGAGGTTCGCGTTTTTGCACTCGAACGCCATAAGATAGACGACGGTATCCCCATGCATGATTTGCGCACCGACCTGATCGGTGTGCAGGCGGTTATTCTGCCCATGCCGGTGCAGTACGGCGATGGTCAGCTAAACGCACCGCTATCCAACGCGCCGCATCCCCTTGCCGACGTGCTGGATTCGATTCCGGCCGGCACGCTGACGCTTGGCGGTGCGATTCCCTTCTGGGTGCATGCCCGCGCCGTGCAAAACGAACTCAAACTGCTCGACTACTTATCCCGTGAGGAACTCGCGACCCTAAACGCCGTCCCTGTCGCATTAGCGATACAGACCCTTTTGCGTACCTCAACCGAAAAAGCGCCCGAAACTACTGTTCCGGGCGCTTTTATCAGAATTGGCATGCTGAAAGCCGCGTTTTGCGCAGTCCCGCATATTTTGCTTGCTTACTCCGGCTGATTATCAGCCATCTTTTTCAGCAGGCGAAACAGCTCTTTCTGCTCCTCGGGCTCGAGGCATTCCACAAGACGTGCTTCCCATTCGTCGGCGATTTTCAGAATGGTCTTTTTTTGCTCTATCGCCTTGTCAGTCAGATAGATTCTGAACTTTCGCTTGTCAATATCCTCCTGCTTTACCGTGACATATCCAGCTTCGTACAGCTTGGTGATGGCACGTGTCGTGGTGGATTTATCGACATGCAACCGCGCCGTCAGCTCTTCGTGCCGCAGTCCGTTCTCGCCGTACAAATGCATCAGGAACAGATATTGTCCAAAGCCGATGGACAGGTCCGCAAACTGTTTTGACAAATAAATAGTGCTCAAGCGATGAAGATGTCCCAAATAATAGCTGACAGGGTCAAGCGTATTCTTCTGCTTTTCGCTCATTGTTGTCCTCCGAATCTTCTAACCGATGAATTTTTTTAAACTCCCGCACAATCAGTATCGCCGACAGGGAAACAGCCAGTAAATCCGCAACCGGTCCTGCATACCACACGCCGCGAAGACCGTAAATCTTCGGCAGAATGATAAATGCAGGAACAAGGAAAATCACTTGGCGCGTCAGGCCGATAATCATCGCAAACACCGGCTTGCCAACCGACTGGAAATAGGTTGTTGATACCATTTGAATGCCAATCAGCGGCAGCATGAACAGATAAATGCGCATGCCGTCCACTGCAATCTGTGACAGTGCCGCATCTGGCGAAAAGCATCGGACGAGCAGGTTCGGAATCAGCATGATGCCGGCATATCCCAGAAGCAGCACCGCTGTGACAATCATGAGAACGCGCGAGTAGGTCTGGCGAACACGCGCATACTTTTTTGCGCCGAAATTATATCCCATAATCGGCTGACAGCCATGCGTCAGGCCAATAATCGGCATAATAAATATGGAACAAATCGATGTAATAACTGCCATTGCGCCGATTGCCAAGTCGCCGCCATAAGTCAGCAGCGCATTGTTGGAAAGCAGCTGCACGATGCTGCTCGAAAACTGCATCAGGAAAGGTGCCGAGCCGATGCTCAGGATGTTCTTCATGATGGACCAGTCCAACCCTAAGTCAGCAAGTTTCAGCTTGATGTTTGCCTTCTTGCTGCGGAAGAAGTAGAACAACAGCCAGCCGGAGGCGGCCATCTGCGAAATCACCGTTGCATAGGCTGCACCTGCGATACCCATATCAAGGCCAAAGATGAAGATAGGATCCAAAATGATATTAATGGCCGCACCGATTACCATCGTCATCATGCCGCGCTTTGGATTGCCGTCACTGCTGATACAACCATTGAGGCCAAATGCAGTCAAATTAAAGATTGTACCGAAGAGAATGGGGCGCAGATACGTCAAGGCGAAGGGCATTGTTACGTCAGTCGCGCCGAATAGCTGCATAATCTGCGGTGCAAATAGATTGCCTAGGATGGCAGTTAAAATACTGATAATTGCCGTACCGACGATGCCGTTTGCCAGAATCTTTTTGGCGCGATCCGGCTCTCCCTTACCGAACGCCAAAGAGATATTTGCCGCGGCGCCGATGCCGACGAGCATGCCAAGTCCTGTGATAATCATCGTAATCGGCATCGTAATGCCAACGCCGGTAATCGCCAGTCCTCCCACGCCCGGAATATTGCCGATATAGATTCTATCCACCACGCTGTACAGCATGTTTACAATCTGTCCAATGATTGCGGGGACAGAGTATTTCAAAATCAGCTTCCCGATTTTCTCCTCACCCAATGTTGAATTTACTGCTTTGCTGCTCATAGAATACTCCTTTCAAATTTCGTTGCGCGCGCAACGAGCAAGGAGTATTGTACCACAACACGCTCACAGACGCAAGTACTGTATTATATTGTATAAACGCGCATAATTTTGAAGAATTTTCTCACTTTAAAGCATGTTTGATTTACTTTTTGCGTGAATGATCTGCCGACTCGTCCGACTGGAACAAAAACCGAACCGTTTGCTTGCCCGCTGGCTGTGCCGGCTTCTCTTCCGTTTTCTCACGCGGTTTTTTATGCCGGAATTTTACCCAAAGCACTAGCAGCACCGCAAGGATGACAACGCCCAGGATTACTGCCGCCAAAAGAACCAGCGCATGCAGACCTTCTTTGCGGCCGGACGGAACTGCCGCCGTGTCCTCTGTTGTCTTGCTGAGCTCTGTCACCCCAGCTTCATTAAACAGCGGAACAGACAACTCCGCCATCGAATTTTTTTCCATCGACAAATCGGTCAGGCCCTCTACATCCAGCATCCAACCGGCCTGCTCGGTCAGTCCCTGCACCGCAAGCACGACACGGTCACGCTCAGCCGATGAAATGGATACAGGGACAAGCTGTCCTTCCGGGTCATGCAGCACATAGCTCTCCAGCCGATCCAATCCACTGACCGGCTCGCTAAACCCCAATGTAATGGTCCCCGCGTCTGCATCTGCCTCGCAGGACAGCAGATACGGCGGCTTATCATCCGGCGTCCACTGTTCGGTAAGCACCTGTGCAGTCACCGAACCCGCCACACCCAACTCCACAGTCAGCGTGTGGGCTTGTCCATCGGCCAGATTGTGGTTTGCCCGCAGCCCCAGTTTCCAAATTCCGCCGATTCGGCTCAGTAAATCGCTTAACACCGCGTCCACCGTATTGGGTGAAAACAGATACAATTCTCCACCGGAAAGGCGGATAAAGCTGCGAAAACTCTCCGCTGCTTCGGCGGTCACCGTGTCAATGCCCAACGCATATACCGCCACACCGCTCTGCTGCAGCAGGCGCTCCAACTCCTGCCGCGACATCGTTGCATCGGCATCGTCGACTCCATCGGAAATCACGACGGCAACGCGTCGCATGTCCTCAACCTCACTCGCCGTTTGAATCAGCAGATTCATCGCTTCATAGAACCGGGTATGCACATCTTTGCATGCCAGGTTATCCAGTGCCGCAGTCACCTGCTCAGGGGACTCGCTGCCATCGAGCAGCAGCCGCACTTCGCTGCCGAACGAAATGACCGCCAACCGATCCTGCTGCCGCATTTTGCTGTAAGTATCCAGTACCGCCTGTTTAGCTGACTGGAAATATGCGGACGGAATAGAGGCGGAAACATCCATCATGAAGATGTAAAACACTCCCTGTTCCGAAGGAGTAAGGCTGTCTACCGTAAGCGCCTCCCCCTCCAATGTTGCCTTGATCTGATTCTTATCGCACTGTGCGACTGCGCCGTCGTCATCATGCAGATAGACGCTGATTTCAGGCATGACCGCCTGCACCTGTTCGATGGTTGCAGCTCCGGCCGTTGGCGGCAGCAGCATTGTCACCAGTAAAAAAATGCATAGTAAATATTTCTGTCGCATTGCCTATTCCCCCTAGCCGGCCTGAGTAACGGCGTGTATCTCTTATATTACAATAAATAATATTCTATTCTATTTTGTCTCTACTTACAATAAAAAGCGTGAAATTTCTCATTCCTCAAATGTTAGTACAAAGGTATGATTGATAATCACGAATTTTCCAATATTTAATCAGCAATAAATTGTTCTATTTACAATTTATTCAGAAATAGTTAAAATTCTTGTCACAACTTGTTGACACGCAATTCCAAACTCATTAAAATATAGAAGAATAGAGTTTAGATATTTCAACACTTGTTGGGGTTTTTATGCATTTATCGAATTTGTTCCCTATTTTTGAATGTGGGACCCATTTTGAATGCATGGTATAGGATATGGAGCGAACTATGAAGCTGGAAAAGGCAAAGTACCGCTTGGGTGATTTGCTGGTCATGCGCGGCATTATAACGGAAGAGCAGCTGCATGCCGCACTAACCCTACAGGCAAAGAATCACAAGCATTTGGGCGATTGTTTAGTGGAACAAGGCGCGGTCACCGACGATGATATCGTCAACGTTCTGGAGGTGCAGCTTGGCATCCCCCGTATTGACCTGCGCGGCATCCGGATTGACAGCGACATCATCGGTCTTGTCAGCGGTTCCGTGCTGCGCAAGCATACCGTCCTTCCGATTACCTTTGATAATAATGCACTCATCCTCGCGATGTCCGACCCGTTGGACATGGTCGCGCAGGATGATATTTCTATTATTACCAACTGCGTTATTGAGCCGCGCATTGCCACAGTTGGCGAAATTAACGCGGTACTGGATAAATATTTCGGCACGGATGAAGCAATGTCCGCGGCCGAGCAATACACCAAGGAGCGCGAAACGCAGCTGCAGCAGCTTGCTGCGGCGGCAGAAGAAGAACAGTCCGAGGTGGATAACGCCCCAATCGTACAGCTGGTGCGCTCCATCATTGAGCAAGCCGTGCGTCAGCGCGCGAGTGATATTCATCTGGATGCACTGGAAAAGAAGGTACGTGTGCGCTATCGTATCGACGGTGTGCTGGCTGAGAAAATGCTGTATGACATCAGCCTGCTGCCCGCCATTGTCACGCGTATCAAAATCATGGGCGGAATGGATATTTCCGAAAAGCGCAAGCCGCAGGACGGACGCATCACCCTCGTGGTTGACCGTAATGAGTACGACATCCGTGTTTCCATCCTTCCCTCCTCTTATGGTGAGAAGATCGTTATGCGTTTGGCTTCTTCTACTGCGCTGACCCGCACCAAGGCCGAGCTCGGCATGCAGAGTTGGGAGCTGAACCGGTTTGAGCATATTCTGGCGAACCCAAACGGCATCATATTGGTCACCGGCCCTACGGGCAGCGGCAAATCCACCACACTGTACACCGCGCTTTCCGAGCTGAACCGCGAAAGCGTTAACATTATTACAGTTGAAGACCCTGTGGAAGCCAATATTGCAGGCATCAACCAGGTGCAAGTCAATCCCAAAGCGGATTTGACCTTTGCCACCGCCCTGCGCGCTATCTTGCGTCAGGACCCGGATATCATTATGATTGGCGAGATTCGTGACTACGAGACTGCCGCAATTGCCGTTCAGGCTTCCATCACCGGTCACCTCGTGGTCAGTACCCTCCATACCAACAGCTCCGCTGCCACCATCACGCGTCTGTTGGACATGGGTCTGGAGTCCTACTTGCTGGCCGATTCCGTGGTGGGCGTTATCGCCCAGCGACTTGTTCGCAAGCTGTGCAAGGCCTGCCGCAAGCCCCGTCCCGCAACCGAAGTAGAAAAGACGCTGCTCGGCGTCTCTGCGTCGGAAGACATTACCGTCTACGATCCCTGCGGCTGCCCGCTGTGCGGCGATACCGGTTTCTACGGCCGAATCGGCGTATACGAAATCATGGAAATGACGCCTGAACTGAAAAATATCATCACGTCGCGCGGCTCTACCGAGCAGATTCGTGATGCGGCGCTTACCCAAGGCATGCATACCCTGCGCATGAGTGCGGCGTACTATGTGCTGGAAGGGGTTACTACCGTCGATGAAATGCTGAAGGTCTCCTTTGACGGCTGACCTGCAACGGAGAGAGGAATCTTTCAAACATGCAAACTTTTGAAGAGCTGATTACACTGGCGCTTGAGCGCCGCGCCTCCGATATGCACCTGAGCGTTGGCATCCCGCCCACCGCCCGTATCGACGGCGAGCTGACGCCGATTGCCGAGGGAATCTGCATGCCGGATGATGTTCGCCTTTTGGCTGAGAGCATTATGACGGATCATCACAAAGCGGTGCTTGCCGATTTGGGCGAAGTGGACTTTGCCTACTCCATCCCCCAGGTCGGACGGTTTCGTATTAATGTGTTCCATCAACGCGGCACGATGGCACTGGTCGCGCGTATTTTGAATTTGCGCATTCCCAGTCCACAGGAGCTGGGCATTCCCGATTCCGTCGTATCCGTGTGCGATAAAAAGCGCGGTCTTGTGCTGGTTACCGGCGCAACCGGCAGCGGCAAATCGACCACGCTCGCTTCGCTTATCAACATTATTAATCAGAAATACACCCACCACATCATCACACTGGAAGATCCGATTGAATACCTGCACCGCCACCAGAAATCCATCGTCAATCAGCGCGAAATGGGCAGCGACTCCGCGAGTTACGCTTCTGCCCTGCGCGCAGCGCTCCGACAGGATCCGGACGTAATTCTGGTCGGCGAAATGCGCGACCTTGAGACGATTTCCACCGCGGTAACCGCTGCGGAAACAGGACACCTTGTCTTCTCGACCCTGCATACCGTGGGCGCGGCAAACACCATCGACCGTATTATTGATGTGTTCCCGCCCTATCAGCAGCAGCAGATTCGCACACAGCTGGCCGATGTGCTGGAGTGTGTCGTCTCGCAGCAGCTGCTGCCCAAGCAGTCCGGTCACGGTCGTGTGGCAGCCATGGAAATCATGATGACCAACAGCGCGGTGCGCAACCACATTCGCGAAGGCAAAACGTTCCAGATTCCCTCCGTCATGCAGACCAACCGCAAGGCAGGCATGCGCACGATGGACGACGCGCTGCTCGACCTCTTTCAGGCCGGAGAAATCAGCCGCGAGGAGGCACTGGCCTTTGCGCAGGATCGTGCCACACTGTCTAAGCGACTGCTGTAATGCTGTCTGTTTGCGGCACGCTCCTCTTTTCCCATTTTGAATATTGGATGTGATACTATGGCCACCTTTGCATATGTTGCGCTCGATGCGGCCGGAAAAACTAGAAAGGGCACACTGGAAGCTGATTCCCGCGATCAAGCCGCCAGTCAGCTCAAGCGTGACGGCAGCACGCTGATTTCTCTGGACGAAGCAGGCGCACTGTCCAAAAACGTAGAAATCAGCTTTTTACAGCGCAAGCCGAAGCCGCGCGATTTGGCGGTGTTCTGCCGCCAGTTCGTCAGCATCGTGTCCGCCGGCGTGCCTGTCACCTCGGCACTCGAAATGCTTGCCGAGCAGACGGAAAACAAGCTGCTTGCCGCCGCCGTCAACGGCTGCCGCCTGTCCATTCAGGCTGGCGCTTCCCTTTCGGAAGCCATGCGCGACTATCCCCGCGTGTTTACCGATTTATTCGTTACCATGGTCGCCGCCGGCGAAGCCTCCGGCAGTCTGGAAACCTCGTTTTCCCGTATGGCCGACCATTTTGAAAAGGACGCGAAGCTCAAAGGGCTTGTCAAAAAGGCTTCGATTTATCCGATTGTCGTCTGCGTGGTGGCATTCGCCGTTGTACTGATGCTGCTCACCTTCGTTATTCCAACTTTTGAGGACATGCTGCTCGATTTAGGTGTCGAGCTGCCCGCCGTGACGAAGGCCGTCATCGCCGCGAGCCAGTTCATGCAGGTTTACTGGTGGCTGGTGCTGCTGCTGATTGCCGGATTTGTCTTTTGGGTGCGCTATGCCAGAACCACCGAAGCCGGACAGCGGCTGTTCGGACGCATCGGCATGAAAATGCCGGTGCTCGGCAAGCTCACCGTTAAGACCGCGGCCGCGCGCATGTCCCGCACGCTGAGCACGCTTCTGGCGGCAGGCATTCCGCTGATTGACGCAATGGAAATCACCGGCAACACCATGAGCAATCTTTTCTTTAAAGAAGCGCTGCTGGACGGCAAAGACGATGTCGCTATGGGCGAACCCATTTCCCAAACGATTGCCCGCTGCGGGCTGTTCCCGCCGCTTGTGCACCATATGATGGGCATTGGCGAGGAAACCGGCGATTTGGACGGCATGCTCACCCGACTGGCCGATTACTACGACGAAGAAGTCGAACTGGCCACGCAGCAGGTGATGGCGATGCTCGAGCCGCTGATTATCGTTGTACTGGCTCTGGTTGTCGGCACAATCGTCATGGCGGTCATCATGCCAATGGGCGCGATGTACACCGGTTTGGACAGCCTGTAAACCGACAGGGCATTTAACTAAGTGAACCATCGGGCGCGAAGGGGCGCGGCCGGGTTTATAAAAAAATCACAAATAAAGAGAGGACGAAACTCATGAACTTTATGGTTAATCAGATGAACAAGCTTCAGAAGAATCGTAAGAATAAGAATAAGGGCTTTACTCTGGTCGAACTGATTATCGTTATCGCGATTATCGCTGTTCTGGCCGCTGTTCTGGCTCCGCAGTACATTAAGTATGTTGATAAATCCCGCTGGTCCACTGACCAAAACACCGTGGCTACGCTGTTGCACGAAGTGCAGGTAGGTATTGTTCAGTGTGGTGAAGATGGCAAGGATGTCACCGGAAGCACAATTACCGTTACCTCCACCGGCGTAACTTCTACTAGTATTGATAGCGACCTTGAAGCTGCACTTAATGCCGCAGATCCCAATTGGAATAAAATCAAAATACAAAACAAGGGCACCGCTGCAAAGGCTGAGGCCGCTGGAACCAAATGTGCAACATACACCATTACTGTTACTTCTACCGGCGCTACCGGTGCATGGACAGCTTAATTTCAAACACAAAAGGAACTCTCTAAATGGACTTTCTGACGATGCTCAACTTCATAATCGTATTCCTCTTCGGCATTACCGTGGGCAGCTTTCTCAATGTATGCATCCTGCGCATTCCGATGGGGGAAAGTGTCGTCTTTGGGTCCTCCCACTGCACCACATGCGGCAAACAGCTGAACTGGTGGGAGCTGGTTCCCCTGTTTAGCTGGCTTGCCCTGCGGGGTCGGTGTTCCGGCTGCCACAGCTCCATTTCCGTCCAATATCCCCTAATTGAGGCGGCAAACGGCGTGCTTTGGATGCTGGTCTACCACCGCTTCGGGCTTTCGCTCGACACCTTGCTGAGCTGTTTTCTTGCCTCAGCACTGCTTGTGGCGTCGGTCATCGACGCCCGCACCCGTGAGATTCCGCCCGGGACGACGATTACCATCGCCGTCCTCGGCGTACTCCGGCTTTTTTTACATCTTGACAATTGGCCCAGTCATTTACTGGGATTTATCACCGTCAGCGGCCTGCTGCTGCTGATTCTATTTTTGTCCGGCGGCGCGGCTGTCGGCGGCGGCGATGTGAAGCTGATGGCCGGCTGCGGCCTGTTTCTGGGATTTCGGCTCAATCTGCTCGCCTTTTTTCTGGGCTGCCTGCTCGGGTCAATCATCCATGTTGCCCGCATGAAGCTGTGCGGCGCAGGCCGTGATTTGGCGCTCGGGCCTTATCTTGCCGCGGGCGTAATGCTCTCCCTTCTCTGGGGAGACGCAATGCTCGGTTGGTATTTCGGACTTTTTTAACCTTTCACCGCATTTAACTTTGCAATCCCGCTCATTTGAGCTTCATTGATAAACATATTCCACGACAGAGGGGAGACCATTTCCGCTATGGCCGCAAAAGTATTGAATATTGAGGTGGGCGATCACCTGGTCAAGGTGTGCTGCTCCATCAAAAAGGGCAAAAATTATCAGATTCAGGACAGCTTCCTGTTTCAAACGCCCAGTCAGACCGTCAGCGACGGACAGATTGTCGATCCCAAAGCGTTGGCTGAACGTCTGCGCGCGGAACTGGCCGAACACGGTGCTTCCGATGTGAAAAACGTGACCTTCACACTGTCCTCCTCCAAGGTTGCCAGCCGCGAAGTTACGCTGCCACCCGTGAAGGATAACCGCCTGAAATCCGTGGTGGAGACCAACGCGCAGGACTACTTCCCTGTGGACATGAGCAACTATCAGGTGGCTTACAACCTGCTCGAACGCACCGGCGAACCCGAACCCGGCTGCCGTGTGCTCGTCATGGCGGCGCCTAAGCCGCTGCTCGTAGGCTACATGCGTCTGGCCGAGCAGGCCGACCTTATTCTGAGCGCCATCGACTACTGCGGCAACAGCCAGTATCAGGTACTGCGCGGTGTGCCGAGCACCAAGGTTGTTATGTATGTGGATGTGGGGCTGACGCACACCATGGTCACCTTCATGCAGAACGGTCTGCTTTTGCTGCAGCGCAGCTTCAGCTTCGGCGGCCATGATTTGGTGACTGCCGCGCTGCACGCCGCCGGACGGCCGGATGAAGAGTACTTGAGCACACTGGAGCAGACCTCTGATGAGAACTGGCTCTCTTCCCTGCTCTCCGAGGAAGACCGCACGGACTGCCTGAGCCGTCTGGTTGGCGGTATCGCCCGCAGTGCTGACTTTTTCAAGTCCGGCCGCGTGAACGAAACCGCCGAGCAAGTCGTGCTGATGGGCGTATGCTCACAAATTGCAGGACTGCAGCGCATGGTTGCTGAAGAATTGGGCGAAGAGACCATGCTGTTGACCGAGGTATCCGGCGTAGAATTTGTGGCAAATTCCATTGAGGGTGTGTCCGCCTATATTTCCTGCATCGGCAGTCTGGTGTCCCCCCTTGATTTACTGCCCGAGGAACTGCGTCAGCGCAGACGTGCCGGAAAGGGGAAAGCCGAGAACGATTCGCTGACCTCCGGCATTGTCATCTGCGGATTGTGCGTTGTCGTTGCGGTAGGCATGTCCATCGCTTCCGTGGTCGGCTATCTGCTCGCCGTCAACCGACAGGATAAAATTCAGCAGCGCATGAGCGAGCTGTCTCACGTATCCGAGACCTATAATACTTATCTCGAATATCAGCAGTTTTCCGATAACTTCTCCGTGGTAAACGGGTATTCTGAAACGCCGAACGCCGAACTGGTCGACTTTTTGGAGGAAATGGAGCGTAAGATGCCCTCGAGCATCCAGCTGCTCTCCGCCGTGTGCGGTGCGGATGGCGTGACGATGAACGTCACCACCCCCGGTATGGAGGAGGCCGCTGTGGTCATCGACCAGATGCGCACCTTTGAAAGCATCTCCAATATCACAGTCGGCACCATCACCGAGTCTGCCGACGATACCGGATTGACCACGGCCTCATTCACTCTTACCTGCGGCTATGCCGCCGCCGAGGCAGCCGCTGCCGAAGCCGCCGCCGCACAAGCCGCGGCAGAACAGGCCGCCGCCGGGGGAACCGCGGAAACGCAGAACGCAGCAGAGCCGAACGCTGAAACGCCGGCAGCACCTGCGGAATAAGGGAGGAAGCAACACATGAAGATTTCCAAACGCGATATTAAGCTGCTGCTCATACTGGCTGGCCTGCTTATTTTTCTGCTGCTGTATTTCACAATGTTCACCCACTATCAGGAGAAATCGGCGGAAGTTCATACCGCGATCAGCGAGCTGGAGCCACAGCTCGCCGCATTGGAGGAGCAATACCTGAACCTCGCCACCTACGAGCAGGGCATTGAGGACTCCCGCACGGCTATCGCCGAGCAGCTGACGCACTACCCTGCGGACATTGAAAACGAAGACTTTCTGGTTTACCTGTTGGACATGGAAAAGAAGGTCGGCCTGACGATGGACAGTGTGTCCTTCGACGAGCCCGGACTGCTACTCGAATTTCCCTGTGATGTTGAGCAGGATGGTGAACTGAAACGGGCGGATTTATCTGCCTACCGCACAGGCGTGGTCATGACCTGCACGCTCAACTATCCTCAGCTCAAGCAGGGCATCCAATATCTGTACGACAGCAGGCAGCGCACCGCACTGGACTCTGTTTCTCTCAGCTATAACGCCGAGACCGGCGGCCTGTCCGGCAGCTTTAGCATTTCCAAGTACTATATTAATTGGGACGGTGCGGTTTATGAGCCTGCCATCATGCCCAAAACCAGCAAGGGTGTCTCCGATTTGTTCGGCACAACCTGATTCTGAATGACTCGCAGGAAGGAGGCGGCGGCCTTGAAGCGCAAAAATAGCAGCAATCAGGGATTTTCTCTGGTAGAGCTTCTCATTGCCATCGTGATTCTCGGCATCGTCGTGACTCCGCTGCTGCAAACCTTTGTTACCTCTGCCGGTACGGCCGCCCGCAGCCGCAAACTGGGCGACGCTACGCTGGCCGCGCAAAATGTTGCGGAATCCATCGAAGCCGCCAGCTTAAGTGACCTGCTGAATAATCCAAGCGACGCGCTGCACGGTGTCAGCGCCGGTTTTTACACCTATGACGGAACCGGTTACACCGCCGACGCAAACACGCAAAGCTACCGCGCGGACTCCTATCACATCGGCGTGACCGGTATCACCTCCGGTTCTACTGAATTCAGCGCTATGGCCACGCTCAGCGCAGACAGCGGCTATGCCGCAATCAATGATATTCCGGTGACCAACTACTCCGCGATGGATGCGGTATATGCGCAGCCCATCGTGCACGGCAGCGACGATGTCGACACCCGCTCTTGGGACGCTTTTGAGCAGCACCTGCTGACCATTGACGGCTCCTACAACCGTGGTAGTGCAGTTATCTCGCGTGAAATCATACTGGATACAACCGAGACGGACGGCAAGCTGTCTGCGGAACTTACCTACCGATATCAATACCGCTATACTTATGAAAAGCACCTGTACGATGCGGGCGGCGGACTGTTGGATGCCACCGAAACCGTGCGTGGATCTTTTGAGGAAGCGGACACGCATATGTCCCTCTTCCCGCAGGGTTTCGATCTGTCCGGCGGCAAAACTCCGGACATCTATCTGCTGTACTATCCGTGGTACACACAGCGCGGCCAAACCGCAGACCTGATTACCGTGTACAACCGAAGCAACATTCCCTTCACCCTGTTTCTCGTCAAGCAGCGCGACCCTTCGCTCAGTGATACCGAACTGGCCGGTGCAGAAAACCAATACCGTGCGCAGATTGACCTGCGTCAGACCTGCGCACCGAATGCCGGTGCGACTATCCTGTCCAATGCCGCAGTCAAGCTGGATGATGAAACAAGCATTGCGACCGTGCGATTCAATATCTACCGCAGTACCTATGTCAGCTACACCGGCAACCTGTCTGGCACGTTGGTAGACAAGACCTCGCGCAACCGTCTGTATCAGGTGACCGTGGATCTCTATCCTGCCGGAAGCGATTTCAGCGGAGATCCGATTTATTCTTTCCATACCACCAAGCTGCAGTAACGGCGTCCCGATTTTGAGAAAGGAGGAACGGCATATGTTCCGAAACTGGAAAGAGCGCCTGAATGCCCTGCGTGACAACCGGGGTTCCGGCATCGTCACCGTGCTGGTGTGCATGCTGTTCGTATCCATTCTGGGCGCTACCCTGCTGTACATGTCCTACACCGGCTTCCTGATGAAGGTCACGGAGCGTCAGGGCAAGGAAACCTTTTATGATGCCGCCTCTGCCATGACTGAGATTCAAGCCGGTGTACAGCAGGTGGTAACCGAATCCATCGCTGCCGCGTATCAGGATGCGCTTGTAAATTACAGCCATTATTACGCTACCACCGATATGACCACCCAGTTTCAGGAGCAGTTTCGTAAAGCGGTTTGGAGTTGGAAAAACGCCGGTGGCAGCGCGCTGTTCGCGCCGGTCGGCGGTGGCATCTACACCTACAACCCCAACGTGCTAAGCACTTTTCTGACCGCTCCGGCCGATGCCACGGTGGATACCTCCGGCGTGCGGGACGCGCGCTATTCAGGCGGCGTCATCACGCTGAAAAACGTCAGTGTCTCCTGCAGTCATAACGATCTGACCGAAACAGTTACCAGCGACATCATCATCCGTATGCCGGATTTCTACTACCTGTTCTCGGAATACAGCATTTCCGGCCTGCCTCAGTTTGCCGTTATCGCCAAGGAGTCGCTTGAGCAGACCATTGGCAACAGCACGCTCGACATCACCGGCAGTGCCTACGCAGGACGGATTGACCTGAGCACCGCCGGCAATTCACTGACCATTCAGGGCGGCACGCTGATTTGCGGAGGCAATGTTGCAATCCGGGATGCAGGCCCGCGCAATGGCTACCGCTTCACTGTGGCAGACAATGCAAACTTATGGGCCAACCGCATCGTGCTGGACTCGACAGGCACGCTCAATTTGCAAGGCACGGCCTACGTGGCCGATGACCTCACGCTTGACGGCACGCAATCAAGCGTCTACTTAAACGGCAGCTACTACGGTTTTGGCAGCAGCCTGACCGACGCCACGAAAAGCAGTGCGATTCTCATCAACGGCCGTGATACCACGCTTGACCTTTCTCATGCTAAACGTCTGATGCTGGCCGGCAACAGCTTTGTAACCGGCTCGGTAAGTCCTTCCGTCGTCAACGGCAGCGTGCTTATGGGCGAATCCGTTTCCGTTAAGAGCAATCAGCAGGCGTATCTCATTCCCGTCAGCGAGCTGGAGGGTGTAGCCCGCAATCCGCTTCCGCTGGGCACCAGTGAACCCGCGCCGACGGTCACGCTGCGGTCCGGCTCGGCGCTGCGCGCCTATGGTGTAACGCCCCAACCCGTGATACTCAGTGTAAACGGTGCCCATCAGAAGATTTACTACTACTTTATGAAGTTCCCCACGGTGGAGGATGCTAACCGCCATTTTAAGGATTACTTCACCCAAAATCAGGCACAACTCACCGAATACTTGGAAATGTACACCACTCTTTCCACCGCGCTCGGCAGCACCCAGACCTCTGGCTATACGCTGGTCAAAAATGCGGATACCGATGCTTACGCACTGCGCGAGTACGTTCCTGCCGACAGCTTGACGACCACCGCTTCTCAGCTCAGCAAAATGTATGGTCAGCTGTGCGTCACCCTGTCCGCGAACAACAGCACCACCACAGCGACCAACCCCTATGACTATCTGGTGAAAGGCACTGCACTTGCCGACCTTGCAGAAGGCAAAACGTGGTTTTATCAGGATAAAAACGGTGTTTTTCAACCAGTCGCACTCATCGTGCGCGGCGATTACACCATCAACAGCGACACGCCCGACACGGTGCGTGTCATCCTCGCGACCGGCAATGTGACCGTGCACCGCGACTTCAGCGGACTGATTATTTCCGGCAATACCATCACGATGACCGGCTCGGTCAATGCCGTTGTATCCAACGAAGAAGAAGTTATCGGTGCATTCACCGGACTAAACGAGGCAGGTCAGCAGTTCAGCGACTTCCTGAACGTCGGCGTTACCGAGGGCGGCAATACCGTCGGCGGCGGCAGCAGTAACTGGAGTTTGGACAGCCTGGTTGCGTTCCGAAACTGGTCCAAAAACTAACTTGATTGAAAAGGAGGCGATGGCCTATGAAGCAAAATTACAAAGGATTTACACTGATCGAGCTGATTGTGGTCATCGCGATTCTGGGCATTCTCGCCACGGCGGCAGGCATGTCCATTTCCACTGTTTCTTCCAGCCGCGCCCGTAAATGTGTCAGTAGCATTGATGCGCTGCTCTCGCAATGCCGGGTCACCACTCTAAGCGGCGGAAAATCACCCTATCTCCGATTGTATGTGAAGAACGGTGACTACTATGGCGCAGTCTATACCGACGGCTCGCCGCGCGGCGAAGAAAAGCTGGGCTCGGACAATCTCGACCTCACCTTCAGCGCCGGAGCTGTCAGTCCTGCCATTTCAGAAACGCAAAGCCTATGTCTGGCGTTTGACCGGGAGACCGGTGCATTCCTCCCTCTGCGCAAGGCCGCAGATCGCTCGGAAGATTTCTTCTGGACGGGCAATGAATACTGCACTGCAATCACTGTGGGCAGTCGCTCTATCACGCTCACACCTTCTACCGGTTACCACCGGATGAACCGATAAGGGGGTACCGGGATATGAAACATCACAACAAGGGCTTTACTCTGGTGGAGCTGATTGTCGGCTCTGCCATCATGGGCATTCTGGCACTGGCGGCCATGGGATTTATGTCCACCGGTGCGCGTACTTACAGTTCCGTCAATTACACACTGCGCCTGCAATATGAATCTCAGCTTGCTCTGGCACAGCTGCAGACGTATCTGCTCGACTGCAATGACAGTATCGAATGGGATGACGCAGCCGACACGTTGTCCGTCATCCAAACGGCAGCTTCAGGCGACCGCACTCTTTACGTTTTTCAGTATGATTCCGTAAATCAGTGCCTTTATTTCGGATCAGGCGATCCCGCAAGCACTGTGACCGCCGCTGATTTGCTCGCCGAGCATTTAACCGACTTCTCTGCAAACATTGCAACCGATGCTACTACGGCAAAATCAATCACGCTGGAGCTTACGTTTCAGCGGCAGACCAAATCCTATACCGGAACGCAAACCATTGCACTGCGCAACCACCCGACCGTACTGGTCGGCGGCACCTAGGGCAAGAGACAGCGAAGCCGCAATCATGCGGTGTTGTCCTGCGTGCAGGAACAGAAAGGAGCAGGTATATGATGAACCTCCGTATGAAACATAAAAAAGCCGCGACACGCCTGACCGCGCTGCTTCTTGTGGCCGCACTTTGTGCATCTCTGATGATAGAGTCCAATCTGGCCGGTGCTGCAAGCTATGAGTCTCTTGAGCACATCGAGACCATCAAGAACGAAAAAGCCTCCTCCGGCACTCCCTTTACCATTGTAGAGCTCACGCCGCAGGCAGGTACCGGCAGCATCGGCTACTACGTCAAGGGGCAGGAGCCGACGGCGAATTGGCAAACCGTGCTCGCCTCCACCGAGGGCAGCACTGCGCGCAAGGCTTATGCCGACAAGCTGTTCACCTCGCTTCGAGATGCCGGTCTGCTGAGCAGCGGAACCGATACCCCACTCAAAAGCAGCGTCAGTTATACCGAGACGCTGCCTTGGGTCACCCGCCCTGCCGGTGCGCAGACCATAGCACTGCTGGATCAAGACGGGCAGCCTCGCACTGAGAATGCCGCCGAACCGATTACCGGCACGTTCTCCTATCAGGGCGCCAATCAGGGATCCTTCAATCAAAACAGTACTCCGACGCTGCTCCCCGGCGCTACCGGTGACTATCAGCAGAGCATTCAGCATTTTGTTTATACTGCTGCGGATACTTCAACTGACGGCTCCTACTATTATTATCAACCTGTGTTTGCGCAGCTAGATTTGTCTGATTTGGAAGCAAACGAGGCCAGTTACATGGGCAAAGCCATGTATGAGACAATCACAGTGACCGAACCGATGACTCCCGGCAGTGTTGACACGCAGACCATCCCCGCCTACGAATACAAGGGCACGCTTGGTGACACTGGATTTTCACTGGATGCAGATACCGCATATTACTATGTTACCGATACTGCCGCTCCTTCCGCAGTTCGTGATGCGGCGCATCCCTATCGTGCAGTATCCTCCGGCTTTGAGCCGGTCGCCAATGGCTTCGGTTATTTCACCATGACCATCAGCGGCTATGTCTATGTGGGGGATGGGAAAGGCAGTTATGCCTACAGTGCATCCGGCAATGAAAAATTCCCTGTCGCATATAGCCAAATTTATGTGACCGGCGGATATTCCAATAATAACTGGTTTCTAAACTATGTGCTCGACGAATCGGATACCAACCGTTTTTCCATTCAGGTGATTTCGGTAACCCCGCAGGATCTACTTGCGGGCAAGGTGACCGTGGATCAGCTCGCCACCGCCGATTTGCTCGTGCTCTCGGCAGGTTTTGACCCCACCTCCCCCATGACATCCCTTGTCAATTCATATACCGGCGGCAACGACCTGACCACGGCCGTATGCACACGCCTGCAAACTGCAGTGCAGCGGGACGGACTTCCGGTTCTGCTCGACCAACGTCTGCAAAATGCAACACAGACCAATCTGCAAGCGCTCGTTCTCACGTTGGCCGGCTCTCAATCCTCGGCCATGGTCGCGGGAAGTGTATACAGCTTCGCACCCGATAATTCTCGTTCCGCTTTAATCACCAAACACCTGCCCACCGCTTTTGACGGTTCACTATCCGCCGCAGAAGGCGATTGCTATTATTCGGTAATGAATGAAATTAAGTATGAGAACTTCCTGCGGCGCGACAAACCCTCCGAAGAGCTATTGCCCGCCGAAGTTACGATGGGCAATTGTATGCGGTATATCATCAACTACCGCGGTCAGCGTATTCAGAACAAGAAGACCTCGATTGATGTACTGGACATCGAGCCGCTGACCATTACAAGCACCAGCAATACTTCTAAGAGCCTCAACGGTATGCTGACCGAAGCGATGGTGCGGGACTGGCTGCCGAGCGACAGCGGTGTGACCTCGATTAATATCACTCATATGTCCACCGCGGAATTCATCGGTAAAATCGAAGATATCAATGAAAAATATGATATGGTATACTTCGGCTCCAGTCTGGATGGCTTTAATACAACCGGCTCCGGCGACAACAGAACTACAGTTTATAATGACAGCGATAATATGAACGGCATGCTCTATACCAGCATTGGAGACACCTATTCTTCGGGTCTTAATCTTACTGGTCTTTTGGATTCGGACTATAACAAATCAAAGAACTATTATAGCAATGAATATTACATTCAAGAGGCTTCTTCCACTAAATTCCGTTTTTCCGGCAACGATATCACCTATAACAAGAAATCAGAGCTGATGGACTTTGTGACCTCCGGCTTTCCGGTCATCATCTCCTCCAATCTGCTCTCCGACGGCCATCAAGCCAGTCAGTTCTCCGTTACCGCATCGGGTTCCTACAGTTACTATGGACAAGTTACTCTGAATGCTGTCTCTTCCAGTGTCCCGAGCGGCAGCGGAGCCGTCACCTACTCTTGGTACAAGAACAATGGTCAGCCCCCCGTCTACACCGGGTCCGACTATTCCTTTACCCCATCGGCTGGCAGCTATTACTGCACCGCTACCATCACGGTAGACGGCAAGACCTATACCTGCAAGAGTAACACCGTTACCGTATCCTCAGGTGGTCTGTCCGTTTCGCCAACGAGCGGGGATTACGATTACAATTGGAAATACTTGCTAAGCGTGAATGCTCCCCAAGTCACCACTAGCGGTATACAATTTTCTTCCAGCGTATCACCGAAAAGTGCTTCGCTACAATGGTATCAGGATGGTTACCGGTTTAGCTCTAATTCCACCATAACTGTAACTGAACCCGGTAGATATTACTGCATCGTCGTCAATAGCTACGGGGCACTTGCTAGCCGAACTTACACCGTCTCCTCCGGTTGGCAGGTGACGCAGAACACCGGCGGCACGTCTGTTACCATTCCGGCCGCAGGTAATGTGGTCAATTCAAAACGCGTGGACAACTGCTCCATCGTCTATGAAACACTGTCCGGCATTTTGTCCAGCACAAACGTACTGTCAACGACCGAAGCCGCACAGCAGAAAAACATTGTGCTCAAGTACTTAAATCTTTCCAAACCGAGCATTGTTTTTGCCAAAGATACGAACGGCCAAGAATTAAAGCCCGGCGAATACCAAGGCGCCCTCCAAACCACGCTGATTGACCAGAATAAGCGAACGTTGTCCTATACTTTTACCATTGCAAACCCAACGGACGGCACACCCGCATCCACCCGCTATTTTACCAGCTTGTTCATGGATCAGAACGCAGACGGACGCTATATTGCAAGCGAAGAACTCACTGATTTGCAAATCGTCAATGCCTCCACCGGTAAAGCGGTCGCTTCGGGTGAACTCATGGCCGGAGTGACCTATACCCTCACCCGACAGCTGCCGGAAAGCTTCAGCGGCATTATTCCTTGGAGGCTCGAGGTAATCAAGGTCGGTTCTGAACGCACGCATACTTCGCAGGTGGGCTACACCTATTTAAAGCCTCAAGCAAACGAAATGATTTCCATTAATATTCTGCAGGTCACTTCCTATTCCGAACAGACAAGGAGAACCTTTTCTCTTGCAGAGAGCAGCACTTATTCCGCCCTATTTAACGACCTTCGTGCCAAGGGTGTGTATGATATTCAAATCAACACCCACACAGTAAGTGAAATGAACATTGGGCAGAACAGATCCGGTAGAGCATGGACGCTGAGCAGCGCAGAGCGCACATTCGACAAAAACGGGAATGGCAAACTGGATACAACTGAGGAACTGACCGCATATCTGGGCAGCTTCGATATGCTCATCCTCGGCTTCGGTGACTCCTACGGCTTTAAAGAAAACGGTGACGGTCTGAATCTGACGGTTGCAAATGCTGTTTCCAATTACATCAAAAGCGGAAAGGCCATTCTGTTTACCCACGATACGACCTCAAACGCGAATCTGCCCCAAACCTATTCCTATTATCCCGGTTCGAGCAGCTCCGGAGCACAGCAGATTAATCACGGTTGGTACTCTGCCTACTATTTTAACGCGATTCTACGCAACTTGGTCGGCCTGGATCGATATGGCGTAGTGGACAGCACCTATGGTTTCTCTAAGTATTCGCCGATTTACAAGGAGCTTGGTCTGAGCCGCGGCAGCGGTACGGTGGCGAGCGGCTATTCCGGCGCATCCCTCGACGCACTTGTCAAGGCCGGCTACTCTATTGCCTATCAGCCGGGCAGTAGCCGAAAAACGCTGCTTGCGCAGACACAGGGTTATACCACACACAACCTGTCCCGTTACCGCACTTCATCGCTACTTCTGCCCACGTCAGATGGTCGATACAGCGGCGGTGGTGCACAGAGCTTTACCAAATATGTATCTCAGGTGAATCAGGGGCAGATTACGACCTTCCCCTACAACCTCAACGGTTCTTCCCGCCTGTCGGTTGCGCAAACACACGAACAGTATTATCAGCTCAATATGAATTCGGATGATATCGTCGTGTGGTACAGCCTTGCCGACCCCGGCAACGGAGAGAAAAACAACTATACGGCCCACTATAATGATGCGCTCAACAACTATTACATCTACAACAAGGGCAATGTTACGTATTCCGGTGCCGGTCACTTCGACCCCGATAGTGCGGAAGAAGCCAAGCTGTTCGTCAATACGATGATCGCGGCCTACCGCGCCGGGGCGGAAAACCCCACCGTAGCGTTTGAGTCCTCCGTCGGCACAGCAGTTGATTACTTCCTCCTTCCAATGGAGTACAGCAGCAGCAACAGCTACACCGGTTCGGTGCTGGTGGGCAGCGAAACCACTGCTGCAGACCGGGCAATTACCTTCAGCATCTCCGACCCCAACCTCGCCACCAATAAATCTGTTGCAGTTGAGTTCTATTACGCGGATGATTCCGCCCCTTCGGTCAAGCTGACCGAGGGTGTCGTGGTGAATGCCAAGAAGGTCACGCTTCCGATTTACCTGAACGATCGACAGGCTGTCGAAGGGACGTCACTGCGCAGCGGTGTGCTGTACACCGCCTACCTGAGCGACGAAGTGCTGCAGGCCTTTGGCGGTAGCTCAGATTCTTCCCTGCCACTATATGTACGGGTTGTGACGACCATCGGCGACAGCATCTATGACGGCAGCGCCAAACTTGAACTGCGCAAACTGGGTCTGCTGACCTTACGCTAACCCTTATTCATCGCAAACAAAACGGACGCTGATTACACAGCGTCCGTTTTGTTTTTTCTACAGGTCTATCATGTCGCATGACAAGATATTTGTTTGGTAGTGCTCCATTTGCCCGCTAGTTGTGTAACCGATACGAAATACGGCCGATATACCATTTAGTTTTATCGTCACGCTATCCTCATATACTGTAAACCGCTCCAGCAACTCCCCAAAAACGCTTTCCGCGCAGAATGCCTGACGCTGCAAAAAGCACCGCACTTCATCCGCACTGCCATTCGTCCGCTGTGCCGCTGTCTGCTGCGACGCCAGCACCGACAGGCGCTTCCCTAGCTGTGCAAGCTCTATATCGTACCGCGAGCGCAGCCGCTCCAGTTCCTCCTTGCTGATTGTCTGCTCAAAGTAGGCATCAAGCACGGTGTCTTTTTTTTGCATACACCGCTGCTGCCTTGCCTGCAGCTGCTCTATCTCGTGCGTCTGCGGTTTTTCGCGTTCCAGAAGTGCCAGCACCTCCCGAATCAATGCATCTACATCGATCGGAAGCTTCCGAATCACGTACTCCATGCACGCACAAATGGTCTGATGGTGAATCGACCGCATACTGCATCCGACTGCACGCCCCTGCGTATCCAACTTTTTTCGGCCGAAATGCCCCTTTGCATGACATACCCAGTATTGATAGACAAACCCGCTCGAACGCGTCCGTCTTCGAGGCATGAACCGTTCTCCGCAACTGCCACATCGAATTTTGCCCGAACACCAGTATCGGTTGGAATAGCGTGCCGCTTGCGCAGCGGACGGTGCGCGTCTTTTCAGCTCCTGCTGCGTGCGCTCAAATAAGTCGTGCGATATGATTCCCTCATGATGTGCGCGGAGATAAACTTGTTCCTCTGCGCCGTGATTTAAGATTTTTTTGTGATCGAGATAATTTGGCGTATAGGATTTTTTCTGCAGCAAATCGCCGCAGTATTTTTCATTTTTCAAAATACGATAAATCATAACTGCCGACCACGGTTTATCCTTGGCCTTTGGTGCAGCTATGCCCGCTTCATACAGCTCGCGCGCGATGACGTGCGTCCCTTTCCCCTCATGGAGAAACTTATGATAGATGAGCCGAACCACCTCAGCCTGATCCGGCCGAATGCGCAGCCTGCCATTCTGCAAATCGTATCCATACATATTATTGCAGCCGAACACAACGCCGTTCTCCATCGAGCGTTTTTGCCCCCACTTGACCCGTTCCGAGGTCTTGCGGCTCTCCTCCTGCGCCACGCTTGCCATGATTGTCAGTCGAAATTCTCCGTCGTTCTGACGCGTATCAATATTGTCATTGATAAAGATAACACCCACGCCCAGCTTTCGCAAATCCCGGGTATGCGCCAGTGTATCAATCGTATTACGGGCAAAACGAGAGACCTCCTTGGTCAGGATCAAATCAATTTCTCCTCGTTTGGCCGCTGCAATCATTTTTTGAAAGGCCGGCCGGTTTTTGGATGACGTGCCCGACAGCCCTTCGTCCGCATAAACCTCCACAAGCTGCCAGCCGGGCTGCCTGCGTATGTACTCATCAAAATACCGTTTCTGGTTGGCAAGCGAGTTGAGCTGGTCGTCCTGTTCGGTCGAAACACGGCAATATGCCGCAACGCGAAGCGCCACGCCGCTACTTCCTCCTCTCATGCGCCTACGGCATTCATAGCCTGACAAAACTGCTGCTCGCTGATTTTGTGCGCATCGTACAGCGCCTTGAGCATGCCGATTTTAAACAGGCGTTCTAATTCCTCACGTTCCTGCTGACTGACGGTCATATCGCTCCCCTCCTTGCTCACAGCATATGCTGCCTGCCGCGAGCAGTATGTCACTCCTACCGCTAATACTCTCCCCACCTGCGAAGGCGCGATTCAGCTTGCAATGGAGGAGACGCCGCACACCATCCAAGGCTCAAAGTGTCTCATCATCGGCAACGGACGGCTGGGCAGTCTGCTCGCCCATAAGCTGCAGGCGCTTGGTGCACACGTGACCGTATCCGCGCGCAATGCCCGGGACTTTGCCAAAATTGCGACGGCAGGCTTGCCCTCGCTCGATACCCGCAAACTCGCCGGACATCTGTCCGGCTTTGACCTGATTTTCAACACGGTACCCGCGCCGGTGCTCGGCGCAGCTGAGCTGTCTGAACTGACACCGCCCTGCCTTGTGATGGATTTAGCCAGTCTGCCCGGCGGCGTGGAAGCAGGTGCGCCCGTGGTGTCCGGCTGCCGCATCATGCATGCGCTGTCTCTGCCGGGCAAGGTCGCGCCGCTCTCCGCTGCACGCGCCGTACGCGACACCGTGCTCACCATGCTTACCGAGGAGGGCATTCTATGACCCAGCCAATTCGTGTCGGTTTTGCGCTGACCGGCTCTTTCTGCACCTTTGCCCGTGCGCTGACCGCCATTAACGATTTGGTGGCGCGCGGATTTGATGTAACCTCGATTCTGTCCGAAAACGCAGGTGCCTTTGACACCCGTTTTGGCACCGCCAAGGAATGGCGCACACGGCTAACCGAGGCCACCGGCAAGCCGATTATCGACAGTATCGTCACCGCAGAGCCAATCGGCCCTAAGGCGATGTTCGACGCGCTGATTGTTGCACCCTGTACAGGCAACACGCTTGCCAAGCTCGCGCACGGCGTCACCGATACGCCGGTGACCATGGCTGTCAAAAGCCATCTTCGCGGTGCGCGCCCCGTACTGCTCGCCGTTTCCACCAATGACGCCCTTTCGGGCAGTGCCGCCAACATCGGCACGCTTCTCAACCGTAAGCACTTTTATTTTGTACCGCTTCGGCAGGACGCGCCTACCGCCAAACCCTGCTCGCTTGTTGCAGATATGGTGCAAATCCCTGCGACACTTGAAGCCGCGCTGCACGGCTATCAACTGCAACCCTTGCTGCTTGCACCGAATGAAGGGTGAAAAAAAGGCTCTGAAACCACTGTTTCAGAGCCTTTTTACGATTTGTCTATAAAATTACACGATAGGACTCGATGAGCCGTTCAAGTGACCATGCCGCGTTGGCCGGACTTGTAGATGGCAGTTGTGTAATCGGCACGCCAGTCTTTGGCTCAATCAGCTTGCGATACAGTGCCGCCGATTTGCCGCCTGTTGCAAAAACACGGGTAATCTGCGTTTTTGCAAGTAAACTGCCAATATCATTGGGCACCGCGTTTTTAATTGAGGTGTCCGAAGCACCCTCAATCTCACAGGATGCAATGGTATCCCACAAGGCGACATGGTGCTTGATACACATGGCACGTTTCTGCTCCACCGTCTGCGGAGCATCCTCGCCCAGTACGGCCGCCAGCACGCGCCAGAATCGATTCTGCGGATGACCGTAAAAGAACCTTGCCTCACGCGATTTCGGGCTTGGAATCGATCCCAGCAGCAGCACGCGTGATGTTTCATCATATAGCGGCGGAATGTTATGAATGACAGTCTCGCTTTTCATTCTTCTCCCTCTATTACACTCAGAAATGCGCGGAAGGCGCTCGGCAGCGCATACTCTGCCCTCAGCGCGGACGGCGTGACAAGCGTCAGCTCCTCAGGCCGGCTATCCAGTTCCACATAATATCCGTTCATATGCCATTCAACATGGGTAAAAATATGCTTTGCGGGACGCAGCGATTTCAAATCCTTTACCTGCCAACCGCGCAGTGTAAGCGCCGTTCGCAGTTCATCCGGCGTGGCATGTCCATCCAGTGACGGCAGCTCCCACAAGCCGCCAAGCAGGCCTTGTTTGGGGCGGCGTGCCAGTCCAACAGCTTTTCCGTATCGCACCAACAGCACTGTGCGTGCTTCGACACGGCGCGATCGCTTCTGGGCACGCACCGGCACAATGGCGGTCGTACCATGATGGTAGGCAAGGCATAAATGCATCAGCGGGCAGTCGCCGCACCTTGGTGCACCGTTGGGCAGGCACACCGTCGCGCCAAGCTCCATTAAGGATTGGTTCAAATCCCCCGGTCGGTCGGTGGGCATGATATCGAGCAGTCGCTCCCGCAGTGCTTTTTTATACTTCGGGTCGGTGATGGGTGTGACATCATCATCCAGCCGCGCCGCAACACGCAGCACGTTTCCGTCCACGGCAGGCACCGGAATACCAAATGCAATGGACGCCACCGCGCCCGCTGTATAATCGCCGACTCCGGGCAGTGCGAGCAGCTTCTCATAATCCGCAGGCAGCATTCCGTCATACTGCGCACATAAATCGACCGCCGCGCGGTGCAGGTTGCGCACACGGCTGTAATAACCCAGACCTTCCCACAGCTTTAGATACACCTGCTCATCGGCTTCGGCCAGTGAGCGCACGGTCGGCAAGGCAGCCATCCAACGTTCAAAATAGCCTCGCACTGCCTCCACCCGCGTCTGCTGCAGCATGATTTCACTCACCCAGACGCGGTAAGGTGTCGGCTCGCTTCGCCACGGCAGCTCCCGGTGTGCCTGATCATACCACGTAAGCAGCGGCGCTATCATTGCTTTGGACAAGCCGCCACTCATCAGCGCAGATCCTCAATCATCGCACCCGTATAAAACATGATAAAACGTGCATCCGCCACATGTGTTCCCTGCGTATCCTGCACCTCGACATGATACACGTTGGTCGTACGGCCATGCTTGCGCTCGGTTGCGCGGGCAATCAAAGTCTCTCCCGCTTTGCCCGGTTTATAATAGTCAATTGATGAGCTCAACGTCACGGCGACACGCCCGCGGGATGCCGCCGCTGTGCCGGCTGCCACGTCGCACAGAGTGAAAATGGTGCCGCCGTGTGCCATGCCGAGTGGATTGAGCACCTCCGGCACCAGGTTCAACGACGCGGTCGCACACCCTTCGTCTAATTCTATGATTTGAATGCCGAGCAGCTTATTCATGCCGCCCGCTTCCTGCCGCCACTTTAGAATTTCCTGTCTGGTCATTCTTCATCCTCCTAAAAAGTTGGGTGCGGCAGACATCCTGCGCGTCTGCCGCACCCATGATTTTCTTCTTACCTATTATATCGACTCAAAGCACCGAATGTCAAGCGCGGCCCATTCGAACAATACCGACGGTAAAAAAGTCTTTTCGACCGTATCCGCTCCGCAACCCCTATATCTAGTTGAAATCGCACGTGCCAATCACCAAATGTCGTATTATCATCACTTTTCGCTTGTTTTTTCCTTTGGTTTTCCGGCAAAATCCATGTTTTACGTACTTTACAAAAGGTAATACAGCGAGTATAATAGATTTACTTTCACAGTGGGGTAATGAAAAGATATGTCCAGTGATTTTTCACGCACACTCGCGCTGCTGCGCCGGGAAAAGAAAATAAGCCAGCGGACGGCAGCCGGGGATCTTGCGGTATCACAGGCTCTGCTCAGTCACTACGAAAACGGCCTGCGTGAACCAGGTCTTTCTTTTGTTGTCCGTGCGGCGGATTATTATAGCGTATCGTGCGACTATCTGCTAGGCCGCTCGATGGCGCGGGACGGTTCTGCTGTACCCGCTGCCCGTATGGATCCAAAGGAAGCTGCCGCACCCCAGCAGAGCAATCAGGTGATTGAAGCCGCTTCCCTGCTGCTGACGCTTGCCGAACAAACCGGCAGCGCACAGCTTCCCGCGGAGATCGAAGGCTATCTATCCATTGCAATCTATAAAGTATATCGCTATCTGTTTATGGCTGACCCCGCCGGGGTTGAAGCAGTGTTCCGTACCGGCCCTGAACACTTCGACTTCCTCTGCGATGCACGCCTCAAGCAGCACGAGCTTCGTATCCGCGTAGCTGCGCATGGCGAAGGCGGTTTTGGCCTAACGCCCGAAGAGATGCACCGTCCCTGCGTTTCGCCTAACGAAATCAGCCGCCGTTATCCAGATATTTCCAAATCCTTGTTGACTGTGCTGCAGCAGGTTTCTGATGCAATCGACGCGCTCTGACAAATAAATTTTCTTTTTCTGAAAAAATTCAAAATAAAGTGTTGACATTCCCCCGCCCACATGATAATATAATAAACGTCGCTGATACACGACAGAAACCTGCGAAACGCTGGTGTAGCTCAGTTGGTAGAGCAGCTGATTTGTAATCAGCAGGTCGGGGGTTCAAGTCCGTCCACCAGCTCCATCATCTTGTAGGTGGGCATCAATTAAATATGGGAGGTTTCCCGAGTGGCCAAAGGGAACAGACTGTAAATCTGTCGTCTATGACTTCGGTGGTTCGAATCCACCACCTCCCACCAATTGAAAACCGCTTCATTCGAAGCGGTTTTTCTTTATTCTTCCCTCTTTAGTAATTGCAGCGTTTTTTATCTTGCAATCGGTATTCCCCGGAAAATGAAAGCGAGCAGCCATTTGGCTGCTCGCTTTTTATATTCAGCAGTGTCTATTTGCTCTGCGGTGAGGAGTGTCTTTTTGCAGCACACGCTGATATCGCCGCCCTGTGCAGTTGCACCGTATTCAATGGAAATTTTCAGGCAGAGGCTTTGCGTAATCGTCAGTTCACATAGGACTGTGCATCCGCACGTGCTGCTTTGCCGGAGCGTTACGATGGTTCTCCACAACATTCGGTTTGAACCTCTCCAAGCGTGGCGTACGGCTCTAGCTGAACCGGTAAACTGACATCCGCATGCTACGCACTGATACTACGGCAGGTTTCTGCAGTGCATTCGTACGCCAACGCTTTATCCGGCTCTTCCACGATTAGGCGCTCACATCAGATGCAATCGGGGTTTCAAGCTCGGACTCTTTATCGCAGCCATCACAGATATCCTCTCCGGAAGCACCGTTACAGTCAACGTAGGTGTCTTCCACCGTGGCAATTCACCAAACTCTACCGGAACGGCCACGCAGATATCTTGGCCGATGGTAAAATAGCTCGAACCGTTTTTCGTGCCACTGAAAGTCTGCTTTCTGGAGTAACAACCGGCTCATGACAGCATTTTGTGGATGTTGCGAGCGTATGTGCAAAAGGCGTTACCGTTACAGGAACACAAATCGAAACGGACTGATATCCAATCGCAGGACACGTCTGGTTTTGCATTAATCATTCGGGATACTTCTATTTCTCGAGCGCGCTGTGTGTTATTGGCAACATTCACGCAAAGTGCAAATTGCTTTTGCTGCCGCGGATTCTAATCCATCCAAATCTGTCTGATTCGGATGAGACCGTGCAGCGTCAAAATTTTCAATCAGCTGCCGCATTTGTTCCGGCTGCTGCACCTGCAGCGCCTCATATCGCTGCCGCACCGATGCGGGCATCTTCCCCTGACACATATAGCTGCCGACCACGGTATTCGATGGGTTAAGGTTTTCCTGCACGCGGGATAAAATCTGCGCAAAATATGCTTTACTTCCGCCAAATCCCGCCGTGCCGAACAGAAACACCTTCTTATCCTGCAGGGTTCGCAAAAACGCGGACACCAACTCATCGCTGCTGCCCTTATCTGTCCAGAATCCAACCCATATCACATCAGCCACAGCACCCTTGCCATCCGGCGCACCATAATAAACCAAGTCACTGATTGAAAGCATAGCCTTCAGCCGCTGCGCTAACAGCGCAGTATTGCCGGTCTGGCCGCTGTAAACGATGGCGCATCTCATACTGTTTTGTCCTACCTTTCCGGTTAAATAGTACGGCATGTCTATGACCAAGTGCCACAGACATGCCGCTCTTATTGCATCTCTTTCCTGTTCGCAAATGCCTTTAGTAGTTTTCCTTACGTACCTCGAAATAGCTCTGGGAGAAGCTGCACACCGGGCAGACTTCGGGCGCTTCACGGCCGATGACAAGATGACCGCAGACACGGCACTCCCAAATTTTCTCCTCACTCTTGGAGAACACCTGCTGCATCTCCACGTTTTTCAGCAGAGCACGGTAGCGCTCCTCATGGGTTTTCTCGATGGCAGCTACTCTACGGAAGCGTTCTGCCAACTCGTGGAATCCTTCCTCCTCAGCGTCCTTCGCCATGCGGTCGTACATGTCTGTCCATTCGTAATTTTCACCCTCGGCGGCATGCAGTAGATTTTCAGCGGTCTTACCCAGATTGCCCAACTCCTGATACCAGATGCGGGCATGCTCCTGTTCGTTGCGGGCAGTTTTCAGGAAGATTTCTGCCAGCTGATCATATCCCTCCTGCTGGGCGATGTTTGCGAAATAGGTATACTTATTGCGTGCCTGGGACTCACCCGCGAACGCCTCCTGCAGGTTTTTCTCGGTCTTTGTTCCGGCGTAGGGATTGCCGGAGGTCTGCGCCTTCTCTTCCAGCTTCACAAATGCCGATGCCGGCTGCTTGCAGACCGGGCATTTAAAATCGTCGGGCAGCGGGCCTTCATGAACATACCCGCAAACAGAACATTTCCACTTTTCCATTGTTTTCTTTCCTCCTGTAAATTCAGAACTCTTGTCCTGATAAATCGTGTGCAGCATTTTTTCTGCCAATTTGCTAAGAGGTTTACCGTAATAATCCTCGTAAAGCGCTTTAATTTCCGGGTTCTCATGGCTCATGCGCAGCGGCAGCGCCGCGTCTCTCTGATACAGGCTGTCAATACGAGCCTGCCGCAGTGCGTCGCCCTTGTCGAGCATACTCTTGGGTTGACCGCCGCCGCCAATGCACCCACCCGGGCAGGTCATCACCTCAATAAAATGATACTGCTTTTCGCCCGCCTTGACGCGGCGTATCATCTCCGAGGCGTTTTTGGTACCATAAACCACCGCCACATTTAGCTCTGTGCCGGCGATGCTCAGTGTTGCTTCACGCATCCCCTCCATGCCGCGCACCGGAGTAAGCGTGTACAGCTCCTTAGGGGGCGTTTCGCCGGTGAGGTAGGCATAAGCCGTGCGGAGCGCCGCTTCCATAACGCCGCCGGTGTTGCCAAAAATAACACCTGCGCCGGAGGCCTCGCCCATCAAGCGGTCATAGTTGCTGTCGGGCAGCGCGGCAAAGTCAATGGCTTGCTCCTTGGCCCATTTCGCCAGCTCCCGGGTGGTGATAACATGATCCATATCCCGCATGTCATCCACGTTCAGCTGCTTGCCTGCGGCATTCATCTCCTCTCTGCGAATCTCATATTTTTTCGCCGTACAAGGCGTCACTGCGACATTGACAATTTTCGTTGGGTCAATGCCCATCTTCTTGGCAAAATAGGTCTTAATCGTAGGTCCCTGCATACCAATAGGGCTTTTGGCCGTGGACAGGTTGGGCAGCATATCCGGGTGATAGAGTTCTGCATACTTGACCCACGCAGGGCAGCAGGAAGTGAACTGCGGCAGCGGACGAGTGCCTTTGGACACTCGCTCAATCAGCTCGCTGGCTTCTTCCACAATGGTTAAATCAGCGGCGAAGTTGGTATCCAACACATAATCCGCACCCAGCGCCCGCAGCAGCGCCACCATCTTGCCCTGCACGAATGTGCCATCCGGCAGACCGAACTCCTCGCCCAATGCGGCGCGGACCGAGGGACTGGTCGAGAAAATGACCACCTTGTCCGAATCGGCAACCGCCTTGGCCACTGCCGGGTATTCATACGCCTCGGTAATGGAGTCCACCGGGCAAACATTCGCACATTGCCCGCAGTGGATGCAGATAGCGTTGTCGCCGGTCTGCGCTAACGTATAAGTTCCATGAACACCGATAAACTCGGTGCAAATGTTTTTGCACTGGCCGCATTTGATGCACTTGGTTTCATCGCGGCAAATTGATGGATTGTCCCTTTCAATGGGCACTCGCACTTCCATCGGTAGATGTTTACTCATATATTTGTTCCTTAATTTTCAGCTGCAATCGGGCAGGAAAATCGCGATTTCGCATTGTTTTTCCGCAGAGAAGCTGCATGTTCATGTCCATACTCACACAGCGTTATGGCACATGTTCCGCCAACCTACCACTTCAATATTGCTCCTATAATGGAATATAATACTCTTTATTCCATCAAAAATCAATAGATTTCGACAGTCCACCTCTATGAGCCCGCCTGCAATATGAAATACATGCGGCAAACTCGAAAGATTTCGGCCGCCCCTTGACAGTATGAAATCGGACTGGTATAATGCATCAGTACGAAATAGTACTCAGTTTGCTTGTAGAGGTGTTTTAATAATGGATGAAATAAAAGAGCAATTTGCCCAATACAATCAACTTTTTCAGGAGGCGGACGATTTATATCATGATATAGCAGTAAAATCCGGTCTGCCGGAAAGTGGATTTATCATTCTGTATGAGCTGAGTGCGACCAATCGACCCTGCACGCAAAAAGAAATTGGCGAAAGGTATTACTTAAAAAAGCAAACCATTCACTCCGCATGGAAAAATCTGATTGCTGCAAACTATATTCAAGTTTCACCCTTAGAGCATAATTCAAGAATGCTGGGTGCGGTGCTGACTGAGGAAGGCAAACGAGTAGCCGACGCAACAGTAGTCCGCCTGATGGCCGCGGAGCATCGGGCATTTGGGATGCTCACCGCTGCGGAGCGAGAAGAGTTACTTTGTTTGAGTAAAAAGCACTTGTCAAATTTGAAAATACAAACAGAAAATCTATTCAAAAAGGATTAAATTAGCGTGGAACAAGCAAATCAATTAGACAAACACATCTCAACCAAGTTTTTATTAAAATTCGCTCTTCCAACCATTATATCGATGACGTTCACAGGATTATATTCCGTGATAGATGGATTTTTTGTAGCGAATTTCATCAGCACAGATGCTCTTTCCGCCGTGAATTTAATGATGCCGATCGTGTTTTTTTCTATAGCAGTCGGCATGATGCTTGGCACGGGCGGAATTGCCGTTATCGCAAGAAAGCTTGGGCAGAAGAGAGAGCAGGAAGCGCGAGAAAATCTTTCTCTGATTATGCTTCTTGCCTTTATCGTAAGTGTTATCATTTCCGCAGTGGCATTTTTATATATTGAGCCGATGATTTATCTGCTTGGAGCAGATAAGGCTTTGTACGCTTTGTGCTATGACTATGCGGTAGTTGTATTGGCAATTTTGCCGCTGACTATTTTTTCTGTCATTACACAAAATGCCTTTATCGCGGCAGGCAAGGCACATCTTTCCTTAGCGCTTGCGGTACTCGGCGGCGTCATCAATATCATTCTGGATTATGTACTGATTGTACCGTTTGATATGGGAATCACCGGAGCGGCACTTGCCACAGCGCTTGGCTATGCCATTCCTGCGGTGATCGGTGCGCTTGACTTTGCGTGCAACCGCAAGGGCATTCTGTATCTGGTCAAACCCAAATTTGACGGAAAAGCACTCTGGCAGAGCTGCACAAACGGTGCTTCTGAAATGGTCAACAGCTTATCGGTGGCAATTACGACCCTGTTGTTTAACCTTGCCATAATGAGCATGCTCGGCTCGGACGGGGTGGCGGCGCTTTCCATTGCGCTTTATTTAATGAGCATTATGAGCTCTGTTTTTATGGGCTATTCCGTTGGCATTGCACCGCTTATCAGCTACAACTACGGAAAGAATGAAACGCAACGCTTAAAAAAATATTCCAAAGCAGTATGGCAATACTCATAATTTCATCGGTTGCCGTTTTTGCGCTGAGTATCGCTTTCGCTCAGCCACTGGTACGGATTTTCACTCACCACACAAGCTCCGTTTACGCTCTTGCCGTAGGGGGATGCAGGCTGTTTGCAACCGGATTTTTATTTATGGGTGTCAATATTTTTGCTTCCTCTATGTTTACGGCCCTTTCAAACGGTTTGGTTTCTGCCGTTTTAGCCATGTGCAGGTCAATTATTTTCACAATTTCTGCGATATTACTGTTGCCTCATTTTTTAGGCGTCAACGGCATATGGCTGGCGATTCCAGTGGCGGAGTTTTTAGGTCTTTTGATGGCCGTTTTCTATTTTGTTAAAATGAAAACGCGATATCATTATTAAATCATAACAGAAAAGGGAGTGAGAACGCATGAAAAACATCCCTTATGCAACCTTGAACAATGGCGTGAAAATGCCAATGATGGGTTTTGGTGTAGTTTTAATTGAAGGCGGGTCTTGTGAAAAGAGCGTTCTTGATGCGATTGAGGTTGGCTATCGCCACATTGATACAGCGCAAGCTTACCACAATGAAGAAGCGGTCGGAACCGCTTTGTGACAATGCGGTGTGCCCCGAGAGGACATCTTTCTTACCACGAAGGTTTGTGTGACAGAATTCACCAATGAAATAACCATTGCCTCGGTGGAATAATCTTCGAAAAAGCAGCAAACCGATTATCTTGACCTTGTGCTGATTCATCCGTGCTTATCGAATTACTATGTAGCCTATCACGCCCTGGCGGATTTATATCAAAAAGGAAAAATTCGTGCGATTGGTATATCGAATTTTTCATCCGAGCATATAATAGAAAACTTCAATATTTTTGATTGTTCTCTCACAGGTGAGGAAATGGAGGAACTGCGCACCTTAGATGATAAAAAATCCTTATGGCTTGCATACAACAATCCAAGAACTGTTGAGATGGCGATGCAGGAGCAACAAAAAAGAACGGCTGGGTTCCCCCTGTCGTTCTTTTTTTATTTCAAAATTTCAGTTGTTTTGAGCGCAGAACTTACGCACCGTCTTTATCCAAGGACTAACCCGGCCATATTCGGAACGCAGTATTTAAGAAAAGCTGTCATTATCAAGGCAATTTTTTAAATATGTCTTTCCGATGTCATATTATCCTCTTATAATAAACCTAAGAGGTGTGAGAACATGCAAATAAACAGATTGTTCGAAATGGTATATTTACTGCTCAGTAATGTTATGCTCAATCAGCGCGGCATTGCGCAGTGCCAGCCAGTCATCCAAATCATCCAGCACAAAGCTGGTCGTCTTGGGCGCGTTCTCGCGGTATGCGCGAGGCAGAGCGACGTTGCCGCTCGGAATATGTAAGAGGGAACCCAGCTTGAAGCCGGTGCGCTTTTGAAATTCGTCAATCTTCTTGACTGCTGCGACCTCATCCTCCATGGTGGCAAGTCCCATCAGCAGACACCAGTAAATCCTGCCCTCCCGCTGATAGGCCTTTTTAAACTCCATGTGGTTTCGATAGCCCTCATACCACGTCAGCGGTGCTTCAAAGCTGTTTCCGATCTCGATACCCTGTTTGACCAGCGTACGTCCGTCTTCGTGCGGTGCAGGCTTCAGACCGCGGATGTATTCAATGGTTGTGGGATTCATCCGCCACACTCCTTTTTCTGATTATTCAAACAGACCGGTCGCACGCAGGTACTTAACCTCGCCGTGGATGGCCTCAATTGCGTTTTCGCGCGTGGTATGCGGCTCAAGCGTGCACAGACCATCGTAGCCGTCGACCGCCAAACGGTGCACCAGCCCGTTGATATTGACCACGCCGTCCTTGGCTTCACAATAATAAATGGTGCCGGGCTCACGGGTCATCGCGCCGCCAAACCACTTCGTATCCGGACAGAAGCCGCCCGGACGGTAGAGTCGACCGTTTTTGATATGTACATAGGCAATATGCTCTTTCAACAGCTCATACGCGTACGGAAATGCCTCACAAGATGCATGATAATAGTTGGTTGCATCAAAATTGGTTTTGAAATTCGGAGAATCAAACGCTTTGACAATCGCCAGCATGTTTTCCGGCGTGCGGGACGCATCGCCCGCTTCGTTCTCCAGTGCCAGCACGATGCCTAACTCCTCTGCGCGCGCAAGCGCCGCGTCGAAGTACTGGTGCAGACGGTCGATTTCGGGTGTGGTACCCGGCTGAATCTTGTCTGAATAGTGGTTGACAATCTTCGCGCCAAAGATAGCTGCCGCTTCGACCGTGGCCACCAGTTCCTTAGAGAAGGCTTCGGGGTCACTGGTCATTTGGGTGTCCAGACCAAGGCCGGAGGAAATCGCACCTACGGTCAGTCCCGCATCCTCGATCTGCTTTTTGGCCTTTTCAAGGTTTTTATCAGAAAATGCAAAGCCGTTAACCGCCTTTTTACCATTAGGCTCCAGATTGGAGCCCCACAGCTCCAGATAGCAAATGCCGAACTCCTTTGCCAGAGGCAGCAGCACGTCGAGCTGCTCGCCTGCGAAGGTGTTGGTATTAAGACCGATTCTCATCATGATGCTTTCATCCCTTCTTGTTTTATCGGTTGCCCAGTACTGCCTTGAGTACGTAGGATTTTTCCTGCGTGAACTCCTCAAGCGTGCGGGACGATCCTTCGCGGCCGATGCCGCTCTTCTTGAAGCCGCCGAACGGCATGGTTGCCGTGCGGTAATTGCCGCCGCCATTAATCACAGCACTGCCCGCCTGAATCTGCTCGGCGAACGAAATAGCCTTTGCCATATCTCTGGAGAACACCGCGCTGTTAAGACCGTAGGGGCAATGATTAACCAGTGCAAGCGCTTCTTCCAAGGTTTTAAATCGAATAATCGGAAATACAGCGCCGAAAATCTCCAAATCGCACGCCACATCCATTTCGCCTGTCACGCCCGTCAGCACAGCCGGAACGAGGAAATTTTTTCCCTGCGCCTCGCCGCCGTATACGAGCGTCGCACCTTGCCCAACCGTGTGCCGGATTTGCTCGACGACCTCGTCGCGCGCCTTTTCCGAAATCATGCCGCCCACGTTCATGGAGCGGTCGGCCGGATCGCCAATCTTGAGCTGTTTGAGCGCCAGAATCAGCTTATCGGTGAATTCCTCCGCAACCGATTCGTGCACGATATACCGCTTGGATGCGCAGCACACCTGACCGGCATTGTTGACGCGGCTTTCCAGTGCCTGCCCGATGGTCAGGTCGATGTCCGCATCGTCCAGAATGACGAACGCATCGTTGCCGCCCAGCTCGAAGAAGCAGCGCGTCAGATTCTTTGCCGCAACCGATGCAATGTGTGCACCGGTCTCGGTGCCGCCCGTCATCGTGATCGCCGCAATGCCCGGATGGGACACCAGTGCGTCGCCAATGACCGAACCGCGCCCGGTTACGACCTGTGCGGCCTTGGCTGGCACGCCCGCTTCATGCAGGCAGTCAACCAGCTTGATAATCGCCAGCGGACAGTCAGAGGGCGGCTTGATGATGACCGCGTTGCCTGCTGCGAGCGCGGGAGCAATTTTATGTCCACACAGTTCAACCGGGAAATTGAACGGCAGCAGGCAGGCAACCACGCCGAGCGGTTCATGACGCGTAAAGATTACATCGCCGTGGCACGAGGTCGCGTCCGTAACGTTCGGGAGCGATACGCCGTACAGATGGCCGGCCTTATCGCAGTAGCTTTCAATCAGCGCCGCAACGGTGTCAAATTCCTCCTCAGCTTCGGAGATGCGTTTACCATTTTCTCTGCAAAGCAGTTCCCCTAATTCGGCGCGGCGGCTGAGCAGCAGGTCTGCAAAGCGGCGGAGGATGCGGTTGCGTTCGGTCTGCGGCTTTGCCGCCCACTCACGCTGGCCTTCGGCAGCTGCTTCCACCGCAGTGGCAATGTCCGCAGGGGTAAGTCCGGGTACAGTGTCAATCACCTCGCCGTTCACCGGATTGCAGACGGGCAGCGCTTCGCGTTCCTTATCGATACGCCCACCTCCCAGTTGAATGTACATAAATACCTCCAGTTATAACACTTATTATGATTACTATTTTTATTTACTCTATCAAAACTGATTAAACTATTACGGCCATACGCCGCGAATCTTCTTGGCTTCAACAACGCGCTGAATTGCAATCATATACGCTGCCTCACGAAGTGTAACCTTCTTGTCCTCTGCCATCTCGCACACTTCTTCAAACGAGCGATCCATGACGTGCTTGAGCTTGGTGTTGGTTTCGGTTTCCTCCCAGTAAATAGCCTGCTGGTTCTGCACCCATTCCAGATACGATACGACCACGCCGCCCGCGTTGCACAGGATGTCCGGCACAATCGTGATGCCGCGCTTGCCGAGGATCTCGTCGCCCTCCAGGCTGGTCGGGCCGTTTGCTGCCTCAACAACAATCTGACAGCGAAGCGAATCTGCGGTTTCTTCATTAATCTGATTTTCCATCGCCGCCGGGATCAGCACGGTGCACTCCGTTGCCAGCACTTCTGCGTTACTGATATGCGCAACACCTGCAGCCTCATAATCCTCAAACAGCTTATCAGGATTGTTCTTGGTGAAGTCCAGCAGCGCGTATACATCGAGACCGTCCTTACAGTACAGCCCGCCTGAAACATCGCTGACCGCAACAATCTTGAAGCCTTCCTTATGCAGCAGGCGTGCCGCCGTACCGCCGACATTGCCGAAGCCCTGAATCGCAATGCTTGCATTCTTGAAATCAATCCCCATTTTGTTGAGAATATTCTTCGTTGTAAACATTACGCCGCGTCCGGTGGCCGACATGCGGCCGGGAATGCCATTGATTGCCAACGGCTTGCCGGTGACCACGCCAGGCACGCTGTGACCCTTGAGCATCGAATAAGTATCCATAATCCAACCCATGATTTCCGGATTGGTATTTACATCGGGCGCCGGAATATCCTGATCCGGTCCGATAATCGGGGCGATCATTGTGGTGAAGCGGCGCGTCATGTGTCTCAGTTCTGACTTGGAAAGCTTTTTCGGATCGACGACAACGCCGCCCTTGGCACCACCGTACGGAATATTTACGACTGCGCACTTAAACGTCATCCATGCCGCCAATGCCTTAACCTCGTCCTTATTGACCGACGGATGGAAACGAATGCCGCCCTTTGCAGGGCCGCGCGTAGTAGAATGCTGAACACGGTAACCTTCAAATACACGAATTGTGCCGTCATCCATGCGAACCGGAATCGAAACCTGCAGCTCCCGCTCGGGATGCTTTAACGTCTCATAGTCGGCCGGTGCATAGCCTAGCTTACTTGCTGCATTTTCCACTACAGTGATGACATTGTCAAACGGATTATATCGTTCCATTTTTTCTCTTACCTCACTTTGCGTTTCACTGAAACCTGTTGTTTTCTCACGCGGGATGCACCCCTTCGCCCCCTCTCGCAAACGACTCTCCCGCGGTAAAATCACATTCAATTTGTTTTATGATTTTACTTTTAATTTATTCTTTAATTAGTTGTTGCATTAATAATAGTCTCCTACAACGCTTTTGTCAATCGTTTTCCAGAAAAGATTTTTTTGGTTAGTTCTTCAGAATCGCATTTCATTTTTTGTGCACTTCGTAGGAATCTCATTAAAAAAAGAAGCCGCATTCCCGTGCGGCTTCTTTTCGTTATCCCTGTGTATTATTTGCCATGGAGAGCGAACTGTCCTCCTTGATTTCTCCGCACTTAAATGCGCGAAGCAGTGCCTTTAAATCGGCAATCGTCTGCTGCAGCTCCGCACCGATGTCGGTTTCACGAATGCGGATGCGCGCTTCCGACCGGTCAAACGCCATCGAGGTCGAAAGAATATCCTTATTTTCCCGAATGGCATTACGCCTGCCCGGAAACGGCTCATGCGCCGTAATGTGGATGCCCCACGAGTCATACACCAACGTGTAACCCGCGATACCCGTCGTCGGCTGATAGGCGCGGCAAAAGCCGCCGTCGATAACAATCAGCCGTCCATCCGCCTTGATTGGGCTTTCTCCATCCTTCGTCTTGACAGGAACATGACCGTTGACAATATGGCAATGGTCTCCTTCGAGACCAAACTCACGTAGGATGCGGACACAGACCTCGCTATCGTTATAGTACGCATAATACGGATTTTTCGGCTCGACCCAGGTACTCTGATCCTCAATCAGCCGACGCTCAAAGGTCGCGATATGATCCCGCCCGAAAAGGGGCGAGTGACGCCCGCACCATAGAAACCACAGAAAATCCTTGCCGAACTGTCGCTCAGGCGTGCCCTTCTGTGCATAATACCCTTGCCGCGCGGCGCTCTCGCACCAATCGAGCAGGGCTTTGCCGCAAAGCGTCTGTCCGTCAAAGGCGAAGCGTAGGAAGGCACCATCCTCCTGCATCGGAACACAGCCGTGATACAGCAGATTGCCGTTAAAACACTTGTACAGTCCACCCTTGGAGTAAAGAAAACGAATGTGCCTCTGTAGCTTCTCGCTGCGCAGAAACGCTTTTTCCAGCTGCACCATCAGTTCGCCCTCTTCGGATGACAGCGCGTATGGATCAGCGGGGTCAATGGTGGGAAAATCGCGATCCCGCAGCGGGTGCACCCCGCTTTCAAGCCGCACCGTGCCGGCTTCAAAGTCAATTTTATGAAGCAGCCGCCGATCATCCATCCCAAAGGACGGATTGCGCCCAATCGTCTGTCCCTCCAGTTTAAATTGAATGATTTCAATCGCTTTATGCATCCGCGCAGCGCGCGTGATATCGACAGCGGACTCCTTGCTGTCCGCTGTTGGTTTCGGCACAAAGCAGGAGACGTCGGAATCACGATAGACCTCATCCGCGAACAACGCAAGCGGACGCAAACTGATGCCATAGCCGGTTTCAATCATCTCCAGATTGTGATAGGTGATAGAATTGCTCAGCACAGTCGCGATGCAGGTACGGCTGCCCGTTGCCGCGCCCATCCACAGCACATCGTGATTGCCCCACTGAATATCGACCGAATGATGCTCCATCAGCAAATCCATGATGATATCCGCACGCGGTCCACGGTCAAAAATATCGCCGACAATATGCAGGTGATCGACGACAAGGTGTTTAATCAGATTGCACATTGAAATAATGAAATCTTCCGCGCAGTCCGTCTCAATGATGGTCGCAATCACGCTGCTGAAGTACTCCCGCTTGTTGAGAATGTCATTGTTCTTGTTTAGCAGCTCGTTGATGATATCCCCATTCCAGAGCGGCAGCGCTTTGCGCACCTTGGCACGGGTGTATTTGGACGCGGACAGCCGGCAGATTTCAACCAACCGGCTCAGTGTAATCCGATACCACTCAGCGCGATCAGGTGCGACCGAAACGAGTTCCTCAAGCTTTTCCTCCGGATAATAAATGAGCGTGGCCAGCTGTGCCCGTTCATCGGCGGGCAGACTGTCCTGCAGCACCAAATCAACCTTTTCGCGCACTGCGCCAGACGCATTGTTTAAAATGTGTACAAACGCATCCGCCTCGCCGTGCAGATCACTCATAAAGTGCTCCGTACCCTTCGGCAGATTCAAAATTGCCTCCAAATGAATGATTTCACTGCTTGCCGCGCGCACATTCGGGTATTGCTGCGCAAGCAGGCGCAGATATTTCTGCTGATTCATCGAATTTTGTTTCATATGGTATTCCCCCTCGCCTGATGCCGCTTCGTCAGGCCTTTCGTTTGACCAGCATCACGCCGCAAGACAATTCCTCGAGCGCAAGGTTTAAAAGCCCACCTACGTACTCGTCGTGAATATTATCGCGCAGGATAATCTGTGGCATATGCTGCGGCGCAATGAGCCGCAAACAGCGGGCGCGGATGGCATCCACCGTTGTTTTATCAAAGTACCCACCTGTCAGCGCAATAATCTCGGGGTTCAGAATAGGTACGATGGATCCAATAATATGCGCCATTGCATCCACGGAAGCGTCCACCGGGTCAGGTTCCTGTGAACGGACGACCGGCAGGAACGACACCTCACCCGCAAAGCCCGAAAAGCCACGCAGAATGCGGCCGCCTGACACAAAACCCGCACCAAAGTTAATCGAAATATTGACCAGAGTGCGCTGTTCCTCGCTCATCTCCACACCAGGGTCCTTGCCCAACTTGCCTTCTATTCCGGTTTGTGCGTCAACTGGAGAATAGATGAACGCAATTGTAGTGTCGCGCCCCCGGCAGTTATTCTGATAGAAGCCATACGCCGCAGCGTTCATGTCGTTTTCCACCAGAACCTTGATCTTTTGAAATTTCTCCTGCAACATGCTTTTGAGCGGCAGTCCCATCAGGTCTACAAAATTACACAGACCGACCACGCCATTTGTGATATAACCCGGAATGCCGACCGAAACCACACGCAATTTTCCGTGCTTTTCAACCAGACGTTCGATTGTCTGCTCCAGCACCTCGTATGTGACCTGATCAATCTCCCGTGTATATTCCTCCAGCACTTCGCCCCGCAGGTTACTTACCATTGCTGAAACCGTGACCTTTCCAAGGTCGGTCGCCACATAAACACAGGCAATCAGAGAAAAATTACCGTTATATGCATAGCTCTTTGCCGGGCGGCCGTAACCGCCCGAGGTAATGGCATCCTCGAGCACCTCTCCGCTCTCGCAAAGCTCGTTTAGAATCTTTCCGCAGGTCGCCACACTGATTTCGGTCGCCTCCGCAATCTGCGCTTTAGTGGCCGTACCCAGCTCTTTGAGTGCCGACTTGATTAATTCTACGTTGATTTCTTTTACCTTTGTAATATCATTGCGCATTGTCAGCATGCTTTTTCACCCTATTTCATGGATCTTTTGTTCCGAACATACGGCTTCCCGCATGCAGTTCTATAAGCATCATAGCATTTTCAACCACCCGGTGTCAATAGTTGCACTATTTTCTTATATTATTTTTGATAATGTATATCAAAATTATTTTAATTTATTTTTTTGATATTGACATCGCGCGTCGTTGTGCTATATTTTAGTCGAATAAATCAAATGAAGGAGCGCGATCATGAAACATATTCTATGCTATGGAGATTCCAACACCTGGGGATATGATGCAGACACCGATGCACGTTTTCCCTTTGAACAGCGCTGGACCGGCCGACTGTCCGCACTGCTGCCCGCGGACTACCGCATCATTGAAGAAGGACTTTGCGGCCGCACCACCTCGTATGAACTTCCCCTCGAACCCGACCGCAACGGCTATGCTGCCTATCCTGCCGCGCTGTCCAGTGCCGATCCGATTGATTTGGTTGTACTGATGCTGGGCACCAACGACCGCCGCGCACAGCTCATCGTATCGCCCGAGGAAAGCGCGCTTGCCCTTGAGCGGTACATTCTGTTTACCCGTACACCGCAGCACTGGCTCGGACATCAAACTCCGCAAATTCTGCTGGTCTCCCCGCCGGAAATTGCGCCGGGTGTGGTACATACCAATGCCGGCTTTTACTATAACCAGACCTCGGTTGAGCATTCCAAGCGGCTGAAATCCGTGTACGTCAAGCTTGCCAATCAATATCAGTGTGCATTTCTGGATGCCGCCGCATACTGCGCGCCGGGCGAGGATCAGATTCATTTTTCCGCTGACGGACACACACGGCTTGCCGATGCCATGGCGCGAAAAATTCGTGAAATCCTTATCTAATTCAGATGTCCGCTGTCGCAATTATGCCTCGGTGTCACGTACACCAGCAAAGCAATAGAGACACGGCGCTGAAAATACGGCGCCGTGTCTCTATCTTTGAAATCATAGGATAACACTCAATCTATCACACGCTGGTTTATTTTCGCTTTTCTATTCGGCCTTTTCCAATATACTGTCAATCTTTTCGCGTATTCTTTGACGCATCGTTTTATGCCCGTCCTGCTCCCAGATATCAAACGGATCTCGATTCATAAACTGCGGCATCCATAGTTCCTCATGAAAATGGTCAAACGTATGATCCGTATCAAGAAAGTTGCCGCCTGCGCGGACTTCTGCAATCACGTCAAGCGCAATGGAATCTTCATCCACGCTGACACCCTGCCGCAAAATACGGCGCGCGTAACTGATGAACTCATCCGCCATGACACACATTTCCAATGAGCTGAACATACCCGATTCCAGATAACCGGCGTCATATACAATATCCGCACCTACGTACATCGGCATGAATGCTGACATCATCACTTCGGCTGCAGCCTGCTGATCCACGGCCTTACCTTGCGTGCAGCAGCCGTTGGTCCATGCCGGGATATGTAAGGATCGTGTAATCTGAACAAACGACGCGTTTGCAAGAATATATCCCGGCGTGCCCACACTGAATGTGCCTCGCCGTATATCCAATGTTCCAATGCAAGCGCCCAGCAAAATGGCAGAATTAAAGCAAAACGACATTTGATGCTCGGAGCACCAAAAAATCTTTTTCAGTATTTCTTCCGGAAACACGAAAGGCGTACAGGGTTCCAGAAGCGTAATTAAAAATGGCCTTTCAGCGAGCTTTTCCATCGAGCCGATCTGACGTGCTGCAATTTTATAAACCTCACGCATGTTATCCAAGTTGTGCGCAACGAATGCAATCGGCTTATCCGTAAACTCCATCAGCACCTGAAAGGAAACCGGAGTCGCCTGATCTTCCGGGACATCGTTTGGAGTGCCGAATGGACAGACGAAATCAATGTTAGGCAGTTGGCTGACGACGCGTGCTGCATCCCTCGTATCTTGCAAGCCGCTTTTTGTTGGTGCGATAATTTAAAATTTCCACAGCAACATCCGCAGTTCCATAGCAAGTATGACCCGTGCCGATATCCATCCGCGAATTGCCGTGCTTATCATAAATCGTCCAGCCGGAAGGAGTGCCTTCAATCGCTTTACGGGTGATATCTGCAGGGATTTTGACAAGTTCACCATCAATAGCGCAGCCAACCCTTAGTTCTCAGGCGGCATTGCAGGTGAAAGAATACCTGGACTGCAATTTGAAAAACGTCGTCTTCATGCAGGATCTGTGCCGCATTGCATTTAAATCCGAGTCGCAAATCACACGCATCTTTAAAAAGCAATTCGGGCTCACGCCGTATGAATACTTAATGGACAAGCGAATCAATGCCGCCAATCTTTATCTGCTGACCTCTGAAATGTCCATACAAAAAATTGCACAGCGTCTGCAATATACCGACGGCCAGCATTTTGCTTCTACGTTTAAAAGCGCATTGGGCAAACCCCAACATAATATTGTGGTTCGGTTCGGTAAGCGTTGACTTTGAAACTGGTTACAGAGTATCCACGCCAGTGACAAAAGTCAACTCCGTCACGAGAGTAATGCCGATTATCGATGGATTCTTAGCATGCTCTGCATACGGCACCTGTTTCAATGAGTCATGCAAACAGGTGTCAGAGTAAATGTTTAAAATCTGGAATATTTTATTAAAATACTGTCATCCTTCCTGCGAAGTGTTGACAAATCCACTGTGTAGACATATGCTTTGAACAACGATATAAGACACCAAAACATGCTGTTTTCTAACATTTTTATGGTATAATTCAATCTTCTCAAAGGCAGCCCTTGCGATTTTGTATTTATAAAAGCAAAGAGTTCCTGCACGTCTGCTAGGACCTGTTGTCAGATAGACGATTCGTCCTGTAAAAGCATTTCGCATCGTGAAATGGCAGGGCAGCAGGCGGCGACCATGCTGATGGAAAAGCTGCCCGATGGCGGCAGATTGATGGCATGATCGGTTCTACCTGCCAGGTCAACCGCACCGCCGGTTTCCGCGGTGTGCTGCAAAGCCATCCGGCATATGAGATTTTGAAAGAGCAGACAGCTCAATGCCCCACCGTGGAAGCGATAAATGTGATAGAGTCTTACTTATCTAAATATCCCGAAAGCGATGCTGTTTTCGGTCAATTTGATTTGACGACGCTGGCGGCAATCCAAGCAACCCACAACGTCGGCCGCGATGACGACATCATGTTCTTTTCGGTCGACGGCACATAGGGCGCCCTAGACGTTATTGCGTCCGGCGGCTGTTTTGTCGGCACGTCCATGCAGGATTTTCGACCAACACGCAGATTCAAATCATGGCTGCGCTCGCGTATTTGAACGGCGACGGTGACAAAGTTGCCAAGGAGACGGTTACGCCTAATATCTGCATCGAAGCGGACAATGCATCCAACTTTACCGCCGCTGGGGTTGATTGCATGCTTGTAGTAGTGTTTCGGATTTAAATGCGACGCGGAACGTCAACACTTTTCCATCCGGTTTTTATAAGGACTGCACTGGCTACAAGTAGCCCAAGGCACCGTGTATGCGCAGGTGGCTGAGCCAATGCACATCGTCTGACAACTCCATTCATGCCATACCCGCCAATGAATAAAAAAGACCGCCTATTCTTGCGAATAAGCAGTCTTATATGGTACGCCCGACAGAATTCGAATCTGCGACCTTTGGAGTCGGAGTCCAACGCTCTATCCAGCTGAGCTACGGGCGCGGGTATGCTATGTATTATAGCAGACCCTGCCCGGTTTGTAAAGCTATTCTACCTCTGTCTTTGGTTTCTTAGGCTTTTTCTTATACCGATCCTCTTCACTGAAGATGCAGCCGCAGTATTTCTGCATATAAAGCCCCAATTCGCGAGCCTGATCCTGTCCTTCTCGAAAGCGCGTTGAAAAGTCGCGGTGCAGGTATTGTATCCCAAATTTCTCCGCGGCCTGTTCTGCCACCGTGCGCATCAGTTCTTGATTCTGATAAGGACTGACAAACAGCGTTGAAGTAAACTGGTCAAAGCCATGCTCGGCAGCATATCGCGCCGTTTCTTCAAACCGAATCGCATAGCAAAACGCGCATCGCTTATCAAAATCCGGATATACGCCCTCAATAAAGCGGCGCAGACCATATTCATTTTCGATTTCCAGCTTTAGATCAATACTCTTGGCGTACTCAACCAAAGTGTTTTTCCGCATCTTATATTCAGTGAACGGATGGATATTCGGATTATACCAAAATCCCACCGGCTCAATGCCTTCCTGCCGCAGTGTATCGATACATACAATCGAACACGGCGCACAGCAAATATGCAGCAGTGTTTTCATCCTATCACTCTCCCGTACTCATTGTAGCACAGTCGACTCTTCTTGCAAAGTGCGCATATTTCCAGTATACTGTGTGTATCGACAACTGAGGAGGATCAACCATGAAGGACATCGCATATTACAATGGCGAAATCGGCCGGATTGATGAAATAAAGGCCCCAATTACCGACCGCGGTTTTTACTTTGGTGACGGTGTGTATGACGCCGCCTGCGTGCGCAACAAAAAGCCGTTTGCACTCGACGATCACCTTGACCGGTTTTATAACAGCCTGCGCCTGCTGCGAATCGAATCCCCCATGCCTCGCGCACAACTGGATGCCCTGCTGCGTGACCTGTGCACACGCTTGGACACCAACGGTGACTACATCTGCTACTGGCAGGCGACGCGCGGTGCGGCGCACCGTAAGCATTCCTTTCCGCAGGATACAGCACCACGTCTGATGGCCTTTATTGAGCCAACCACCGTAGATGATGTTAGGCAGCACATGAAGCTGATTACCGTGGAAGACACCCGCTTTTTCCACTGCAACATCAAAACGCTCAACCTGATTCCCAATATTCTCGCTACACAGGCGGCGCGGGAGGCCGGCTGCGACGAAGTCGTGTTCCACCGTGGTGATAATGTTACCGAATGCGCGCACTCCAACATAGCAATGTTTAAGGACGGCGTGTTCTGCACTCCTCCGCTGAATCAGCTGATTCTGCCCGGCATTACCCGCAAGCATTGCCTTGCACTCTGTGCGTCGCTTGGCATTCCCACAAATGAAGACCCTATCAGCCTGGAGCAGCTATTTGCGGCAGACGAGGTGCTTGTCCTTTCCTCCGGCTGTCTCGGCGCCCCCGTCAGCCATATTGACGGCAAGCCGGTCGGCGGTAAAGAACCCGTCTTAATGCAGGCACTGCAAAATGCCTATCAGCAGAAATTTGATGCAGAAACTGCCCGATAATTGCAAATTCTCGGCATACTATCTGATATAGAAAAGCGAGGAAATCAAACATGTCATCTTTAGTCATCATCGGCGGCGGCCCTGCCGGACTTTCCGCCGCAATATATGCCGCCCGCGCCAATATCAAGACCTTTGTTCTGTACAAGGACGGCGGCGCACTGCAGAAAACCGATAAAATCGAAAACTACTTTGGCTTTCCCGAGCCCGTCACCGGCGCTTACCTGCTGGAGCAGGGTCGCGCGCAAGCCGCCCGGTTGGGTGTGACACTGGTCGAAACCGAGGTGACCGGCATCGAATACGCGGACGAGGGCTTTACCGTCAAAACGATTGACGGCAGCTATCCCGCTAAGGCAATCGTGCTTGCAACCGGCGCGCCCCGCGCAGTGCCCAAGATTGCGGGCATCGCAGATTTTGAGGGGCATGGCGTCAGCTACTGCGCTGTTTGCGATGCATTTTTCTACCGCGGCAAATCGGTTGCCGTGCTGGGACAGGGCGAATATGCAATTGAAGAGGCGCGCACGTTGCTTCCGGTTGCGGCCTCCGTCACGCTGCTGACCAACGGTCAGCAGCCGCCCGAAGGCCTACCCGCCAACCTGTTGGTTGATACCAGACCTGTTGCAGCCGCCGCAGGGGACGACAAAATCGGCCGAATTGAGTTCACCGAGGGAGATTCTCTGGCGATCGACGGTCTGTTCATTGCCTACGGCACCGCGGGCAGCGCGGATTTTGCCCGCAAACTGGGTGCAATGACCGAAGGCAGCCGCATTCAGACGGATGCCGCTATGGCCACCGGCGTTCCCGGTCTGTTTGCCGCAGGCGATTGCACCGGCGGTATGCTGCAGATTGCCAAGGCCGTGCATGACGGTGCGGCAGCAGCGATGACGGCGGTCAAACACATGCGCACTTAATTACCGTTTTCTCCGTTTTACAGGCAGACGGAATGCCCTTATTTCAGTGCGTTCCGCCTGTTTTTTGTACCCCATTTTGCGCAAGGAGCACTTTATGTCACAACCCAAATGGAAGTCCCAATTCTTTACCATCATGGCCGGACAGACAGTATCGCTGGTTGGCTCATCTGCTGTGCAGTTCGCACTGATTTGGTGGCTTGCAAGTGAAACCGGTTCTCCCCTGATGATGGCGCTCTCCGGTCTGGTTGCGTTTCTGCCGCAGGCTATTTTAGGCCCCTTTGCCGGTGTGTGGATTGACCGCATGAAACGCAAAACAGTCGTTCTGATCTCGGATATGTTTCAGGGTCTGGTTGCCGTCGCCTTTGCTGCCGCTTTTCTGGTGCATACGCCGCCCTATTGGACAGCCTGCCTTGTGCTCGGCGTGCGCGCGATTGGCTCTGTCTTTCAAGCGCCGGCGATGCAGGCACTGATTCCTCAGCTTGTGCCGACCGATGAATTGGTGCGCGTCGGCGCATGGCAGCAGTTTTTGCAGTCCGGTGCATTTATGCTCGGGCCCGTATTAGGCGCAATCATGTATGGCGTGCTGCCGCTGCCCGTTATTCTGCTGAGCGATTTGCTTGGAGCGATTGCCGCAAACCTGACGCTCGGGTTTGTCCGCATCAACGAGACGCCGCATACGCACACGGAAAAGCACCACTTCATTCAAGAGTTTCGCGATGGTTGGAAGGCACTCACCACCGACCGTTCACTCTGTGTGCTGCTGCTTTCTGTCGCAGGCTGCATGGTATTTTTCATGCCGCTGTCCTCCTATTACCCGCTGATGTCCAGCGACTATTTCGGCTTGTCCGCACTTTATGGCAGCGTCGTGGAATTCACCTTCGCCGCCGGCATGATGCTGGTTTCATTTATCGTCAGCCTGTTTGGGCAAATCCATCGCAAACTGCTGATGGCGCATCTGGGATTGCTCGGCATCGGTGTGACCACACTGCTCTCCGGCCTTGTGCCCCCAACACTCACCGGCTTCTGGATTTTTGCAGTCTGCTGTGGGCTGATGGGTGCTAGCAGCAACTTCTATTCCATTCCGATGGTTGCGTATATGCAGGAGAGCATTCCGCCGCACGCACAGGGACGCGTATTCTCGCTGATTGGCAGCATGTTATCACTAACCATGCCGATTGGCCTGTTGGTTTCCGGCCCATTTGCCGAGGGCTATGGCGTAGACTTTTGGTTCATCGTATCCGGTGTGGCCATTACGATTCTCCCCCTGCTCAGCCTGTTTGTTATTCGCAGGCTGCACCAATAACACATCATCAAAAGCAGCCGACAAAGATTTGTCGGCTGCTTTTTGATGTGTTTACGAGAATCTACTCACCATGCATCTTGACAAAGCGCTCAAAAGCGCTTATCATATTAGTAAATTAGTAATTTAGTAATTCTGCTTTGAAAGGAGTAATTAAAATGGATAAGAAAAACCGCCGTGAGGCGGTCGCCGCCTATAAGGCAACGCCGCTTCAAGGCGGTATCTATCAAATTCGCAATACGCAAACCGGACGTATCCTGCTTGGTCGAACAACCGAATTGCAAGGCAGTAAAAACCGGTTTCAATTCGCCCAACTTACCGACAGCTGTGTCGACTATGCTCTTCAAGCCGACTGGCGGCAGTACGGCAAACAAATCTTTGTATGGGAAGTGCTTGAAACACTCGAGCAGAAGGAAACGCAGACCCCTGCTGAGTTTCGTGCCGATATTGAAACGCTGTATGAGCTGTGGCAGCAAAAGCTAGGCAGTGCCCCACAATACTAATACCCATATCAAACAACGCTGCTGATGCTGCGCAGCATGATACTGCCGGCGGCAGACTCCTCCCAAGACAGCTTGAGGCTTGCAATCCCGCTTAGGTTGATACTGCTAAATTGGCTCAGGTCAATACGCAGCGTAACCAGTGGGGTATATGTGGAATACTCCTGCATGGGTTTTCCGTCCCATCCCATTTGTTCCACAAGCTCTCCCTGCTGCCAACGCAGTGCAGCAGCGCTGCTATCCACCGCATAGGAGGCTATATTTCCATCCGCATCGGTAAAGGACAGTCTCATAGACTGACCGTTTATATTTTTCAAATCCGTACTGTCAACCGCCATATCGATATCCAGAAAGCGGGAGTTCCCAATCCCCCCTGCAAGAGGAATCGTAACATTTGAACCCGTTTCCGTCCACACGATATGCTGCAGCGCATAGTGATCAAAGGCCAGACCGGGCATTTTAAAGGTTTTCACCGTGTGCTCTGCCGGCAGGCTGCTGGCAATCTCCTGTGTGGCAGTCACCGCGCCTGCGGTGACAAGAGAAGCGCTATTTCCTACAGTATAAAGCCTTTTCTCCGTACCGGAATGAACCCGCAGTAAAACATCGCAGCCGTAGGCTTCGCTCTCCAACTCCGAGGCCGATGCAAACACAGGTTTTCCTGTCGTGGTCACACTTTTCACAAAGTCAGCAAGGTAGCCTGTAAGGAAGCTGCGCTGCTGCTCCGCAGGCATAAGCTTTGCAATGTCTGCATCATTGTGATTCAAGTCAGGCTGTGTCAGCTGTGTGTTGAAATATGCGTGGTTTGCATCTTTGAGGTAAATCAATTCTGCATCGCCGGTATACTGTTCATCGGCGAGGAGCTCCTCATAAATATCGCTGCCATCGAGTGAAATGACATCGCCATCCATCTGCGGAATGATAATGCCGATCGGAACATTCGGGAAATCAGTTTCCCGCACTTTATAGGTGGCAGGCGCTACGGAGACGATGCCCGCCAGCTGTGCGTCCGACGGCAGGCTTTTCGCGCACTCCAGCACATCCAACCCGCCGCGGGAGTGTCCCATCAAAACAACCTTGGTAAAGTCACCGACCCCGGATAAATCATAGCCAAACTGTTCTTTATCGCCGTCCACCGCCTTTTTCAGCCGTTCAAGCTGCTGCGCAACGACCTGTCGGGTGCGCTCGTTGCCATTGGGCTCTCCATCCTCAAAGGAATAGTTGATGGCCACATTCATACTAATAACCAGATTTCCTTGTTCGCTCAAGGACTGCGCAAGATAGTTAAATCCAGTATCATACCGATCCTCAGAGGCCTTCTCAATGGGATGTGCGCCGTGAATCAGAACAACCACCGGGCAGTTTTTTTCCTCCGGTATGCCCAGCACGCCTTGCATTTGATAGGGCACCTCTCTTCCGGTGGAGTCAGTCAGCGTACTCTCTCCCAAATCGTAGTTCAGCAGCCGACCGTCCAGTGTCGGCTGTTTTTGCGTGCCGCAGCCGGTCATCACAATCAGCAGAAGACCGGTCAAAAGCATAGATACCTTTTTCATTTAATCACCCCATAACTGGAGAAAAGTTTACAGCAGCCATTCCATAGCTTTCATTTACCGTAATCTGCACCTTATCCTTCGTCCATTTGAGATACTTCGCCTCCACGGCATCCTTTTCCTCCACTACTTCCGGTGTTCCAAAAGCGTTGGTCAGGATTCCTTTTACTTCTTCAGCAGTTTTGTCGGTAAACGAGGCCGAGATGTAATCGACGGAAAGCGTATCCGAATAAATAGTCTCTAGGGTGACTGCATTTCCGTCCAACGTCGTTGCATAGGTACGCCCCAGCAGCATAGATCCGTCCTCTGTCTTATTTTCTGTTCCGCCGTTATAGAGGTCTTTGACTTCGTCGTCCGACTTTCCGAGCATATCGGCCACCTGCATCAGCGCATCTCCCTGCCCGTTTTGTGTGCTCTGTCCGTCTGATACCGAGGAGTCCGGCTGATTTGCCGGCGGTGTCTGCGATTCTGTATTCGCCTTGCCACAGCCGGATAAGAGCAGCGAAAACAGTGCGAGTGCGGAAGTAAAGCGTACCATATTTCTTTTGATTTGCATTTTGTAGTCCTCATTTTTCATAGTTTTACCGACAGATTCTGTCGTGACACCTGTTAGACGGCGGTCAGCAGCAAAACGTCTCACTTATTTTTCTTATTTTTTAACGTCTCAGCTACATATCAGATATTGCTTCCATATGAAAACCCACTTACTTTTTGCGGCCTTTTGCCTCCAGCGGCAATAAAGCCCTCGGAACTAGGCTATGCAATACTACAAAAAATATCATCCTCTGTCGAAATTTTTTTAGCGGCACGCCACCACTTGTGCAGCTTTTTAATTATTGCTCCGGTAACGCGTCTGCCGTGCCGGATGCGATAAACAATCCCGTTTCACCGCCGACCTCTGTCTCCAATGTTTTCAGTGCGGCTGCAGCCTCGTCCTCCGTAGCGTACTGTCCGACCACGACGATATACTCCCCGCTCTTTGTTTTCAGCTGCGTTGCATGGTGCGGATAAAACTGTTTTGCCGTCAACCCCAATTCCTCACCATACGGCATCGCCGCTGTCCGCAGATAGTATACCGTCTGCTCCGACCCGTCAGCTTCGTCCGGGTAAAAGCGCACCGCGAGTGAAGATGGATTTTCGTATTCGGTAATCTCGTAATTATAACCCGTGTTGAGCACAATCACAAACTCATATGCAGAATCATCCCCAAGGATGCCTAAGTAAGCATCCTGCACAGCGTCCGTCTCCAATGGGCTATTCAGAATGGCCGCCGCGTCCATGGTACGCACGCCATGCAAGGTCAGAACCAGCCGATTGGGTGCGCGCTCCTGTATCGCGGTGTAAACCGGCACGGCATCCAGCTCCCCCGCATTGCTCTCAAACCGAAAATCTACGATCTCTCCTTGCTTGTTTGCGGTGATGTGCGCGCCGTCTGTACGCGCTCCGCCGGTTCCGATATGCAGCACCCGAACAATCGTACCAATCACCGGCAGATCGGAAGCATATGCGTAAATCGGCGCTATATTGGCACCGGCAAAACAGAGACAAAAAACCGCAGCAGCAGCGGCAATCCACTTTCTTGCCGTCGCTCGCTGTTTCTCACGCTCTGCGCGTTTCATGCCATTCCAAATTACCCGATCCAGTTCTTCCGGGATTGGGATCTGCTCATACTTTTCCTTTCCCTGATTCGTGATTTTCCGCTAACCCCTTTCTCCAGAAGGATACGCATCTTTTTTAATGCGCGATACAGCCGTGACTTCACGGCGGGCACAGGCTCCTTCAAAATATCTGCAATTTCCGGAAAGAAATACCCTTCAAAATATCGCAGCACCACGCCGGATCGATCCCGCTCATTGAGGGCGTCAAGCGCGGCATAAATATCCAGTGTGTCCTCCGGTGTCAACGCTTTTTCCGGCACTGCTGCCGTTTCCAGCACGTCGTCTTCACAAGCCGTGCAGCGAGAATTTTTCCGCAGGAAGTCAATCGCCGCATGAATCACAATGCGGGTCATCCATGTCGTAAAATATTCCGGCTGCCGCAGGGTATGCAAATCCTTGAATCCTTTATAAACCGCATCTCCCACAATATCCAACGCGTCATGTTCATTTTTCACATAGCAATATGCCATCCGATAATACTTCTGCTTGTCTGCCTGCACCAGCTCAGCAAATCGGTATTTGTCTATGCAGGTTTTTTTCACCGTTTCTCACCATCCTTACGCGGCACTACGCCGTTTTAGCGATTTCTCGCATGCGCACCCTTGACAGGTTCTCACGCCGAAAGAAAAAGCAGCGTGATATACTTTCGCACATCATGCTGCTTTACATTCTGACCGAACGGGTATTTTCCGGCTCGTTTCTCGTTAATCCAGCAGAGCCAGAATGTTTTCCTTGGGCATTGCCCCAACGGTCTGGTTGGCGATTTTGCCGTCCTTGATTACAACTAAAGTCGGAATACTCATAACGCCAAACTGCTGTGCCAGCTCCATTTGCTCATCAATATTAATCTTGCCGACCTTGATATCCTCGCGTTCCTCAGCGATTGCGTCCACAATCGGTGAAACCATGCGGCACGGACCGCACCAGCTCGCCCAAAAATCCAGCAGCACAGGCTTGTCCGCCTGCATCACTTCATTTTGAAAATTATCCTTGGTAATGGTATGAACTGCCATATCTGTCATCTCCTTTTTGTCTAGTTTGCCTGAAGTTCATAAAAAAATCCGTATTGCTGCAAAATTCCCGCAAATCCTTTGTATCGCTTCATCGGGAATCCTTTCGGGTAATGTTCATCCAGCATTTGACGAATGTGCGTGTCAATCGGAAATGCGTCTACATGGTGCAGCGCAAATAGGCAAATGCACTCAGCAACCTTCACCCCTACGCCAGTGAAGCGCAGCAGCTCCTCCTTGGCTCGCTCATACGGCATAAGCCGAATCGCTTCCAAATCGACCTCTCCCGTCGCCACCTGCTGTGCGGAGCGAATCAGGTATTTGGCGCGGTAGCCCAAGCGGCAATCGGCCAAATTCTCAACCTCACAACGTGCAAGTGCTTCCGGGGTCGGAAAAGAATAATACACTTCTTTGCTCTTATTATAGCAGGTTTCTCCCAAAAGCAAAGACAATTTTTCGACACATTTCTTAATTCTTGTGATGTTGTTCTGCTGTGAAATAATGAAGCATACAATCGTCTCCCACAAATCCTGCCGCAGGATGCGGATACCGCCGCCGATTTCTACCGCGGCCTGCAAGTACTTATCCCGCTTGGACACTGCACGCTTGATGGCGCCATAATCGGTATCCAAATCAAAATAATGCCGCCATAGCTGCTGAAATTCGTCTTCTTCACAGCCAAAGGTGATTATGTCCCCCTGCTGCGCCAACGTTAAGTAGCGCCCATGTGCAATCAGGGAAAAGCTGTCCTCCCCTGTCCGCTCCATGCGGAAGCATTGACCCGACCGTGCAATCTGGTCGAGATCAAAATCAGGAATGCGCCGCTCAATCATTGCTGCATGGCCTCATGCTCGGCGCGCAGCTCCTCATACAGCTGATGCAGCAGCCAGCCGAGATTGCTCTCGGTCACAACCGCCTTATACGGAACGGTTACGCCCGTCTTTTTCATCTCAAGCAGCAGGAGCTCCAGACGTTTATCCGTAAAGCCATCCAGCACCAGCATGGGCTGCTCGAGAGCGGGAGATTCGGCGTTTTCACGTGCATCATATCCCTTTCGGCCCAGAAGACAGCCAACCGTCTGCCCAACCTGATCGGCTGCTACATTCTTAATGCGTGCACCCATGCGCACGAGAATGCTCTTTAGCAAAGCTGTCTGTTCGCCGCCGTTTGGATCAAAATATAACGCTACTTCTTTAGAGGAAGGCATGTTCATTCTCCTTTATCTTTGTTTTTCTTCATTATAACACGTCTGTCAACTGATTTTACAGAGACTGGTGCCACTTCCAAAACCGCTGCGAATGACAGCACTTTGACTTATCTATCCCTTCTCTCTTGGACAACGCAAAAAGCAGCCGATTGCCCGGCTGCTTGGTTTGTCCGTATGACTTACTCGTTTGCACGGGTGACGGAAAGCAAATCATAACATTGAACGCCTCCTCCGTTTTGGCTGCCGTTCGGATGGCGCTGTTGACGGCGACGGACACAAAGCGGGATTCAAACTTTCCCAGCTTCATGTAACCGTCCAACATAGACTCCGCCCCGGCAGCGTCTGTGAAAATATCCACATCAGGAACTGCTCTGTCTAACCCCGTGGAAGTGCCGAAATGGCCGCGGTTTCTGGTTCGAAACGTTTTTTGTTGATTGCAGGCCGCAAAACCCATGCTTGGGGCGATGCTCAGCCGGAAGGCCGGCGGATCGCAGAGCGCCACTGCCAATCGGTGGAAAAGATTGAAAACGCGTTCGTGGAAGCACTGCAGGCGAAGAAACTGAGCCAAATCAGCGTTTCGGACGTCTGCAAAGCTGCCGAAATGAACCGCAGTTCCTTTTTGCCAATTTTGTGGACATTTACGCCCTTTCCGATCAAGCAAGGGCGCATTTGGAAGATGAGTTCAATCAACTGTATGCCTCGGAAGTCGAGCAAAAGTTCAACAGCAACGCCTATCAGATTACATTTTTCAAAAGATGGCTCAATGGCGGATGTCGGGAGACTCCCGAAGAGATGAACGAAATCATCCGCAGTGAATATCACGGCCGATGTCCCTAACTCTCCCCCGGGTCTTTTCCGTAGGCAGGTACTCGATCATACAGCTGTCGTTTTCATTGGGCATCTTCAATGTCAATCCGCTGAATTTTGAAGATAACGGGTCGTGTGCCATCGCTGCAGCAGGCAATCATCATCTTTTCATCGTTCGTCCAGCCCTTCATGATAGAACCGCCCTGCAGCGTCGCATACACATAACGGCTGATGGCGTCCCACGCTTCGGAGCAGAACTTGCCATCCAGCATGTGCCAGAAATCATCCCTTTGTCCGGTTCGTTCCAGCAAAAAGGTATCGCCCGGCTTAAAGCAAGGGCAGGGACCGGATTTCGGATCGGCTAAGTATGTCTCCTGATAGTCAGGAAACACCTTCGTTTCTAAAACTGTAATTTTGCATTGATGCGTCAACATTCATTCTCCTTCGTATAAATAGTCTGAAAATAGGAACCCTGTTTGCTCAACCGGCAGCAATGGAAAGGAATGATTTTTCTGCTGACTCCAAGCTACATTTTTACGCAAGATTTCGAGCCGTTCCATGCGTACTTTTTATCAAAACCGCATGTTAGGCGTACCTTTCAAACGGATGATTTTCTATGGCAGCCAAACGAGCCGTTTGGGAGAATTCATTTTATTCTTTCCGGCATTGCGCAGAACTACGTTGAACATGAAAACGGGCATCGAAAAATTGTATCCTTTCATGCAACCGGAACCGTGTTTCCAGGATACCATGAGATAGATTACAAAATCGAAAGCTCGCTTATCACCGTCGCATTGTCCAACATGGAAGTATTGGAATTCACCAAAGCAGAATTTCGCACCATGTTTTATGAAAATACCGAGTTGCAGGCGCAGGTGATTGACTGGTTTTCAAAATACGTAAATCTGCTGCTCTACGAAACCGCCCATCAGGAATATAACAGTTCCTTTCTAAAACTGTGTAATTTGCTATACCTTCTTTTGGTCAGTGAAGCCGGAAAACAAACCTGTGTCGGCTGCATTACGCAGGATGCCATCGCCGACATTCTCGGCACGAGCCGAGTCAACCTGACACGCGGACTGGCCCGGCTTCGCAGCGAAAATATCATCCATACCGAGCGACGGAAAATCACGGTTATCAACCCCACAGCATTGATGGAATACTGCTCACTGGAAACGCTTTAACTACGCAATAACTTCCTATTCTTCCTCTGTATTGTACGGGCGCTTCTGCGTTCTGTCTGCTAAAAATGATACACAACGCATTCTTTATAAGTCTCCAATTTTTTGCCTGCACGAAAAAAGCGAGGATACGCTTCCGTATCCTCGCTTTTTGAAAACCGTATCTGTGCTGTTAGACGATCGCTCTGCCCATCTCATATGCCTGCTGCATGGCGGGACTGCTCTTAATCTCGCCCACCTGCCATGCGCCGGTGCCATAAACAATACCCTTTTCATGCGCATTGGGCAGACAATCTTCCGTGAGGCCGCGGAAGCCGCTGATTGTGCGCTCCATTGCCGCCTGTTCCGTGTCTGCTGCGGCTACGATAAAATAAAAATCCTTATCTGCAATCTCCAGATAGCGTGGCACCGTACGGTCAATCATGGTCTTCATCTGTCCGTCCATGGTGTAGAAATAGACCGGAGTCGCCAGTACAATTGCATCTGCATGTACCATTTTATCGAGAATTTTCGCCATATCATCTTTCTGCACACACTGATGCGTGGTATTGCAAACGCCACAGCCTGTGCAGTAGTTGATTTGATGATCACGCAGGAAAGTCTTTTCTGCGTGATGTCCGCTCTCCTGCGTACCTCGGACGAATTCATCACACAGGGTGTCCGAGTTACCGCCCTTACGAGGACTTGCAGAAATCACCAAAACATTCTTACTCATTAAAATACCTTCTTTCAATCTTGGGAGGCAGCATTTTCTCCGTTCTTCTCAAAACAAACACGCTTAACCTGCCTATTCCTTGTATCTTTTATCGCCGCAGCCTTTTTCCACTTCCTTATTTTACTTCTTGGAGTGCACTTCAAGTCAAGAGCCTTTTTGAATTTTTTCTAACCCGTGCATGTAAAAAGCTCGGCAGGGCGTTTTCGCCTTCCTGCCGAGCCTTTATCTTTTACAGCGTGTACTCCTTGGGCGGATTGCCGGAAAAGTCGGCAATCACCGCTCTTGCGTCCGCCAGGTAGAACACCTCAAAAATAGGGTTTTCTGCGCTCTGATACTGTCCCTTGACAATGGGGTTGTTCATGCATTCGGCCTTGACCGCCATATTGTTTTCAAAAACCGCCTTGCCGTTCAAACGAATCCAGGCATAGGAGGGACTGGACACAGAGACCTCAATGTAGGGATTCTTCTGCAAATCCTGATAAACATCCTTGGTGTTGTTGGTGCAGAACCACAATTTCTCATCCTGCTCAAAGCAAAACATAAAGGGACGGCATTTTGCCTTTTCATCACGCCCTACGGTTGCTAGATACTGCACGGGGTTTTCCTGCAAAAATTTTACGACTTCGTTCATTGAAAATACCTCCAAAGATTTCGGCTTGTGCGGCTTGCGTTTGTTTACCGCTGATATTATAATAATTCCATACAGCGTAATCGTAAAGTAAGCACAATATTGCGCCATAGTTACCTTTTAGATACTATTGCGCCATACCAACGGTTTCGGAGGATAAAATGACGGAAGAAAAAAAGATATTGCCCGCGTGCCCCGTGGAAACAACGCTGGCACTAATTGGAGACAAGTGGAAAATCCTTATTTTGCGGGATTTGATGCCGGGAACAAAGCGATTTGGTGAACTTCGAAAGTCGATTGGCAGCGTCACCCAAAAGGTATTAACCGCTCAGCTGCGCACCATGGAGCAATGCGGCCTTCTCACTCGAAAAGTCTACGCAGAAGTGCCGCCGCGCGTGGAATACACCCTGACGGAAACCGGATACAGCCTGAAGCCCATCTTGGATTCCATGGAGGATTGGGGAGAGCAGTATCAGTTGCAGAATAAGTAAGTGAACTTGTGTCTCATTTTACATTGACATTTTTTGATTTCAGGCATATACTGTGATATATCGAAATAATTTGATGTGAGGTGAGCAAGTATGGATTTGACTCCCACGCAAAACGCCAAGGTATTTAAGGCATTTTGTGATGAAAAACGCCTGGCCGTTTTAGAACTACTGCGCAGCGGTGAAAAATGTGCTTGTGTTTTAATTGAGCAAATGGAAATCGGTCAGTCCTCCTTGTCATACCACATGAAAATCCTGTGCGAGTCCGGCATCGTTGAGAGTCGGCAGGAAGGCAAATGGACACACTATAAAATCAGCGAGCAGGGCAGCGACCAAGCTTTGCTGTTGCTGAAAGCAATCACCACCCCATATGCGGCGGCAACAGCGGCGGATATCGGGTGCTGCCAGGAATAAAAGCCATCCGGTGAGAGATGGCTTTTATTCAGGATTTCATATCAACTTTTTTGATATGATTCTCTTTTTTAGAAAGCGAGGTATTTACCGGATGGAATCTGTTCAAGCTGTATGGCTGTTTTTTCAGAATCAGGTGCTGGGCATGCAATGGCTTAACACCGCAATTGGCAGCCTGCTCTCGATGCTCGGGCTAAACGTAGCTGATCGGGTTGGCGGCAGCCTGCAATTCTTTATTTACGATGTGCTTAAAATCACCGTATTGCTCTGTGTTCTTATATTTATCATCTCATATATTCAGAGTTATTTCCCGCCGGAGCGCAGCAAGAAAATTTTAGGGCATTTTCATGGTGTGTGGGCAAATATTATTGCGGCGCTGCTGGGTACCGTAACGCCGTTTTGTTCCTGCTCGTCTATTCCGCTGTTTATCGGATTTAGCAGCGCCGGTCTGCCGTTGGGCGTGACCTTCTCGTTCTTAATCTCCTCCCCCATGGTGGATCTTGGTTCCTTGGTGCTGCTGATGAGCATCTTTGGCGCAAAGGTTGCGATTGTCTACGTAGTCGTCGGGCTGATGATTGCCGTGATTGGCGGTACGTTGATTGAAAAGCTTCATATGGAAACGCAAGTAGAAGAATTCATTCGGTCTGCAAGTAACATTGATATTGCCTCTCCCGATTTAACCAGAAAGGATCGGCTGCTTTTTGCAAAGGATCAGGTGACATCCACTTTCAAAAAAGTTTTCCCCTACATTCTGATTGGCGTCGGCATCGGGGCAATCATCCACAATTGGATTCCGGAAGGTTGGGTTGCATCCGTTCTCGGCAGCCGTAATCCCTTTGGTGTTGTACTGGCCACTTTACTGGGTGTGCCAATGTATGCCGATATCTTTGGTACAATCCCCGTGGCCGAGGCTCTGCTTTTCAAAGGCGCGCAGCTTGGTACGGTTCTTGCCTTCATGATGGCGGTGACAACGCTGAGCCTGCCGTCCATGATTATGCTGCGCAAGGCCGTTAAGCCGAAGCTGTTAGGCACCTTTATTGCAATTTGCACCGTTGGCATTATCATCGTAGGTTATCTGTTCAATATCTTTCAGTATCTTCTTGTGTAAGGATTGGGCGTATACACCACCGTCGGGCATCATTTACCATCACATTCTCAACCGCAAAATATGATTTGGAGGAATCGATTATGGGATTATTCGGTTTTGGAAAGAAAAAAGATACCGCAGATAAGACTTCACAATGCAAGTGCGGCGGCATATGCAAGCCTACTGAGGCTGCATTAAAGCCAACCGATGAAGAAAAACATACAAGCTGCTGCTGCGGTAACCGCTGTAATGACAAAACGCCGGTCAAGGCAGAACCTGCACCGATCAATGGTTCGGCAATTAAGGTGCTTGGTTCGAACTGTGCAAAGTGCAACGCGTTGGAAGCAGCTGTGAAGGAAGCCTTGAAGGAGCTTGGTCTGGATACCGCAATCGAGCACGTGACTGACTTTACTCAGATTGCCGCTTACGGCGTGATGAGCACCCCGGCTTTGGGGGTCGATGACAAGGTCGTTTCTTTTGGTAAGGTTCTGAAAAAAGATGAAATCATAAAACTTTTACCCACAGTACAGCAGTAAGCGTTCCCCTCTGCACACACACCTTTAAGCACCGCTTTTCTACCAAAACGAAAGGATAATTTTCTGCATGAATAGACCCAAAGTCGCCTTTATTTGCGTACACAACTCCTGCCGCAGCCAGATTGCCGAAGCCTTGGGCGAGCATCTGGCTTCAGACGTGTTCGTCAGCTATTCTGCCGGCACAGAAACCAAGCCACAGATAAACGCCGATGCCGTGCGCCTTATGAAGCAGCTTTATGACATTGATATGGAGCGAACCCAGTGCAGTAAGCTGCTTGACGATATTCCGCCTGTCGACATCGTGGTAACGATGGGGTGCAACGTCCAATGTCCCTCCCTGCCCTGTAAGCACCGCGAGGATTGGGGCATTGACGATCCCACCGGGCAAGGTGATGCGGCATTTGAACACGTGATAGGAGTGATATACACCAAAATTCAAGAGTTGCGAAACCGATTGCTAATGCATGCGTTGTAACCTCCACTCTCAAACCAGGCGTTTTATGCCTGTATGCCCATTATCTTCTTTAAAAAATAAGATTTTATTTTTAAGCGCAAAAATGCGGTTCACGACTGATCGTGAACCGCATTTTAAGTGAAAAGCATAACTTCTCGTATTTATTTTTCTTTATTCTTCGCAATTAGCCAGTACTGAGGCGTATCTTAGCGACCGAATGAGGACTTTATGCTTAGCCGAAGTAGCGGTTCAGCAAGCCTTCAAATGCCTTGCCGTGGCGAGCTTCGTCCTTTGCCATCTCATGAACGGTGTCATGAATCGCATCAAGATTCAGCTTCTTAGCCAGCGAAGCCAGCTCCTTCTTGCCCGCGGTTGCGCCGCACTCAGCGTCAACACGCAGCTCCAGGTTCTTCTTGGTAGAGTCAGTTACCACTTCGCCCAACAGCTCAGCGAACTTTGCAGCGTGCTCAGCCTCTTCGTAAGCGGCCTTCTCGTAGTACATGCCGACTTCCGGATAACCCTCACGATGTGCAACACGAGCCATTGCCAGGTACATGCCAACCTCGGTGCATTCGCCTTCAAAGTTCATGCGCAGACCCTTGAGGATCTCTTCGTCGCAGCCCTGAGCAACGCCGACCTTGTGCTCATCAGCCCAGACGCGCTCGCCGGACTGCTCGGTGAACTTGGAAGCCGGAGCGTGGCAGATCGGGCACTCAGCCGGAGCGGAGTCGCCTTCGTGTACATAACCGCAGATGGAACAAACAAACTTCTTCATGATTTTTTCCTCCTAAAATAAATGTTTATAAAAAATTAGTTGGTTAGCTTTTGTGGAAGGAATCGATCCATCCGAATCGCGAACAACTCATTCCGTAAGGATTTGTTGATTTCGCTAAAGACAAGATGAAAATCGCATTCATTTCGATTGCCTACGCGTGTGCACTGAAATTCATTGGACAGACAGTGATTAATCGCAATCGGTCCGTCAATGCACTCAATGATTTCACCGAGGCTGATTTCCGCAGGGTCACGGTTCAGTTCATACCCACCCGCAACGCCTTTATAGGATTTGGTAATGCCGGACTGCGTCAGCTTTCTCAAAATTTTAAGGGCGAAACGCAATGTAACTCCCGTCATTTCTGAAATGTCTTTTGCGCACTGCTTACCGCCTGCAAGTCCGAGGCAGTAGGTTACGCGAATTGCGTAATCTGCTTCGTGCGTGATTCTCAATTCGATCCTTCCTTTCTATTGGGAACATCTTTAGTATAGTATCAAACCCTCATAATGTCAAGAGCTTTTTAATAAAATATTTCAATTAATAATTATTATCAATTAAAGTGCCTTACTACACATTTCTTCATTAAATTTCCTTACATCTAAAGTATACCACGGCTTGTCCTTTTTGTCGATTTCATTTTCAGAAACTTTTGCACGAAAATCGCACAAATGTAACCACCCCTGCTTCTACGCATGATAAATGAAAGAAAGCTCCTTCTGATCCGTTTCAAAAGGAGCTTTCAGCCTATTTGCAGAGTAGTTTACGGATAATCCCTCTGCATCTACGACTTTTCAGGTTGTCCTACCGGATTCCAACGTGCCCTGATAGCCCGCGAGACCGCCGATATTGGTTGCCGTATACCCTGCTTGCTGCAAATAGCTGCAAGCGCGTCCACTGCGCATTCCGCTTTGACAATATACAAAAAGCGGAATCTGCTTATCAAATGCAATACTCTGTATGCGGTTCACCGGAAGATTTACGCTGCCGGGCAAATGCCCCTGTTCGAATTCCTCCACAGTTCGCACATCCAGCAGCACAGCATGCGGCGTGCTCTGCGCCAGCTCTATTCCCCGGGAAAGTGTCATGCGCTTTGTTGACATATCAAACAATCCCATACTACCCCACCTGCTGTTGTGCACGATTTTGAATCGTCATCATATATGCTCCTATTCAGTGGTTACCGCCACAGCCGTGTTTATTCTCACCACAGTGATGTTCTGCATGCCCATCCTCATGATGATGGCTGCAAAGCGTATTCGGATTATACTGTAACGTTCCCGCGAGAAGAGCAGCAACGCTTTCGTCTGCATCGCCGACCACACCGGGATACAGTCGGATGCCTGCTTGCTCCAGTGCCACACGTGCACCGCCGCCAATTCCGCCACAGATCAGTGTGTCCACGCCGTTTGTCTGCAGGAATCCGGCCAGCGCACCATGTCCGCTGCCGACAGCGCTTACGACGGCTGCCGCAACTACCTTCTTATCCGAAACGTCATAAATCTTAAAATATTCACAATGGCCAAAGTGCTGAAAGACCTGACCATCCTCATATGCGACTGCAAGCTTCATATCTTACCTCCAATTTCTTTCTGTTTCCATTATAGTTTTATTTTCAACAGAAGTCATCAATTCTAAAAAATAATCCTGTGATGTGCAGGATTCTATGATGTACTGTTTCCGCAAGTTCATGTCTGCGTAAAGTCTTTCCTAAAATGCCGCCAAATATGCAAAACGTCTTGCTGTACCGGCATTTCAGCATGGAATACGCAAAGCCCATTTCACCCTTCAATTCCACGTACTATTTGTAGTATACTCTCATTCTTTCCAAAAAACAAGCAAGGGACAGTGATAGACGACACCCTTTGCGAAAAGGCATATAAAAAGCGAATGGTCTTATAGCATCTCAAATGCTATAAGACCACTCGCCTTGTGTCGTTAGTACAAAATAGATGCAGGCCAAAAGCATTGTTAATAATCTATTTTTTGTACCAATCTTCCGGTATCAAGTTATTTTCATTCCACCAATCTTCAATAACAGAGTTACGGAAACTTTCATTTTTGAGGTTAGCATGATCTACTATTATGACTTGAAGCTTTTGTTTTAGTTCCGATACCCTATCGGATATAAAGTTATATAAGGTGCCAACCATATTCCAATCTGTATTTTTTTCATCTAACTCAGATGGAAAATATACTTGTGAAGGTTGATCCAAAAATATAAAATTAGGCACTGGCCTTTTAAGCGTAATAAAATATTTATGTAACGCAAAGTAAGTTATTAGATGTATCCCAACCCAATTTGATCCACTGCCGAGCTGTTTTAAAGGAACAGGGCGATCAGCTTTATCGACAATAACTGTAACTTTGTTCATATCTAGACGATATGGGTTATCCGAATGTTCTAAGTTCAGCTCCTTAGCCCATTCAGTCATATCTACAGATATTCGTGATAATACAGATTGCTTACGATCTTCTAGTGAGTCTTTATCTAACGTTTCATTAATTTCACATATTCTATCCTCAATCTTTTTTATGACTTTTTCTTTACCTGTAGAGTCATCATGTTGCTCTACGCTTTCCAGCCATAGACTAATTCTACCAACTACTTTTGCACGCCTAGAATTTAAATCTTTTAATGCAATGGCATCCTGATTCTGAGTATAAATGCCATCAATTTCAGACTTTACTTGGATAATGTCTTGCCGTGTTTTTTCCCTCTCTGATTCAAGGGAGTCAATATATTTTCGTAATTTCGGTTTTTCCCGGGTAACATTTTGTATATTGTCATCTAGGTTTTTTATAGCGGTTCTTATCATGTCGATATTTGGTAAAGGTGTTTCTAGTTCATTGGCACATAAGGGGCAATGATCCGGTCTAAAATCAAGTTGCTCGAATAAACCAATTGAGCTTAGCCTAATTTTTTGATGCTCGACTTCATTTGCATAGCCGCTTGTTTCTCCCGCAAATGTTTTTGCATTACTAATATCCTGATTCAGTTGTTCTAATTCATCCTCGGCTTTTTTTAGTTCTGACTGTAAAAAGCTTAAACGATCCATACCAACCGTTTCAGCATTTACAGGAGTCCATTCATTCACGTTTTTTAAAACTTTATAGACAGAATCGTAACTATCATAATCCACTTCAATATTATCGTATACGAGACCTACATACTTTGCTTCAGATATTAACGAAATGGCTCTTTGCAAGCCTCCTCCTTGAAGCATTCTATTTTCTTCTAGCCTACGTCTTTCAATTGCTAATCTTCTTTTTAGAATACTTCTTTCATTTTCTAAGGCTAACGCTTCCTCATTCACTATACCTAAAAAATATGGCAAAGTGTCTTTTATGGCTTGCGTAATAAAATCCTCTGACTGCTTATGAAATAAAAAAGTTTTTGCTGCTACCTCATCTTGATTTTGAAAGCAGTAGTATAATGCATGTCGAATATTAGCTGCTAAAGGATCACGGCTTTGTCCGTCCGGCGGTATATTTAGATTTTCAGAAATGCCTAATCTCTTAGTTAAGGCCTCCTCCAATCCAGCAACATTAGTATTGGAAACAAAATCACATTTTTCAGGAACTTCAATCTTTTCTCCGACCTCAATATAACAAAATCCCGTCGACTGTTGACCAGGAGGCGGATTTTGGCGAGCTACAAACACTCTTTCGCTATCAAACTGCAATAGCAATCCATACCACGACACATTTTCTCTAATTACGCCATCTGCAATATCACAAGAACTCCCGCCTAGGCAATAGTCAATTATGTCGCCTACAGCCGATTTTCCGGATTTCGATTTTCCGGATATTATGTTCACTTTTCCTAATTGAAATGGCAAATGCCTTACTTGTCCATTTAATCCGTATATGACTAATTCTCGTATCTGCATCATGGTCTTACCCCCAAACCAACATATACTGTTTCAACTTTTCCTGCTGCAGCAAACCATTTTGCAACGTGTTCGCTTTTATTAAGGCAATCTCTGATTTCGTCATTAACATATTTTGTCTTACTGAGTGGTCGGCTCGTTTGAGATATTTCAAGCTCTGCAGCGTTCGTTAACAGTACGACACCACTTTGGAGCAAAAACTCCATAGCCTCATTGGTTATTTGAACCATATCTTTTGTTCTCTCTGCAAAACCTATCAATAATTCAGGATATCGTTGTTGCCATATGATCAATTGTGTACGACTTGATATGCACTCTCTAGTTTTTTTATGAAGTATCAATGGAAGAATCAGATAAATAAGAGGAAATGGAAAAGCTCTTTTTGTTATCTCATTATATGTTTTAATGCAACTGTATAATAACCTACCACAAAACGCCGGATTAAGTAAATAAGCGACTTCCTTTGCCCTAAGCCCCCAATTCCTCAAATAAATCACCTCAGTTCTTTAATAATTGCGCCAAACGCTCATAAAAATCAATATGCCATCCTACTCTAAGCTGATTCGCTAAGATATGATAACTGCCTCTCATTACAAATGCATCACTGCAGCGATCTCTAATACGTATATCCTTTTCTTCAATTTCCTTATAGAGTTTTTTTGCATTTAATACTTTAGTATTTTCTGTAATTTGATCTCCATAATCTGACAATTCGTCTTGCATTGCATAAAATGAATGTTCCCATTCATCAATAAGTTTTTTTCATATTTGTCCAGCTCATTTGTATATAACAATTCTTCCCTGACCCAGTTTGCTCGCTGTTTGAAGGCACGATAATAATCTCTAATTGCCATTCTCAGTCTATTGCTTCCTAAGCAAATCAGCTTTAATTGTTCATAAAATATTTGATCATTTGGAGACAACTCATCTAATTCGAAGTTTTCGGATTCGTCCACATCAATAGGCAAATTGTCGGGTGCATATTCCAATCCTATAGAAACTATGTGTGAACGCACTTGACTCTGAGATATGAATATTGGTGTTTCTGAGCATAAAGCTTCTATTGCTTTTTTGTACCACCAACCTTCCAAACGTTCACATATTTTATCAATATATTGAGGAAGGCTACTATATCTAATGGCTTTTTTTATATCAGATTCAACATCGACAATATTGCTGCTCTTGTCAATTACATAAATACAATCTAACAATTGCTGAATTTGCGATTCTGGCATACTGGTAAATGCTTTATAATAACTTTGGTGACCTTTGTTCTGAGATTCTTGTAAATGGTAAGATAAAGTACACACTTTTCAGCCAATAGAACTGCACAGTTTTTCGACACATAAAGTGCACAGTTTTTCGCCAAGACTGCACAACCTCCGAGGAGTTGGTAAAATGAAGCCAGCC
>NZ_CATNVC010000009.1 GCF_951230135.1 Butyricicoccus sp. Marseille-Q5471 | reverse complement strand
TCGGCCGTTCGGGCATCACCAACGGTGCAAACGCAGTACAGCCGTTTGATACCGACGCAATCGCAGCCTGCATCATCGGCGGCGCGTCCTTCATGGGCGGCAAGGGCACGATGTGGGGCACGATGGTCGGCGCGCTGATCATCTCGGTGCTGCGCAACGGCTTTACGCTGCTGTCTGCCCCGTCCTCGATTCAGAATATCGTGCTCGGCCTCGTTATCATCGTCGCGGTGTTCATTGACGTAACCCGTGAGCGCATGGAAGCCAAGGCCCGCAGACTGGCTGCTAAGTAATCTCAACTTTATGATTATAAAAAAGACTGTCTCACTGAGACAGTCTTTTTTACAGCATTTCACGGGAAATCAGGCTTAAATCGGTATAATAGATTTCTTTTTCCGGGCGTTTTCCGCGCATTAGCATCTGGTACATTGCAACCGCGGCTCGAAACGATTCTTGATCAAAAGCCTGTCCAATCACAAAATCAACTGCTCCTTCACGTAAATAGCGCTTGGCAGTAGGCGTCAGGTCGTTGCAGATAACATGCGGACGAACCGGGTGTGCATGTGCGCGCTGAATGCCTTCAATACACCCCGCAATCGGCTGCGTTGCCATGTAGATTGCTCGCAAAGATGAATCTTCATTCAGCGCACGTGTAACCAGTTCACTTGTCAAATGGTGCATTTCATTCGTCTCAATGATGCGATAAGCATCTGCATCGAATCCCAGCGCACGCAACCGTCGGCAAAAGCCATCTACTCTGCCCTTATGCGCCTCCAGACGCATATTTCCCGCTACAACCAGTACATGTTCCGGCGGACGAATCAGCTTGGCCATAATCCCCGCTGCAATTCCGCCTGCCCGCCAAAGTTCTTGTCCGATATGGCAAAGACGTCCGCTGTCCGGCACATCTGCATCATAGGTTATTACCGTGACACCCTCACTGGTTGCCCGTTCAATCGCCTGACGCATCTCCGGCGTGTTTTCTGCACGCACAATCAAACCATCTACTCCATTTTGTAGATGCTTATTCATAGCCTGCAGCAGTTCCTGTGTTGTCATTGTATACAACGGCTGCTCAATCAGTTGAAACGATTCATCGGCAATGTAGCGCTGAGCGCGGCGCAAACCACTGATTAATTGTCGGTTGAAGTGTCCATCCTGCCACTGAGGGATCAGCATCACTACGGTTTTGGCAACCGTGCTCTTCTCTTCTCGTGTGTAGCCAAGCGCACGGATGGCATCCTGTACCTTTTTATGTGCCAGCGGATGTACATTGGGTCTGTTATGCAGCACCCGGTCGACTGTACCGCGGGATACTCCTGCAAGCGCAGCAATCTGCTTAATAGTCACTGCCATGTAATCCCCCTCCTCTATTTTTTATTATACGAAAGCAAAGGTTACTCCGTCAAGAAAAAGTGCGCACAACGCACAATCATAAAAGCCGCGTCCATTGTGCTGCACATGTTATTTTCACGAAAACTTGAGACGCTATTTGGGCAACTCCCCAATGTTTCTCAATCCCCGTTGACCTGTTTGCAGCCGTGTATTACGATAAACATATCGAGCAAATCCTAATAGCGCTCGCTCAGATTTACAACCAATCTTGTGAACGCTGTTATTGGAATTATGAATTAATATCAAGTAAGTGAAACGATAAAGGAGAACGAAATTATGCTGAAAATTGGTGTTATTGGCTGCGGCGCGATTGGCCGCGATCACATCCGCCGTCTCAACAATCTGGTGCCCGGCTGCGAGGTCGTTGCCTGCGCCGACTTTTTCGAAGAGGCTGCCCGTAAAACAGCGGCTCAATACCAGGGACTCAAGGCATACGCAACCGGAGAAGAGTTGATTGCCGCACCCGAAGTTGACGCTGTCCTGATTGCTTCGTCCGATCCCAGCCATGCAGGTTATGTATTAGAAGGCCTGACGCACGGGAAATATGTATTCTGTGAGAAACCGCTTGCACAAAGTGCCGAGGACTGTGAAAAAATCATTGCTGCCGAGGTCGCACACGGAAAGCGTCTGGTGCAGGTTGGCTTTATGCGCCACTATGACCGCGGCTATGCAGAAATGAAGCGAATCATCGACTCCGGCGAACTCGGCGCTCCCCTGATGATTCACGCATGCCATCGAAATGTTTCTCAGCCGGACGGTTTCCAGACCGAAATGGGCGTAACCAATGTTGCGATTCATGAGTTGGACATTTGCCGCTGGCTGCTCAATGATGAGTACGAGAGCGGTCAGGTTCTGAAGGTACGTCAATCGGCAGAGTCTAACAAGGGCTACGACAATCCGCAGATTGTGCTGCTCGAGACAAAATCCGGCGCACGCATCGATGTTGAGGTTCAGGTCGCTGATGCCTACGGCTATGACATTCAGTGTCAGGTGGTATGCGAGAAGGGTACGCTCAATCTGCCCGACCCCTACGCAGTGGTTAAACGCTCGGATGCCGCACGCTCCTTCCCCATTCTGACCGACTGGAAGGATCGCTTTATCGAAGCATATGATATTGAATTGACCGAATGGGTTCATTCCCTCGCCAATGGCGGCCCGACCGGTCCCTCTGCTTGGGACGGCTATGCTGCCTGTGTTGCCGCGGACGCCCTTAACCGTTCTCGTGGTACCGGCATGTTCAAAAAAATCGAAATGATCGAAAAACCTGCCCTCTATTGATAGTGCAGCAGCCGCCCTTATGGGCGGCTGTATTTTTTCATGCGGCACTTAACCGTGAAACCGTATTTCCTCTTGATTTCAGCGGCATCCTATGGTAAGATAGCCAGTGGAATCAAGCGTATAAATACATGATTCGGATGTATGTTTCTACCGACTGCCTAACAGTTGACTACGCCACTCCCACAAGGGACTGGTATAGTTCCAACAGGCAGTTTTTTCATTTTTGAGGAGGATGTTATATGAATACAGATGTTGTCATTGTTGGTGCGGGCCCGGCAGGCATCTTTACTGCGCTTGAGCTGCGCCGCCAGGGCAGCCGGCAGAAAATCATTATGGTAGAAAAAGGTCAGCCGGTCGAAAAGCGTCACTGTCCCAAATCAAAAACCGGAAGATGCGTCAACTGCAAACCCTATTGCCATATCACCACCGGTTTTTCTGGCGCCGGCGCGTTTTCGGATGGCAAGCTCTCTCTTTCGTGCGAAGTCGGCGGTGATTTGCCCGACTTAATCGGTGCGGGTCTGGCGCAGGAGACTATCGAATATACCGATCAGATTTACCTTGAATTTGGTGCGGACGAACACGTGGAAGGTGCCGAAAACACCGATGCAGTCAAGGCAATTCGCAAACGTGCGATTCAGGCTGGTCTCAAGCTTGTGGACTGCCCGATTCGCCACCTTGGCACGGAAAAGGCGCAGCAAATTTATGGCGCGATTGAGCATCATCTGCTCGAAAATGATATTGAGATTCTGTTCGGTTGGGAATGCCGTAATCTCATTCTGGACGGTGAAACCTGTCTTGGCGTATCCATTGCGCGCGGTACGGAAACAGAGGAGATTCGCGCTTCGCATACCGTCATTGCAACCGGTCGCCGTGGCGCTGATTGGCTGGAACGCATTTGCCAAGAGCACAGCATCGCGCACCAGCCCGGCACTGTCGACATCGGCGTGCGTGTCGAGGTACGCAACGAGGTAATGGAGAACGTCAACAACGTTCTTTATGAATCCAAATTAATCGGCTATCCGCTGCCGTTCAAAAACAAGGTTCGCACCTTCTGTCAAAATCCGGGCGGCTTTGTCTCGCAGGAAAACTACGACGACGATTTAGCGGTCGTAAACGGCCATTCCTACAAGGAGCTTAAATCCAACAATACCAACCTAGCCATTCTCTGCTCGCACAATTTCTCGCATCCGTTCAATCAACCCATTGCCTATGCGCAAAAGGTTGGTGAATTGACGAACATGCTAGGCGACGGCCATATACTGGTTCAGCGTTTCGGTGATATTCTCGACGGCAAGCGCACCTGGCAAAATGAGCTCAGCCGATCGAACCTTGTGCCCACTCTGCCGGACGCGGTTGCGGGCGATATCACCGCTGCAATGCCGTATCGATCCATGGTAAACATCATTCATTTCATGCAGGCAGTGGATCACGTTGTACCTGGATTTGCGTCTATCGAAACTCTACTCTACTCCCCTGAATTAAAATTCTACTCTAACCGTGTCAAGATGGATGATCATTTTCATACCAACGTCCACGGCCTGCACTGCCTCGGCGACTCGTCCGGCTGGACGCGCGGACTGATGATGGCATCCGTGATGGGCGTACTCATGGGACGCTATCTTGTGCAAGACGAGCTCTCTTAATCCCTTTGAAATCCTCCGGAATTTTCCGGAGGATTTTTGTGATGCAAAGGAAACACAGCAAAACAAGTATGAGAAAAAGCGCAGGAACAAACACTAGAGAAATACAAAAAACATGACACCTGATTGTTCGCACAGTGCCCATGTACGAATCAGGCAATCGGAACAGATTGGAGAGATTCATGAACGTCTTTGATATCATAGGGCCTGTGATGATTGGCCCATCCAGCTCTCACACCGCCGGCGCGGTGCGTTTGGGGCGCGTTGCATGGAAGATTCTCGGAGAAAAGGCGGCAAAGGCCAAAATCGAGCTTTCCGGCTCGTTTGCCCAAACCCACAAGGGACACGGAACAGATCAAGCACTCATCGCCGGTATTATGGGCATGCACGCGGACGATGAGCGCATTCGGCAATCACTTAGCCTCGCAAAGCAAAGCGGACTTGCGTTTTCCATCACCGAAACCGATATTCCCAATGCGCATCCCAATACTGTGCGCATCAGCCTGACGGGGGAAAGCGGCGCCGTGTGCAAAGTACAGGGGGCATCCATCGGCGGCGGCAATATTGTGGTCACTGACATCAACGGAATGCAGGTTTCTTTCACAGGACAGTTTAATACACTGCTTGTTCTGCATCAGGACAAGCCCGGGACAATTGCCGCCGTTACCAATTTCATGGCTGAATCCGGCGCAAACATTGGCAACTTCCGGCTATCTCGACCTCAAAAAGGCGGTGAAGCCGTAATGACCATCGAAGTGGACGGCGATGTCCCTGATCAGCTGATTGGAGGCCTCCGTACACTGCCTCATATCCTTCATGTCGTATTGATTCGTGCGTTGTAAGGAGGTTGTTTTTCATGGATTATGACTCGATTGAGGCCTTATGTCACGCGGCTGAGCAGGCAGGCACGACCATTTCCGAGCTCGTGTTGGCTGACCAAGCGGCGCAGATTGAAACCCCTGCTGAGACGCTCTACACACGAATGGCCGACAGCCTACACGTAATGCAGCAGGCCGTTGCAGCCGGCAAGTCCCCTACCCTGCGCTCGACCTCCGGCCTGACAGGCGGCGATGCGGCCAAAATGGCAGCATATGCGAAAACCGGCGGTCTTCAGGGCACCTTCTTATGTGGGGCAATGACACGTGCAATCGCCGTCAGCGAGTACAACGCTGCCATGGGTAAAATCGTCGCTGCGCCGACAGCCGGCTCGTGCGGTATCCTGCCGGGCACCGTGCTGACCGTCCTCGAGGAGCGCGGCCTTGATGAAAGAATTGCCGTGATGGCACTTTTCACCGCCGGTGCAATTGGTATGGTCATTGCGGACCGGGCCTCCATTTCTGGAGCGCAGGGCGGCTGCCAGGCCGAGTGCGGCTCGGCTGCTGCGATGGCTGCCGCGGCACTTGTCGAAATGGCAGGCGGCACACCCATACAAGCTGCGCATGCCTGCGCGATGGCGATTAAAAATCAACTCGGACTCATCTGCGACCCCGTTGCAGGGTTGGTCGAAATCCCATGTATTAAGCGTAACGTATCCGGTATCGCCATTGCGTTTACCTCGGCCGACATGGCGCTTGCAGGCGTTGAAAGCAAGATTCCGGTTGATGAAGTGGTGGACGCCATGCGGCGCGTGGGTGATGCCCTCCCCTGCTCGCTGAAGGAAACAAGTCAGGGCGGGCTTGCTACTACACCGACCGGTCTGCGGCTCAAAAAGGAAGTCTTCGGTGAATGATGGGCAGTAATATAAAAGAAGCTGTCTCATATGAGACAGCTTCTTTTATATGTTTACTTGTACTCAACCTGAACCGGCTTGCCGGAGTGGAAAGAGTCGGTAATTGCATAAGTAACGAGCGTGGCCTTCGTGCCGTCATAAACGGTCAGCTCAGGCTTGCGATCCTCCTGAATGCACTTGATGAAATCAACCATTTCCAGCAGGTAAGCTTCTGCGAAGCGCTGCGGGAAGTTCTCAATAATCGGCTGGCAAGCGCCGTTTGCATCAAAAATCATCGCGCGGTTCTTCCACGGAATGCCTGCAACGCGGATGTGCGCGTCAGTGCCGACAATTTCAGTTTCGGTGTGGTAGCCGTGCGGCGCAGTACGGCCAACGTGCAGGAATGCAACCGTGCCGTTATCAAACTTAAGCATCGCCATGCCGGTCTCGGTATCGCCGCCCGCAGCAAATTCGGGATGCTTGAAGGTCGTGCCTGCTGCATAAACCTCGGTCACCTCGCCGCCGAGGAACCAACGCATCAGGTCAACATCATGCGAAGCCGCGTCGATAAAGATACCGCCCGAAGTCTTGCAGAACTGAATGCAGCTTTCCACGCAAGCTTCCGGATCCAGGCCGGTTGCCTTCACCAGATACGGCTTGCCAACCTTACCAGCCTCGATCTGCGCCTTTGCATCCGCATAGGACGGATCGTAGCGACGCATGAAGCCAAGGAAGAACAGCTTGTCCGGATGACGCTCCACCGCAGCCTCAGCGCGCTTGCACTCCTCGAGCGAACAGCCGAGCGGCTTGTCGGTGAACACATGCTTACCTGCATCGAGTGCGTACTCAATCATCCAGCAATGCTCCGGCGAGGAGGAAACGATAGCAACCGCTTCGATATCAGCCTCATCCACCATCTTCTTATAATCGGTCGTTACAAAATCAACCTTCAAATCGGTCTTGGCCCAGTCAAGCTCCTTTTGCTCAAGTGAGCAAGCAGCCATCAGCTTACAGCCGGGGATTTTAAACGCGAGGTTTTCTGCGTGAACCGAGCCCAGACGACCCAATCCAACAATACCAACTTTGACTTCCTTCATGGGATTTCTCCTTCTCTTGCATGTAAATTGTATTGTGATTGTCCGTTAGACAACCCTCTTCTTCACCATCTTATGATATCATTTCCCTTGAAAGAATGCAATCCTTTTCACTTCTCCGTACAACTTTTTGGCGAGTTTTTTTCGCGCATCTGGAAACTCGCTCCTAGCTATGATAAATTACGGTATTCTCATTTAACAGAATGTTCAAAAACGTCTCTTGACTTTACCTTCCCACGGTGGTAAATTAGTTTTAGCACTCAGATGGATGGAGTGCTAAGCCTGAAAGGAGAACGCCATATGGAGCTTTCGGAACGCAAAAAGCAAATACTGAAGGCCATCATCGGCGACTATATCCGCACGGCTGAACCGGTTGGGTCCAAAGCACTGACCGCCAGACCTGAACTCCCCTTTTCTTCCGCTACCATCCGTAATGAGATGAGCGAATTAGAGGAGCTTGGCTTTCTTGAAAAACCGCACACATCTGCAGGTCGTGTTCCCTCCCCGCAGGGTTACCGCCTGTATGTTGACGAACTGATGGCACAGCCGGAGGAAATTGCCGGCAGTGAAGAGCCGTCCCTCTCCCAGATGATGAAGGGTAAGGTTCAGGAGCTCGATCATCTGATTCAAGAAGCCGGCCGACTGATTTCTACATTAACTGACTATGCATCCGTTGCCATTACACCAACCATGACGCAGACCTCAATTCGACAGTTCGAGATTATCCCGGTCGATCGATTGAATTTCGTCATTTTGGTCGTTACGCAGTCGGGCACGGTCAAAAATAAAATGGTTCGCACGATGACCGAGGTCTCCAAAGACGAGGCCGAGCTTTTAACCTATGTGCTGAATCAGACATTAACCGGACTTCCCCTTTCAAACATTTCTGCCGAGCGCTTTGACATCGTGCGCCGCGCTGCCGGTTTGACCGCGCTGCTCGCCCCTGTCGCAGAGTATCTGGCCGAACTGATTGAGGAACTGGGCAGTCAGCGGGTATATCTGGAGGGCGCAAGCAAGCTGCTTCGCTTTCCCGAATATCACGATACCAAAAAAGCACAAACGCTGCTTGATTATATGGATGATAACAATCATCTGCTTCCCATTCAGCGCAAAATTGACGGCGTGCAAATTTTTATCGGACCGGAAAACGGTCAAAACCCGCTAAGCGAAACCTCTACCATTTATGCGAAATACGACATCGGCACAGTCGGTCAAGGCGTGATTGGCATTGTCGGCCCAACCCGTATGGATTATGCCGCACTTTCCGCCAAGCTGTCCCGCTTTGCAAAGGGACTGAACCAGCTGATCGCCGAAACGTTTTTGGATGAAAAAGAATAACGGAGGCATGAAAACGACATGAGCAAGAAGAAACAGCCCGAAGCAGCCGAACAGACACAGCAGACTGCCGAGGACGTAACCGAACAGACGGCGGCGGAAACCACCGCATCCGCCGAAGCAACCACCGCTCCTGCGGAGGATTGGAAGGCCAAGCATGATGATTTAAACGATCGTTATCTGCGCATGGCTGCCGAGTATGACAATTTCCGTAAACGCAGCCAGCGCGAACGCGAACAGGCGCACGCGGAAGCGGTCAGCTTCGCAGTCAAGGCGCTGCTACCAACCTATGACAACCTCGAGCGTGCGCTTAAGGTCGAGACAACGGACGCTGAGTATAAAAAGGGCGTGGAGCTGACCATGAATCAGCTGCTGGACAGTCTGAAGAGCTTAAACGTAACGCTGATTGAGTCCGGCGAAGGCATCGCATTTGATCCGAATCTGCACAACGCCGTCATGCACGTCGAGGATGACAGTCTCGCTGAGAATGTCATTGCCGAGGTGTTTCAGCAGGGCTTCCAAATCGGTGATAAGGTAATCCGCCATTCCATGGTCAAGGTTGCCAACTAACATTACAATAAAACATCTATTCATAAAGGAGTGCTTGAATTATGGGCAAAATCATTGGTATTGACCTTGGTACGACAAACTCTTGCGTATCAGTCATGGAGGGCGGCGAAGCCGTCGTTATCGCAAACGCGGAAGGTGCGCGCACCACTCCGTCTGTCGTTGCATTTTCTAAGGATGGCGAGCGCATGGTCGGTCAGGTCGCAAAGCGTCAGGCCGTTACCAACGCCGATCGCACCATCATCTCCATCAAGCGCGAGATGGGCACCGACTACCGCGTGAAAATTGATGACAAGCAGTACTCCCCGCAGGAGGTTTCTGCTATGATTCTGCAGAAGCTGAAGGCTGACGCGGAAGCTTATCTCGGCTCTACGGTCACACAGGCTGTTATTACCGTTCCTGCTTATTTCACCGACTCTCAGCGTCAGGCGACCAAGGATGCCGGCAAGATTGCCGGTCTGGACGTGCTGCGTATCATCAACGAGCCTACTGCAGCCGCTCTGGCTTACGGCGTTGACAAGGAAACCGAGCAGAAGGTTATGGTTTACGACCTAGGCGGCGGTACGTTCGATGTATCGATCCTCGACATCGGCGACGGCGTTCTCGAAGTGCTCGCAACCGCTGGCAACAACCGTCTGGGCGGCGATGACTTTGACCAGCGCATCATGAACTGGATTGTTGACGAATTCAAGAAGTCCAACGGCGTTGACCTTTCCAAGGATCGCATGGCAATGCAGCGTCTCAAGGAAGCTGCCGAAAAGGCGAAGATTGAGCTCTCCGGCATGCAGCAGACCTCGATCAACCAGCCGTATATCACTGCGGATGCAACCGGTCCTAAGCATCTGGAGCTGACGCTGACTCGCGCAAAGTTCAACGAACTGACCGCTGATTTGGTAGAAGCAACCATGGGCCCGGTTCGTCAGGCAATGTCGGACGCAGGCCTGGCATCGGGCGACCTTGCTAAGGTGCTGCTTGTTGGCGGTTCCTCGCGTATTCCTGCCGTTCAGGATGCGGTAAAGAACATCACCGGCAAGGAAGGCTTCAAGGGCATCAATCCCGATGAGTGCGTTGCAATCGGCGCTGCTATTCAGGGCGGCGTGCTTGGCGGCGAAGTCAAGGACGTACTGCTGCTTGACGTTTGCCCCCTGTCTCTCGGCATTGAGACCCTTGGCGGCGTGTGCACCAAGCTGATTGAACGCAACACCACCATTCCCACCAAGAAGAGCCAGGTGTTCTCTACCGCGGCTGACAATCAGCCCTCCGTTGAGATTCATGTGCTGCAGGGCGAGCGCGACATGGCTGCCGGCAACAAGACGCTTGGCCGCTTCACCCTCGACGGCATCGCTCCCGCTCCCCGCGGTGTGCCGCAGATTGAGGTTACGTTCGACATCGATGCCAACGGCATCGTAAACGTTTCTGCCAAGGACCTCGGCACAGGCAAGGAGCAGAAGATTACCATCACTGCTTCTACCAACCTGTCTCAGGACGAAATTGACAAGGCGATGCGTGAGGCAGAGCAGTTTGCCGAGCAGGATAAGAAGAACAAGGAATCGGTTGAAATCCGCAACAGTGCGGAGCAGCTTGTATTCCAGTCCGAAAAGGCGCTGACCGATTTGGGCGATAAGCTGTCTGCTGACGAGAAGGCTGCCGTACAGTCCGAAATCGAAAAGGTGAAGGAAGCACTCAAGGGCACTGACAACGAGATGATTAAGATGGCTTCCGACGGTCTTTCTACGAAGTTCGGCGAGTTGGCCAGCAAGATTTATCAGCAGCAGGCACCGCAGGGTGACCCCAATATGGGCGGTCAGCCGGGCGCAGGCGCACAGGGTGATTTTGTTGACGCGGACTTCACCGAAGTCCACGACGACGATAAGAAGTAAGACACCAGAAGACAGGGCGGGCCGCTTTTCGGTCCGCCTGTCCTCCTGTTTTGAGGTAGATAAGCATGGCTGACAAAAGAGATTATTATGAGGTGCTGGGCGTTCAAAAAGGCGCATCGGACGATGAAGTCAAAAAAGCGCACCGCAAACTCGCCAAACAATACCACCCCGACCTAAACCGAGATAATCCCGAAGCCGCCGAGAAGTTTAAAGAACTAAACGAGGCTTACGAGGTACTTTCCGACAAGGAAAAGCGTCAAAAATATGATCAATTCGGCTTTGCAGGCGTCGACCCTAGCTATGGCGGCGGCGCAGGCGGTGCATACGGCGGCGGTTTTGGCGATTTTGGTGATCTAGGAGATATCTTTAGCTCGTTCTTCGGCGGCGGTTTTGGCGGCGGGCGCTCGACCACGCGGCGCAATGCCCCGCAGCGCGGCGAATCCATCCGGCAGAGCGTAATCCTTTCCTTTGAGGAAGCCGCATTTGGCTGCGAAAAAGAAATTACAATCGATCGTATTGAAAACTGCGAAGAGTGTGGCGGCACCGGAGCGGCCAAGGGAACAAGTCCCGAGACCTGCTCGAACTGCCGCGGTACCGGCACGGTGACGCAGACCCAGCGCACCCCTCTCGGTATGTTCCAGACGCAGGCTGCGTGCCCGCATTGCCACGGCACGGGCAAGATTGTCAAGACCCCCTGCTCGAAATGCAGCGGTGCCGGACGCGTTCGCAAATCGCGCACGCTGAAGGTAAATGTCCCGGCTGGTATCGATGAAGGCCAGTCCATTCAGCTGCGCGGTCAGGGCAATGCCGGTGTAAACGGCGGCCCGTCCGGCGACTTGTTGGTGACGGTTTCGATTCGGCCGCATCCGGTATTTACGCGCGACGGTTCCAATGTCATCTGTGAAATTCCGATTTCATTTGCACAGGCCGCACTTGGTGACTCGCTGCAAGTACCGACCATTGATGGCCGCATCGAATATAAGATTCCCGAGGGCACACAGACGGGCACCGTCTTCCGCATGAAGGGCAAGGGCATTCAGAATGTGAACGGCCGCGGCCGCGGCGACCAGTTCGTACGTGTGAATATTGAGGTTCCGAAGAATCTATCCGAGAAGCAAAAGCGTCTCCTCCGCGAGTTTGAGGAAAATACGACTGACGATAATCAGTCTCAGCGCAAGGGCTTTTGGGATAAAGTTAAGGACGCCTTTAAAGAAATGTAAAAAAGACCCGCTGTGATACATCACAGCGGGTCTTTTTTAACGTTGGCTTAGTTCGGTATACTCTTCCATTTCCCGCACACAACGATAGGCGGGACGAATAATTTTATCCGTGTTAATCAGTTCTTCCAGACGATGTGCGCTCCAGCCCACAATACGTGCCATCGCAAACACCGGTGTATAAAGTTCGGGCGGCAGATTGAGCATCGAATAAACAAAGCCAGAATAAAAATCCACATTGGCCGAAACGCCTTTATAGATATGCCGTTCCTCGGCAATGACCTGCGGAGCTAACTTTTCGACCATTGCATACAGAGCGAAATCTTCTTCCCTGCCCTTTTCGTGCGCGAGCTGTCCTACAAAGGACTTAAACACCTGTGCACGCGGGTCGGAGATGGAATACACCGCATGTCCCATGCCATAAATTAAACCCTTGCAATCAAATGCCTCACGATTTAGCAGGCGGCGCAGATAATTTCCCACTTCCGACTCATCCGTCAAATCGGTTACATTCTTTTTCAAATCCTCAAACATGCGTACAACCTTGATGTTTGCCCCGCCATGTTTCGGACCCTTGAGCGAGCCGAGTGCCGCAGAAATCGCAGAATAGGTATCCGTGCCGGACGAAGTGACCACATGCGTCGTAAACGACGAGTTGTTGCCTCCGCCGTGCTCCATATGAAGGACAAGCGCCAAGTCCAACACTTTCGCTTCCAACGGAGAATACTCCATATCCGGCCGCAGCATGCGCAGGAAGTTCGACGCGGTAGAGAGGCTGTCCGACGGATAATGAATGTACATGCTGCCGCCGCACTCATAGTGGTTATAAGCGTGATATGAATAGACCGACAGCATCGGGAAGACCGAAATCAGCATCAGGCACTGCCGCAGCACATTCGGCAGGCTGATATCATCCGCCGTTGTATCATAAGACGCCAGTGTTAGCACGCTGCGGGATAGGCTGTTCATCATGTCGTGCGTCGGCGCTTTCATCACAACATCACGCACAAAGTTGGTCGGCAGCGTACGTCCCTGCGCCAACAGGCTCTTGAAATCAGACAGCTTCTTATAATCCGGCAATTCACCGAATAAAAGCAGATACGCGACTTCCTCGTAGCCCTTGCGGTTGTCCTTCATGAAGCCCTGCACCAAGTCATTGATGCTGATACCGCGGTAAAACAGTTCCCCTTCGCAGGGGACGAGCCGCCCATCCACCATCTTTTTGGAGATGATGTCCGAGATATTGGTCAGCCCAGCAAGCACGCCCTGACCGTCTATGTCACGCAGGCCACGCTTTACATCATATTCCCTATAGAGTGCGGGATCAATGCTGCTGTTGACCTTGCAAAGCGCCGCAAGCGCTTCGACGCGGGGAGTCACTTCCAGAATGTTGTGTTCTACTGTCATGTGTTTCCTCCATTTCCCATAAATATACACTTCTCCATAATGCTATTTTACAGGAGAACACGCATCCTATTCAACTTAATTTTGGTAACAAATCGTAAATAAATTATGAATTCTTCGCATACGCCCTAGTTAGTCCAATGTTTTTCTCTCTTCCTCTTCCAAAAGCGCACGCATGTCCGCATCTCTTCTGCGCTTGGCGCAATAGAATGTCACTGCAAAGGCCATCATGGTTAACACCGACGTGCAGAAAAACACAAATACAAAGGTCGCGCCCGCTGCAATCAATATGTGTTCAAACGATAAATTCTGCCAATAGCGCAGCGCATTCATCGCGCAGGACAGTAGCCCCGTACCCGCACCGACCGCGCACGAAATCAGCAGATACTTCTTCAGCGGAAGAATATCACATTCCGCGTCTGCATCTTCACATACGATTCCTTTGCGGACATTTAAAACCGCGCATACGATTTGTGCAGCCATAAACACCAGCCATTCAAACCTTGGAAACGCGCTATCACGGAATGCGGACAAAAGCAAATCAATTCCAATGCCTGCTGTAAACACAAAAAATCCGATTTTATAGGTGCGATTAATCTCCGCGACCAGTCGTTCATCGCGTGCCTTCTTCTCAAACAGTTTCATTTTGTTCCTCCCAAAATAATTCATCCAACGTTTTGCCCAATGCCCTGCAAAGGGACAAGCAAAGGTTTAATGTCGGGTTATATCCGCCAGCTTCAATCAGCCCAATCGTCTGCCGGGTCACACCAACCAGTTTGGCCAACTGCGCTTGCGAAAGATCCTTTTCCACCCGTGCCAGCTTTAACTTCTTATTCTTCACGCCATCACCTCTTTATGGACTTAGTATAATTTATCTTTTGCATTATGTCAAGTTTATATTGCATTTAGTATAATAAAAAGTGCTCTCCGTGGAGAGCACTTTTCTTTAATCAACCTCGGCATGAGGTGAGCCGCCGCGCGGGCCGCTAAATTTAAGACGATACATCGTCAGCAGATACGCAATCAGCAACGGTATCATCGACCCCGGCCAAGCCAACGCATAGGCTACACAAATGCCGCTAAAGCCAAATGCACCGGCTAGGAGCACAACACCCAGTGCGCGCATAACCAGTTCCATAATCCCTGCAATCGTCGGTACGACACCCTGTCCCAACCCCTGCAGCGTGTACCGGTAAATAAACAGCAGCGATAACGTCGGATAAAACAAACTGGTAATCCGCAGATAGGTCGCCGAAAGCGCAATGACCTCTGATTCTCCCGCACCTACAAACAATGCAGTCAGCGAACCGCCAAACAGTACATTGATTACCATGATGAGGATGGAGTATCCCACTGACATATACGCACAGCTGCGGACGCCCTGCCGAATGCGTCCCATCTCACCCGCACCGTAGTTCTGTGCCGAGTAGGTTGCCATAGTCATGCCAAACGATGAGAGCGGCGAGCAGAAAATTTGCTCTATCTTCTGCGCCGCCGTAAACGCCGCAACACTCAGCTCTCCCAAACCGTTCAGCACGAACTGCAAAATGATAACGCCAATACCAATAATCGATGCCTGAAACCCCATCGGCAGACCCAAACCGGCATGACGCGCCAACTCCGCGCCGGTTAGCTTAAAGTCAGCACGCCGCAGATGCAGCATCGGAAACCGCTTGATGATATACAGGATGCACAGCACGCCCGAAACCATCTGCGCCACTACGGTAGCCCACGCCGCGCCTGCCACTCCCATATCAAAGCAAAGGATGAACACCAAATCCAACACCACATTGAGCACGCTTGCAATCACCAGAAAATACAGCGGTGTGCGGCTGTCCCCCAGCGCGCGGATGATATTCGACAATAGATTGAACAGCATTGCCGCACCGGTGCCAAGGTAAATGACGACAATGTAATGATAGGCATCGTCTAAAATCGCTGCAGGTGTGCGCATAAATTCCAGAATCGGGCGTGCAAACGGTACGCTCAGCCCCGTTAGAATCAGCGTAACTGCGACGCAAATGACGATACATGCCGCAAAGCTTCTCCGTACACCATCCATGTCCTCCGCGCCAAAGCGCTGCGCGGTCGCGATGGACAGGCCGGTCGTCATACCCTGTACAAAGCCGATGATAAGGAACATGATACTGCCCGTGCAGCCAACCGCGGCAAGTGCATTCACGCCAATCGTGCGGCCAACGATCAGCGTATCCATCATATTGTAAAACTGCTGAAAAAGGTTACCGGCCAGCAGAGGCAGCGTAAACAGTAGCACCAACTTTGCCGGGTTGCCTTGTGTCATCGTTTTGGTCATGCAGTCGTTCCATCCTATTTCTGATTTTCCTCTGATCATTATAGCACGCGTTTTCCCTTCTGCCGAGTCCGCGTTTTAGACAAAAAAAGAGACGCGTACCACGTCTCTTTTCTCCGCATATACTTTTCAGCGAATGAAGTTGGTCATCGTGCGGTGGTGTGTCTCCGGCGGCGCAATGCCCGCCTTATCAATCACCTTGAGCATCCACGCAATGTTCCGACCCAGTTTTTCGATGACTTCCAGTCCCTCGATATCCTGCTCCACCTCGCCCGCGTCAGCGCCGTGCACTGCGTTCCAGTAATCCGAGGTAACCAGAACCATCTCCATTGCATTCATTGTTCCAAGCAGCTGCTGATAGGTCTCCATGCCGCCCGAACGGCGCAAGGTGCACATCGCCGCGCCGACCTTATGGTGCAGCTGGTTATCGCCGCAGCCGGCAGCCAGTATCAGGCGGTCAAGCACACACTTCATGTTGCCTGCAATGCCACCGTGGTAAACAGGCGACGCCAGAATAATGCCGTCCGCTTCGATGCATTTTGCAATGATCTCGTTGACGCCATCATCGTTCTGAATGCAGCGCAGCGTGCCGTTGTCCAAGCAGTGATAGCACGCCAAGCACGGATGCACCCGTGCACCCGGCTGAACCACTTCAAAGTCAATGCCTTCTTTCTCCAGTACCTTGCCAATCACCTCCAAGCATTTGGCGTTGTTTCCGTCCTTGCGGGGAGAGCCATTGATTGCTACAACTTTCATATCTTTTCCTCCTCTATTCTTTACCGGTCTCCATTCGATAGAGCCGCATAATCACCAACGTATGATTCAGCTGCGGTCCCATCAGTAAAATCATGCTGACCAGATACAGCCACAGCATTAGCACAATAATAGCGCCAAGCGAGCCGTATAAAACGGAATATCGCGCCATATTGTCCACGTAAAACGAAAATGCCCACGAAACCAGCAGCCACGCAACAAGCGAAAACAACGCCCCCGGCCAAACCTCCCGAAATCGCATTCGAAGATTCGGTACAACGCGGTTAAACAGCATGAGAAACAAAAAGATGATTGCAATCATCAGCAAAAAGCTCGTATGCTGTGTAATATCCAGGACTGCCTGCGGAATTAGCACGAACTGCGGCAGCAGCCGCAAAATAGTACGTCCGACAACGACCAGCACAAAGCTGCACACGACCGACACCAGAAATCCGGCTGTAATCCCCACCGAAATCATAAAATTCATTACCGGTCCGCGGCGAAGTTCCACATGATAAATGTCGTTGACCGTCCGCATCATCGAACGCACGGCACGGGACAGGAAATACAGCGTCAACGCGATACCGATGACCATAGGGCTGACTGAAGGCAGTGCCGAAATATAAGTTAAATAGGACTCAATCAGCGTGCGCAAGCTGCGCGGCAGTGTTTCTAATACAGGCGCGATGCTTTCGAACGAAATATTCAGCCGCGCAAGTACCGAGTTCAAAAACATCAGCAGCGGGAAAAGCGAAAACAGCAAAAAATATGACAATTCAGCTGCTGCCTGCGGAATTCCGTCGCCAAAATACCGATAAATCATTCGTTTGATCAGGTAAATCAATCGGTTTTGTCCGTTCATACGGTTCCTCCCTTCATTTACCTATCAGTATTGTACCAGTTTTTTTCTTTCTTTACAACTTGCGTTTTGAAAAGGACTGGAGTATACTGGATAAAAGGAACAAACGTTCGTATTTGAGGTGTGACATGCAAGACCTACGACCAATCACCTGCTGCTTTACCGGTTACCGCGCTGAAAAAATGCCCTTTCCGGCGGAGGACACCGCTGCCCTTTCCCTGCTCACGCAGCGATTAGATGAAGCAATTGCAGACGCGGTAGCTCAAGGCATTCTTCGCTTTTTCACAGGGATGTCCACCGGGTTTGATTTATGGGCGGCACAGGCCGTGCTGCGCGCACGGGAGAAACACAGCTTGAAGCTGCTGTGTGCGATTCCATTTGATGCACAGGCCGATCACTTCTCTGCCGACTGGAAAGCCACATTCAACCACGTTCTTCTACATGCCGATCAGGTACTCATTCTGTCACGCGGCTACCATACCGGCTGCTATGCGGAGCGTAACCGTTTTATGGTTGATGCATCTTCCCGTTTAATCTGCTATTTTGACGGCCGTCCGGGTGGTACTGCGCAAACCGTGCGCATGGCACAGGCAAGCAATCTTACTGTTATCAATCTGGCAGAAAACCAATTGACGCTTTTATAGCGCAAAACTGCCCCGTGCAACGCACAGGGCAGTTCTTCTTTTAGTTGACTTTAACGGTCCAACCCAGCTCATCGGGAAGCTTGCCCCACTGAACGCCGGTCAGCGTATCATACAGCTTATGTGTAATCTCACCGATCTTGCCGTCGTTGATGTAAGCAACCTGCTCTTCGTATCGCAGTTCACCCACCGGTGAAATAACCGCCGCCGTACCTGTACCGAACACCTCTTCCAATTTTCCGTCCTCGGAAGCCTGCATGACATCCGCAATCGGCAGTCGCTCTTCCGACACCGGAACACCCCAGTGCTTGAGCAGGTCGATACAGCTCATGCGGGTAACACCCGGCAGAACCGTGCCCACGGTCGGCGCGGTGTACACTGTGCCGTCAATCTTAAAGAAGCAGTTCATCGAACCGACTTCCTCGACATACTTGTGCTCAACACCATCCAGCCACAGCGTCTGCTCATAGCCGAGATCATGCGCCTTTACCTGAGAAATCAGCGATGCTGCATAGTTGCCGCCGCACTTGGTAAAGCCGGTGCCGCCCGGACAAGCGCGGGTGTACTCATCCTCAACAAAAATCTTAACCGGATTGATGCCGGTCGAATAATATGCGCCGACAGGCGAGCAAACAATAATAAACTGATGTGTCTTGGACGGACGAACACCCAGATGCGGCTCTGTTGCAATGACGAAGGGACGGATGTACAGGCTGGTCCCCTCCGCATGCGGAACCCAATCCTCCTCTACCTTGACCAAGGTCTTAACCGCCTGCACGAAGTCCTCAACCGGAAGAGCCGGCAAGCACATACGGCGGTTCGTGTTGATCATACGCTCAGCGTTCTTGTCGGGACGAAAAAGCTGAATTGAGCCATCCGGCGTACGATAGGCCTTGAGTCCCTCAAAGGACTCCATTGCATAATGTAGCACCATAGCCGCAGGATCGAGCGACAGCGGCGCATAGGGTACAATGCGCGCATCGTGCCAACCCTGCTCCTCGTCGTGGTCGACAATCAGCATATGATCGGTATAATGAATGCCGAAGCCGAGATTGTTTTCGTCTGGCTTGGGCTTTTTTTCTGTGGTAAGCTGGGTCTTGATCTGCAGCATGGTGATCACTCTTTCTATATCAGATATTTTCGCTTTTAATTATAGCACTTTTGCTAGATAAAGCAAGTTGTTTTTGTATAAGAAGGTGACAAAGCGTTCGGAATTTGATATAATATTTTAGAAATATACGCGGAAAGGAGCGCAATCCATGAATCGAAGACCATCCCGCCTGCTGTCTGCACTGCTGTGTGCGACGTTGCTGCTGATGATTTTTCCAATCTCGGCCGGCGCTCTGACACTGACTGCAGTCAACGATACGCTGCTTCCTCTATCGGACAGCACCATGCCCGCCCGCCTTGGCGGTGAGCTGTATGTACCCTATGGGGTGTTCGGCTCGCTCGGAGCATCCAGTTCCTATGCAGACGATACGTTGAGCATGTCCGGCGGCGGCGAAACCCTAACGTTCTCGCTGGCCGAGGGTTATGTGTACGATCAAAATCTTAACAGCTATTCCACCCCCGCTTATGAACGCAACAGCACAATCTACGTGCCGGTCAAGCTGGTATGCGGCAAACTCGGTTATACATACTCCACCTTTACCGCTTCCGGGGAGACGGTGCTGCGCATCACGGACGGCGGTGCACAGTCGGACTCTTCCTTCGCCAACAGTGCTTCCGGCGAAATCGACAGTGCGGTAAATGGCTATTATGGCAATACATCCCCGTCCAATCCCGGCACGTCGGTGCAGCCGACAAAACCGCAGCCGGATGAGCCCGAAAAGCCGCCCGTTGTTGAGGAAAAACCCACGCAAAAACCATCTCTTGTGTACCTAACCTTCTTTGGGCCTACCACAGAGCACACCGCGGCAACCTTGGACGTACTCAAAAATGCCGGCCGTACGGCAACCTTTTTTCTCCCGACAGATACCGGCACATGGGATGATGATCTGATTCGCCGCATTGTTGCGGAGGGTCACACCCCGGCTCTGCTGCTTTACAGCACCACAGATACCACGCCGGATAACATGGCTACCGCACTAACCGCCGCGAATGAAAAGCTGTCTTTTCTGACCGGTGTCAGCACCCGCATCGTTTCTAATGCGGACGGCTGCGGTCAATTAACCCGTGCGCAACGTGACCGACTCATTGCCGAGGGGTATCGCCTGTGGGATTCGACGTTTGACACGGGAGATGCCGAAGGAACCGCTGGAGATGCGTATTCCGCTACCGTGCAGCGCTTCACTGCGGACACTGCTTCCCTTGTGGTACGTTTGCGTCACAGCAAGACAACGCCGGATATCACCGCATGGCTGTGCTCCTATATGTCACGCCAGAGCATTCCCTCTTCGCGCATTACGCTGACCACTGTCCCGATAAACGCAGTTGCTGAAACACGTTAAAATATCCGCTAAAACTAATATAGTCCTCCTAAAGTTGACCATGGAACCATCCATTTCAGCTTTAGGAGGATATTTTTATGAACTAAAAGCGGGGTATGCGCTGCCAAATCCGTTGCTGGCGTTCCTGCATAAAAAAATCACCGTTACCCTAAGGCAACGGCAATTTCACATTCATTTTTACCGACTCCCCTGTTGTTCTTGACATGGGGCAGGCGGGTATTTGATATTTTATGTGGAACCCCGCACAATCAGTCTGGGTTGCAAAACAATTTGCATTTCCTTCGGCGTTTTTCCCTCAATCAGCTTAATCAGCATTTTTGCACTTTGCCGACCCATTGCTTCCGTATTCACGCACACCGTGGTCAGTTCCGGTTCAATCACCGTGCAAATGCTACTCCCGTCATAACCAACAACCGCAAGATCGTCCGGCACACGAAGTCCACGCCGCAGCGCGGCTTTCATTGCGCCGATTGCGATTCGGTCGTTCATACAAAATAGCGCCGTTGGCGAATCCGTCAAATCAAGCAATTGCTCGGTGCAAAGCCGTGCCGCTTCCTGCGTAGCTTCAACAGAGCAAACATATCGTTCATCTATCGTCAAGCCATTCCGTATCATCGTATCTGTGTACGCTTGCTTACGGCTCGCCGAGACATATCGGAACAAATTTCCCGCAAGCAGACCAATTCGCTTATGCCCCTTGTCAATGAGATGTTCAATGGCCAACACCGTTCCGCTGTAGTCGTTCGAAGTGATGGAGGGTACATCGGTCAGGTCAATCCGGTTGTTTACCAACACAATCGGCATGCCCTGCGTATGCAGGCGGGCCAGCAAGGCCTGATCCGCTTGCCCCGCAAGAACAACGCCATCCATGCGCTTTCGCATAAAAAGGTCAGACGCCTGTGAAGATGCGCCGGTCGAGGTGATATAAACGTTATATCCCCTGCTCTCCGCCTCCTGCTGCACTGCTTCGGCAATTTCGGAATAAAACGGATTCTGCATAATGGGATAATGTTTTTCATCCACTACAAATGCAATGCTGTTGTTCTTTTGCCGCGCCATTGCCCGTGCAATCGCATTCGGCGAGTACTGCAGCACCTCTGCCGCATGCAGAATGCGCTCGCGCGTTGCCGGACGCACCTTATCCGGCACACTGTAAACACGCGAGACCGTTGTAATAGAACAGCCTGCGAGTTTTGCGACGTCATCAATCGTAGCTGCCATGAGCAACCGCCTTTCTCATCGGGTTTGCAAGGCTGATATCAACCCTTTTGTGCAGAATTCTTGCGGAAATTCTCTCGAATATAACCGCATGCTAAAATCAGTACAATCACAGTCATAATGACCGTTGCGGCAGAGCCGTAGCCGATTTGGTTGCGCTTTACAACATACTGATAAATGTACTGTGTGATGGTAGCCGTAGAGTTTGCCGGACCGCCCTTGGTCAGGATATTGACCTTATCGAACAGTCGGAAGGTGTCGATGACACGGAGCAGTACGACCATGATGATATTTTTTGAAATACTCGGCAAAGTGATGCGCGTAAACCGCTGCCAAGCGTTTGCACCGTCAATCGCCGCCGCTTCGTATTGATCCTGCGGCACGGATTGCAGTGCAGCATATAGAAGCAGGAATACAAACGGCGCATATTGCCAGATATCAATGACGAGGATGCAATAAAATGCAGTACCTACATCCTGTAGCCAGTTAACCGGATCAAGTCCGAACAGGCCAAGAATGTTGTTGAACAGACCATAGTTGTTTGAGAACATAATCTGCCACATCAGCGCCACTGTGACTGGGGGCAGCAGATCGGGCAGCAGCGTCACCGTCCGTAGCAGCTTTTGATGATGCTTTACGCTGTTAATTAGAACCGCCATGCCCAGTCCGACGAGAACTTCAAAAAAGACCGCCAAAACCGTAAATTTTACGGTGTTCCAGAGAGCCTGCCGAAAATACTGATCGGCAAATAAATCGGTGTAGTTTTCCAAAGCGATGAACGCCGGCTTGCCGGAAGAAAGATAGTAGTAATCTGTAAAGCTGTAGTAAATCACAAACAGCAACGGAAATATACTCAGAACCGTAAGTACGAGCATTGCCGGAGAGCTCATCAAATACGCGTATAGCTTATTGCTTTTTTTCATATTATCCTCCACCTCGGTTCCGTCAGGCGCCGCGTTTGTATGCGGGCGTATCTCCGTCCGCGGCAGTACAGCCACGGACGGACGCCTCGGATCTAAAATTACGTTTACTTTACAATCTTCTCGATTTGTGCCTTTGCATCAGCGAGCGCGGTGTCGATATCCTTCTGTCCGGCAATTGCGTTGGATAGCTCAATACCGTAAGCCTCTTCAATCTGGCTCCACAGCGGGGTGCGCGGACGAACGCGGGAGTTTTCGGTCGCATCCAGCAGCGTTGCATAGAACGGATACTTCGCAGAAAGCTCCGTATCCTGGAACACACTGGTACGGGTCGGAACCGCACCAACATCGGCTGCGGACTTCTGCGTCTCGGCGCTGGTCAGGTATTCCAGCAATTTGATTGCCAAATCCTTATTCTGCGTGTTTGCGGTCACACCCATCATCCAGTTGCCAATCACGCCGGAGGGCTGATCTGTCGAAGACGCATCAACCTTGCCGGGAATACGGGCATAGCTTGCGGTTGCTGCGCCGCCCGAAATGTACCAGCTCGGCCACCCCAAGCTCATTGCAGCCTTACCGTCCGAAACGGCAGAAACGATATCGTTCTTTTCGTAATTCGCGCCGTTGGCCAGCAGATCCATATACATCTGCAACGCAGCCTTTGCTTCAGCTGAATCAACCGTTACATTCCAATCCTTATCAAAAATATCGCCGCCATACGCCCACAGAATCGGCATATAATCGCCGACAATCGGGTTGCCCTGCTGACCGCGAATGACGTAGCCAACCTTGCCGTCCTTGCCGTTGACCTGCTTGGCGATGTTCAGCACATCCGTCCAGTTGTCCGGTGCCTTTGCGCCAACGGAGTCCAGCACGTCCTGATTGTAGAACAGCAATGTAACATTGCCTGCGAACGGCAGTGCATAAACATCACCCTCAGCATAGGGATATTTGCCAATATCCAGCGATGCCTTGACGAAATCCGCGTCTTCCTTATACCCCTCCGCAGTCAGGTCAAGCAATACACCGGTGTCGCAAAACTCAGGCATGACCGGATCATCAATCATGCAAAGGTCGTATGCACCCTTGGCATTCTTAGAATCCAGCGCAACCTTTTGCTTCAGATCATCCGCTTCCAAACCTAGAACTTCGACCTTACAGTTGTTTTCCGATTCAAATGCAGGCAATACCGAATTGATGACGTCCACATGCGTACCGCCGCGTGCGGCAATGGTCAGCTTGATCGGATCGGTCGTCGATTGTGCGCTGTCGCTTCCCGCCGCGCCAGTGTCCTGCTCGGAAGGCTTGCTGCCGCCACAGCCTGCCATTGCACCGGTCAGCATCAGACCGGATAGTAATAACGCTAGACTTCTCTTGAACATAATTCTCACCTTTCTTTTCTCCAAATTTCTAGGCTGATTTATTCCTTTACCGCGCCGTTTGACAGGCCCGCGATTAAGAAATTCTGTGCAATCATCACGAAAATCGCAATCGGTATCAGAGAAACAATGCCGCCGGCTGCAATGTTGCCCCACTGCGCCAGTTCCTGTTCGCTATTGAGCGTCGCCAGCGTCAGCGGAATCGTGAAGTTGGATGGACTTTGAACAAAAATAACGCCGTATAAGTACTCGTTCCACGATGTCATGAAGGAAAGAATGCCGACCGCCGCAATTCCGGGCAGTACCTGCGGCAACACGATTCGGCCAAACAACTGCGACTCCGTCGCGCCATCGACCGCCGCGCTTTCCTCAACCGATACCGGAAGATTCTCAAAAAATGTAATCATGAACCAGATGATGAACGGTACATTAATCAGACAATGCGCCAGAATAATCGGTACCTTGGTGCTGAGCATGCCGGCGTTGGAAAACATGATATACAACGGCAGTGCGAACGCGATTGGCGGTAGCACGCGAATCAAAAGCACCCAGAACAGCTCCGGCCCCTTCATTTTGAACTGGAATCGGGCACGTGCAAGAATGTACGCACAGCACAGGCCGAACACCAGCGAAATCGCAAGCGAGATGCAAGTGACCTGCAGACTGTTAACGAGCGCCGTGCCAAAGCCCTTGTTCTCAAACAGGTCGATGAAATGCTCCATCGAGAACGAGTGCGGCAGGAACGAAAGAGCGCCTGTCAGTTCATCACCCTTGCGTATCGCAAGTGAGAACATCCAGTAAATCGGGAACAACGTCCAAATCAGCAGAATCGCGAGTGTCACGCCCTTTGCAGCCTTGCTGCCGGTACTTTCTTTCATTGCATACCCTCCTCCGGCGTGTAACACGCCTTGCTTTGCCATATGACAGGTTCCAGTATAGCGATGTATTGTTAACTCTGCCATCGGTTCTTGGAAAAATAGAAGTAAAATGAAAACGCTTTCACTCCTTGTGATTTACATTTTAATCAATCTGTCTTTAAAAATCCAGTTGCATTCTTTCCAGATTTATGATGTTTTTTTCGTCATTTTGACGAGTTTCAGGTTTTCCCATTGGCGCTACTCATATGTTTTGACAAGAGAATTTGTGCGTTTTGTTTTCCTGTCCCAAGAAAGCTCCAACACACTGCCATAAGGAGCCTGCTCTCGCAGCGCACCGGTCATGAAGATGCGCGGTTCTCGCGATTTGGTGCGCAAATATGCTGCGGCTCTATCCAATACCACCGGATTCCCACCATAAAACGTTCTTTTTCGATCCACACAAGTCACGATAATTTCAGGGTCCGCTCCTTCCAACATATCCTGCGGCATGCCGTCCAACTGCCCGTGGTGTGTGATTTTCAGCACAGCTGCCTGCAGGTCGCATTCCCTGCGCAGGATATCCCAACCGTGTACCTTGTCTCCTGTCAGAAGTGCTCGAAAATCCCCCTCTCCAATGGTTAATGCAAGGCTGGTGGAATTGCAAATGCAATCGCTTTCATCAAATCGTTTAAATAAAACCTCCGGCTCGGAGGTAGCTAACATACTTTCAAATTGCTGCTGATTTTCCCGCTGCGCATCGCTGTGCATTCCATACAGCGTCAGTGTAAGCCCACCCAGTTGATACGTCTCGCCGCCGCAAACCGACCGCAGCGGAATTCCCTGCTGCTGTGCTATCGTACGAATGCACTCATAACTCTGCAGCGCACGCCAAAACAGCAAACTTCCCGGGCGCTTGCCGAGATGCGGACGCAATCGCTCCAAAGCCGGTGCAATTTCATAGTTTGGCGTGATATTGCACCAGATTTCACCAACGTCCCATCCCTCTACTACAGGAACCAGTCCGCTGATATGATCGTCGTGAATGTGCGTCAGAATCACCAAATCAATGCGTTTGCAGGATTCGCGACGTAGAAATTCATCCAGTGCAATTGCATCCGGTTCAGCTTCGGCCGTGTGGCGCGGCCCGCCGTCAATCACTACCGTATATCCGCTGTCGGAGCGCGCAACAATTGCTTCGCCGTATCCTACATTCAAAAAATAAAGCTTCATACGCACCCCTTACACACGTGCACGTTATCCACGTGATTCTTTATAGATATTTGACTTTTCTTCATTGTATCGGCTCGTTTTTCAGAATGCAATATGAATAGTGGCTAAGAATCGAAGCAAATTTTCTGTGCATCTCACAATGATATTTCTCAAACTTACCCCTGACGCTGCTGCTTGTTCAATCCTCCTTATGGAAATTGCACATAAAATTATTTTGCAATTTTATGTTTTTAATCTTGCATATGCGGTAAAAATTCCATATAATCAGATTATTGATTGAATCAGTAATTTCAAATTGTAATCTTGGCTTTATATTCTTACCTCTGCATATTTCTACATGTTTTTCAACGAATCATCTACCTAAAGGAGGAAATCCCAAAATGGAAGTCTGCAAGTTCAACAAGGTGCTCGTTGCAAACCGCGGTGAAATTGCAATGCGTGTATTTCGCGCGTGCTATGATCTTGGTTTGCAAACCGTCGCAATCTATTCTAACGAAGATACCTACAGCGCCTTCCGTACCCGTGCGGATGAAGCCTATCTCATCGGCGACAACAAAAGTCCTCTCGGCGCTTATTTGGACATCAACGCCATTATCGATCTGGCAAAACGCCGCCGGGTGGATGCCATCCATCCCGGATACGGTTTTCTCTCTGAAAATGCTGATTTTGCGCGTGCCTGTGAGCGAAAGGGCATCACATTCATCGGGCCGCATTCGACCATCTTAGATCAAATGGGCGATAAGCTCACCGCAAAATCCATCGCCAAGGCCTGCGACGTGCCCACCATTCCCGGCTCGGAGCACCCGCTGCGAGACGCTGAGGAAGCGCTTGAAAAAGCGATTTCCTTCGGCTTTCCCATCATCCTGAAAGCGGCCGGCGGCGGTGGCGGACGCGGCATGCGGCGCTGCGATTCGCCGGATGAAGTAAAACCTGCGTTTGCACTTGTAGAGAGCGAGGCAAAAAAGGCCTTTGGTAATGCGAATATTTTCATCGAGAAATATTTAGTCGAACCCAAACATATTGAAATTCAAATCCTTGCCGATCAGTATGGTAACGTCGTGCACTTGTTCGAACGCGACTGCTCGCTGCAGCGCCGCTATCAAAAAGTCGTAGAATTCGCTCCCGCTTGGTCGGTTCCGGAGTCTGTCCGTCAGCAGCTGTATGCGGATGCGGTCAAGGTTGCCAAATACGTGGGTTACATTTCGGCCGGCACGGTTGAGTTTCTGGTTGACAAAGACGGCAACCATTACTTCATAGAGATGAATCCCCGTATACAAGTCGAGCATACCGTCACCGAGGAGGTCACCGGCATCGATTTGGTGCGCGCCCAAATCCTAATTGCCGAAGGCTATCCTCTATCAACGCCCGTCATTGGCATTGCCAGTCAAAAGGACGTGCAGATGAACGGCTACGCCATTCAATGCCGTGTCACAACCGAGGATCCGGCCAATCAATTCGCACCGGATACCGGCAAGATTACGGCGTATCGCTCGGGCGGCGGCTTTGGCGTGCGTCTCGATGGCGGAAATGCCTATGCAGGCGCGGTCATATCCCCATACTACGATTCGCTTCTGGTCAAGGTCACCTCTTGGGACAACACCTTTGAGGGCGTTTGCCGCAAGGCCTTGCGTGCAATTAGCGAGGAGCACATTCGCGGTGTCAAAACGAACATTCCCTTTGTGTCAAATATTCTAAATCACCCGGTTTTCCGCGCCGGACAATGTCATACGAAGTTCATTGATGAAACGCCAGAGCTGTTTGAATTTGCGAGCAGCCGCGACCGCGCGACAAAGGTTCTGCGCTATATCGCGGAAATACAGATGAAAAACCGTTCGGCCGACCGCGCACAGTACGATATTCCCCGTTTTCCACCGCACAAAGGCACTCCCGCCATTGGTCTAAAGCAGATGCTCGACCAACAAGGGCCCGAGGCCGTGCGCGACTGGGTGCTCGCGCAGAAAAAGCTGTTAATCACCGATACCACTATGCGGGATGCGCATCAATCCCTGTTGTCGACACGCGTCCGAACCCGCGACATGGTGAACGGTGCGTCCGGCACGGCGGAAATTCTGAATGACTGCTTTTCGCTCGAGATGTGGGGCGGCGCAACGTTCGATGTCGCCTATCGCTTCCTGCATGAATCCCCGTGGGAGCGGCTTGATTTGCTGCGGCAAAAGATTCCCAACATTCCGTTTCAAATGCTGCTGCGCGGCGCAAACGCCGTTGGCTATACCAACTATCCCGACAATTTGGTGCGTGCCTTTATTGCAGAAGCCGCAACCACCGGCATCGATATATTCCGCATCTTCGACTCACTCAACTGGGTACCCGGCATGGAAGTCGCCATGGACGAGGTGCTCAAGCAGGGCAAACTGTGTGAAGCCACACTATGTTACACCGGCGACATTCTCGACCCCAAACGCGATAAATACACACTGCAATATTATGTGAATCTCGCCAAGGAGCTGGAAAAGCGCGGCGCACACACATTGTGCATCAAAGATATGTCCGGCCTGCTCAAGCCATATGCCGCCAAGAAACTGGTTTCGGCTCTCAAAAACGAGGTCGGTCTTCCGATTCATCTGCATACGCATGACACCTCCGGCAACCAAGTCGCCGCACTGCTGATGGCGGCCGAAGCAGGTGTCGATATTGTCGATGTGGCCATCGATTCCATGAGCTCCATGACCAGCCAGCCGTCCATGAACGCTGTTGTCGCGGCGCTGCAGGGACAGGAACGCGATACCGGTCTTGATCCGCACAGCCTGCAGTATCTGAGCGATTACTGGGCGGACGTGCGGCTGCGCTATGAGAGCTTCGAATCCAGTATCAAGAATCCTTCCACCGATATTTACCGTTATGAGATGCCCGGCGGTCAGTATACCAATTTAAAAGCGCAGGTGGAAAGCCTCGGCCTGGGGCACCAGTTTGAATCGGTTAAGGAAATGTACAAATCGGTCAATGATATGCTCGGGGACATCGTGAAGGTCACACCCTCCTCTAAGATGGTCGGCGATTTGGCAATTTTCATGGTGCAAAATCGTCTTACGCCCGAGAACATCGTAGAGCGAGGCGAAGCACTCACCTTCCCAGATTCCGTGGTATCATACTTTAAGGGAATGATGGGACAGCCTGCTTGGGGATTCCCGGAGGATTTGCAAAAAATCGTTCTCAAAGGAGAAGAGCCTATCACCTGCCGCCCCGGAGAGCTCCTCCCTCCGATTGACTTTGCATGGGCAAAGCAGGAGGTGCAGAAGTTCTATCCGGAAGCATCCGACCGCACGGTTATCTCTTGGTGTCTGTATCCCCGTGTGGTTGAGGAGTTCTGCCGCCACCGCAAGGAATATGGCTATATCATGCGAATGAGCAGCCACGTATTCTTTAACGGCATGGCGCTGGGCGAAACCAACAAAATAGACATTGAGGATGGCAAAACGCTCGTTATCAAATACTGTGGCATGGGCGATTTGAACGATGATGGCACCCGCAACGTACTGTTTGAGTTAAACGGCATGCGCCGAGACATCGCCGTACCAGATGAAAGCGCACAGGCCGTTGTCCTCCGCACCATTATGGCAGATCCTGAGGACAAGAGCCAAATTGGCGCATCGATTCCGGGCATGGTATCGAAAATCAGCGTCAAGGCAGGGGATACCGTGAGCAAAAATCAGGTTGTGGCCGTCATTGAGGCTATGAAGATGGAGACCTCCGTCGTCGCGCGTATGGATGGCGTCATTAGCGAAATTCTGATTAGCGAAGGGGCTGCCGTGAAGGCGGGCGAATTGTTAATGACAACAAAATAACAAAAAAAACAAAAGAGAGTCTGTCGAACGATTGCAATCCGTTCGGCAGACTCTCTTTCTTACTGTTTCAAATTGTTACTCTTCCTTTTTGGCGGCTTTCGGTCTTATTTCAGCCAGCGGATTTTTGCTTGCCGCTTCACGAACCGCTGCGTCCTCAATATGCGTGTAAATCATCGTGGTGTCCACGCTGGTGTGACCTAAAATGTTTTGCAGCGTGCGAATATCCACGCCATTTTGATACATCAGCGTCGCCGCAGTATGGCGCAGCTTATGTGCCGAATACTTTTGCGTATCCAGTCCCGCCTGCCCAATGTACTTTTTAACCAACCACTTCACCGTCTGCACATTAATGCGGTTGCGGTTGCGGCTGATGAACAGCGCGTTCTTGTCCTGCTCATGCGGTTTAAGTCGTTCCGGCAAATATGCCTCCAACGCCGCAAAGCAAGCATCATTGAGATAAATTGTGCGTTCCTTGTCACCTTTGCCAAGCACCCGCACCGTATCATCCTTGAAATCCGTCAAATTCAGCCCAACCAGTTCCGAAACACGCATGCCACAATTGAGGAAAAAGGTCAATATGCAATAATCGCGCGCCGCAAACGGACCCTGTACCGCTTCTAACAGCCGCACACTATCGTCCGCCGTCAAATACCGCGGCAAAGATTTCCTTGTGGTGGGGGACTCCAAATTGCTGACCGGATTGCTCTCCAGCAGATGCACCTTATCCGTCAGGTAACGAAAAAACGCCCGAATCGCGGAAATTTTCCGCGCGCGGGAGTTGTTGCTGAGGCCATACTCCGTCTCCGTGCTGTTTTGCTGTCTCGGCCGTTCGGATGACATGTATTCCAGATAGTCATATACATCAGACAGCGTGATTGTCTGCAAAAACGCAATCGATATATCGTCAATTGGGATCTCTTCAATCGGTATTTCCCGGGAAACACCGCCCTTGTTATGCTTGAGCACACGAAAAAAAAGGCGCAAATCCAAATAATACTCATGCGCTGTTTTAGCGGATTTTCCGCGTATAGTCGAAATATAGGTCAAAAAGTCGCGCAAAACGCGCGGAGCATCCGCGGCATAGACCGACATCGGCTTTTCCATGCAGCCTATTCCCCTTTCTTCGTTGATAATTACATTTTATCATGCACGCGGCATTCCGTCAAACTTGCACTTTTTGGCAAGACGGATTATAATAATTCTATAAAATCTCCCTTTTCAGGAGGATGGACTATGCAACGCTTTCAAATCACGCAAGGCGATCTGACGACCATGCAGGTTGATGCGATTGTCAACGCGGCCAACACAACGCTGCTCGGCGGCGGCGGTGTGGACGGCGCAATCCACCGTGCGGCCGGCCCCGAACTTCTTGCAGAATGCCGCGGATTAAACGGCTGCGAAACCGGACAGGCCAAAATGACCGCCGGATATCATCTGCCCGCACATTTTGTGATTCATACACCCGGGCCAATCTGGCAAGGCGGTGCACACGACGAAGACCGGCTGCTCGCCGGCTGCTATCGCAGCAGTTTAGCGCTTGCTGTGCACGCAGGCTGTCGCACCGTTGCCTTTCCATCAATCAGCACAGGTGTATACCGCTTTCCAATTGACTGCGCGGCAAAAATCGCAGTTGCGACGATTCGTCAGTGTCTTGCTGAATACCGCACGCTGGAGCGTGTGACCATGGTCTGTTTTGACAGCCACACCCGCTCCGCTTACGAGCGTGCGCTCGAAGAAAGCGAGGGCCGCCATGGCTAAAGGTGCCGGACAAAAGCTGAAACTGCTTCACCTGCGCGATATCCTGCTTGAAAAAACGGACGACGACCATCGCATGACAATGGAGGATATTCTCGCTGCTCTCTCCCGCCGCGGTATCGAAGCGGAACGAAAAAGCGTCTATGACGACATTGCGGCCCTGCAAGACTACGGACTGGACATTGTGCTCCAACGCGGGCGCGGCGGCGGGTATTATATTGCGTCCAGAGAATTTGAGCTTCCAGAGCTGAAGCTGCTGGTTGATGCCGTGCAGTGCTCCCGTTTTATTACAGAACGCAAGTCAGGTGAACTGATTCGCAAGGTTGAATCTCTTGCAAGCGAGCCTCAGGCGCGTACTTTGCAGCGGCAGGTTTACATCACCGGCCGCGTCAAAACTATGAACGAGAGCATCTATTACAACATCGACAAGGTGCATGCCGCCATTTCAAGCGGTAAAAAAATCACATTCCGCTATTTTGAGTGGGTGGTTGATTTTTCTTCTCCGCATCACATGCAAAAACGATATCGCCGAGACGGCGAACGATATATGGTCAGTCCATGGGCGCTGACCTGGGATGACGAAAACTATTATCTTGTCTCACATGACAGCATGGCCGATCAAATCCGCCACTACCGCGTTGACAAGATGGATCGCATTGCGCTTACCGATTTCCCCCGCGAAGGGCAGCAGCACTTTCAGGAGCAATTCAACGTAGCGGACTATTCCCGCAAGGTGTTCGGCATGTTTTCAGGGGAAGAGAAAAGTGTATGCCTCTGCTGTGAAAATCGCTTTATCGGGGTGATTCGAGATCGCTTCGGCAGCGATTTGATGATACGAAAGACAGATGCGGAGCACTTCTCCGTCCGTGTTACAGTTGCAGTCAGCCCCCAGTTCTTTTCCTGGGTGTTCGGCCTGGGCGGTTCTGTTCGCATCACCGAGCCGCCGGAGGTATGCGCTGCATTCCAGAAGCAGCTGCGCGATATGACAGATTAAGTCCGTTTTATAGGACTTCTTTCTTGGTATACTCAGTACAGATCAAGAAAGGAGCAACAGAAAATGAACTACTCTATCGAATATATCAACGGCCATATCGAGGTTTATGACGCACAAGGCGGTTTTTTGTTCTCCGCCGATAACAGACAGGAAGCGTTGGAGGAACTCCGCGACGCGGCGTAACACGCTCAGATGCACTAATTTACACATACTTAGAATTTCAAAAGGGACGGGAGCACGCCCAAGGTGCTTCCGTCCCTTCTTATTTTCCTCAAATAATCGGCCCGCGAAACGGTTTATCCAATCGTTTGCTGCGCATAATGCACAGTTGCCATCGCGTCCTTGGCATAGCAGTCCGCACCAATCGAACTCGCGTACTCCGGGGTCAGAACCGCACCACCGACAACCACTTTCGCGTCCGGTTTTTGTGCACGAAGCTGCTTGATCGTCTCCTCCATGCTCACAACCGTTGTCGTCATCAACGCACTCAAGCCAACCAGCCGCACGTCTTGTGCAATCGCAGTTTCGACGATTGTTTCAGGGGGCACATCCTTGCCGAGGTCAATCACTTCGTAGCTGTAATTCTCAAGCAATACCTTGACGATATTCTTGCCGATATCATGGATATCGCCCTTGACGGTCGCAAGAATGATTTTCCCTTTCTTCTCCTGCACTTCACCCTTCATGGCACTCTTCACGACCTCAAATGCGGCCTTTGCTGCCTCAGCACTCATCAGCAGCTGCGGGAGAAACACCTTGCCCTGTTCAAACCCCTTGCCGACACGATCCAATGCGGGAATCAGCTCATTATTGACGATTTCCAACGGCGCCAGCTGCTCTAGCCGTGCGGTGGTGGCCTGCACTGCATGTTCCTTGAGTCCGCGCTCAATGCTTTCGCCAAGTGGCATCGCGGCTTTTGCCGCCGATACCGGTGCGGTCGACTGCTGTCCGCCATAAGCTGCAATATACGCGGCGCACTGCTCATCCTGCGCCGTCAGCGCCAAAAAGGCCTGATACGAGCGCATCATCGCTTCTGAATTCGGGTTGATAATGGCGCAAGAGAGTCCGTTCTGCATCGCCATCGTATAGAAATTGGCATTAATAATCTCGCGCTGCGGCAGGCCAAACGATATGTTCGATACACCCAAGATGGTATGCCCGCCCAGTTCATCTCGAATACGACGGAGCGTGTCGAGCGTGACCAACGCGGATCGGCTGTCCGATGAGATTGTCATGGCCAGCGCGTCAATGACGATATCTTCCTTGGGAATACCATACGTCGCTGCTGTTTCATATATCTTTTTGGCAATCTGTACGCGGCCCTCTGCCGTCTCTGGAATGCCGGTTTCATCCAATGCCAGACCGACCACAACGCCGCCGTACTTGCGCACGAGCGGGAATACGGTTTCCATGCTCTCTGCCTTACCGCTGACCGAGTTCAGCATCGGCTTGCCGTTGTAAAGGCGCATGCCGCGCTCCATCGCCGCTGCATCCGAGGTATCAATTTGCAGCGGCAGTGCGAGAATGCTTTGCAATCCGGTTACGACACGCTCCATCATGGCAGGCTCATCAATTTCAGGCAGACCGACGTTTACATCCAGAATATGCGCACCCTTGTCCTCCTGCACTAGGCCTTCAGAGAGAATGTACTCAATATTATTGTCCCGCAGCGCCTGCTTGAACTTACTTTTGCCGGTCGGATTGATGCGTTCCCCGATAATAACCGGCGCACCGCCAATTTCCACCGTCTGCGAAAACGAGGAAACAACCGTACGGTGTTTTTTGGTTACAGGCGCGACCGGCACACTGCGGCATGCCTCAATCATCGCGCGGATATGTTCCGGTGTCGTACCACAGCAGCCGCCAAGCGCCTGCACGCCAAGCTGCGCAATTTCACGCATCAGCGCTGCAAACTCCGCAGGTTCCACGTCAAACACCGTTTTTCCGTTCACGCTGCGCGGCAGTCCTGCATTCGGGTTGACGATAACAGGCAGCGAACTGCATGCCACCATCTCGCGCACAATCGGCATCATCTGGCGCGGACCCATACCGCAGTTGACACCAATTGCATCAACCCGCAGTCCTTCCAGCATCGCCACCGTCGATTCCACGGTGCCGCCGGTCAGCATTTTGCCCTTTTCATCGAAAATAAGCGTAATCATTACCGGCAAATCGCAGTTCTCTTTAGCCGCGAGCACCGCAGCCTTGGCTTCATAGCTGTCGCTCATTGTTTCAATCAGCACCAAATCTGCGCCCGCTTTCGCACCGATTCGCACGACCTGAGCAAACAGCTCGACCGCTTTTTCAAAGTCCAAATCGCCCATCGGCTTGAGGAGTTTTCCGGTCGGGCCGATATCGAGCGCGATGCGTGCATCCGGTCGGTTGGCCTGACGGCGCGCCTCTTTGGCGTGTTCGACCGCGGCTTCGACGATTTCCGTCAGGTTCTCTGTAAATTTAAGCGCATTTGCACCAAATGTGTTGGTGTTAATGATATCACACCCCGCCTCCAGATAGGCGCGGTTAAGTGCAATAATCTCATCTGCGTGCGTTAAATTCCAAAGTTCGGGCAATTCACCGGCCTTTAGGCCGCGCTCCTGCAGGATAGTGCCCGTTCCGCCGTCGAAAAACAGCCATTCACGGCCCAGTCTTTCGCATAAATTCATCTTGTTATCTCCTAAATGCGCAGTTTGTTTTGTCGCACACCTCACAGCCTTTGATGTGGCAAGGCTGCTTTTCACGCGACAGTCCGATAATTGCAGTGACCGACTTGCTTGGTGCAAGCGCCATACCTTCGGTCACCGTCAGGCCAATCTTGCGCGGCGTATCAAGCAGACGCGCAAAATCCATTTGATGCTTGATGTTAAAGTCACCGTAACCCGGGCTAAAGCGCGGGCGACAATATAAGTTTTCCCGTCCTGCTTCCCGACACAGCGCCTCATTAATCTCATCACAGTATGCCTCGATCATAGCCGCTGCCGCCGCTTGATAGACGACCGCACGGCTCATTTCCGTCGCCGAAGCGCGGGCAATCAGGCGGTCCACGCCGACACCCAGCGTTGCCGCCATCAGGTAAACGCACGAACACCCTTTCAGGTTCTTGGCCAAATTCGCACTGGTTATGCATAACCCTTCGATTTTCAGCACATTACCCACCGGATTTTCCAAATCGAATGCATGAAAAACCGATTTAGGAACGGCTTCCTCATTCAGTTTTGCAATGCAGGCATCAATGAGGCCTTCGGTACTTTCGTCTGTCTGTCCATTTTTGAATCCCAAATAGCGGCGCACTTCGCCGCGGTCGATCTCAATCATTTTAAAATCTCCGACAGGCTGGCTTGAATGCCGGCAGCGATTTCCGGCTTGTTCATCGTATAGATATGAACATGATTTACACCGTTGGCAATCAAGTCAATGATTTGTTCGGTCGCATAGATGACGCCCGCTTGCTTCATCGCATCGGGATTATCGCCAAAGCGGTCGACAATTGCCTTAAACCGCTGGGGCAGATACGTGCCCGACATGGTCGTAATGCGCTTGATCTGCTTGACGTTGGTCACCGGCATAATGCCTGCAACCACCGGCACGGTAATCCCCTGCTCGCGAATGCGGTACAGGAAATTGTATAGAATGTTATTGTCAAAAAACATCTGCGTCGTTAGGAATTCACATCCGGCATCGACTTTTTCTTTCAGATGCCGAATATCCTCTGTCTTGTTCGCAGCTTCGACATGTCCTTCCGGATAGCATGCGCCGCCAACACAGAAATCACCCATTTTTTTAATATCACGCACCAACTCGCAGGCATAGTGATAATCGGTGGCCGGCGTGCCGCCCTCCGGAATATCGCCGCGCAGTGCAAGCACGTTCTGAATCCCTCTGGCCTGAAATTTACCGAGCATATTCGCAACATGCTCCTTCGTTGAGGATACGCAAGTCAGATGCGCCAGGCTTTCAACGCCATAGGTCTGATGCAGATCTGCCGCGATTCCCACCGTATGTTCACTTGTACCGCCGCCTGCACCGTAGGTCACACTCATAAAATCCGGTCGAAGCGCGGCAATTTCCTGCGTTGCGTGTGCAACCGATTCATATGCATTGCTCGTTTTGGGCGGGAACACCTCAAAAGACAGCGTCGGTCTGTCCTGCTTCAGAATCTCTATAATCTTCATCGTTGAACTCCTTCAAGTGTTTTTACTAGTATATCATATTACCGAGAGAAAATCACTTCCCATCTCGACAAAAATCTACTATAATGGAACTGTTGGAGTGATAAATATTGATAAATCTACTGTCTCAATGCACCCTGTGTCCGCGCGCCTGCGGCGTTGACCGAACACAAGGCGGCCGCGGCTTTTGCGGTGCTGATGATAAAATCCATGCCGCACGTGCGGCGCTGCACTGCTGGGAAGAGCCTCCCCTGTCCGGCACACAGGGTTCCGGCACGGTGTTTTTCTCGCACTGTTCTCTGCAGTGTGTATACTGCCAAAACCGAACCATCAGCCGCGCTTCGGCCGAGGGAGTTATGCTATCACCAAGTGCTCTGGCGCACAGCTTTCTCTCCCTGCAGCGGCAAGGCGCGCACAATATTAACCTTGTGACCGGTGTGCACTATGTTCCGCAAATCATCGAGTCGCTTAGCATTGCCAAAGAGCAGGGATTGCATATCCCCATTCTCTACAATTCAAGCGGCTATGAATCCGTGCACACACTGCGTATGCTGGAAGGATGGATTGACATCTATCTGCCGGACTATAAGTATTACAGCAGCTACTATGCCGAGCGATGTTCCAACGCAGCAGACTACCGAGAAGTCGCCGTGGAAGCGATTGGCGAAATGGTGCGTCAAACCGGGCGTCCGCTCTACGATGATAACGGCTTGATGCTGCGCGGCACAATGATTCGCCACCTGATGTTGCCCGGTCTTGGCGGGGATACCGCGCAGGTACTGCGCGATATTGCGACACGCTGGGGCGACGAGGTGCTCGTCAGCCTGATGCGGCAGTACACGCCGTTTGACATGAAACACTGGCCCGAACTTGACCGCACCCTTACAGATGCGGAATATGCCGATGGCTGTTCCCTCTTTTCAAACTTTGGACTTTCAGGCTTTTTTCAGGAAAAGGGAACCATCGGGCAGAGTTTTATCCCCGCCTTTGACGGCACCGGATTGGAGATTGACGAATGAAAACTGTATTGACCATTGCGGGCTCAGACTGCTCCGGCGGAGCAGGAATTCAGGCCGACTTAAAGACGGTGGAAGCGCACCGCCTTTACGGCATGAGCGTCATCACCGCGCTGACCGCGCAGAATACCACAGGCGTTTATGGTGTCGCGCCGACAGAGCCTGACTTTGTGGCGCGGCAGATTGACTGCGTGTTTGAGGACATTCGCCCGGATGCGGTAAAGCTCGGCATGCTAGTGTCCGCCGAAATCATTGAGGTTGTAGCCGACCGCATGCGCGCGCACCATGCCGCAAATATTGTACTCGATCCTGTCATGGTATCCACCAGCGGGCATCGGCTGCTGTCCCCTGACGCAATCGACGCGATGACCGAACAGCTGCTGCCGATGGCACAGCTGATTACACCTAATCTGGCAGAAGCCGCTGTGTTCTGCGGTTTTCCGATTCATAACCGTACCGATATGCTTCGTGCCGCAAACGCACTTTCTCTCAAAACCGCAGGTGACGTGCTTATCAAGGGCGGTCATTTGCAGGACAGCGCAGACGATCTTCTGCTGTCCGATACGCAGGAGCGTTGGTTTAACCAGCTGCGCGTAGAAAATTCAAATACGCACGGCACGGGGTGTACGCTGTCCTCCGCCATTGCCTGCCAACTGGCGCAGGGACATTCCGTGGTTCACAGCGTGGAACTGGCCAAGCATTATCTGACCGCCTGCCTGCAGGCCGGACTTGATCTCGGCCATGGCAGCGGGCCGCTGCAGCACAGCATTCCGCCGGAACACTGCGCACAGTCCTAATTCTCAACGTTCATCAAATGTTCTTCTTTCGTTCACACATTCCACAAACCGGAATGCCATACTGATTTTCAGCAACTGATAAAGGAGAACACAATTATGAATTTACGTTTGACATCCACTGTAAGTCTCCTGCTCGCCGCTGTGCTAACGTTATCCGCCTGCTCGGATCAAACACCGGCCGCCAATGACACCAACACGCAAGCCTCGTCGGCCGCTCAAACAGAAAGCAAAAACGACCGGATTTTTGGTCAGATTACTGCGGTTAGCGGCAATGTTCTGACGCTTGCGCTTGCCGAGCAACCTGCCGGCGCACCTGATGGTGCAGCCCCGTCCGACGGACAAACGCCGCCGGATCAGCCTGCCGACGGTGATACACCCCCAGAGATGCCGGACAACACAGCGTCTGACGTCCAATCAGGCGCACCTCAGGGCGAAGCACCCCAAATGCAACTTACGCTGACCGGTGAAACCGTTGACATTACCGTGAGTGATGCAACAACATATCAGATTAACAGCTCTGACGGTGCACTATCCGACCTTGCCGTCGACGATATCGTAACCGTCGAAGCGCAAAATGATATTGCTGTTTCGGTGACGAGCGGCATGGGCGGCGGACAGCATCAGCCCAACGACAAAACCCCGTCGGAATCCCCCGCTGAATGAAAAAACGCCTCTGCCAATAACGGCAGAGGCATTTCTTTTTATAATCGGAGTTCAATGAGTGCATCACAGTAAGGACAACGTGCGCCAACCGGCACATCGAGCGGCAGATACGGCTCGGTCTTAGTGATACACTTCGGATTGGAGCATCTCACCCCATCCGTTCCAATGCCGTGCTTTGCAGGACGTTGAAAATTGAGCTTGGAGAGCGTCAGCAGTAGTGCCATGCGTCCAAACATACCATACCGCGCCTGCTTAAAGTAGACAGCACGCGGGTCATCATCCACGTCCTGCGCAATCTCATCCACGCGCGGCAGCGGATGCAGCACCAACATGTCCTTCTTCGCACGCTTCATTTTTGCGGCAGTCAGCTGATAGTTGCCTTCCAGATTTTCATATTCCTGTGCGGAAACAAAGCGTTCCCGCTGAATACGGGTCATATACAGCACATCTAGCTCAGGCAGCACTTCATCCAAAGCGCTGACCTCACAAAACGGCATCTGATGCTCTTTCAAAAAATGCACCATATAGTCAGGCAGCTTGAGCGCATCCGGCGCAATCAGATAAATCTGCACATTGTGATACCGCTCCAGAAAGTGGAGCAGCGAATGCACGGTACGGCCGTATTTCAAATCTCCGCACAGGCCGATTTTCATATTATCCGCACTGCCGCGCATCCGCAGAATTGTGACCATATCCGTCAGCGTCTGCGTCGGGTGTAAATGTCCTCCGTCACCCGCATTGATGACCGGAACCGATGAATACAGCGATGCCGCCTTCGCAGCTCCCTCACGCGGATTGCGCATCACAATCAAATCAGCATAGCTCGATACCATACTGATGGTATCCTTGAGCGTTTCGCCCTTGGCCGTGGAGGATGAGTTGGGGTCGGAAAAGCCTACAACACTGCCGCCCAACCGCATCATCGCGGTCGAAAAGGACAGATTCGTTCGGGTGGAGGGTTCATAAAACAAGCTGCCCAGCACTTTGCCCCGGCAGGCATCTACATACCCCTCGGGGCGGTCGATGATGTTGGTAGTCAGCTTGTACAAATCGGAAAACTCGGCGGCGGTCAGGTCGGCGAGATCGATGATATGACGCATGGAAATTCGCCCTTTCTCTCTTTATACTTTTCCTATTTTATCATACCGCTCCGAAAATGGAAAGGACTATTTGCGCATCGCGTCGACCGGGCGCAGACCGGCCGCACGCACGGCAGGCAGCAATCCCGCCGCGCCGCCGCACAGCATGGATAGCGCCAACAGTCCGATGCCGAGCCATCCGCTCTGCAGTGTCATAGACGCGCCGAATCGCAGCAGCACCGTCGCAAGCCCCAAGCCGCACAGGCCGCCAAAGCCGCACAGCATCACGGACTGAAGCAGAAACAGTCGTAAAATATCCCGCCGCCGTGCACCAAGCGCCAGATAAACGCCAATCTCCCCTGTTTTCTCGTGCGTAGCCGCGAGCATGCTGCACAACACGCCAATCAATGCGACCGCCAGTGTGACCGCGCCCACTGCAACAAACAGCGCGGTGCACAAATCCGTCATTTGCTGCACCGTATCGATTACGCCGGACATATTCTGCACGCGCACCGTGCCGCCTATTTTTTCCCGATCGGTCAAATACCGTGTAATCTGCGCACTGACCGCGCTGTTTTCCGTGCCTGACGCACACTGAACGAAAACCTGATCTGCATTGTCCTGCGGCGTTGCCAAACAGGCATACGGAATATATACCAGATGCGGCGCAATTGCTGCAAGCGTCCCGCCCAATGCGCCAGTCTGTTCCTTTACCACGCCAATGACCGTATAATACGTGTCCTGACCATCCATCCGCAGCCGTACCGTTCGCCCGACAATGTTTTCACGGCCATAGAGCGTTTGCGCCAGTTCATCTCCCAGAACAACAACCTTATCTCCGTATTCTGCCTGCCGTTCGGTCAGCAGCGAGCCTTCCAGCACTTTCAGATGCATCACATCGCCCAGATTTTGATTGGCGCCTAAAAAAACTGCATTTCCGCTCCGATGTCCGGCACGTACGCTTCCTGTCTTGGCCTTAATCGGCATGGCGCTGGCAATCTGCGGCAACGCCTCTGTCATTTTCGTCACCGTCTGCACATCCAGTGCAGCGCCCTCCTTGCGGTCATCCAAGTAGACCGTCAGACCCGATACGCCGAGCGTTTGCAGTCCCGCTTGAATCTGTGTCCTGCCAAAGAGACCCAAAACCGCAATCAGCAGCAACGCACCTGTCCCGACTGCGACGGACAGTGCACAGAGCATCGTACGCAGCGGATTCTGCCGCAGGTTGTCAAAGGCCAGACGCAGGCAATCAGCCGCCCTCACGCTGTTGCCTCAACCGAATCGTCATCCGCAAGCGCGACCTCGGGCGAAATGACCACCACATCATTTGCAGTCAGTCCTTCGCGCACCTCGGTTACCGTTTCAAGCATATAACCGGTTTTGATATCGCGGCGATGTGCAACACCGTTTTCTACAACGAACACATATTCCTGCTCTCCCTGCTGCCGTACCGCTGCATACGGAATTACGACTGCGTCTTTTCTTTTATCCGTGAATATTTTAGCCGTTACCGTATAGCCGGGGCGCAGCTTTTCCGCCCCGCTTTGCAACGGAAGCACCGCTTCGATGGAAGCCGCGCCCTTGTCTCCCGTTAAGCTTACCGCACGTACCGCCACCGGGGCAACCGACTGTACATAACCGCCGTAAACCTCATCCGGTACAGCGGTCGCGGTAACATTGGCGTTCATTCCGCTTGCCACTTGTCCGATGTAGGATTCCGGAATGTTGACGCGTGCCCGCAGACGGCTCAAATCGGCAACCTGCGCGCATGCAACGCCTGGATACACGGTCTGCCCCACCGCAGGCAGGGATAACACCGTGCCTTTTTCCTGTGCGGCCACCGTTCCGTTTGCTTCTACGGTCACAGTTTTCCCGCTGTCACCGGAAAGCGTGTCAATCATCGATTGCAGGCTGCTTGCATCCAGCTTCATATCGTCCGCCAGCGCCAGAGTAAACAAAGCCTGCCCTTTTTCGACGGATTCACCTACGTTTGTCAATACCGCGCGCACAACAGCTGTCTGATCCGGCGTGTAGCTCGCACTGCTCTCTGATTCAACTGTCCCCGGCACAGATATGCTGTTATAAATATCCTGCGTTGTCGCACCAGTCACCTGAACCGGTACAGCCAGCGCCGGACGGCTGCTCCACGCCCAAGCGAGCATACATGACAAAAGCACCGCGGTCCCGAGGAGCACGGTGCGGGCTTGCTTTTCCATATGAAAATCGACCTCCCGCTGCAAACTATTACTTCTAGTTTGCGACGAAAGGCCGAAAATAAACGTCGGATTCAATTTTTTACAGCACGGCCTGAATGGCCTCGCCCACCGTATGCACACGCACGATATTCATTTGATGCATCAGGTTTTCATCTACATCCTGCATCGGCATGATGCAGGTGTGAAACCCGAGCCGATACGCCTCATTGATTCGCTGTGAAGCACTGGAAACCGCACGCAATTCTCCCGTCAGACCAACCTCGCCAAAGCTCATCACGCCCTCCGGCAGCGGTTTGTCGCGGAAGCTGGAAACAATGGCGAGTACCATCGGCAAATCGACTGCCGGTTCATCCAACCGCATACCGCCGACAACATTGACATAGGCGTCCGAGGATGACAAAAACAGCCCCGCTCGTTTTTCCAGAATGGCGAGCAACAGCACCATGCGGTTATAATCAACACCCGCCGCCGTCCGGCGCGGCACTCCAAACTGCGTTTTCGCAACCAGCGCCTGCACCTCTGCCAAAATGGGGCGACTGCCCTCCATGACGCATGCGATGCAGTTTCCCGCCGCGCCCGACGGATGCCCGGCCAGCATCGCCGCCGAAGGGTTTGTCACCTCAAGCAGGCCATGATCGCTCATTTCAAACACACCAATCTCGTTGGTAGAGCCAAAGCGGTTCTTTGCCGCGCGCAGGCAACGGAACGGCCCATTTCGTTCGCCCTCAAAGTAGAGAACGCAGTCCACCATGTGCTCTAAAATCTTGGGTCCGGCAAGCGTACCTTCCTTATTGACATGGCCGACCACAAAAATAGTTACATTTTTATTCTTCGCATACTGCATCAGGCTCATGGAGCACTCTTTAATCTGCGTTGTGCCACCGGGTGCAGCAGTTAAATCACGCTTATAGACCGTCTGGATGGAATCCACGATGAGAACATCGGGTGCAAGCAATTCGGTCTCGTTGATAATCTGCTCCATATCCGTTTCGGCCAGCACAAACAGATTGGGCGACTTAATCTCCAGCCGTGCGGCGCGCAGCTTAATCTGCCGCAGGGATTCTTCACCGGAAACATACAGCACCTTGGCATTGCGGCACATTTCCTGACACATCTGCAGCAGCAGCGTTGATTTGCCGATGCCCGGCTCACCGCCGACCAGTACGAACGATCCATGCACTGCGCCGCCGCCTAACACACGATCCAGCTCACCGATCCCGGAATAAAACCGGCTTTCATCGTTGGTTTCAATCTCATGCAGCAGTGTCGGGCGCGACGTGCCGCGCGTAAAGTTGGCCACGCCGCGGGTGGCTGTTTCCGGCTTCACCTTGAATTCACCCATCGTATTCCACGCGCCGCAGCTCGGGCATTTGCCGAACCACTTTGCATTTTCGTACCCGCACTCGCTGCACAGGTACATTGTCTTTTGCTTCATACTTCCTCCGTTAAACGCCGCTTGCGTGTTGCAGATAACCGCAGGTAATGCATACGGCCAGTTGTTTATGATAATCTTCCTGCGCGAGCAGCGCTTCCTCCGCCGGGTTGGACAAAAAGCCGCACTCGACGATGACCGCAGGACAATCCAGCTTTTTCATCAGGTAGATTGTCGATTCGGCCTGTTTGGCCTGCCGATGGTTTGCGGGGTCAGCGCCGGCAATCAAGTCTGCTTGCAGACGTTCGGCCAAATCCCGGCTGCCTGCATTGTTTTTTGAATAAAACACTTGTGCGCCGTGATACTGTGCATCGCTGAATTTATTCAAATGTATGCTGATAAAAACCGGATTCATCGTATCGTTAACAATTTTTTCCCGCGCTTTGATATCCGTTACCTTATTGTCGCGCACCGATTTTTCCGGATGATAATCCAAGGCCTGTTCATCTGCGCGCGTCATCTTTGTTTGGACGCCAAAAAATCCTGCAAGCGCCTGCACCCGCCGCGCGATTGACAAATTGATATCCTGCTCGGTCGTGCCGGTCGCACCAATGGCGCCACCGTCAAAACCGCCATGTCCCGCGTCAATCACCAGTGTCGGTGGTGAATCGGCCGCGGCCAACGTGCGCACCGCGCTGCCTCCTCTGGCAAAGACCCATGATATAAGCAAAATCAGCAGCAAGCCAGCGATCAGCCTGCGTAATAATCCCCCGTTCATCGCACACCTCCCGTGTTGGAAAAGCGTATGCGGCACGTCATGCAAATATTATAATCCAGAAGGGGCATCCGTGCAATAAATTCATTGTCGGCTTCAACAAAACATGGTATGATAACCGCAAGACAGGTTATCCTACCGCAATGCCGGCAACGGCATGATAAATGAGACAAGGGAGCTGAACAGCGATGTCTAAACTGCTTATGGTTGTGGATTATCAAAACGATTTCGTCACCGGATCGCTCGGTTTTGACGGAGCCGCCGCAATTGACGACGGCATTGCCCATCTGGTGCAAAGCTATCTTGCCGTGGGCGACCACGTGCTGTTTACCTATGATACGCATGATGACACTTATCTTGACACCCGTGAAGGCCGCGCGCTGCCCATTGCCCATTGCAACCCCAAGAACGATGGCTGGCAGCTTTACGGAAAAACGCAGGAACTCTGCTGCGAAACCTGTGCGAACAGTCAAATCCACATCGTACAGAAGCATACTTTCGGCATGCCGCCGGCAGAAGCAACGCGGCTCGGTCAGCTGCTTCCCGATTTGAGTGAGATTACAGTGGTTGGACTTGTAACCAATATGTGCGTCATTGCAAATGCCATTTTAGCGCAGGCACAGTGGCCGGAAACACCGATCACCATCGATGCGTCGCTCTGCCGCAGCTTTGACCCTGTGATGCACGAAAAAGCGCTTGACGTACTGGAAAGTCTTCAAATGAACGTTATCAACCGATAAAGCATGAAAATGCCGCCTGAAAGGCGGCATTTTCATTTATAACTCACGTCCGGCATAAGCTATGTGTGACCTGCGGTCAGTCAACTCTTTCGTCACCCCAGAAAAAGAGCGCCACCGTACCCGGCCCTGTGTGCGCACCAATGACGGTGCCCACGCTATTAATGACGACCTTACCGCGCAGCTTCGGAAACTTTGCTTTTACCAATTCAGCCACTGCACTGGCATCCTCCATGCATGCGGACTGCGAAATGTAGCATTTACCGCTGTAATCCCGCCCCTGTTCCGCGTGCTGCTCCATCATTTTTACAATTTCCTGCACGACCTGCTTTTTGCCGCGAATCTTTTTGCGCGGAATCAAATGCCCTGCGCGATCCATATTCAGCAGTGGGCAAATGCCAAGCAAGGTGCCCACTACGCCGGATGTCTTTGAAATACGGCCACCGCGGATATAGCTCGTTAGGTCAGTTGAAAAAAACCAGTGATGCAAACGCAGCTTGTTCTGCTCCACCCAGTCGTAGAGTGACTCAATCGGCATACCCTCATCACGCTTTTCCAGTGCGGTATCAAGCAGCAATCCGTAGCCCGATGATGCACCCAACGTATCCACCACATAAATTTTGCGGCCGGGATATCGCGCCATCAGATCGTCCCGCGCAATACAGGCGGATGTATACGCACCAGACAGCCCGCTCGACAGGGACAGGTGCAGAATGTCTTTGCCGCGCTTGAGCAGCGGCTCAAACATCGCAACAAATTCCTCAACATTAACCTGAGAGGTGGTCGGCGTCGCGCCTTCGCTTATTTTCCGGTAAAACTCCGAAAACGGCATGCTCTGACCCAAATCGTCAAGGTAATCCACCCCGTTCATCTGGAAATGGAAACATGCGTACGGTACACCCTTTTCACGCAGGTAATCTGCGGATAAATCAGCCGTTGAGCAACAGGTAATGATATATGCGGACATCGGTACGTCCTCTCCTTTCGGCAAACGCGGTTTATCGAAAGCGCCTGCATTCTATTATTAAATCAGTATAACACAATCTTCTTCTATTTCCAATCGCTTTGAATTAAACCGTCTGCATAGTTTTTCCGCTCCGTCACAAACTAACGCAAAAAGGAGTGGTTGATGATGGCTTTCCGCACCGACCTCGCAGTAGAAGCGATTGAAAACATGGAAAAAGCGGCTGATATACGGCACGTGACGCAGGAGGAACGCAGTCTGGAAGGCTTTTCTGTGCGCGAGGTGTGTATTCTGGATGAATGCGCCGCACGTGAAATCGGCAAGCCCTGCGGCCGATATCTCACGCTGGAATTAGACGCGCTGATACGCCGCGAAGAAGATGCTTTTCCCCGTGCCTGCCGCGCACTGGGCAACCTTCTTGCCGAATTGCTGCCCGAATCCGCTAAAACCGGAGCCATTCTGGTCGCCGGTCTGGGCAACCGCATGATTACCCCCGATGCAATCGGCCCGCAGGCGGTCGATCACGTAATCGCGACCCGTCACCTCGTTGAGCAAGTCCCGGATGTGTTTGCCTCCTGGCGGCCTGTCTCTGCGCTTGCGCCCGGTGTGCTGGGTCAGACCGGTGTCGAGACCGGCGAGGTGGTCTGCGGCGTGATGGATCGAATCAAGCCTGCCGCGGTGCTAGCGGTTGATGCACTGGCGGCCGGGCGTTTGTCCCGCCTGCTCCGCACAGTGCAGATTGCGGATACCGGAATTACACCGGGCGCGGGTGTAGGCAATGCTCGCGCGGCGCTGAATCAGGAAACACTGGGCGTTCCCGTTATCGCCATCGGTGTGCCTACCGTGGTGGACGGCGCTACGCTTGCACATGAAATCGCCGGACAGCTTGGCGCGACCTGCGAGGCCTTAGACGATTTGGAAAATCCGGTCATGGTAACAACGCGAGATATTGACCGCGAGGTATCCGATGTATCCCGTATGATTGGCTATGCCATTAACATGGCGCTCCACCCGAGCCTATCCGTCGCAGATATCGACCTTTATCTTTCCTAACCGTTTTTTTCCGCCCTCCAAAAATCTGTCATACTCGCATCCGGACTGGCGTAAAATAGGAAGCAGTCATAAGGAGGTGGGCCGGATGAAGCGGCGCAAAAAACCATATAGAAGGCAGCGCGGCGTTGTGCTGCCCGCTTCGGTCTGTCTGTGTCTGGCCGTTTCGCTGTTATTATTTTCACGCGCAGGCGGAGAAAACACAGCACGCGGCTGGCTGACCGATTTGGCTCGCAGTAACGGCTTTATCGCACATGCCGTGTCGTTTGAGCTGGGTCTGCCGGCAGACGAAAGCGAAGTGTTTACGCCGCGCACCGCGTCCGGTGCTCTGCATGAGGACGCAGCCGATCCGATTTCGGAAAGCACGTATATCCCAAACAAATCCAGTACAGACGACACCCCGGTGTTGTCTGCCGCGGACAAAGCCAAAACGGTTACCGTGAACAATGAAACGAGCTATGATGTAGATGTTGCATCCTGTCTGTCAGAGCCGGTTAACATTCGCTCGGAAAGCAAAGACGAGCCGCAGGTACTGATTGTACATACCCACGGCAGCGAAAGCTACAAGCCGGATGATGCATTCCCCTACACACCAACCGAGAACGAGCGCACAACCGATACACGCTACAGTGTTGTCCGCGTCGGCGATGAGCTGACCCAGATTCTGGAGAAAAACGGCATCCCGACCGAACACTGCCGTGACATATTTGACTCGCCGGTTTATTCCGGCTCTTACGATCGCTCACTTGCTGCAATCGACGCCGCTCTGGAAGCGCATCCCTCCATTCAAGTGGTCATTGATTTACACCGCGATTCGATTCTGACCGACAGCGGCAAGGCTTACAAGACTTCCTGCACCATCGATGGAACCGAGATGGCGCAGCTGATGTTCGTCGTCGGCACGGACGACGGCGGCTTGCAGCACGATCATTGGCGTGACAATCTAAACTATGTGGTCGGACTGCAATACGCACTCAACCGCACCTACCCCACGCTGATGCGTCCGGTCAACCTGCGCACCCAGCGCTTTAATCAGCACGCGCGCACCGGCTCGATTCTGGTGGAAGTCGGTTCTTCCGGTAATACGATGTCGGAAGCACTGTCTGCCATTCGCCTTTTCGGCCAAGTGCTGTCTGACGATCTCAACGGCGTATAACATCCGCCATTCTGTGCAAAATACTCCTGATAAGGGGTGAATGCATGGAGGAAATTGTTTTTACAACTAATTTGGAACAAAATATCCGCTTGATGCAGGAGATTTTTCAAGGGGATAACACATTGGTCGTCCGTCGGGCGCAAAGTCCGCACGGACTGACCTGTGCCGCCTTCTTTTTCGACGGCATGGTCAACGGCATCGCAATCAATCAAAGCATCGTTCGGCCAATTGTCTCCTCCACGTTCCGTCGTGCAACCGCCGAGGAACTGGCACAGACCATTTTGCAAATCAACGACAGTCGCGTGGAAACCGATAACAACAAACTGTTTGCGTCGTTCCTCTATGGCGATACCGTCATCTTCACCGAAGGCGAAAGCCGTCCTGTTGTTGTCAACACCAAAGGCTTTGCGCTGCGATCTGCAAGTGAGCCCGAAAATGAACGTGTACTGTCCGGTCCGCGTGAAGGGTTTACCGAATGCTTCATGCCAAACCTCGCGCTAATTCGCCGCAGGCTCAATGACAAGCGACTGAAATTCACTTTTTTACGCATCGGCACACGCACCAACACCGTTGTATGCCTGTGCTATTTGGATGGGGTCTGCGAGCATAAGCTGATTGGCGAAATCAAAAAGCGATTATCTCAAATCGACCCTGACAGCATTTTAGACTCCAACTATCTGTCTGAACGCATTCGCGACCACCGCTGGTCCCCTTTTCCGACCATGGGCACGACCGAGCGCCCCGATGTTGTCGCTGCCCGTCTTGTGGAAGGCCGATGCGCCATCATTGTGGACGGCAGTCCGGTGGTGTTGACCGCACCATATCTGCTGCAGGAATGCTTTCAGTCCAATGACGACTATTATGTGAACTTTTTACAGGCCAATCTATCACGTATTCTGCGGCTCACAGGCTTTGTGTTTTCCGTCTGCGTGCCCGCTGTCTATGTCGCACTGATGCTGTACCATCGGGAGCTTGTGCCCGCCCGGCTGCTGTTTGCGGTCTCGGCCGCACAGCGCGGTGTGCCATTGCCATCCGGCTGGGAGACACTGCTTATGCTGTTCGTGCTAGAAGCGCTCAAGGAGGCCGGCGCGCGAACACCGGGCGCTATGGGGCAAACGATGAGCATCGTCGGCGGTTTGGTACTCGGGCAAGCTGCCGTCTCGGCACGATTTGCTGCCGCACCCACCGTCATTGTCGTCGCGATCGCCGGTGTCACCGGTCTGATGGTGCCCAAGCTGCAGACCGCGGCTCTTTACTTGCGGTTTGGACTGCTTGCTGCCGCGGCAGCCTACGGCTTATACGGTGTCGGCATTGCGATGGCGCTCGTGCTTGCATGGCTGTGCAATATGCACTCCTTCTCCATTCCCTATTTGCTCAATCTCGTGCCGCGTGTTGGCATTGAACACGAGGACGCCTATCTGCGTGCGCCGTGGTTCTTTATGAGGCACGATCGTTTTCCCGTGAAAAAGGAGGACAGGCATCATTGAAAAGACTTTTATTCGCGCTTAGCCTGCTGCTGCTTTGTGGCTGCGCACGCGAGGTATCCCCGGTATCCGGATTGGCTCTCGACCGAATCGGCGACCAATACCGCATGACTGCCGAAATCGTTCGGCAGGACAGCTTGGACGCCGCCGCTGCACCTGCCTACCTTTCTGCAACGGGGCGCGATCTTCCCGAACTGCTGCGCGGTATCGAACGCGTGCTTGGCAACGAACTCTATTTAGATCACGCACAGGTGCTACTGATTGATGAAGAAGTTGCCTCAGACGGCATTCTGGAACTGGCTGATTATCTGTGTCAGCACGAGGATATGCGGCTCTCCCTGCGCATTGCGGTCGTGCGAGGGGGCGATGCTGCCGCCCTGATGCAGCAGGATGACGAAGTGTTCGCCCTGTCCGACTTGCTCGATCTGGCTGCGGAGCAGCACACCCTGCCCGACATGCCGCTGTATCGAGTGACAGAGGTGCTGCACGCCGACGGCACCGCGATTCTCCCCGCACTTAAAATTGATGAGTTTAAGCAAATAGCCCCGGCCGGCGTAGCGGTCTTTGCAAATGAAAAACTGTCCTGCTATCTGGACGGCGATATGGAGGACGGTCTGGATGCGTGAAAAAATGTTTCCCCGATGGGGTGCAGCGCTGTTCGCCCTGCTGCCGCTGTCTGAAATTCTGTATTGCCCGGTCGATCAGCAGACCGGATATGCCGCGATTTTAGCCTCCCTGATTACAGCACTTATTTGCAGCGGTGCGGCACTTCTGCCACCCACCGTACGCAAGCTAAACTTTATGAGTTGGTTGCTTGCTATTTGCGCACTTTGGCCGCTGATACAATCACTTTCCCGCATGACTGCCTTTGTGCGTCAAACCGTTTTTCCCGAGCGCTCTCTTTGGGGCCTTGTCTTCGCACTGACGCTGTCTGCCATACTGATTGCGCGCATTGGCCTCATTCGATGCGCTATGTGGTCGCTGCCGGTGTTTGTAACAGCAGGACTCCTCATTGCACTGTCTGGCGCACTCACGATATCTGACCTGCATATTTCCTATCTGCAGGCGCCGATGTGGTCACTCGGTGTGCAGTGCGGACGGTTTTTACGTGTCATCTTGCCGTGCGCTCTTGTCATCTCCTTATCACTGCCTGAGCAGATGCCGGGCGCAGCTGCTCGGGGTATGGCGATTGGCGGCGCGCTGCTCTCGCTCATCAGCCTGCGCACAGCGCTGCTGCTCGGATCTCACACAGCAGCACTGCTCGCTTATCCTAATTTTGTCGCAGCCGGACTGGCTTCTGTCGGAGATTTTGCTCGTCACGGCGAAGTATTTTTCGCACTTCCCCTTCTGCTATGCGACTTGGGACGTGCTGCCGCACTCGGCTGCGTAGTGCTTCAGCCGGTTCGCAAAATCGCTTCTAAAAAAGCGGTAAAACGCCACGCATAGAAAAAAGGACGGCTTCGGCCGTCCTTTTTTCTGTTACTTGTGAACCGTCCCGGCATCTGATATAATAGATAAAAAAAGGAGATTGCCGCCATGAATATACAGATTTTTGGAAAAACCAAGTGCTTTGATACCAAAAAAGCGCAGCGATGGTTCAAAGAACGCAATATAAAGTTTCAAATGATTGACCTGTCGCAAAAAGGCATGAGCAAAGGCGAACTGGACAGCGTGCTTCACGCTGTCGGCGGTCTGGACGCACTGATTGACGACAAGTCTAAGGGATATGCCTCACTGGCCTATTTGGCATACGAAAATGACAAATATGAAAAGGTTTTGGAAGACCCTCTGCTGATGAAAACACCTGTTGTCCGCAACGGACGTCAAGCCACGGTTGGATACCACCCCGAAACATGGGAGCGTTGGGAGTAACGCGCAGTGTAGGATGCTGCAGCTGTTAATGTAACCTTGCGCCGACTGTTAAAAATCAAATCAACAAATAGAGAAAAGAATACCCCAAACCGATTCAAATCAGTTTGGGGTATTCTTAATTGTGGTCGAGGTGACAGGATTTGAACCTGCGGCCTCTTCGTCCCGAACGAAGCGCTCTACCAAGCTGAGCCACACCTCGATTGTTTTCTGTTCATTAATCAATCACAGCTTATTTAGTATATCGCGTTTACGAAAAATTGTCAACACTTTCTTCACATAGATTTTTAAAAAATTATCACATTGTAATTTTCCATAAATAGGGCGTGCGTATGCTTTATCTTCAGCCACGACAAAGCACTCGCACGCTCCTAAAAAATCTATCCCTAAGTTTTCTCTTGTCTCTATCCGCCTGTTTACAATGCCGCCAGAAGCGCACGAATCAGCTTACGCAGTTCGTCACCCTTTTGCTCTGCAATGGCGTTTACTTCCGCACCCGACAGCGGCTGCATCAGCACACCAGCAGCCATGTTCGTAATCATTGCAATGGCAGCTGTTGGCAAGCCGCAATGCGCGGCTGCAATGGTTTCAAACACTGTTGACATACCAACTGCGTCCGCACCTAATGCGCGAAATGCACGAATCTCGGCCGGTGTTTCAAACTGCGGTCCATTGACCCCAATATAGACACCGCGCCGCAGCCTTATTCCGCACGACTCGGCTACACGGACTGCGGTTTCCCGCATGTCGGTCGAATAGGCAAACGTCATATCCGGAAAGCGCACGCCGCAGCTGCTGTCATTTGCTCCGGTCAGCGGGCTTTTTCCCGTCATGTTGATGTGATCCTCAATCAACATAAAATCTCCAACCTTGAATTCGGTATTGATACCGCCCGATGCATTGGTCAACAGCAATTTGGCAACACCCAATTCCTTCATCGTGTAAATCGGGAACGCAATTTCCGCGGGACTATGCCCCTCATAGCCGTGCAGACGTCCCTGCATGCACAGCACACGCTTGCCTGCAAGCATGCCGCAGACAAACCGTCCGGCATGGTCAGGCGCAGTTGAAGTCTTAAAATGCGGCACTTCCCCATATGGTACATAAACAGGCTGTTCGATTTCATCAGCCAGCGGACCGATACCCGAGCCAAGAACAAGGGAAATTTCCGGAATGAACGGCAAACGTTCCCGCATATATGCGGCGGCTTCTCTGATTTGATTGATCTGTGTCATTTTCATGTCCTCAATTATAGTGCGGATAAAATCTGCCCCGTATGGCGCTTGGCTTCGAACTTGACCTGCTCGATATCAATGGTCTGGAACGCACCGTCCCGATAAAGCACGCGCCCATCCACCATTGTCAGTTTGACATCGCTCCCCTGCGCAGCGTACACCACATTGCAGGCGGCATCATGCATCGGTGTGAATTGCGGTGTGTCTGTGTCAACGATGCACAAATCTGCGCGATTGCCTACCTTGAGTGCACCGCAGTTGGCACGTCCCTGGCTCTTTGCGCCGGCAGAGGTTGCCGCAGCAAGCGCCTGCGCCGGTGTAATGAGCGTTGAATCGTGATAGTAACCCTTATACGCCAGTGCAAACAGATAGACATCCTGTAAGATGTTTAAATTGTTATTCGAAGCGGCACCGTCTGTTCCCAGGGCGACGTTAATACCCTGACGCAGCATTTCCGGCACATTCGCGTACCCCGATGCCAGCTTAAGATTGCTCGCCGGGCAGCAGGCAACCGTTACGCCGTGTTTTTTCAGAATCGAAAAATCGTTTTCTTCCAGCCAGACGCAATGCGCCGCTGTCGTCGACACATCGAACACGCCGCAGGACTCCATGTAGGCTGCCGGCGTCATACCATGCCGCTGTTTGCATTCCTCATGTTCGCTCTTCGTTTCCGAGAGGTGAATATGCATCTGCACGCCCGCTGATTTCGCGTGCGCGGCAACCGCCTTGACCACCTTGGGGCTTGAGGTGTATTCTCCGTGGATGCAAAGGTCAATCGACAATCTGCCATCCGCTTTTTTATGATAGTCGCGCAGCAGCTCCACATTATCTCGATACGCCGCAAGCTGCTCATACGCACTATCATCAAACACGGTCAAACCGCGACTGAGATTACATTTGATACCGCTTTCCACGACTGCCTTGGCCATAGCCTGACACTCAAAATACATATCGGTAAAGGACACTGTTCCGCACTGCACCATCTCTGCAATTGCAAGCTGTGTCGCCCAATAGACATTTTCAGCATTCAGGTGCGCTTCAAACGGAAATACGCGCTCATTGAGCCAACGCTGCAGCGGCAGGTTTTCTGCATAGCCACGCAGCAGTGTCATCGGCGCGTGGCTGTGCACATTGAAAAATCCGGGCATCATCAATCTGTGACGGCCGTCATACCGCTCGCCATAGTCCTCCGCCGGCGCAATGCCGCCAATGTAGGCAATCTGTCCATCCCGCACGCCAACGTAGCGGTTTCGATGCAAACAAAACTGTTCATCCAACAGGTCAATATTACAAAAAAGCATGTCAAATCTCCTTAATGGTACAACAATAGGGTTAAAATGTACGATTTTATGAAAACTACGGAGGGCGTTTCCCTAAAGTATGTTCATCGGCACGGCATAGGTGGAAAAACGCACGCCAAGATCGACATTAAAATTGTCGATTGCCTTCATCAGGCCAATGCAGCCGACCTGAAACAAATCGTCCGGCGATTCGCCGCGGCCATGAAAGCGCTGAATCACCGAGAGCACCAAACGAAGATTGCCCTGAATCAGCTCATCTCTTGCGGTCTTGTCGCCATCCTTGACGCGGTGCAGCAATGCGTCGGTCTGTTTGGCATTGAGCACGGTCAAACCGGCCGTGTTCACACCACAGATTTCCACCTTGGTTTGCATGGAAAAACCTCCTGTCTATCTCAAAGAAGTATCAGCTTACTACGAGAATTTTCCCCGTGGACCATACTGAATATACTGCCAAAATTTTTTGACAGGCAACATTTTTCGACGTGTTTCTTCGTTACGATGTGCTTCGGTCGTCAATTGCTTCACGCACTGTTTTCCCTTCGGATGTGGGTTTCGCGCCCAGTACGACGATTGCGCCGAGCACCAGTAAGATGCCGCAGAGCTTGTGCAGCGACATGCTCTCCCCCAAAAGCGCAACGCCCAGCACCGTTGCAACAACCGGTTCAATCGTCGAGAGAATGGACGCTTGTCCGGCCGGAATTTTAGCCAGTCCCCCCGTATAGAGCAGGTACGCCATCACCGTGCAGACCAGCGCACAACCGATTGCATGAAACCAAACGGTCCCGCTGTGCAAAAAGCCGACTAGCTCCCCCGGGTGTGCCAACGGAAGCGTTGCCAGAGCTGCAAAAACCGCGGTATATGCCGTGATGGTTTCCGGCCGATAGTGTCGCAGCGCATATTTACCGAAAACGCTGTACAACGCATATCCGAAGCCCGAACCCAATCCCCAAAGCAATGCTGCCGGAGACATCGTCAGTCCCCCTGCAAATGCGCCTGCGACAAATGCACAGCCGGTAACCGTCATACCCAGCGCAATCAAACCGCGCACCGTCAATCGCTCCCCGAACAGCACCGCACTCATGATGAGCACAAAGGCCGGCGCGGTGTAAAGCAGCAGCGCCGCTACCGCCACACCTGCACTTTGGATGCAGGTGATGTAGCAAAAATTAAAAAACGCAACGCTGCATATGCCCGTGCCCACAAAATACAGCAAATGCACCGGTCGTTTGATGCGCAGCAGCGAGTGATCACGCAGCAGCAGATAGATGACATACCCGACCGCCGCAAGTGAAAAACGCATGGTAATTGTCTGCATGCTGGATAGGCCGCTTTGCGACAAACCATTATAAAAAATCGGTATCACACCCCAGCATACCGCTGCGGCAACAATCATAAAATAGGACTTTTTCATATTCTTTGCATCCCCCAGATACTCTTTTATTCTACCCCACGCCTGCTGGAAATGCAAGACAAAAGCCGTCTACCGCAAGCGCGCTTTAAATACATCCCATGCAGCCGCACGCTCTACAAAGGGCGCAGGACAGGTTTTGTGTGTCACATCATAGTGCCGCACCACGCGTTCCGGCGGTATGGCGTAGCGCACCATCAGCGCACGCGTAAGCGCAAGTGCACGGGCGATGCCCTCTTCCGCAAAATTGCGCCGTCCGTTCCGTAAGCGGCTGCACAGCGCGATGCCAAGGCTGTTCTCGTTGCGGCAATAGGGATGATAGTACACACCGCGCGTACCGCAATGCCATGCTATATCCTCATCCGAAATCATCTGCCAAATCTGTTCCTCATCCACTGCATAATGTACTGAAGACGGCATACTTGCTTGCGCCATATGGTTTGCGTATTGCGCAGCGGTGTCTTCTCCGCTTGGCAGTGCGTGCAAGACCAGATATTGAATGTCCGCCTTGCCGTGCGATGCCTCACCATAGTTGCCGCGCTTTGCCTGCTGATAGTAAATCTGCATGATGCTATCTCCCCTCTCGTCAGAAGACAGAATGCTTTGGTAAATTGACCGGGTTTGGTCATTTTCACCTATCCTTATGCAGATAACTGTGCTATAATGTTTGACAGATACGTTTGAGAGGAAGATTTTTCAATGGTGTACAGCAATATTCTGGAAGCCGTCGGTCATACGCCGATGGTACGCCTGAATCGAATGGTACCTGCAAACTGTGCGCAGATTCTGGTCAAGTTTGAGGGACTGAATGTCGGCGGCTCAATCAAGACGCGCACCGCACTGAATATGATTGAGGATGCAGAGCGAAAAGGACTCATCGGCCCTGATACGATTATCGTCGAGCCGACCAGCGGCAATCAGGGCATCGGTCTTGCGCTGTGCGGCGCGGTCAAAGGTTATAAAACCATCATCATCATGCCCGACTCCGTCTCGGAGGAACGTCGCAAATTGGTTTCGCATTACGGCGCGGAGGTTGTGTTGATTCACGATGCCGGCAACATCGGCGACTGCATCGACGAATGCCTGCACACCGCAATGGAAATGGCCGAGAAGAATCCGAACGTTTATGTACCCCAGCAGTTTGAAAATCCCGCAAATCCCGCAGTGCACCGCCACCATACCGCCGCCGAAATACTTGAGCAGGTTGGCGCGCCGATTGACGGCTACTGCTCTGGGTTCGGTACCGGCGGTACAATCAGCGGCATCGGCGAGGTGCTCAAGGCGCAAAATCCCCAGCTGGAAATCTGGGCTGTTGAGCCGGAGCATGCGGCAATCCTTTCCGGTGGTTCCATTGGAACACATCTGCAAATGGGCATTGGCGACGGTGTGATTCCAAGAAACCTGAACACCGATATATACGATCAACTTTACATTGTTACCGATGATGAAGCCATTGAAACTGCAAAGGATCTTGCCCGCCGGGAAGGTCTGATGTGCGGTATTTCAAGCGGCACCAACGTTGCGGCAGCCATCGCGCTTGCCAAAAAGCTCGGCCCCGGCAAGACGGTCGTCACCGTGCTCCCGGATACGGCGGAGCGGTATTTTTCCACCCCGCTGTTTGGCTGATGTTTCGCTATAAATGAATAACAAAAATCCCCGACGGCATCTGTGATGCCAGTCGGGGATTTCTTATTGTATTTACAGTGTCAGCTGCTTATCCGGCAAATCCTCGTCGGTCAGCAGTGCGCCGATGGACGGTATGGCACGACAGCGATACCTGCCGTTATCCGCCAGTCGGGCGTCCTCCATGCGAACCGCGCGCGTGATGGTATGCTTGCCGCGCAGCACCATGGTCTGCACGCCCTGCGTCGAGCGGCTGGCCTTGATATCCAGCATGCCGGCACGGAACGTCAGCGCACGATTTGCGGTAGAGAACATCGTCAGTTCGGTATTCTCGTCAACCGGATAGAAGAATGCAACCGCGGGCGATTTATCCGAATACGCACCCGTCAAGCGGCGGCGATTGGTCTTGGTCTCAAAGCTCTCAATCGAATAATGCGCCGCCTTGCCGTTTTGGAATACGACGACCAGCGTCCCCTTGTAATCCCCGGGCAAGAAGGCAAACACCGGAACCTCCCCCTCGTCCATTCCCAGCTTGGATGCCAGATAATCGCCGAGCGACGACGCCTTACAGTCCTCAAAGTCGTACAGACGTGCCTTATATGCCTGCTGCAGATTGGTCAGAAAGATAATCTCAGTTTTGTTGGTTGTCTCCGTTTCCCAGACAATCTCATCGCCCTCTTTCAGCTTATGGTCACTGCCCATACGGAAAGACTGGGGGGTAATCTTCTTAAAATAACCCTCTCGCGTCAGGAAAATGAGCACCGGATTATCCTCAATATGCTCGGTTTCGTCGAACACAGGCACCTCATCAGCGGTGACGATTGTGGTACGGCGAGCCGCCGGATATTTTTTAATAATCTGCTCTAATTCCTTGACGATGATGCCACGGATTTTGGTGCGGCTGCCCAGAATCTCTTCGAGCCTTTTGATTTCTTCCTCCAAAGCCGCCGTTTCCTGCGTGCGCTTGAGGATGTACTCCTTGTTGATGTTGCGCAGACGGATGTCCGCGATGAATTCAGCCTGAATCTGATCAATGCCAAAGCCGATCATCAGATTCGGGATAACCTCCGCATCCTCTTCCGTATCGCGGATAATCTGAATCGCGCGGTCAATATCGAGCAGGATTTTCTGCAGGCCGTGCAGCAAATGCAGCTTGTCCCGCTTCTTATCCAGATCGAAAGAAACCCGGCGGCGAACGCATTCGCTGCGCCAGCTTGTCCACTCGTCAATCAGCTCACGCACGCCCAATACGCGCGGCAAACCGCCAATCAGCACGTTGAAGTTGCAGGAAAAGCTGTCCATCAGCGGCGTCATCTTCATCAGCTTGGTCATCAGCTTATCCGGATCGGTGCCGCGCTTGAGGTCAATTGCAATTTTAAGGCCCGACAGGTCGGTCTCGTCTCGAATGTCGGAAATCTCCCGCACCTTACCGGACTTGACCAGTTCGGCCACCTTGTCGATAATCGCCTCAATCGTAGTTGTGTAGGGAATCTCGGTAACTTCGATCAGATTTTCCCTTTTCTGATACTCCCACTTGGAGCGCACCTTGAATGACCCACGGCCGGATTCATAAATCGCACGCATTTCGGCTTCGTCATAAATCAGCTCGCCGCCGGTTGTAAAATCCGGTGCGGGCAACGTAGACAGAATGTCATGGTCGGCATCCTTGATGCACGCAATTGTTGTGCGGCAAACCTCTTCCAAGTTAAAACCGCAGAAATTGGACGCCATACCGACCGCAATACCCGTATTGGCCGACACAAGAATATTCGGGAAGGTCGTCGGCAGCAAGGTCGGCTCCTTCATCGAGCCATCGTAGTTGTCGGTAAAATCCACCGCATCGCAGTCGATATCGCGGAACAGCTCGGTACAAACCGCATCTAGCTTGGCCTCGGTGTATCGTGACGCGGCATACGCCATATCACGTGAATATACCTTGCCGAAGTTGCCCTTCGAATCCACGAAGGGCACGAGCAGCGCTTCATTGCCGCGCGTCAGGCGCACCATGGTTTCATAAATCGCACCGTCACCGTGAGGGTTGAGCTTCATCGTCTCACCCACGATGTTGGCGGATTTGGTGCGGTTGCCGTTCAGCAAACCCTTCTTGTACATCGTGTACAGCAGCTTGCGATGGGAGGGCTTAAATCCGTCAATCTCCGGAATGGCACGCGATACAATGACGCTCATTGCGTAAGGCATGTAATTCTCGCGCAGCGTATCCGTAATGCGCTGGTCGGTTGACGGATGCTCCTTATATACTTTTTTATCTGGTTTTTTTGCCATTATATCCACCTTAAATTAGCTAATATCGGCCAGATCAAGATATTCATGGCCATTTTCCGCAATATACTCCTTGCGGCCTGCGAGATTATCGCCCAGCAGCAGGTCAAACATATCGCTCGTCGCCTGCGCCTCTTCGGGGCAGACACGAATTAAGCGGCGGCTTTCGGGGTTCATCGTTGTCTCCCACATCATGTCCGCCTCATTTTCACCAAGACCCTTTGAGCGCTGAATCAGCAGCTTTTTTCCCTCAAACTTTTTGAGAATTGCCGCCTTTTCTACTTCGTCAAACGCGAAATAGCTCTTCCCTCTGTATTCGATTTCGTACAGCGGCGACTCCGCGATGTAGACGAAACCCTTTTCAATCAGTGTCGGCGTGAGCCGGTAAAGCATCGTCAGAATCAGGGTGCGAATCTGGAAGCCGTCCACGTCGGCATCGGTGCAGATAACGACCTTGTGCCAGCGCAGCGCGTCCAAATCAAAGGCAGACAAATCCTTCGAGGCCTTGTTGCGCACCTCAACGCCGCAGCCCAGCACCTTGAGCAAGTCGGTGATGATGTCGTTTTTGAAAATCTTATCATAATCCGCCTTGAGACAGTTTAAAATTTTACCGCGCACAGGCATAATGGCCTGGAATTCACTGTCCCGTCCCTGCTTGACTGAGCCAAGTGCCGAATCACCCTCCACGATGTACAGTTCGCGGCGCGTCACATCCTTGGTGCGGCAGTCAACAAATTTCTGCACACGGTTTGCAACGTCGATATTGCCGGACAGCTTCTTTTTAATGTTAAGCCGCGCCTTTTCCGCCTGCTCACGCGAACGCTTGTTGATGAGTATCTGCTCGGCGATTCTATCTGCCTCAGCCTTATTCTCCAAAAAGTAAATCTCCAGCCCCTGCTTGAGAAACTCGGTCATCGCTTCCTGAATGAATTTATTGGTGATGGCCTTTTTGGTCTGATTCTCATACGAGGTCTGGGTTGAGAAGCAGTTGGTCACCAGCACAAGGCTGTCCCAAATATCCTGAAAGGAAATTTTGCTCTCAGATTTGGTGTACTTTCCAATCTGTTTGATATACGCGTCAATCGCCGAAACGAAGGCCGATCGGACTGCCTTATCAGGCGCGCCGCCATGCTCCAGCCATGAAGAGTTGTGATAGTACTCAATCTGCGACACCGTGTTGGAAAAGCAGAATGCACACGATAGCTTGACCTTGTATTCCGGCTTATCTGCCCGGTCGCGGCCGCGGCGTTCCCCCTCCAAAAACTGTACCGAGGTCAGCGGTGCGTCACCCGAAAGCTCGGTCACGTAATCCACAATGCCGTTGTCGTAACAAAATTCGGTTGTCTCAAACTTGCTGCCCTGCTGATCCCGCAGCACAAAGCGCAGCTTATTATTCACCACCGCCTGCCGCTTGAGCGTATCAAGATAGTACGCCGCGGGGATGCGAATATCGGTAAAGACTTCCAAATCAGGTTTCCAACGAATTTTAGTACCGGTTTTCTTGGTATTGGTTTCTTTTTTTACAAACCCTTCCCGATTTCCGGTTTTGTTTTCACCTTTTTCAAAATGCAGCGCATATTCACAGCCGTCACGCAGCACCGTTACATCCATGTATTCGGATGAATACTGTGTGGCACAGGTACCCAGACCGTTCAAGCCCAGCGAAAACTCATAGTTTTCACCCGAATCGTTCTGGTATTTGCCACCGGCGTACAACTCGCAGAACACCAATTCCCAGTTATAGCGGTTTTCGTTCGCATTCCATTCCACCGGGATGCCGCGTCCGTGGTCCTCAACCTCAATCGAGCCATCCTCGTACCGCGTGACCTGAATTTCATTGCCGTAACCCTCACGCGCTTCGTCGATTGAGTTGGACAGAATCTCAAAAACGGCGTGCTCGCAGCCCTCAAGCCCGTCCGAGCCAAAGATAACGCCCGGACGCTTTCGGACGCGGTCAGCGCCCTTGAGCGAGGATATACTCTCATTGCCGTAGCTTTGTTTTGCTTTACTCATGGTTCTTATGCACTCCCGTACCCTTAAATCCTCCGGAAACGGAGGTCATAACTGAATTATTATACATGATTTCCCGGCTTTCGTCAAATTTAGATGCAGCTAAATAGTTTGGCAGTTCTCCGCGCAAACTATTGTTAAAAACCAGAAAGGATCGAATGCCGATGACTGATTATGATGCACGCCTGCAGGCCCTGCGACAGAAGCTCGCACCCAGCAAAAGTTTCGACCTGCTAGAGCGTCCGGTGCTCATCGCTGACAAGCGAGCGATGTTCGTGCTGATTGACGGATTTGTCAAGGATGAGCTGTTTGAGAAGATTATGGAGTTTTTCTACTCCATCAAAACCGATGACCCTGCGATGAAAAGCGCCAAAGCCTTTTTAGACCGCGCCGTACCATATTGCGAAGCCGACTCAGAAACCGATTTGGACAAGGTTGTAACCGCTGTGCTTTCCGGTCAGACTGCGCTTTTGATTGAAGGCTTTGACGCCTATGTGCTGCTCGACATTCGCACCTATCCGCAACGAGACACGGCAGAGCCAGAAAAAGACAAGGTGTTTCGCGGCTCGCACGACGGTTTTGTAGAAACCATGGTGCTCAACTGTGCACTGATTCGCCGCCGAATCCGTTCGCCGCATTTGCGCATGGAGTCCTTCACCGTGGGCACTGCCAGCAAAACCGATTTGGTGCTGTGCTATATGGAGGACAGAGTCGACAACGCGTTGCTCACCAAACTGCGCAATCAGGTTACCAATGCCAACGTAGACGCGCTGACGATGAACAGCGAGAGCCTTGCAGAGCTGCTGCTGCCGCACAAATGGTATAACCCCTTTCCCCGTTTCAAATACACCGAGCGCCCGGACGCTGCTGCCGCGCAGGTGCTTGAGGGGGACATTGTGCTGCTCGTGGACAACTCCCCTGCTGCAATGACGCTCCCAACCTCTCTTTTCGATGTAATGGAGGAAGCCAACGACTACTATTTTCCTCCGATGATTGGCACGTATCTGCGCCTTGTCCGCATGTTGGTGCTGATTTTCATGCTACTTGTTACACCGGTCTGGCTGCTGCTGAACCAAAATCCGCAGTGGCTGCCACCCGCACTGACCTTCCTTCTGCCCGCTGACGCGCCCACTGTCCCGATTTTCTGGCAGCTGCTGATTCTGGAAATCGGCATCGACGGCCTCAAGCTTGCCACGCTTAATACTCCTTCGATGCTGACGACCTCGCTGTCTGTTATCGCCGGTATTGTGGTTGGTGATTTTGCGGTTAAATCAGGTTGGTTCTCTGCCGAATCTATGCTCTATATGGCCTTTGTCGCACTGGGTGGTTTCAATCAGCCGTCCTTTGATTTGGGTTATGCAATGAAGTTCATGCGCATCGGTTTGCTTATTCTAACGGCAACCCTAAACGTATGGGGATTCGCACTTGGTCTGCTCGTCATTTTCATCATTTTGCTCACCAGCAAAACCTTCTCCGGGCAAAGTTACCTGTATCCGCTGATTCCCTTTAACGGCAAATTGCTCTGCAAAAAAATATTCCGTCCCGGTGTCCGGAATCAATAGCGTACCATTCGTGTATTCGATCAAATTCTCCATTGTTTTTTTGTTTTCGACATGGTAAGATAAATACCATGTCGTAGATAAATATGCAAGGAGGAAAGCGCGTTGAATTTGAACGAAGCCATGCAGCGGCTTTCAATTAGCGAAGATCAGGTTAGACTTATTTTTTCTAACAACTTGGGTCTTTACGAGCGATTTCTACTAAAATTCCCGCAGGATACAAGCTACAATGCCCTTTGCATCGGAATGGAACGCAACAACCGATTCGAGATTGAAAACGCTGCGCACACGCTGAAAGGCGTGTCCGGCAACCTGGGTCTCGACCGCCTTTATCGTGCATGCGACGCATTGGTATGCACCGTGCGCGCCGGCGGTCAGGATTTCTCCGCTATTTATTCCGAGTTGACCCACGCCTATCGGGATGCGGTCACTGTCATCAGCGAGTTAAATGCATGATGACTGAATTGCACACAGAACAAAGGAAAAAGCTCCTCATCGTTGACGATGTGGAGCTTAATCGTGCTGTTTTAGCGGAAGCATTTCATGAGGAATACGAGATTCTCGAAGCCGAAAACGGCCAAATTGCGCTGGACTGCATTTTCGCTGAGGCCAATACACTTGCCGCCGTGCTGCTCGATGTGCTGATGCCGGTGCTCGATGGCATCGCCGTACTCGAATGGATGGCATCCAAAAACCTGCTCGACCGTATTCCCGTGTTCACCCTGACCTCAGAAACTCTGGGCGAGACGATTGACAAGGCCTATGAACTCGGCGTGGTCGATGTGATTCCGAAACCCTTTAATCCGGTCTTCATCCGTCGGCGGCTGAGCAACATTCTCGAGCTGTACCGCCACCGTCGCGATTTACAGCTTATGGTGCAGCACCAAACGGCCAAAATCAAAGAGCAGGCAGACGCGCTGCGCTACAACAGCTTCACCATTATCGAGACACTGTCCACCGCAATTGAATTTCGCAACAGCGAATCCGGTGAACACATCAAGCGGATTCGTGATTTGACCGCGATGCTTCTGCGCGTGCTCGCCGAAATGCACCCACGGTTTGAGTTGACCCACGAACGCATTCAGCTTATCTCCGAAGCCGCCGTCATGCATGACGTAGGAAAAATATCTATTCCCGATCAGATTCTGGGAAAGCCGGGGCGACTAGATCCCGAAGAGTTTGAAATTATCAAAACGCATACGCTCCGGGGCTGTGAAATACTGGACAGTGTTGAGCAGCTGCGCCGCAGTGAGATTTATCAATACGCTTATGACATCTGCCGACATCATCACGAGCGGTATGATGGACACGGCTATCCGGACGGACTGATTGGGGATGAAATCAGTATCTGGGCGCAGGTGGTGTCCCTTGCCGATGTGTATGACGCACTGGTCAGTGAGCGCGTCTATAAAAAAGCTTACTCGCATGACGCGGCCGTGCATATGATATGCAGCGGTGAATGCGGTGTGTTCAATCCCCATTTACTTCAGGTTTTGACAAGCTGTGCGATTGATATACAAAACCAACTGTATGCTGACTCTCCTCTATAATACGCGAAACACGCGACCGGATCAAACTCCGTCGCGTGTTTTTATTTCAAAAAGGCGGCTTCTGCCTGCCTGAATTTTTGGACTGCCCGGGAGCCTGTGCGGTATTCCGTCCCACAGGGCCGAACAGATTTTTTATCTGAGAGGGTTCCGTTTGTTGAACGCATCTCATTTGATCTGTTATTATCATACCCGATGGTTGTGGCTAAAGTTTGTAGAATTTGTTAATAAACTCAAAATAAAAGGCTGCCATTTTTCGCTTTTTTATATTTTCCGACAAAAGGAGAGGCGTCCCGCCCGGATGCCTCTCCTTTTTCTGTTTGATTTAGCGCAGCGAGTCGTAGAGCCGCTCGTACTCTCGCGCCGAGTTGTTCCACGAAAAATCCGCCTGCATCGCACGGCGCACCATCTCATCCCACGCCGGACGGTTATCATAATACACCTTCTGCGCATAGTTGATGACATTCAACATATCATCCGCATTGTAGCAGGCAAACGAAAAGCCTGTACCGGTATTTTCGATTTCGTTAAACGGCTGCACCGTGTCACACAAACCGCCTGTTTCACGCACGATAGGCAGCGCGCCATACCGCATGGCAATCAACTGTGTCAACCCACAGGGTTCAAAGCGGGACGGCATCAGGATGGCGTCCGCTGCCGCATAAAGCTGATGCGCCCGTGCTTCGTCGAACATAATGCACGCCGATACCTGACCATGGTGCTCCCACTCGCAGCGGCGCAGCAGGTTCTCATATCCCGCATCGCCTGTGCCGATAACCACCAGCTGCACTGCCGAACCGAGCAGGCGCTCCAAGACATAGGTCAGCAAATCCAACCCCTTCTGATCGGTCAATCGCGTTATCATGCCAATCAACATCACATTTGGGTCATGCCCTAAATCCAGCTCCTGCTGCAGCGCGGCTTTGCAGGCTGCCTTGCCTTGTTTGAAGCTTGTAACGCCGTAATGTTCCGGCAGCTTGCTGTCACGCTCCGGGTCATATGCGCGATAATCGATTCCGTTGACAATACCCGAAAGCGAATCCGCCTTGGCACGAAGCAGTCCATCCAGACCCTCTCCGTAGTATTGAAGCTTAATCTCTTCCGCATATGTGCGCGACACCGTAGTGATGCGGTCGGCAAACACCAATCCGCCCTTGAGCATATTGGCATCCTTTTTAAATTCCAATCTGTCCGGCGTAAACACCCAGTCTGGCAGGCCGGTATACATTTTGATTGTCGGAATATCCCATACGCCCTGAAAACGCAGATTATGTATCGTCATAACGGTTCGGATGTTTTGAAAAAACGGGTTGGGTTTAAAGAGCGTGTGCAGGAATACAGGCACCAGACCCGCCTGCCAATCATGGCAGTGGATGACATCCGGATGAAAGCCGATAACCGGCAGAATCGCCAGTGCAGCCTTGGAAAAGTAGCAGAACTTTTCAATGTCCCAGTGTAAATCGCCATAGGGCTTGGGATCGCTGAAATAGTGCTCATTATCAATAAAATAATATTTGATGCCCTCGTGCTCATATTCCATTACGCCGACATATACGCTACCCAATTCGCCCAGATCCATATTGAAGTGCATCAGATAATGAAACTTCTCCCGCAGAGAGGGTTTGATGCAGCGGTAATTCGGCAACACAACACGCACATCGTATTGATTGCGATTGAGTGCGCCGGGCAGTGCGCCGACAACATCCGCCAGTCCGCCTGTTTTGATGAACGGCACACATTCGGATGCAACAAATAGAATATTCTTCATAAGAACTTCCTCCATTTTTGCCAATGTGGTTTGTATGACTTCCGCGCATACGCGCCTGTTTTACTTCTTTAGTATAGCGCATTTGCTGCGCAAGAAAAAGTCACAAAAGAGGATTCTTTGAAATTTAACAAATATTTGGATTCCTGTTTGGGCAGTTTCTCTGGGCACTGCTTTTGCAAATCGGCATTGAGTAAAAATAAAAAACGGCGAAGCCAAATGACTTCACCGTTTAAAATCGTTCTTATTTGAACTTTTTCTTCTTGGCGCGAGCAGCCTCAGACTTCTTGCGGCGCTTTACGCTCGGGCTTTCATAATGCTCACGCTTGCGGAGCTCGGAAAGCGTACCCGCCTTGGCGCACGAACGCTTAAAGCGGCGCAGCGCACTGTCAATAGACTCATTTTCCTTGATGCGGACCTCCGACACAATTTTCCCTCCCTCCGCGCGTTCTCCCTCTGGGAGACGCTTTACGCGATTTCACGCGTTTTACGCGCACAAAACCGTAAGAATATTATATCTGTTTTTGCGCGCTCTGTCAATACCCATTCTCAGCGAACTACCAGATTCACGATTTTATTCTTGACCACAATCTGCTTGACCATGGTTTTGCCCTCTACCGCACGCTGTACCTTCTCATCGGCAAGCGCTGCATCGATGGCCGTCTGCTGCTCGCAGTCGACCGGCAGTTTGATGGTAGATTTCAGCTTACCATTGACCTGCACTGCGATTTCAATGCTGTCCTCCATGGTTTTGTTTTCATCATATTCCGGCCAAGGTGCCACCGAAAGCAGGCCTTCCTCGCCCAGCTGCTGCCACAGCTCTTCTGTAATGTGCGGCGCAAACGGGCACACCAGCTTGAGCAGCGTTTTATACTCCGCACGGTTGACACCCTTGTCATAGAATGCGTTGACCATACTCATCAGCGTTGCAATCGCCGTATTGGCCTTGAGGTTATCCGCATCATCGCCGACCTTCTTGATTGTGCGATGCATCAGCACCTCATGCTCCTTGCTGTACGCCTCACCCGGCTGAACCTTATCGGCCAGACCCCAGACGCGCTCCAGAAAACGGCGGCAGCCCTTAATGGAGGTTGACGACCACGGAGCAGCCTTCTCGAAGTCACCGATGAACATTTCATACAGACGCATGGTATCCGCGCCGTACATCTCCACGATTTCATCGGGATTGACGACGTTGCCGCGAGACTTGGACATTTTTTCACCATTCTCGCCCAGAATCATGCCGTGGCTCGTACGCTTGGCATACGGCTCCTTGGTCGGCACTACGCCGATGTCGTACAGGAACTTGTGCCAGAAGCGCGAATACAGCAGGTGAAGCGTGGTATGCTCCATACCGCCGTTATACCAGTTGACTGGCGACCAATATTCCAACGCTTCCTTAGACGCAAGCGCTTTATCGTTATGCGGATCCATATAGCGCAGGAAGTACCAGGACGAACCCGCCCACTGCGGCATGGTGTCTGTTTCCCGCTGCGCAGAGCCGCCGCAGTGCGGGCAGGTCGTGCTGACCCACTCGTCCATTTTTGCAAGCGGCGATTCGCCATTTTCGGTCGGCTCATAAGAATCCACATCGGGCAGCGTTAGCGGCAGCTGATCCTCCGGCAGCGGCACCCAGCCGCACTTTTCACAGTACACCAGCGGAATGGGTTCACCCCAGTAGCGCTGACGGGAGAACACCCAGTCACGCAGCTTGAAGTTCACCTTCTCGTGGCCCAGACCCTTTTCGGTCAGAAACTCGATAATCTTCTTCTTAGCGTCTGCGACAGACAGTCCATCAAGGAAGTCAGAATTGACGAGTGTGCCGGTCTCCACATCGGTAAATGCAGCCTCCTGCACGCTGCCGCCTGCGATAACCTCAACGATCGGCAGATCAAACGCCTTGGCAAAATCCCAGTCACGGTCATCGTGTGCCGGAACAGCCATAATCGCACCTGTGCCATAGCCCATCAGGACATAGTCCGAAGCGAAAATCGGAATCTGCTTACCGTTTACCGGATTGATTGCAGCAACGCCGTTCAGACGCACGCCGGTCTTTTCCTTATTCAGCTCGGTGCGCTCAAAGTCGGACTTGCGTGCCGCTTCTGCACGATAAGCGCGAATTTCTTCAATATTACTGAGCTTGTCCGCCCATATTTCCACCGACGGATGCTCCGGCGAGATGACCATGTAGGTCGCGCCAAACAGCGTATCGGGGCGCGTGGTGTAGACCGTCAGCTTGTCGCCCTCCGTGGTGGTAAAATCCACCTCGGCGCCGGTCGAACGGCCAATCCAGTTACGCTGCTGAATCTTCACGCGCTCAATGTAGTCCACATCCTCCAAATCGTCCAGCAGACGCTGGGCATATTCGGTGATTTTGAGCATCCACTGGCTCTTATTCTTGTGCACCACCTCGGAACCACAGCGCTCGCAGACGCCGTTGACGACCTCTTCGTTCGCCAGCACGCACTTACAGGAGGTGCACCAGTTGACGCTCATCTCCTTCTTATATGCGAGTCCCTTCTTGAACAGCTGCAAGAAAATCCACTGCGTCCACTTATAGTACTCGGGATCGGTGGTATTAATCTCACGAGACCAGTCAAACGACAGACCCAAGCTCTTCAGCTGTGTCTTAAATCGAGCAATATTATTTTTGGTAACCACAGCCGGATGGATGTGATTTTTAATCGCAAAGTTCTCAGTCGGCAGACCAAACGCATCCCAACCCATCGGATACAGTACGTTTTTTCCCTGCATGCGCTTTTTTCGCGCAACAATATCCAGTGCAGTATAGGAACGCGGATGTCCGACGTGCAGACCCTGACCGGACGGATACGGAAACTCAACGAGGGCGTAGAATTTCTCCTTATCCGAATCGTTTGAGGCTTCAAAGCAATGTGCTTCGTCCCAGATATCCTGCCACTTCTTTTCGATTTGTTTATGATCGTACTTCAACGGTGTTTCCCCCTAAAGTTTGAATTCTTTGTCAGGCGCGGCAACGCGGCGGGCACTGATGCGCCCGCCGCATGCCGATTGATTCTACACTCAGTCGTCAATGATGCCCATTTCATCCAACGGGATGCTGACGCCGTCCTTCCAAAGGTTCTCAAGATTATAGAACTTGCGCGCATCCGGCATAAACACATGCACCAGCACGCAGCCGTAATCAAGCAAAATCCACTGATTGGATTCATAACCCTCCACGTGGTGCGGCATGGTCTCATGGTCGTACTTGAGACGCCATTCCACATTGTCAGCCAGCGCCTTAACCTGTGTGGTCGAGGTCGCAGAGCAAATTACAAAATATTCGGTCAGTGAGGTCAATTCCTCAATTTTCAGCACCTGAACGTCCTGCCCCTTTTTTTCGAGCAGCGCTTCGCAGATGGCCTTTACAGTTTTCTGTGCAGTCAATTGTTGCACTCCTTTATCTTATCTAATTTTATGCTTCCGGATCAATTGCTCCGCCGGATGTGCCACCGGTTTCACCGCCGGAAGACCCGCCGCTTTCACCGCCGGACGTACCACCGGTTTCACCGCTTGTATCTCCGCCAGCGGTGTCCCCGCCGCCGGACGAACCACCCGTTTCACTGCCGGATGTGCCGCCGGAGGAGCCGTCGGTCGTACCGCCGCCTTCGGTGCCGGACGAGCCGGTATCCCCGCCGGACATGCTGCCAGAGCCCGAATCCTCAGGATCGCTTGAGCCACCGGAAGAGGACGATGAGTCAGTTGAGCCTGTTGCAGTATCGCCCCATACGTAGTTGTCATCCGGAGAACTGTCATACGTGGGTGCACTCGAGCTTTCAGGACCGGATACCATATCCAGCGAGCTAATCGCCGTCGTAAACGGATTAAAGTACTGGTTCACCAGCTTAAGCGTTTCATTCTGATAGGGGAAGAAGAACGAGTATGCTGCGGAACTGCCCGCAGTACTCATCTGTCCATAGCCGGGCAGAGTGAAGAACTGAATGTTATCGTTCTTAATCTGCATGGCCTGCATGCCCATCCAAAGAATCTGGCCCGCGGTAAAGTCGGTTTTCACATTTTTGAACACCGCGTCCGAAATGGCTTTGACCTTTGTTACATTCTTTAGCTGGAACACTTCGCCTGCGAGGTATTTTAAAAACTTCTGCTGTGTTGCCACACGACCCTCGTCGCCGGTCGGATACTGCATGGAGTAATTGTTGTTGTGACGCCACCGCAGGAATTCAACGACCTGCTTGCCTGTCAGGTGCTGCATTCCGGCGTAAAGATCGATGTGCAGATTCTGAGAAGGGTCGTCATATTCCATACGGAACGGAATCTCATAATCCACGCCACCGATTGCGTCTACGATTGCAGCAATGCCGTCAAAGTTCACCACCACGTATTTGTCGGGTGTGAAGCCCATGATGCGGCTGATTTCCTTCTTTGTTTGCTCAATCCCCTTTGACGTGCCGTAAGCCGCATTGATTTTGCGGTTTGTACCCGTTCTGCCGTTGTTGCACATTGTGTCTCGCGGGATATTCATGACGTTAATCGTTTTTTTCTTAGTGTCCATGGTCGCAACCATAATTGCGTCCGTTCGCGTTTGATCCTCATCCGTTGCGCAAACGACAAAGGTAAACAAATCGCTGATGCGATCCCCTGAATTGAGCAGGCTGTTTACATCAATCTGATCGCCGTTTTCTTTATCAATGATTGTTGCATCATTGGCCGGTTCCGGTGCGCGCACGTTAAAATGCACCCACACCGCACCCGCGGCAACCATAATCATCAGCGCGGCTACGATGCACGAAGTAATGATGATGCGCTTTTGTTTTTCTTTTTTCGTTAGCGGCTTCTTTACCGTACCTGCTTTACCCTTGGCCGCCTTCTGCGGCTTGGGTGCTGTTTTCTTCTTTGGCGCTTTAGCCGAGTCGTCATAATCGCGCGGCGAGGAATTTCTGTTGCGGCCACTGCCGCCACCAAACAGTTTCAAACGTTTCTTGCCTCCAGTTTCATCGCGTCCCTCCAGCGAACTCCCTTGGCGGCCAGTGCATTATAGGCCGCAATTGTATCGCTGTGGATGAGTTTAGCGCGTTCGATCAGGTCTGTCAAGGTTTGATCGAAGCAGTAGAGCAACGCGCGGTCGATGTCGTCCTCCGCAAGGACGCGGGCAATCTCAACGCCCGGAAAATCGCGTGTGTCCTCGATGTAATCCGCCAGATAAATAATTTTATCGAGCAGCGTCATGCGCGCCTTGCCGGTTGTATGACAGGCAATTGCGTCGCACACGTCCTGTGGTGCACCGTATTCCTTGCGGGCAATGGCCGCAGCGGTCTTTCCATGCAGCATTTTCCACTCGGAAATTTCGACGTTACAGGGTATTATATCGTATTTCTCACATAAATTCAACTGTTCTTCTTTAGAAAATTGTTTTGTGATGTCATGCAGGATCGCCGCAAAGGCCGCTTTCTCCACATCGCCTCCAAAGCGCTGCGCCAAACAAACTGCCGCACGCTCGCAGCCGAGCGTATGTTCATACCGATACCCATGCAGACGGGAGAGAATCTCTTCTCGCATTTCTTCATTGCACAACATCATAGTCAGAGCCGCCTTTCTGTCTTGTCATTGTTGTTTCAGAAATTTTAAAACCCATAAAGGTGTTTTTGCTCAATATAATCTGCAACGGCCGGTGCGGTGTAACGGCGTAATTCTCCGCCACTGCGCAGTTCGGTTGAAGAGATGGTAAGCACAGTTCCGCGAATCAGTTTCACATTTGCACCGATTGTATCGTGTAATTGTGCCGCCTTTGCCTCCAGCATCTGAAAATCATCCGCTTCACGTGCGCATACTGCAAGCGTTGCCAGCTGTGCAATTTCCTCCGGCGCGCGCCAGATTTGATCAAATGACAACAGCATATCCGTGCCGATAATTAAATACAGCGTGTCTTTCTTCGATTCACGCAATGCGCGCAGCGTATCTACGGTGTAGCTTGCTCCGCCGCGGTCAATCTCCATTGTGGAAAGCGCCGCCCACGGCTCATCCTTGATTTGAAGGCGCACCATCTCGCAGCGGTCGGCAGCAGTCGCCGTATGCTCCGGTAGGTCCTTATGCGGCGGGATATTGGTCGGAATAAATAGTACCTTGTCCAATCCAAGCGCATTTTTTGCATTGCGTGCGGCTGTCAAATGACCGTCGTGCGGTGGATTGAATGTGCCGCCGAGAATGCCAATCTTCATTTTACCAGAACAATCTTTCGCTTATCCTTGTTGGATGACTGGCGATACAGCACAAACTTAGTGCCGATGCACTGCACTGCGTCCGCACCCGATGCTTCGCACAGCGATTCGGACACGGTCTTCGGCGTGAGCATGGCATTTTCGAGCACCTTGCCCTTGACCAGTTCGTGTGCTTCGAGCAGTTGATCGAGCTGACGCTCAACCGCCTCGGTCACGCCCTCCTTGCCGATGTGCAGGGTGACGGCCAGCGGATTTGCCAGCTTGCGCAGCTGCGCACGTTGTTTTGTCGTTAACATATATTTTTCTCCTAAATTTTGTTTTTGAGTTTTTGTTTGAGATGCTGTAATGCATTTGCACGGTGGGAAATCCGATTTTTGACCTCTGCCGGCAATTCCCCAAAGGTGCAGTCATACGCCGGAACAAAGAACACCGGGTCGTAACCGAACCCACCTGCGCCCAGCATGTGGCGCGTGATCTCCCCTTCGCATTCGCCGCGAACGACCAGCTCCGTTCCATCCGGCCAAACGCAGGCAATCGCGCTGACGAACCGCGCCTGACGATTGCCATCGGGCACGTCCTCCATATTGTGTAGCAAACGCATCGTGCGGTCACGGTCGCCTGCATCCGGGGGCAGCGGTTCTGCGCCGATTTTCAGACCATGTATCTTCGCATATGCGGCATACTCCGCCGATTCATACCGCGCCGAATAAACGCCCGGCGCGTCGTTGAGCGCATCCACGCAAAGGCCTGAATCATCCGCAAGGGCAGGCAATCCGGTGTATGCCGCAGCAGCACGTGCTTTAATCCTTGCGTTTTCCTCAAAGGTTTCGCCCGTTTCCTCCGGCTCAGGTGCCCCCTCGGGCAGCGGCGCGATTTCGATGCCCAATTCCTCCAGGATTTCCGCCATCTCCCGCAGCTTTTTTTGATTATGGGACGCTAGAACAAATTTCATACGCCCACGTCACCCGTAATTTTGCTCTGCGCTTTGCACAGACGGGAAATGCCGCGTTTGCTGAGTCCGAGCAGCTTTTTCAGCTCACTCTCGGTGAAGGGTCGTCCCTCTCCGGTGCCCTGCACTTCGATGAAGTCGCCCTTCGAAGTCATGACGACGTTGCTGTCCACAATTGCATGGGAGTCTTCCGCGTAGTTTAAATCGAGCACCGCTTCATCCTCAAAAATACCGACCGAAACAGCCGCGACCTGTGCGGTAAGCGGCATCGTTCGGATAACGCCCTCTTCCATCAGCTTGTTGCAAGCCAGCCACAGCGCGACAAAGCCGCCCGTAATCGATGCGCAGCGTGTGCCGCCATCCGCTTGAATGACATCGCAGTCGACGATAATCTGACGCTCACCGAGCGCTTTGCGGTCGACTACAGCGCGCAGCGAGCGGCCAATCAGACGCTGAATCTCACTCGAACGTCCGTCCAGCTTCAAATTTTTAATATCGCGTTTTTTTCGTGTGTTCGTCGCGCGCGGAAGCATCGCGTATTCCGCCGTCACCCAGCCGAGGCCGGTATCCTTCAAAAACGGCGGCACACTTTCCTCTACACTTGCCGTGCAGATTACCTTGGTGTTTCCCATTTCAATCAGCACCGAGCCTTCGGCGTGCATCGTATAGTTTGGTGTAATTTTAACCGAGCGCATTGCGCCGGGTGTTCTTCCGTCAGGACGCTGCATTTACGAAATTCCTCCTTCAAGTGGGGGCAGAATGGCTTCCAAAAAGGCTGAGCGGTCGAAATCAACCAAATCGTCGATTCCCTCGCCCACGCCGACGAGCTTCACCGGTACGCCAAGCCCAGCCGAAATAGCAACGACGATACCGCCCTTTGCCGTGCCGTCCAGCTTGGTCAGCACGATGCCGGTCAGCGCAGCAACCTTGTTAAACTCCTCTGCCTGATGAACGGCGTTCTGTCCGGTCGTTGCATCAAGTACGAGCAGTGTCTCACGGGATGCGTTTGGCAATTCCCGCGTGATGACGCGATCAATCTTATTGAGCTCGTTCATCAGATTTGCCTTATTGTGCAGCCGGCCTGCGGTGTCAATGATAATCACATCACTGCCGCGTGCCTTTGCCGCCGAAATCGAGTCAAACACAACCGCTGCCGGATCAGCACCCTCACCATGGCGGACGATGTCCGCGCCTGCGCGCGTGGCCCAAATTTCAAGCTGATCAGCCGCAGCGGCACGAAATGTATCCGCTGCCGACAGCATGACCTTTTTCCCTTCGGCAACATAGCGCGCGGCAAGCTTGCCAATCGAAGTCGTCTTGCCGACGCCATTGACACCAATGACCAAAATAACCGCCGGCTTGCCCGATACATCGAGTGGCTCGTTGTCGAGCATGGTTTCGAGCAGGGTGTCCTTGAGCACGTACCGCAGTTCTAACGCCGTGGTGATGTTTTGGCGCTGCGCACGCTTCTCCACATCTGCGACGATTTTTGCCGCCGCAACCGCACCGACATCGGCCAGAATAAGTGCTTCTTCCAGTTCTTCCAGCAGTTCATCATCGATGCTCACAAAACCGGCAAACACATTATCGAGTGAACGCGTCACTGCATCGCCTGTTTTTTGCAGTCCCTTTTTGATTTTATCGAATAATCCCATGTATCTGTCTCCTAAATCTCAAACAAACTTTTCGTTTGTTCAGGCTTCCTTATTGAATCGTGCTGCCCAGTCGTTTTTCGGCTTCGGCGAGGTTGAGCATCAACAGCTTGCTCACGCCCTGCTCCTGCATGGTCACGCCATAGAGCATGTCAGCCTCCTCCATCGTGCCGCGGCGGTGCGTAATGCAGATGAACTGTGTACTGCCGGTTAACCGGCGGATGTACTGCGCGTAGCGCGCCACGTTTACGTCATCGAGCGCCGCTTCAATCTCGTCAAGCACGCAGAACGGTGTCGGCCGCAGCTTTAAAATCGCAAAATACAGTGCAATGGCTACAAACGCCTTTTCACCGCCCGATAGCAGCGTAATGGTCTTGACCGATTTGCCCGGCGGAGACACGCGGATGTCAATGCCGCAGTTTAAAATATCCGCCGTATCGGCCAACTGCAATTCTGCGTGGCCGCCGCCGAAAATCTCACGGAAGGTTTCACCGAAATAAACGTTGAGCTTGGCAAATTCGGAGGCGAAAATCTCCTTCATATTGCCGGTCAGTTGTTCAATGACCTTATACAGCTCCCGCTGCGCCTTTTCCAAGTCCTCCTTCTGCTCCCCGAGGAAGGTAAAACGCTCTAGTGTTTCAGTATACTCCTCAACCGCATCCAGATTGACATTACCGAGCAATTTCATTTTTCGGCGCAGTTCTTCCGCCTGCTGTTTGGCGGCGGGAACATCCGGCAGTTCTACTGCAACGGCTTCGGCAGGTGTAGGCGTCAATTCATATGTTTCCCACATTTTATCCAAAATGTTCGTTTCTTCATTTTTTAACTGCACCGCACGGTTTTCAAGTCGCGCAGATTCACGTTCCAGATTCAAAATCTCCTCATTTTTACTTTGCGCTTCCCGATCTACACGTGTGCGCTCGCCTTCGACGCGCTGCCGCTGCTGGATTTGCGAAGCAATTAGGCCGGAAAGGCGAAGCGTCGTCTCGCCGGTGTCCTCCTTTGAGGATTCTGCTTGACGCAGTTCGTCTTCGAGCCGCGTGATTTCTGCTTCAAAGCCGGAAATGACCGCGCCCGAGTCCAAAACACCTGCATCAATTTCCTGTTTCAGCCACTCCAAATCTGCCAAGGCACGCTCTAGCGACATCACCTCAGTGCGATTTTCGGCAATTTGCGTCTGTACCGACGCGGCTTCTGCTGTATTCGCACTGAGCGCTGCGGTCAACGCGTCGATATGCGCTCTCCCATTGTCCACCGCGTGCTTTGCGTCTTCCAGCGCATCCTTTGCGCTTTGCATCTGCCCGTCACATTGCGCGATTGTATCCAAATACTGCTGCTTTGCGGCAGCCAGATTATCGCGTTCCAGGGTCAGCCCCTCATACTGCAGCTTCAAGCTCTCGACCAGCGCATGGTGCTGTGTGACCGACGCGGTCAGACCTGCTTCCTGCGCCTGTGCGCGGGTACGTTCTGCCTCAATTGCCTTTAGATCATAGTCAAGTGCGGCCAGTTCTTCCTTTGCCGCGTGATAGGCGGCTTCCACCCGCTGTTTTTGTTGCTCCAGTGCCGTCAACTGCTCCCGCTGTGCCTTGAGACGACCTGCGCGAGCCAGTGCACCTGTGCCGCGCGAAACCGAGCCGCCCGTCATTGCGCCGCCAGCTTGCAGGATTTGTCCGTCAAGCGTCACGATGCGGAATCGATGGCCATAAGCACGCGCCAATGTCAGTGCAGCATCCATATTTTCTGCAATCACCGTGCGCGCGAGCAGATTCTGCACAATGGCAGTATAGCGCTGGTCGCAGGCAACCAGCTTGTCGGCCGTACCGTAGCAGCCTGTGCGAGATTCTAAGCCCGTCTCGCGCAGCGAAGCGGCCTTGATGGTATCAATCGGCAGAAACGTTGCGCGGCCGCCATCTGTACGTTTAAGGTATTCAATACAGCTTTTACCATCAGCCGAGGTATCAACCACGATAGAGGACGCCGATGCGCCCAGTGCGGTATCGATTGCGGTAACGAACTGCTCCGGCACGTCAAGCAGTGACGAAACCGGTCCATGCACGCCCCGAAGCGCCCCACGCTCTACCCTGTTCATAATCGTCTTGACCGAGCGTGAAAACCCTTCATATTCGCGCTGCATGTCAGACAGCATTTTCACGCGGTTCTGGCAGTCGGTCAATTCGGCGGTGGTTTTGGATAATTCGGCCGCCAGGGCCTCTACCTTGCCGCGGCGGCTCTCCGCTTTGAGCGATACGCCCTGCATCTTGTTTTTCGATGCCGCAAGCGTTTCCAGGCAGTCGTGCATCTGCTGTTCCAACGCCTCGTGCGCGGACTTCTCCTCCAAAAGGCGTTTGTTGGCTGTTTCGATATCAGTGGCAATGGTTTCACGGCGGCTGTCCATGCCGGACAGTCCCGCCTGCGCCGCGGTGCGGTCAAGATCAAACCGATGTACTGATTCGGTTTTCGTCTGCAAGTCACTTTGCAGCGCCAGTTGTTCGCATTCAGCCTGTTCGCGCTGTTCATGCAGGTTTTGTGCGCTGCGGCGGCATGCGTCCAGCTGATCTGCCAAGCCCTGATGCTGCGCATCCAACAATTCAATTCGTGCGCGGCGGTCGGTCAGCTGCGCGCCGATCGACTGCGCCTGTTCAGCACGCTGCACACTCTCCTGACGGGTGCGCTCTATATTGTCATAATTATTTTTAATATTTGCGGCGAGAACGGCGGCACGACTGGCCTGCTCGGCAGCGCGCTGCTCGGTTTCCCGCAGTTCCTGACGCAGACGATCCGCCTCACGGTCGATGTTGCGCATATCCTCGGAAAGCGCTTCGCTCTGCTGATACAGGGCCTCCTGCGATGCCCTCGCCTGTTGAAGCTGACGGGTGCAAGTTTCCGTGTCCCCGCTCAGCTTTTCGTGGTCTGTTTTGATTCGCGCCAGATTCAGCAGCCAAAGCGAAATATCAAGCACGCGCAGCTCATCTCGCAGCAGCAAATACTGCCGCGCCTTCTCAGCTTGTTTTTCCAACGGGCCGATTTGACGCTCCATCTCGCCGTACAAATCACGAATGCGCACCAAATTCTCCTCGGTCGCGCCGAGCTTGCGCTCCGCTTCCTCCTTCCGGTAGCGGAACTTGGTGATGCCTGCCGCTTCCTCGAAGATTTCACGGCGATCCTCGCTTTTGATGGACAGGATTTCGTCGATGCGACCCTGCCCGATCATCGAATAGCCGTCACGCCCAAGGCCTGTATCCATGAACAGCTCGTGGATGTCCTTCAGCCGGCAATGGCTTTTATTGAGAAAATATTCGCTTTCGCCCGACCGATAATAGCGGCGGGTAACCATAATCTCGGTGAATTCAGAGCGGAATCTACCGTCCGCATTGTCCAGTATCAAGGAAACCTCTGCAAAGCCGACCGGGCCGCGCCGCACAGTGCCGCTGAAAATGACATCCTCCATTTTCGCACCGCGCAGCGAGCGGGATGATTGTTCTCCAAGCACCCAGCGAATCGCGTCCGAAATATTTGATTTTCCGCTGCCGTTCGGGCCGACGATTGCGGTCATGCCGCCGTCGAATCGAATTTCGGTTTTATCGGGAAAGGACTTGAAGCCTTGCACGATCAGGCTTTTTAATACCATGTAACACCTCAAAAATATGCTTAGTAACATAATACCACTTTGAATGGTGTTTTTCAATGCGTATCCGCCCAGAATTTACACGCTGTTCATGCTTATCCGGCCAAAAGGAAGGACGCCCGCGCGCACACGCAGACGTCCGGTAATGGATACAATACACATTGCGTCGTTTGCCTTTCAGCTACACGACCGCTATTGCTCGCCCATTAACTCAAGCGCCTTTTTCGCCGCCATCTGCTCCGCCTCTTTTTTGCTGCGACCCACGCCATCAGCAAAAACATTGGAGTTTAACAGCAATTCCATCGTAAAGCGCTTGTCATGGTCAGGACCCGCTTCGCCCGCAAGACGATATTCCAGCGTTTCCTGTTTGTTTTTCTGTACGATTTCTTGCAGCATGGTTTTATAATCCTTGAATGCGCCGCCCAAAATCGCCGTATCCACCTTCTTTGGAATAAACCGCAGTACAAATGCACGTGCAGGCCCGATGCCTCCATCCAGATAAATCGCGCCCAGCAGTGCTTCGCACGCATCCGCCAGAATAGACGGGCGCTCTCGCCCCCCGCCAATTTCTTCACCGTGGCCCAAACGAATGCGTTCCGGAATGCCGAGTTCCTTCGCGATTTCGCACAGTGCGCCCTCGCACACAACCGCCGCGCGCAGCTTGGTCAGCTCGCCCTCCGGCAGCTCCGGATAGGTATTGTACAAATAATCCGCCGTGACAAAGCCCAGTACGGAATCGCCAAGGAACTCCAGTCTTTCATTGTGATGCAGATGACTGCCGCGATGTTCATTTGCATACGAGGAATGCGTCATCGCCATGTTGAGCAGCACCGCGTCCTTAAACTTATAGTCGATGTTCAGCATACTTCTCCTCCCTTCGTTTTCAAGCAATCGGGCGGCGGCTTATTCAGCCGCCTGCACCGTCATGTATTCAATATTCTCACGAACCGCCTCAATCATACCCGACTTGGTATAGGCAATCGCCTGTCGAATGGCATTCATGACTGCTGTCTGGTTGGACGACCCGTGCGCCTTAATTACCGGCTTGGCAATGCCCAGAAACGGCGCGCCGCCGATGCGATCCTGATCGAACAATCCGCGGAACTCATCCATTCCCGTCTTGCAGGGCAGATACGCCAGTTTGGTCGCCAGATTCCGGTAAAACACCTTCTTAACCCCGCTCGCCATGAACTTTGCAACGCCCTCAATGGTTTTGAGCATCACGTTTCCCGCAAAGCCATCGCATACCGCCACATCGCAGCCGCCAAGCGGCACCATGCTGCCCTCCACATTGCCGACAAAGTTGATGCGTCCCGCATCACCCGCAGCCTTGAGCAGGTGATACGCTTCCTTGCGAAGCACATCGCCCTTGGTGTCCTCGGTGCCGTTGTTGACCAGACCGACGCGGGGATTCTTCACGCCATTGATTTTTTCGGCGTACAGCGAACCCATGAAGGCAAACTGCAGCAGCATTTCCGCCGTGCACTCCGTGTTCGCACCCGCGTCCGTCAGCATGACCTGTCCCGAAGAGGAAGGCATGACCGGTGCAAGCGCCCCGCGGCGAATACCCTTGATACGCCCGCCGTACAGCGTTGCACCCGACAGCAGAGCTCCCGTGTTGCCCGCCGACACCAATGCGTCGCCCTCGCCCTTTTTGAGCATCTGAAAGGCGACTGCCATGGAGCTATTCGGCTTTGCACGCAGAACCGTTGCGGGATCATCGTGCATATCAACCACATCTGCAGCGTGCACGACAGTTACGCCGGATACGCCATCCATGCCCTTTTCCTTCAAGATGGCACGGATTCGCTCCTCCTGCCCGACGAGCACGACCTCTTCACCGTAGTTCTTCGCGGCCAGCGCACCACCCCAAACGGCTGACTCAGGCGCGTTGTCTCCGCCCATTGCGTCCACGATGATTTTCACTTAGAGTTCCTCCTTTAAGCTGTCAATGCGCGCAAGCGCGCGTTCGGAGATTTTCATGTTCTTTTCCCGCTTGCCCTTGATTTTATAGCCCAGCGGGTCAAGAATTCCAAAGTTTACGTTCATCGGTTGGAATTTTGTCACCGAATGGTCGGAAATATAGCATGCAAGTGCACCCACAGCTGTCTCCCGATCAAGTTTCGGCATTGTCTTACCCGCCAGTGCGCAGGCCGTTGCAAGACCTGCAATCAGGCCGGAAGCGGTGGATTCGATATACCCCTCTACACCGGTCATTTGTCCGGCAAAACGAACGCGCGGGTCGGCGCGGAGTGCGAAAGTCTCATCCAGCAGGCGCGGAGAATCCAAAAAGGTGTTTCGATGCATCACGCCATAGCGGACGAACTCCGCATCCTTGAGCGCCGGAATCATCGAAAAAACACGCTTCTGCTCACCAAACTTCAGGTGTGTCTGGCAGCCGACGAGGTTGTATAGCGTGCCCTGTGCATTGTCGCGTCGCAGCTGCAGGACGGCATAAGGATCCTTGCCTGTTTTCGGATCCGGCAGGCCGACGGGCTTTAAAATGCCGAACCGCATCGTATCATAACCGCGGCGGGCGTTGACCTCAATCGGCATACAGCCTTCAAAGACCATCTTGTCCTCAAAGCCATGCACCGGTGCTTCCTCCGCCGTTGTCAGCGCGTTCCAGAAGGCATCGTACTCTTCCTTGGAAAACGCACAGTTGATATAATCCGCCGTACCCTTGCCATAACGGGAGGCCTCGTAGGCGCAGTTCATATCAATGCTTTCTGCGGTCACAATGGGCGCGGCTGCATCAAAGAAGTGCAGAAAGTCTCCGCCAACCTTTTCATGGATGGCGTCAAACAAGCGATCAGAGGTTAGAGGACCGGAAGCGACAATAACCTGTCCTTCCGGGATTTCAGTAACCTCACCGCAGACAATTTCGATATTCGCATGCTGCTTTATCTTCTCTGTGACCGCTTGCGCGAAGGCTTCCCGATCAACCGCAAGTGCCCCGCCTGCTTCTACGCGGTTTGCGTCGGCACAGGCCAGAATCAAGCTGCCCAGTCGGCGCAGTTCTTCCTTGAGCAGCCCTGCTGCGTTGGTCAGTTCATCCGACCGCAGGGAATTCGAGCACACCAACTCTGCAAAATCATCCGAGTGATGTGCCGGAGAATGCTGCACCGGCTTCATCTCGCACAAGGTCACCGCAATACCGCGCTCCGCGAGTTGCCATGCCGCCTCGCAGCCTGCAAGTCCCGCACCGATTACCGTTACTTTATTCATCCGCACTCTCCTCTGCGGCTACGGTCTTCTTCGCGGCCGTCTTTTTTGTCGTCGTTGTTTTCTTTGCTGCAGCTGCCTTTTTCGGCGCCGTCTTTGTGGTCGCCGCTTTTTTGGTCGTGGTCTTTGCAGCGGCGGTTTTCTTGGCAGTTGCCTTTTTGGTCGTTGTCTTTTTGGCGGCTGCCTTTTTCGCGGTGCTCTTCTTGGCAGGCTTCTTTTCCGTGCCTTCGCCCGCTGCCTCGGCGGCCGCCTTTTCTGCCGCACGTTCTGCAGCCTTTGCGGCGCGGGCTTCGCGGCGTTCGCGGTTCTTCTCCGCCTCTTCCGGGGGCAGGCCTTCCTTGACGAGTTCCTTGTATCCGCAGCCCTCTCTCAGGCAAATATCCGTAATCTCCTTGGAATCCCGATCGGTATGCCGGAACAGTGAAGACTCGCAGGTAGGACACTTGGTTTTCAGCGGCTTATCCCATGTAATAAACGAGCACGCCGGATATTTATCGCAGCTGTAATACACATAGCCGCGTGCAGACTTCTTTTTCACGACCTTAGCCCCGCAAACCGGGCACGCTGCGCCCGTATCCTCGGTAATGGCCTTGGTGTTGGTACATTCAGGGAAACCGGGGCATGCAAGAAACTTGCCGAAACGGCCGGATTTGATGACCATGTTGCGGCCGCATTTATCACAGATAATGTCGGTAACCTCATCTTCGATTTTAATGCGCTGGCCTTCCAAATCGACCTCAGCTTGCTTCAGTGCACCCTCAAATCCGCCAAAGAAGTTCTCAAGCAGCTGAATGTAATTGAGTTTTCCCGCTTCTACATTATCCAACTCATGTTCCATATTGGCAGTGAATTCGTAGTCCGCCACGGACTTGAACTTATCAACCAACAGACCGGTTACGCCCTCGCCAAGCGGTGTCGGACGAAGCGCCTTGTTTTCCTTGGCAACATAGTCGCGGTCGATAATCGTCGAAATGGTCGGTGCATAGGTGGACGGGCGGCCAATGCCGCGCTCTTCCATCGCACGAATCAGCGATGCTTCGGTGTAACGCGCCGGCGGCTGCGTAAAGTGCTGTGCAGGCTCCAGCTTCTCGTTATCCAGATTATCGCCCTCGCCGAAGGCCGGAAGCGGCTTGCCGGCATCGCCCTTCTTCTCATCATCCGTGCCTTCCTCATAAACCGCAGTAAAGCCCGGAAACGCGACCGTATGGCCGGAAGCGCGGAACACGTATTCCCCGCACAAAATATCGGCCGACACGGTGTCCAGGATTGCATCCGACATCTGACAGGCCACAAAACGCGACCAGATCAGTTTGTAAAGCTTAAACTGATCCGCCGTCAGCGAATCTCGAATGTTCTCCGGCACAAGTGTAACGTTGGACGGACGAATGGCTTCGTGCGCATCCTGCGCCGAGCCCTTGGTTTTGAACACGCGCGGCTTGCCCGGATAATAGGCTTCGCCATAGCGGTTTTTGATGAAATCAGCAGCAGCCGCCGTAGCCTCATCCGCTAAGCGCAGCGAGTCGGTACGCATATAGGTAATCAAACCCGTCAGACCGACGCCTTGCAGTTCAATGCCTTCATAGAGCTCCTGTGCGACACTCATCGTGCGGCGGGGCGTCATATTCAGCTTCCGCGATGCTTCCTGCTGCAAGGTCGAGGTGATAAAAGGTGCGGTTGCGCTCTTCTTCTTCTTGCCTTTTTTGACCGGGCCGACAATGAACGGCTTTCCCTCACAGGCGTGAACAACCGTCATCGTCTGCTCTTCGCTTTTCAGCTCCACCTTGGAGGTACGGTCGCCGTAGAAACGAGCGACAAAGCTGCCGCCGCTCTGTGTACGCAGCTGTGCTTCGATTGACCAATACTCCTCCGGAACGAAGGCGCGAATTTCATTCTCCCGATCAACCACCAGACGCGTTGCGACCGACTGTACACGGCCCGCGGACAGTCCGCGCTTGACCTTACGCCAGAGAAACGGCGAAAGCTGATAGCCCACGATACGGTCGAGAATTCGGCGCGCCTGCTGTGCATCGACCAGATCGATGTCCAAATCGCGCGGATGCTCAATGCCGTAACGAACCGCAGGCTTGGTGATTTCATTAAAGGTAACGCGCTTGGATTTATCATCCTTGAGCTTTAACAGCTCCTTTAAATGCCACGAAATGGCCTCTCCCTCGCGGTCAGGGTCAGTTGCGAGATAGACGAAGTCACTCTTCTTGGCTTCGCTTTTCAGTTCAGAAATGATTTTATCTTTGCCCTCAATCGGAATGTATTCGGGTGTAAAGTGATTTTCAATATCTACGCCCATCTTTTTCTTGGGCAAATCGCGCAGATGGCCCATTGAAGCCTTCACGACGTAGTCTGTTCCCAGATATTTACCAATGGTTTTCGCCTTGGCAGGCGACTCCACGATGACTAATTTCGACATGTTTGTTGCATCCTCCTACACGCGGAACGTCCGCGTGCTCTATTGTAATCGGCTTTTGAGCCGTTGTCAATCTCAGAATAAGGCCAATTTGCCGCGCTCACGGTGCAAAACCCCATCCATCTCGAGCATGGTAATAATGGCCATCACGCGTGCAGCCGCTAAATCACACCGCTCTATAATCTCAGCCAGAGAAGATGCCCCCTGCTGCACAAGCGCTGCAATCTGCCGTTCTTCGGCGCTTAAATAATCCGGCAGCGGTTTAGGCGTTTCAGCCTTAGGCGCTTCCCTGCGCGTCCTGCCGCGCTCCTCTCGCTTTTGAATATCGTCCCAGACATTCTTGACCGCCGGCTGCGGTTTCATCCCGGTCTGCCGCAGAAAAGCCTGCCGTACACGCGCTTGATCCGGCTGTCGCGGAAGCAGCCCACCATAGGCGCGTACCAACGACGCGGGCGACGCTAACAGTGCGGCCTCTCCCTGCTCAATCAGCTGCAGGCATCCGGCTGACTGTTTCGCATTGAGTGCACCGGGCACTGCATAGACATCCCGCCCCTGCTCCAGTGCATGGTGCGCCGTAATAATCGCACCTGATCGCATGGACGATGCTTCTACCACGACCGTTGCCACCGTCAACCCGCTGATGATGCGGTTGCGCGGCGGGAAAAACTCCGCCCTGTGCTCTGTACCGGGCGGGTGCTCGCTGACAAGCGCTCCGCGCAGCAGGATATCCCCCATCAGCGCCAAATTAGACTGCGGATAGCAAATATCCACGCCGCCGGCAAGCACAGCCACCGTTAACCCGCCGGAGCGCAGTGCACCGCGCTGTGCCATGCCGTCGATTCCTTTTGCCATGCCGCTGACCGTGACAAATCCGGTTTCCGCAAGCGCACTGCCGATGGCCTGCGCGGTTTCCTCTCCGTAGGCTGTGCAGGAACGTGTACCAACCACCGCAATGCCGGGCAGCACATCCAAATCGGGCAGACTGCCGCGCACATACAGCACCGGGGGCGGATCGGCAATGGCACGCAGCCGATCGGGATATCCCGCGTCATCCAGCGTTAAAATGCTCACGCCGAGCTTTGCACAGTTCTCGATAATTAGGCCGGCTCGAGACGTATCCTTATCACACAGCGCATCGACCTGCCGTTTGCTCAGCACACAGGCGCAGGTTGTGAGCGTGCGCCTGTCAGCAGCAAACACTGCATCAGCCGAGCCAAATGCCTCCAGCAACCCGGCGACCGTAACCGCGCCAATATTCTGGCGTTCCGCGAGCCATATCCAGCTGATTCTTGCCGACACAGTGTTCTCCCCTTTCAAAGCGTCATGCGATAAATCACAATCGCTGCCGCAACTCCAGCGTTGAGGGATTCGGCTCGACCGGTCATCGGGATGATGACATGCCGATCCGCAAGCTCCAGCGCTGCCTGCGTCACCCCTCTGCCCTCGCTGCCGATGATTACCGCGGCGCGGGCCAAATCCACCGTTTCGATCGGCACGCTGCTTTCGGATAGCGCCGTCGCATAAATCGGCAATTCGTTTGTCTGCCGCAGTGTCTGCACGGCATCCTTCAGGGGCAGCTGCACGCACGGCAGGCGAAAGACCGCGCCCATCGTCGAACGCACAACCTTGGGAGAAAACGGGTCGACACAGCCCTCGCACAATACGACGGCACCGAGCCCGAAGGCTTCAGCGGTTCGTAAAATCGTGCCAAGGTTGCCCGGATCCTGTAACCCATCGAGCAGGAGCACCCGTGACGCGCCCGCAAGCGACGAAGCATCCCAAGCGGGCGGCACGCAGGAGAAAATCACGCCCTGCGGCGTTTCGACATCGCTTGCGGCCTGAAACACCGCGTCAGACGCCTGAAACAGCCGTGCACCGCGCTGCTCTGCAAGGCGTACGCTTTCGTTTGCCGGCAGGCCCTCGCGCACGAGTACGGTCTTGATGACCGCACCCGAACGCAGTGCCTCGTCGAGCATTTTTTCACCCTCGCACAGCATTTCGTGCGTGCTCGTGCGGTATTTCTTTTCTCGTCCCAGTCGTGCCAGATGCTTGATTGTCTCATTCTGACGGCTCTCTATTCTGGTCAACTCAGATCCACCACCCGATCCACATTTTCATTCGTACCGATGATAATCAGCACATCGTTTTCCCCAATGACCTGATCGACGGCAGGCGTTACGTCCACATGGCCGCCCTCACCGTGCCGAATGGCAAGCACATTGATATAGTATTTTCCGCGAACGCTCAATTGGCCGAGCGAATGCCCCACCCAACTGCGCGGCGCATGAATCTCAACAATAGAAAAGTCGTCGGATACGCCGATAAAATCGACCACGTTCGTGCGGGACAGTCGCTGCGCCAGACGCTGCCCCATCTCGCTTTCCGGCAAAATGACGCGATCTGCCCCGATGCGTTCGAGCACACGTGCGTGCACGGCGCTCTGCGCCTTCGCCACCACCTGCTTTGCGCCCAAATCCTTGAGCAGCACCGTAATCAGCACGCTCGCCTCCATATCGGATGCAACCGCAACGATACAGCAGTCAAAATTGCGTGCGCCGACCGAGCGAAGCACCGCTTCATCCTGTGCATCGCCAACGATTGCCTGCGTCACATCATCTGCGATGCGCTGAATATTATCCGGATCTTCATCCAGCGCGAGCACTTCTTCTCCCAGCGCAGATAATTCCCGCGCAACCGCCGAGCCAAACCGACCCAGCCCAATTACCAAATAGGATCTCATCATCCCATCTCCTTATTTATCGCTATTTATCGTGCGCTTTGAAAGCACCGTCCGTATGCTCAGCCAACCATGACCTGTCCCTCAGGATAATGCATCTTAGGCGGTTCCCGGTGACGCATCAGCACGGAAACGCCGAGGGTCAGAATGCCAACGCGGCCCAGATACATGATGACAATCAGAATCATCTGCGACGCGAAGGAGAGCGATGGCGTCAATCCCATCGAAAGGCCGACCGTGCCGAAGGCGGAAATTGCCTCAAATAAGCAGCGGTTGAATTCCTCGCCCTCAATGATTGAAATCAACCCTGCGCCGGAAAGGCTGAGTCCTGCGCCAACCATCAGCATGGTGACGGCGTTCATAACGCTGCGCGGCGCAATGGTGCGGCCAAACGCCGCTATTGTTGTTCGGCCACGCAGTGCCGAATATGCAGTCAGAAGCAGCACAGCCAACGTCACCGTCTTGATGCCGCCCGCTGTCGAGCCGGGCGAACCGCCAATCAGCATCATCATGCACGCCAAGCCTTGCGACCCGCTGGACAATGCTGTCTGATCAATCGTATTAAATCCCGCTGTGCGCAGCGTAACCGACTGAAACGCTGCCGCCAGCAGCTTGTTTGGCACAGATAGCGACCCGAGCGTCTGCGGGTTAGACCATTCAAATGCCAGCGTCACAAAAAAACCAAACAGCAGCAGCACACCGGTCGTACACAGCACCAGTTTGGTATGCAGCCGGAGTTTTTTGAAGTGAGGCTTATCATATATATCGCTCCAAACAAAAAAACCCAAACCGCCGATTACAATCAGCAGCATCAGCGTCAAGCTGACAACCGGGTCATCCACATACGCCACAGCCGAGCTGAACGGGTGCTCTACCGTGCCCATGATGTCAAACCCGGCGTTACAGAAGGCGGAAACGGAATGGAAAATTCCCATTTTAATGCCGCGCCAAAGTCCAAATTCCGGCGCAAAGCGACAGGCCAAAATTACCGCGCCCATTGACTCAAACGCGAACGTACCAAACAGCACACGACGTGTCAGCCGCACGATGCCCGCGTTGTCCGTCAGGTTGAGTCCGGCACTCATCACCATGCGTTCGCGCAGCGTGATTTTGCGGCCCAACAGAAACGAAGCAATCGAGGCCATCGTCATAAATCCCAGACCGCCAATTTGAATCAGTCCCAGAATGACCACATGGCCAAACCCCGACCAATGGGTTGCCGTATCAACAGTAATCAGTCCCGTTACGCAGGTTGCGCTTGTTGCCGTAAATAACGCCGTGTGAAACGGCGTTGCCTCCCCGTTTCGCGCCGAAACGGGAAGTGAGAGCAGCAATGCTCCCAAAAATATGATTAAGAGAAAACCCGCCGCCATAATGCTGGTTGGCCGTGCAGTCTTTTTTCGTATATGTTTCTTAAACATTTTAACCGTACTCTTCTGCTCCTTCCTGATATGCCGAAAGCCTGAACATAGTAAATGTTCAGGCTTCTTCTGGTTGTCAGTCCAGTCCCAGCGGCTTCATCGTCGGGAACAGCAGCACATCACGAATAGAGGCCGAATCGGTCAAAAGCATAACCAAACGGTCGATGCCCATGCCCATACCGCCCGTAGGAGGCATAGCGTACTCGAGTGCATTTACGAAATCATCATCCATCATGCTGGCCTCGTCATCTCCTGCCGCACGCAGCGCGACCTGACGTTCAAAGCGCTGCTTTTGGTCAATCGGATCGTTCAGCTCGGAAAATGCGTTCGCCAGTTCACGGCCATAAACAAACAACTCAAAACGCTCGGTCAGACGCGGGTCGGCACCCATGCGCTTGGCCAGCGGCGAAATCTCAACCGGATAATCGATAATGAAGGTCGGCTGCATCAGCTTTTCTTCAACAAATTCTTCAAAGCACAGTGCGAGCAAATCGCCCCAGCTATCCTTGCCCTTGTCAACCTCTACGCCCTTTGCCTTGACCTGACACAGTGCTTCTTCGCCGTCGATTGCCATAAAATCGATGCCCGAATACTGCTTGACTGCATCTGCCATGGTCAAACGCTGCCAACCCTTGGCAAAGTCAATTTCCACGCCCTGATACGTGACCTTGGTCGCGCCAAGCACCTGATTGCACACGTATACAATCATATCCTCGGTAATATCCATCATGCCGTTGTAGTCAGTGAACGCCTGATACAGCTCAATCGTGGTGAATTCCGGATTATGCTTGGTGTCCATACCCTCGTTGCGGAAGATACGGCCAATCTCGTAGACCTGCTCCAAACCGCCTACAATCAGGCGCTTGAGGTGCAGTTCGGTCGCAATGCGCATGTACATATCAATGTCGAGCGCATTGTGATGCGTAATAAACGGACGCGCTGCCGCACCGCCCGGAATGGTGTTCAGGCAGGGGGTCTCAACCTCCATAAAGCCGCGTGCATCCATGAAATTACGGATTTCACGAACAATCTTGGAGCGCTTCTCAAAGGTATCGCGCACCTCGGGGTTGACAATCAAGTCAACATAACGCTGACGATAGCGCATGTCGGTATCCTTAAGGCCGTGCCACTTCTCAGGCAGCGGCGAAAGGCTTTTGGACAGCAGGGTCAAATCGTGAACCATCACCGAGATTTCGCCCTTTTGGGTGCGGAAAACCTCGCCTTCGATGCCAACAATGTCACCGATATCCATCTTTTTATAACCCTTGTATACATCCTCGCCGACATTATCACGTTTAACATAGAGCTGCAGACGGCCGTATCGGTCGGACATGTCCGAAAACGAAGCCTTGCCCATGATGCGTTTGGACATCATGCGGCCGGCCAGACGTACGGTCTTGCCCTCCATCTCGTCAAAATGATCGCGAATGTCAATGGTATGGTGCGTGCGGTCAAAACGAACCTGCTGATACGGGTCTGCACCCGCATCCTGCAGCTCGGCCAGCTTTTCGCGGCGGATACGCTTTAACTCGTGCAGCTCCTCCGCGGTCTGCTCAGTGGTCTGCATGTTCTGCTGTTCTGCCATTTTTTGTTTCACCTATTCTTTAATATTATCCCTTTTTACACGCCGCACTGCCTGCGCGTCGCTCACTTTACTTTTTGCTGATATCGAGCACCTTATACTGCATCATGCCAGCCGGTGCCTCAACCTCAACAATCTCACCGACACGGTGGCCCAACATGGCCTTACCAAAGGGCGATTCATCCGAAACCTTGCCATCCATCGGGTTGGCTTCCTGCGAACCGACGAAATGATACTCCTCTTCATCGCCGAACTCCAAATCCTGTACCACAAAGTGGCAGCCGGGAGAGATTTCGTCAGCAGAATACATATCCTCAGTAATGATCACTGCATGAGAGATGATGTTTTCCAGCTCGGCCATGCGGGAGAAAACCTTGCCCTGCTCGTTCTTGGCCTCATCATATTCCGAGTTCTCGGAAAGGTCGCCGAAGGAGCGAGCTTCCTTAATCTGCTCCGCAACTTCCTTCTCGCGCACCGTTTTCAGGTATTCCAGTTCATCCTTCAGTTTATCCAGACTTTCCTGTGTCAGCTTAAATTCTTTTGCCATATTCATAAACCTTCTTATCCACGTAGAATTGGCCCGCCTCGGCCATACAATACTCCTTATTATAGGAAAGTATTTGTCCCCTGTCAAGCAAACAGTTTTTGTTTTACCTATTTTCTCCCGTATGACTAAGGTTATGACAGGATTTCGACTGCTTTTTGAAGCTGCGGATCGGTTTCCGGTGTCAGGAAATAAAAGTCGGATGCCTGCGCCTCTGTCAAGCCAACCTCAACATCGGGTGCAATCCCTTTATCCGCCAAATTATTGCCCTTCGGGGTGAAGTATTCCTCGACCGACAGTACCAACGCGGAGCCGTCCGACAGCTCATAGGTTTGCTGCGCACGGCCTTTTCCCGTTGTATGTGTGCCCACCACGGTTGCGCGGTCATACTCCTGCAGCGCGGCGGCAAAAAATTCAGCTGCGGAAATCGACTGATCGTCTGCCAGCACCACAGCAGGCAGCTCAATGTGCGCTGCATCTGAAGAATACACCGTTTCCATACCCGCCTTGGTGCGCAATGTCATAATGGTGCCTTCCCCGAGCAGCGGGTCGAGCATCGCGCTCATCTCCTTGACCCGTCCGCCGCCGTTGTGGCGCACATCCAGAATCAGCGACTTCGCCCCGTCCGCGACCAACTGATCGAGCGCCGCGTTGAACTGCTCCGCAGAACCGACGCGGAAGCTGTTGATGCGCAGATAGCCGATTTGTCCATCCAGCATTTCTCCCCACGCCATTTTCTGCTTGACGAGTGCGCGCGTCATGGTTAGCTCCTGCACCTGATTGGTTTCGGCCTTGCGGACGGTAATCGTCACCGCAGTGCCTTCCTCGCCTTGTACTGCGTTCACAACCGCCTGTCCGCCGTCTTTTTCGACCGTCACGCCTTCGGCGGCCAAGATCAAATCGCCCTTTGCGATGCCAGCCTGCTGTGCAGGTGAATCGTCATAGACCTCGCTGACGCGGATACGATCCTGCTCTGTCACCACCGACACGCCGATGCCCACGCCCTGCCCTTCTGTTCGCAGCTGATAGCTTTTATACTCGTTCGCCGGAATATAATTTGACCAGCGATCATTTAGCCCGGTCAGATAACCATATGCTGCAAAATCACCAATCGCCTCGCCGTCCATCGTGCCGACATAACGCTCGCTCACCAGGCGGTCAATCTCACGCAGCTTGGTGCTCACTTGCCGGGTTTGGAACCCAAAGGCTGCATAGCTGCAGGCGACGCCGGTTGCGCCCGCCATCAGGCACAACACCAGTGCTGTCGCAATTGAACTTCTGCTGTTTTTTAACCCTTTCATCGTTCCTCCAAAAGACAACAGGGAGAGACGCACGGCGCGTCCCTCCCCTGTTACTATGTATTTAGCTGAAATAGCTCATCGGATTCTGTGTCGCACCGTTGACATACACCTCAAAATGCAGGTGCGGTCCGGTCGAGTTGCCGGTTGAGCCGACCGCGCCGATCGTATCTCCCGCCGACACCGTCTGTCCAACCGATACATAAATCGCCGACTGGTGTCCGTAAGCCGTCATGACGCCACCGCCATGATTGATGACCGTATAGTTGCCGTAACCGGATACCCAGCCTGCCGTTGTGACCGTGCCGGATGCCGCCGCAACAATGGTTGCGCCGGTCGGTGCGGGAATATCCTCGCCAGCGTGGAACTTACGCGTCCCGTAAATCGGATGCGTTCGCCAGCCATATGCGCTGGAACTTGCGGTATTGCCCGGTGTAGGCCAAACAAAAGTACCGCTGTAACGCGTTGCATTGCTGTTGCCCGCAGCCGCTGCTTCCTTGCGCGACAACTCAGCGATGTCATTGCTGACCGACTGCATTTCAGACTCCAAGCGTGCCTGCTCTGCTTCCTTGGTCTTCTGATAGCTTTCCAGACTTTCCACCAGCGCCTTTTGCTCTGCTTCGCTCTGGGCAAGCTCGTCCACCTTATAGCTTAGATTTTCCTGATAGCTTTTCTGCTCATCCTGCGTGGTTTGCAGTTCGTCACGCTTGACCTCAATGTCCTCCTTGGCAGCCGTATACTCGGCTACGACCTTCTTGTCGTAATCCATAATCTGACTGACAATTTCAATGCGGGAGAGCATATTGGAAAAACTCGATGCGTTGAGCAGAATATCCAGATAAGAGGTTTCGCCCTGCTCATACATGTCACGGATTCGCGTGCGGAACAAGTCCTCTTTACCGGAAAGCTGCTGCTCTGCAACGCCCAGTTCAGCACTTTTTACATCGATCTGCTTCTGCAGACGATTCACGTAGTCCTCGACCGTAGCAATTTCTTCCTTGGTCAGCTTGATTTCGCTCTCAAGCGCAGCACGTGTTGCTTCCGCATCCGACATCTGCGAATCAAGCGCGGCAATTTCCGCCTTGACCGCCGCCTTTTGATCCTCCAAGCCACTCAGCTTGCTCTTCAAGTCATCCATATCGGCCGCGCCGGCATAAATCAGGCCGCTCGACACGATACCGAGCACCATAACACCGACCAGCACAAGCGCGATTGCACCAGAAATGATACGAATGGTCTTTTTACTCATCATACTGAAATTCGCTCCTTCTTTTGCAGATAAAACGCTTACACGTCCATAAACTTGCGGATACTGGTCACGGAGCCGCCGATACCGAACAGCACGCCCGCGCCTGCGAACACGCCGAGCACGAGGTAACGCAGTCCGTCAAACGGAACCATATTAAAGTATGGGATTACGCCGCTGGCCAGAGTGGACAGCTCGCTGTATCCTCCCCACTGTGCAAAGAATGCAAGTACGCCGGCCGTTAGACCAAGAATCATGCCTTCAATGACAAAGGGCCATCGAATAAACCAGTTGGTTGCACCAACCATCTTCTGGATGGAAATTTCCTCTCGGCGCGCAAACATAGCAAGCTTTACCGTGTTGGAAATAATGAAGACCGAGATAACTGCCAGTGCAATCACCATAATCAGTGCCACGATGTTAAACACATGCTGCACCTGCATCAACTTGTTGATGGTCTGCTCATCTGCCCGTACGCGGGCAACTCCGTCAATCGCATTAATCTGCGAAAGAGTATCTTCCGCCAGTGCGGGATCTTTCAGCGTTAGAATGAAGCTGTTGCGAAGCGGATTATTATCCGAAGTAAAGCCGGACAGAATGTCCGCGTCCTCTGCCAATTCGATGCGGTAAGCTTCGAGCGCCTGATCGCGATCCTGGAAGGTGATGGTTGCAATATTGTCAATCGACTCAAACTTGCTACCCAGTGATTTTGCCTCACGTGTCGTCAGTGTTTCATCAATGAAGACGACAATTTGATTCGATTTCTGCAGATTTGTGATGCTGATATCAATATTCAGTGCAATCAGCGCCACCGTGCCGGTCATAAGTAGGCAAGCCAACATGATGATGACCGCCGCAACAGACATAAATCCGTGCTTGAAAATATTGCGGAAGCCTTCCTTCCAATAATAACTAAAGCTTCTCATAATTGTAGTACCCACCTGTCTGATCGCTGATTACCTCGCCCTTGTCGATTACGACGACGCGCTTCTCGAACTCGTCGACCAATCCCTTTTCGTGCGTGACAATGAGCACGGTCGTCCCCAACTCGTTGATTTTTTCGAACAGTGTCATCAGTTCAAGCGAGCGTGCAGGATCAAGGTTGCCGGTTGGCTCGTCTGCAATAATCAGTCGTGGATTGTTAACAAGCGCACGGGCTATCGCAACGCGCTGCTGCTCGCCGCCTGACAGATTAATCGGCTTTTCATATGCCTTTTCTGTCAGCCCCACAAGCTCCAACACGTAAGGCACCCGCTGTTTGATTGCCTTGTTGCTGGCTCCAATCGTCCGCATCGCAAACGCAACGTTATCATAAACCGTCTTATTTCCGATCAAACGAAAATCCTGAAAAACCACGCCCAACGTACGGCGCAGATACGGAATCTTCCGTTTTTTAATATCGCCAATATTATAATTGTTAACCAGTACCTTGCCCTCACTCGGACGGACTTCGGCAGTCAACAATTTAATCAAGGTCGTCTTGCCAGAACCTGACGCGCCGACCAAAAAGACAAATTCGCCTTCATCAATGCGAAGACTTGCTTTGTTCACCGCGCGTATGCCGTTATCATACACTACGGTGGCATCTGTCATTCGGATCACGAAAAAACCTCCCAGCGTCTTAACAAAAAAAGACAAAGGCGCATGTCCAGCACACACCTTTGTCTATTATAGCAGATATTTTTACAGCGCGCAAGTCGACAATAACTGTCAAACCTCGGCGTAAAGGTATTTTTATGTGAAGATTTTGTGAACAGTCGAACACATTTTCGACTTACCGGGACGCTTCCTCGCGGCTGGTCAGGTATTTTCGAACCATCAGTGCAACCTTGAACACGATTGCATGGTCGAACTCACGCAAATCCAGTCCGGTCAGCTTTTTAATCTTTTCCAGACGGTAAACCAGCGTATTGCGGTGCACAAACAGCTTACGGGAGGTTTCGGAAACGTTCAGGTTGTTCTCAAAGAATTTCTGAATGGTGAACAGTGTTTCCTGATCGAGTGAATCGATAGACCCCTTCTTAAACACTTCGGTCAGGAACATCTCACACAGCGTGATGGGAAGCTGATAAATCAGACGGCCGATCCCCAGATTTTCAAAGCTGATAATACTCTTTTCCGTATCGAATACGCCGCCAACTTCAATAGCCGTCTGCGCTTCTTTAAACGATTTTGCGATATCCTTCATCTGAGCAGACACCGAGCCGATGCCAATCAGGCACTTGGCTGACAGTTCACTCGACAGGGCTTCCTCAATCGAAGCTGCAACCTTGGCAAGATCCTTAATCTCGCTGTTGGCTTTGACCTCCTTGACGACAACGATATCGCTTTCGGAGATATGCAGCACAAAATCCTTCTGTTTTTCCGGGAACAGGCCGGTAATCACGTCGATTGCCGCAACGTCGGCCGGAGACTGCTGACGCACAAGGAAAACAACGCGCGGAACGTCATTTCCAAAGTGCAGTTCGCGCGATTTGATATAAATATCGCCGGGCAGGATATTATCGAGAATGATATTCTTGACGAAGGTCGCCTTATCATGCTTCTCATCATAGAGCGTTTTAATATTGTTGATCGAAACCGACACCAGTGAGCAGATGCTGCGCGCAAGTTCGTCTTCTCCCTGCACGAATACCGCATACTCCAGGCGCGTCGAACGATCGGCGGTCGAACGATAAGTATATCCGCCAAAACGAACCATTTCACCTGCAAAACCCAGCTCAGTGATTGCCTCCTCGCGCATTTCCCCAATGCGCGGCAGGTCGGTACACGCTACAACAGCGCCGCTCGCGTCAACAATGCCAATGGTGCGATCCACCGTATCCTTCATCTGCAGAATAATCGATTGGAACAATCTCGAAGCCATTTCCATCACCTTTCCCGTCTTTTTTACCACTCTTTTGCGACGATGCACCCGCCGGAAACCTTCCCGCTCCAGCATCACACCGTATCTTCACCCAGTCCACGCGGATTCCTATCATAGTTCACAAGAATAAATCCGCCCACCTGTGCATTTTAAGTAATTATAACACAGGTGTCAATCTTTTTGTACAAATTTTTTTGAATTACTTTGTGAATTTTATTTTTTTCCACAAGAAACCGATTTCACATCTGTGCCTCTCCGCCACGCAGCAGTGCAACTTCTTCCCCTGTCATCTCGCGGAAGGCACCGGGCGCAAGCGACTCATCAAGCAGAAGACCTCCAATCTGAACACGGCGCAGGCTTGCCACAAAGCCGCCGCACGCCGCAATCATCCGTTTGACCTGATGATATTTTCCTTCCCGTAGGGTTACGCGCACGGTGCACGGATCACCCGGCGTTACAATTTCCAAGCGCGCAGGCAGGCACTCAGTGCCGTCTTTCAGGGTAACGCCTGTCCGAAATCGCTCCTCGGCATCAGCCGCGAGCTCGCCCTCTACCGTCGCTACATAAACCTTGCTGACGTGCCGTCCCGGCGACATCACAGCATGACTCAGCGCACCGTCATTGGTGACAACCAGCAGTCCCTCGGTGTCTTTATCTAACCGGCCGATTGCAAATAAGCCACGCCGCAGCTCAGCGGGGAATAAATCCAGCACGGTGTCATGTCTTTCGTCCCGGTTGGCGGTAATCACACCCGCCGGTTTATTAAGCATATAATACTGCTGCTCACGATACTGAAGCATCGTGCCATCGAGTGATACGGCAATGACATTCGGATCCACTTTGGCTGCCGGATCACGGCAAGGCACACGGTCTACCTCAACACGTCCGGCGCGGATCAGCGCGCCCACCTCTTTGCGGCTTCCGCAATGAAGGTTCGTTAGCAATTTGTCCAAACGCATTTGCGGCATTTTGTGCCTCCCGCCAATCGATTAGTGTATATAGCATAACACTTTTTCGCAAGTTGCACAATAGGTTATCGCAAAAAAAGTGCAAAATTTCTGAAATGCGCTAAAGTTCTCTCTAATAATACAAATCCCCTTTTGTCAAATATGTGCAAACATCCGTCATATTGCCTACTTACACAAAAAAGCGCATCCCCTGTATTGGGGATGCGCTTTTTCGGTCGTGGTTACTCCGGCATATGCGTAATGCCATGCACAAATCCATCCGCTTCAGCAGCACTGATGTCGGCCGCGATCAGCTTGTTTTTCCGAACGAGCAGGTTGGCGGTCACGCCCTCCGCTCCGGTCGGATACTCGGTCAGCTCATACGTGTAGAGCGTTGCGCGCTTGCCCTGATAAGGCACCAGATCAAGCCCCTGCTCCAACTGGATCGCGTTGTACGCTTCGTAAGTCTCGTCAAAGACCTTGGGAATCTGCACTTCACGCTCGCTACGCGGCTCCGAATCGACCTTCCATCCATAGCCTTCCAGCAGCGCGACACGCTGTTCGTTGGTTTTCAGTTTAGCGCCCATGTCTTCTCCGGCCGTCGTTTGCACGCCTGTCGCTTCCGAGACGCGAGGCGCGAGCGCCGCCACGCCCAAAACGACCGCACCGATCACCAGCACGCCGACTACGGCTTTCTTTACCGACATTTTGGTTGCATACACGATCATTTGTTGTCCCTCCTGCCCTTTGCATGGTTCATCCTATGCAGGGACAGGCGCAGACAGAACATAAAATTCAGGAAAGCTGCGAAGCAATTTCATCGGCCAGGGCAGACAGCGCATCGAGCTGCTTGTCACCCAGAACAGATTTGATGGAGATAGGCTGCTCCAGTACGGTCATATTTTTGAGCTCCTCCATACGTGCCGCCATGTGCTTGGCTGCCACCGGTGCCCATGTGCCATTATCGAGCAGCGCAACCGTGCGGTTGCGCACCGTCACTGCCTTCATATCTGCCAGATACGACTCCATCTTGGGATGCAGACCACCGTTATAGGTTGGACTAGCCAACACAATGTGGCTGCAACGGAAGCTTTCTGCAATCAGCTCGGACACGTCTGTGCCGGAAACATCATACATGGCAATGTTTCGAACGCCGCGATCTGCCAGCATCGCGGCCAGCACCTCAACAGCGTTTTCCGTGTTGCCATACATTGAGCAGCAGGCAATCATCACCGCCTTCTCCTCCGGCTCATAGGTGCTCCATTGCTGGTATTTTTCAAGGAGGAGCGCGATGTTTTCGCGCCAAATCGGTCCATGGAGCGGGCAGATTATCTCAATATCCAGCAAATCGGCTTTTTTGAGCAGCGCCTGCACCTGTGCGCCGAACTTGCCGACAATATTGGTGTAGTATCGGCGTGTATCTGCCAGCCATGCCGCATCGAAGTTAATCTCATCGTCAAAGATATTGCCCGACAGCGCGCCGAATGTGCCGAACGCGTCCGCCGAGAAGAGAGTCTTGCTCAGTTCATCATACGTCACCATGACCTCAGGCCAATGTACCATTGGCGCCATAAAGAAATGCAGGGTGTGACGGCCGGTAAGCAGCTTATCGCCCTCCGCTGCGGTGATGGCACGCTCTGCCATATCCGGTGTAAAGAACTGACCCAGCATGCCTGCCGCCTTGGCACTGCACACGAGCTTCACATCAGGCCAACGGCGAATCACATCGCAAATCAGCGCGCAGTGATCCGGCTCCATATGCTGAATGATGAGATAATCAAGCGCACGGCCGTCCAAGCCATACTCCAGATTTTCAAAAAACTGTCGGCTGATCGATTCATCGGCCGTGTCAATCAGTACGGTTTTTTCATCCAGCAGCAGATAACTGTTATAGGATACGCCACGCGGAATAGGAAACAAATTTTCAAAGCGAGCCAGCCGACGGTCGCTTCCGCCGATCCAGAGCAGGTCTTCCGTAATTTTTCTCGTGCAATGCATGGCACGGCACCTCCGTTTTTATTTTCTGTCAAAATTATAACATATGCGCTCGCACAAGTCCAGTTTGTCGACCCGCACAAACCCACAAAAAACCGGCCGCAAAAGCAGCCGGTTTCTCCGTGCTTTATTCTTTATTCAGTGCTTCCAGTCTTGCCTTATTGGCGGCAATCACCTTTTCCTGCACCGGCGCGGGAGCCTCGTCATAGCGCTCGAACGCGGAAACGAACGAACCGCGTCCCTGCGTCATCGACCGAAGCGTAATCGCGTAGTCAGACAGTTCAGCCATCGGCGCCTCGGCAAGAATCTCCTGCCAGCCGCCGTCAATCGGATTCATGCCCATGATACGCCCGCGGCGCTTATTCAAATCGCCGATTACATCACCCATATAAGCATCCGGCACAAGCACCTTCATCGAGCTGATTGGTTCCAACAGAACCGGACTTGCCTGAGGAATGCCCGCCTTATACGCCAAACGCGCTGCCATCTTAAAGGACAGTTCGTTCGAGTCAACATCGTGATACGAGCCATCGGTTAGCACCGCCTTGAGTCCGACCATCGGATAACCGGCAAGCACGCCGTGCTCCATGGCCTCTCGGATGCCCTTATCAACCGCCGGATGGAAGTTCTTCGGAACAGAACCGCCAAAAATCTTCTCCTCAAAGAGGTAATCGCCATCGGCATAAGGTTCAAAGTCCATCTTGACATGGCCGTACTGACCATGACCGCCCGATTGCTTCTTATGCTTGCCCTCAACCGAAACTTTTTTGCGAATCTTCTCACGATAGGGCACAATCGGCGGAGTCAGCTGAACCTCTACACCGAATTTATCCCGCAGCTTTGCGCAGAGCACATCGAGCTGAATATCGCCTGCACCTGAAATAATATGTTGCTTGGTTTCCGGATTGAATTCGGTATCAAACGAGGGATCTTCATCCTTCAGCCGAGCCAGTCCGGCAGAGATTTTTTCCTCCGCACCCTTTACCTTTGCAGCAATGCTCTGCGTATAGCACGGCGGTGCGAAGGTAATCGGTTCAAGCTCCACCTTGCGAACGGACAGACACAGTGTATCTCCCGTTTTTGTGGTTACCAATTTAGATACCGCTCCGATATCACCGCATCCAACGACCTGCACTTCCGTGGTTTTCTTGCCGCAGACCGTGAAGATATGTCCCATTTTTTCATTGGCATCCGCACGCTTATTAACCAGTGTCATGTCACTCTTGACTTCGCCCGACATGACCTTGAAGTACGAAAACCTGCCATACTGATCGGCAACCGTTTTGAAAACGAATGCGCAGGTCGAACCGTTTGGCGTGCAGTTAATCTCAACCAGTTCGCCCTTTTCATCCTCGCTGATTTCCACAGGCTTTTCGTCCGGCGACGGCATGTAGTCTACAATGCCCTTAAGCAGTGCATAAGAGCCGATACCGGTTGCCGCAGTGCCGCAGAATACCGGCGCCAAAACCAAATCCTTGACGCCCTGGCGAATGCCGGCAATCAGTTCATCATCTGAGAATTCCTCACCCGCGAAATAGCGTTCCATCAGTTCTTCCGACAGCTCAGCCACGTTTTCGCAAAGCGCCGCGCGGTGTTGGTTTACCTTGTCAAGCATGTTGTCCGGAATCGGAATTTCAACACGCTCGTTGCCATTCATTTTGTAAGCCTTGCGAATGACGCAGTCGACCACGCCGACCGTATCGCGGTTTCCTTCAAAAATCGGCACTACAATCGGCGCTACCGTGACGCCAAACTCCTTCTGCAGCTTGTGCAGGGAATTGTAATAATCAGAGTTTTCCTCATCGATTTTCGAGATGTAAAACATGCGCGGCATACCACGTTCTTCGCAGCGCGCCCATGCTTTTTCCGTACCAACACCTGGGCCGGATTTGCCGGTTGCGACAATCAGTGCGGATTCAGCAACGCGCAGTGCGCAGCTGACTTCGCTTTCAAAATCGAAAAAGCCGGGGGTATCGAGCAGATTGATTTTGCAGCCGCCCCATTCGACAGGCGCCACGGCCAGCGAAATCGAGAACTTGCGCTTGATCTCCTCGGAATCGGAATCGCAAACGGTATTGCCGTCAGTGATTTTACCGACACGGTCAGTTACACCGCCGGTAAACAACAGGCTTTCGATCAGCGAGGTCTTTCCATCGCCGCCGTGACCCATCAGACATACGTTACGGATCTTATTAACCGGATAATTGGCCATATTCATAAACACTCCCCTGCCCTAGCCTTGTTGAGCGGGCACTTTCTTGCAGGAACTCTGTCCTTGTTTGTTATTATACACTACATTGCCCATGCATGCAAGGACTTTTTTGTGCAACTTTAATGTAGTCTGTACATTGATATTACATTTGATAGAATATTTTATTTTTTTGCAAGTTTCTGTCACAAAAGTGTTTTGATATTCGTTATATTATTATAGCGCATCAGACAAAAAGGTGCAAAATGCCACTAAATTCGTTTTACCAAGGAGGGGGCACGTACGATGAGACAAGCATATCTCGCAACGGCAGGCGCGATTTTAGCACTCGCACTCGCGGTGTTTTCTGTTCTTTCTGTTCTGCCATATTGACTCCTGCCATTCTTTTTGCACAAACCGCTCTTACAGCACAAAGGCGCGAACCCAGAAGGGTTCGCGCCTTTGCCTATTTAATGAGTTTGCTGTGTAATCAGGAACACAGGAACATACCAGAGCAGCATGTACAGCAACAGATTCATCACCGGAAGTGCCGCTACCGCATTCTGGAACAGGAGATAAAACACAATGAGCATGCCGCAAACGCCCGCAAACGTGCCCAGAACCACGTTGGAACGCACCGCACCCGCAAGTTTATCTGCGCATCGCAGCACCTGCACAAAGGGCCCCGCGCCTTCCCGTGTCAAAATCGCAGCCGGTGCATCTCCTTCCGTGTAGGACGAGTCGAGCATACGCGCGATGGAATCCGGCTCAGGCTGATCTGCAAAGCCGCGGCGCAAGTCGAATTGACTTTCCACCATAGAGGGCGAAATATTAAAATCACGTACCGCAAGCGCTGCATTCATATTCATGCGGCGCATGGTGCGCATTGCGTGATAGGTGTTCTTCGTCGGCTGGTAGCGCAGCGTCAAAATACCGACAAGCGTGTCATCCACCACCAGGTACGCGTTGCAGCTATCCACGCCTTGGCCGGCACGTATGCGCATGCCCAACTTGACCATCAGCGCAGCTGTGCCGATAATTACACGGCTGCCACCTATATCGCCCGCAATACCGCCTTCGACAGTCTGCAGATTCCTTACATTGACCGCCGTGCCATACCGCTCACGCAGGGTGTCGGACAGCACCCGACCCAGTTCAAGTCCGGCCTCACTCGTCAGTGCCGCCGCATAGGCAAGCAGCTTGTCATCGCCAAGCTGTCCCATGTTCTGCAGCGCATCCAACGTGATGGAGCCAATCGGGAACAGTTCGGACTCGGTCAGCACAACCTCCTCCGTGCCCCGCAGCAGGTTCGCCTGACGCGCACCCGAAAGAGCCGCTCCCTGCCCCAGCAGGCGGCGGGAAACATTTTTATAGCTTGCGCCGAACGCGCAGAGCAGACCAAGCGGCGCAGAAATTGAGAGCAGCGCCGAAAACGCCCAAAAAAAGCGCGTCGGCTCGCCGCGGCCGACCGAGGAAATCAGCGCAAAAATAATAGAAGCTGCCAATGCAAGCGGCGTATAAATCATCGAAAAGCGATCGATGGTGTCCGGACGCTCCATTTCAAGCAAGAACTCCCGCATTTCATGCAGCGGCGCCTTGATGGCGCGGCACGCATCATCCTGCCGATCATAATGGCTGTACACCGACATTGGCTGTTCGGCGGAAGCTACCGCCTTATACGCGCGTGCCCGGGCAGAAAAGCGGTTGCGCTCTTCACGCATCGCGGCATAAAGCATCAGCGTGCTGACCGCCAGATACGGAATGGTTACACCAACATTGTTATCAAAAATGATGATAGACGCGGCATGCAGAAGCGCCGCAACCACAGAAACCGAGACTAGCGTGTTACGGTCGGGCGTTCCCGTAAACAAATTGACAAACCCCATACCAAACACGTCGATGCCAACGAAGAGCGCCACAAACTGAATTATCATCAGTGCACCGATACCGAGGCCCGGATTTTCCAGTGCATCAATCATATTGGGAAGCGGAAGCGCTTCAATGGTTGGCGCCAAGCTTATGTATGTGGCCGCAACTGCCAGCAACAGCACCACGACCGATCGAACCGATAAGCTCCGTGCGCGGCGCTGAAATGAACGCTGTGCCTGAATCGGGTCACGAAGGGTAATTTCAGCCTCTTCTTCGGCCTGTTCAGCGGCAACACGCGCGGCACGTGCTTCTTTTTTGGTCATCTTCGGCGCCTTTGCCTGCGGCACTGCTTGAGGTTTCTCCCGAACCGGTGCTTCCTCCTGCTCAGCCGCACGAGCTGCGAGTTTCGCAACACGCTTGCTCTCCTTCTCCGCTGCCTTTTCCGCCTTGCGCGCAGTTTTCTCCTGCTTGGCGGCGCGGCGTGCTTCCTGCGCAGCTGCTTCTGCCTCCGGCACAGAATTGGCAACCTGCGGTTCCGCAGGCTTCTTCTCAGCCGTAGCAGCCTTTACCGGGCTCGGTGTAGCCGCTGGCTTAGGTGCAGTCTTCACCGCTTCTGCCTTTGGCGCGGCCTTTGCCGCCGGTGGTGCGGACGCGGGTTTCGGCTTGGAGGGCGCTGTCCCTTCGACCTCGGCGATAATCGATTCAAGGTCGAATTCGTCGGTCGAGGACACGTCGCTCAAGTATGCTTTTAGATCATCAAGATTCATGGTTTCATCTTGCTTTGCCATTGTGCTGTGTTCCTCCTTTTATTCCGCGCACGTGCGGCGACGCACCGTTTCAAACAGCAGTACTGCCGCCGCATTGGAAGCGTTGAGCGAATTTACTCGTCCGCGCATCGGAATGCTGACGATGTAGTCACATTTGTCGCGTACGATTCGGCTGAGTCCCGTGCCTTCCGATCCAATTACCAGCGCAGTCGGACGAGCGAAATCCGCCTCGTACAAATCGGCATTGCCATCAGCCTCTGCGCCAAAGACCCAGACACCGCGTTCCTTCAGCTCATCGATTGCGGACGCAAGGTTGCCCGCCTTATGCACGCCAATATAAGCGAGCGCACCCGCTGCCGCACGTGCAACCGCTGCCGTCAGGCCGACCGCGCGGCGCTTGGGGATGATGACACCGTGTGCACCCGCAGTTTCCGCCGAGCGGATAATCGCTCCTAAATTATGCGGATCCTCAATGCCGTCGCACACGACAATCAACGGCTGCTCACCACGTGTTTCTGCGATTTGCAGAATATGATCAATTGTAACATATTCCTGCGCCGCGACCTGTGCGATTACACCCTGGTGATTTCCCGTCGGGCTTAGGTGATCCAGTTTGCGGCGATCGCACACAACGACCGGCACACCGCGCTTACGCGCTTCCGCAGTCACATCTCCGACACGGCTGCCTTCCGCTGCGAAAATCTTATCGACGGTACGTCCGGCGCGCAGCGTCTCCAGTACGGCATTGCGTCCTTCAATCAGTGTGCCGTCATCTTCGGGCCGCTCCTCGCGTGTCCGATGCTTGTATTTCATATCGTTAGTCATTTCCATTCTCTCCAAAAAACCTTAGATAAATGGATTATATCACACTACTCCCCCACTATTCAACGTCGGACGACTGAATTCATGAAATTTACTCAGATTTCCGAATTTCCCATCTAAAATTTCCTCCGTTACCAGTAAGAAAAAAGCTCTTAAAAGTAAAAAAACAAGACCATGGAGCAATGCTCCACAGTCTTGTTTCATGTATTTCACGCTGACAATGAATCAGCTGCCGATGCAGCCGTGCAAGCACGGTCATGCAATCAATCGCAGGATGCTCCAACCTAGCCGACTGATTTTGGGAGGTATCCAAAGTGGCAGCCAATTCCGTCAGGGAAAAATCAGCTTACTTGCCAGCCTTCGAAGCGCGAACTGCGTCGATCATCATCGGAACAACCTTGAACAGGTCGCCGCAGATGCCGTAGTCAGCAACGTCGAAAATCGGAGCGCCGTCGTTCTTGTTCACAGCAACGATGCACTCGGAATCCTGCATACCAGCCTTGTGCTGGATCGCACCGGAAATGCCCAGTGCTACGTACAGTCTCGGGTGTACGG
>NZ_CATNVC010000008.1 GCF_951230135.1 Butyricicoccus sp. Marseille-Q5471 | reverse complement strand
CCCTTGAGTGCGCGCACGCCCGGAAATTCCTTGACAATATCATGCATTTCCAGGATGTATTCTTCACTCATTGTCCCTCACCCCTTCTTCATTGAACGCCTTATCAGGAGGGAGCCGCAGCTCATGTACGGCTCCCTTCTCCTGTATTCGTGAAAAATCAGTCGTAATCCGCAACATTCTCGGCGGTAACAGGCTCAAACGGTACCCACAGCACAAAGCCGGTGTCGTCCTTCTCATAGCCCGTACCTTCGGAAATGTCCTTGCCGTTAATCAGGTTAGCAGCTGCAAGGATTGCGCCCTTGCCCTGACCAACCGGATCCTGGAATACGCTCATTGCCAGTTTGCCGTCCTTGACACCCTGACGACCATCCTTGGATGCATCAATGCCGACAATCGGCTTCTCAGCAGGGTCGATGCCCTTCTGCTCCAGTGCTTCAACAACACCCAAAGCCATTGCGTCGTTATTGGAGATGATGCAGTCATACTCGGTTGAACCGATGAGGGGGGTAAACTTATCCATCGCCTTGGCACGGTCAAAATCGCAGGCCAACGGCGCGGTTGCTTCGGCTGCATTGATTCCGGCGTCCTTGAGTGCCTTCAGCACAGACTCGGTACGCAGTGTGGTCGAGGTCTGGCCCAAAGTGCCGTTCAGCAAAATGTACTTAATATCGTTCTGGCCCTTGCCCTTGAAATACTCCGCCAGCCATTCACCCTGGAACTTGCCGGAGGTGTGTTCATCCGAGCCAACGTAGATGCAGTTTTCGTCCAGCACGCTCGGGTCGGAGGGATAACGGTTGACGAATACGACCGGCAGGTCGCCTGCCGCTTCCTTCATTTCACCTGCTGTTTCCGGGTCGACGAGGTTAATGATGATTGCGGATGCGCCGGCATTCTTCGCGGCTTCAATTTGCTGAAGCTGCTTTGCCGCGTCGTTCTGCGCATCCTGCGTTTCAAAGCTGACACCGCTCGGGCAGTTGTTTTTCGCACCTGCCTCCATTTCGCTCAGCCACTCATCGCGCAGCGCCATAATCATGGTGATTTTCTTGTCGCCGCCCGATGCCGCACCGCTGTCGGTCGCGCCGTCCGCAGAACCTCCATTGGTCGCACCGCCGCCGCAGCCGGTCAGCATACCTGCCATCATCGTTCCCGCCAGTAACATTGCAAACAGTCTCTTTTTCATGTTCTTCGTCCTCTCCTTCTTCTTTCTCGTTGATTTATAATCGAACACCAAACCAAATCAGTGTGCGAGTCACATGGAATTCTGAAAAATTTTGAATATCAAATTGATAATAATCTATCAAAAGTGTACATTCACCAGAAATTTCGGAACATGTTCACGTGAACACTCCTGATGCTGTGATTATAACAACACCATATTTGAATTGCAAGACCAATTTGCATATTTTGCTCAACTTTATGGAATATTGACAGATGTTGACCAGTCATCTTGTACAATATAAACCTTCTGCGTGTTCTCGTGCACACACGAATAAAATAACACCGCCCTCCGAAAAAACTTTCGTAGAGCGGCGATAACCTTCTATATATTGCTTTTAGACATTATATCGATTGCGAATATCAATATTTGTTAACATATATTCCGTTTGGGGCCTTGTCCCCGTCAACACATAATCCAGCAAAATCTCAAGGGGTTTAACCGCCTGACTGTGTGCGTCCTGATCAATCAAGAAGTCGATGAGTCCTGCCCGGGCAAAACGTACATTTGCCGGTGTGCAGTCATGTCCGATAACACGCACCTTGCCTTGCAAGCCCAGTTCCTGCAAGGCGGCACAGCCGCCCTCCGGCCCTCCGGCAGAAAAATATAAGCCGTGCACCTCTGGGTTTTCTTTCAGCACACGCAGCACAATTTCTCGTGCAATTGCACCGCTATCACTGCATCGCTCAAGCGGCAGCAATTTAATTCCGGGATATTCTGCACGAATTTCAGCACTAAACCCGTCAATTCGCCTTTGCTGTGACAGATTTGATACGTATCCCGTCACCATAAGCACCGTGCCGATACCGCCGAGTAAAATATTCATCAGACCTGCACAAGTTCGCCCACTCAAATAGTTATCCTGTCCTACGTAACACAGGCGACGCGAACCAGGCATATCAGTATTGAATGTTACCACAGGAATGCCGACTGCAAAGAGTTCATTAATGCGATCACATATCCGATCATCTTCAACAGGAGTTAACGCAATACCATCTACCTTTTCGCGTTCCAACTCATCCAGAAGTCGTAGCTGTTCCCCCAAATCTATGTTATTCGTGGTGTAGACGAGCAGTTCGGCTCCCATCTCCTGTATGTGCGGACGCGCCCTTTCAATTTCCGATAGTACTGTAGACATGAATGCAGTTTCCACAGACTGGAGCACAACGCCGATTCGCAGCGAGCGCTTTGTTCGTACCAAGAGGCTGCCCGCGCGGTTCGGTCGATATCCCAATTCGTCAGCAATTTTTCGAATACGCTCAGCAACTTCGGGGTCTACGCGACCTCGATTATTTAATGTTCGATCCACAGTGCCACGTGAGACACCGGCCAACTTCGCAATTTGCTCCTGTGTTACTGCCATTTTTCAGGCCCTCCAAGATGTAAATGATACGCCTCTTATGTGCAATGCACGCAAGACTTATTAGTAGTATAATACGTATTCTTTCATTTGACAAGAGCTAAAGATTTTTCCTTATTGTCGAATTAACTAAAAGGCAACACACTATTTTGGTCATTCTTCCATCTTGTCTCAATCTCGCACCCATGTTATTGTAATAAACGCAAGGTGCGTTCACGTGCACGCCGCACCGATTCATTATTTACAGTATCGGCAAAGGAGTATCTCATGCAATTTTTTAATTCACTGGCGTGGATCGCCATCTCCTTTCTGTTGTTCACCGTTATGGTTGCGGTCATTTCCAGCTGGAAGACCCGCGGCGATAACCTTGACACTGCAGAAGGTTATTTTCTCGCAGGACGAGGCCTGCCCGGAGTCGTGATCGCCGGATCACTTCTGCTCACCAATCTTTCCGCCGAGCAGCTGGTCGGACTAAACGGACAGAGCTGGAAAACTAATATGGGTCCAATCGCCTGGGAAGTTGGTTCCATGTTCACCCTTCTTGCGCTCGCCTACTATTTTCTTCCCAGATTTCTGAAAATGGGTGCCATGACTATCCCGTCGCTGATGGAAGAGCGGTATGGCCGCGGCACCAAGACGATGTTCTCTCTAATTATCGTCATCATGTATTCTATCCTCAATCTGCCGGTTATTTTATATTCCGGCGCCGTTGTATTCGAGCAGATTTTTGATATTTCCGGCATTTTGGGTGTTTCTAAATTTGCTGCCGTCGCAGGACTTTGTGTCATTGTTGGTATTGTAGGCGGCTGTTATGCAATTTTCGGTGGTCTAAAAGCTGTTGCAGTATCGGACACCATCAATGGTGTCGGCCTGATTATCGGCGGCTTGATGATTCCCTTTCTCGGATTTGCTGCACTATCCGCCGCAACCGGTGGCAATGGCATTCTGGATGGCGTTCGATACATTATTGAGGCAGATCCTACAAAACTCAACGCAATCAATGCATGGAATGCACCCGAACCTCAGGTTCCATGGCCGCTGCTGATTACCGGTATGTTTTTCAATAACTTGTACTGGTGGTGCACCAATCAGTCATTTGTACAACGCTCCTTAGCAGCAAAGAGTTTGAAGGAAGGCCAAAAGGGCGCGATTTTCTGCGGTTTCCTCAAGTGCCTTGGTCCCCTGTACCTTGTTGTTCCGGGAATTATCGCGTTCTATTTGCCGTCCATTCAGGACAAACTGGCAGCTGCTGGCTCTTCCGCGATTGACTTTGCGTACCCCGCGCTGATTGCAGAAATCGTCCCGAAGCCTGTCATGGGCTTCTTTGCCGCAGTCATGTTCGGCGCGATTTTATCTTCCTTCAATTCGGTGCTGAATTCGGCTTCAACTATGTTTACGCTTGATTTGTATCGTTCAACAATCAATCCGAAGGCTTCCGATATTAAATGTGTTCAGGTCGGCAAGATTTACGGCACAATTGCGGGTTGCATCTCAATTGTTGTGGCTCCCTTTGTCATGTATGCCAACGGCATCACAACTTTCTTGAACTCAATGAGTCAGTTTGTGTCGCTTCCCGTGCTGTGCACTATTCTCGGCGTATTCATGTTCAAACGCTTACCCAAGTATGCGCCCAAGGTGATTACCGTGTTCCACGTTGTCTGTTATGCGTTCTTTTTGTTGCTGAAGCCGTGCTATCCCGGCGCAAGCAATCCTATTCACTACTTATACGCCATGGCGGTTCTCTTTCCCATCGAACTGGCAATCATGTGGTGGCTCAATAAATATCGTGCAGGTGAGTATTACGAAATTCACGATGTCGGCGCGGTCGATCTGACGCCTTGGAAGTACCGACATATTGTATCGATTGTCGGCATCGTACTCGCGATTGGCATTTATATTCTGTTTTCACCTCTCGGCATTGCTGCGTGACCGTGCACACTAAAATTTACAATTTTTCTGACCCTCATTTATTCACGTTGACAAAGTTTAAATTTTTTTCAAAAAATGCTTGTGTTCACGTGAACACAAGCCTATAATAAGGGCATCGAAGGCGCCGCGGATTTATAATCTCCGTGGATTGCCAAAACTCATATCTATATTTTGAGAAGGAGAATCTATCATGGGAAATCTGAAAATCGGCGTTGTAGGCTGCGGCGCAATCGGCCGCGAACATATTAATCGTCTGGCACACAAACTGCAGAACAGCGAAGTTGTTGCAGTAATGGATGTATTTGAAGAAGGCGCTAAGCGCGGTGCTGCTATGGCCGGCGAAAACTGCCGCATCTATACAGATGTTGCATCCATTGTAAACGACAGCGAAGTGGATGCCATCGTCGTCACAACACCGGGTTTTGCGCACAAGGAAGCCGTTATGGCTGCTGTAAAGGCCGGCAAGCCGGTGTTCTGCGAGAAGCCGCTGTGCACAACCGCGGCTGACTGCAAGGAGATCGTAGAAGCGGAAATTGCCTCCGGCAAGCACCTCGTTCAGGTTGGCTTCATGCGTCGCTATGACCGTGGCTACAATCAGGTGAAGGAACTGCTTGACGGCGGCAGCTTCGGCAAGCCGCTGGTAGTCAAGTGCACACACCGTGCTATTTCGGTTGACGATTCCTACTCTACCGAAATGGCGGTTACGGATACCGCAATCCATGAAATCGACTGCCTGCATTGGTTGCTGAACGACGACTGGGCCAAGGTACAGGTCATCACCGGCGCAAACACCAAGAATGCACATGAAGGCCTGATGGATCCGCAGGTAATGATTATGCAGAGCAAGACCGGTGTAACGGTTATCCTCGAAGTTTATGTCAACTGCAAGTTCGGATATGACATTAACTGTGAAGTCGTATGTGAAGAAGGCGTTATCAATCTCCCCTGCCCGTCCTTCCCGACCGTTCGTAAGGACTGTGCAATCTCCACTGCAATCGAGCAGAACTGGATCCTTCGTTTTATTGATTCCTATGATGTGGAACTTCAGGACTGGATCAGCAGCGCACTGAAGGGCGAAGTAAACGGCCCGACCGCTTGGGATGGCTATATTGCTGAAGTGACCGCAGATGCTCTTGTTGCGGCACAGAAGTCGGGCAAGATGGAGGAGGTTTCTTTCGGCGATACCCCTGCATTCTATCAGAAGTAAGAAAAGGAGCAAACAATTATGAAAATCGGATTTAACGAAGGCTGCAACCGTTTCTGCAAGGATCATTCTGTTATGAAAGATCTTGAACTGTGCGAGAAGTACGGTTTTGACTACATTGACATCCAGTCTGAGTGCCTGAACCGCGATCTGGAAGCCGGCAAGTATACGCTGGAGGAGATGGGCAACTGGTTCCAGACTCATCATCTGAAGATGCTTTCCTATAACGCACTGATTTTCTTTAATATGAAGCAGACACAGCAGGAAAAGGATGCAGTGATGGCTGAGCTTGACGAAATTATTCGCCGCTGCAACATCCTCGGCTGCAAAATGATTGTTGTTGTACCTTCCATGGACCTCAACGTTCACGCGACTGTCGGACAGATTAAGGATGATGCTGTAGCGGTACTTAAGGAAATGGTCAAAAAGGTTGAGCCGTACGGCATCAAGCTGAGCCTTGAATTCTGCGGCTGCCCCACCATGTCCATCAACCGTTTTGAGTATGCTTATGACATCGTAACGGCGGTTGGCTCCCCTCTCGTCGGCATTACCCTTGACCAGTACCACTTCCACGCAATGGCATCTCAGTGGGAGACGCTGGAGAAAGCAGACGGCAAGAAGATTTTTGTCTGGCATCTCAACGGCATGGAAGATATGCCCTGCGGCGCAGCTTACAACAATGACGAAAAGCGCCTGTGGCCCGGTGAAGAGGGTGACTGTCTCGATCACAAACGCTATGCTGACACCCTTAAAAAAATTGGCTTTGAAGGCGATGTCTGCACGATTGAAGTATTCCGCCCCGCTTACTATGAGCTGTCGCAGGAAGAAAACGTCAAGAAGGCAGCCGAGGTTACCAAGGCGCACATCGCAAAGTACTGTTAATTACCCTCTCCTATTTTGTATTCAAAAGAGCCAAGGCAAGTCTTTCAGCTTGCCTTGGCTCTTTGCAAATTATTTTACCCTTTATCTGAACAATTACAGGAATTCCAATGCTTGATGACCTCATTTGTGTACACCGACATGCCGGTACACAGTACGCCCTGTACCACACCATCATATATTGCGGCAGCCAGATTCGCATATTCCGAAAATCGCGCTAACACAGACAAGCATGCCAATCCTACGCCGCAAACAGTCAGCACGAACGGTATCCACTGGTTGGGAAACTTTTTTAACGCCTTCAAGCCACAGCCGAGACAATACAAAACGGCAACGAGTATGGCATAATCCGGCTTAATAAACTGCGACACTTCTTGCATTTGCGTACCCCCTGATTGGTGCATGCCAAGGCAAAACACAACTTCCCTTTTTATATATGTCCCGAAACCGGGCGAAAGAACAGAGGGGGCATTCTTTTCACATCCAAAAACAACAAGGCGAAGACTCTGTCAAATCGAGTCTTCGCCTTGTTCTATTTTATAGTGCGCTGCGAATCAACTGCCCCATTTCGGCAGTAGAACAGACTTCTTCGCCCCGAGCCGCGATATCGGCTGTGCGATGGCCGGCATTCAGAACCGTTGTAACCGCATTCTCAATCGCCGCTGACTCGCTCATCAGCCCAAAGGAATAACGCAGCATCATTGCGCACGACAGAATCGTCGCAATCGGGTTGGCAATGCCCTTGCCCGCAATATCGGGAGCTGATCCATGAATCGGCTCGTACATGCCCTTTCCGGTTTCGTTCATCGAGGCCGAAGGCAGCATGCCAATCGAACCTGTAATCATAGATGCTTCATCCGACAGAATATCGCCAAACAAGTTACCCGTTACAATGACATCGAACTGACCCGGATTGCGGACAAGCTGCATCGCACAGTTATCCACGTACATATCCGTATAGTCCACCTCGGGATATTCATCCTTAATACGGTGCATTGTCTCACGCCAAACACGGCTGGTTTCCAACACATTTGCTTTGTCAACCGAGCAAACCTTCTTGCTCCGCTTCATTGCCATTTCAAACGCGCGGCGGCCGATTCGCTCCACCTCATAGGCAGAGTAATTCATATCATCCGCGCCAACCACGCCCCAGCCGTTTTCGCTTTCACGGCGGTAGTGCTTACCGAAGTAAACATCGCCGGTCAGCTCACGGCAGACGAGAATATCAAAGCCGTCACCGATGATTTCCGGTTTGATGGGGCATGCATCGGCGAGCGCTTTGTGCATCTGCGCCGGGCGCAGATTCACGAACAGACCCAAAGCCGCGCGCAGGCCAAGCAGCGCCTTTTCCGGACGCTTTTCGCTGGGCACATCGTCCCATTTCGGGCCGCCAACCGCACCAAGCAGCACCGAGTCGGCAGCATTACAAATATCGATGGTTTCCTGCGTCAGCGGTACGCCATTTGCGTCGATTGAGCAGCCGCCCGCAAGAACTTCCTTAAACTCGAAGGCGTGCCCAAACTTTTCGCCAATCACATCAAGCGTTTTCATGGCCTCCGTGACAATTTCAGGTCCGATTCCGTCACCCTTGACCACTGCGATATTGTACTTCATCGCTCATTCGCCTCTTTCCTTGAGCGACTTCAACAGGCCGCCCGCTTTGATGATGCTCTGGATAAACGGAGGAAAGGCCGCCGCCTGATACGTCTCACCCTTTGTGATATTTTGAATCACACCGGTATCAAAATCGACCGCGACTTCGTCGCCTGCATCAATACCGTTTGCCGCGGCCTCGCATTCGAGAATCGGCAGACCAATGTTGATTGCATTGCGATAGAAAATACGCGCAAACGAACTTGCAATGACACATGAAACGCCGTTTTCCTTAATCACTAGCGGCGCATGCTCACGAGACGAGCCGCAGCCAAAGTTTTTGGTCGCTACAATCACGTCGCCGGGCTGAACCTTGTTGACGAATTCGGTATCGATGTCTTCCATCGCATGAGCGGACAGTTCCTTGGGATCTGCAATGTTCAGATAGCGCGCCGGAATAATTACGTCCGTATCAACGTTATCACCGTATTTAAAAACCTTGCCTTTTGCATTCATCGTTCTGTTCCTCCCTTACAGCGCTTCGGGCGCACAAATGTAGCCCGCGACAGCCGAAGCCGCCGCAACCGCGGGGCTCGCCAGATAGATTTCCGAGGTCACATGACCCATACGGCCGACAAAGTTACGGTTGGTCGTTGCAACGGTCTTCTCTCCATGCGCCAAAATGCCCATATAACCGCCCAGGCAAGGGCCGCAGGTCGGAGTAGAGAGCACTGCGCCGGCCTGAATGAAGATTTTCGCAAGACCTTCCTCGATACACTGCAGGTAAATCGACTGGGTCGCCGGAATGACAATCGTGCGAACGCCCTTGGCAACATGACGATCCTTAAGAATCGCAGCCGCAACGCGCATATCCTCGATACGTCCGTTCGTGCACGAGCCAATAACCGACTGATTGATTTCAATTCGCTCCAATTCATCAATCGTCTTCGTGTTTTCCGGCAGGTGTGGACAGGCAATCGTCGGACGCAGCGTATTCAGGTCAATGACATAGGTCTCATCGTAGGCAGCATCCGCATCGGCCGATGCGATATTCAGCGTGCGATTCACACGGCCGTTCATATATTTCATGGTTTTCTCGTCAACCGGGAAAATACCGTTCTTCGCACCGGCTTCGATAGCCATGTTGCAGATTGTAAAGCGATCATCCATCGAAAGCGCAGCAACGCCCTCGCCGGCAAACTCCATCGAACGATACAGTGCGCCATCCACACCAATTTTGCCGATAATATGCAAAATCACATCCTTGCCCGATACATCCGGCTGCAGTTTGCCCTTCAGCTCAAATTTAATAGCGGACGGCACCTTGAACCAGGCCTTACCCGTTGCCATGCCGGCAGCGAGGTCGGTCGAACCAACACCGGTCGAAAATGCGCCAAGCGCGCCGTAAGTACAGGTGTGGCTGTCCGCGCCGATGATGAGTTCGCCCGCGGCTACCAAACCTTTTTCGGGGAGGAGCGCATGCTCGATGCCCATTTCACCCACATCAAAAAAGTTAACAATTTGATGCTTTTTAGAGAATTCGCGGCACTCAAGGCACTGCTCCGCCGACTTAATGTCCTTATTCGGCACGAAGTGATCCATGACAAGTGCAATCTTCGTGTTGTCAAACACCGTTTTAAATCCAGCCTTCTCCATTTCTCGAATGGCAACAGGGCCTGTAATGTCATTTGCAAGTGTCAAATCGACGTTCGCTTCAATCAGTTGTCCTGCCGAAACGCTCTCCAATCCCGCGTGATGCGCGAGGATTTTTTGGGTCATTGTCATTCCCATGATTATTTATCCCCCTAATCAGTTCAGAAAGTACTTGTTGATGCCGTTGACGTAGGCCTTAATCGAGGCTTCAATTACGTCGGTCGACACGCCGCGGCCGGTCACCATATCGCCATCGTCGATTACAATCTTAACGATTGCTTCCGCCTGTGCGTCCTCGCCGTCGGTCATAGATTTGAGAGAGTAGTCCTCAAGCACAATTTCCTTGCCAACGATCTTGTTGATCGCACGATATGCTGCATTAATCGGGCCGTCCGAAGCCGCAACGCGCTCGCAGGTCTCGTCGCCCTTCTTCAACCGGATGACGGCAGTCGAAGTAATTGAATTGCCTGAATTGATAACAAAGTTGTCAAGTGCGTAGCGTTCCTCGCCCGAAACCGGTACAACACCGATGAGCGCTTCCAAATCGCGATCCTTGATGACTTTCTTCTTATCCGCTAATGCCTTGAACTTAGCAAATACCTTATCGAGTTTCTCTTGATCGAGCGCATAACCCAGCTCGCGCAGACGATCCTCAAACGCATGACGACCCGAGTGCTTGCCCAGTACAATGGCGTTTTTCGGAATACCAACCGATTCAGGTGTCATAATCTCGTAGGTTTCCTTGTTTGCCATCACGCCGTGCTGATGGATACCCGACTCATGCGCAAACGCATTTGCACCGACAATCGGCTTTGTCGGGGAAACTGGTACGCCCGTAATCGTCTGAATCATACGGCTCGCGCGGTAAATCTGTGTCGTATCAATCTTACAATCAATTCCAAAGAAGTCCTTACGGGTTTTGAGTGCCATCACGCATTCTTCCATTGACGCATTACCCGCGCGCTCGCCAATGCCATTAATCGTGCACTCAATTTGGTCGATGCCTGCCTGCACGCCGGCCAGCGAATTGGCAACCGCCATTCCTAAATCATTGTGCATGTGGCAGGACAGGATGACGTTTTCAATTCCCGGCGTATGCTCGCGCAGATAGCGGACGCGGGCAGCGTACTCTTCAGGGGCCATGTAACCCACCGTATCAGGAATGTTCAGCGTGGTCGCGCCTGCTTTGATGGCAGCCTCGAACGCGCGACACAGAAAGTCAAGATCGGATCGAGTCGCATCTTCTGCCGAGAACTCAATATCCGGGCAGTATTTTTTGGCGTACGCCACATTGTGAGCAATGGACTCCAGCACCTGCTCCGGCTTCATTTTCAGCTTATACTCCATATGCAGCGGAGAAGTAGCCAGAAATACGTGGATGCGGGCGGAATCTGCCATACGGATGGCGTTCCATGCGGCATCAATATCCTTTTCGACGCAGCGGGCGAGCGAGCAGATGGTGGAGTTTTTCACCGTATCTGCAATGGCGGCAATGGCCGCCGCATCACCCGGCGAAGCAATAGCAAAGCCGGCTTCAATGATGTCAACACCCAGTGACTCCAGTTCCTTGGCAACTTCGATTTTTTCGTTCAGGTTCATGCTGCAGCCGGGAGATTGCTCGCCGTCACGCAGTGTTGTGTCGAAAATTTTGATGGTGCGTTCCATAGTTTTGTCCTCTCTTTCTGATGTTACCATGTGTTTTTAGGGACAAAAAAAGCTCCGTCCCTTAACCCGAAAGTAAGAGACGAAGCGAAAGCTCCGCGGTACCACTCTTGTTGCCGGAAAGCCGGCCACTCGTGCGCATCAAACAATGCGTCTCCCCTGTAACGGAGGGCATCCGATCATACTTACCAGTGTTTCCACCTTCAGCAGACAGCTCCTGGGCGAGTTTCATCACGTTTTGCCACTGTCTTACACCAACCGACAGCTCTCTGCGGACATCCGGCAATTACTTTACCCATTCATCACTTTGTAATATGTACCTATATTATCCTTTGCCAGCCGACTTGTCAAGTCCTTTTTGCAATTTTTCCGTTTGTTTTCCCTATCCATAACCTTGAAATAGAGCGAATTTTCTGGTATAGTGGTTAGGCTGATTGTATAAAGGAGAGTATGTAAATTTGAAACATTTCGGTTTATTAGCAAGATTAATCACCGGCATTGTGTTCGGAACGCTGCTTGGACTGTGCGGCGGGTGGTTCGGCATTTCAGAATCAGTCGGCTTTGTTTCCGTTGTACGGCTGCTGACTACCTTTTCCTCGCTTTTCTCAAGCTTTCTGTCGTTTATGATTCCGCTGATTATTGTATCCTTCATCACGGTGGGTTTAGCGGAACTGGGCAAAAAGGCCAATCGCCTATTTGGCATCACCCTGCTGCTCGCTTATGGGACAACCGTGATTTCCGGTTTCGTGGCGTTTTTTATCGGCAAGGCTGCACTGCCAATGCTGATTCAACCTATCTCGGGCCATGTATTAGAGGCGAATGCATTTGAACCGTTCTTTTCCATTGAGATTCCGCCACTGTTCGGTGTGATGACCGCGTTGATTCTCGCCTTTACGTTAGGTATCGGCATGGCGAATATTAAGGGTTCTTCCCTGCTCGGTGTGTGCCGTGATTTACAGAAAATCGTTACCGGTGTGCTCTCTCGCATCATTATTCCGCTGATTCCGGTGCATATTGCCTGCCTGTTCTGCAGCATTGCGGCCGAAGGCCGCATCTTTGCAACGGTCAAAATGTTTGCTTCGCTGTATGTCATTATTCTGGCATTGCAGCTGCTGTATATCTTGTCTCAATTTGCTTTGGCAAGCGCAGTTTGTCGCAAAAATCACTTTAAGAGTATGAAAAACGTTGCACCCGCATATTTCACTGCGCTTGGCACACAGTCTTCTGCCTCCACCATCCCAGTTGCGCTTGGCTGCGCCTACAACAATGATGTGGAAGAGGATGTAGCAGATTTCTGCATTCCGCTTTGCGCGACCATTAACCTCAATGGCGACACCATTTGTCTCGTTCTTGGCGCAATGGGTATCATGATTGCGAGTGGTCTGACTCCGTCATTTTCCATGTTCGCCCCCTATATTATGATGCTCGGCGTGACCATGGTAGCCGCACCCGGCGTTCCCGGCGGCGGTGTGATGGCGGCGCTTGGCCTGATTTCTTCCATGCTCGGCTTTACGCCTGCGATGCAGCAGCTTATTATTGCGCTGCACTTCTCGCAGGACAGCTTCGGCACGGCGACCAATGTCACCGGCGATCAGGCAATTGCACTGATGGTAAACCAATTTGATCATATGCAGGAACGTAAAAACTCATAAATCCGAAAGGACCTGACAGCAAATGGACGTCTTACTTGACATTATTCACACCTTTGACTATGATATCCTGTTACAGATCTCCAGTGCTTGGAGAGGCGGCGCTTCGGATTCATTTTGGGCCCTTATTACCGCGCTTGGTGATAAAGGAATCCTCTGGATTGTTCTGGCCATTGTGCTGCTCTGTTTTCGAAAAACGCGCCGTGCAGGCGTTGCTGTTTCCTGTGCGCTGTTACTGGGCCTGCTCGTCGGAAACGTGTGGCTCAAAGAAATGATTCAGCGCCCGCGCCCCTTTGTGACGCACGATGACTTAATCGCTTTGGTCGATCCGGGGGATCGATGGTCCTTCCCGTCAGGGCACGCCTTATCGTCCTTCGCCGCTGCAACTGCGCTGTGTTATCATTGGCGCTGGGCGGGCATTGCCGCCTATTTGCCTGCCGCGATGATTGCTTTTTCCCGTCTGTACGCCTGTGTTCATTATCCGACCGATGTGCTCGGCGGTGCGGTGATTGGCGCACTGTGCGGCTTTGTCGCTGCGTGGGTCACCGACCGCTTAATTGACCGCTGCCATACCATCCGTTTGCGCAAGGGCGCGTAAAGGAGTATTCATGAACCAGTACAAGCGTCTGTTGAACAACACCTTTATCTTTGCAATCGGTACGTTCAGTTCCAAACTGCTCGTATTTTTCATGATGCGGTTTTACACCGGCATACTTGCGCCGGATGAAATGGGCGTTGCCGACCTTATCATGAAAACGACCAACATTCTTTATCCTATTGTATCTGTCTCCATTGGTCAGGCGGTCATTCGGTATGGATTGGAAAAAGCGCATCGCAAGGATGAAGTATTCTCCATCGGCATTGTGACGGTGCTTTGCGGCTTTTTAATTTCGCTGCCGTTCTCGCCGATTCTCAACCTCGTCCAATACAAGACTTCGTCAGGCGGCGCACATTCGCTGATGCCCTATGCCTATTTGATTTACTTGTATGTCCTGACTTCCTGCCTGCAAAATGTTTGTAGCCAATTCATTCGCGCCAAGGGCATGGTCAAACTGTATGCAATTGATGGCATCTTCCGCACGATGATGACCATTCTTTTCAACATTTTGTTTCTTGCTGTATTTGAATGGAGCATCTTTGGCTATGTTTTTTCGGTCATTTGCGCCGATGCACTGTCTTCTGTTTGCTTAATCTTAATTGCAAAACTCTGGAGATTTTTCAGCTTTCGCAAACTCAACACACACCTTTGGAGAAGCATGCTGCAATATGCACTGCCGCTTGTTCCGGCAGCCATTCTTGTATTTGTCATCGGTTTTTCCGATCAGATGTTTCTGGCCCGGTTTCGTGATACGGCAGAAAGCGGTATTTATTCTGTTTCTTACAAAATACCTACATTGATTAGTCTGGTGGCTTCCATTTTTGTGGATGCATGGCAAATCTCAAGTATCAATGACAATAGCCATAAGGAACAGGTGCATTTTTTCTCAAATGTAGGCAACGCTTACGCCTCCATCGTGTTCATTGTCGTATCCGGTGGCGTGATGTGCTCCAAACTTGCGATGAAACTGATTGCAGCACCAGATTATTATATCGGATGGACCTTCATTCCCCTGCTTGCTCTCGGTGCGGGATTTTCCTGTCTATCTAGCTTTCAAAACAGCGTTTATATGCTTGAAAAGCGCACCTTCCCTTCCTTCATGAGCACAGCGTTTTCAGCCGTACTCAACTTGACGCTCAACTACATTTTCATCCATCCCAATTTACTCAACATGGGTGGTAACGGCGCAGCACTTGCTACGCTCATCAGTTATTTCTTCCTCTTCCTTTATCGCGCATTAGACAGCCGCCGCTTCATGCCGGTGCGTTGGAAGCTGCCGCGTCTGGTAATCACCGTAGCCCTTACTTCGCTTCAGGCGGCGCTCATGCTGCTTGAACCGCCATTCTGGCTGATTTGGCAGCTGCTGCTCTTCTGCTTGGTCTTTTTGATTAACTGCAAAGAACTGCTGCGCGGCGCGAAAAGAGTGCTCCATCGAGCATAAACAGGCATAAAAAAAACGGACGATACATGTATCGTCCGTTTTTATTGCTCAAATTGAAAAATCCAGCACTTTGCCGCGATTAATGAGGTCTTCCAATGTAGTGGCATCCACATAAGCGTTGATGACATCAAACAGGCCTCTCCAAAAATCGAGTGTAATGCATTCCCCTGCGCGATCACACTCAATAGGGTCATTTTCAAGGCAGGCAACTGGCGCAAGCGATCCTTCGGTGATACGTAAAATATCGCCCACCGTATATTCATTGGGTGTCTTTGCAAGTTGATATCCGCCCTGTGCACCCCTTGTAGAGCGAACGAAACCCGCACGCGAGAGTTGAACGACAATCTGTTCCAAATACTTCGCTGAAATTTCCTGACGCTTGGAAATATCCCGCAGCGGCACATAAATACCGACATCTTGCTGTGCCAAATCAATCATAAGGCGCAGAGCATATCTTCCTTTTGTTGAAATTTTCATGTTCAAACTCCTTTCTTCTGTTATACCATAGATTCAGTATGAATTCAAGTGCAAAATGTTTTTTTGAAGACCATGATTTTTACCGACGCTTTGCAAAACATGTAATTTACCCATCTATCTTGATGTGCACGATAGGAGCGTTTTTAAGACATAGGAAAAGCGCTGTTTTCGTGATTATTTACACGAAAACAGCGCTTTTTTATGGGTTAATTAGCCCTGACCAGCCAGCTTCTGCTCATAGGATTCAATCATTTTCTTAACCATCTGACCACCGATCGAACCTGCCTGACGAGAAGTCAGATCGCCGTTGTAACCCTGCTTCAGGTTTACGCCAACTTCGGCAGCAGCCTCCATCTTGAAGCGATCCATAGCGGCGCGAGCTTCGGGTACCATACCCTGATTGGAACCATTGTTCGTAGAAGTCATTGTTTTTCTCTCCTTTTCAATTGGTTGTTTGGGTTTTGCTGATAGTATCTTGTGCGGAAAAGCGCCGTATATAACTTGTACATTCTGTGTACTATGGCAAATGCTGAGCAAAATGTTTGATTCAAGATTTGATTTCATTTTTCAAGAAAAACAGGCAGCTTCTACATAGAAACTGCCTGTTTTGTATTGATATTAATCCATCCAAGCAGAGAAAATTTCTTCTGCTTCGGTCGCATTCGGTGCTTCCAACAGCTTGTCAGCCAGTTGCTTGCACTGTTCAAAGGTAACAGCCGCCAAATCCGCTTTTGCGGCGAGCATGGCCGCCGCCGACATAGACAGATTTGTAATACCTAAACCGCAGAGAATAGGCGCAAATCCCCTCGTACCTGCCATCTCACCGCAAACGCCAACCTCTATGCCGGCTGCATTACCGGCCTGCGCTGTCATTTTGATAAGCCGCAGCACACCCGGATGCAGAGGACGATATAGATACGAAATTTTTTCATTGATTCGATCCACCGCACAGGAATACTGAATGAGATCGTTGGTGCCGATTGAGAAGAAATCAACTTCCTTGGCCAGCACGTCCGCCATGACGGCTGCAACCGGAATTTCGACCATAATACCGACCTTTACATTTGGCTCAAAATCTACGCCTTCTACCCGCAGTAAATCCTTTGCCTGCTGCAGCACATGCTTTGCGTTGCGAATCTCTTCAACCGACGAAATCATCGGGAACATAATGCGCAAATCACCAAATCGAGCCGCACGCAGCAGCGCACGCAGCTGCGTGAGAAACAGGTCGGTTTGGCTCAAGCAAATACGGATGGCACGATAGCCAAGAAACGGATTCTGCTCTTTCTCAAGTCCCAGTGCCGGCACTTCCTTATCGCCACCGATGTCCAAGGTACGAATAATGACCGGCTTGCCCGCCATTGCCTGACAAGCTTTCTTATATGCCTCAAACTGTTCTTCTTCACTGGGCAAATCATTTCGATCCATAAAAAGAAACTCCGAACGGAACAGGCCAACGCCCTCGCCGCCCAGTTCGGCAACACGCACCGCGTCGTCCGGCGTGCCGATATTGCCTTCTATAATGATACGATGCCCGTCTGCGGTAGCCCCCTCTTTTTCTTTATAGGCTGCCAGCATGTGCTTGCGCTCATCCGCGGCCTTCTTCTTACCTTCAAACACCGTTAACGTCTCTGCGTCAGGCAGCACGATAATTTCACCCGAACCGCCGTCCAGCAGAAGTTCGATGCCGTCAGCAATATCATCTGCCTTGTCGCCCATGCCAGCCACTGCCGGAATGCCCATTGATCGCGCCATAATCGCCGAATGGCTGGTTCGCCCGCCAACGCGCGTAATAAACCCGACCACCGGCTTTGTGCCGATTTTAGCCGTATCTGACGGCGAAAGGTCATTGGCCACAATGATGCAGGGTTCGTTGATCGCATCAATCTGATTGTCAGCAACGCCCTTGAGCACCTTTAATACGCGTTGCGAAATATCTCCAATGTCGGCAGCACGCGCCTGCATGTATTCGTCATCCATTGAACGGAACATTTGTTGAAAATTTTCACAGTTGCAGAAACATGCGTATTCCGCACTGATTTTCTCGTCCGCAATCAGTCCGGTCATACCTTCGACAAAATCAGGGTCTTCCAACATCAGCAGATGCGCGTTAAAGATTTCCGCCTCTGCCTCACCAATTGTTTTTGCAGTTTGGTCACGAAGCGATTCAATTTGTTTTTTTGCAGCTTCCACGGCATCTGTTATGCGCTTTTGTTCTGCCACAACGTCGGTAATGCTCTCTTTGATGACTGTCAGATCGACTTCACGAATGACCAGCGCTTTTGCATGCGCCAATCCTTCCGAAACGCCGAGCGCCTTGATACGAATCATCTTTTTATCCTCCCGCCACTTGTAATTCTTTACTAAAAGCTTAAGAATAGTGTACGCTATCTTGATGCACTATGTCAAGCAGCGGCAAACGTTTTCAAAAAATGTTACGGAAATTTAAAATTTTCCGTGCTGCTTCGCTAAAATTCTGTTATAATAATCCCAATCCAACAACCGCAAGGAGGAACGACAACGATGGCAAACCGTTGCACACATGTACCAGAAATTATGATGCCCCAAGCGGGCACCGACCTTTCAAAATGGGCTGTAATCGCCTGCGATCAATATACCTCGCAGCCGGAATACTGGGCCGAATCCGATCGTATCGTCGGCAGCGCTCCGTCTACCCTGCGTTTGACCCTGCCTGAAGTTTATCTCGAGGACAGCGATGTAGAAACGCGCACTGCGCAGATTCATCAGACCATGCAGCACTATCTGGCGAGCGGCACACTGACTCAACTGCCTGCCGGTTTTGTACTGACTGAGCGTTTTTCAGGCGGGTCGTGCCCGCGGCGTGGCCTTGTACTGTCGGTCGACCTGGAAGCTTATGAATATAAGCCCGGCTCTCAGTCGCCGATTCGCCCTACGGAAAAAACAGTCATTGAGCGTATTCCACCTCGCCTCAAGGTGCGTCAAGGCGCTTCTCTGGAACTGCCCCATATTATGATTCTGATTGACGACCCCGACCGCACCGTCATCGAACCGCTGTTTGACAAAACCGATTCGTTTTCTAAGCTGTATGACACCGACTTAATGCAGGGCGGTGGTCACATCAACGGATGGTTCATCCCGCAGGGTGCCGAAACCGATGCAATCGAGGGCAAGCTGGAAGCACTGTGCGATCGCTCTACCTTCAACAAGAAATATGGCTGCACCGATGAGCAGGCGCTTTTGCCATATGCAGTCGGTGATGGCAACCACTCGATGGCAACGGCCAAGGCTTATTGGGAAGAAATTAAGCAAGATCTGTCAGAAGCCGAAATGGCCGATCACCCGGCGCGCTATGCACTGGTTGAGGTGGTCAACATCCATGATGAAAGCTTGATTATTGAGCCGATTCATCGTGTAATGTTTCATGTGGACGCAGACGATTTGCTGACTTCAGCCATCGCCTTTTTCAAGGATAATGGATGCGAAGCTTCTCTTTCCGAAGGCGGCGCGCATGCATTCCCCTATTGCACGCAAACATCCAGAGGTGTGCTGAGCGTTAATAGTCCCAAGTGGGCAATCCCGCTCGGAACACTGCAAGCTTTTCTGGACCATTATCTGGAACAGCATTCCGAGGTCAAGATTGACTATATTCATGGTGCAGATGTGGTGGAAAGCCTTGGAACACAGCCGGGCAATATGGGATTTTTCCTGCCGGATATCGAGAAAAAGGATTTGTTCCGCGGCGTTATTTTTGACGGCGTACTTCCCCGCAAAACCTTCTCTATGGGCGAAGCGCACGAAAAGCGCTACTACATGGAGGCAAAGAAAATCATTAAGTAAATAGAAAGAGGACGCAGTCATCAGACTGTGTCCTCTTTTTTAATCTGCACAACCGCCTGCCCATCAGTCACCTTGGCCAACACAAACACAGGCGCCAGGGCAAACGGCTGATCTGATGCAAACGCACAGCGCAGTATGATTTCCCCGCTGTTTTGTGTAGTCTGTACCGCTGACAGATTGATAAGCGAATCAAGTATGGTATCACCGGTCCGGATATGCTCCGGCTCTTCACTACGGCTTGGCTCCGGCATTGTTTCCGATTCCAGCAATGAATTTTCCTGCTTTGATTCAGTAGTAGGCAGCGGTACAGCGATTGGTGAACAGCCGTCAGACAAATAAAACCCGCTTGGCGGCAGTTCCATACAGCCTGCGGTTTTCAGCATTTCACGTGATAGGTGGCGCGTCAGTGTTAATCTCCCTGCCTTTGGCTCAGGCAGACCGATGAGCAATGGCTCACCCGCTGTCAGGCCATAGCACCGCAACAGTGTCAGCGGGTCGCAGGGCTGCGCACAGTCAACCGTCACCTGCACGCCGTACGCATCCGGCTCCCAATCGATTTTTCCGACCTCTCGTTCATCAAACATTACTGCCGCACGCAATTTACCCACCTCCGCACATAAAAAGACGCGTATCCCGATACAGTAGGATACGCGTCTTGTGCTTTATATATGACTATTCAGTCCTGTACAGCGCCCAAGCCAAAACTGACGGCCAGCGCTTCATCAACATGTCTCATCGCGTCTTCATCCAGCGAGCCCATTTTCTCGCGCAGACGTTTTTTATCCAGCGTTCGAATTTGTTCTGCCAGAATGATGGAATCACGCGTCAAGCCAAAATTGGGAGCGCCCAGGGTAATATGCGTTGGCATTTTGGCCTTATTGATCTGGGACGTGATCGCCGCAGCAATAACCGTAGGGCTATAGCGGTTTCCCACGTCGTTTTGGACAATAAGTACCGGACGAATGCCACCCTGCTCGCTGCCGACCACAGGACTGAGGTCGGCATAATAAATGTCTCCTCGTTTGATGCCAGTATCCACTTGGTTCACACTCCGATGAAATAGATTTGCAGCGGTTACCCCTGCAACTCTATTTTTCCCACACGCCCCATATTTATAACATGGCATGTGAAAAACTTACGTCGAAAAGGCTTCAGCCTTTCCGCTTCATCCTATGTTGAGTGTCAGCCAAATGTCAATCCAGATAGAAGCGCGGCACGCGATGGCTCATTGCGCACAGTACCTCGTATGAAATCGTACCCGCTGCATCGGCTACATCGTCTGCTGTCAGCTTGTCCGTGCCAAAGATTATGACTTCATCACCGCGGCGAACCGTTACACCGTCGGGAATCTGCGCCATGCACATATCCATGCAGATACGCCCCAAAACCGGAGTCTTCACCCCGTCTATCAAAACATGTGCCTTGCCGGAAGCGGTGCGAAAATACCCATCCGCATAGCCGATGGACAATACCGCCACTCGGGTCGTCTCGCGCGTTTCATAGGTTCTGCCATAGCTGATTGTAGTTTCTGCCGGAATATCGCGCACCTGAATGACACGCGCTTTTACCGTCATAGCAGGATGCAAATCCAGTACAGGCGGTACCGAAGCGTCCGGGCGATACCCATACAGAATGATTCCGGCACGAGCCATGGTGCAGTGCATTTTTTGATGATGCTGGATTGCTCCGCTATTCGCGCAGTGGCGCAAGGGCAAATTCAACCCGCCCGCGGCCAGTCCGTCGCATACATCCTTGAAGCGACGATATTGCAGGGCAGTGTAAGACGTGCCGGATGGTACATCCGCAACCGCAAAATGCGTAAATATCCCCTCTGCCTGCAGGCCGGGGAGCTGAGCGAGCGAAAGAATTTCCGCAACCGTCTGCCGGAACTCCCACGAAGGGAAGCCGAGCCGCGTCATTCCGGTGTCCAGCTTGAAATGAACCGTCAGCTGCTGTCCGGCTCGCACGGCGGCAGCGGAAAGCAATTCCGCCGTTTCACGGTCGTAAATCGGCGCGGTGATATGTTGTTTGACCGCCTCATCCATATCAGCCGCGTCGATATACCCTAAAATGATAATCGGTGCTTGAATACCATTTTCGCGCAATTCGATTGCTTCACTCATGGTTGCGACCGCAAAATAGGGCGCACCCATTTTTTCCAGTCTCTTTGCCACCGGAACTGCGCCGTGGCCATATGCATTTGCCTTGACAACCGCCATGACCGGCGATTTCGCCCAATCACAGATTACCTGATAATTATGTTCAATTGCGCGTAGGCTGATTTCCGCCCACGTGCGATGCTGATTTGCTTCCATCGTTTTCTTTCATCCCCGGTTTTATGTAGATTGGTAGCTTGTGAACTGAAGCGTCAATACACACACTTTATCAGCATACAGTTCGGCACAGACGGGCTGTTTCCCATCCGCTGTCAACCATATTTGCTTGCCGACAGCGCCTTGTTCGTCTTCGCTGTCATAGCGCAGTACGAGCAATTTCTGACCCTTGACCTCTTCAGTCCATTGTTGGGTGGGCGCATCGTCCCGCAAGTCGCAAAGCAGTCCGAACAGCGCATCTGCCGGCGTCAGCCCGCTGCGCTGCGGCATGGCATCATCCAGCTTGGTGTTATCATATTGCAGCGTAAACGCTCCGCTGTCTTTGCCTGCTATTGTTCCGCTAATCCCTGCGAGAGACTCCGGTGCTGTAATGACGAATTGATCGCTATCTTCTTTATTATAAACGTAGTGGACCTCGTATTCCAGTACATCTTTTTCAAAATTGGATAATATTTTAACGTGCGCCGTGAAACCGTTCAGTTCATTCCAATAGGTGCGCACATCGCCATCATCAGCCGTTGACGTACGTCCGCAACCGCAAATAAGCAAAAAGCAAGCCAAAACAAGGCCAATTTTTCGTTTCAGATCACCACTCCCTTGAATTATACCGTTTGAGTATCCGCGGCAGGCGCTCCAGCATGTCAGTCGGCGTCATTCCATATTCTGAAAGCTCATTCGCCGCAAGATCCCCTGCTCTGCCATGCAGCCATGCCGCTGCGCAGGCTGCGTCCTGTGCCTGTAATCCTTGACCGCAAAGGGAAACCAACATACCCGCAAGAACGTCACCGCTGCCCCCTTTGGCCATGCCGGGATTGCCCGAATGATTTCGATAAGCTGTCCCGTCAGGCGTGTGCACCGTTGTTTGATGTCCTTTGAGCAGCACAACACAGCGATTGCTCTTTGCAAAAGCAGCAGCCTCTTCCCCCTGCGATACTCGAGCAAACTCCCTGACATGCGGAGTCAGCACCACCGGCTTTGCTGCCTGTCTCAATATATCCTTATGCGCAGCAATCGCATTTATGCCGTCTGCATCAAGAACAATCTGGCACGACGCATGCGTAATCAACGCGCATACCAGTTTCCGAATATCCTCAGATTGTCCCAAGCCGCATCCAATCAGCATCGCGTCCGCTCGCTCGGACAAATGAAGCAGACTCGGAAGGGCATCCAGTGACACGAGTCCATTCTCATCGCATGGCAGCGCACGGACGACCGGCTCGTTCAGCTTGGCCGCAAGGACAGGCCAAGCGAATCGACTCGTCGCCAGTGTAACCACACCGCTGCCCATACGCACCGCTCCCTGCGCGGAAAACCACGCCGCACCGGGGTACATCCCGCTGCCGCAGACACACAGCACGCGGCCAAAGCTGTTTTTATCACTTTCGGGATCCCGTGGACGCAAATGTGCATCAACCCATTCCTGATTGATTTCAATCATAATGTCATCCCCTTTTCTTTCGTTTAGTATATCACAGGGCTCACATTTTTGCCATGCCGCGAAAGACATCAATATTTTTATTCCAATATCAATATAATACTATTGATACTCATAATAAAGCGATATATACTAAGAATAACAAAACAGAAGATCATTATTTTACATGATATGAAAAGAGGTCATCCATCATGGCAAACATCTCGCTTCGCGGTATTAAAAAGGTGTATCCGGGTAATGTCGAGGTCATCGACAACCTGAATCTCGAGATCAAGGACAAAGAATTTATCATTTTAGTCGGTCCTTCCGGCTGCGGCAAGTCGACCACACTGCGTATGATTGCAGGTCTGGAAGAAATTTCGGGCGGCGAGCTCTACATCGGTGACAAACTGGTCAATGATGTGCCCCCCAAGGATCGCGATATTGCAATGGTGTTCCAGAACTATGCGCTTTATCCGCACATGACTGTTTATAAGAATATGGCCTTCGGCCTGTCTCTCCGCAAAGTGGACAAGAAGGTTATCGATCAAAAGGTGCATGAGGCCGCTAAAATCCTCGACATCGAGCACCTACTCGATCGCAAGCCCAAGGCGCTTTCCGGCGGTCAGCGCCAGCGTGTCGCGCTCGGTCGTGCCATGGTGCGTGACCCAGCGGTTTTCCTGCTTGACGAGCCGCTCTCCAACCTTGATGCCAAGCTTCGTACACAGATGCGTACCGAGATCACCAAGCTGCACAAAAAGCTCGACACCACCTTTGTCTATGTTACCCATGACCAGACAGAAGCGATGACGATGGGCGACCGTATCGTCGTAATGAAGGATGGCATTATTCAGCAGGCAGATACGCCGCAGAACCTCTACGATTCTCCCTGCAACATGTTTGTAGCCGGGTTTATCGGATCTCCCCAGATGAATTTCATCGATACGACCATTTCGCAAAAGGGCGATCAATATTTCGCCGACTTCGGTCCCTATTCGATTCCGATTCCGCAGGGTCGCGGCGGCGCCGAAGTGTTCGGCAGCTATGTCGGCAAGTCGGTAATGATGGGTATCCGCCCCGAGGATCTGCACGGCGAACCCGCCTTCCTGGATGCATCCAAGGAGAGCGTAATCGAGATGGACGTTGATCTGGCTGAGCTGATGGGTGCTGAAATCTATCTGTATGGCACATGCATCGGTACTTCGCTGACCGTCCGTACACCTGCCCGCATTCAGGCACGCACAGGAGATAAAATCCGCCTTTCGATTGACACAAATAAAATGCATCTATTCAATAAGGAAACCGAGCAGGTCATCAGCAACTGATGTCATCTGCATTGAGGGCTGCTTCCATCCGGTGGCAGCCCTCTTCCTGCACAGAAAGGAACGTTCCATGGAAAGCCGTCATCTGACCCTGCCCGCGCCACCGCCCGCTGCCGCAAGATATGCACACCTGCCACTGTGCGGCGTGCAGCATGTTTCATCCGGTCAACTGGCAACGCTGCCGTTTATGCGAAACGGTTTTTTAATTGCAGGCGTCTGCTCGGGCAGCTTCTCTTTTTCCTATGAAGAGCAGAGTTTTGCTCTCTCCTCCGGCGCCGCGGCAGCTTTTCCCGCCACTGGCATTGTTCCCTTGCTTGCCGAACAGGAATCCGAACTGATTTATGGCGTTCTAACAGGCGAAGCCGCCGACACCCTATTGGGCGAGACCTTACGGACGAGCGTCTATTTTCCGCAGGGCAGTGCGGCGCTTGCCGAGTGTCTGTTGCCGATTTTCCAAACTGACGATATGGACACAGCTTGTGACGGTGCCATAATTTCTGCGACGGCATACGGATTGCTGCTCCGTCTGTATGGTGCAAGTGCGCAGCCGGATGGTCAAAGCGCCTATCCTCCCCTAATTTGCGACGCGCTTGCGATGCTGCAGGAGGAATTCGTCTATTTATATGGTATTGAAGATCTGGCTGATCGTCTGGGTGTATCTGCACCACATCTCATCCGTCAGTTTACCCGATCGGTCGGTATCACACCGGGGCGATACCTTACACATCTGCGGATTGAGTATGCCAAGCTTGTGCTGCGCGGCGGGGAAACATCCATTGAAGCGGTTGCCGCTTCTGCGGGTTTTTCCGGCGCAAGTTATTTTGGCAAGGTGTTCCGCCGCGAAACCGGCATGACGCCACGTCAGTACGCTGCAACTACATCTGCCATTCGCAGTGAAAAAGTGGATGCGATTTATTTATAAAGCAAACACCTGAAAAAAAAGAAAGCACCGCTGCCATAGGACAACGGTGCTTTCATATTGTTTTCTCGACTCGACAAGGGTAAATTAAATCCGATTGGCAGTTGTGTTACATCTGTTTCCTGATGTGCGCGAGTGCACCTTTTTCCAATCGTGAGACCTGCGCCTGCGAAATCTGAATTTCGTCTGCAACCTCCATCTGTGTGCGGCCTTCAAAAAACCGCAGATGCACGATTTTTTTCTCACGATCGGACAAACTGTCAATAGCCTCTCGCAGTGCGATTCGTGCCAACCACTGCTCGTCGGTGTTTTTTTGATCTCCGACCTGATCCATCACACATACCGTATCCGTGCCGTCGTGAAAAACCGGCTCAAACAGTGAAACCGGATCGAGAATCGCATCCAATGCGAACACGACCTCCTCCTTTTTTACACCCATTGCTTTTGCCAGCTCTACAATATCAGGTTCGCGCTGGTGCTCACGGATGAAGCTTTCTTTCGCCTGAAGCGCTTTATACGCTGTATCGCGCAGCGAACGGGATACACGCAGCGCACTGTTATCGCGTAGGTAGCGTCGGATTTCACCAATAATCATCGGGATGAATGTTCGCTGTCGAAACGGACTATCCCACCTGCTCACGCCCTGTGGCGTCAAAAGCGTAAAAGACCTCTATTTTGTCGTTTTGCAGTACGATGTGATCTACACAAGCGCGAACGAGCGACTGTCTCTGCACAGTGTTTAAGCCATCCCAGCTCGCGCCGATTGTGCGCAATGCCTGCAAGGCCGCTGTGTCATCCTGCACCTGCTGAGCATGCTCAGCTTCGTGCAATGCGTTTTCTGCGCGCTGCTGCTCCCGTTTTGCCTTTTGTATTGTGCTCAGCAGCGTGTCGTCCTCAGCTTCAGCATACAACTCATACAAGCGCCGCAGCTTACGCTGCGCTTTTTCCAGTATGCGGCGGCACGACGCTTCATCATTTTGGCGCACCCGTACCGGCAGCGGTTCAGCGGATAGCCTGCACAGATCTCGCACAACGACACGTTCCACTTCTTCTGCCATCACACCTCGGTTAGGGCAGTTGATATCGTGAACCAGATGCGGCTTCGACTTATCGCGCGAGTAACAGACCAGTTTATCCCCGGCATTACCCCATTTCTGGTAACGCATCTTGGCGCCGCAATGGCCGCAGACCAGCAAGCCGGTCAACAGTTTCCCGCCCTCGGCCGCTCGCGGACGATTCGGCGCGCAGAGCCGCCGTTGGGCACGGTCAAAGGTTTCCCGATCAACTAACGGCTCATGGCGTCCCGGATAAACTTCATCTTTATAGACTATCACGCCTGTATTGCTCTCTCGGCGCAGAATCTGCTTGACCAAATGCTCATATTTCAGTCCCAGATCACGCGCAATGCGGCCGGTCGATTGTCCCTCCAGATAGCGTGCATAGATTTCGCGCACCGTATCGGCATCGCTGTTGGGCACCAGAACTCCCTTTTGCGCATCGTAGTCATAGCCAAACGGAATCTTACCGCCGCCGGGCCAGTATCCCTGTTTGACACGCTCGACCATGCCCATCCGCGTACGCAAAAAAATGTTCTCACGCTCGAGCTGTGCAAAAGCAGACAGAATGCCTATCATTGCCCGTCCATAGGGACTGCCCGTATCAATATTCTCATTGATGGATACAAAATCCACTCCATGCGGCAAAAACACGTCCTCGATGAGATATAACGTGTCCTTTTGGCTTCGGCTCAGACGGTCCAGCTTGTACACAACTACACGTTCTACTTCACCCGTGCGGATTTTCTCAATTAGTTCGCCCATTGCCGGACGAGACAGGTTCGAACCGGAAAAGCCGCCGTCTACATAGCGTTTAAATGCAGAAACGCCCTTCATCCGGCAATATGCTTCCAATTTTTCTGCCTGTGCGGCGAGTGAATAGCCTTCATCAGCCTGTGCTTCGGTCGATACGCGTAGATATAATGCGGTGTGCTTGCTCATGAAAGATCCTTTCCAAAATCGCCGCCCTCCGCATTCAGTATAGCAGAGCAGGACGATGGCGGCAAAGGCAATTCCTGCCTCTGGCACGCTTGTGAAAGCAGCGCAGCAACTCCTTCCTGATCGATAATGAGCGGCGGCATCGCACCGTGCAGACGCACGCCGTTGAGATAGCGAATGATTTGCATAAGCCCCCTCCTTTCCGTTTTTAGTATCGCCTACTCACGGACTTTTTAGCCGAAAGGGAAATTTTGATTTATGGGTTGAGCCCGAGGGACAAGAGGTGTATAATATTGATATACGAATGTTTGCTTAGCAAGCAAAATTTGGGAGGAGTATTGCAATGTTTGAAAATCTGATCGCCACCCTGAAGGCGGACAAGCGCAAGATCGTATTCACCGAGGGTCCCGATCCGCGCATCCTTGAGGCGGCTGCCCGCCTGAAGAAGGACGCACTGCTGGAGTCTATCCTTGTCGGCAATGTAGACGAGGTCAAGGTTGCTGCCGCTGCCGGTGGTTTTGATATTGAAGGCTTGGAGATTATCGATCCCCAGACCTACCCTGAAATGGACGCCATGGTAGCAAAAATGGTTGAACTGCGCAAGGGTAAGATGAGCGAAGAGGACTGCCGCAAGGCACTGTCTAAGGGCAACTACTTTGGCACGATGCTTGTTAAGCTGGGCAAGGCTGACGCACTGCTCGGCGGCGCTACCTATTCGACCGCTGACACGGTTCGTCCCGCACTGCAGATTATTAAGACCAAGCCGGGCAACAAGATTGTGTCCTCCTGCTTTATTCTGCGCCGTGACGGCAAGGATGGCGGCGACGAAATGTACGCGATGGGCGATTGCGCAATCAACATTAATCCGGGCGAGGACGATTTGGTCGAAATTGCAATCGAGACTGCCAAGACCGCGAAGGCCTTCGGTATCGATCCCAAGGTTGCTCTGCTTTCCTACTCGACCATGGGTTCGGGCAAGGGCGAAACCGTCGATATGATGCGCAACGCCACCGCCAAGACCAAGGAAGCCGCTCCAGAGCTTGCGGTTGACGGCGAATTGCAGTTTGACGCTGCTTTCTCTCCCGTTGTTGCCAAGACCAAGTGCAAGGGTTCGCCCGTTGCCGGTCAGGCCAACACCTTCATCTTCCCCGACATCAATGCCGGCAACATTGGCTACAAGATTGCACAGCGTCTGGGCGGTTTTGAGGCTTATGGCCCGATTCTGCAGGGTCTAAACGCTCCGATCAACGACCTTTCTCGCGGCTGCGACGCGAATGAGGTTTATCAGATGGCAATTATCACTGCGGGTCTGAAGTAAGCTTTTCTGCAAATCAAAAAATCCCGCTAATAAGCGGGATTTTTTTTATCTGCCGAGAAAGGTGAAACGAGACGGCTACTGCCGCCTCGTTTCTGGGAAGATTATAATGAAGAGTGGATACGGGCTGTTTCTGGTATGCTTTTATGATAGCACCCGCATATGAAATAAACCCCAAACTGATATCAAATCTAAGCAAAAAAAAGACTGACCCACAGGTCAGTCTTTTTTTGCTTTTTCCGCTTCCTTTGCTGCGTGGCGGCGTTCCTTTTTGGAAACCGGATGCGCTTCATCCTGAACATCAACAAATTCATGGGAATTCGGGTCTAATCGCCCAGAGCCACGATAAGCAGTCGTGCTAATCGGAAGTCCTTTTTTCTTCAGCAGATTATTCAGACGATCTGTCAAAATGCTGTACAAAACCGCAAACAGTGGCACCCCAACCGCCATACCGACAAAACCGAATATGCCGCCGAATACCAAAATAGCAAACATAACCCAAAAGCTTGTCAAGCCGGTTGAGTCACCAAGAATCTTAGGCCCGAGGATATTGCCATCAAACTGCTGCAGCGCCAAAACAAAGAGCGCAAAATACAGTGCCTGTACCGGACTGATGACCGCAATCAACAGTCCACTTGGTATCGCGCCGATAAAAGGGCCAAAAAACGGAATGATGTTTGTTACGCCAATAATGACTGAAATCAAAACCAGATATTCCGATATCGTGAACACACCTAGGCTGTTCATAATGCTGAGCACAACAAAGCACAACAATCCAATAATCAGAGAGTCAATTAACTTGCCTGTGATAAATCCGCCTAACACCCGATGCAAATGATTGACACGCGATAACACACGATTTGCATATGGAATCGGCATCAGACTATAAGCCGCTTTTTTTGCCTGTGCGCAAAAGGTATCTTTGCTGTTAAGAATATAAAGCGCAATAATCACACCCACAAAGATATTAAACAGTACTGACACCGTGCTCATCACACCGGTCATTAGTTCAACCAGTTTAGGCGCAATGTTCTGCACCCAACCAATAATCTGGTCAGATAACTGATCGTACAGCGTCATAAAATTGCGTTCAATGACCGGATTGTCCTTGAGCAGCGCGGCTACCCAGTTTGAAATTTCCGCCAGATATGAATCCATGGAGTCGAGCAGCGAGAAAATACTGAGTACCAATTGCGGAATGACCATCCAAAGCAATCCGCCCACGACTGCAATGCCGGATAACAGTGACAGCGCACTGGATACACCCTTGGCAATCGGGATGCCGTTTTTAAACCGTGGCACACACCAAGGTTTGAGTTTGTCATACAGCCAATTAAAAATTGGCAGCAGTAGGTAGGCCATGACAAAGCCATAAATAAATGGCTCCAGAATTTTTAGCAGCTTTTTAAGTAGCACGTAAATTCCCGGCAGCCATTTTAAAAGATAAGCGACTAAAATACAGGCGCCTATCACACAGAATGCAGTCAATCCCCATTGAAAATAGTGTGACCTGCCATCTTTATGCTGTGATGAATCGTTTTCGAATGGATCGCGCACAGATTCACTCCTCTCCCGCAGATTGCGCGGGTAAATCAGTCTTCGTCATCAAAGAAAATACGCCAGAACAGGTAGAGCCAGCTGGCGGCAAAAAGCACAAACAATGCGCCGCGGAATTTCTTAAAAAACTTTGCAAAACATGCACCCAGCCAAATGCCAAGCGACAGCAGGCACAGCTTGAAAACCGCAAAATCGAAAACAGAAAACTCCTGCGCCTTAGACACACCGTAATCGACCCACCGGCCGGCGCACCCTTTTGCCGTATTGGCATAGTCAAGCATCTGCTCCGCACGAGCCTTGAGTTCGGCACGATCGAGATTTTCCAAGTAGTTTGTCATGTCTGTCCTCTCCTTTTGTTTTATTGTGGACGACAGCCATCGGCTGTACGTTTTTTCGCAATGCTGCATGCCGTTTTACCGGACGCTGAAAGTCGGCCAAGCTGCATTCCGATTTGTCTGGAAAGCTCCTTTGCATCCGCACATCCGGTTTCACGCAGTGCTGCCTGCAGGATTAATCCTGCCGCCATCGCATCGCTGCCTGCCTCATGGTGATGCAGCGGGATGCCCAGCGCTTCGGATACTGTATTTAGTTTATGATTGTCGAGCGCCGGCCATACCCGCTTTGATACTTTGACGGTGCAAAGATAGGTGCAATCCGGCATCGGCAACTCATAATACTCCAGGCAACGGCAAAGAACCGAGGTATCAAACATCGCGTTGTGGCACACAATCACGCTGCCCTGCACCTCATCTGCCATGCGACTCCACACCTCGTCAAACGTTGGCGCATCCGCCACCATTTTTTCACGAATACCGTGCACCCGAATATTTCCCCAATGAAAATGGCCAATGCAGGCAGGCGGTTTAATCAGCGAAACCTCTTGACGCACCAACTGACTGCCTTCAAACACGGCGATGCCGAGTGAACACGCGCTGAGCGGGGATGCATTGCCGGTTTCAAAATCAAGGGCAACATATTTCATCGTGCAGCCTCCCTGCCGGCCTGTGCGCGTTCCTTTGCCGCCCACAGTAGCCGATAGAACGGCGCCAGCCGATGAAAATACAGCAGCATTTGTTCTGCAAAAGTGCCATCCAACACGGGTGCAAAATCGGCCGTTTCATAAAAATCGACGCCGATGCTTTTTCGGTTCAGCCATGTCTGCAAAGCAGGGGCAGCTTCCGGATGCTTCGGCCGTTTGAACAATTCGCCTGCAAGCGTCATTCCCGGGCATGCATCGAGCGCTGCCTTGGCCTCTAAAAAGCGCTTGTCGCTTTTTAGCACCATGTCGCGCAGTTCTGCCATCTCTCCTTTGCCGAAACCACCCCAACAGCCATAACCCCAATGATCCGGCCCGACCTCCATATAAAAGAACGGAACATCTTCATATTGGGCACGCGGCCGACGAAAATAAAGCCATAGGTTGGCGCGGTAAAGCGTTTTGTCGTTGGTATATCGCGTATCACGTCGCACGCGGGAGACCATGCGTGACGGCACAGTGACAAACAGCGGGTCGATTTCCAGCATGTCCGGTGTCATGTGCTCAATTAAATCGTAAAACGGCTGTACGCCAAGCCGCTTGATTTCCTCTTTATGTTCTTCATAAAACGCCTTGTCATTCTGCAATCGATTCAGCTGCAACAGGTCGATTCCCGCGGCGTGAAATCCTGTAAATGCCATGAAACGGGCACCTTCCCTTCTATTATTTATTGTACCGCGTTTCCGACCGATTCGCAACAGCATTTTGTATTTTCATAAAAAACAACCGCAAAATATGCGGGGACGTTTGTGATTTTCTCTTTGCATCGCGGACAATCTGGTGTATAATGTTTGTAATCATTTTTTGCAGGGAGGATATGAATATGAACAACCCCGAAAAGCTGCTCGACCTGCTCTGCCAGGACGCGCGCCTTACCTCGGCGCAGCTCGCGGCAATGACGAATAATAGCGAAGAAGACGTAACGGCGGCCATCCGCGCCTTTGAAAAAAACGATACCATTCTCGGCTATAAAACCATCATTGACTGGGACAAAACCTCGCGCGAAAGCGTTACCGCGCTGATTGAGGTCAAAATCACCCCCCAAAAGGGTATGGGTTTTGATGAAATTGCGCGCCAAATTTATTCCCATCATCAGGTGGAGAGCGTTTACTTGATGTCCGGCGGTTTTGATCTCACCGTTATCATCACCGGCCGCTCCATGCGTGAGGTCGCACGCTTCGTATCCGAGCAGCTCGCACCGATGGAAAACGTGCTGTCGACCGGCACACACTTTATTCTCAAGAAGTATAAGGAGCAGGGCGTTGAATTCGATCCCGCTTCCGGCGACAAGAGAGAGGTCATGGTGGCATGGTAGACTACGAGCAGCTGCTCTCCGACCGTGTCAAGATTGTCAAGCCATCCGGCATTCGCAAGTTTTTTGACATTGTCTCCACCATGGAGGACGCGATTTCGCTTGGCGTCGGTGAGCCTGATTTTGAAACGCCGTGGGCGATTCGCCGTGCCGGCATTCAGTCTCTGGAAAAGGGACGAACCTTTTACACCTCAAACTGGGGTCTGGCCGAGCTGCGCAGCCAAATCGCAGGTTTAACACGCCGTAAATATCAGCTTAGCTATGATGCAGAAAAGGAAATTCTCATCACTGTCGGCGGTTCGGAGGCCATCGATAACGCGCTGCGTGCCTTTGTTTCCGCCGGAGATGAAGTGCTCATCCCGGAACCGTCTTTTGTTTGCTATACGCCGCTTACCATCATGGCAGGAGGAACTCCAGTTCCCCTGCCCACTGTAGCGGAAGACCAGTTTAAACTGACGCCTGAACGACTACGCGCGGCAATCACGCCTAAAACCAAGGTGCTGATTCTTCCCTATCCCAACAATCCAACCGGCGCGATTATGACGCGCGACGAGCTCGAAACCATTGCTGCTGTTCTGCGTGACACCAATATCCTCGTCATTTCGGACGAAATTTACTGCAGCCTGACCTATGGTCCTGATCGTCATGTCTGCTTTGCTGAACTGCCCGGCATGCGCGAGCGTACCATCGTAGTAGACGGTTTTTCCAAATCGTACGCAATGACCGGTTGGCGTCTTGGCTGGGCCATGGGCCCAAAGGAACTGATGAAACATATTTGCAAAATCCATCAGTTTGGTATTATGTCTGCTCCGACGACAGCGCAGTTTGCAGGAATTGAAGCTATTCGCACGGGCGATGACGATGTTGAGCATATGCGTACCCAGTACGATATTCGCCGCCGTTATCTGCTTGGAGAGCTTCGCGCGATGGGGCTCGAGTGCTTCGAGCCGGAAGGCGCATTCTATATGTTCCCCTCCATTGCCTCAACCGGACTTTCTTCCGAGGAGTTTTGCGAAAGACTGCTGCGTGAGCATAAGGTCGCGGTCGTGCCCGGTAACGCGTTCGGTGACAGCGGCGAGGGCCATGTACGCATTTCCTATTCTTATTCCATGAATCACCTACGTGAGGCATGCTTCCGTATGCGAAACTTTTTGGATCACCTGGAACAATCCCATGCATAGCAAAATGGACGCTTCCCAGATAGGGAAGCGTCCATTTTATCATTCTGTCCATTCAATCTCCGAACGGCGAGGCAGAGAGTAGTACTGCTTAAAGTAAGCAGTATAGTAGTCATTATCATATGGCATCACCCAACCGTATAGCGGTCTTGGCAGTTTGCGCAGATTATATACGGTTGTATCGCTTGCTTCTATCTCATCAAGCACTGCTAAATCAGCCTGATACACCGCGTAATTAAGTTTATATCCGTCATAGGTGTCCTTGAGCGCAAGCCATGCGCAAAACAGCAGCGGTACACAGCACAGCATCGCGCCAATCATCCGTGCTGCTTGGAATTTCCGCAGTAAAAACAGCACTGCCGTGCCGGCCAGTACGATAACCACCCATGCCTGACCGATATGCCAACCATACACACAGCCTACGCCGAGCATATACAAATAGGGTGCTTTTTGAATCAAGCAGGCAGCGACGAGCAGCATCATGCCCGCGCAGCACAACATCGTACGCGGCCCGACTGTTGGCGAAACCAACATCATCACCTGCGAACCCACACCCAAAATCCACGCATAGAGAGGCACACGCTGCTTTTCAGCAAACGCCACACATACCGCGTACAGGGAGCAGAGCAGATAGCCTGCTAACACCGCCAAAAACAGCCGATCAACCGAGACCGGCACTTCCCCATAGGATAGTAGTCTCTTATCCTGCTGCGGCAGCCAAAACCAGCCTGCCGTGGTCAGTGCAGCTACCGCCGCGACCAAACCATGCAGCAGCTTTCGCCGCTTGACAGTGCAAACGAACAGGTAGCACACAATCGCGCCCAGGGTCAAAAAGTGAATCGGGTACATGGCTTCGCCAAATAAAAAACTGCGGCGCAGATTGAGAATATTGTACCGCACCATATCCAGTACGCCGCCCGAAACCGGAAGCTTCGTGACCTCTGCACGGTGTGCGTTGCCCGGCGCCAGCAGCACCGTCAGCATGCCGAAAAAGGTCAGCACCAGCGGAGCCAGCATAATGCGGCGCAGCTTTTCTTTGCGCACCCATAGAATTTCACACAACATCAGCACCGTCAGGCCAAACGCCATCATGCTGATTTGCTCTACGGTCAGACCCGCCAAAAGCGCAAACACACAGCAGGCTGTCCATCTACCACCTTGCAGGCTACGCCGCAGCAACACCCAGTATTCAAGCAGAATAGCCAGTGGCAACACATAATTCATCGCGCCGGTAATCCAGTAAACGCTCTGCCGCGTCAGTTCTGCTGGCAACATAAAGATACCGCACATCAGTATTGCAGCCACCGCCAGTGTCCCCTTTATTTCGGCATCTGCCAGCCGCAGTCCGTTAAACACAATCGAGCCGAGCAGTGCAGCAATCAGCACTCGTGCGATTTCGATTCCTGCTTGCGACCCAAGCAGAACTCCTGCAAAAATATGCACCAAATTTCGCCCGTTGGCTAATTGATAATGCTGTACAACCTGTGCGGCAAAATCACCGACCGACAATCTTCCCCATCGTCCATAGTAAAGGTCGTCCCCCTGTGGTACGACATAACGCAGCACCGCATAGCATCCAACCGTTACAATCAGAAACGCCGCCCAATACAGCCAGAGGCGTTTGTCTTTCTCTTGTTCCGCCTTCATTTAAAATACACAGTACTGCGCCATATACTGCTCCATCAGCGGCAGCAAATGCGCATAATCTGCCTGACCCTGCAGGTATTCATGAATGTCCTGTACCGTGACCAGTGCATGCACCTTGATGCCGAACTCCTCACCAACCTCCATGACCGCCGTCTTGCCCGGCGTAGTGCCAACCTCACAGCGGTTGACTGAGATAAACATGTCCGTCACCTTAACAGCCGCACAACCCTGCAGTACCGGCATGGTCTCACGAATCGCAGTGCCTGCGGTAATGACGTCCTCGATAATGATGATCCGGTCACCGTCCACCGGCTTATAGCCGACAATGTTGCCGCCTTCGCCATGGTCCTTTGCTTCCTTGCGGTTGAAGAAGAAGGGTTTATCGATGCCGTAATTGCGTGCCAGCGCACCGGAAACCGAGGTTGCCAGCGGGATGCCCTTGTACGCCGGGCCGAACATTGCGTCAAAATTCTCTCCTACCGTCTCCTGAATCAGCGCCGCATAAAACTCGCCGAGTTTTGAATTCTGCAGGCCGGTTTTATAGTTGCCGGTGTTCACGAAGTAGGGCGTCTTACGACCAGATTTGGTTGTAAAATCACCGAAACGCAGCACATCTGCGCTCATCATAAATTCAATAAATTCCTTCTTTGCCTGAGTCAGCATAATGATTCCATCCTTTTTGTTAATTCTATATCCCCATTTAAGCGTTTACTGCTCAATATCTTATCCATTATAGCATAAAAACACCCGCAAGCAAATAGCTTTGCGGGTGTTTTTCTATTATTGCAATATTGCGCCTTGATCGGCCGATGTGACCAGACGCGCATAGCGCGACAGCCAACCGGTTTTAATTTTGGGCTCGTGCGGAACATATTTTTTGCGACGAGTTTCGAGTTCGTCATCCGACACCTTGACGTTTACGCTCGAATGCGGAATGTCGATGGCGATGATATCGCCTTCCTCAACCAGTCCGATTTCACCGCCAGATGCCGCTTCGGGTGACACATGGCCAATTGAAGCGCCGCGGGATGCACCCGAGAATCGTCCGTCCGTAATCAGCGCACAGTCTTTGTCCAACTGCATGCCGGCGAGTGCCGAGGTAGGATTGAGCATCTCGCGCATACCAGGGCCGCCCTTCGGGCCCTCATATCGAATGACAACCACATCACCCTTAACAATCTTACCGCCGTAAATCGCGGCAATCGCATCATCCTCGCTGTCAAACACGCGAGCTGGGCCTTCGTGCACCATCATTTCCGCCGCAACCGCCGAACGCTTAACTACACAGCCATTCTTTGCGATATTACCCCAAAGCACAGCAATGCCGCCAGTCTCCGAGTACGGTGTTTCAAGCGGACGCACAACCTCTGGATTCCGGTTGATCACACCCTCCAGATTTTCACCCACGGTCTTTCCGGTCACCGTCGGCAGTGTCAAATCCAACAGGTTGCGTTTGGTCAGTTCCTTCATGATGGCCGGTACGCCGCCTGCCATATAAAGCTCCTCAATATGATGCGGACCCGCGGGTGCAAGGTGGCAGATATTCGGGATTTTGGCAGATAACTCGTTGAGCGTTTCAAGGCTCAGGTCAACACCCGCCTCATTGGCAAGCGCCAGCAGATGCAGTACCGAATTGGTTGAGCAACCGATTGCCATTTCACAAGTCAGCGCATTGCGGAAGGCCGCCATGGTCAAAATATCACGCGGTTTTACGTCATTGGCGATCAAATCCATAATACGCATACCTGCGTGCTTGGCGAGCTGAATGCGCTCCGCGTGCACAGCCGGAATTGTTCCGTTGCCAGGCAGCGCCATGCCGATGGCTTCAGACAGGCAGTTCATCGAGTTTGCCGTGTACATACCGGAGCACGAACCGCAGCCCGGGCACGAGCCAAGCTCGCACTCGTGAAGCTTTTCCTCATCAATCAGACCGGCCTTATATGCACCAACCTGCTCGAAGGTTTTGGACAGGGAAACTTCCTCGCCGTTATAGTGACCTGCCAGCATCGGGCCGCCGGAAACAACGATGGACGGGATATTCAGTCGTGCTGCCGCCATCAGCATGCCGGGGACAATCTTATCGCAGTTCGGAATGAGCACAAGGCCGTCGAACTGATGCGCCTGTGCAAGGGTTTCCACACTGTCGGCAATCAGCTCGCGGCTCGGCAGCGAATACTTCATACCGATATGGCCCATGGCAATGCCGTCACACACGCCGATAGCCGGAACCATAACAGGTGTGCCACCTGCCATTGAAACACCGGTCTTAACAGCGGCTGTAATTTTATCGAGATTGATATGGCCGGGAATAATCTCTGAATGCGCTGAAACCACGCCGATAATCGGGCGGCTCATCTCCTCTTCGGTCAGGCCGCAGGCACGCAGCAGCGATCGGTTCGGCATACGCTCTGCGCCTGCTGTAATATTGTCACTTCTCTTAGGCATGGAATGTACCTCCTTTTTAAGAAGAGGGCGGACGGCACGCACCGTCCGCCCTCTTGGGAATTCTATGGATTGCAGCTTATTTTTCTTTTTTTCTGTTGCAAAGCACGCTGTTTCTTACTTCTTCAGCCAGCTCATCATGCCGCGCAGACGCTTACCGGTCTCTTCGAGTTCGGACTCAGCTTCCAGCTGACGGGTAGCGAGGAACTTCGCACGGCCGCCCGCACGATTCTCCTGAATCCACTCGGAAGCGAAGGTGCCGTCCTGAATCTCGCGCAGGATCTGCTTCATCTCCTTACGGGTTTCCTCGGTGATGATGCGCTTGCCGGTGCGGTAATCGCCGTACTCTGCGGTGTCAGAGATAGAGTAGCGCATCTTGGCAAAGCCGCCCTCGTTGACAAGGTCAATGATGAGTTTCATCTCATGAATGCACTCAAAATATGCGTTCTCGGGTGCGTAACCAGCCTCAACGAGCGTCTCAAAGCCAGCCTTCATCAGCTCGCAAACGCCGCCGCACAGAACAGCCTGCTCACCGAACAGGTCGGTTTCGGTCTCTGTACGGAAGGTGGACTCAAGGATGCCCGCACGGCCGCCGCCGATACCGGCAGCATATGCCAGCGCAATGTCCATTGCCTTGCCGGTAGCGTCCTGATGGATGCAAACCAGATCCGGAACACCATGACCCTCAACATACTGAGAACGAACGGTGTGACCCGGGCCCTTCGGTGCAATCATGATGACGTCAACATCAGCCGGCGGTACGATCTGCTTGTAGTGGATATTGAAGCCGTGTGCGAAAGCCAGTGCATTGCCCGGCTTCAGGTTGGGTGCTACCACATCCTTGTAGATGTCAGCCTGCTTCTCATCCGGAACGAGCATCATGACGATGTCGCCGGCAGCAGCGGCTTCAGCCGGAGCCATAACGGTCAGGCCGTAATCCTTTGCCTTCTTCTCGTGCGCAGAGCCGGGACGCAGGCCAACAACAACGTTGACACCCGAATCGTGCAGATTCATCGCATGTGCGTGGCCCTGCGAACCAAAGCCGATGATTGCAACGGTCTTGCCATCCAGCAGAGACAGGTTACAGTCCTGATCGTAAAACATCTTTACCATTTTTATTTCCTCCTAAGTATATAAAAAGTGAATTTAGGAACCTAACTTATTTTAGAATTGCCGTTACACCAGAACGGCACATCTCCAAAACCTTGAAATTACCGATGACCGACAGAAATGCATCGATACGGCTGGGCACTTCGGTCAGCTCCACGATGATTGCACCCTCTGTCGATTCCACAATGTGTGCACCGTAAACATCGGACACCTGACGCACCGCATCCCGCGCTGCAGTGTCCTCTGCGGCCAGCTTTACAAACACCAGTTCACGGCAATAGGAGTCGGTTTCCTTCAGGTGCTCCACCCAGAGAACTTCCTCCAATTTGGAAACCTGCTTTAAAACCTGTTCGAGAATCGGTTCGTCGCCCGTTACGATAATCGACATGCGGGAAATTGCCGGGTCGGTCGTCGTTGAAACGGTCAGCGAATCAATGTTATAGCCGCGTCGGCCGAACAGACTCGAAACACGTGCAAGCACGCCTGAATTGTTGCGGACGATCACGGAAAGGATATATTTCTGCATATAGCTTCCTCCTTCCTCGTCAACCGGAGACAATGTCGTCAACCGTGCCGCCGGCCGGAATCATAGGCAACACGCGTTCGTCACAGCCAATCACGCAATCAATTACGACCGGTCCGGTGCGTTTGAGTGCATCCTGCATGGCTGCGCGCAGTTCGTCCAGCGTCGTGCAGCGGAAACCACGTGCACCGAAGGCTTCCGCCAGCTTGACATAATCGGTCTTGCGATGCGGATCGGTTGCGGAGTAGCGTTTTTCATAAAACATGGTCTGCCACTGCCGAACCATGCCGAGCACCGAGTTATTCATCAGCACCGTTATGACGGGCAAATCGTAGGACACCGAAGTAACCAGTTCATTTAGGTTCATATGGAATGATCCGTCACCCGTGATATGGATAATTGTCTTTTCCGGCTGTGCCACCTGCGCACCCATGGCCGCGCCGTAGCCAAAACCCATAGTCCCCAAGCCGCCGGAGGTGATAAACTGATGTATGCCGTTGCGGTGGCAATACTGCGCCGCCCACAGCTGATGCTGTCCTACGTCTGTTGCAAAAACTGCGTCGTCGCCCGCCATTTCCGCCACCAGTTCTATAATTGTATGCGGCTGAAGGTGGCCTTCCGGGTCATTCTTGGGTGTATAATCCAGTTTCGACTGCCACTCTGCGATTTGGGCACGCCACGCATCATGCTTGCTGGGCTTGATGTACGGCAGCAGCTTTTCAAAGAACGTGCGTGCATCAGAAACAACCGCATAGTCAACGCCGATGTTCTTATTGATTTCCGCCGCGTCAATATCCACATGGATAATTTTTGCCTGCGGCGCAAAACGGCTGGTATTGGTGGCTACACGATCCGAAAAACGCGCACCGACCGAAATCAGCAAATCGGAGCGATCGATTGCCCACGATGCAGATACCTTGCCGTGCATACCGATCAAACCGAGATTGAGCTGCTCTTCCCCGCGGACACAGCCAATCGCCATCATCGTATGCGTTGCAGGAATATCAGCCTTTTTCATCAGTGCCAGCAATGCCTCACCGGCGTCCGACGTCTGCACGCCGCCGCCATAGTAAATCACCGGACGTTCGGCCTTTGCAATCATTTCGGCGACCGCCTGCAGCTGCTCCTCTGCGACATCGTACTTTTCTTCACCCTCTACCCTGCCGCGCGGAACATACTCATACATCGCGGCAGTCACATCCTTCGGGATGTCGACCAACACAGGTCCGGGGCGGTCAGAATTGGCAATACGAAACGCATCACGGATGACATCAGCCAATTCTTCTACATGACGAACCACGAAATTATGTTTGGTAATCGGCATGGTAATGCCGGCAATGTAAACCTCTTGAAAGCTATCCCGGCCAATCAGCGAGGTGCCGACGTTGCCGGTGATTGCGACCATTGGGATGGAGTCCATGTATGCGGTGGCGATGCCTGTTACAAGATTGGTTGCGCCCGGCCCCGAGGTTGCAAGGCAAACGCCCGTTTTCCCCGTGGCTCTCGCGTATCCATCCGCCGCGTGGGACGCGCCCTGTTCATGAGCGGTCAAGATATGTCGAATGCGGTCGCTATTCTTATAAAGCGCATCGTAAATGTTAAGTACCGACCCACCCGGGTAACCAAAAATCGTGTCAACACCCTGCTCTACCAATACATCCACCAAAATTTCCGATCCGTTCTTCTTCATGCGAAGCCGCCTCCTTTCTAAATATCAGAGAAAATAAAAAAATGCCCTTATCTCAAACAAGAGACAAAGACATAACTCTGCGGTACCACTCTTCTTGCCGCACGTCAATCCGCGCGACCACTTACCCGGCCCGTTAACGTTGGCCAAACGGAATAATTTACACGGGGCCTTATTTCATCCCTTTTCAACCATCTGCTCTCGGGGAGACTTTCGCACTTTCCTTCCTCCACCGTCTTACACCAGCCAACGGCTCTCTTTAGGATTTCGGACGCTACTTTTCCCGGTCACTGCACTTTTCCCGATGAAATTGTACTTCATTATTATATAGCCGCTTTTTCCAAAAGTCAACACCATTTTGCGATTTATCAGATGAAAATCTTTTTCACTGGGAGAAGCAATTTCTGTATTCGCATATTTTGGCTACCTACTGTCCATACTATGCAGGAAACTCTTTGGAAGCGAGGAATACTTTTATGGCTGTACCACTGTTGCGAACTCTCATTCTATATCTATCCGTCGTTATTGCCGTGCGTGTCATGGGCAAACGGCAGATTGGTGAACTGGATCCGTCCGAACTGGTCATCACGATACTAATTTCGGACTTGGCCGCTATTCCGATGCAGGATCTCGGCATTCCGCTGTTTGCCGGCGTTATTCCAATCGTGACACTGATTTCGGTCGAAATCCTGATGAGTTTTTTCTCACTCAAAAGTCGTCGTTTTCGCCGCCTTATTAATGGGCAGCCTGCTATTATCATTCGCAAGGGCAAACTGGATATTCACAAGCTTAGGCAAATGCGCTTGACCACTGACGAAGTGATTGAAACCTTGCGCAAGCAGAGTGTGTCCTCCGTCAGTGATGTAAAATACGGCGTAATTGAGCCGGACGGCTCGCTTTCCATCGTGCTCAAGCAGCCGCAGCAACCTGTAACCGCAGAAATGTTTGGCCTGTCTCCGAAGAATCAGGGTCTGCCCGTTGTTGTCGTTTCTGACGGCAAGCTGGTGCCTCGTTCCCTTCAGCTGCTGCAGAAGGACGAACAGGATGTGGTCAACCAGCTTCGAAACCAAGGTTTGACCATTGCCGAGGTCTTCTTAATGACGTTAGACGACTGCGGCAATGTATTCGTCCAACCAAAGGAGGCGAAGTAAGATGCGCAGAGTGCCAATTGCATTGGCCTTACTTGCTCTGATTATTTTCGGATGCTTTTGGAGCAATTCGGCGATTGAACGAACGGTTGCGGATATTGTCTCTGACATTGAAAGCGGATCTGTTGGTACCGCATACGAAAAATGGAACAACGCTCAGAGTCTGCTCGGTGCTCTTTTAATGCATGAAGAGCTTGACCAGGCTGACAAACTGTTCTTCCGCCTGTTGGAGGCCGAAAAAATTCAGGATGATACCGAGTATACACTCACCCGCAGAGAATTGGTCGGCCAGCTGATGCATCTGCCGGAACTGGATTCCCCGAGTATCAAAAACCTTCTATAACTGCTCAAAAGTGCAAAGGATATTTGGTTAATTTTTCTCTATCATTTTCTTTAACAATGATGTAATATATTATTGTAATTAATAATTATTATCATTACAAGAAAGGATTGTTTGATATGGATGCTACTGCATATAAGAAATTGAATTATAGTCTTGCCCTTGCGTCAACCGTGTCTGAAGGCAAGCATTATGGGTGCATTGTGAACTCTCTGCATCAGGTTACCTCATCTCGCCCTGTAAAGTTCTCTGTTTCTATCAATAATGATTCCGCAACCGGAGCCGCCATTAAAAAGAGCGGCATTCTTTCTATCACACTGCTCAGCAAGGATGTCGATAAGCGCATTGTCAATGAATTTGGTTACAAATCCGGCCGCGCAATTGATAAATTTTCAACCGTTTCCTTTGATACCGATGCGCAAGGCTGTCCTTACCTCAAGGAGGGTATGGTTTCGCGTTTATCGCTCAAGGTGATTGAAACCGTTGCTGTTGGTACGCACACACTTTTCATTTGTGAGATTGCCGATGCCGAGGTATTCTCGGATGGCGACTGTCTGACCATCAAAGAGTTTGAGTCTCGCGGGCAGGATGCACCTCCCGCAGCACCCGTTTTCCGTACGCTCGAGGAGAATGTAGGTTGGAAATGCACGGTTTGCGGTTATATTCGTTTGGATGATGAAATCCCTGATGACTATATCTGCCCCATCTGCCATGCTCCCCGCTCTAAATTTGTCAAGCGCTGATCTTTATTTTGTCAGAGGCCCTCTATCGCGGCAGTCCACCCGGACTGCCGTGTTTTTTTAGAAAAAAAAACGCCTATGGCGTCTCTTTTATTATTTCAGTGTTTCCGTCGGATATATAATTCTGTGCAAATCGTCCAGTCCCTTTTGCAAACGCTGATAGACATTTTCACCGATTAATGAGGTATCTCCGTTTTGAAAATCCTGCATGGTTTTATGAATATCAAGCAGTGCATAACGCTTCACATTGGATGCATCCGGATGCAGCATATACATTGGAATATACTCACATCCGCTGACGTTTACTGCTCCCGTCTTGCCGTCCTTGGTTAGTTCCAAGTTTACGGCAGCAGTCAGATTGGTAAAATCATCATGCTGATTTGAGATAAAATTTCCCAGGCAATAGCATAAAAAGCCAGTGCGTCCGTCCGGCAGCTCCCGCAATTCCATCGGTTGCGGCACATGAACATGACCGCCCAACACCAGTGTTGCACCATTCTCAAACAAGAAATTCGCAACTTCTTTTTGCTGATCGCTCGGACTTGTACTATACTCCTGCCCCCAATGCATATAAACCGCAATTGCATCAGGTTTTAGCGCTTTCGCGCGCTCCAAATCCGCACGCATCATATCGTAATCCACATCAGCGCCATCCGTCATATAGTCCTTGTTATACACGCTGACTGCATAGGAGTGCTCTCCAAGCGGCAACCCATTCGTCCCATAGGTATATCCCAGAAAAGCTATCTTGATTCCTCCTACGTCGGCGATATGGACTGTATCCCGCTCTTGCTGCGTGCGATAGGTGCCCACATGTTCCAATCCCGCCTTGTCCAGTACGTCCAGAGTGCGTACTAAACCGTTATAATACGTGTCCAGACTGTGGTTCCCCACCGTTGAAAGCATATCAAATCCGACCGATTCAAGTCCGAAAGCCAGCTCGTCCGGTGCGCAGAATTGCGGATAGCCGGAATACGGCGGGCCGTTAAAGGTCGTTTCCAAGCACGCAACTGCATAATCGGCTTTCTCAAAATAGGGACGAACTTGCTCAAACAAATACGTGTAATCATAGGTGTTTGACGAGGCGTTATAGGCCTCGTTGGTAATTGGCATATGCATGACAATATCACCTGCAACGCACAGGGTAGCAACTGTATCTTCATATTGTTCCGTCTCTTCCGGCAGCTTTGGCAGTTCAATAGACGGCGTCGCGGGCGGCGCTTCACCGCTGCTGTTTGGTTCACCGCTCAGGCCAAAATAGACCAAACATCCCGCCAAAATCAACATTGCCGCTATTACTGCGGATGATATGACACGTTTCATCGAGTCCTCACCGTTTTCCCTATCGCTTAGGGTTCTGCGACGCTTCCACGCAATCGGCATGAACGTAGAATACCTCTGTCACCATGAGCTGTGGGTCGGGGTATGTCCAACCTTCCCTACCAGTCAGATGCTGCATGATGCAGTTCAGGCCATGGCGTTTTTCCTCGGCATTCTGCGCAAAGCGCATGTTTCCTTCTCCAATCACAGATGAAAACGCATAGCTGTGTTTGCAGGCAACGTCACCGCCAGAAATCACACCATCCTCCACATCCATCTCGAAACAGATTGCAGGGTTTTCCCGCATCGCATCTATCTTTTTGCCCTTTAGTCCGCTGTGAAACCAGAGCGTCAGTCCATTGTCGTCCCATTCGTACCCGAAGCACATCGGTACAACATAAGGTTTGCCCGCCGCAATCATCGCTATACGACAAACCTTACATGCTTTAATAATAGCCTCGATCTGGTCACGGCCGGACACCTCGCGGTCTTTTCTGCGCATGTGCAACCTCTCCTTATGTGTTATGATCCGATATGTGAAACTGCTTCAGGTTTCCGATTTTTGCAGAGCGCTGGTCCATCTCTTTGCAAACATCTGCAAGCGATATGCCGCATTCGTCCATCATAACCATCATGTGATAGAGCACATCGTTGATTTCTCCAACCAATTCTTCCTTATCGCCGTTTTTAGCGGCAATAATGGTTTCTGCACATTCCTCTCCTACCTTTTTGAGGATTTTATCCAGTCCCTTTTCAAACAGGTAGCAGGTGTACGAGCCTTGCTGCGGCTCACTGCGCCGCTGACGGATGACCGCTTCCATTTGTTCAAACGAATTCACTTGTTACTCTCCTTTTCCCACAAGGTTGTAAAGAAACAGGTTCGGTTGCCCGTATGGCAGACCGGGCCTTTGGGTGTGCCGATATAAATCAGCGTATCATCATCGCAGTCCGACAAAATCTTAGAAACAAAGATAAAGTTGCCCGAGGTTTCTCCCTTGTTCCACAGTTTCTGCCGCGAACGCGAGAAAAACCACGCCGTGCCGCTTTCCATCGTCCGCTTCAGCGCCTCTTCATTCGCATATCCAAGCATGAGCACCTCGCCGTTCGTCTCATCCTGACAAACCACCGGAACGAGATCACTTTTCGTAAAAAACTTTGTCAATACCATGTTGTTATATCCTCACCGGTATGTTTTTCTGTTTCAAATGCTGCTTAACCTCATCAACTGTCAGCTCCCCATAGTGGAACAAGCTGGCAGCCAGCGCCGCGTCGCATCCTGTCACCTCAAAGACTTTGGAAAAGTGCTCCAATGTGCCGCAGCCGCCGGATGCAATGACCGGGATACCAACCAGATTTGCCACCTGCTTTGTCATTTCCAAATCGAATCCCGACTTTGTACCATCCTTATCCATAGAGGTCAGCAAAATCTCGCCTGCGCCACGCTCATATACTTCTTTTGCCCACGCAATCGCATCGATGCCGGTCGGCGTGCGGCCGCCTGCAACGTATACTTCAAAGCCCGAAGGCGTTTTGCCGGTATGCCGTCCATCAATCGCTACGACAACGCACTGACTGCCGTATTTTTTTGCCGCCGCGTTCACAAGCTCCGGATTCTTGACTGCCGAGGAATTGATTGAAATTTTGTCTGCCCCCGCGCGCAGAACATCGCGAAAGTCATCGACTGTACGAATACCGCCGCCAACGGTAACGGGAACAAAGACCTCCCGGCAGGTGCGGCGCACGACATCCGCGATGGTATCGCGGTTATCACTGGTCGCGGTGATATCAAGAAAGACGATTTCGTCTGCGCCCTGCTGTGAGTAGAACTTTGCCAATTCGACCGGATCGCCCGCATCGCGCAGACCGACAAAATTCACGCCCTTGACCACGCGGCCATCCTTTACGTCCAAACAGGGAATGATTCGTTTTGCCAGCATCATTCTATCTCCTTGATGGCTGCCGCCAGATCAAGTGCGCCTGTGTAGACTGCCTTACCCGCGATGGCCTCATCGATTCCCAATGCTTTCAGCTTTCGGATGTCCTCAATCGTGGACACGCCGCCGGACGCGACAATGCCGCAGGAAACTGCCGCTCTGAGCATGCTCAGCTGCTTAAAGTTCGGTCCGGCAAGCATACCATCCTTATCAATATCGGTAAAAATAATGCTCTGCACGCCAAAGCACTCCATCAGCTTAGCGAAGGAAATAAAATCCTCACCGCTGTCGTTGAGCCACCCCTCCGTGCGCACTGTGCCGCTCTTGGCATCAATGCCGACCGCAATCTTATCACCGTATTTCTCGACAGCTTCCCGCACAAAAGACGGGTTTTTGACTGCCGCTGAGCCAATAATAACCCGTGTGACACCCAGAGCCAGCACGGCCTCCACATCAGCCATCGAACGCACACCGCCGCCCAGTTCAACCGTTGCACCGGTTTCCTGTATGACACGTTCCACCACACCGTAATTGGCGTGCGAGCCATCCTTTGCGGCATCAAGGTCGACCATGTGAATCAGCTTCGCACCTGCGGCGAGAAATCCCCGCGCCGTTTCGACCGGATCCTCCGCTACCTTGTGCGCCGTTCCATAGTCGCCCTTCTGCAGACGAACACACTGGCCGTCCTTTAAATCAATTGCCGGGAGAATTCTCATCTGTCAGCCTCCGTCAGTTTTGCAAAGTTTCTGAGCATGCTCAGTCCCACTTCCCCACTCTTCTCGGGATGAAACTGGCAGCCAAAAAGGTTGTTTCGTGCTACCATTGCCGGAACTTCCGTTCCGTAATCTGTTGTGCAGGCCAAATCGTCCTGATTCGCAGGTCTGGCCATAAAGCTATGCACGAAGTAGACGTAATCGCCCTCCTGCACATTGGCGGTCATTGCGTTGGGACGTTGTATGTGCAGTGCATTCCACCCAATCTGCGGCAGCTTAAAGTCCGTTTTGATGCGTTCAATGCGTCCGGGCATCAGTCCCAGCCCCTTGCACAGCCGCACTTCGTCCGACTCCTCAAACAGCATCTGCATCCCAAGGCAGATGCCGAGAAAGGGCTTTTCCATTGCAGCTTTCAGCACCGCATCGGTAAGGCCGGATGCATGCAGCGCGTCCATTGCGTCCGGAAAGGCGCCCACACCGGGCAGGATAACGCCCGCAGCATTCTCGATAATCTCAGCTGTGTCTGCAATTTTGTTGTCATAACCCAGGAAATCCAGTGTATTATGCACACTCATCAGATTTCCCGCACCGTAGTCTACAATTGCGATATAGCTCATACTTTTCCCCTGTTGTCTATTCATTGCTTACAGCATACCCTTTGCGCTCAGTACCCCGCCGCCTGTTTGGGTCGCCGCCTGCTTGAGTGCGCGGGCTAATGCCTTAAACAAGGCCTCAGTCATATGGTGCGCATTATAACCATAAACGGATTTCAAATGCAGCGTTAGTCCACCATTGACTGCCAGTGCGCGCATAAACTCTGCCGTCAGACAGGTGTCATACGCGCCGCACGTCGTCTGCGGCATAGGTGCATCAAACACCAGATACGGACGCCCTGAAATATCCAGCGCGCAAAAACCAAGCGCTTCGTCCATCGGCACATATGCCTCACCGAATCGCGCGATTCCAGCCTTATCGCCAAGGCACTGACTCAATGCCTGCCCAAGCGCGATGCCGCAATCTTCTACCGTGTGGTGTCCGTCCACTTCGAGATCACCCTTGCAGGAGAGTATCAGGCCGAAGCCGGAGTGTACCGCGAAAGAATTGAGCATATGGTCGAAAAAGCCGATGCCGGTATCAATCTTACGCTCACCGCCATCAAGAGAAAGGGTCAGTTCAATCTCTGTTTCCTTTGTTTTTCTGTTGATTTCAGCGTTTCTCATCGGCTGTCTCCTCCTGAAAGCGCACGGCGACAGAATTCGCATGTGCATCGAGATGCTCACTTTGCGCGAGCGCAATGATATCATCTGAATACGCTGCCAGCGCATCGCGCGAGTATTCAATCACACTGGTTTTCTTGAGAAAAGTATCAGTTGAAAGCGGCGAAAAAAACCGCGCCGTACCGGAAGTTGGCAGCACATGACATGGCCCTGCCATATAATCCCCTAACGGTTCAGGCGCGTATTGACCAAGGAAAATTGCACCCGCATTGTGCAGATACGGCAGCAGCCGGCGCGGCGCGGCGGTGACAATCTCCAGATGCTCCGGCGCAACCTGATCGGCCATTTTGCAGGCATCCTCCAGTTCCTCAAACACGATTGCGCAGCCGTAATTTTTAACGCTGTCCTGTATGATTTCCCAACGCGGCAGCAGCTTTGCCTGACGCTCCATCTCGCAGGAGATTGCCTGCGCCTGTGCCATCGAATCGGTCAGCAGCACGGCGGAGGCCAATTTATCGTGCTCCGCCTGCGAAAGCAAATCGGCCGCAACATAGGTAGGATTTGCGGTATGGTCGGCAATTACCAGCACCTCGGACGGGCCTGCAATCATATCAATATCAACCGTGCCAAAGGCTAGTTTTTTCGCGCTCGCCACGAAGGCGTTGCCGGGGCCGACAATTTTATCAACCTGCGGAATAAATCCCGCGCCATATGTCAGTGCGGCGATGGCCTGCACGCCGCCAATAGCGATAACCGTGTCTACACCCGCAATTTTGGCCGCCGCCAGCACTTCCTTAGACATATTTTCAGTCGGCGGAGTGACCATGATAATTTCGCCCACACCTGCAACCTTGGCAGGAATTGCGTTCATCAGCACGCTCGACGGATAAGCCGCCGTACCGCCCGGCACATAAATACCGACCTTGTGCAGGCCGCGCACAGTCTGACCGAGCCTTTCGCCCGAGCGCCGCTCCCATTCCCACGATTTGACGAGCATCTGCTCATGATAATCGCGAATATTTGCCGCCGCTTTTTCGAGCGCCGCAATCAGCTTGGGGTCGCAGCTGCTATACGCCTGATCGAGCAATTCCTGCCCGACGACGTAGGGCTTCTGCCCGTCAAACTTTTCGGCATAAGCACAGACCGCATCAAATCCACGTGTCTTGACATCGTCCATAATCGCACGAACGGTCTGCTCGATATCACCGCGGGCACTCTCTGCGCGCGCTTTCATCTCACGAATCACGGTCTGCTCAGCACAGCCATCCGCAAGCACGGTTTTCAAAAACATTCTCAGTCCTCCAAGCCGCTTTCCAAGTCACGGATAATCGTTTGAATTGCGGTTTTCTTCATCTTTGCACTGGCCAGATTGACGATGACACGCGCCGTGATCGGTGCCACATCCTCAATGACCTCAAGGCCGTTCTCCTTAAGCGTCGTACCGGTCTCTACAATGTCCACAATCGCATCCGCCAACTCAAGTAGCGGAGCTAGCTCAACCGAACCCTCAATCTTAATCGTTTCCACGTCCATATTCTTTCGGTTGAAAAACGCTTTGGTAACTGCCGGATACTTTGTTGCAATCACCGGGGTTTTATAACCGCTATACACGTCCTTGCCCTTCTTGGTTGCCAGTGCGAAGCGGCATTTTCCAAAGCCTAAATCAACCATTTCATAGAAGCTTCCGCCCTTTTCCATGATGGTATCCTTGCCGACCACACCCATATCGCACACGCCATGCTCTACATACGTAATCACATCCGCCGCCTTCGCCAGCACGATTTCAATACTGGTCTCAGGCAGGGTGAAAATCAGCTTACGCGAACCGGTTTCCAGTTCGGAAATATCGTAACCCGCATTTTTGAGCAGCGCAAGTGTTTTCTTTTCCAGTCGTCCCTTTGTCAGTGCAATGCGTACGGTATCGCGACGAGTGGCCGCTTCGGGCTTCTGTGCACCTGTTAGACTTTCGGCAACGCGTTCTACGTCGATACCGAAGCCGCCTGCCGGCATATCCTTACCAAACTTAGCGCACAACGCGTTGTACCGCCCGCCGGATAGAATCGCAGCGCCTGCACCCCCGATATAACCGCGGAACATCACACCTGTGTAATAATCCATTTCATGCACCAGGCCGAGGTCTATCATCACGGCATCGCCGTACCCTGCTTCGTCGAGCGCTCTGTACAGACGGCGCAGATAAGATACCGCACCCAAAACCCGAACGTTTTGCGTCAGATTTTCGACGGCATCCAATACTTCCGTTCCGCCGAACAGTTGCGGCATCGCCTTGAGAGCACGATAACCGCCGCGGTCTTTATACGGTGCAAGTACATCGTCCAGCGCGGCGAACGACTTGTTTTCAATGAGACGACGAACCTGTTCTGCCGTCCCTGCATCCACACCAAGCGCTTCAATCAGTGCCTTGTAAATCTCAGCATGCCCTAATTCAATGCGGAAATTATCTGCTCCTGTTTCAGCCAATGCACGGAATGCCGCTGAGAGAATATCTAAATCAGCTTCAAGGCCGTCCGCCCCAATCAGTTCAGCACCAATCTGCAGAAATTCGCCCTTGTGCCCATGATCCCCGGTGACCGAACGGAATACCTTTTGGCTGTAATACAGCCGCACAGGGAGCGCCGCATCGTCCAGACGCGTTGCCGCGATACGGGCAATCGGGGTAGTATTGTCCGGTCGCGCCACACAAATTCGACCCGAACGGTCGATAATTTTGAGCATATTCTCCTGCGAGAGCTCTGGGTTTGCCTGCGCGAATACATCGAAATACTCGACTACCGGTGTGATGATCTCACTATAGCCGCGTGCCTCTAGCGCACCACAAATTGCGGTTTCCGTTTGGCGCAGCATACGGCACGAGGAAAAGAGTAAATCGCGGGTTCCCTCCGGGGTAGAAATACTAAAACGGTTCATAAGCGTCCGCTATCTCCTTCATTACTTTATCATAGTAAAATAATAACACAAGAAATCAACATTGTCAATCTATATTTCTTTGTGCCCGCTGCACACGCTTTTTCCTCAGGCAAACAGAGAAATCTGCGTCGTCTTCGGCATCGAACCGAGCGCACCAATTTGATCGAGCAGCTCAATAACGGATTTCGATACCTTGGGGCAGCGCACCGACATCTCCTCTGCCGAAAGGAACTTTCCGTTTTTACGCTCTTCCACAATGTTGAGCGCCGCCTGCTCGCCAATGCCTGGCATCGAGGTGAACGGGGGAATCAGTCCATTTTCGGTCACGATGAACGTCGTCGCATCCGAATTATATACATCCATCGGTTCGAATGTAAAGCCGCGGCGGTAAAACTCATGACAAACCTCAAGCGTAGTTGACATATCCTTTTCTGCTGCGGAAATTGTTTTATCACGTTCTTTCAGAGATAGTTCATGCAGTTTATCCAGACAGACCTTGTCCCCCCGAATCATGCAGGACGCATCAAATCCCTTTGCACGCACCGAAAAATAAGCCGAGTAGAATGCAAGCGGCCGATGCACCTTGAACCATGCGATTCGAAACGCCATCATAACATAGGCCACTGCATGCGCTTTCGGGAACATATATTTGATTTTCTTACAGGAATCCACATACCAATCCGGCACATTCTGCTCTCGCATGGCGGCCTCCATCTCCTCGGTCAGGCCTTTGCCCTTTCGCACCGATTCCATGGTTTTAAACGCAAGCTTGGGTTTTACGCCCTGCAAAATCAGGTAGTTCATGATGTCATCACGGCAGCAGATACAGCCTGACAGCGGAATACCCTTGCGAACCAGTTCCTGCGCGTTGCCCAACCAAACATCGGTGCCGTGTGACAGTCCCGAAATGGACACCAATTCAGCAAAGGTAGAGGGATGTGTTTCCCTGACCATGCCGCGCACAAATTTCGTGCCGAACTCGGGCACAGCCAGACAGCCCAGTTCGCCCAAAATCGGATCGGAGTTTTGTCCATCTGCATATTTGAGCGCTTCGCAAGAATGGAATAGGCTCATCGTATCCGGATCATCGAGCGGAATCTCCTGTGCGTTGACGCCGGTCAGGTTTTCAAGGTGCTTAATCATGGTCGGATCATCATGACCCAGTTCGTCCAATTTAAGCAGATTTGCGTCGATTGAGTGATATTCAAAATGAGTGGTGATGATATCCGAATCCGGGTCATCCGCCGGATGCTGCACGGGACAAAAATCGTAGATTTCAACCTCTTGAGGCACAACGACAATACCACCCGGATGCTGACCGGAGGTGCGACGCACGCCGGTACATCCGGCCGACAGGCGGTTTTCCTCCGCCCGTGAGCACTCAATCCCGCGCTCATCCATATATTTTTTCACATAGCCATAGGCCGTTTTTTCCGCGACCGTACCGATCGTACCTGCACGGAACACATGATCTTCACCAAATAATTCGCCCGTGTATTTATGAATACGCGACTGATACTCACCTGCAAAATTCAGGTCGATATCCGGCACCTTATCTCCCTCAAAACCGAGAAATGTTTCGAACGGAATGCCGAATCCCTGCTTGGTCAGCGGCTTGCCACAGGTGGGACACAGTTTGTCCGGCAGGTCAACGCCGCAAGAATACTCATCGTGCCACTCAATGTACCGATCATCCGGGCAGAGATAGTGCGGGGGCAGCGAATTTACTTCGGTAATATCCGAGGTAAATGCCGCAAAGGACGAACCGACCGAACCGCGCGAGCCGACCAAATATCCGTCCGCCAGTGACTTGGTAACCAGCTTTTGCGCAATGATATACATAACCGCGTAGCCGTTGCCGATGATGGAGTTCAGTTCACGATCAAGACGTGCCTGCACCAGTTCCGGCAACGGATCGCCATAGATGCGTTTGGCCTTTTCGTAGCTCATATCGCGGAGATCGTCCTCCGCGCCGTCGATATGCGGCGGGTAGTTTTCTCGCGGCACAGGTCGAATGATATTGCACATGTCTGCAATCAGATTGGTATTTTTGACAACAACCTCGTAGGCTCTGTCCTCCCCCAAATAGGAAAACTCACGCAGCATCTCATCGGTCGTTTTTAGATAAAGCGGTGCCTGATTGTCCGCATCGCCAAAGCCTTGTCCTGCCATCAAAATACGTCGGAATGCCTCATCCTCCGGCTCCAGAAAATGTACGTCCCCCGTTGCGCAGCACGGCTTGCCCAGCTTGTCTGCAATGGCGAGGATTTTGCGGTTCCAATCGCGCAGCTGCTCCTCGCCGCTCGCCATACCCTTGCTGATCATAAAGTTATTGTTCGCAATCGGCTGGATTTCCAGATAGTCATAAAAGGACGCGAGCCGCTCAAGCTCCTCATCCTCTGCGCCGTGGGTCAGCGCACGGAACAGCTCACCCGCTTCGCATGCCGAGCCGAAAATCAGTCCTTCCCGATGCCGAATCAGCTCCGACCGCGGCATAATGGGCCGCTTATTGTAATACTCCAGAAAACTCTTTGAAATCAGCTGATAGAGGTTTCGCAGTCCTGTTTGGTTCTTGACCAGTGCAATAAAATGATAGCGCGGTAGATTCTTCAGTTTGTTCTTGCGATCGGTCTGCGCGGCCAGAACAGGATTAATGTCTGCCGTTGTCACCGCACGGAACTCCTCCTGCAATCGCTTTAAAAGTTTTACAAAAATACGCCCCAATACCGCCGCATCTTCACTTGCTCGGTGATGTTCAAACGGGCCGACCTGTAGCTCCTTTGCAAGGACATTCAGCTTGAATTTATTTAAATGCGGCAGCATCAACCGCGACATCTCAAGCGTATCAATCGATGTAAAGTCTCTCTGAATCTGCAGTCTTTTGCATGCCGCGCGCAAGAATCCCATGTCAAATCCCGCGTTATGCGCAACCAACGGAAACCCTTCTGCAAATGCAAGAAACTCCGGCACCGCACGGCTCAATTCCGGCGCATTGGCAACCGTTTCATCCGAAATGCCGGTAAGCTCGGTGATTTCAGGCGGAATCGGCTTGTGGGGGTTGACATAGGTCTGAAACGAATCCCGAATCTCCCCATTTACCACCCGCACGGCCGCAATTTCGGTAATTTCCTCCTGCGCAGGATTAAGGCCGGTTGTCTCCAAATCGAATACGATAAAGGTACCGTCGAGCGGTTCAGCAGACTTGCCGCGTACTACAGAAAGGCTGTCCGAATCGTTGACGTAATACGCCTCAATACCATAGATAATCTTCATGTCTCCGATAATTGCTTTCTGTTTTCCCTCCTGCGCGTGCAGCGCTTCCGGAAAGGCCTGCGCAACGCCATGATCGGTAATCGCCATAGCGCGATGCCCCCACGATGCGGCGCGGCATAGCAGCGCTGCAGTGGACGACATACCATCCATTGCCGACATATTGGTATGCAGATGCAGCTCCACACGTTTTTCACCTGAATAGGCATCCTTACGTTCCGGCTTTTTCGCCTTTACAATTGCTGTCGGATCGAGCACCATTTCCTTCGCATAGCTGTCAAAGGTCATTTTACCCTGCACAGTACAGTAAAGACCGTTCTTAATGCGGGAGGCCAAATCCTCTGCCTTATCGGCGGCCAGAAACTTAGTCACACGCACCGAATTGGTGCGGTCGGTCATATCAAAGGCAATCTTTACATAGTCCTTGCCTGTCTTTTTGCTGTGGATGTCCTTATGGTCGGTGAAGAAGACTTCGCCCTGAATCGTCACCATGTCATAGGCATAAACAGCTTCGTTCACCGAAATGATAGGATCCTGCATCAGCTTGCCGAAAACCAGATCATCATCCTTGACCTTCTCCGCGCGCGGACGTTGATAGCCGTTGCTTTCCGGCTTAGGCGTTGTGCGCGTCTTCTTGGGCTTCGGTTCGCTTGGTGCAGCCAAAGCCTGTGCCTCGATTGCCTGATGCAAAATCTCCTCGCGCCGCGGCAAGTCGTCTGCTGACACGCTATATTCTGTATCGGTGCGCACCGCACGCACCGGACATCGAACGCCCAATTCCTCGCGAATACGACCCTCCATCTGACGAAGTGCGGTCGCAAAATACGTTTCGCTCACTTCATCCATCGGCAGGTGCAATTCGCCCGCTTCATACTTCCACTGACTCGCATCCAGTAGTCCCCGCGCGGACGGCATACGTGCGGCCATATCCTCAAACAGCGAGCGTATGTAAGCAGGGGTTGGCTTGTCCAACCGGTAACGCGGTTCAATGCACACGCGGCGCAGGCCGTAGCTTTTAGCAAGCTGTCCCTCGAGTGCCTCAATCGCCTTGCGGCTAACGACTTCGCCCAGTTCGATTTCAACAACCATGACCGATCTATCGTCCCCAAACGCAAGCGAACGCACCTCGCCTTGGGCGAGGTGCTGTTCGTCAACGTTTCCTTTGCACTTTTCAAAAAAATCTATGAGTTTGCCCGACATTTTTGAAAATAACTCCTCAATACTTTAAAATTTCTTCCATCAACGCGTCTACCAACTGTTCCTGCGGCATCTTTTTAATAATTTGGCCATGGCGGAACAGCAGTCCAACACCGTCGCCACCTGCGATACCCAAGTCAGCTTCACGCGCTTCACCCGGCCCGTTGACCGCACACCCCATGACTGCAACCTTCAGCTTTTTGCCATGGATTGCTGCGCAACGCTGTTCGACCTCTTTGGCAATGCCGATCAGATCGATACGCGTTCTGCCGCAGGTCGGGCAGGAGACGACATTGATGCCGTCATCATTGCGACCAACCGCCTTCAAAATCGCGTTTGCCGCATAGATTTCCTTCACCGGGTCGTCGGTCAACGAAACACGGATGGTGTCACCTACGCCGAGCGCAAGCAAACCACCGATGCCGGCAGCAGACTTAACCGTGCCCATATATTCCGTACCTGCTTCGGTCACGCCAAGGTGCAGCGGATAATCAGTTTTTTCATGCGCCAGTAAATAGGCCTGCATGGTGCTCGGCACTGATGACGATTTGATGGAAATACAAATGTCATCAAACGAACACTCATTAAGCAGTTTTACATGATGCAGCGCACTTTCTACCATTGCTTCCGGTGTTGGGCCGCTAAAACGTTCTAACAGTTCCTTTTCCACGGATCCGGAGTTGACACCGATGCGAATCGGAAGCCCCCGCTCTTTCGCGGCCTGCACAACTGCATGCACGCGATCTGCTCCACCGATATTACCCGGGTTTAAGCGAATTTTATGCACACCGGCCTCAATTGACGCCAGAGCAAGACGATAATCAAAGTGAATATCGGCCACCACCGGGATAGGCGAACCCTTGCAAATTTCACGCATCGCTTCGGCTGCTTCCATATCCGGCACAGCACAGCGGACGATATGACATCCCGCATCTGCCAAACGGCCGATTTGTCCGAGCGTGGCCTTTGCGTCACGCGTATCTGTATTTGTCATTGACTGCACGGCAACAGGGGCACCCCCGCCGATTTTGACGCCGCCAACGTCGATTTGCTTTGTGATTTTCATATTCCTCACCTCATGAGAATGCGCAAAATATCCTGTCCGGTCACATAAACCATAAGCGCCAACAGCAGCATCAGGCCTGCCGCATGCACATACCCTTCATACTTTGCAGGTACCGGCTTGCGGCGAATCCCCTCAATCACCAAAAACAGCAGCCGTCCTCCATCAAGTGCCGGCAGCGGCAGCAAATTCATTACGCCAAGGTTGATTGAAATGAATGCAACCAAATCGAAGAACGAAGCCATTGATTGCTTAGCAGTGTTGGCCATAACCTCCGCCACGCCAACCGGGCCGGAAAGCTGATCGACACCGACCTTGCCGGTAACCAACTGCGCCAAGCTCGACCATACCAGTCGGGCATAATTGACCGACACGCGCGCAGACTGATCGAGCACAACGAGCGGTGTGCGTTCGGTCAGCGTAAAGTTGATACCGAACAGCTTATTGCCGTTTTCATCTGTAAAATCATGCGTCAGCGGCACATCCGTCAGCTGAACGGTGCGGCCGTCACGGCGCACCTTAAAATCATACTTACCGTCCGCTGCCGTTTGCGCCAGCGCAATATTAATGTCTTGGCGCACGAATATATGATAGCCATTGACCTCCAGAATCGTATCACCAGGCATCAGCATGGTTTCGCCCTGATAACGAAATCCCTCTTGAAAGCCTTCGATTGTGCGCGTGCCGACCGGACCTTGCTGCGTACCAACCAATATCAGTACAATCAAAAAACCGACCAGAAAATTCATCAGCGCACCGGCTACCACAATCAGCATTCGGCGCAGCAGACTTGCCCGCGCAAAGGAGTGCTCACTTTCGCTTTCTCCGTCCTCGCCCTCCATCACGCAAGCACCGCCGAACGGCAGCAGACGCAGGCAGTAAAGCGTGCCGTGGTACTCCTTCTTATAAATCGCCGGACCCATGCCGATCCAAAATTCATTGACCTGCACACCGCCGCGTTTCGCCGTGATGAAATGGCCGAATTCATGCACCACAACAAGCACACCAAACGCAAGAATGGCTAAGATAATCTGCAGCAAAAAGGTTCTCCTCTCAAATCAGGAACGCGCGATTTCACGCGCCAAACGGTCACTTTCCAACACGTCATCCAGTGTAATTTGCTTGCGATAGGGTACGGTTTCAAGTGCATGCGCGACACGATCCGCAATTTCACCAAAGGCAATTTTGTCATTCAAAAACAAACCAACTGCAGCTTCATTCGCACCATTGAGCACCGCGCCCATATTTCCTTTTTCCTGCGCTGCACGCTTTGCCAGCGACAGTGCGGGGAATGCGTCATAATCCGGTGCAAAAAAGGTCATTTTGCCCACCTCGGCTAAAGAAAGACGCGGCACCTTACAGGCAACGCGTGCCGGATAGGTCAGCGCATACTGAATGGGCAGACGCATGTCGGGCAGACCGAGCTGTGCGAGCACTGCGCCGTCCTCAAATTCAACCAGCGAATGAACGATGCTTTCGCGATGCACGACGATTTCAATATCCTCGGGTGCCATATCATACAGCCACATCGCCTCGATAAATTCGAGTCCCTTGTTCATCATCGTAGCGGAATCAATGGTGATTTTAGCACCCATCGACCAATTGGGATGCGCCAGCGCCTGCTCCCGGCTGACATGACGCATCTGTTCGGCCGTCTTGCCAAAGAACGGGCCGCCTGACGCCGTCAAAATGATTTTTTCGAGCCGGTTGCCCTGCGCCGCCTGCGCACACTGAAAAATCGCCGAATGTTCGCTGTCGACCGGCAGGATTTTTACGTGCTTCTCCTGTGCGGCGCGCATAACCAGTTCACCCGCGCACACAAGTGTTTCCTTGTTGGCCAATGCAATATCTTTGCCTGCGTTAATTGCTGCCATCGTTGGCAGCAAACCAACCATACCCACAACGGCTGTTACGACGATGTCTGCCCCGGATTCCGCAGCGCAGCTGATCAGGCCTTCCATGCCGGCCAAGACCTTAATGTCCGTATCCGCTAATGCGATTTTCAGCGTTTTGGCGGCGGTTTCATCAAAAGCGCAGACCATTTTAGGTTGCAGTGCACGCGCCTGCTTCTCCAACAAGTCTATGCGTGTATTGGTCGTCAATGCGACGACCTCAGCTTCTATCGAGGGCAAAATATCGACCGTTTGTGTGCCAATCGACCCTGTCGAGCCTAAAATTGCAATTTTTTTCATATTTTCTCACCAGATGATTCGAAATAGGATTTCTGCCATCGGCGCAACGAACAGCACACTGTCAAAACGATCCAACACGCCGCCGTGGCCGGGGAAAATACTGCCATAGTCCTTAATGCCGGTTTGACGCTTAATAATGGAAAACGACAGGTCTCCGATTACACCCATAACCGCGCCCAAGCCGCCAAGTACAGCGGCCGCCCAAATCGGCATGTTAAGGCTGAGAAAGCGGTTCATGAGCAGCGCGCCCAGCATAACAAGCAGCGCGCCGCCTACAATACCGCCAATCGCACCCTCAACCGTTTTCTTGGGGCTGACAACAGGCGCAAGCTTATGCTTGCCGAAAAACAGGCCGGCAAATAGGGCGCAAGTATCCGCTCCCCACGCTGCAAGCAGCGGCAGCAGCACCAGAAAGGGTCCATGATGATAGGTCATCTGGAAAATGCGCAGAAGTGCCAGCATCAGGTACGGCACAAGCAGGCCGCCAAAAAAGCCCCAGGCAATCTCCGAGGCGTTCATACTATCATGAAATTTCAGTAGAATACCAAAGGAGAGTACAAGCAGCACCATGACGAGTACCTGTACCACATCGATGATTTCAAACGGCACAAGCGAGGAATGTGCCGCTGCCAGTGCAAACGAAGACACGCCGCACAGAAGCAGCAGCAACCGGTTATGCACCAGTCTTGTCGAGCCGAGCACCTCATAAGTTGCCAGCACGCAAAGCGCAGCAATAATTACCTCCAACACGGCAGGCGGAAACACATACAGCGCAAGCAGCACGAAAATAAATCCGCCCACGCCGAACAGAACTCTTGTTTTCATATCTTTGGTACCCCTTCGCGGTCTTATACGCCGCCGAATCTTCTATTTCTTTGATTAAATGCTTCAATTGCTGCGTCCATATCGCTCGTTTTGAAATCGGGCCAGAGCACGGGCGTAAAATAGTATTCCGCATAAGCGCTCTGCCAAAGCAGGAAATTCGAGGTGCGAATTTCACCGGACGGACGAATAATTAAATCAGGATCAGGCATATGCGCTGTATACAGGTGGTGAGCAATATCGTCCTCTGTAATATCCGCCGCACGCTTTTCACCGCTTTCTACTTCCTTTGCCAATGCACGAACAGCGTTTTTGATCTCATCCCGCCCGCCGTAATTGATACACAGCGAAGCTGTTGCCGCATCCGGGCCGAGAGAATCGGCAATGCGGTCGGTCTCCCGAATCAAATCAAGAATGTCCTGCGGTAGCGGCGATAAGTCGCCCAGTACACGTACAGCGACGCCGCGCTCATACATCGTTTCCGCCGCCTCTTTCAAATAACGGCGAAACAGTTCCATCAATGCCCCGACCTCTTCCGGGGGGCGCTTCCAATTCTCCGTTGAAAAAGCGTATACCGTAAAGTATTTTACGCCAATATCCTTGCAGTATGTCGCAATCGTGCGAAAGGTCTCCGCGCCAACTTTATGCCCTGCCTGCCGCGGCAGGCCACGCTTTTTGGCCCAGCGGCCGTTTCCATCCATAATAACCGCAATGTGCGTCGGCACAACACGATTTGTCTCTATTTTTCTTTTCCGATTAAAAAGCCCCACGGCGTTTCCCCCATAGAAAGGGGCGGCGTACCGCCGCCCCCAAATAGATCAATTATACCTCTGACAGTTCCTTGGACTTCTTCTCCACTAAGCCGTCAATTTCCTTAACGTACTTGTCAGTCAGCTTCTGCATCTTGTCTTCACCCTCGTGCAGCTCATCCTCGGTCAGCTCGCTTTTCTTCTGCGATGCCTTAAACTTGTCAATTGCATCACGACGAATGTTGCGCAGCGCAACCTTCGCATCCTCACCCGTCTTGGAAACACCCTTAATGAGTTCCTTGCGGCGTTCCTCGGTCAGCGGCGGAAAGCTCAGACGAATCTGCTTGCCGTCATTCTGGGGATTGATGCCCAGATCAGAGGTCTGAATCGCCTTCTCAATCACCTTGAGAATCGAACCGTCCCAAGGCTGAATGGACAGCGTGCGCGGATCGGGCGACGAAACAGCTGCAACCTGATTCAGGGGCGTCGGCGCACCGTAATACTCCACGGTGATTTTATCCAGTACTGCCGGGTTGGCGCGTCCTGCACGGATTGCAGCCAGTTCCTTTGCCAGTACGTCGAGTGTTTTCTTCATCTTATCTTCATAAGCGGTCAGCTGAGCCTTCATTTATTTCTCCTCCTGTACGATAGTGCCGATTTTTTCGCCGTTGATCACGCGGTAAATATTTTCGGGATCGGACAGCGCAAATACCAGAATCGGAATGTGATTGTCCATAGACAGCGAAGTCGCAGTGGTATCCATTACGCCGAGTCCCTGATTGAGCACGTCCATATAGGTGAGCTGGTCGTACTTCTTTGCATCGGGGTTCTTGGCGGGGTCGGAATCATATACGCCATCAATATTCTTTGCAAGCAGAATGACCTCCGCACCGATTTCAGCCGCGCGCAGTACAGCCGCCGTATCGGTTGAGAAGAACGGGTTGCCGGTGCCGCAGCCAAAAATGACTACGCGCCCCTTTTCCAGATGACGGGTTGCCTTCTGTCGGATGTACGGCTCTGCGATGCGGTTCATCTCAATCGCGGTCTGCACGCGTACCGGAACGCCGCGCTGTTCAAGCGCATCCTGCAGCGCAAGAGAATTAATCGTGGTCGCCAGCATGCCCATATGGTCGGCACGCGTACGCTCCATTTTACCGCCGCCATCCTTGACGCCGCGCCAGAAGTTACCGCCGCCAACAACGATGCCGATTTCGGTTCCGGCTTCGTTACACTTTTTAATCACATCGCAAACCGGGCCGATGACATCGAAATTCAGGCCGAAATGCTTATCGCCCGCGAGGGCCTCGCCGCTGATTTTAATCAGCACGCGCTTATACTTGGGTGTTCCCATCATACACACTTCCCTTATCTACATATTCCTCCCTATATTCTACCCTATCAGGCCCTACTTTGCAAAGGGTTTCGCTGTGATTTTTACAATTTGTACAAACCTTCCATACTCATGCGGACTGCCTTTTATATGGTCTGGAAACGATTCCACATTACACCGTTTCAGTTTGCTGTGCATCTCTTTTCAAATCTATGCAAAACACACTTGACACCTGCCCTTGCCAGTTGTATCATTGTATCATTGATATAGAACAATGATATACGAGGAGGCAATCCAAATGTTATTGCAAGTAGAAGAACTAACGAAGGATTATACCACGCGGTTTGGTAAGCAGCGTGTACAAGCACTGCGAGGCATCGACCTTGCCGTCGCGCAGGGTGAATTTGTTGCAATCATGGGAGAAAGCGGCAGCGGTAAAACGACACTTTTGACACTCTTGGCAGCATTGGAGCGGCCGACCAACGGCCGAATTTTGCTCGGCGGCGAAGATATGGCGGCGATTCCTAACCGTGCTCTTTCGGCCTTTCGCCGTGACCGACTGGGCTTCATTTTTCAGGAATGTCATCTGCTGGACACCCTGACACTGCGTGAAAACATTCTGTTTCCGCTGGTGCTTGCCGGGCGCACGGGTGCAGAAATGCACGCGCGGCTGATGCCCCTTGCAGAGCGCCTTGGCATCGCACCGCTGCTTGACAAATATCCCTATGAGGTTTCAGGCGGCGAGCAGCAGCGCGCCGCCGCTGCTCGAGCGCTTATCATCAAACCCATGCTGCTACTTGCAGACGAGCCCACCGGCGCACTTGATTCGGGTTCGGCAACTCAGCTGCTTCAACTGCTCGACGGATATCATGATGAAGGACAGACCATTGTCATGGTTACGCACAGTTTGGATGCCGCCAGCCATGCTTCCCGGGTGCTCTTCATCCGCGACGGACGCATTGCAGCAGAAATCGTGCGCGGCGGGCATACCCGAGCCGCCTTTTATCCGCTTCTGGCAGATCGGCTCACTCAGCTGCAGCAAGGAGGCGAGCTCCTTGCCTAACTTCCTCATCCCCCGCCTTGCGGTGCGGTCGTTGCGCGGCAATCGCAGCAAATATCTGCCGTTTCTGCTTGCCACCTCCTTCATGGTCTTTGTGTATTTTCTGGTCTCATCGTTTACACTCAATGAAACCTTCGGGCGCAATATCCCGGATGGCGACAATATCCGACAACTGATGGGGGTTGGGTTTTCCTTGCTGCCAATCGTGATTCTTCCCTTTTTGCTGTATGTCAACAGCTATTTAATCAAGTCCCGCAGCCGGGAACTTGCGCTTTATACCATACTCGGACTCGAGCAGCGTCACATAGCCGGCATGCTTATCATCGAAAGCACACTCTGTCTGTTGTTCTGTCTTATTGCGGGAATCGGGGCAGGTGCACTACTTTGCCCACTTGTTTTTGGCGGTCTGCTCGCAGCGCTGCGCCTTCCGATTGACATGCAGTATTCACTCTCTTCCGAGGCGATACTGGCTACCATACAAGTCTTCGGACTTTGCTTTGTCGTCATGCTGATTGCCAATATCTGGCGCGCAGTGCGTACCCGACCCGCCGCCCTTCTTCGCGGCGACAAGCAGGGAGAACGCTTGCTGCGCGGAGGACCTGGGCCGATTCCGCATTCTGCGTGCGCTTGGTCTGTCTGAGGAAATGACCGCCGCGACCGCGCGACGTCAGCTTCGGGTGGTATTTTTGCTTCCGCTCGGCACAGCACTGCTGCATATTCTATTTGCCTCGCCCATTCTGTCCATTTTCCTGCAAATCCTTGCGATTCAGGATTTGTGGGTTCCTATTTGCGGCATTGCCTTCTCGATGCTGTTTTTTACCGGAATGTACACGCTTTTCTATCATTTTACCGCCCGCGCTTATGCTAAAGCTATTTCATAAATAAAAAAATCCCGTCCAAAAGGACGGGATTTTTAATATGCTATGCTTAGGCCAGCTTGACCTCGCCGCACAGACCGGTGTGTGCGGTGATATACTCGCGACCCATCTTGGAGTACTCGAACGGATTGGCCTTCGCCGGATCCTGCTCAGCCTCAACCATGATCCAGCCTTCGTAGCCGGCCTTGTCGAGGATGTCAAATACTGCATCAAAGTCCACGCAGCCGTCCGGATCGCCCGGTACGGTGAACGCGCCGTTACGGACAGCCTTCAGGAAGGACCAATCCTCATTGGTGACAGTGTCAACAACAGGCATACGCATATTCTTCAGGTGAACGTGACCTACACGGTTCGCAAACTTGCCCAGTACATCAACCGGATTCTCACCCGCGAAGGTGAAGTGGCCGGTGTCGAAGCACAGGAAAACGTACTTGGGATCAGTGTTTTCCATCAGGCGGATGGTCTCATCAACGGTCTGGACAACAGTGCCCATGTGATGATGGAAGCAGGACTTGATGCCGTACTTCTCGAGGGACAGCTTGCCCAGCTTGTTCAGGCCATCGCACAGACGAGCCCACTCTTCATCGTTCATGATGCGCTTGTCCTTCAGGACACGCTTGTCCTCCATGCCCTGAATCGAGCCGGACTGCTCAGAGATGTTGATGGCAGAAGCGCCAACGTAAGACAGATATTCCAGTTCCTTAACGAACTCAGCTTCAACCTCTTCGTACGGCTTGTCAACGAGGAAGGACGAGAACCACTTGGATGCAATGGTCATGTTGCGTACTTCCAGCATCTTCTTGAGAACTTCCTTATCTACCGGGTACTTGTGACCGACTTCGCAGCCGTCAAAGCCCGCGAGCTTCATCTCAGAAATGCACTGCTGGAACGTATTTTCATCGCCCAGGTCCCACATATCATCGTTCGACCAGCCGATAGGGCAAATGCCGAGTCTTACCTTCTTAGGATCTAACATTTTTCATACCTCCATTTTCTTCTCACAACACGCCTTTTCGGCGTGTTCCATACACTTCTTTTATTGTAACGGAGAGGGGCTTAAAAGTCAAACGCATTTTGGTCAACGTGCAGAAAAAATAGCCATTCCCATCGTTGCTTTTTGTGCGTCTATGGAATGAAACTGGCTTGTTTTGAGTATATTGCGGTTACAATAAGGTAAAAACAAGATAAAAACACGGTTTTTATGCATGCCGACTTGTCATTGCAAAACCCCTGCACCGACATGGCGCAGGGGCAGAATTATACTCTAATTTTAGATACGCGCTACGCCACTGTCACGCGCAGCTTGAGCAACCGCTTCCGCGACCGCTTTGATGACCTTTTCATCAAACGCAAACGGCATAATATGCTCCGCATCAAGTTCCTCATCCGTCACCACATCCGCGATGGCTTTTGCTGCTGCAAGCTTCATCTCTTCGTTGATATCACTTGCGCGAACATCAAGTGCGCCGCGGAAGATGCCGGGAAACGCGAGCACATTGTTAATCTGGTTGGGATAATCCGAACGACCAGTGCCGACTACTGCCGCGCCGCCCTTCTTCGCATCCTCCGGCCAAATTTCGGGGACAGGGTTGGCCATTGCAAATACCATTGGGTTTTCAGCCATTGCCGAGACCATCTCAGCTGTAAGCACCTGCGGTGCAGACATACCAAAGAATACATCCGCGCCCTTGACGGCATCTGCCAGAGTGCCCGTCATGTGACCTCTATTGGTCTTCGCTGCCATTTCAGCCTGCGCAGGGTTGAGGCGTTCGTCACCCTCGCACACGATGCCGAAACGCTCGCACATGACGATATCCTTGACGCCGAGGAACATCAGGAATTTAGTGACCGCGATTGCAGCCGCGCCGCAGCCGTTGACGACCATCTTAATTTCGTCTACCTTGCGGCCAGTCAGGCGGCAGGCATTGAGCAGCGCAGCACCACAGCAAACAGCCGTTCCGTGCTGGTCATCATGGAACACCGGGATGTCACAGACCTCTTTCAGACGGCGCTCGATTTCGAAGCAGCGCGGCGCTGCAATGTCCTCGAGGTTGATGCCTCCAAACGAACCGGAAATTAGTTCAATCGTGCGGACAATCTCATCCACGTCTTTGGATTTGACGCAAAGCGGAAATGCATCTACATCCGCAAAGGCCTTAAACAGCGCACACTTGCCTTCCATAACCGGCATACCCGCTTCCGGTCCGATGTCTCCCAAACCGAGCACCGCCGTACCATCGGTAATGACTGCAACCAGGTTGTGGCGGCGTGTATACTTATAACTGAGCGCAGGATCCTTCTGAATCGCAAGGCACGGCTCTGCAACGCCGGGCGTGTAAGCGACTGACAAATCCTCTTTGGAACTGACTTGACAGCGGGCGACCACTTCGATTTTGCCTGCCCATTCCTCATGCGCTTTCAGTGCGCGTTCTTTTGCGTCCATATCCAGAATTCCTCCATATCGGCACATATTTTACTAATTTTATTATACGCCAAAATTCGCCTTTTGCAAAGTGGCAGTTTCCATAGATAATCACCCCTCCTGCTCCCGTTTGCGCATCAAACGCGGCAGAAGAATCAAAAACCCGACACCAGATAGCAGCATTGCAAGAATATCACTGACCGGTTCGGCATAGAACAACGCTTCAACGGTAAAGGCGAGCGGCAGCACAATCACGCATGTCATGAAGACAATCTTGCGGAACATAGAGAAAAACAGGCCCCATTTGACCAGTCCCATTCCGGTCAGTCCGTCTACAAACGGATACTGGATGCTCAAGCCGCAGATGCCCAGCGTGTAGGTACGAATCATCCGCGCAGTCATTTCAATACTCGACGGATCATCGGTAAAAACACGCGCGAACTGATCGGGTATCACACGCGCCACCACGAACATCACGCCCGTAAATGCCAGACAAAGCAGCATAATCCGTTTTTCTGCTGCCATCACGCGATCCGTGCGCCCCGCACCGTAATTATACCCCAGTATCGCCTGCGTACCCGCCGTAATACCGCCGAGCGGCATGGTGACGATCAGCATGAAACTCTGCAAAATGGCCGCACAGGCGATAAGCCGATCACTCTGGCTGCCGCCGCACGAACGAAGCATGACATTGACGGCAATCAGCATCACATTGTCCAATGCGATGATCAGCGCCGGCGACAGTCCGACCTGCAAAATGCGCCGCATCCATCCCGCCGACCATTCTTGCGGGGCAATTGGCACTGTAGCTCTTTTGCCGAACAAAAAGCGCAGTGTATAAGCGCTCGAGCAAATCTGAGACAGCACTGTCGCGAGCGCTGCACCGCGCACCCCCCAATCGCACATGAAAATCAGCACCGGGTCGAGTGCAATATTAATTGCCGCACCTAGTATCACCGAGCGCATTGCTACGGCCGCAAACCCTTGGCTCATCACAATCTGATTTAATCCAAAACTCAGCAGAGCGAACACCGTGCCTAATATGTAAATTGAAAAATAGGCATCTGCATACGGATAAATGGCCTCACTCGCTCCAAAGGCGAACAGAAGCGGCCGCCGAAATAAAAATGCCGGTACAGTTACCAACACACTCAGCACCATCAGTAGCCAAAAGCTGGAGGCGACAACCTGTTTTGCCCCTTCCATATCGCGCCGCCCCATGCGAATGCTCATCAGCGGACCTCCGCCAAATCCGACCAATGCCGCAAAGGCCGTTACCATTGTAACAACCGGGCCGCATACCCCCACACCGGCGAGCGCCAAATCTCCAACGCCGGCAATGTGCCCGACATAGATGCGATCGACCACGCTGTACAAAATGTTGACGAACTGAGCCAGCATTGCGGGTATCGCCAGCTTAAGCACCAAACGCCCCACAGGCTGCGTCCCTAACAGGTTTTCCTGCTCCATCCTCTCACCTCTTTTTTTCAATTGCAGATACCATTATATAAAGAAAACGACCGTTCGTAAAGCGTAATTTTTTGATAAAAAAGCTGTCGCAAGTGTAAACTGCCGCACGAATCAAACTCATCCCTAAAGTTGGCAAAACAAAAGCCGCGACTCCAAGAGTCACGGCTTTTGACGTAATTTATGAAATTACTTGCGGGAAACAGCCTTCTTGGCAGCCTCAACAATATGAGCTGCGGTCAGACCGTACTCTTCCTGCAGGAAGCCCTGTGCGCCTACCTGGCCAAAACGATCCTCGATACCGATCATTTCCATCGGAACCGGGCAGTTCTTGGCAACAACCTGCGATACCGCAGAACCCAGGCCGCACTTGACCTGATGGTTTTCAGCGGTTACGATTGCACCGGTAGCCTTAGCAGACTCGATGATCAGTTCCTCATCGATCGGCTTCCAGGTGAACATGTCGATCACCTTAGCGGAAATGCCCTCTGCAGCCAGAGTTTCCTCAGCCTTGAGCGCCTCATCCACCATGATGCCGGAAGCAATGATGGTAACATCCTTGCCGTCCTTAAGCGTAACGCCCTTGCCGATCTCGAAATCAGCGCCGTCCTCGTAGACCTTGATAACGGTCTTGCGAACCATGCGCATGAAGGAGAACTTCTCGGAAGCCGCCAGCTTCTTGGTCAGGCAGTTAATCATAGCAAAGTCGGTCGGGTCAATGACAACCGCTTCCGGAACTGCCATGTACAGTGCCATATCCTCGAAGGGCATGTGGGTGCCGCCATTGTAAGCTGCGCAAACGCCCGGGTCAGAACCCAACACGTGTACAGGCAGCTTCGCGTAAGCCGCAGACATAAATGCCTGATCGAACGCGCGGCGGGAAGCGAAGCAGCCGAAGGAATGCATGAACACGGTACGACCGGTTGCACACAGGCCAGCGGCAATACCCATAGCATTTGCCTCAGCAATGCCGGCGTTGAAGGTCTGCTTGGGGAAATTCTTCTCCAGCTTCGCGGTATTGATGCAGTTATAGAGGTCGCAATCGATGTGGCATACCTTGGAATCGGCAGTCATCATCTCCATCATCGCGTCAACATAACCGTCACGGTTGGCGCGGGCGTCCTTCTCGTGTTTTCCAATCAAAGTAAAGCTCATTGTTCCATACCCTCCTTACAGTGCCTTGACGCGGGCAAGCTCGGCCTCGGCAGCGGCGATGGCTTCATCCCACTGTTCCTTGGTCGGCTGCGAAGAATGCGAGTGAGAAGGCTCTGCAAACGTCGCACCCTTGCCTTTAATGGTATTCAGCACGATGCAGGTGGGCATGCCCTTGACTTTATAAGCTGCCATCACAGCGTCGTAAATCTGCTCTACGTCGTTGCCGTCTTCTACTTCAATGACGTGCCAGCCAAACGCGTCGAACTTTGCGCCCAGACCCTTGCCGTGACCCATAATGGAGTCAACTGCGCCGTCCAGCTGGTACTGATTGTAGTCTACGAAGCAGACAAGGTTGTCCAGCTTATACTGAACAGCGAACTCAGCGCCTTCCCAAACCTGACCTTCGTCGCACTCACCGTCGCCGACGAAAACGAAGACATGATTGTTCTTATCATCCATCTTGTTGCCGAGCGCAGCACCGATGGCGGTCGACATGCCCTGACCGAGCGAGCCGGTCGTCAGGTCAACACCGGGGGTCTTGGTGCGGTCGGTGTGGGACGGGAAATTGGTGTGCGGCTGATTGAGCGTATAAGCCTGCTCAATCGGATAGAAGCCCTTGAGACCCAGAGTTGCGTACATAGCCGGACCTGCGTGGCCCTTGGACATAACGCACCAATCACGGTCCTCCCAGCGCGGGTTCTTCGGATCAACCTTCATAACCGCACCATACAGTACCGCCAGTGCCTCAACAACAGACATCGAGCCGCCTACATGGCCGAAGCCCAGCGAGCCGATGGTCTTAAGTGCCTCAAGACGAATCTCCGCAGCGAAGACGCGAAGCTCCTGCATTTTTTCTGCTTTCTGCATTGCATACACCTGCCTAATTCAATAAAATTTTCTCTCCACGGAATTGTTCCGGATAGCGGCATATTTAAACATACCGTTACCGTATAAAGCATATCACCAAAACGGCCGGATTTCAACACACGAGCGCGTTTTTATTCACAAAATTTCAAACCTTCTTTTGGGTTGCACGGAAATGTCACCAAAAAAGACTCAAAAAAAATATGAAAATTGTTTGTTATGTCTTGGTTGCATTTTCGTAGTTTTCTGATAAACTTAAAGAGAGAAAGTATGCAGTGAAGAGAATTTAATAGAATGGGGAAAAACGAAAGATGAAAGTCAGTCGCTTAAATTCGATTGAGCAGTACGTCATTTCCCGCGAGACCGTGACCATCGACGAGCTCTGCGAGGTATTTGGCGTTTCAAAAAACACCATCCGCCGCGATTTGAATGAACTGGAAGCACGCGGCCATATTTCAAAAGTTTACGGCGGTGTTACCGCTACTTCTTCAGCCGGCGCGGTGCCTATGCCCGTGCGTTCAGGCCTGAATCTTGCGGACAAATCTCTCATCGGCCGTCTGGCTGCCGAAGAGGTTTCGGACGGAGATACCATCTTCATCGACTCCGGCTCTACCACGCTTTGTCTGCTGCGGTATCTGGTTGCGAAAAAGCGCATCACCATCATCACGCATTCGCTTGGCGCGCTTTCCGAAGCCGCAAAGTACGAAAGTTTGAATGTCATTTCACTCGGCGGCATCTATACGCCGACCACCGATTCCTTCGTCGGACTGTCTACCATCGAAGCACTCAGCTCCATGCGCATCAACAAAGCGTTTATGGGCGCAACCGGCGTTTCTCTGACTGCCGGCATGACCAACACGACCTTTTTGGAGGCCGAAATCAAACGCGCAGTCGTGCAGCGTGCCGACCACATTTACTTAATGGCCGACTCTTCCAAGATCGGCCGTGAAGCCATTGTCACCTTCTGCCACTTGAAAGATTTGACCTCCTTTATCACCGATCGTCAGCCGCCGCGCGAATATGTTGACCACTGCCGCGCCTCGAATGTTCGGCTGCGCTACGAATGATAGTTACACTCTAAATTGAAAACAAATAGAAAACGCCCTAAAAGGGCGTTTTTTTCATATACCGACTGCCTTGCGATAGGCCTTGGGTGATACGCCATACACGGAGCGAAAGCGCTTGATGAAGTAGCTGAAGTTGTCAAACCCGACGTTAAAGCCGACCTCCATCACCGGAAGATCGGTCTCACGCAGCAGCCGTGCTGCCTGTTCAATGCGCAGAGAGTTCACATGCTGGGTTAACGTTTTTCCGAAATTATCTTTGAAAAATGTGCAAAAATATTGAGGAGACAGGCCAAACCGCGCCGAAACGTCGGCCAGCGCCAGCGGTTCCGCAAAGTGCGCGCCCAAATATGTGACAATCTCCTTGAGTTGTCCAGTTTTGTAATCGGATGCCGGTCTGCTCTTGCGCCGCTTGAGCAAACCATGCTCCGCACATGCGCCAATCACGCCGAGCAGCGCCGCCTTGACCGTGAGCTGATACCCCGGCGCAGAACCCAGACAGGCGCGCATGATCTGTGCCAAAAGCGCACGCACCTGATCCTGCCCCGCCTGCCCGCGCAGCAAGCAAGTGTCAAAAGCAAGGCCTCCCTCTGCCAACGGCGCAAGCAGCTCGCTCTGCGCTTGATCCTCCCGCGCAAATTGCAAAAAGTCGACCGCAAACACAAATGAATGGAACTGATTTTCACGACCTGCTGCACGAATTTCATGCAATTCCTCGCCCGCAACGAAGAATACATCCCCGCGTTCACCCACATATTCATGGTCCGCGATGGTCAGCGAAATCTGGCCGGCATCTACCGTGATAATCTCAAGCTCCGGATGCCAGTGATACGGAATATAGTCTGAATCCTGTGCCTCACTGCCGTCAAGCGCAGGGTAAATCTGGAACGGAAATCCCAGCGTGCCATGCTCTCGTTTTTCACGTCTTGCCGCGTCCATATCCCGCCTCCGTTTTCCTTAAAATCGTGTTATTGTTTGTGAAGATATTGCAAGCGCATTCGGGTTATAATAGATATAATTATACCCGAAGAGAGCAAAAGATGCAACAACGCCGCGGCAAAATTCCGTATTTTTGTTGTATCATCTGCCAAACTCCACTGTAGGGTTTTTGTTCAGGGTCAACAAAATAATCCCCTGCAGATTCGACTGCTTCCCAGCGGTTGAACCGCAAATCCTCGCGTGATATAATGGCATGTAGACAATTTGTCCGAATATCCGCACATTCGGGACCGCTTTGGGAGACGGCCCCGAAAAAGACCCAAAAATTCTATTACCGGAGGGAAAACGTATGTACATTGATAAGCAAGTCAAAAACGGCTATAACGAATATATCCGTCTTGACGAAGGCATCGGCAAAGATGCGATGATGGACGTCGCTCTGCTCGTCATGGATGCCGGCGACACCTTCTCCATCGAGGAGTCCGAAAAGGAAGTCGCGGTTCTCGTATTCGACGGCAAGTGCACGCTGAAGTGGGAGAACGATTCCTATAACGTAGACCGTCCCAATCCGTTTGACTACAACCCGTCCTGCCTGCATGTCTGCAAGGGCGTAAAGATTGAGATTGAGGCACAGGGTCCCAGCAATATCTATGTGCAGAAGACGCTCAATGAAAAGACTTTTGCATCCAAGATGTACAAGCCTGAAGACACCGATACCTGGGCACGCGGTAATCAGGGCGAGCTGTTAGGCTGCATCAAGCGCGATGTACGCACCTGCTTTGATCTGGATAACGCCCCCTACTCCAACATGGTATTGGGCGAGGTTATCAACCTGCCGGGCAAGTGGTCCTCTTATCCCCCGCACCACCACCCGCAGCCTGAAGTATACTTCTACCGCTACGACCGTCCGCAGGGCTTCGGCGCCGGCTGGGCCAACGACGAAATCTACGAGACCCGTCACAACGGTCTTGCTATCATCACCGACAAGATGCACTCGCAGGTTACCGCACCAGGATACTCCTGCTGCTATGCTTGGGGCATCCGTCATCTGCCGGGCAACCCGTGGGACAAAACCCGTATCGACGACGAGGAGCACCTGTGGCTGCTTGAGCCCGATGCAAACGACCACATCTGGCACTGCCCTACCGGCATCTAATCATTTGTAATTTTATTTTGGGAGGATTATCCTATGAAGCATATGGAAACCGTACGCCTGACTGCGTCTCAGGCACTTGTTCGCTTCCTTGAAAACCAGTATGTCAGCTATGTTGACATGGATGGCAACGAAGTTGAGCACAAGTTTGTCAAGGGCATCTTCATGCTGCCCGGCCACGGCAACGTTGTAGGCTTCTGCAACGGCGTCGAGCAGGAACTGAAGGACATGATCGTCTATCAGGGCAAGAACGAGCAAGGCATGGCGCTCGCCGCTGTCGGCTACGCAAAGCAGCTGCGCCGCAAGCAAATTTTCGCCTGCACCTCTTCCGTCGGCCCCGGCGCTTGCAATATGGTAACCGCCGCTGCGACCGCTACCGCAAACAACATCCCCGTTCTGATTCTGCCGGGTGACATCTACGCGTCCCGTCAGCCTGACCCGGTTCTCCAGCAGATGGAACAGCCGCAGAACCTGTCTATCTCTGCGCATGATGCATTCCAGGCTGTTACCAAGTACTGGGGCCGCATCAACCGTCCGGAGCAGGTCATGACCGATATGATCAACGCCATGCGCGTACTGACCGACACCGCCAACACCGGCGCTGTTGCGATTTCGCTGCCGCAGGACGTTCAGGCAGAAGCCTATGATTATCCGGTTGACTTCTTCAAGAAGCGCGTTTGGCGCATCGACCGCCGTCCGGCAACCAAGTACGCTGTCGAGAAGGCAGTTGAAGTCATCAAGAACGCGAAGAAGCCTCTGCTGATCTGCGGTGGCGGTGTTCGCTACGCGGAAGCACACAAGGTATTCAAGAAGTTCGCTGAGGACTTTGGCATCGCCTTCGGCGAGACCCAGGCGGGCAAGTCCGCTGTTGAATGGACCCACGAGCTGAACCTCGGCGGTCTGGGCACCACCGGCGGCATCGCTGCCAACAAGCTGGCGCACGAGGCTGACGTTGTAATCGGCGTCGGCACCCGCTACACCGACTTCACCACCGCTTCCAAGTGGCTGTACCGCACCGACGCGAAGTTCGTCAACATCAACCCGTCTGAGTTCCAGGCGTACAAGATGGACGCTACCCCCGTTGTTGCAGATGCCAACGAGGCACTCACCGCAATCGGCGCAGAGCTCGCCAAGATTGGTTACCACACCGACGAGGCTTATGCTCAGTCCGTCAAGGCGTACCGCGACGAATGGTTTACCGAGGTTGCTCGTCTGGATCAGGTTGTTTACACCGACAAGGATTCCTTCACCCCCGAGTGCAACGACGCTAACCGTGGCTGCGTTGAGAAGTATATCGAAGACACCGGCTGTAAGCTGTGCCAGACCACCGTGCTCGGCACCATCAACCACATGATCGACGAAAACGCCATCGTCTGTGCCGCTGCCGGCTCGCTGCCGGGCGACATGCAGGGCCTGTGGCGTGCATCCGCACTCAACACCTATCACATGGAGTATGGCTACTCCTGCATGGGTTACGAAGTTGCCTCCGCTCTGGGCGCAAAGATTGCCTGCCCGGATCAGGAAGTTTACTCGATGTGCGGCGACGGCTCGTTCGACATGCTTCACTCCGAGCTGATTACCTCGGTTCAGATCGGCAAGAAGATCAACGTTATGCTGTTTGATAACGCTGCGTTTGGCTGTATCAACAACCTGCAGGTTGGTCAGGGTAATGCAAGCATCACAACCGAGAAGAACATGCTCGAGGATGGTGTGACCAACGGCATTCACAAGGGCAAGGTTATGCAGATTGACTATGCTGCAATTGCTGCGGCTTACGGCTGCAAGACCTACACCGTCAAGACCATCGAGGAACTCAAGGCTGCAATCGAGGATTCCAAGAAGCAGACCGTCTCCACCCTGATTGACATGAAGGTTCTGCCCAAGACCATGTCTGCCGGCTACGAGAACTGGTGGCGTGTAGGCGTTGCTGAGGTTTCCAACAAGCCCGAAGTGCAGGCCGCACGCAAGGCGATCGAAGATCACCTGTTTGAGGCGCGTCACTATTAATATCATCTGACAAGAACGTAAGTTTTCGTCAGCAATGGCCGCTCTGTCTTTGGCCGAGCAGGCGCTTTGCCGAAAGGGCATCGGAATTTTGATTCCGATGCCCTTTCTTATTATGTACCGCTGCCTATTAATTGAATGCCCGCGATTTCATCACAATAAAAAGCGGATGCTATTGCATCCGCTTTTGTGCGATTTAGAGCATTTGCAGCAATTCAATCTGCTCGCCGGACGGGCCGGTAAAAAACCAGTTCTGCAAACCGCCAAAGGTATTCGGGAGCACTTTTTTCTCTGCTCCGATAAAGGTATTCACCCCAACTGCCTGAATTTCAGCTGCAGCCGCATCGAGATCGTCGACATGGACCGCAAAGTGCGGAATATTGCCCTCCTTCATCGGCATCGTAGTAGGCGCCTGAATTAGTTCTACAACGAAGCCACCAAAGGCGACCAGTGCCAGCTTCTTCTCCCCTTCCGGCGTCGCAACGCCATCCCGTTTCTCCAGTTTGCCTCCAATCTTTTCGTAAAATGAAATCGACGTGTCCATATCAGCCGTATATACCGCAATATGCCCGATTCCCTTATAGTGGTTAAACATATCTATTCCTCCAGTGTTTTCTTTTATTTTATCATATAATTAGAGAGGCGTATAGCCCGCTTTTATTGAAGCATTATCACACAGGCCATACAAAAAAGAGACCGCAACAGCGGTCTCTTTTTTTGTGCAAATTATGCGCCAATTCCGAGCGGCGAGAATACGATGTACGCCAGCACCATGATGCCCAACGTAACGGTTGCCCAGAACTTGCCGTGCTTCCACGGAGTCAGGTCAACAGCCTTAGCGTCTTCCAGGACATAATCGGTCGGACGCGGCTTAACCTTCACAATCACGTACATCAGCAGCATGTCGAATACGAACAGCACTGCGGTGAAGTACAGATAGTGCACATTCTCCAACCACGAAATCTGATTGCGCAGGAAGAACTGCAGGAAGAAGTACAGCACAACGTGAACCGGAATAACAACCTTTGCTGCGATCGAGGGAACCTTCTTCCAGAAGAAACCACAGATCAAGCATACAAAAATCGGCGTGTTAAACGCTGCAAATGCCGAGTTTACGAAGGTGGTGATGCCGCCCATGTAGAGCATGAACGGAGACAGAATCGTTGCGAAAATTGCAACAACAGTGCCGAAATTCTGACCGATTTTAACCATGTGAGAGTCCGATGCGGTCGGATTGAACGTCGGGCGGTGAATATCGAGGGCATAGATAGTCGATGCGGAGTTCAGCACCGAGTTAAACGAGGACAGAATCGCGCCGAACATAACCGCTGCGAAGAAGCCCAGCAGAGGCTTGGGCATAACGTCTGCAACCAGCATCGGGTACGCGTTATCGCCGCTGCCCCAATCGCCGACATTGGTGTACATCAGACGTGCAATGATGCCCGGTACAACGATAATCAGCGGGGTCATAATCTTCAGGAAACCTGCAAATACAGCACCCTTCTGCGCCTCCTTCAGGTTCTTAGCACCGAAGGTACGCTGAATGATAGACTGGTTGGTCGCCCAATAGTACAGGTTGTTGATGAGCAGGCCGGTAAACAGCAGCGGCCAGGGCAGATAAGGCTCGTTGAGGGTCGGTGCGTCAATTGCATTGAGGAGCGTCTTATCCGTGTTAATCAGTGCGTCAAGGCCTTCCATGAAGCCGCCGCCATGAATTTGACCCAGAGCAATCAGGCCAAAGATCGGCACGAGCAGGCCGCCGACAATCAGACCCAGACCATTGATCGAGTCAGACAGTGCGATAGCCTTCAGGCCGCCGAAAATAGCATAAATCGAACCAACGATTGCGGTCAGCACACAGACCAGGGCGATGGCAGAAAACTCAGAAATGCCAAGCAGCGCGTCCAAATCAAAGATATTGACGAACACCTGCGCGCCGGCATACAGAATGTTCGGCAGCATGATGACAACATAGGACAGCAACACAATCAGAGAAACCAGACGGCGGGTACCCGCGTCATAGCGCTCTTCAAAGAACTGCGGTACGGTCGTCAGACCGGTCTTGAGGTACTGCGGCATCAGCACGAACGCCAGGATGACCAGTGCAATTGCAGAGGTAACTTCCCAACCCATCGGGCTCATACCAATTCGAACGGACTGACCATTCATACCCACCAGCTGCTCAGCAGACAGGTTGGTCATCAGCAGCGAACCGGCAATAATTGCGCCGGTCAAACCACGACCCGCAAGATAATAACCATCCTGCGTATCCAGGTTGTCACCTCTGGTCTTCCACCAAGAGATGATCGCGACGAGTGCTGTGAACGCTACGAACGTGATCGCAACAAACGCCATAGAATTTAAAAAATTCATTTCACTTCCCCTTTTCCCATAAGTATATATTTACAAAACCGCTTCTCCGTCCCTCAACAGATGCTCGTCGGTTTTGCAAGTCAGAGTGCCTCCGGCGCGACAGCCACCCAAAGTACAAAGAAATAGATTGCGGGCCCCTCAACCCTCAATCTATCTACAGCGCACTCCAGTTACAGCAGCTTGTCCTGTTTCTCTCCTGCCGGATTGCTCTCTTTACCATGAGCAATTTTATCACCTTATACTCAACATTTCAAACCAATTTTCGCACTTTCTTCTCGTTTTGTTTATATGCACATATTTCTTTTTACTTTTTTGTGCATATCATCAACGCCATGTAATATATGATGCGATAATTCAAGATAAATTTATTCATATTGACGAACAAGTCCTCTCATTTTACCAATTGAAGTCAGCAAATATTGTGCAGTTTTTATTCCATTATGTCCTATATTATGTATGTATTTACTATTTAAATGAGTACATTTTGGTACATTTTACGTGCCTCGGCAGGTGCATACCATGCGCTATTTTTCGACCTTCCATTGCTTTTTTTTGCGAAATCGTTATAATAGAAAACAGACGTAAGGAGGTGGTTTTATCAACATTCATGAGGACGGCGTATCATCGCGTTCCGTGCGATACTTCTGGACTCCATCCTCCTTTGCAGAACGTATCTTCTATTATCCCACGCGAATCGGGCATTATTACTGCGACCGACGATACCACTTCACTTGTCAATGCGACACCGCGCTACAAACCAGCCATCGACTCAACTACATGCTGATGTTAGTCAAACACGGCCGCTTTGATTTAACAATTGAAGGACGGCATTTCTCTGCCGAGCGCAATCATTTGGTGCTGTTTGATTGCAAGCAGCCTCACGAGTATTCCGCCGCGACGGATGATTTGGAGTTTTACTGGCTGCTGTTTAACGGTGCGCAGACTCCTGCACTTTATCAAGAGATTTTAAATCTGCATAACACCGGACACATATTTTCATTGACCGACCCTGCGCCGATTCAGCTCGGCATGACCAAACTGCTCACCTATGGCGAAATGTCGCAGCGCGCTCCCGAGCATACCAGCTCCGATACCATTTACTCTATGCTGTGCCATCTCCTCTCCTCCGGCGCTCCTGCCGGAAGTGATTTGGACGCAATTATCACACGGTCTCTTGCCTATATGGATCAGCACTTTGATGCGCCGCTCTCCGTCGAAGACGTGGCCGGACATGTCAGTCTGAGCAGTTCCTATTTTACCAAGCAATTCCGCGCCTGTACCGGTTACTCTCCTTATGAATACCTGACGCTGCGTCGTATCGACCGCGCCAAGGAGCTGCTGCTCACCAGTGGTATGACCGTCAAACAGGTTGCCTTTGAAACCGGGTATAACAGCGAAGAAAACTTTATTCGTGCCTTTAAAAAGAAAGTCGGTCTATCACCGAGCAGCTTTCGTCAGTATCCCATCTAACACATAAAAACAGCGCCGCGGCATAAGATGCCGCGGCGCTGTTTTATCTATTTTATTCTGCGTCGTCCGCTTCCACACGGGTCACGGCAATGGACAAATCATCGAGCTGTTTATCGTCCACAAGATCAGGGCAAGACATCATCAGGTCAGACGCGTTCTGCACTTTGGGGAAGGCGATTACATCACGAATAGAATCATGACCGGCCAGCAGCATGCACAGACGATCCAGACCATATGCCAGACCTCCGTGCGGCGGCGCACCGTAGGAAAATGCGGTAATCAGATGGCCAAACTGCTCCTTGGCCTTTTCCTCGGTAAAGCCGAGTGCGCGGAACATTTTGGTCTGCAGTTCAGCATCATGAATACGAATCGAACCGCCGCCCAACTCGCAGCCATTAAGAATAATGTCGTACGCCTTTGCACGCACCTTCTGCGGCTCGGTTTCCAGCAGTGCAATATCCTCGTCCATTGGTGCCGTGAAGGGATGGTGCTTAGCAACCAGGCGGTCTTCCTCTTCACTATACTCAAACTGCGGGAATTCAGTGACCCAAAGAAGTTTGTAATCGTCCTTCTTGGCAAGACCCAGACGTTTTGCCAGTTCGCAGCGCAGTGCGCCCAGAGAAACGAGAGCCGTCTCCTCCGATGCATCAGCAACAACGAACAGCACGTCATTCGGCTTGGCGTTTGCACGGGCCTTAATTGCCTCAATTTCTTCCTCGGACAGGAACTTCGCAAAGGACGAGGTCATTGATCCATCCGCTGCGAGCTTCATCCACGCCAGTCCCTTCGCGCGGTAGGTCTTGACAAAGTCGGCCAACTTATCGATTTCCTTACGCGGGAATTTATCCGCGTATCCATCAATATTAATCAGGCGTACGGTACCGCCGTTTTCGATTGCACCCTTGAATACCGCAAATTCACATTTGGCAGCAATGTCCGAAATGTCACGGATCTCAAAGCCAAAACGGGTATCCGGCTTGTCCGAACCGTAGCGATCCATTGCTTCGCGCCATGTCATGCGCGGCAAGGGCAGCTGTACCTCTACATCAAGCACATCCTTGAACACCTGCTTCAGGAAGCCTTCATTCACAGCAATGACGTCATCCTGCTCAACAAAGGACATTTCAAGGTCAATCTGCGTAAACTCCGGCTGACGGTCTGCACGCAAATCCTCATCGCGGAAGCAGCGGGTAATCTGCATATAACGGTCCAATCCGGACAGCATCAGCAGTTGCTTGTACTGCTGCGGTGACTGCGGCAGCGCGTAAAACTTGCCTGGGTGCACACGAGACGGCACGAGATAGTCACGTGCGCCCTCCGGTGTAGACTTGGTCAGCATCGGTGTCTCAATCTCAAGGAAACCGTTCTGGTCAAAGTAATTGCGCGCCACCTGCGTGACACGGTGACGCAGCATTAAATTGCGCTGCATCGACGGACGGCGCAGGTCAAGATAGCGATACTTCAGACGAATCTGATCGCCAACTTCCTTGGAATCGTCGATTTCAAACGGCGTGGTCTCCGCCTTTGACAGAACACGTAGCTCCTCGGCAATGATTTCGACCTCACCGGTCGGCATCTTCTTGTTCACCGCTGCCGCATCACGCGCAACAAGCTTACCCTTAACCGCAACAACGAATTCCGTACGACAGGTGAATGCAACATCAAACAAATCGGCATTGACCGACTTATCAAACGTACACTGTACAACGCCCGCGCGATCTCGCACCAGCAGGAAAAGTACACCGCCGTTATCACGAACGCGGTCAGCCCAACCATTGACAACCACAGTTTGTCCGGCGTCCGACAAACGCAGGTCTCCGCACATATTGGTGCGTTTCATGCCTGCGATAGATGTGTTATTCATGTTTATCAGTCCTTTGTATCATAATCTGGTTCTGTTCTAACCATTGGAAATGCTTAGCGATCCGTAATGACAGTCCCTGCAGCCTTGTCTTGCAATCCGCTCTTAATGCGGCCGACTGCCTCTTCAAAACTGCCCTTAGTTTGCTCTCCGGTCACCATATCCTTGACGGCAACTACGCTCTGTGCGATTTCATCCTCGCCTAGGAAAATGACATACGGGATACCCAGCTTGTCCGCATAGCCGATTTTCGCCTTGAACTTCTTCTTTTCGCAATGCAGCTGTACGCGAATGCCTTCGCTTCGCAGTCCGGTTGCCAACGCGATAGCCGGTGCAAGATCATCGGTCATCGGCAAAATAATAACATCGGCAGGCGCGCATGGCTGCTCATCATTCAGGTAACCCTGTTCGCCGAGCACATAGAACAAGCGCGTTAAGCCAATCGAAATGCCGACACCCGGCAGCTTTTTATCGGTGTAATACTCCGCCAGATTGTCATAACGGCCGCCAGAACAAATCGAACCGATTTCCGGATGATCAAGCATGGCAGTCTCATAAACCGTACCCGTATAATAATCCAGACCACGCGCAATGGTCAGGTCAATTTCAAAATGATCAGCCGGTACGCCAAAGGCCTCCATATAGTTTGCAACGGTCGCCAGCTCGCTTGCGCCCTCATCGAACACCTCGTTGCGACCCTTATACCCCTCTAACGCCGCGAGAATCCCCGCAGTACCTCCGGGTGTTGCAATAAACGTCAACAGTTCAGCTGCCACCGCTGCATTCACACCAAAATCCTGCGACAGAATCTCCTTGACCTTATCTTCGCCGATTTTCTCGAACTTATCGATTGTGCGCATCACATCGCCTGCCTTCTCCGCCAAACCGAGAATGGCGAAAAGGCCATTGAGTACCTTGCGGTTGTTGATGCGAATTTTAAAGCGGCGCAGGCCAAGCTCCGTGAACGTCTTATAGATAATTGACGGCACTTCGGCCTCATTGATGATGTCGAGCTGTCCGTCGCCAATCACATCGATATCAGCTTGATAAAACTCGCGAAAACGACCGCGCTGCGCGCGCTCGCCGCGGTAGACCTTGCCGATTTGAAAACGACGGAATGGGAATGTCAGCTGACCGTAATTCTGTGCCACATATTTTGCCAGCGGCACGGTCAAATCAAAGCGAAGCGAAAGATCGCTATCACCCTTGGTAAAGCGATAAATCTGCTTTTCTGTCTCTCCGCCGCCCTTGGCGAGCAGCACCTCGGAGGACTCAATCAGCGGCGTATCCAGAGGATAGAAGCCGTATAGCGCGTAGGTCTCGCGCAGCACGCTCATCACGCGCTCCATCTGAATCTGACGGGCAGGCAGCAGCTCCATAAAGCCGGATAACGTTCTGGGTTTGACTCTTTCCATATCTAATCTCCTCAAGACAGACGAGAGCACCGAACGACCCAATGGGTGCATCCGGTGCGTTCTCGTTTGTATTTTTTACTTGTTATTCTTGGGGTTGACGATATTACGCCAATCCAAATCACCACGGTCAAGACCGAGAATCAGCATTTCAGCGGTTGCCGAATTTGTTGCAACCGGAATATTATGCATATCACACAGTCGGGCGATTGCATGGACATCCGGCTCGTACTGCGAGTTGGTCATCGGATCGCGGAAAAACAAAACCAAGTCGATTTCGTTGTAAGCGACGCGGGAGGCAATCTGTTCCTCGCCACCCTGCATACCGGCCAGGCATTTGTCGATTCTAAGGCCTGTGGCCTCCTCTACAAACTTACCGGTGGTACCCGTTGCGCAAATACTGTGTTTCGCCAGAATGCCGCAATACGCCATACAGAACTGTACCATCAGCTCCTTCTTACGGTCATGTGCGATGAGCGCTATATTCATTTATGAGCATCCCCTTCCGTACTTCAATTCCTAATATCAAGCCGCTGCTCTATAATTTCATCAGCGGCACTCGCTCGCCTTCCAATCGGCGGGCAATGTTGCGAAAGGCGCATGCAGCGCCGTTTTTTTTCATGCTGAGTATGCTCTTTCCGCTGTTGCCGCAGGCAATCAAATCTTCATCCTCCGGAATCAGTCCCAGTAGCGACAATCCCGCTTCGTCCATCGCATCATCCACGTTGTTTGCCATGCCGTGACGAATGAGCTGCGGCCGAACGCGATTTAATACCATACGAATACGAGCGATACAATATTCCTCTTCCAGCGTACGCGCCGCACGTTCCGCACCGCGGATACATGCGCTGTCCGGCGTAGTGACCACGACAGCCTGTGTTGCAATATGCGCAAGCCAGGAGAGTTCTGCCGGCAGACCGGCCGGCCCATCGAGCAGTAGATAATCGTATCCGGCCTCTTCTGCCTGTACGGCAAGCTGATCCATGCCGCGCTCAGACAATGCAGGCAGCGCGACCGGAGCGGTCAAAAGTGACAGGGACTCAAAAACCGGGTGGCGCGCTGTCGCATCAGCAAGCGGCACAGCACCGCCCGCGACATCAGCAAACGAATACACCACACGGTCTGACATGCCAAGCACGATGTCGAGGTTGCGAAGGCCGCAGTCGCCGTCAATCAGGAGCACGCGGTGGCCAAGCTGCGACAGTGCCGCACCAGTGCCCGCCGTAAACGAGGTTTTTCCCGTGCCGCCCTTTCCCGAAGCGACCAAAATAACCTTTAACATAATGCCTCCGAAACGATTTTCTTACACGTAAATTATATACTACAATTTGACAACTTACAAGCGTTTGCATAAATTATTTTGCAATCCTGTCAAGAAATCAGCGTATTTTCCGGCTGAACGGTCTCCGGCTTATCCTCATTGCCGTCAGAGGAAAAATATGCATCGAACATATCCCGCACAACAGGGGCAACCGACGAACCGTGATGCGCGCCTTCACCGACGACGCAGATAGCAATCTGCGGATTGTCAAAAGGCGCAAATGCAATGAATACACCGTTGTCGCGACCCTCCACATTGGTTTCAGCCGTGCCGGTTTTGCCGCCGACCTTGACGGGATAGTTTGCAAATACCGTTGCTGCAGTGCCACCCTCAGCGGTTACTTCTCCCATGCCGGTCATAACCAAATCCCGTGCTTTCTTTGAAAATTCAATTGTATTAATGACTTCGGGTTTTTCTGCCAAAACAGTCTCACCGTAATTATAGCTTTTGACTGTTTTAATCAGCGAGGGTTTATAAAGCGTGCCGCCGTTGACCACCGCCGCCAGATAATTTGCAAGCTGCAATGGCGTAAACCAGTTGTCCGACTGGCCGATTGCCGCCTGCACATCGTCACCGCCCTGCCACTGCCGCAGAGACGGATCATTTTCTAACATTTTTTCGCGGGTCACAGGACCAGCTGCTTGCCCCTTTGAATCACCAATTTCAATGCCGGTAACATTGCCGAGTCCGAAGCGATCGCACCATTTTTCCAGCCGCTCGCCGGTTAGTGTCTTGCCCACCTCATAGAAAAAAACGTTACAGGAATATTTAATCGCACTGGTAACATCTACAGTGCCATGGCCGGATTTGTTGTTACATTCAAATCTCTGACCGCCGTATTCAAAATATCCCGGGCAGTTGTAGGTGGTTTTTTCATCAATCACGCCCTCTTCCAGCGCTGCGATTGCGGTCAGAATCTTAAAGGTGGAACCCGGCGCATAAACACCGCTCGTGGCTCGATTAAGCTGCGGAGAGCGCGAATCCGCGGCAATAGCATCATAGTCCTGATTGAAATTTTGCAAATCAAAGGTCGGATAGGATGCCATCGCCAGTACTTCTCCCGAATTGACATCCAGTGCGACCGCAGCACCGCCCGCACCATATTGCGCGACATTTTCCGCGAGTGATTGCTCTGCCGCCTTCTGCAAATCCAAGTCAATGGTCAAAATCACATTGTCTCCCGGTTGCGGCGCATAGCTTGTCGTCTGTTCATTCACGGTATCGCCTCCAAGTGAAGTTTCAACCGTACGAGAGCCTGCCGCGCCGTGCAAGTACCCTTCCATCGCATATTCAATCCCGGATTTACCGATGGTGTCATTCATATTGTAGCCCACTTTGGAGGAATAGCCTTTTTCTCCTCCCCTGCCGTTCCAGTCTTCTGCATACATCGGGCCTACCGTACCGATCAGATGCGCGCCGTAGGTCGTGTCATATTCACGGCCCGCTTCGGTTTCAATTTCAACTCCCTGATAGTCGCGATGGTTTTCTTTCAGCACCGAAATCAGATCAATTGAAATATCAGTCGCAAGTGTAAACGACTGACGCATGGAAAATCCCACCGTCCGCATACTGTAATATAAGCCCACAACGGTTCGTGCATCTTCCGCCGAAAAGCTTTCTGGGAAACCAAGGTACGAACGCATCGCATTGATGAACTCAGTTGGCGCTACCAGCGCAGTTGCGTCGATTGCATCGACCTCCGTGTCTGTTTTCGCATTTTCAACCGCTGTGATCACCTTTTGCAGCCCCAGTGTGTCGCGGCTGTCCTTAAGATACGCAGACAGCGCTTTCCGTGATGCATCACCCGCGCCGCCCACGTAACCGTATGGCGCAGTCTCGGTCACAGGCAGAATATCGCACAGCGTACCGCCGTCCGCACGCACCTTGCCCGCCAAATCGAGCAGACGCTCAAACTGCCCCTCCTTCTCCCACGCGGAGTACACCAATACGAGTGAGAATACCGAACGATTGGTCACCAGCGGTCGTCCGTATCGATCTAAAATCTCACCCCGCGCGGCTGAAACGGTAGAGCTCGTGGTTAAATTGACTGCGGCTTGCTTGACATACTGCTCGCCGTTGACAAGTTGCAGCGATGCCAGCTGACCGCCCGCAATGCTGCAGCACAGCAACAGCATGCACAGCAGCGCAATCAGCCGTCGCAGCAGTTGATTTTTATCTTGCATGGCTCAAACCCTCATTTCAGCGGCCGCGCGCGTCAAACCTGCGACTGATTCTACCCATCGGCCAGTAGACCAGAAAGGCAAATGCCACCGTAAGCAGCGCCCCGCCAACAGTCTGCTGCAGCACAAGGCCAAACGACGCTCCGTGCGGCATCAGATACAGGAAAAAGCGCAGCACCCCGAGCACCATCATTTCCAAAAAGGTCAGCATCAGCGCCGAAATGTAATTTCGACTGAGTACCGATCGACTCAGATTGCCCGCTACCAGACCGTACAGCAGGAAAAACAACGGATACATACCGTCCAGTCCCGGATAACCCAAATCATACAGCATGCCGACCATTACACCGGTAATGACGCCTTCTGCTGGACCGTCCAACAGTGCTGCAGCTGCAACAAAGCACGGCAGTAAGTCGATATGGTATCCGCGAAAGGTAAGCGAACGCAGCAGGCTTGTCTGCAGGGCATAAAACACCAGTATCAGCACTGCATATAGAATGTTTTTCGGTATGGAAATCTGTTCTCTCTGCATGATTTACTCCGTGATCGTATAATCGGTGATGATAGACACACTTGTCACCATCTCGGCATTGACGAAAGGCTTAATGACCGCATAATAGGAAATTCCGTTTTCCTCAGGCAGCACACTTTCCACCGTACCGATCATAATGCCCTTGGGAAATACGCCGCCGCGGCCCGATGTCTCGATGGTATCGCCGATGACCAGATCGGCGTTTTCCTTCAAGTAGGACAGCCGAAGAAATCCCTGTGCCATCAGATCGTAATTGCCTTCTGCAATCGCAGCCTCGCGCGTGCGTGTGACCAGCGCCCCGCACTGCATCTCGACATCCACTACTGTCGTTACCTCGCAATAATTTGACGCAACAGACGATACATAGCCAACCATGCCGTCCTCTGTCTGCACCAAATCATTCACTTCCACTCCGCTTGATGACCCTTTATCCAGTGTCAGCGTGGTCGCCCAGTCGCCCGGATTCCGGCCGATTACCTCAGCGGTCTGCAGTGTCAGCTCGCGGTTGCGCTCGGCCATGCCAAGCTGGGTACGTAGACGATCATTTTCGTCCAGCGCTACTGCGGCGTCACGAACCTGCTGCTCCATATCACGAACCTGCTGCTTCAATTTTTCATTCTCCGCCTTGAGTTCATCCACCTCGAAAAAATACTCATGTCCCTTGCCGAATACACCGCCGATACCGGTGCCCAGCTTTTGCAGCGGTGTAGTCACAATACCAACCAATCGGGTAACCGGCGAAGCGTTGCCCGTCAGTCCGCTATAAACCGCGCTCAACAGGCAAAACGCAACCACAACCGCGATGCAGATAAAGAACCGCGAGGTATAATTTTTTCTTCGCAAGAATGTGTATCTCCTCTCCGTTTCAGTCTCAATCGCGTTGTACTGCGCCGATTTCGCGCAAAATCACATTGAGTCCCGCCACCGGCAGTCCCATCACGCTGTAATAGTCGCCTTCAATACGCTCAATCAGCAATGCCCCGTGCCCTTGAATCCCGTACGCGCCGGCTTTGTCAATCGGCTCGCCAGTTTTCAGATATTGCTCCAGTTCGTCATCTTCAAAGTCGCGGAAAGTAACACGTGTGCACGTACACAGCGTGCGCATTTCGCCCTCCGGTATCAATACCGCAAGGCCGGTCAACACTTCGTGGGTGCGTCCCCGCAGCATGCGCAGCATTTCGGCCGCGTGCTTTTCATCCCGCGGCTTTCCGAGCGAACGACCGTCAATCGTCACCATTGTGTCCGAACCGATACACACACCGGCAGGATGCATACAGCGCACCGTTTCCGCCTTTGCAGCGGACAGACGTACTACCTCATCAGCAAGCGGCGCGCCGGGGCGCAGTGTTTCATCCGCATCCGCAGGGCATATAATAAAATCCTTGGTAATCAGCTGCAGCAGCTCCTGCCGCCGCGGCGAAGCGGAGGCCAAAATCAGTTTCATAGTTGTTATTCGACTCCTCGATGGTATAATCCCTTAGTGAATTCTCCGTTCAGACGTTCCCCCGCCAAAATGGCACGCGCAATCCGAGCACATTCTTCAGGAGGCTCAATCGTAAACAACAATCGCGCATGTGTCACTCCCACCTCCCGAGAATCCTCCGGCAGATAAAGCGCACGGTTTGCCAACAGGGTATTGCGGCAGCCAAACTCAGGCAGTAACGCAAACTTCTGCCCCATGCGGTCGGTCAGATAGGTCACGCCGTTTTGACAGGCGCATTTTCCGCCGTGCTGTCTGCGAATAGCGCAGTTTTCAAACACCATCAGCGGCAGACGGCCATAAATAATCAACTCGGTATCGAGCGGCTTCTTTAAGTCGCGCAGCTGCGCCAAACGTGCCTCAAAGGACAGAGTTTGCCGCGCAACACCTAAATCAGCCAGAGTTTCCAGCGTATCACTATTATAAGCATTCAGGCCGAAATCTCCGCACGCGGTCATATTAAGCCGTTTTGCAAGCGGGATGTGGCCGATATTTCCGACCAGCACGCAGCGTGTTCCCAGGGCCTGTGCCCGCGCAAGCTGTGTTTCAATTTCCTGCTGTTCATGGTCAAACCAAATGCGCGGCAGCACTGCAGACAAGCCTGTTTTTGCAGCGATTTCGAGCGGCACAAAGACAGTCTCGAGTCCCAGTCCCTGCAGCGCCTCAGCCTGTTCCTGCGTTCGCACGGAAGCGGTGAAGCCCTTGAACGCGCGTGCAGTACACGGCAAGGGGGCATCCTCACATTCCTTCCACTGAACGCTCGGCGGCAGACCTCGCAGCGTAAGCAGTGTATTCAGCGCGGTGCGGCGCAATGCATTGACGCGCGCGGCCGGAATCATCAAACCGTCAGGCAGGTCAATTTCAACAGTACGCACGTCAAACGGCGTACCGCCTGTCTTTCGAAGATTTTTCTCAATCATCTCAGGTGTTGTCGGACGGCTGCGAGCCGGTTCAATGGGGTCATGGTCGGCAGAGCCTGTCCATGTTCCGTTTTCGTCTTCCGCGCACAGAGAGAGTCCGTCTTCACTGACTCCAAGCCGAATATCAACCGGCACCAGCGGCGCCTCTCTGCCTTCCGCAAAGCGGTGCGCAGCCTCATCATATAAGTGCTTGACCTCGCCCATCGGCACATCGGTTTTGGTGCCGAACATATCGTCGCCCTTCTGCCCTATCAGGTATCCATCGGTAAAACCGTCGCGTGAGAACACAAGACGCAGCGTCTCTCGCTCCTCTGACGTCGGATCGCGGTGTTCGCGCAGCAAATCGGCATAGATTTTGGTGACGATCGCCGCATACTCCGGCCGTTTCATACGCCCCTCTATTTTGAGTGAGGAAACGCCCAAATCAGCGAGTTGACTGACATGTCCGGCGAGCGAAAGATCCTTGAGCGACAGCGGGTAGCCGCCGCTGTATGGCAGGCGGCACGGTTGTGCGCACAGGCCTCGGTTGCCCGAGCGCTGCCCAATCAGCGCCGACAGATAACACTGTCCCGAATAGCACATACAAAGTGCGCCATGCACAAACACCTCGGTTTCCACGCTGGACTGCTCGGTAATTGCGCGGATGTCATCCATCCGGCACTCTCGGCTGAGCACGACGCGGGAAAACCCCAACTCTTTGGCTTGCTTTGCACCATCCAGCGTGTGAATTGTCATCTGAGTTGAAGCATGCAGCGCCAAATCAGGCGCATGCTTTTTGAGCAAACGTGCCACGCCCAAATCCTGCACGATCAGCGCATCCGCACCGGCTTCATACAGAAATTTGGCATCCTGCATCGCGGCGGTCAGCTCGCGGTCAGAAGCAAGGATATTAAATGTGATATTGGTTTTTACGCCACGCGCACGGCAATAAGCAATCGCTTCGGCCATTTCATCGTGCGAAAAATTCTGCGCACCTCGCCGGGCATTGAACGTGCCAAAGCCCATATAAACAGCGCCTGCTCCTGACTGCACAGCGGCACGAACGCCCTCGGGCGAACCTGCAGGCGCCAATAATTCAATTTGTTTTTTCATAGTCTAATGTTTGTATGCGGGGTGTTTGGCACTCCTGCGCCCCTTTTTCTTCTTGTTTTTCATCAGCATCTGCGCAGCCAGTTTTGCAGCTTCCTCCTGTGTCACGGCAGGTTTTGCCGCTGCGGCAGCGACCGGCTGCGGTTTAGGCTGTTCTGCAGGTGTAGCCACAGTCTCCGCCTGCGGCAACGGCGCTTCCGCAGACTGCCGAATCCGCTGTTCTGCCGGTTGAGGCACAGGTTTTTCCTCCTCCACCGGAGCCTCACATTGCATCTCTTCTGTTTTTTCAGCAGGTATTTCCACCGCAACAGCAGCCTCAGTCTGCTCTGCCGGCTGAGACTCAGCCGAAACAACTGCAGCGCGCTGAAGACGCACAATCTCCTCCTGCAGGGCGTTCGCCTCGGTTTCAACCACACGAACCCGTGCCTGTGCATCCCGCGTTTCCCGCTTTGCCTTGATGTATTCATCGGCTAAATTGACAACCGCAAGCGCCAAAGCGCGCGTGCTCGCAAAGCTTGAAGAGCCGCCGCATGCCACAATGGTCTGCTGCGCCAACTCAGCGACTTCGCTCATATATTCTTCGGACTCTTCGGCCAACAGGGTATAGCGTTGGCCGGCGATTTGGATCGTGATCCGGTTTGCCATTTTGTGATCCCTTCCTTTCGCGTTGTCGTCATAAAGGCATAATTCGATAAGTTACATTATAACACACAGGCCTACTGTTTGGAACATTTTTTTGTTTCACTTGTCACTGCCGCGCCACTGTGATAGAATTAAGATGAATTAGAATGTATAACTTTAAGGAGAGACAACCATGCTTAATATCGACGAGGTACGCCGCATCGTCGTCAAGGTCGGCACCTCCACACTGACGTATCCCAACGGCAAACTCAACATCCGTCGTATCGAACAGCTTGTCCGCTGTGTTTGTGACCTGCAAAACCGCGGATTTGAGATGGTACTCGTGTCGTCAGGTGCGGTCGGTGTAGGTCTCGGCAAGCTGGGTTTGACAGAACGTCCCAGTTCACTTCCGATGAAGCAGGCCTGTGCTGCGGTCGGTCAATGCGAACTGATGCACATCTATGACAAGATGTTTCTGGAGTACGGCATTAATGTTGCACAAATTCTGCTGACGCGCGAGAATATTACCAACGATGGGCAGCGCGAAAACATCCATAATACCTTCACCGCGCTGATTCATACCGGTGTTGTTCCGATTGTCAACGAAAACGACACAGTTGCAACGGCAGAGCTGGTTCACATCGAAAATTTTGGCGATAACGACACGCTTTCCGCTGTGGTTGCACGTATGTGCGAAGCGGATTTGCTCATTATCTTCACCGATATTGACGGGTTATACGACTCTGATCCCCGCAAAAATCCGCAGGCGCGGCTCATCACCCATGTATGCAAGATTGACGCCAGAGTACGCCGCATGGCGGGCGGTGCAGGCACGGCGGGCGGCACAGGCGGCATGGCAACCAAGCTGACCGCCGCCGAACTGTGCATGGATGCAGGCATACCGATGCTGATCGCCAACGGCGAGCGCTCGGAAATATTATATGACATCGTAGACGGCAAACAGGTCGGAACTCTGTTTGCACGAGGAGGCGCCGAATCATGAGAGACCTAATGACCATTGCCCGCGCGGCGAACGTGGCGAAACGTACGGTTGCCAAGCTGGGCGCAAACGAGAAAAATCGCGGTCTGATTTCCATCGCCAATGCGCTTCTTGCGCATGCGGACGATATCATCGCGGCCAATGCCGTTGATATTGAAAACGGCCGCAAAAGCGGGTTGAACGACGGTTTAATCGACCGGCTCACGCTTGACAAGAGGCGCATCGAAGGCATTGCTGAGGGCTGCCGTCAGGTTGCCGCTCTGCCTGACCCGATTGGCGAAGTGCTGTGGATGCACAAAACGCCCAACGGACTCAACATTGGGCAGAAGCGCGTGCCCATGGGTGTAATCGGAATCATTTACGAAGCGCGTCCAAATGTGACGGTAGACGCTGCCGCGCTCTGCTTCAAGGCCGGTTCCGCTTGCATCCTGCGCGGCGGCAAAGAGGCGTTCTACTCCTCGATGAAGCTGACCGAGCTGATGCGCGCCGCACTGGAGACCGAGGGTCTGCCTCCCGATGCAATCAATTTAGTTGAGGACACAACGCGGGACAGCTCTAATCAAATGATGCGCCTGAACGGCTATCTTGACGTGCTGATTCCCCGCGGCGGTGCGGGTCTGATTCAGGCCGTTGTGCAAAATGCAACAGTCCCGGTCATTGAAACCGGCACCGGCAACTGCCACGTTTATGTGGACGCTTCGGCTGATTTTGACATGGCGCAGCAGATTCTTGTCAATGCGAAATGCCAGCGCCCCTCTGTATGCAACGCGGCCGAAAGCCTGCTGGTTCACAAGGATGCAGCAGCAGCATTCCTGCCCATGGCGGCAGCAGGACTCGCACCGAGCGGCGTTAAACTGCACGGCTGTCCGCGCACTATGGAAATACTCGGTGAAACCGTTCTGCCTGCAACCGATGAGGACTACGGCAAGGAATATCTCGATTACGAAATTTCTATTAAGATTGTCGATTCCCTTGACGAAGCCATCGATCATATCAACCGCTTTAACACCGGCCACTCAGAGTGCATCGTGACCCGTGATTACGAATCGTCCCAGCGTTTTCTGGAGGAGGTCGATGCGGCAGCCGTATATGTTAACGCTTCTACCCGATTTACAGACGGATTCGAATTCGGTTTCGGCGCGGAAATCGGTATTTCTACGCAAAAACTGCATGCACGCGGTCCGATGGGACTAACCGCGCTCACCTCCACCAAATATATTATTTATGGAAACGGACAGGTGCGTTAAATGGAACAAGAGTACAAGTGGCGTGCTGATGCAACGGTACTTGGTTCGGCTCTTTTGTGGGCGTCGAGCCGTATTGGCAGTCAGGCGCGTACCATTCATATGCAATCAGAATATTTTGATACTGCAGACGGTTTGCTCCGTCAGCACGAGGCCGCCCTTCGCTTGCGGCAGGAAAACGACAAGAGCGTGTGCTGCATGAAGCTGCGCAATACCACCACTCCCGAAGGCATGCGCGCACATGAAGAATTTCAGTGCGATGCGGACAGCATTCAGGACGGACTTGCTCGTCTGCCTGCGCACGGTGCACCGCAGGAGCTCTGCGCTCTGGCCGCCTCCGCTCCGCTTCAGATGACGTGCGCTGTCGACTTTACCCGCTGCGCCATCCTACTGCAGCAGGACGATACCGTTTGCGAGCTTGCACTTGACGAAGGTTTGCTGCGTCGAGGCGAGAAATCGTCGCCGCTTTGTGAAATCGAACTGGAATTTGTCGCAGGCACAGAGGATACTTTCCATCAAATGGCGGCTGAGCTTGCCGATCATCTTGCCCTTGAAGTAGAACCTCTGAGCAAGCTGGCTCGCGCCATGAAGCTGTAAAACATAGCCCGTACGATGAGTGCGGGCTGTTTTTGTAAAACCTTTGCGCTTTTATCTGTATTATCCTACCCCTCCGCTGCGTTTTTCACAAAATGCAAGTTGGAGCTCGTTTACTTTCACCATGATATTGCAAAAAATCCTCTTTTCATATATAATATAATTGACAAATAGGGAGGGTTAAAATGTATATCAACAACAACTTCGTAATCATTGCCGCGTTTGCAGTCTATCTGATCTTTATGATCTGTATCGGTATGTTCTTCTACGGCAAAAACCGCACAACAACCGAGTATTTCCTTGGTGGCCGCAAGCTCGGTTCCTGGGTTACTTCCATGTCGGCGCAGGCATCCGACATGTCGGGTTGGCTGCTGATGGGGCTGCCGGGCGCAGCCTATCTGTCCGGTCTTTCCGCTTCGTGGATTGCAATCGGTCTAGCAATCGGCACTTATCTCAACTGGCTGCTCGTTGCAAAGCCGCTGCGTCAATATACCAAGGTTGCAGGTGATTCCATCACGCTGCCTCAGTTCTTTTCGAACCGCTTTGAGGATAAATCGGGCGCGATTTCGGTCATTTGCTCACTGTTCATCCTTGTATTCTATCTTTTTTACACTGCATCCGGCTTTGTCGGCGCGGCAAAGCTGTTTTCCTCCGTTTTCGGCATCTCGTACCTTGCCGCACTCCTAATCGGACTGGTCGTCGTTGTCAGCTACACCTTTGCGGGCGGATTTTTCGCTGTATGCTGGACCGACTTCTTCCAAGGACTACTGATGTTTTTCTGTGTCCTCGGCGTGCCGACAATTGCTATTTCCCGTATGGGTGGTTTTGAAGCCTTTATCGGTCAGGTTGAAGCCTTTAATCCGCACTTCCTCAACTTTCTGACCGACGCCGATGGCACAAAGCTTACTTTAATCGGTATCATCTCGCTGCTTGCATGGGGACTCGGCTACTTTGGCCAACCTCACATTCTGGTTCGCTTTATGGGCATTGAGAAACCGGCGGCGATTAAGAAATCTCGCCGCATTGCGACCGTTTGGGTGCTGATTTCGCTCACCGCAGCCGTGCTGATTGGCATGGCAGGTCGTATGTATCTGCCGGTTGACCTTGCCGCCACCGGTGCGCAGGAGACCGTCTATATCACGATGGTACAGCACCTGTTCCCCGTGTTTATCGCAGGCATCTTCCTTGCTGCTATTCTAGCCGCTATCATGTCTACAGCAGATAGCCAGCTTCTGGTCACCGCCTCGGCGATTACCGAAGACTTTTATCACGCAAAGATTCGCCCCAACGCCTCCGCTAAGGAGCAAATGTGGGTTTCGCGCATCTGCGTCGTTGCAGTTGCGCTGATTGCAGGCCTTATCGCAATGAACCCCGACAGTTCCGTACTCGATTTGGTTGAGTATGCATGGGCAGGCTTTGGCGCAACCTTCGGTCCGTTGGTTCTGTGCTCGCTGTTCTGGAAGCGCACCAATAAGTATGGCGCACTCGCCGGCATTGTCGTCGGCGGCGTGGTCGATTTGGTCTGGGCGCAGCTTTCGGGCGGCATCTTCGACCTGTATGAAATTGTCCCGGGCTTTATCTTCGGTCTGGCTGCCATCATCATCGTCAGCCTGCTCACGCCTGCGCCTTCCACTGAAATTGAAGCGCAGTTTGACAGCTACCGCACCTGTGAGGATTAAGCCTTGTCCCGTAAAACCAAACGCACTATCCGCACAGTATTGATTACGCTCGGCGCACTGCTTGTTCTGTTGGAAGGGGCGCTGAGCATGCTCGGCTTATCCTTTGACCGACCGATTACTACCGAAACCGCTGTTCACTTTATTGATGTCGGCCAAGGCGATGCCTCCCTGCTGCTATCCGGCGGGCAGGCTGTCTTGATTGACGCTGGCGAGACCTCTGCTGGTGAAACCGTGGTTGACTATCTTGAGGCACTCGGTGTAACACGGCTGTACGCCGTCGTGGCCACACATCCGCATGCCGATCATATCGGCGGCATGGCGAAGGTCATCGAAGCATTCCCAATCGACAACTTTTATATGGGTTCCGAGACCGCCAACACAAAAACCTACGAGCGCATGCTGGACGCGTTGAACGAGCAAAACATCCGCCCCATCGTGCCTCAGTCGGGCGAAGAGCTGGCGTTTGAGTCCGGTGCAGCGATTACTTTTCTCGGCCCCGCCGATGATGTACCTGCCGATGACCTGAACAATCGCTCGATCGTGTGCCTTTTCCGTGCAGGCGATCAGCGCGTACTGCTCATGGGCGACGCTGAAGGCATCGCCGAAGCATCCCTACTCAAGCATCACCCGTTTCTGTCCTGCGAGGTACTCAAGGTCGGTCACCACGGCAGTGATACCTCGTCCACTAAGTATTTTCTCAACCGCATCCGTCCTGATACCGCAGTTATTTCCTGCGGGAGGGACAACGACTACGGCCACCCTTCCCCTGATACCATGCTTCGGCTGACCGAAGCGAATATCAAAGATGTGCGTATCACGGCGGAACAAGGCTCTGTGATCATTCAACTCGATCAACCATCCGACAGCAAGGAGAATGCCGCATGAAACAGACTGGAATTGTCGACCGCTTTGAAGGCGAATTCGTCGTCGTGGAAGTTGGCGAACAAATGGTCAACTTTCCCCGCGCGGATGCGCCTGCAATGCTGTGCGAGGGCATGGTTGTCTACATCAAGGACGGCCGCATCGCCGGCATTGATGAACTGGAAACCCAACGTATGGAAAACGACATGCGCCGTCGGTTTGAGCGCATTCTCGGCAAACAAACCGATGAGTAACCACGCAATTCAGTAACCCCAAAAGAAAGAAAGGCGAAAGCAATGGAAAAGAAACCCTTTGTCACTCTTGAACAGGTGCAGGAAATCGTCAAAACCTATCCTACCCCCTTCCATCTTTACGACGAAAAAGCAATTCGTGAAAACGCGCGCAAGGTCAAGCAGGCCTTCGCGTGGAATCCCGGCTTTAAAGAATATTTTGCTGTCAAGGCTACTCCCACGCCCCGCCTTCTGCAGATTCTGCATGAAGAAGGCTTCGGCTGCGACTGCTCCAGCTACACCGAACTGATGATGAGCAAGGCCTGTGGCATCACCGGCCATGACATCATGTTCTCATCCAACGTGACGCCGGATCAGGACTTTAAACTTGCGTCCGATCTTGACTCTATCATCAATTTCGATGATATCACCCACCTTGACTATTATGATAAGGTGGGCGAATGGAAGGACACCATGTCCTGCCGATACAATCCGGGCGGAGATTTTGTGCTGGAAAACGAAATCATGGACACCCCGCAGGAAGCGAAGTACGGCATGACGCGCGAGCAGCTTGCGCAGGCATTTAATATTATGAAGGAAAAGGGCGTCAAGCACTTTGGCATTCACGCCTTCCTCGCCTCCAACACAGTGGCAAACGAGTATTATCCCGCACTGGCACGCATTCTGTTTCAAACCGCGGTTGAGCTGCAGAAGGAAACCGGCGTGCATATTTCGTTTATCAATCTGTCTGGCGGAGTAGGTATTCCCTATAAGCCTTGGCAGGAGCCGAACGACATCATGGCCATTGGCGAGGGTGTGCGCCGTGCTTTTGAAGAAGTTCTTGTCCCTGCCGGTCTGGGCGACATCTCGATTTACACCGAAATGGGTCGCTACATTCTCGGCCCGTACGGTGCACTGATTACCAAGTGCATTCACCACAAACACACGCACAAGGAATATGTTGGACTGGATGCCTGCGCGGCCAATCTGATGCGCCCTGCCATGTATGGCGCGTATCATCACATCACTGTTCTCGGCAAGGAAGACGCACTGCGTGACCGCACCTATGATGTAACCGGCGGCCTTTGCGAAAACAATGATAAGTTTGCGATAGACCGCAATCTGCCGCGCATTGATATCGGTGATTATATCTATATCCACGATACCGGCGCACACGGGTTCTCCATGGGTTATAACTACAACGGCAAGTTGCGCTCTGCCGAGGTACTGCTCAAGGAGGATGGCTCGACCGAGCTAATCCGCCGCGCGGAAACACCGGAAGATTACTTCGCCACCTTTGATTTTACCGGCTTGTTCAGCGAAAACAAGTAATTGCCAATAAAAAGTCCGTTCCAATAGGAACGGACTTTTTTTAGTTAACTTATATTGGATGCAATCAGCAGAATCACCGTAAGAGACAAGAACAGAATAATTAGTCCGCGCAGCACAGCAAGCGCACGCCTGCGTCCTGGTGATGGATGAAGCAGCGCCGTATTCTCATCTGCTTCATCAGCAGGCTGCCCCTCCGATATTGGCACAGCAGATATATTGTCGAAATCTGATAGCCGGTCAACCAGCCGCACGCCGCAGCTGTTGCACACGGTAAAGCCACTCCGAAATTCTGATTTACACTTAGGGCACCATGGCATATACGTTTCCTCCGCTATCGACCCGAAATCATCCAAAGCAGCAGCAGCGCCACGCCGATAACCCCCAGAACTATTGGCAGTACCTTGAACGAAGCGTTGTCCTCCAGCTCGCCAGCCGGCTCCTGCACCGCCTGCTCCTCGGCCAGTACCGCCAATTCGTCCTCGCTCAACTCGGACTCAGCCAAATCCGCGCGAAAGGTCTCAATGACCTGGCGAGCCTGCGCGGTTTCCCCCGCATCCACTATAACCACAACGCCGTACCGTTCCGAATCGCCGGTGTAGGCACGCATCTCCTCAAAAGCAGCCTTGCGCGTCATCGCATCTATTCCGTTATGCTTGAGCGCTTCTACAATCATCTCCGCTTCGGAGGTTGTCGGTGCAGTGTAAACCGCAATCGGCTTTTGCAGTCCGACATACGTCGTTTCCGACTCTGTTTCCGGCTCGGCCTGTATGGCAGTTTTCTCTTCCGTCAAAGCGACATGGCAGTCCTTACATTCTGTAAAACCCTCGCGGTATTCAGTGCCGCATTTGGGACACCAAGGCATGTTCATCAACTCCTCTGTTTTCATGGTAGCATAGAATTCTTATTCTTTCCAGATAAAAATCGGAATCGGCGGGTCATTTTTGCGATTCATCCAGTCGCATGAAAGCACGGTAAAGGTCTGGTCGTCAATCGTTTTCAGAAACGCCAGAATCGCATCGCGCTCCTCATACCCATTCTCACCACCATAATATAGCGCAAGGCTCATCACCCCGCCTTTTTTCAGAAGCCGCAGACTCGCTGCAATCGCAGGGATGGAGGTGTCTGCCGTTGTAAAAATCCTGACATCCCCGCCCGGCAGCCGACCAAAATTAAAAACAATGCAATCGACGCTCTCCGGCGCGGCATAGGCCTCCATATTGCTGTGACTGTCGCATATCACTTCAGCGTGCAGACCCTCTCGCTCGAGCAGCGCACGCGTTTGGTCAACCGCATCCTGCTGAATGTCAAACGCAAGCACGCGCCCTGTCTCCCCCGAGATACGGCACAGCAGCGCCGTATCCCGCCCCTTGCCTGCTGTTGCGTCGATGCAGAATGCGCCTGCTTTGACGGATTGTTGTAAAAACGAGTGCACCACGCCGAGCGTATTAAGCTGCATATTTTTCTCTTCCTTTCCGAAAAACAGCCTGCCCAATACGGACAGGCTGTTTTTTAATTATGCAAACAATTTCATGATATTGGCAACGATTAAGCCGCCGCCGGTGCCAATGACATACCCCATCAATGCCATCAACACGCCTACCGGAACCAGTGCACCCGAATAGGATGCTGCAAGAATCGGTGCCGAGGCCGTACCGCCGATATTAGCAAGCGAAGCGACACCGCAAGTGAACAAATCCAGCTTGAAAATCTTAGCCAGAATCACCAGAATAATACCATGGATTGCAAGAATCATAAATCCGGACAGAATCCACATCGGTGCGTCCGTCAGTTCGAGCAGACTTGCGCGCGAAGCAAGCAGCGCAATGACGATATACAGCATCACATTTGACAGCTCAGCCGATCCTGCAATCTTGCCAATTGGCGTTACTGCCGCAATCAGGCTGATTACGGTTACGACAAGCACAGTCCATGTAGCCTTATCCAGCCAAGGAGCCACGCCATTGATTGCCACGCCGAGGTTCTGGCTCAGTGCAGAAACCAACAGCGAGCCGCCAATCAGGAACAGCATACCGGCAAAGGTGATGTGGTTGGATGCTACAGCCTGCTCATCTTCCAGACGCTTACAGACTTCGTCGAGCGTTGAGGTAGAGGCCTTGGTCCATTTATTGAACTGCGGTGCAAACGAAATCGCCCAGAGCAGGAACATAACCCAGATTGAATAATCAATCGAGTCAATCACCAGCGCATAGGCCATGTCTGATTCGCCGATATTGAGCGCCGCCTGTACAGCAACCATGTTGCCCGAGCCGCCCATCCAGCTGCCGCAGAGTGCACCAAGCGCCTTCCATGCCTCCGCGCCCAGCTGCGAATGCATGACCGCATAGGTCACAATAAAACCGATACCAATTGAAATACTGGCGGAGAAGAAGCCACCCAGCATACGAGGGCCCAGCTTCAAAATCTTGCGAATGTCGCAGCGCAGCAGCATTAATACCAGCATCGCATACAGAATGTTATTTTTCAGTGCTGCATAGGCAGGCTTAGTCGCCTCCATATCCCATGCACCGACGGTGCACAGCACCATGGTCAGCAAATACAGCAAAACAACGGGCGGAACGTATTTGAAAAACTTCCACTTGGTTAGCTTTTCCGCTCCAACCAAAACCGCTGCCAGAAACACCAGTGCCGCAATGTAGGTGAATCCATTTGTGATCATACATACTACCTCTCTTTACTTTTCTTTGTTCCCATTTCTCCCTCCTCTGGATGGACAGAACAATAGTTACATTATAAACCATATTCCGTCATTTTGCAACAAGAACCCAAAATTCTTGCATTATTTTCGTGCATGATTTGAAATAAGAGGATTTATCGGTTACAATAGAAATATGTATGTAAAGGAGGAAGCTCATGGATTTTAAACCCTACATCCGCGCACATGCCGACGAATTGATTGAAAGCCTGCAGAAGCTCATCCGCATTCCCAGTGTGGAAAACCTCGGCGAGGACGGAACACCCTTTGGCCGTGACGTGCACCGTTGCTTGATGGCAGCGCTCGTTCTGTGTGAAAAGCTCGACATTCGTCCGGTCAATATGGATAATCAGCTTGGCTGGTGTGAATATGGCGAAGGTGATGAAATGATTGCCGTGCTCGGCCACTTGGATGTCGTGCCCGCAGGTGATGGCTGGACGCACGACCCCTTTGGCGGCGAAGTTGTAAACGGCCGCATCTATGGCCGTGGCACAATGGATGATAAAGGCCCGCTAGTCGCTGCGCTTTATGCGCTCACTGCGATCAAAGCATCCGGTGTGCCGCTGTCCCGCCGCATTCGGATTTTATTCGGTCTAAATGAAGAAACCGGTTGCCGTGATATGAAGTATTACCTTGCAAACGGCGGTGAAGTCCCGCTGATGGGATTTACACCCGACGGCGAATATCCAATTATCAATGGCGAAAAGGGCATTATAAACTGCACTTATGCTAAAAAAATTACCCCCAGTGGCGCTTATAAGCTGCGTCGATTTGAAGGCGGTACGGCATCCAACGTCTCTCCTGCATTTGCCTTTGCCGAACTCGAATGCCCGCCGGAAGCGGTTGGTATCATCGCCGCAAATAAGGTCTCCGTCACGCCGATTGAAGGCGGTATCCGCGTGGAGGCCACCGGTGTTTCTGCGCACGGTTCTACCCCCGAACAAGGCGAAAACGCCATCGGCCGTTTGGCGATGGCGCTTGCACAACTGCCGCTGGAGGGTGATTTACTCGATACGATTGCCTTTTTGGCCGATCGCATCGGCATGGAAACACGCGGTGAGTCGCTCGGTCTGGCGATGCGCGATTCGCTGTCGGGCGATTTGACCGTGAACCTTGGCGTAGCAGCCGGTGATGCACACGGACTGTCGCTGACGCTGTCGGTACGATATCCCGTCACAAAGACGTTTGACGACGCCGCACCGCGCCTGCGTGCCGCGTTCCGCCTCGGCGGTTTTGACGAAACCGCTATGGTGCACAAGGCGGCTATCTATATGCCCCCCGAAAAGGAACTGATTCAGAAGCTCAGCAAGGTATATGAGGCTGAAACCGGCCGAAAGGCCGAGCTGAAAAGCATAGGCGGCGGCACTTATGCGAAATGCATCCCGAATCTGGTCGCCTTTGGCCCGATTTTCCCCGGCGACGAGGTGCGTGAGCACAAGCCGGATGAGTATATGGAGGTAGAGCGTCTGCTTCAGAACGCAGAAATCATTGCAGCCGCCATGTATGAACTGGCCAAGTAAGAAAAGGAGTGTCTTACAATGAAAATTACCGAAATAAAGCTCGGAAAAATTTCCGTTCCGTTGCGCGTGCCGTTTAAAACGGCGCTGCGCTCGGTTTCCTCGGTTGAGGATGTCATCGTCGAAATTCACACCGATACCGGCGCGGTCGGCTACGGTGAAGCCCCACCGACCGGCGTAATTACAGGCGACACGACCGGCGCGATCGTCGGTGCGATTCAAGATCATATTGCCAAAACCATTCTCGGACGCGAGGTGGATGATTTTGAGAACCTGATGCTTGCCGTGCAATCCTGCATCCTGAAAAACACCAGCGCCAAGGCTGCGGTCGATATGGCGCTCTGGGATTTATATGGTCAGCTGCACCGCATTCCGGTGTATAAGCTGCTTGGCGGCAGCCGCAGCCAAATCGTGACCGACATTACCATCAGCGTCAACGATCCGGAGGAGATGGCGCGGGATGCGATGGATGCTGTCGCTCGCGGCTACGACTGCCTCAAGTGCAAGGTTGGTAAGGATGCCGCGCTCGATCTGCGCCGCTTGGAAGCCATTCGCGCAGCGGTTGGCTCCGATGTTTGTATCCGTATTGACGCCAATCAGGGTTGGAAGCCCAAAGAGGCTGTTCGCATTCTATCCAAAATGGAGGATCGTGGACTGGCTATTGAATTTGTAGAGCAGCCGGTTCATGCGCACGATATTGAAGGGCTGAAGTACGTCACCGACCATATCTCGATGCCCGTTTTGGCCGACGAAAGTGTATTTTCTCCTGAAGATGCCCTGACGATTATGCAGACACACGCGGCCGATTTGGTCAATATTAAGCTAATGAAATGCGGCGGATTATACAACGGTCTCAAAATTGCATCGGCGGCCGAGGTTTACGGTGTAGAATGTATGATTGGCTGTATGCTGGAAGCCAAGATTTCTGTCAATGCGGCAGTGCATCTGGCGTGCGCCAAGCAAATCATCACCAAAATTGATTTGGACGGACCGGTGCTCTGCTCCGAAGATCCCATCCTCGGTGGTGCAGTGTTTAACGAAAAGGTCATCTCCGTATCGGACGAACCCGGTCTCGGCATTCATGGTGTCGAACAAATCACGTATCTACCGTAATTGGTTCATCACACCCATTTCAGGATGTCTTTGCGCATGCGTGCGATGATTCGTTTTTCCAATCTCGATATGTAGCTCTGCGAAATGCCTAGCAGATCAGCAACCTCCTTCTGCGTCAGTGGCTCGGCCCGGCCTATGCCAAAGCGCAGCGAGATAATTTGCTTTTCCCGCGCCGGAAGAAGGTCTAGCGCACGCAGCAGCAATGCACGATCCACATCGTCTTCGAGCGGGCGAAGCACACTGTCCGCCTCAGTCCCAAGAATATCGCTGAGCAGCAATTCATTGCCGTCCCAGTCTGAGGAAAGCGGTTCATCGAAGGAAATTTCGGTGCGCTGTCCTGAAATTTTACGCAGATGCATTAAGATTTCATTTTCAATACAGCGCGAGGCATAGGTGGCTAGTTTTACATTTTTATCGCTTTTATACGTACCTACTGCCTTAATCAGGCCGATTGTACCGATGGAGATCAAGTCTTCTGTTCCCACGCCGCTTGATTCAAACTTGCGCGCCAAGAAAACAACCAGACGCAGATTGTGCTCAATCAGGGTGTTGCGTGCCTCCGCGCTGCCTGCCTGACAAGCCACAACCTGCGCTGCCTCTTCCTCTGCGGAAAGCGGCGGAGGCAGCACCTCGCTGCCTCCGATATAGTATATCGGTTGTTTACCCAGTTGACGAAGAATCCAGTTCCAAACTTTTCCGCACCATGTTTTCAGCATCATACCTCTTCCTTTCATATGCCGATTAAACCTTCATAACCGCCGTTTCCCATCTGTTCCGGGCTAACGGCAAGCACACAGTCAAGCATCGTTCCATCCGCGCGCAGTACAGCGTCCGGACGCACGTAAAGCAGCATTCCGCTTTCTGTCCCTATCGCATGATAGGGTACCAACCCAAAGCGAGCCGCAAATTCGGGTGAAACACGTGACAGGCAAGTTGCAGCGTTGTTACGATCCAGCTCTTCGATTGCCGTCCCAACACTGCCAAGTACATTTTCCGCGGCATTTTTGCCGAGAATGATTGCAGGCTTTCCGGACAACGGTTCCGCCAAATCATTTCCTGTATCATGCAGCACGGATACCGCGCGTTCCCGTCCATTGAACCGAATGTGCAGCGTTTCGATTTCACGCCTAACCGCACCATGTGCTGCGTCGCCGCGCAGCAGCACGCCGCTGACGGCATACCCTAATACGGCTGCCAGCACCAGTACACGAAGTGGCACTGCGAAATAATACCCGGTGCCGAAGAACAGCCGGTTTCCGGTCAGTGCACCCAGCGCGGCGGCCAGTCCTGCGAACGCACAGGCCACCACTGCGTACAGCGCACACACCCGCACAAAGCAGGCGGTTCTCCCATAAGCGACCACGCAAATCACAACACCGCAAACCAGCCGAAACACTAGCACACCAAACGCCGGAGCCATTACAGAGCCCACTGCATATAGACCACCAAGTGCCGCACCCAGCAACACCCGCCAACGGTTTACGGATACACCGCCCAGGCGCGCCGCTGCGAGCAGCGTTGCATAATCCATGATTGCATTGGTCAGAAAGAGTACATCCACGTATACGGTCATTCCGCAGCCCTCCCCGCCTGTCTTTGCCATCATATCACAGCGCGGCCGAGCTTTTTGACGAAAGCAGTATCCGCAAATCCTGTCCAAAAAGCATAAAAACGCCCGAAACCGCCCTGAATAACTTCAGAACGGTTTCGGACACAGAGTAGTATGTAAGTGATGATATGGTCTTAATTTTGTAAAATAGGAGCTGATCCAATTGTGGGATCAGCTCCTTTGCTGTGTCTATATCATACCTGAATTTGAAGGAATTGTCACCTGTTATTTTTAACAAAATAAAGTGGTAAATTGTTTTAAAATTCGACAGATGCAAAGTGAGCAAGCAGCGCCGCTGCATCCTCAACATCCTTAACCGCACACATTTCACTCGGCGAATGGATATACCGCGTCGGGATAGAGACCGCACCGGTCAGGATACCCGCCCGCGTCTTCTGCATCGCTGCCGTATCCGTGCCGCCAAATCGCAGAATCTCCTGCTGAACCACAAGGCCTGCAGCTGCAGCGGCCTGTTCGAGCTTCTCACGCACGACAGGGGCACAAATGGCTGAATGATCCATGATTTTGATGGCCGCACCCTTACCCATATCAACCGCCATCGGACTTTTTCGCTCCGGCAAATCGCCTGTATCCGTCACATCGACCGCAACCGCAACATCAGGATTGATTGCAAAGGCTGCAGCCCCTGCACCGCGCAGGCCCACCTCTTCCTGCACGGTGAATACAAAATAAAGATCGTTTTCCGGCTCCTGTTCGGACAGATTTTCCATTGCAAGCAGCAGTGTGACGCAGCCAATTCGGTTATCCAGATACGGACCGCAGAGAACCCCGTTCTGCTCGAAAGACAGCGCTTCAAATACAGCAAAATCACCCACCTGCACCATGTGCATCACATCTTCATGGTTCTTCGCACCGATATCGATAAATAACTGGTCAAGCGTTAAATCCTTGAAAGGAGTCTTTTCCTCATAAGAAATCACACCACGCGTTCCATTTGCAAAGCGTACCTGAATGTTAATCAAATCGCCCTTAAACAATCCGCCGACCTGTGAAAATCGGATAAATCCCCGTTCGTCAATAAAGGTCGCAACCACGCCAATGGAATCCATATGCGCGGCGAACATCACCTTCTTGCCCGCGCCCTTACGGTGGCAAATTAGATTACCTAATGTGTCGGTGGTGATATTGTCAATCCACGAGGCAGCCAGTGCTGCGATTGTCTCACGCACACTCTCCTCACGGCCGGACGGGCCAAAGGCCGTGCCTATCTCTTTATATAATTCAAAAACCTTACTCATCGTCGTCCCCTCCGATTTCTTCTAAGAATGCGCGCGCAGCCTGACACACAGCCTCAATATCCGAGACTGCCGCCACACCGGATGGCGAATGAATATAACGCACCGGTGCTGCTACCGCACACACGCGCACACCAGCACGGCTTTTATGAATCCGTCCGGCATCCGTACCACCCGCGACGCGGCTCTTCGTTTGCCACGGAATATTACGCTTGATGCATGCATTGCGCAGCAACTCAAACAATGCCGCATCATATATCGTCGCTCCATCCATAAATGGAATCACTGCTCCGTCGCGTACACGGCAAACAGCTTTTCCATCTGACACCTCTGCCAAATCAGCCGCCGTTGTGCCTTCAACCACCAGACAGAACCCCGGATCAAGCGCAAACGTCATCGTCGCCGCACCGCGCAGACCGGTTTCTTCCTGCACGGTGAAACAGAACCATGTATCAACCGGCGGCTTGTCACGCAGCAGGGTCAGCAGTGCTGCACAGCCGACGCGGTCGTCAATGGCCTTTGCCTTGAGCATTCCATCGCCAAACGCAACGCAGTCAGAATCAAAGACGCCGTAATCTCCAAGTGATACGCGCGCTTCAGCGCTCGCTTTACCAGAAGCGCCGATATCAATATACAAATCCTTGGCCTTCGGCATGGTTTTACGTTCTGTGGCAGTTGTTAAATGCACGGCCTTGATACCGACTACACCAACCACGTCCCCAAATTTAACACGTCTGCCGATGACTACGCGCGGATCTACACCGCCGACAAAGCCAAATTTCAGCATGCCGTCCTCGGTAATGCGTTTGATAATCACGCCGACCTCATCCATATGTGCCGCTAACACAACCGGACGATCCAGCGCCTTGTCCCCTTTTCGGAACACCATGACGTTTCCCATGGAATCAGTGCGCAGCTCGTCTGCATAGGGGCGGGTGAATGCCACGACGAATTCCCGAACCTTGTCTTCGCAGCCGGACGGGCCCGGCAAGGCACAAAGCGTTTTGAGCAATTCAATCACAAGGCCACCTCCCCATCAAAGCCACGGATGAACTGATATATGAGTTCGGCGACTGCTTCTACATCCGATATCTGTATCGTCTCAATCGGTGTATGCATGTACTTTTCGGGAATCGACAGGATAGCCATTGCAGTTCCGTCCGCAACAATCTGCATCGTCCATGCATTTGTACCGGTGTTACCCTCCATAATTTCGAGCGCATACGGTATATCGTTGGCCTTCGCTGTCTTAATCAGCGCTTTGGTCAGTTCCCGCTGCATGTTGGGACCCATGCCAATGATAGCACCGCTTCCGAGCTCAAAAACACCGTCCGATGGCCCGTCAGGCGTTTTTCCATGCGTCACGTCTACCGCGATGCCGTATTCCGGACGAATTGCAAAGGTGCCTGCCTGTGCCCCCAGTCCGGTTACTTCCTCCTGCGCGGAAAACAGCACGGCAACATTACATTTGAGGGATTCATTTTGCAGCTTTTCCATTGTTTGCAGAATGGCCGCAATCCCCGCGCGATCATCCAGACTCTTGCTCGACAGCACACCGCCCGAAAGCTCCGTAGGTTGCTGAGCAAATACGATTGGCGTTCCAATCTTAATTTTGCTCCTTGCATCGATCAATCCGGTGTCAATCAGCATTTCATCCACCGGAACGGCCTTGTCCTGCTCGCCTGCCTTCATCAAGTGAGGCGGCATGCATGAAATCACGCCATACAATGGCTCGTCTGCCAATATCGTTACTTCATTGCCCAATAACATGCGCGGATCAACCCCGCCGACCTCAGCAAAGCGCAGGAAGCCTCCCTCCAACACCTCGGTGACAAGAAAGCCAATCTGGTCCAGATGGGCATCCAGTAAAATGGTTTTGGCGCCATCCCTTCCGCACTTCTTGAGTCCTAGCACACTGCCAAGTGCATCAATCTCTACCGCATCGCAATAAGGACGCAGCCATTCGGCAACTGTTCCTGCTGCGTCTGATTCAAAACCGCTGACTGCCGGCATTGTGCATAGCTTTTTCAGCGTTTCTGTCATATTCAAGAGCATTTCCTCCTTCTTTCTACTTTTTGTACAGGTTCATTATACCCTTTTTGTGTGTAGCTTACAATCATTATTCTACCGCTTGACAGATAGAATCAAAAGTGTTATATTCAAATCGTAAGTAGTAAGTAAATTTTATTTACCTCCAAGGAGGGATTTCTTTGACACACCTCAACATTTCACAGCGTTTTGCTCTAATCGCCCTCAATGGGCAGGATCTGGAACGCATCACAATCGCAAAACGAATGGCTCTTCGAGGCATCGCCGCAGCTGTCGCGCTTGAATTGCAGATATCTTCAGGCTGCAGCCTAAAAAGCCTCTTTGTTTGCCCGCCGGAAAGTACATTGGCACTTTATCAGCAAACCGTATTAGATCAGCTTGCACCACGCACGGGCGAAACTCTGATTTCTGTCGTGCAGCGCACCCAGAAGTTACATGATAAGGCGCTGAAAGTATTGGAGCGTTGTATTTCCGATCAACTGCAGGGCGATAATCTGCTCGATACCGTACCCAGTTTGCTCGGATGTGATTTGAACGCGCAGGACAACGGTACGCAATACAACGAGTATCGCACCGAAGCGTCCGTTTATACCCGACTATCCGAAGGCCTGCGTGCCGAGATTCTGGAAGACGATCAAATGGCGGATGAGAACATTATCTTGTTCTGGCTGCTGCGGGAGAGCGGCTGCATCCACGACCTGTTCAACGAAGGAGAATTACCCACGGTGCAGGTACAAATGCAAAAGGCTTATCGTGTCAGTCCCCTTGCGCATCAGCTTTTGCCGCTCGAAATTCATAGCACGCTGGAAAGCAGCCTCAAGGGTCTATTGGGTCTCAAGCAAAAAGCAGCTTCCGCCGATATCGGTATTGGTCTTAATTTTCTCTTCCCTATTTTTGAGCGTTCCCAGTCTATCTTCATTGATACCGAGCGACTCTATGATAACAATGAGGTGTTTCTCTCCCGCATATTAGACCGTCTGGCCGGCCACGATGTGGAAGTCCTTCGTATGAGCAAAGTTCCGTTGCTGCGCATTGATAATGTCTTATATGAAGCGGTCCCTAGCGCTGTGCAGGTTGGCGGTAGTGGTATCCGCATACCGGTTTACGGTGCTCGTTTGCGCCGCTATCCGCTTTTTGGTTGACAGAGGGGCTCGATTATGTCTCGTCAACGCTCTCTGGAGACCATTCAAAGCGCCCAATTCGTCTCGATTGGTGAGCTCGTACGCCTAACCGGATGTCGATATTCTACCCTCAAGTTCTACACCGAGGAAGGCCTACTTCCTTACGAACAAGCCGAGCAGAACCTGACCCGCCGTTTCCCCCGCGAACGGGCGATTGCGCGAATCGCAAAAATTCAGGCGCTGAAAACCTCTGGCTGCCGTATCGATGAAATAAAAGTCCGTCTGCTGGGCGATGGATAAAGTAACAATATGCACAAAAAAGCCGAGCGCCGTTTGGCGCTCGGCTTTTCATATGACAAATCGTTTTTGTAATTCGCTTTATTTATGCCAACTCAAATGTATTCTTTGTTTTTTTCGCTCGATACAATGCTGCATCCGCTTTGCTCAGCAGCATCTCATACTCTTTTGCCGAATCCGGATAAAAGGAGATTCCAACGCTCTTGGTTACGCCCAGTGCATTGTCGTTCTGCTGAAGCAGTCTTTGTACTTTTTCAACCACCGTTACTTTATCCCTAACATCCCGCATCAAAACAACGAACTCGTCTCCGCCAAACCGTGCAAGAATATCCTGCCGGCGAAACACAGTTTCCAAGTGCTTTGCCACAGACAATATCACCTCATCGCCTGCCTGATGGCCATAAGTATCGTTTATAAGTTTAAAATCATCCAAATCCAAAAAGATAAGCGCAGCTTTTTCCCCCGGACATTTACGCAATATCTCACCGCTCAGTTCCTCAAATCGGCGCTTGGTATACAAGCCGGTAAAGGTATCCGTCTGGGTTTCCCGCGTCAGCGAATCAATCCGATCATACATATCCTGTATGTCTGCAATGATGCCAATCATAATGATAGAGCCATCGTCTTTGATAATCGGTGTAACATTTACTTTGCACCAAACATATCCCGTTTGCCCTGTTTTCATCCGCACCTCATAAGAAGTCGGTTCCCCGTTGAAAATCGACTCAAAAGCATGCGCCACAACCTGCGTATCCTGCGGGTGCACAAAATACTCTGTCACCCGTTTCTGGTATGCATCAGCAGACAGGCTGCTGTATCGCTGCACGTCCTGCAAAATTTGTTCACCGGATACGCCGAATATTGCTTCCGAATTTTCAAAGAAGGTATAGAGCTGACGATTCACATCCACCTCAAAAATGCATACCTTCGCGGCTTTCAGGGCAATCGAAAGCCTTCTTTTGTAATCCTGCTGTAAATGGTAAGATAAAGTACACACTTTTCAGCCAATAGAACTGCACAGTTTTTCGACACATAAAGTGCACAGTTTTTCGCCAAGACTGCACAACCTCCGAGGAGTTGGTAAAATGAAGCCAGCC
>NZ_CATNVC010000007.1 GCF_951230135.1 Butyricicoccus sp. Marseille-Q5471 | reverse complement strand
CGGCTGGCTTCATTTTACCAACTCCTCGGAGGTTGTGCAGTCTTGGCGAAAAACTGTGCACTTTATGTGTCGAAAAACTGTGCAGTTCTATTGGCTGAAAAGTGTGTACTTTATCTTACCATTTACAATCCTTTTGAGAAAGCGGTGTTTAAACATTGGTTCCTAAAAACATTAGTAATGCCTGAAGAAATTTGCCTGATTCTTTCAGAAACCAATTTGGAGAGTGATTATCTCTGGGATCATGCCTTTCATACGGTGCTGCAACAGTCACTACAAACTATCTTTTTCGATCTTATGCAGGCTTTAAATATGGATGAATAACATGAGTTTTCTTCCTTTCGAAATAGCTGAAAAAGACCCCCTATAAATATGGGAAGCATCTGGTGCGTCAGAAAAAAAGGGGGGCTTTCCTATAAGAAAGAGTACCAACAAGAACCCCCGCAATGAAACAGAACCGCCTGATTAGAATCAGCCGATAGATATAATTGTTTCGTCTCGACTCGCCTCACAATGTCGACTCGTCTGCGCCGACCAGAGGCGCATGCGGGAGCACATGTTCGCGGGGCTCCATGATGCACCTGCTCCTCTGGACACCTGCAACGCATGGCCTGCTATATGATATTTGCTTTTTTAAAACACTTGACTAACATAACTTCAGTTTGCGATTCCGAAAGAAAAGGATGATCCTGACGAAGAGCTCCTTAGAGAGTCGAGTCAGAGAACATCCTGCATGGTTTCGGAAGGGGCATCGTTTTCTTTTGGAGCGCAAAAGCATTAAAAGTGTATCGAGGAAAAATCCAAATAAAAAGGCCGGCCTTTCCTGAAATGGTAAATAGTTGGAAGACACAAAAACCGAATTAAACCACCTGTTTCATTTTAAATTGGACAGGTGGTTTTCTGTTTTATTTTTTATAAAAAAATCTTTCATAATTGAAATCTATCCTATAAGGGCATAAAAATGTGAAAGGTTTTAAGAGATTTTTAAAATATTTTCATGTTGAGCTGAAGAAAGAAAGGTGATAGTTTAGTTATAGAAAAGGTGACAAGGAGGCCAAAATGATGGAAATGATGAGGGCAGTGGCAGTACTTGCAGCAAATGATGTTCGAGTGGTTGATGATGTCCCCAAACCTGTGCCTGGCGAGTATGAGGCATTGGTTCGCGTACACGCCTGCGGTATTTGCAGTGGAACAGATTCGCAGATTATTGCAGGCACGTTGGAAACCGGATTTGGAGGATACCCCACTGTGTTGGGACACGAGGGTGCGGGTGAAGTGATTGCACTGGGCAGTAAAGTGCGTAACATTCGGATTGGTGAGCGCTTTATTCATCCCAATCTTTACCCGGATGCAGGAAATGGATATACGAAAACACATGGCAGTATGGCGCAATTTGGCTTGGTGTGTGATCGTGATGCGATGCGGGAGGATGGGTTTGCAGAAGAACACATTCCTTTCCCTAAGCAGCATAAATTTCCGAACAGTATCAGTTATATCGATGCAGGAGTCTTGCTTTCTCTCGCTGAGTGTCACAGCGCTGCAAAGAATTTCGGAGCAGGATCGGGCATGGAGATTTTGGTATACGGTGCAGGGCCAATGGGAATTGCATTGGCGATGTTCTGCAAGCTGCGAGGTGCGAAGACAGTCGTACAAATTGATAGTGTATCTGCACGCTTGGAACAAGCAAAGGCAGTAGCCAAGGTGGATGAAACGATTAACTTTGCTGAAGAAAATGTATCAGAGGTGCTTAATAATCGTAAGTTTGATTTGGTTATGGATGCAGTTGGGTTCACCAGCATTCTATATGAGGGCAGTGGATATCTCAAACCCGGAGGAAAAGTATGTTCGCTGGGTGTATTGAAAAAGGATGACCGGTTGATTGACACATCACGCCTGCAATGCAATACTTCTCTGCACATGCTTAACTTCCCGTATGGTGAATATAGAATTATGGATGATACAATCGCGATGATTGAGAGCGGCAAGGTGAATCCAAAGGATTTCTATTCCCATGTGCTCCCATATGATCAACTTGAGGAAGCGTTTCAATTAGTGCGCGAAAAAAAGGCGCTTAAGGTTATATTAACATTCGATAATTAACTTCTTTCTTCCCCCCTCTTTTAAATTCAGCCACTGATTGACAAGTCAGTGGCTGAATTTGTTGAAAGACAAACAGGGAGACACATTCCCTAGCAGGAGAGGTTATAGAAAAATGAAAGATTATTATAAGATTTTTGATTCAGTAAAATAAAAGATTGCGTTAAGATACAAACAACAGCTGATAAGGCAATAACCAAGTCAAGAGTAAAGGAGAATCACGATGAAAAGAGAACTGGGTTGGATGCTGTGTGGCACAATGCTTATTAATCTTTTGTCAGGCTGCGGCGGAGGCTCGGATGCGGCAGGTGGAGAAAGCGCAACTTCTGGAACGGAGGGTGCAATTAAAATTGGATACTTTGGACCACTCACTGGTGGTACGGCGCAGGCCGGACAGGCAGCTCTGAATGGTGTGCAGATTGCAGTGAATGAACTGAATGAAAGCGGAGGTATCCTTGGTCGCCAGGTTGAAATTGTTTCGTATGATGACAAGTCATCACCGGAGGAGGCTGTTAAGGCGGCAACCAAACTGGTGCAGGTGAATAAGGTTAACGCGATTTTTGGCAGTTTACATAGTGCGAATGTGCAGGCAGCAGGGCCTGTAATTGAGGAGTCGCAGACGTTGTGTGTTGCAGGCGGTACTTCTCCAACCTGGTTGGAGCAGGGCTACACCTATTTGTTCCGTTCGATTTCAAATTCCACAGTATCGGCCAAGCAATTGGCGAGATATGCGAATGATCAGGGTTATCACAAAATCGCATTGTTTACCAGCAATGATGAGTATGGAACTTCGGGTGCAGATGGGTTTAAAAGTGCCTGTGCAGACTACAACATCGAATTTGTTGCGAATGAGACAATGACAAACGGCGATCGTGATTTTACGGGTCAGTTCGCTAAAATCACTGCAGCAGTTCCTGATGCAGTGTTCATCTGGTGCCTTGGTGATGACCTGGGTGCGGTGACTAAGCAGATGCGTCAATCTGGCTTTAGTGGCCCCATTCTGGGTTCGGAAAGTTATACATTACCTGAGATTCTGCAAAATGCAGGAGATGCGGCAAATGGCGTATGTTTTGCAGCACAATATCTGGTCTATGAGAATCCGGAGGATGCGGAAGACCAAAATATGAAGACATTCCTTGAGGCATACCTAGAGGAATTCGGCGCAGCCCCGGCATCCGACAACGCTTTCCGCGCGTATGACGGTGTTAAAATGATTGCAGAGGCAATGGAGACCTCTGGTGTGGATCACGGCGCTGAACTGCGTGAAGCATACAACAATATTGATGGTTATGTCGGTTTGGCAGGTACCTTCTCCTATAAAGGCAAGAATGGCGAGGGTATTGATTCAATGCGCATTTTTGAAATTAAGGATGGAAAATACATCGAGGCTGAGTAAGAAGGCAGAAGCAGCCGGTCCGCCAATTTGGACCGGCTGCTTTCAATCAGGAAAGGGGAAGTGCTATGCTTTTGCAGTTGCTGATTGGCGGTATCGCCGTGGGCTGCATCTATGCGTTGATCGGCCTTGGCTATAGCTTGATTTACAGCGCATCTGGTTTAATGAGTTTTGTGCAAGGTGAAATTTTCATGCTTGGCGCTTATGTGGCTTTCACAATATATGTCGGTCTTGGCGTGCCATTTCTGTTGGCGGTGCTGATTGCTATTGGCATCATGTTCGCCGTTGGTATGTTACTGGAACGCAGTATGATTAGTCCGCTTCTGCGGCGTGGCAGTCAACAGATTCATATTGTATTGGCTACGATTGGGCTATCTATTTTTTTGAAAAATCTTGCAATGATTGTATGGGGATCGGATGTGAAGAACTTCCCATCGTCGTTCGGGGAAAGCCCAATTAAAATGGGTGGAGTATCTATTTCACCACAACAAATTGCAATCATGGTGGTTACACTTGCATGTATGGTATTGCTGCATTTCTTTATGAGCAGAACCAAACTCGGTACCAGCCTGCGGGCGGCGGCACAGGATCCGATGGCAGCTGGCGTAGTGGGTATTAATGTTCCGCTTACCGTAGGAATGGCATGGGCTCTTGCGGCGGTATTATCGGCGATAGCGGGTATTCTGCTTGCTCCGATTTATGGCGTATATCCTAAGATGGGAGCTATCCTATCAACAAAGGGATTTGCTGCGGCTGTCCTTGGTGGATACGGTAATATGTATGGTGCAATCATCGGCGGCCTGATTTTCGGTGTGGTCGAAACAATGGCTGCAGGCTACCTTTCGTCTTCGTTTAAGGACATTATATCGTTTGGTGTGCTGATTTTTGTGCTTTTTGTGATGCCCCACGGTATCCTTAAAGTCAAGGCGGATTAAGGGGGAGGGAACTATATGAATAAGATAATAAAAACCCTGTCCACAACCAAGGTACAGCGTTTGATTGCGTTTGTGATGATTGCGCTTGTTGTCGTATATCCGGTTTTATTCCGTGAATCCACATACGTGCACTTAATCCTCTGCACGCTTGGAATCTATATCATTGTGAATACCGGCTTTGATATTTTATTCGGATACTCAGGTCAGATTTCACTAGGGCAGGCTGGATTCTATGCGATTGGTGCATATTTCAGTGCTATATTAAGCAAAGCCGGGTTGCCTGTCATCTGTTCCATGATTATTGCTGCTGCGATTGCAGCGGTTGTGGGATATGTCCTCGCGATTCCGTGTTCCAAACTAGTGCATCATTTTCTAGCTATCGTTACGATAGGGTTTGGTGAAATAGTCCGGTTACTGGCATTGAATGGCCCAACACAGCTGACGGGCGGTGCGAACGGTATTGGCGGCATTCCGGTGGTGAACCTGTTCGGTTTTGAACTGACCAGTAAGGCTTCGTATTTATACTTTGTACTTGCATTGGTACTTCTGTTCTTAATTATAAAAAACCGAATCGTTGATTCGCGAGTCGGACGTGCAATGCAGGCTATTAAGTGCAATCCGGATGCGAGTGAGGCATTTGGTATGAAACTCTCATGCTATAAGTCGATGGCATTCACGATTGCGGCGTTCTATGCGGGTGTGGGTGGCGCGCTGTATGCGCATCTTGTAAGGTTTGTCAGTCCGGAGTCGTTCTCTGCCGATCAGTCCAGTATGTTTCTTGTTATGATTCTCGTGGGTGGCATGGGAACATTCTATGGACCCATTATTGGATCTTTGCTGATTATTATTGTAACAGAGTTTCTGCAGAAATTTGGTACATATCAAATGCTGATTTACGGTGCATTGATTATCTTTGTGCTATTCTTTATGCCGAATGGCATTGCCGGTACATTGAGAAACCGATATTATCATTTGTTAAATAAATTACCGGGGCGAACCGGAAGGAAGCAACAGGAGGCGAAATGACATGGAGTTACTAAAGGTGGAGAATGTCACCATGCAATTTGGCGGCCTCAAGGCAATCAACGAGCTGAATATGAGCATTGAAAAGGGAGAAATTCATGGCTTGCTTGGTCCAAACGGATCGGGAAAAACAACCTGCTTCAATGTTATTTCAGGTGTATATCAGCCAACGCTCGGTAATGTATGTTTAGAAGGTCGAAAAATCAACGGACACGAGCGGTATGAGATTAATCAGTTCGGTATTGCACGTACATTTCAGCATATAAGTCTGTTTCCTACGATGAATGTTTTGGAAAACGTGATTATTGGACAGCATTGCCGCACCCAGTCGGGATTGGCTTCGGCAATATTAAGAACAAAGGCCGAACGGGATGAAGAGCAGTTGATGATAGAGCGTGCCTATGAACTGCTTGATTTTGTCGGCTTGACAAGTCGTGCCGGAGAGTTGGCCTGCAACCTGCCGTATGGGGAACAACGGTTGCTTGAAATTGTGCGTGGCTTAGCAAGTAAGCCGAAACTGATGATGCTAGATGAGGCATCAGCCGGTATGAATTCGGTTGAAAAAGATAATCTGATTCGTATTATTCGTGCCATTAGTGAGCAGGGCATTACAATCTTGATGATTGAGCATGACATGAAGCTAGCAATGGGGTTATCGGATCAGATTACTGTGCTGGATCATGGCGCCAAGATTGCAGAGGGGCTGCCATGCGATATCCAGAAAAATGAGCAGGTGATTGAGGCCTATTTGGGAAAAGGGGGTGTCGCTCGTGCAAAGCACGCTGACCGTAAAGAATCTTGAACATAAGTATGGCGCAATTCAGTCACTTAAAGGAGTAGGCCTTGAAGTAAACGCAAATGAGGTGGTGGCGTTGATTGGTGCGAATGGCGCAGGGAAAACTACGTTGCTGCGCTGTATTTCAGGAATCCTAAAACCATGTGGCGGCAGTATTGATTTTTATGGGCAGAGCATCTATGGACTGTCGGCTCATAAGGTGGCAAAGCGGGGCATTGCACAGGTGCTCGAATCACGCCATGTGTTTCCGAAGCTGACGGTTATGGAGAACATTCAAATGGGTGCATTCCTTCGTAGGGATAAACAGAATATTCAAGGAGAGGTTGAGTCGCTCTTTGAAATTTTTCCGCGGTTGAAGGAACGGGTATGGCAGACAGCTGGGACGTTGTCAGGCGGTGAACAGCAGATGCTTGTCATGGTTCGAGCAATGATTTCAAATCCAAAACTACTCATTTTGGACGAACCGTCCCTGGGGCTTGCTCCTATCTTTATCGATGAGATTTTCAAAATCATTCCACGGTTGCAGCAGATGGGTTCAACCATTTTATTGGTAGAACAAAATGCAAGTATGGCGTTGGCAGTGGCAGACCGCGGTTATGTGATGGAAACAGGAGAGATTACGTTGACCGATACGGGAGAAAAACTGCTTGAGAACGATAAGGTACGTAAAATGTACCTGGGTGAAGATTAGATAGATTCATTATTTGGCACAGACCGAACCGCGTATTTGCGGGTCGGTCTTGTGTCGTTTTGGAAGGAGCAGGGCAATGCGGAGGCTTCGAAATGTTTTTCATCAATCATTAGGCAGACGTCTGCTGGCATACTTTACGCTGCTGATGATGATTCCGTTAGCGGTGGCTGGTGGGATGATTTATTGGGAATCTGATAAGCGCATGAGCGGCAGTGCGCTGCGCCTTTCCTCTCAAATCGTAAACAATCTCTCGCTTGATTTTGACCAGCTCATCAGCGATGTGGATAAGCTGTCTGAACAGATTGTTGATGATTCGGCGATTCAGCAGCGGCTGAGCGGCAACCTGACGGATCAGACCGAGCGGGAGAGCATCCAAACGGCACTGGGTATGCAGCTGAAACGGCTTGGTACGTATTATGAAGCAGTAAGCGGTGTTTATCTGGTGCTGGATAATGGTATGGTGGCCAAATCTCGCTACTATTCAGTGCGGGAAAAGTTGGGAATGTCTGCGGAACTGTATCAGCTGGCGCGGAATCATGCGGCTATGCAATGGGTGTGCTGCCCAAATGGATCGATGCTTGTTAATAACATGGGCGACGCAGTGTTAAGCGCAGTGACATCCTTAACGAATGCGAAAAGCGGACAGCCCTGCGGTGTGGTAGTAATTGAGGTTAAGCTGTCAGAAATCAAACGCATGATGTGCACGGATTTGGGTGAAAACAGCAATGTGTTTCTGATTGGGCGAGATGGAACCCTGCTGTCCTCGATGCGAAATGATGAGCGGCAGGCAGAACTTGTGACTGATTTAATGCGTAGCGAGGCGATTGGTAATGAGCTGGAGGTGCGGGAGAAAAAGGATTATTTTCTTTTATATAGCCGATTGCCGTCAAGCGGGTGGACGATTTGCGGCCTGGTTCACAAGGATTTTTTGCGCGAGGACAGCAGAAGCATCCTGCAAACCGTGCTGTGGATTGGCTTATTGGCATCGCTCATCAATGTTGTAGTATCGAGAGGTCTGTGTAACTATGAATTACGGCCGATTACAGCAATGATGAAATATGTAAAAACAGTTGAAACCGGAGAATTTACGGCAGAACTTTCTGTTGTTCGTAAAGATGAAATAGGCGCGCTGGCCAACAGTATACGAAACATGACAGCCCATATCAGCGAACTGCTTAAAACCGTGCAGCACGAGCAGGCTCGACTGCGTTGGGCAGAGTATAAAGCGCTGCAGGCTCAAATCAACCCACATTTTTTATACAATACGCTCGATTCGCTTCATTGGCTGATTTGGGATGGCGATAACGATAAAGCAGGCGAGATGGTGACGGCATTGACCAGCTTTTTCCGCATCGGTTTAAGCCAAGGGAGTGATTTGATTTTAGTTGAAAATGAGGTGAAGCATGTTGACAGCTATTTGGCAATTCAAAAAATTAGATACAACAAAATTTTTACGTATTCCATTTACATAGATGATTGCGTTCGCGGCTACATGACGCCTAAGCTGTTGTTGCAGCCGATTGTTGAAAATGCACTATACCATGGGATTAAACCTGCTGGGCATAAGTGCCATTTATTTGTGAATGTGTTGGAAGTTGAGGATGATTTGCTGATGGAAGTGCGAGATGACGGAGCAGGTATGTCACCAGAGCAGCTGCAGTCCTTACGGGATTCTCTTGAGTGCAGCAACCGCACGGGTACGGAGGGGTATGGCATGCGCAATGTGTGTGACCGTATCCGCATTTTAGTTGGTAAGGAGTATGAAATACAGGTAATGAGCGAGCAGGGGATGGGCACCTCGGTTCGATTGAGGATTCCGAAAACGCTGGGAGGGTTAACGGATGTATCGGGTAATATTAGCGGATGATGAAGAAATTATACGGGAAGGTGTGGCTCGTGCAGTTGGCTGGGAGGCGTTGGGTTTGCTGCTCGTCGCTGTTGCGCAAGATGGGGAAGACGCCCTTGCACAGGCAAAAGACCTGAGGCCTGATATCATCATTACCGATATACGAATGCCGCGCATGGATGGATTGGATTTGATTCGTGCGTTGCGTGAGCAGCAGCCAAACTGCAAGATTGTAATTTTGACTGGCCATAGTGAGTTTGATTACGCACGGACGGCACTGCAGCTTGAAGTAAGTGACTATTTACTCAAACCGGTTGAATTGATGCCGCTTTGCCGGGTGTTAATACGTTTGAGGCGGGAACTGGATACCCAGCATAGTGAACAAAGTGAAATCCAGTTACTGCATCAGCAGGCGCAGACGGATGGCAGGTTAAAACAGCAAAGGTTATTCCGGCGCTACTTGGCAGGACAGGAAAGTGCAGAGGAGCTGGTTGCTAGTATTGCACCTCGTTGGAGAAACACAATGCTTTGTGCAGGTGTTCTCGTTCAGATAGACGACTTTGATCGTCTGACGGAGGAGATGGATGAAGAAACAATATTCACATTTACTCAAAGACTTGAAACCTTGCTGATTTCACACAGCAATGAGGAGATACAAATTATCGAAAATGATAACGGTCGATACTTCGTTTTATTTATTGGAGAATCGGAGGATGAGTTGCGATTTCAAATCCGCTCCTATATCAGACGGCTGAGGGCGGCGACAATACAAATGAAATATACGACAATCGTGTCCTCTGTTCAGAACGGCGGGATTGCACATTGCCGACAGGCTTATGACGAGGTGCAGCGATGCGTGGATTGCGCGTTTTTGCTCGGTGCGGGACAGGATATTTACGCGAGTGAAACTATGGAAGCAGATTTTCAATCCCCTCTGCCTGCAGGGCTTGATATGCGACGCATTACGCAGGCGCTTGCAGGCTTCCAAAAGCAGAATATTCATCGGGAGCTGACTGAGATAACAGAAAGCATTCGCAAAACCACACACAACTCATATTTATTTACCAGCATGCTCGTGAGCTTTGTTTACGGCGAAGTGATTAAGCTTCTTGATGATGTGCATTGTCCAATCCAGAGTATTATGCCGGAACCGATGACGGCGTACAGCCGGCTGATGGCCTGTCAGTCACTGGATAGTATGATGGGTGAACTGCTGCGGATATTGGATGACATTTGTGATTTTTGGGCAGAGAATGCAGAAGGAAATCAGAATGCGGTGGAACGCGCCATGGTATATATGCAGGAACATTACTCCAACGCCAAGCTGTCACTTGATATGGTGGCGGCAGCAGTAGGCATTTCACCGACTTACCTCAGTGCTCTATTTAAGCAGAACGCCAAAAAACAATCCTTTGTCAGTTATCTGACCGAGATACGGCTCAATCATGCACAATATCTGCTTCGTTCGGGGGATTATCGCTCTTATGAGGTCGCATATATGTGCGGCTATGATAATTCTACATATTTCAGCACGATATTTAAACGTTATGTCGGAATCTCCCCTTCGGACTATCGCAGGGCAGAAACGGAAAATCGTAGAAATATGAAAGGCTCTGATAGAAATGTTGATTCGCATTTATCGGTATCGCTGCTAAAATAAAGACACTTCAAGTGATAGAACATTGTAAAGGAGGATTTGAAAATGGAAAATCGGCTTGCACAATTGGCCGAGTTGCTTTCGGGTGCGTCGTTTATCGACCTGTCTCCTGCGATAGAACATAACATGCCCAAATGGCCGACTCACCCGCAAATTATCGTTGATGCAACAATCACACATGAACACGACGGCTACTATTGCCAAACACTTGTGTTGGGAGAGCACTCTGGCGCCCATGTCGATGCACCGGCACACATTATTCCTGCAATGATGGATTGTACAATCGATACTTATCCGGTAAACATGCTGTTCGGTCCAGCAATTGTTTATGATTTGCAGAAGCTTGACGCAAAACCGGGAGAACGTATCACGGCCGCACAGCTGCTGGCGCTGGAAGAGCAGATGCAGGATCAGGCGGGAGCAGGGGATATTGTTCTTCTGAACTTTGGCTGGCAGCAGTATTGGACGCTTGATAAGACTTGGAAATACTACGCCACAAATGAACCCGGGCTGGATGAGGATGCGGTAAAACTCTTTGCTGACCGTAGAGTCAAAGCAGTAGGCTCAGATACCATTGCCTGCGATACTCCCGTACAGGATGGATATGAGATGAAGTCGTTTGGGCATCAGAATTATTGGCTGCCCCATGAAATATTCATTATGGAAATGCTGCACAATTTGGATCAGCTTCCAACACGGTGCTATTTTGCAGCATTGCCACTCAAGATTAAAAACGGTTCCGGATCTCCAATCCGGCCGACAGCGATTGTGGTATAGTATAAAGGTGAAAAGGGAATGGAGGACAATCAAATGAATAAGAATATGAATAAATTCTGGGCGACTGTTCTGGCGGGTACGATGATGGCTGCGATGCTTACCGGGTGCAGTGGACAAAGTGCAACATCATCCACGGGAACTGGGACAAATGACACGGGTGCGGAAACGAAATTGGATCTGGACTCGATTTACGGCGGTATTTCGACAGAACAGACCTACATTGATATCAATTCACTGCCACAGCCGAAGGCGGATGAAGGCTATACGATTGGACTGGCGATGCTCAATGTGAACACCGGCTTTTTCAAATCACTGGCAGACTCATGCAAGGCAGAGATAGAAGCTATGGGCGGCAAAGCACTGCTGGCGGACTGCGAAAGCGATGCAACCAAGCAGGTTTCCCAGATTGAGAACTTTATTGCGCAGGGTGTAGATGCAATTATTGTAAATCCTGCTGATCCACAGCAAGCGGTTAATATTGCACTCAACAAGGCTTACGATGCAGGTATTCCGGTGGTTTCCGTTGATCTGCCGCCGGACGAAGGAGCACAGTATCTGTCTGCATGCGTGACCGATGCTTATCAGCTTGGTTATCTGGTTGGCGAGGAACTGGCAAAGCAGATGCTTGCGGGCAATGAGGGCGAGGTAGAATACGGCATCATTGGCGGCACGGAGGGTAATTATATTGCGACCAACCGGAATCAGGGTGCACGCGATGCGATTGCAGCTATTGACACGGAAGGACGTTTGAAGGAAGTTTCCTTCCTGTATGCAGGCGACTATTCGGAGCAGTCCGGCATGGAAACGGCAGAAAACATGTTGGTGGCGAATCCAAATCTGAAGTGTATCATCGGCACATGCGACGCACATGTTGTAGGTGCCTATGCAGCCGCTAAGCGACAGGGGCGTGACCAAAGCGTAATCATGGGAGCAGTTGACGGATCAAAGGCTGCAGTTGAGATTATGAAGGCCGGCGGCTCCATTAAGGCGTTGGGTGTAAACAGTCCGGTGGTGGTTGGTGAAGTTGCAGCACGTACTATTGTAAATTTGCTCAATGATTCTGCAAATGTGCCGACATCTAAATTGATGGCGATGCAGCCTGAGCTGCTTACGCCGGAGAATTGCGACGGTTTCGAAGGATTTTAATGATAGACAGGTAGTCTCTTTTGAGCATCCCGCTATATTTGGCGGGGTGCTCAAAATATATAGGGTGATTGCGGAAAGGAGTGATACTATGAAACCAATTTTAGAGCTAAAGCACATAGAAAAACGATTTGGTGCGGTGCATGCATTAAAGGATATTTCCGTTGAAATTCGTGAAGGTGAAATGATTGCGCTGGCCGGAGAAAATGGCGCGGGAAAATCAACATTGATGAAGATTCTTACAGGCGCTTATACAAAGGACAGCGGGGAGGTCTGGTTTCAGGGTGAAAAAAGAGACTATCGGGATACCGTCACGGCGAAAAAACTGGGGATTGCGCAGGTGTATCAGCAAGCAGAATTGGTTCCTGATCTGACAGTGGCCGAGAATATTTTCCTCGGTGAACCGCTGATGAATGGCGTGGTACATTGGAAGACTTTATTTGAACGCGCAGAAGCACTGCTAAAAGAATATGGAATTCCGATTGATGCACGCGTTAAGGTAAAGACCCTCAATGTCGCAAATCAGCAGTTGATAGCAGTGGCAAAGGTGCTGCAGCGCGAGCCGAAACTGTTAATTCTTGATGAGCCGACCGCGGTGCTGTCTGATCAAGAGGTTACGATATTGTTTCACCTAATTGCTGTTCTCAAAAAGAAGGGAACAACGATGATCTACATTTCACATCGGTTGGAGGAACTGTTCCGCCTTTGCGACCGCATTGCAATTATGCGTGATGGAAGTATGATTACCGTGCTAGATAACGTTCACTTAAACAAGGCTGACTTGATTGTACATATGCTGGGCCGACGGGTTGATGCGATGTTTCCGGAAAAATCAAATGATGTACTAGGTGAGGTCGTTCTGGAAGCGAAGGGTGTTACCACTGATAAAGTGGAAGGCATCTCATTTCAGTTGCACAAAGGAGAAATTCTAGGTGTGGCAGGTTTGGTAGGAAGCGGCCGCACAGAAATGGTGCGTGCGCTGTACGGACTGGATAAGCTCAAAAGCGGAAGTGTCGAAATCGGTGGCAGGCCAATTAGACTGCGTTCGCCGGCTGATGCGGTAAAACACGGCATGTTCCTGGCGCCGGAGGATCGCAAGGGTGAGGCGCTGGTTCTGATTCGTTCGATTCGGGAAAATGTAACGTTATCTAATTTCGGCCGTATGGCAAAGGGTGGCTTCATCAATGATCAGCATGAACGGGATTATATTGAAACACTGCGCACAGAACTGCGAATCAAAGCAGATACAATAGAAAGCCCTGTCAACACGCTTTCGGGCGGCAATCAACAAAAAGTAGTGGTGGCTAAGGCGATTTCCGCCCATCCGGATATTCTGATTTTTGATGAACCAACGCAGGGCATTGACGTGGGTGCAAAATCAGAGATATATGCGCTACTGGAAAATTTGCGTAAGGCGGGCATGTCCATTCTTGTCATTTCTTCTGAGATAGAAGAAGTGCAGGGATTATGCAGCCGACTCCTCGTGATGCGTGGCGGCCGTATTGTAGGTGAAGTGAATGAAAACCTTGAAGACAGCGAACATATTCTCAGCCTGATGTATAGGAGTGAAACGGCATGAGTGAAAAAGTATTACAGGCAGATGTGCCTAAGCGAAAGAATGCTGCACTTTCTGGCATGAAAGTGTATTTTAAAGAGCAGGCCATTCCATTGATTGTGCTGCTGATGATGGTTATCATCGCATCGTGCATATCCCCGGTATTTCTATCCGCGCCCAATGTATCCAACCTGGTTGTACAGGTAGCACTGAACATGGTTGTTGCCATGGGTATGTTTGTCGTTATCCTAACAGGCGGCATTGATTTGGGAGTTGGCTCAGTTGTAGCTGTTGCAGGTGTTTTGGTCGCGGGTTTCATGCGGAATATGCCTGTCGGAGTAGCAATCATTGCTACAATGGCAATCTGCACGCTGATTGGTTGCTTTAATGGCTTGATTGTAGCGCGGCTGAGAATCGCGCCGTTTATTGTTACGCTGGGCATGATGAGTTTTGCCCGTGGTGTTGCGTATTGGTATACGCAGGCAATACCGATTTCATGGACTGCCACTTCGGGAGCGGATTTCATGTACTGGCTGGGCTCGGGGACCATAGGTCCGGTGCCGGTCATCTGTTTGGCTTGGTTACTGATGATTGCGGCAACATTTATATTCATGCGCTTTACTGTAATCGGCCGCATCATGTATTCGCTTGGCGGTAATGAAGAAGCGGTAAAACTCAGCGGCATTAGTGTGGCAAAATGGAAGGTGTTTCCGTATGCATTCTCTGCGTTTTGCTGTGCGCTTGGCGGCATTCTGCTGACTGCGCGTCTAGGTGTCGGTGCGCCGACGAGCGGCGATGGACTGGACATGGATGCGATTGCGTCAGTTGTCATCGGCGGCGTTAGCTTCGCCGGCGGATCGGGCAGTGTATCAGGCGTAGTGATTGGTGTGTTTATTCTGGGTATTATCAATAACATTCTTGACCTGATGAATGTGCCAAACTATCCGCAGCTTATGCTGAAGGGTGCCATAATTGTGGTAGCGGTAATCCTGTCTACCATTCGTGATAAGAAGCGTTAAAATGTGGAATGGATTCATGAAAAAGTGAAAGCATTTTGAATTGAGATACGGGAGCGCCTGTTTTATGATAAAAACATAGCAAATAGGCCTGATTGAAAAGGAGAACAGCAAAATGGTATCAGTAAAAAACATGAAGGTGACACTCGATGCGCTACATGCTGCGGGTAAGATTCAGCTGCAGGCTGGACTGAATGAAGATAACTGGAAGCGCATCAGACAGTTGGACGTTTCGGCTGATGATGTCGCCCTGTTAGCGCAGAGCGCAACTGCACTTGGTGTGACACCGGAGTTCGATAAGGTCATTCATACGTTTCAGGTGTCCGAAGGGGTGATTCCTGCAGGGTTTCGTCCAGTGTTTTGTTTCGGTGCAGATGGCAGCGCGCAGATTGATCTTAAACGCGATATTTCTTATGGAGAAAATGGCGTCAAGCGGCCTACTCGCGTGCTGTATTCGGCGGATAGCGCTAACCCCTATGAGGTTGCGCCGGTCAAGAATTTTATTGCCAATTTAACCTGTAATCCGGCAATTATCTACGACAGCTTCATCAATAACCCGAAGGCAAATGTCGGTGGCAAGTTCAAGGATCGTTATGAGGTCATGGAAGAACTTTGCAAAATTCTGGGGCCGGGCACGGATATTAGCGTTGAAGTGGATAATCCCTTCGCTTCTGAAAGCGAGCTTATGGAAGAGATTGCACGCTTTGAGGAAATTTTAACGCCGTATCGTCTGGTTGTTAAGGTGCCGCACACCGGACCGATTGCCAAGGCGGATGCGCCAAGCTTGATAGACGGCAGTTTCCAGAAGGGCTTTGAGGATGGTACGGTTGAGACGAATTTCTATGGACATAATCTCGCCTATCGCTTGTGGGAGAAGGGATACCGCACCAACTTCACCCTGATGTTTGAGCCGCACCAGATTGCGCTGGCCCTGCAGGCAAAACCCTATTTTATTAATACATTTATCAAGCAGCGCTTTAATGTCACAATGTCCTTGCGTAAGATGCTGTCTGATTATGCAGAATCGGGCAACATTACGATTGCTGAAAAGATTCGTGAGTTGATGGCGTCACAGGATATGTTGTCACCCGCTGAAGCGGCCGGCTCGTTGGCAAAGGTAGTTGATAAAGCAAAATGGACGCTGACATACCGAAATGCAGAGAATGAGGAGGGCGCAGACGGCCTTGATGCGACTCGCCACGCCCTGCGTGTGCTGAGAAATTCCAACCTGCCGGACAGCCGGCTGATTATTTGCTCAATGGGCGGTGAACTGATGTATCCGTATATTGATAAGATGCTCATGGAGCCTGAGTTTGAGGATATGATTCATCGAGTTGTTATCACTTCGCCTCCGTCTTATCTGTCACGTTTCACAAGTGCATCGGGTGTGCTGACATATCAACGTACCTTCCTCAATGCAGTTAAATAACGCTAATCATCCAAATTTTAAATACACCTTATTCTTCTCTCCATAGAAGGAAGCCCTGCAGAAATACCTGCAGGGCTTCTTTTCCATCGCAATTGACAGAAGATCAATATGCGTGCGATAATAAAAATGAATGGCGGTGGCTGAATGTTAGAGAAAATAAAGGATGAGTTTTTATACTCGTTGGGTAATCGATTGTTTTTATATTTTACCTTGCTCATGGTAGTGCCACTTGCAGTGGTGGGCGTTTTTGTGTATATAATTTCTGTTCAGCATATCAGTGACATGGCATTGGAATCAAGTACACAGATTATCGAAAAGGTATCCAGCGAAATGGACAGCCTGCTGACTGATATGGTGTATATTTCGAATCTGGTAGATAATGATGAGTTGATTGAACAGGTTGTAGTGGGCGACGCAGCTGAATCGCTTTCTCTAGCAGTGCAAACTACGGAAGAACGATTGCGGGAAATCAATGAGTTCCGTACCGACATTGCGGCAATCTATGTGCGAACCGACGCCGGAATTGAGGCTAAGTCGCGCTATTATCCCTTCAGCGATGAGCCCTTCTTGACCAATGCGGACTATGAACGTATCAAAAACCGAACTTATGCGGAATGGTTTGTTTCTGATAAGGGCTCGCTAATGCTGGCAAATCGGAATACAGGTGTACTTGCAGTAGCAGCAGCATTGACGGATGCGGCAACTGGCCGCCCAAATGGTATAGTAGTTGTGGAGGTGCTTCAAAATACGCTGCACACGATGCTGGATGTGAATATCGGTCAGCAAGGTGCGGTGCTTCTGCTCAATGAACAGAATGAACTGGTCAGCACGCTGCTCGATGCGAAAAGTGAAACCGTGACTGATGCAATCGCAGTATCAGCCCGGACAGCAATCGGTAAACAGCTATGCGTGGTGGATGATAGGCGAGACATGCTATTGTTTCAACGCCTGCCAAGCAGCAGCTGGGTGCTGGCGGGCGTCGTCCCGAAAAGCTTTTTGCGACAAAACGGAAAACTGATTCTGGGCAGTATTCTGGTGACGGCCACCTTGGCGTTGTTATGCAATATTGCGGTGTCCAAACGCTTGAGGGACTATGAATTGCGGCCCATTCGAAGCATGATTGCATATGTTCGCACGGTACAGGAGGGGTGCTTTGGAGAACCAATTACAGTGGTGCGGGATGATGAAATTGGTGAACTGGCAAAGAATATTCAGAGCATGTCCGGACGGATTGGCAGCTTAGTGAATGCGGTAAAGGAAGAACAGGAGCAGCTTCGCATGGCAGAATTTAAGGCGATGCAGGCGCAGATTAACCCGCACTTTCTATACAATACGCTGGATTCCATCGCGTGGCTGTCACGTGATGGCGAAAACCAGCGGGTGGTTGAAATGGTTCAGGCACTGACAACCTTCTTCCGTACGGGTTTGAGCCGAGGACGAGACATTATTACGGTTGGAGAAGAGGTTCGGCATGTGCGCAGCTATCTGACTATTCAGAAAATGCGCTATCATCAGCAGTTTGATTACATGCTTTATCTGGATCCAACGGTCGAATCCTTTTTGGTGCCTAAGCTGATTTTACAACCGCTGGTAGAAAATGCACTGTATCATGGAATAAAAACAAGCACGCACAAGTGTATGTTGTTTGTAAATGTGCTTTCCGTTGAGGATGGCGTGTTGTTTGAAATATTAGATAATGGAATTGGCATGACGGCTGAAAAACTGGAACAGCTGCGTAATACATTGGAGCGCAGAGAAGACGAGCGGGCAGAGAGCTTTGGCTTAATCAATGTATACGACCGAATTCAGACGTTGACACGTGGCCACTTTAACTTCAATATACAAAGCGAACAAGGAATTGGCACATCCATCACCATTCGCATTCATCGCCTTACGGAGGAATAAAAGATGTATCAGGTAGTTGTGGTAGATGATGAACAAATCATCAGGGAGGGACTCTGCAAAGCGATTCCTTGGGAGTCGCTGGGCTTAACGCTTGTAGGTCAGGCTGCAAACGGTGCAGAGGCTTGGGAAGTAATCCGGCAGTGCCGCCCTGAAATCGTTGTGACAGATATTCGCATGCCGTATATGGATGGTATTGAATTAATCCGGAAAATGCGCAGCAATCAGATGGATTCATGTGTAATTATCTTGTCGGGATACAGCGAGTTTGAGTATGCACAGACAGCAGTGAAGCTGGGCGTGTCCGATTATGTGATGAAGCCAATCGACATTCCGTCCATTTGCCGCACGTTGCGTGGGCTGAAGGATGACTTGGATGTGCGGTATCATCATGAAAATGAAGTGGAGGAGATGCGTCGAAGGCTGCAGGAGGATAATCAGGTTGCATTGCACGACAAAATCCTGCGCTATGTACACCGACGAATTAGTTGTGCACAATTTGTGGAGGGCCTGCCGCGGGATTTGGGTGTCAGTGCGTTTTGCCAATGCGCCCTCTTGCAATTGGATCGATTTGATCATGTGACAGGTGCTATGCCTGCAGACGAAATCTTCCGTTTGACGCAGGAGCTGGAGGCTACTATGCTGGAGCAGGCGGAGGAAGCAGGTATGCAAATCATGGAGGAGAGCAATGGACGGTATCTAATCCTATTTTATGGCAGTACAGAGGGAGATGTAGCCTTTGCTGCACGGACTTACATTCGTCGACTTCGCATGTCAATTTCGGGACACGAGTATACCACCGCAGTATCGACCGTTCTTCCGTCGATTGAGAGCTGCGCAGAGACATATCATATGGCGATGCACACGCTGGATCGAGCCTTCCTGATTGGCACCAATCAGGACGTGGAGCCGGAACGAGAAAGGCAGGAATCCACAGGCCTTCCTGACACCTTTGACGTGGGGCGTGTAGTGCGCACCATTGCAACCTTCAATAAAAAGGAAATTCGCAGAGAATTCGACGCAATTGAACAGGATATTCGGCTGACAAGACATAATTCCTTCCTATATACGCGTATGATGGTAAGTTTTGTATATGGTGAGATTATGAAGCTGCTGACGGATATTCATTGCCCAATTCAGGAAATCATGGATGATTCAACAGCAGCCTATAAACGGATTTTGACTTGTCAGACACTCAATGGAATGATGGATCAGCTCTATGCATTCGTAGCGGAAATATGTGATTTTCTCGATGATAGTCGCAATGCAAATAAGAATATTGTCGAGCGGGCAAAGCTGTATATTGACGGCCATTTTTCGGAATCAGAATTGACATTGGATGAGGTGGCCAAGGTGGTAGGCATGTCACCCAACTATTTTAGTGCATTGTTTAAGCAGAGTCAGGGTAAATCGTTTATCGGCTATCTGACCGATATCCGTATTGAACATGCAAAACGGTTATTGACTTCGGGAGATCATCGTTCTTACGAAGTAAGTTACCAGTGCGGGTATGAAAATCCCACCTATTTCAGCACGATTTTCAAAAGGCATGTTGGTGTGTCACCATCAGAATATCGTGTGACCCAAAATGCTTCCGATATTGTGACATAAGAAAGAAGGTCAGGTATGAAACGCTTGCGCGAGCTGACATTGATATGCATTACAACGGTTTTCTTAATATACGCTGCAACATTTTGCGATCTTTCGGTACAGCGCGTTGCGGTTATAGTTTCTTCAGGGGATGATTCAATGCGATCTGCCGCATTTGTCAACGGGGTGGAACTGGCTGTTTCACAACTGGAGGGCTGGCAGATGAAGTGTTTTGAAACGGATGGGACGGATAGTTCCCTCAAACAGTTAAAAGAAAAAATAGTACAAGAGAATTTTTGCGGTATATTAACCAATATGGATCAAGGGTCACTGATGGTTAATGAAAATAATATTCCGGTGCTGACAACGAGCGGTTCCTTGCAAGCCATCAGCATGATGGCAGATGAAAATGATGAACTAAGGGCGTTGCTATCGTATGCTGTCGAAACAAATAAATCATCTGTGGTTATGATATTACCGATGCAAGCATCGGGGTTGGCCGCGTGTGAAGAGTGGATCAACACGTATCCGGATAGCCGCGTGCTTCACTATGAGGATGAACTGGATTCAATTACGATGGATTCGATTGTAGAACACAAAGTGGATTGTATGTTAATCTGGGGGAACGCAGCGCAGAGTGCTCGGCTGATTTCCCGCTTGCGGCATGCTGGTTACACAGGTGCGATTTTAGGACCGTCTTTTTTGGCTGGATATGAGGCTCTGGATATAAATGCCGGACAAGCTTCCGGCGTGTGCTTTGCGGCGCAATACTTAGATCCTCGCTATAACGCTGCAATATTGACATTTCAGCAGCAACAGTTTTTACAGCAGTATACAGATTGTTTTGCTGAGGCGCCGCTATTTGCTGAAAGTTATTATGGTGCTGATCAAGCGTACATATTAAATAAAATGTTGACCGACTATTCAAACGGTAATATGATCAGCAAACCCCGAGAGGTACAAGGCGTGTTACAGATATACGATTATGGAAGAAATCAAGCTACAGGTGTGATTGATCTTCCGATATACACCATTCAGTCGGGATATATTGTGGAAGCGCGATAAATCGTAGGAGGGTTTGCTTTTCAGGAAATTGGTAAATAAATCAACCAAAGCGGCATTAGCGCGAAATGAAGGGGGATTGTGTGCGCAATTCAGTAATTAAAAGGCATGGGTTTTAAGGGAGACGCTGTGTCGGCACAGCTTCAATCAATCGCCGTACAGTGGAACGGTCAAGGAAAAACAGACAGAATAGTATCGACAGCCCAGGCTGCGAGTCGGCTTCGCTGATGGATACCGGTCAGGTAAGCGACAAAACTATAGGGCTGCTATATACATCGGTGCAACAGGCTGCAGGGATTCCCGTGGGACAGAAGGTTACTGATGTAATTCTATCAGGAGTTAATGGAACGGGAGAAATCCCCACCTTCCGGAAGTTATCCAACAAACGTATAAAGTCTTTTTCCTTCAATTTTATTCTTTCACGGACAGCTGCGTAAGTGGCTGTCCGCTTTTTTATGCAGCAAAAAAGCGTTGGTTTTTTTTAACGCAGTGAGAACGCCCAAATTGCGCTGCACGCGCTGCGTATTGTAATAGCGGATGTAGTATTCAATCATTTGAACCAGGGTTTGCTTGCTGGTAAAGCGCTTGCCATAGTAGCGTTCCCTTTTTAGAATGCCCCAGAATCCCTCCATAGGGCCATTATCAATGCAGTGCGCCACACGGGACATACTTTGCGTCATACCGGACTTTTCAATTCTGTGGTGGAAGGCTCTATTCGTATACTGAAAACCTCTGTCGCTATGAAATAATGGATGTGCGTTTGGATTCTCCAGGACGGCCTTATCGAAGGTTTTGAATACAAGTGGGTTATCATTGCGCTCACTCATCACAAAAGAAACGATACGCCTGTCGTAGAGGTCTAAAATAGCGCTGAGATAGACCTTGTGTACTTCCGTGCCATTGTACCATTTAAACTCTGTAACATCAGTCAGCCACTTTTCATTCGGCTCAAAGGCGTAAAACTGGCGATCAAGAAGGTTTTCGGCAAGATGCTCCGGTGATTATAGAATATCACGCTATTACCTTGTCGGTAATAATCGGTTATCTCATGTGGAAAAACATACTTGATGCTTTTTGCGCCGGTCATGGAAACACTTTTAGGGAGCAGTCCATTGTCCGGGTCGAGAAACACGATATCCGGTGTTTTCAGCGTCTCCGATGCGGTGTTGTGCCATGCATCTCTATCAGGCCCTACATTTGCCAGCAACTCACTATAATATATGGAATTTGGTATCAGCAAGCTTTCCTCTATCGTTTTAACACTCCGAAGGTTTCCATATACCATGTACCCTAGCTTACCTAGAAGTTCGTCATCACACGCTTTGAATTTTGGGTCTGTGAAATAGCCAATGTGTTTGCCGTCATCATTGTGGGTTTCGTCATTTGTCAGATACCAGTTCACCCCGACTGACAGTCCTGTTTTCGCGATCTGTCGGAGCAATCCCAGCTTTCCAAAGTCACCGGCATCCCCAGCATATCTGTTTTGCATATGGCCTCCTCAATTCGTGCGTATTTCCTGCTTTTAAAGATGGTTACGTTCCCAGCCCATCACTTAGTTAAAGTTATAGCCGCTTGGGTGTGCAGAGTGCAGCACCTTTTTCCAATATTGCTCTCGTTCCCTTGCTCGTATCTTTCCAAACTCATTCTTGGGAAAGTACTCTAAAATAGAGTATCGGAAATTACTCTTTATATACTCAATTGTGTGCGCATCAACAAGTGCCTTCAGCCCTTTGTTTGGATACTCCTTGTCGCCTTCTTCGGTTTTATCAAATCCGTTATCCAGATAAGTAGACCATCTTCCGTAGATGCCCTCCTCGCCGGTTGCTGACCCAACGTACAGCTTGCCGGTGAGCTCGTCTGTCAGAACATATACCCCGTACATGTTGCTCAAGGCATCGCGCCAATCCTTCTTGGAAATAATCCTATGTAGCTCCCGGTAGGTTTTGCTTACAGCCTCATACCCAGGAAAAGCTTCCCCTTGCTCAAGGTATGTTACAGGCAGAATTTCACGCACTTCAATACTGTCTATGAGCTCTGGCTTTACATAGTAAAACTGTTGCGGCAGATTCTTCCACTCCACAACAAGGCGACCAAAAAATGATTGATATTCAGTAAGTTGTTCACCTGTTGCGTAATTATACCGTTCGTCCGTCCTCGGGTTCTTGACCTGACAACCATTGGCGTTGGTAATATTATAAGCATCAACAAGTAGCCACAGATTGTCTTGATTGCTTATTCTGATAAACAGAAACGTCAGGTCTCTGTTGGAGTTGCGATTCTTTTTATCTGAACCAGTGGAGAGCATACTGTAAATAAGCTCTTTGTTCTCGTCTTCATACATCTCCAAAAAACTACGTCTAAGCTTTGTTCCATCCTCGTGGATTTCATCCCAGTCCGTATTAAATCTCAGCTTTATGCGCTTGCCGGGAAAGCGTTGCAGCAGCTCATCGAACCGGAGTATATCCTTAAGTTTAATCCCTTGCATTCGAAATGCTCCTATTGCTAAAATATTTGGTTAATGGCAGTGGTTGGTGTTGTATGCCATATCATAAGCTAAAAATAGGGAGGCTAAAATCCTTGCTTGGTCGCTATTCCTTTACGCAAGCAAAATGACAATATTCACAGACTGCATGCGCCTACTTGCGTATACCCCAATAGACAATAAACTTATCCGTAGATTAGTTGATAGGCAGATGGTTTAAACATAATGCGAACTCAAATATAATTATAGACGAAGTTACTAACAGCAGGAATTTACTGTCCACTTATCTTTCTAAAACGCGTTTGTGGTAGACAGGATCATCTTCTTCTGCATCATAAATCACGTGGTGATCATAATATTCATTTAAAAATGGATAACCATCATTTTCACCGTCAGTCCAAAAGCTAAGAAATAGCTTTTTAACCGTTTTATTATGACAAATATTTCAACTGGTTCACTAGATTTCTTCCATTCCACACCAAACCACAATGGAATAGCATATGGAAAAGTCAAATTGATTGCTTATTTTTAGCCACGTCCCACGATTCAATAAGGTAGATCCGTCATCCAGTGAACAATGATACCGAGAAACCGCATGAGAACAGCATCTGACGAAATGGGTGGATATGGCGTATCTAAACGCTGGGCGAACGGCACAGCAAGACGCGGCATTCCGGCTGCCGCGTCCTTTGCAATTAGTTTTCTTTGTTGTCAATGCCCAAGTTTATAGCTTCGCTGATAATTTCGGCAATTTTGTTGTCTTTTTCAACAATACAACTCTGCGCATGAATGAATCGATCCAGTTCTTTTAATAGGTCATCATACTCATATTCGATTTCATCACTTATACCATCAGCAGCTCCGCCATCTTCATCAAAATTCAAGTAGCCGACGGTCAGTTTTATATATCCGCTGGCTGTATTTTCATCTCCGATAGAAAAACAAATATCAATAATTTCTTCGCTTCCCTCATCAGGGTTTATTTGATTATCGCCTATGGACAACGCTGCGTTGCTGCCGTCTACTCCTCTAATTATAATCGTTTCTCCGAAAGTAATTGCATCTGGCAGCGTATTTGTATCCGCGATCTCAGATACCCTTTCATATTGAGCGCTTGCCCATGCTTGAATTTTTTCAACCTCGGAATCTGTGATATTTTCTACATAGGCAATTCGTGGTATATCTGATACTTCAAGCAGTTTTCTATATATCAACCTGATGGCTTCTTTGGAGGCATCAGCGTTGAGTTCAGATAGCAATTCATCAAAGCTAATGCAGCAATCGTCATACTTTCTATATAAACTATTTATCACATCAAACTTTGCAATTATTTCTGCATAAAAGGGTGAATCGGGTAGATTGTCCTCCAAGTATGATTCATAGCTTCCGAGTGGCTGGAATCCAAGTGCTTCTCTATCCATATCCCGAATTTCTTCATCATCATCTTCGGAGGGGTGTTCTTCAACCTCATACCTGTTGCTTCTTGAATCGCCACCCAAAACAACTGTAAACGGGAACACTTTGAATGTCTTTGCTTCTCGATCAATCTCGATTCTGCACCCAAATCGTGCTTTATGTTCCTCGCGCATTTTTATCATATCAACAAATACATATTCTTTTTCTTCAGGATCCCAAGGGGCATTGGCATAATCCTCATAATAGCAATCAGCGGAAATACCTGCCTTGCACGAGAGAGTAACGATTGAAGTCTTTTCGGAAATTTCATCTACAGAATGGACAGAAAATGTCACTTCTGAAATGCTATGCAGATAAAATTCATTGTAATCGTACCCAGATTCTATCCCGTCTTTGTCGTATGAAAGACCATGCAAATCTATGTTTTCGTTGTCTTCGATATACTTTTTCACAGAAGCGCTGATGCGTAATTGCAGTTCCTTGATGACGGCTATTGTTTCATCGTAAGAAGCATCTTCTTTACTTATTGCATTATATAAAGCGCCTAAGGAGTTGAAGAAAAGATGATTTTCACTTTCTTGGCAAGCCCTTACAAAACCTTTATCATTGCTAACAATTACAACTTTTTCCGTTTCACCAAATCGTTTTCTAATCTGCTGAACAATAAATGCGTCTGGAAACTCACTTTTTTTCTTTTCACCTTCTTCAAAAGGAGGTCTTGTTTCAAAATAATCACTTAGTATCGAATACACCTCTATCAAATCTGCACCAAGAATCTCAGCATTGATTGTTCGGAGAAAATCATCAAACATTTCCTCGCCTTTTGATATAAGCTCATTTTTGTTTTTTACAATTCTTAATATCTCGTTTAGGCCAATAGTGCCTATGAGATGTTCGGTAGATATATTCAAAGCATCGGTTCGTGCAGTACGCACAATTCCGCATACCTTATTAACCTGATCTGCAATGTGCTTTTTTGATTCTCTTACGACTATATCGCTTAGGACAACCTTGATTTTTCCACTTTTAACATAGTTTCCGAGTATTCTGAGGGTGCTGGCATCACCTAAGTCAAATTTTGCTGCATCAAATATGTTTGTATCAATCGTTACTGCCAAAGGATATTTGAACACATTCAATCATTCCTTTCAATTTCGCTTTGATATTTTATCAATGGGCTTTCAGTTTCCTATTATTGCTATTTTAGGCATATCAGATTCTCAAATTTTATCTCATATTGTCAATATTATAACATTAATGGAAATATGAGTCTACCTGTTTGAAAAACTTAAAGTGCGGATATAAAAAATTGAAATCCATTTAAGATTTCAATTTTGATTTACCGGTTGAGACTCATCCTTGCTGAACTATTTGATAAAATGTAGATTTTTTCATCCCAAGCTTCATCATAGCATCTCTAGCGGTGAACTCACCGCTTTTCCACCCCATGATAATTTCATCCCAGTTGTCTGGTTTGGAGATAGATGGTCGCCCAAGGTGTTTGCCTTTGGCCTTCGCCGCGTTGATGCCCTCGCGCTGACGCTGGCGAATGGTAACGCGCTCCTGTTCAGCAATCGTTCCCAACACCTCAATGAGAATGTTGTTGACCATGTCAAACACCCACGCTTGACCATCGGGCAACTCCATCATTGTGGTGGGCAGATCGATGACGCGCAGGCGGATACCATTATCCCTGAACCACTGCAGCTCATTCTTGATATCAGCCTTGCTGCGGCTGAGGCGGTCGAGTGACTTGACCACCAATACATCACCCGGACGAAGCATTGCTGATTTAAGTGCCTGATATCCCGGTCGATTTAAATCCTTGCCGGATTCTTTATCGGTGATAATTTCTCGCTCGTTGGCACCCAACTGACGAAATGCTTCCAGTTGACGATCAAGGTTTTGCTCACGGCTAGATACGCGAGCATAGTAAAAGGTTTTGAGAGGCATATCTATATCTCCTTTTTAGATTGAAAACAAACGATTCATATGGTAATATGAAATTATTAAAAGGGGGAATTTCTCATGAAGACCAAATCAGCATTTGAACAGCGTCTACAGTGTCTTGAAGGGACATTTGCCGCTGAGAATATGACGATTACGCCTTCCACGCATTCTGCATTGAAGCAATTGGAGTCCGGCAAAGCCAACTGCCAACAGCTTGTGGCTGCCGCTAAACAGCGACACATGAGAAAGCAGTAGTGTGATGTTCTCCAAATATGAACTTTATTCAACAGCTGAATCGCCGTATTGCTATCGCGGGACAGCGGTATTGTGTAATCGGTTGAATATTCGTGACAACACTGCCCTGAAAGCAGCTGAAGAGGAAATCACAGCGATAAAGCAATATGAATTGCTGCGTTACCCAATCCGGGGACATTTTAGCAAAACACACCTTTGCCGCATCCATCGCTTCTTGTTCGAAGATATATATTCATTTGCCGGCTATTTTCGGAGAGAACAGATTGGCAAAGCTACTACATGGTTCTATCCACCCAATTTAATCGAACGCGAGCTCGATAAGCTATGTGCAACGATTAAGACCAATCACTTTTTTATTGGATATCCTTTCCCACAACTGCTAGACCAGCTAGCCTTTGTCATGGCCGAGCTTAATATCATTCATCCTTTTCGAGAGGGAAATGGTCGTGCCGTTCGAGAATTCATTCGTGAACTCGCGCTTAAAAATAGCTATGACATCAACTGGGGCCTTGCTGACAAGGAATCGATTTTATCTGCATCTATTGAGTCGGTCGATGATTATCGTGCATTGATTCCTGTCTTAAAAAAGTGTTTAACCAAAGATTAATGTCCGAAAAGGTGGTTGCCTTTTCGGACATTTCCGTTTACTCTGTTTGGACCTTTTCAGACACGGTTTTGCTGAGATTTTACCCCGTTCGAAAAGGTACACCTTTGTGGACTAACCGTCCTCGTCATCATCCAGCAGCTCGCTGATGATCATGCCGGCGGCCATGATGATCGTGCCTACGTTCATGCGGTTCACCCCCTTCCTTTATATATAGCTGTACCGCAGCGTTCCGAGGATGTCGCGCAGCAGCTCGGGTTCGTATAACAGCTCCTCGATTTCCTCCGGCTCGCAGCCGTAATCGAGCAGAATCTGTACATCGGCTTCGCTCACCCCTATTGCCTTGGCCGCGTCCAGCAAATCATCCTGCCCGGTAAGCTCCGGCTCGTCCCACAGCGGCATACCATATGGGTACTGCCGCCAAAAGTGACGGTAGCTGTTTTGGGGGATGAAGCTGCCGCGCGTCACTTCACCTTTTCGGTCAATCCGCAATATCTCACCTTCCTCCGCTCCGATTTTGCTGATGTGGTACAGGCGCAAGCGGTATTCGGCTTGCATCAGCAGCGCCTCGGTCGAAGCATACAGCAGGAAGCCATCATAGCAGAAGATTGCGAGCGGGTTGTTGCCCTTAACCAGCCAGACGGTGTCCTCGCTGTCGAGCACCGTAAACACAAAAGAACCCTCGACCTTCTCTGCCATGCCTTTCAGGCTTTGGAAGTCGAGGGCTTTGTATTTTTCAAGCAATTGGACGGCAATATAGCTGTCGGTCTCAATGCTGGTTTGGGGCAGGTTCTCGGTGATGCGCAAGGTGCGGTCGTTCCAGAGCACGCCGTTATGTGCCAGCGCGAACTGAGCATGCTCAAGCTGACCGCGAAACGGGTGATTATTCTGGGTGAATTTGGCATTTCCCTGAGTGGTCATACGGGTGTGGCCCATCACAACCTTGACGTCTGGCGGTACCCGGAACTTGACGCGGTGCGCGGGAAGCGGGCGCTTGTAAATGCAGAGCTTACCGCCTGAGTGGTATGCAATGCCGGTTGCGTCGGTGCCACGGGCTTCGCAAATCCGGGCAAGTGTGTTTAAGATGTGGTTCTTGGCGCGGCTGTTCAGCACGCCCTTGTAGTCGATGAGTCCAAATAAACTGCACATTAGACATCCTCCTCTGCCGAAATCGGGTCGTTTTTGTAGAGATTCCGCTCTTTCAGGTACTGAATCAGCTCCGGTTCATGCACCATATTCAAAAAGTCATGCCATGATAGCTCCTCCAACTCGCTGTCGCTCAGGTACACCGCAACATCACACAGATGGTTTACGAATTGCAGGGTCGCCAGCAAGGTATTCAGCTTGAGCGTGCCACGGAAAATGCGGATCTCCACGGTATGGTAGTTTGTCAGATTGACCGCCATATACCGACCGGCGTGCATACCCTTCAGGTGTTTCTTAGTATCCGAAGGAGTTAATTTCGCACCATAACGTGCCGCCCAACGGTCGGCCTGCCCTTGGGTGCGGCGACTGAACCGCAGAATCTCCGTCCAGAAGTGTTCCACAAAGTACACCAGCCGGGCAATAGCAGCTTCTTGCTCTTCGTCTGTGATGCCGAACGCCTTCCGCGAAATATGTACGTGAAGGCCGCAGGTGCAGGCTTTATGGCTAAGGTATCCAAGCGAGCGGGCTTCACTCAGCACTTCTGCCCACGGCATATCATTCATTTGATACTCCAACGTCATCGGGTGGGTCACAAGTTCAAGGCCGTTATCGAGCGAACCGTCCGTCTTGACATACAGGTGCTCATGTTCTTGGTTTGCGACCGCCATGATCTGCTTGGCATTCTTGGACGATTGCCCGGCATCATCAATCTCCAGTTCCACCCCGAAATGCCGCAGACCACTGCCATAAAAGATTGGCTCGGGCTTGTAGTCGTAACGGTGTAGGGCATTTTGATTCCGGATGTGGGCACAGACATCACAGAGCGGGTAGCATTCGTCCTCGTCATCGTCCGCATAGCAGGCATATTCTTCCCGTACCAATCTGCCGCAGCGGTCGCAGGTAACGAAATAATTCTCGAAGCATGACGGACAGATGCGCATACCATCCTCACCATAGGAATCATCGAGATAGACCCGCTCGCCGCAGTTGCGGCAGGTAACGGTAAGCTCGTCCGCACAGCTTGGGCACATCAGGTCATCGCCGCAGTAAACAGCATCCTCCACCGGAAATTCGCGGCCACAATGGATGCATGTAAATTTTTCTTTCATTTTCTTCTCCTCCTCATCAATACTCATCTGCCAGCAGCATAGTAACGTGCGTTTCGTCGTCGATGATGTAGACCTTGGCATTGACCGCGTCCTCGCAGGGAACATCCAGCATACGCTGATATGGCGGCTGCTCCTGTTCGTGCTCAATGTGCTGCCCCTTGTCCGTCCGGCTCAGGCGAAAGATTTGCAAGTAATCCTGCTTCTCCATCTCCATGCCGTCCCGCAAGAACCACAGCAGATTGACCAGCCAGCCCGGTAGCGTTGACTGAATCCCGCGCGTGATGTAACGTTTTTCTGATTTCATTGCGAAAACCTCCGACAAATAAAAATAGAACCCGAGGGACGAATCCCTCGGGTTCATAGTTATAATATATATTCGGTTTTCCTCAGATTTCGGCCCTTACTACATATTTTTCGCATACAAGCCCTGCAAACGTAGCCATAAGCCCCCTGATATCCCTAGCGCAAACAAGTTGCACAATCGTGGCAGACCCATCGCGTTCGGTGCAAGCACTTCGATCTCCTGTACTGCATAAACGAACATATTGCAGTCGTTTCCGCTCAGCTTCTACTGTCTACATAAAGGGAATAAAAACCGAGCGCCGCTTTTCGTTCCGCAGCCCAGATCGGTCGGTTCTAGGCAACGTTCCTATTTCACATAACCCATACCGGTATTTATCGATTTCAGACACTTCGTAACCATTGCCTCGGATTCATTATTTCCCAAGGAGATCATTCTTGTAAGCCTACTCAATTGCATATGTGTAGCCAAGTTGTTTGTTTTTACACACACAGCAAGATGCGCAGATACGTTATCCGCCGATGTTCTCCGAGCAGAGAATTTCAATCGGTGCGGTTTCCATTTCCGGACAGATGTGTTTTTGCAGATACTCGCGGAGCAGAATCAACGGCCGGTAGCCCTGCTGGTAGATGTTTTGTGCGATGGCAAAATCGATTTCGCCGGTCTTAAGCAGGCGCTTGGTCGCGTCGGTCAGGTCGTGGCTGATGACGTGCACCTTGCAGCGGCGGCCGATATCCCGCAGCGCTTCCGCGCAGCCGCTGACACTGTGGTTGGCCATATAGATACCGCGGATATCGGGATGGCGTTCGAGTGCGTCCCGCACCTTCTGATAGGTCAACGAATAATCGTTGTAGGTTTCGATGATTTCGAGGTTGCGGCCGGTGAAGCCGCGCTCATATATGCGCTCACAGAAGCCTTGTAAGCGCAGACGGTGGGCGTTGAATTCCGGGTTGCCGATGGCGATGAGCAGAATATCGTCCGGAGACAGGTATTTTGCCATCAGCTCGCCGGCGACGCGGCCGCCGCGGATCAGATCCTGCCCAACAAAGCACAGCCGCTCACAGCCGGACAAATCGGAGTTGAAGGTCACGACCGGGATGCCCTGTGCATGCAGCACATTCACTTTCTCCGCAATCGAGGAGTGATCCTTAGCGCAGAGCGCGATGCCGTCCACGTGCTGGGCAACCAGTTCGTCAATGCGCTCAACCGCCTCATCAGGCAGGTCAGTTTCGCAGGTCTGCACGATCACCTCAATCGAATAGTCGCGCAGCAGAGTCCCGGCATCTTCGATGCCGCGCAGCACCTCTTTTTTGAAGTATCCGCGCCAGTTCGGCAGCAAAACACCCAGTTTATACGGTTTTTTGGAGGCGTCGGCCGTCCCGAGGTATTCCCGGAGGGTCTCAAGTATCTCCGCAAGGCCGGCATGTATCTCGAGCCGGGTAACTTCGTGGACTGCGGCGAGGCCAGCATCAACGTACACGAGATCTGTTCGCGCAACCTGCGTATTGTCGGCATGACGAATCACACGCACAATAAATACAAAACCGTGATGGAAATGATGCTGCGCCACAAGGATACCTTCCCGTGGGAGCGTCTGTTCAGCCATCACTTCCCGCTGGCGCAGGCAGAGGAGGCCGTGAAGGCCAGCATGACCCGCGAAAGCATGAAGGTCGTCATCGACCCATGGATGGAATAAGCATCCCGCTTCCGTCCCTCTTGTAAAACTGCCGTGCGGCTGAAAAAACGGGGGGCACGGGGATTCCACACGTCAAGCCGGATTTGCACCATCAAATCCGTTGCTTGTCAGACCATACCACACCTTTTCTTCTCAATAAACAAAACCCGGAGCACAGACTGAAAAAGCAGTCTGTGCTTCGGGTTTATTGGGCGGCGGCAGGTGTGGAGATAAGTTGATTTTTGCTGCCGTAAGGGAAAAGTGCTTCTGAAGCTCGAACAGGGTCCGATCGGGTTTCAGTAAGAGCAAGAGTACTAAAAACAGCTATGAGAATTTGGATAATACTAACGAAATAATTGCAAATGTTCGCTTTTCTATTGTGTTTATTTTGCAAATATGCTATATATAAGACAAGCAATTCATACGTATGCAAAGAGGTGAAAACAGTTGAAAACGATTACTTCCGTCGAACTTGCCAAATTAGCTGGTGTGTCGCAATCAACGGTTTCCCGTTGCCTGAATGACAGTCCGCTGGTTTCAGAAGAAACCAAGGCAAGAGTTAAAAAGCTGGCGGAAGAATACTCCTTTCAGTTTAACACTAACGCACGGGGGTTAAAAACCAACCGTACCGGTGTGATCGGATATGTATTCTCAGAGGATTTTACCGGCTTTGCAAACCATTATATTCAAAGTGACATTTACTATCGCATACGTATGCAGCTTGTAAAGGAAGGGCTGGATCTGGTGCCGGTATTTGATGAGGGGAAATACGGTGAGTTTTTTTCCATCGAAAAGAGTATCAGCAATCGACGGTTTGATGCCCTGATCTTTAACCGACCGCAGGTGGATGAGCGAGTCAAAAGCCTACTGTATGAAACAAAAATTCCATTTATCTATATTTACGATACGAATGAATCACTGGATGAGTCGTATATGATCGCACCGAGCCATTCACAGATTGGCGGTCTGGTCGGCAAGGCGTTTTGCGAAGCTGGCTATACACGATTTGTGGAAATTATCGGACCGCAGGATCGAATCGACGTTATACATAAACATGAAGCTTTTGCACGTGTTTTGCATCAGCATGGGCATAAGCTGTCAGATACGCACATTCTGCATGCAGATTACAACCTGAAGCAGGCTACGCAGCAGGTTTTGGAGCATATTGAACTGTTCCAGCCGGGTACAGCGTGTTTTGCGCAGAACGATATGATGGCATTAGGCGCGCTGGAAGCACTGCGCGGGCAGGGCATTCAGGTGCCGGATGATGTGGCTTTGATTGGTTCGGATAATATCCCGATAGGCAGCTGGTTTACGCCGCATTTAACCACTGTGGCAGTAGATTATGACAAGATTATCAATTTAACAGTAGAATGGGTCATGGCAATGGCATCGAACAAACTGCCGGATACCTACCGGTATATACTGGACAGCAAATTGATCATCCGAGACACATTCTGTCCCCGTACAGAAGAATGATTCAGGACAATACCTCATAATTGAACAAAAGCGATTTGCAAGCAGGTTTTGCGTACTGATGAGACGTAGTTTTACGGTAATACTTGATGTATTACCGCAAAACCACAGCAAAATCAGAGGAAGATTTCCACAAATCGCTGCAACTTGTACTGTGCGGTATTGTTGTAGATGTTCTCTGCAGTTGAATACGTATGCAAACGCGGAAAAGCGTTTCAATTATGAAAAGAAAGAAGGAAAAGAAAATGAAAGGAAAAAAATTGATGGCTATGCTGATGGCGGGATCCTTGCTGCTGGCAGGTCTGACGGGCTGCGGCGGTGCCACTGCAAAGGGAGGCGATGCTGCGGCAGGTGCGGCTGATTACCCGAATGGACCGGTAACAATCATTTGTCCGTGGGGCGTCGGCGGCGGTGCCGATGTCATCTCCCGCAAGATCTCGGAGGTGGCCAAGGATTATTTTGATCAGCCGATCGTTGTAGAAAACCATACAGGTGCTTCCGGCACCATCGGCATGATGGATGCCATGGATGCGGATGCGGACGGTTATACTATGGTCCTCACCAACGGTCCGTTATTTTCGTTGACTCCGAAGTACATCGATGTATCCTATGATCTTTCTGATTTCACTATGCTGCGCGGTATGCGTCAGGTTTCGCTGATGATCTTCACTAATCCGCAGAAATCCGGCATGAAGACGTTTGATGATCTGATCAACTACGGCAAAACGCATAAGATCACGTATGCAACTTCTTCCGGCCCGGGCGGTGACCAGTACGTTGTTTCTTCTGCAATGTTCAAGTCGCTTGGTATCGAAGCGGAGCCGGTCGTTATGGGCAGCGAGGCAGAATCGATCAATGCAGTGGTTTCCGGTCAGGTAGACTGCGGTCTGGGTACGCCTCCGGCATACTACTCGCATCAGGAAGAGGGTACGATCCAGGCGGTCGCAACTTTCTATCCGGAAACGGTTCAAACTCCGTACGGTGAAGTAAAGTCCATCAAGGACTGGGGTGTTGATGTTGAATTTGCCGGCATGGACTGTCTGGCTGTTCGCTCGGACGTTCCGCAGGAGATCGTAGACAAACTGAATGCAATGCTCGATGACGTATATGCCGATTCCAAGTTCACCGGTTTTATGGACGAGATGGGTTATCCGCTGTGGGATGCCAAGGGTGACGAAGTGACGCAGTTTATCGAGGATCAGATGGACAGCATGGACAAATACGTAGAGCTGATCCAGTAACAGGCTGGTCTGTTTAATCTGGTGTGAGAGGTGACAAGATTGAAAGTAAAGCTAAATTCGAATATGATAACAGGCGTTCTGTTCCTGATCGTTTCTGTTGCCCTGCATATTCTGATACCATCGCAGATCCGGACGTATGAAACCAGCACGGTGACTGCTGCAACAGTTCCGACGCTTCTGATCCGCGGCATGATACTTTGCAGCGTAATCATGCTGGTGCAGGGTATCCTGTCCAAGGAAAAGACCGAATACACGATTTCAGGAGCCATTTTCACCAGAGAAAATCTGCTGCGGCTGAAACCGGTAATCTATATTGCCATGCTGATCGCATACGCGCTGCTGCTTCCGCATATCGGATTCATCATTTCCTCGCTGCTGCTTTCCAATGGCATTCTGCTGTATTTCGGTACGAGAAAATGGTGGTTCTATGCGATTGCCAGTGCAAATGTAATCGTTGCGTACTTTGCATTTCAGGCAATGAGCGTGACTCTGCCATAAGAAGGAGGAAGCGCATATGTTAAACAACTTGATGACCGGTTTGGCGCTGATGGCCTCGGTAGAGAGCTTCATTGCAATTTTCATCGGTCTGCTGGCAGGTATCATTATCGGTGCTATTCCGGGTTTGACTGCGGATATTGCGATCATCCTGTGCCTGCCGATTACATACAGTATGGAACCGATCCCGGCGATGCTTCTGCTGCTTGGCTTGTATTGCGGCGGCACATACGGCGGCTCCATTACTGCAATTTTGATCAATACACCGGGTACGCCCTCGAGCGCAGCGACTGTGCTGGATGGTTATCCACTGACACAGCAGGGCAAGCCGCTGAAGGCTCTGACGATGGCGCTGTATGCCTCGTTTTTCGGTGGCCTGTTCAGTGCGCTGGCATTGCTGTTTGCTGCACCGAGCATTGCACATTTCACACAGATGTTTGGCCCTCCGGAGTATTTCTGCATCGCAGTGTTTGGATTGTCTATTATTGCAAGCATCTCGAACGGCAATATCATCAAGGGTCTGCTCGGCGGTCTGATCGGCATTTTCATTGCACTGATGGGACAGGATTCGGTCAGCGGTACGCTTCGGTTTACCTTTGGTGTCCGTCGACTGGGCGGCGGTATCCCGCTGATCGTTACGCTGGTCGGTCTGTTCGCAATTGCCGAATTGCTCAGCCGCGCGGATTATAATCCGCGTACAGATGCAACGCGTAAGCAGCATTTGAAGCTGGACCATGAGAAGCTGTCATGGGAAGAGATCAAGCGCTGCCTCAAAACAATGACGATCTCTTCGCTGATTGGTACGATTGTGGGTGCTATCCCGGGTACAGGCGGCGGCATTGCAGCTTTTATCAGCTACGATCAGGCGAAAAAGACCTCCAAATACCGTGATAATTTCGGTCACGGCGAGATCGAAGGCGTTTCCGCAACCGAGTCAGCCAATAATGCAACAACCGGTTCTACATTGATTCCGCTTACAACACTGGGTGTGCCCGGTGACGGTTGCACGGCAATTCTTCTGGGTGCATTTATGCTGCAAGGCATGGTGCCCGGTCCCTCCATGTTCAAGGAGCACAGCGATATTCTATACGGCATTATGATTGGTCTTGTCGTTATCAATATCCTGATGCTGATTATCGGTCGTGTGTTTACCCCGCTGTATGCCAATATCACACGCATTCCTTATGAGCTGATGAGCGCAATCATCATTGTTTACTGCATTACCGGTGTCTATTCGAGCGAAGCCAGCACCTTTCAGGTACTTCTGGCGGTCATCATCGGCGCGTTTTCGTTCCTGCTGCGCAGGCTTGGATTCAGTGTTGTACCGATCATCCTCGGCGTAGTTCTTGGTGATCTGGTGGAAACGAATTTCCGCAACTCGATGGTAATGTCCAGCAATTCTCTGTCCATCTTCGTAACACGGCCATTCAGCCTGTTGTTCCTTGCGTTGGCTGCGCTTTCGATTGGAATGTTCTTCTACAAGGCAGCAAAGGACAGAAAAAGCAAAAAACAGAGTTAAAAAGGAGTTTCAGATGAAGTATTATACCGAGCCGAGCCGGGAGATCCCGGTTGCGGCAGAAACGGAAGTCCTTGTTGTCGGCGGCGGCCCCGCAGGTTTCGGCGCCGCCTTGCACGCAGCACGCATGGGACGAAAAACGATGCTGATCGAGCAATACGGCGCGGTCGGCGGTGTGGCAACCACGGGCATTATGAGTCATTGGACCGGCAGACAGGACGGCGGCTGCTTTGAAGAGCTGCGCGCAAAGGCACGCGACTGTGAAGCGGAGCAGGTCATCAATCCGGAAAAACTGCGTATTCTGATGCTGGATATGCTGATGGAGGCCGGCGTTAATGTACAGCTGTACACAGGCTTCAGCGATGTCATTATGGAGGGAAACCGCGTTTCGGGTGTAATCACAGAGAGCAAATCCGGCCGGGAAGCGATTCTGAGCAAAATGGTGATCGATTCGACCGGCGACGGCGATGTGGCCGCGCGTGCGGGCGTTCCGTTTGAAAAGGGACGCTCGACGGACGGCGGTATGCAGCCGATGACGATCATGTTCAAGGTTGCCGGCGTAGATATGGATCGCGCCATGTTCTTCTGGGGCTTTGAGGATACGGTCCAGCTGCCGGAAGGCGATCTGCAAACACTCGGTCGTCAGGAATTACCCTCTCCGGCAGGTCATATCCTGCTGTATCCTTCATCGCTCCACGGCGTTGTCACAGTCAACATGAGCAATATGACCGATGTGGACGGCACAAATGCAAGAGATCTGAATCGTGCTGAATACGTATGCAGGAAGCAGATTCCCGAGATTATTGCATTTCTGCGCCGCCATGTGCCGGGATATGAGGGCTGTTATCTGATCAACAGCGCCGATGTGATCGGTGTACGTGAAACCTGCCGGTTTGAGGCGAATTATCAGCTGAATGAGCAGGATATTGCGCAGGCTCGTACCTTTGAAGACTGGGTAGTTACCAAGTCGAATTTCTTCTTTGATCTGCACAATGTAGAAGGCGCCGGGCTGGATGCCAATGGTGAATACAAGGCGTTCAAGCAGCCGAAGCCGTATACGATCCCACTGCGCTGCTTTGTACCAAAGACGGTGGAGGGTATTCTGCTGAACGGACGCAATATTTCGGGTACGCATAAGGCACACTCCAGCTATCGCGTAATGCCGATTGTAATGAATATGGGGCATGCTATGGGTATTGTTGCCGCGATGTGTGTTGCGCAGAACAAAAAGCCGCTGGAATTAGATATTCACGAAGTGCAGGATGAACTGCGCAGAACGAATGTAGAACCGTAAACTCAGGAAAGGAGATACAGTTATATTATGCTGAAACGAATGACCCGCACGATTACAGCAGAGCAGTCGCTGAAAAGCGGACTGTTCAAGCTGAGAGATATTGCCGCCTGTGCTTATGGCAATGGAAAGTGGATTCAATACCGGGATACCGCAGGCACCTGTCAACTTACGATGTCCATGGGAGAGGTTATCAAAAATGCCTGCACGGAAGATACGGAAACAGTGAAAGCGCTTGCGGTGCTGTCCGCAACCGCGCTGCCGGAGAACGGCGTAAAAACCATGGTGATTCTGCTGGCAGCTCTGCTGGAAAAGGCTGAACAGCTCGGCTGCACGGAAGCTGAAGCGAATGCAGTTTATGCCCTTCTGGAATTTGCGGCAGAATATCTGCCAGCTATCGCGAAAGAGAATAACGGTGCTCTGCTGGGCAGTGCACTGCCGTATATGACGTTGATCCAGCCTTTGAACAAGCGAGCGCGTGAATCGGGCAATGAACGCGCAATGGCGGTCATGGAATATGCGCTGACTACACTGCTTCTGACATTTGCTGAAGCGAACGGTGCCAACGGATATAGTGTATATGAGCGCGTAAAAGCACTGGCGCCCAATCAGTTTTTCAGCCTGCATCAGGTTGGCATTGAGAGGTCAATTTCAGTGGATAGTCCTTATACTGACATCTGGACGATGGGATTTGATCCCATCGACGGAACGATTAAGGATTGTCGCGACATGGCATATCGCGATAAAGAGGAGGACGTCCGAAACGTATTACTCGCGGTGAAGAAAGCCCTGCAGGTTATTTGGAATATTGCTGCGAGTCTGTAATACGTGAAGACACTGTCTGAGACAGCAGGTATGAAACCGCTCCAGCGATCAGCATGGGTCTGTCCCAAATTCTGTGTATCCACCGCGAAGTGGTGCAAAATAGAGCCAAAATAATTTAGGGCGGGAGCGGCATTAGCTGCTGCCGCCTTGTCTACAAAATAACAACTGTTTGAGGGCATGTCAAGGGCGGAGGCGTCAGCCTTCGTTCATCTTGACCCTTGACATGCCGGTAATCTGCCGGTCAGTCCGGCATGCGATCAGCAAAGAATACGGCCAGTTGGGCGTGGATCATGCTCCAGTCCTGCCTCCGGCTAGTCCAGATTTTGGGGTATTTCTTGTCCCAACGCTCGGAGAAAGCATCCAGAGCATCTAGGGCAGCAGCCTCATCCACTGCGGCGTAGACCGCCTTCAAATCAGCCATGAGCGCTTTTATGTCCTTGTAGGATACATATTTGCTGGAATTCCTTAGCTGATGGATGATGCAGTTCTGGATCTCCGTCTTGGGGAACACTGCTTCAATCGCTGCGGAAAATCCGGTCAAATTATCCGTACAGGCAATGAAAATGTCCTCGACGCCCCGGTTTCTCAAGCCGTTGAGTACCGTCGCCCAGAATTTGGCGCTCTCATTTTCGCCAACCCACATACCCAGAACGTCCTTCTTGCCGTCCAGATTGATGCCAATGGCAATATAGACAGCCTTCTTTACGATCTGTCCCTCGCTGCGCACATGGTAGTGGATCGCATCTAGAAAGACTACCGCGTAAATAGCCTCCAGAGGCCGCTGCTGCCATTCTTTTGCAACGGGAAGGATCTTGTCCGTAATGCGGCTTACAGTCGTATCAGAGACCTCCACACCGTAGATATCCTGAATATGGGCTTCGATGTCGCTGGTTGTCATGCCCTTCGCATACATAGACAGGATCTTTTCCTCAATATCCTGACTGATGCTGGTCTGGTTTTTCTTCAGCAGCTTGGGTTCAAATTCGCCCTTTCGATCACGGGGCACCGACACCTCGACCTCTCCGAAGCTGGTCCGCAGGGACTTGCTGCTGTGACCATTGCGGCTATTGTCCGTGTCTTTGTTTTTGTAGTCATACTTGCTGTAGCCCAGCTCATCATCCAACTCTGACTCCAAACCGTTTTCCATAAACTCGGCAATGGTCTCCTTGAATAAACTCTGGATATCCTCCATGCTGCCAATGTTCGCCATCTGCAACAACTCCCGGATTTTCTCCCGACGTGCATTTTCTTCTGGTGCGCGTTTCTTTCTGGCCATAATTAAACCTCCAATGCGGTGCTTCTATTCTACACCACATCGGAGGTTTACACAAAGTTTGGGATAGCCTCAGAAGGGGGGCTCCGCCGATAATGTGGCCTGCGAAGGTCTCTTTGGAAGGCTCAAAAACGAAATGTTCTATGGTCGCTCTTGGGCAGGGGTCTCCGATTTCAGCCGGGAGATTGACCGCTATATCCATTGGTATAATCATAAGCGTATCAAGCTATCTCTGGGCGGGCTGAGCCCGATTGAGTATAGACATCATCTTGGCTTCGCTGCATAATCCGTCCAAGATTTTGTCCGCAGACCTTAGGCTTCTAGAAAACAATTACAGGTTGTCTCAGAAAAATGCTTTTCTGGATAATTTGGTCTATTTCCATAGTTCCTGATTGAAGAACTCCTTGATCACTGCACGCGGTATTCTCCACTCCCGGCCAACCTTTACGGCCGGGAGTTCGCCATTCATAATCATTTTTCGAACCTGCTGGCAGGTTGTACGCAGGAAATCCGCGGTTTCCTTGACGGTCAGAATCTCGTTCATGCCCATGGGTCACGCTTTCTGTTCTCAGAGGTCGAATGCTCTGCGGTTCGCTGCTCTTTGTAAATAAAGTTGTGCAGCTTGCGAACCAGCACCTTCCGAAAGCCCCAGTTACCGTACTGATCTTCCTGCGGCTGAATGTTGTATTTCGCCGCATATTGTTTAAGCATCTTCTTGTCCATTTCGAACAGGTGGCAGACCTCAGCGACTGTGTAAAAGTCCTTCATGTTGTTGTAGTCAATAAATTTCACAAAAAAGCACTCCTTTTATAATAGAATTGGTCACGGATTTGCAGTGAATGGATATTAAAATCTCTGCGCACTGCATTTCACGCTAACCTATTGTAATGTTAGTAAATTCACGTCAAAAAAGAGTACTTTTATCAACGTAGATACCGCTTTTATGGTGTTATTGCATGGTTCCGCGGCAGATGTTCCGATTCGATGCATATGGTATTTGAACGATGCAAAATCAGCCAGATATAGTATGCCTCCGAATTGCTTTCAGAGCTTATGAGAGAGCCTTTGAAGCATTGGAGGAAATCATACAGAGCACCATCCAAAAAGCCAATACAGCGCGTCTCAGAAGGTCTCGTATTTTAACTTTCTTGTGTAATTTAGGAAATTAGCACATGCCCAGCAAATCAAGCGGTATATCTCTGCTTACTTCATCTCACGTCAGCCCTCGGTATTGGTATTCAGAACACGTCCCGAAGTGTACCGACTTTGATTCATTCAACCCTTAAACCGACCGTATTATGGCATACAGATTACAGATTTCGCTCATCTTACTGGCGTTCGGCAAAGTGAGTGGGCATAGATGCAGTTTACGGCATAGCTCCAGCAGATGATTTGTTTGGCTGTTGCTCAGATTAAATTTGTCTTGTGTCTTGCACAGAGCGGCATCCAACGACTGGCTGTCACTGGCCTTGCGGAGCAGATACTCCAATCGTTCGCGGGTCTTTTTCTTGGAAATCTTCTTTTGAATCAGCTGAACTGCCTCCTGATAGCGAAGATGCGAACCATCTGCACGGCGAAACAGACGCTTTAAGTACCAGCGAATCACCTGACAAGCCTGTTTTGCTCCGGCTTTCAGATAATGATAATTGTCGGTCTGCTTGCCGACACGCTTCTTGAGTGCTTCGCGTTTCAGTTCTGCTTCCAGACGCAAAATGTTATTTCCGCTCAGACAATCTGGAAACCGCTCGATCATTTGCAATTGAGCGGTTTTGTTATATGCAAAGAAGGCTGCGGACTTGCATTGCTGACGGCATGAATGACGATTCGCTGTTTTCGTATTTTTCGCTTTTCTGTCCTTTTCGCGGAAGTAAACTCGCTTATAATGGGGTAACAGGAAGATTTTCTGCAAGATTCGAATATATTCGTCCAAGATTACAGATTCCTCGAAATATAAATCACAGGTAATATCCTCGCGGCAGATTTTCATTTCGTCAATGGACTTTGGGATGCTGTATTCCTTCAGCAGCTTGTCCGTCTTTTTCACCAATTTCCGATAGGATTCTTTGGTGGGTTGGTACAGTGCCGCTGGGTTATCATGTCCCAGTACGCGGCAAGGCTCTAACCGTACCTTGATCAAGTACAGCTTCTGGAAATGTGACAAATATAGTTTCACACCTTTATCCGCAAAGGCATCGATCTGATAACGCTCCTGTCCAGACCAATAATCCGCCTCGTTTAAGTGCAGAAAATCGCTCAATTTGCTCTTGATCTTGTAGTATTGCTTGGCAGTCAGTGTCATACAAACTGAATAGGTATGGATTCCGGTTTCTATTTTCAACGGTTTCATTTTGTGTCCCTCCGCTTCTTCTGACAGGTGGTGCAATGATTGCAAGTGTCTGCACGATGCTGGCCGAAATGTTCCAACAGGAGTTGCGCCATGCAGTGTTCAGTATCGTCGCAGAACTCCTTCATCAAATCCAGCTGTTTTAAAGCTCTTTTTTCAGCTTTTTGCGATAAAATACCGGATAAAATCACTTGATTCGTGTAATAATCCTCATCACTGTACAACAGAATGCAATATGCCTTCTGTCCGTCACGGCCTGCTCGGCCTGTCTGCTGCATATAATCGGTTAGTGACAGCGGCATATTGAAATGGATGACCAGATCAATCGAACCAAGATCAACACCCATGCCGAAAGCAGTTGTTGCAACCATGATAGACTTTTCACCGGTTAAGAATTGCAGTTCATGCTCAGCGCGTTTCTTCGGTGATAGATCCGCATGACATTTGACTGCTTCCCCGGGATATTTCTCCTGCAAAAATTCGCAAACTGCATCCACAGCCCGTCGGGTATTGCAATAAATCACGGATGAATGACGATGATATTTGCGCAAGTATTTCATCAGGAGTTGCTGTTTTTTCTGACGATCATCAGCATACTTTTTCAGATAGGTCAGGTTCTTGCGATAGAGATTGTTCTCGAAAATCGCTGGATGTTTCATATGTAAGGCAGTGCAAATGTTCTCTGCATCTTTCGGAGAAGCCGTCGCGGTAAATGCTGCAATCACAGGATGATACTCCAGAGAATCCACAAAGTCACCGATATGAAGATACGCATCCCGGAATGTATAGCCCCAATCCATCACGCAATGGGATTCATCAACGACCACCATAAATAAGCAGATTTCCTGCAAAGCACATAAAAAAGACTCCGAAACCAATCGCTCCGGAGTGAGATAAAGGATATTCACCTTTCCGTCTTGGAACTGATCAAGGATACTCTGACGTTCTTTCTTGGTCTGCGTGGAATCCAGATATTCTGCTGTAATGCCGAGTGATTTGAGTTTCTGAACCTGATCGTGCATCAGCGAGATTGTTGGTTCAATGACAAGCGTTGGTTTGTCCGGATGAAGAACAGCCGGAATCTGATAGATTGCGGATTTACCCGAACCCGTTGGTGAAATGACAAAGGTATCCTTACCATCCAGAATAGAGTTAATGGGAGCTTGTTGATGTTTCCGAAGCTTTTCAATCTGGAGCTTTTGAAGAGCTGTTTTGATAATTCTTTTAACGTCCATAGGACAAATTCCTCCTGAAAATTCATTATTTCTATGTTGGTGAAATGTCAAAAGATAATGCTGTTTGGTGAACTTTTCGAATCGTTTCACTCAATTGAATTCACAAATGCAGATTTCTCTGTAAAGTGCTTCTATAAGAAGTTCAGGTCGGAATTTGAGGGATTTGTGCCTTGGAAAGTGTAAAAAAGTGATACGTATTAGGAGAATATCCCGCAATTCATTTTGATAATTTTATAAAATCCACATGCAATGTTGAAAACTGAGGAACTCATTGCACTTGCAAAAACCGTGCAGGCTCAGCAGGCTGAATCTCAGACAACCGAAGTAAAAGCCGCTCATGACGGCTGCCCAACCAAGCTGCGGGATACGCTCTCCAGCTTTTCCAACCAGAACAGCGGCGGTATCCTGCTGTTTGGACTGGATGAAAGAAAGGATAGAGATAAAGTTGAAAATTAACAAATGATTCATGACATGCAACCTTGAAATTGGGCTCATGATTGGATACAATAAAAGAAAGGGAGGCGATTCTGTGTATTTTTCTCCATACATTCTGGATCAGAATAATTGTAAAATAAAAGTAACTATTCAGCCGGTTTGTAGCGAGGACCTAAAAACACAGGAAGTAATTCCGCCATGGAAGACCGATTGGACGGAAGATTATTTGAATAATCAGGATTTCCTTCTCTATTCCATGAAAACAGAAACTGGCGAACTGGTTGCACTAGGTGCATATCAACTGCTGGAAAATTCGATTATTGTTCGGATTGTTTATATGGAAAGTCAACCAGAAAGTAATCCTACGATTACGGTAGAAAAGCACAGAAGAAAATATACTGGTATTGGGCGAGCACTGATTGCCTTTGGCATTAAGCTGTCTGTGGATTATGATTTTGATGGTGATATTACCTTTGAAGCCAAGACGACAACGCTTGCCGAGCATTATGAAAAAGACTTTGGTGCAATCCGACTGCCTAGTTTTGATAAAAATAGTGCACCACGGTTTTTGTTGTCTGGAAAAGCGGCACAGGTGATATTTTCAACATATTTGAGAGGGGAGTGAATGAATTCATGAAACCGAGCGCAAAAGATTATGTTTTATCCTGCAATGGAGAACAAGAGGATTTTTACGTGATTTTCTTTCAGGCATGCCGAAAATTCAAGATATCGTGGGCAGATGCCACGCCTACGGAACGAGCTTTCATTGAAGAATTCACTCGTGTCACATTTGAGCATAAAAAAGCGGTCAGAGAAGGCCGGGCGAGAGACTCTGTCTGTGGATTCTTCGAACATTCTGCATGACGCTGCGCCAAAGCCGCGTGTGAAACAGTGGTTTGAACGATTTTCGAGGTGGAGATTCTACCCCAAAAGATACCCCGGAGCGATTTAAAAACCGTGCAATAAGACGCACAAAACAGACCGTAAAAAGAATAATTTGAAGGGAAATGCGCAGAAAACAAAAGCTTTTCAGAATATAAAAAGCATACTGCGTCTTCAAATCCCTCCTTCTCCGCCAATCAAAACCTCGCAGTCGGAAGACTGCGGGGCTTTTGCTTTGTAAAAGTAAATTAACGTGCGTAATTTGTTTTATACAAAGATCCTGTTGCTGATTACGGCAACAGGACCTTTCTTTTGCATTGCAGCGGTTATCAAGGCACATGAAAGCAAGACCTGATATATGAGGATAATCTGATAAACTGTATTCTCTCTCTGGTTTCGCAATAAATCGGCAGGTGAAGCTCCTTGGCAAGCGCGTCGGTAATCGTTAGGAGACCGATGGATGAAGAACTCATGCAATATGGAACATTGGATAAGATGATTGAACTTGCACCATCATCATATATCCAACGGCAAAGTATGCGAAGCACATCTTGGGAAAGTTGGCTGAAGTAATCTCGATGAATAATGCGGAATATAATTGGAAATTCTGAAACATTCACTTGGCGGAATTCCTGTAAAATACGTGTATATTCCGAGGCGTAGGAAAATAAATCGCTGACAGCAGAATCTGTCGATAAATCGACAGACCCATTTTTAAAAATAATGAATGGCAAATTGGCTATATTATCGGTCAAAGCCATCCCCGCGAAATTTGCCTGACTCACCGCGTGATACATTTCAGCAGTACTCTTCTGCAGATGGGCGACTAGCGCTTCACAAGCGCGTGTATGGCTGAAGCATGTTGGTCAGTGATGATTGTTTTAAAATCAGTATATCAAGCTTGAAGCGAACGATAAGGGAGGGAGTGTGTTTTTGAGAAATGTAGAGTAGCTGTTGTAAAACTTCGTTTAGTGGTTGCGCAGAGATTGGTGTATAAACAAATTAGCGCTAGTCTCCAAGAATTGGGTCGTAAGGTGATATGCCGTTTGATGGAACGACCTTCACACCCCGAGTAATGTGTCCAATTAGTTTCGCTCAAATTGTTTTTATATCTCAATGACACCAAGAAACGCGCCGTTTTGTGCTGCGAAAGCAGCATAAACGGCGCGTTCTTTAGATTGGTTTTGTCGCAGCCCCTTATCCGTGGCTGGAGATAAAGTGAAATCGTACGTCGATCGGGTTACAGGCTAAATGAGATTTCGGAATTCTTCGCTTCGAAATAAAAACTTTTCTGGGCCGTATTGCTCCCAGTTTGAAAAATAGCTAGAATACTGCGCGTGCACACTTTCAAGATCAACAGCGAAGCCCTCCAGATGTCGGCTGGCAATGGCGTGGCTTTGTGCCACATCACGGTTCTTGATGGCTTCAAGCATTTCCAGGTGCTCTTGCTCTGTGGTCTTGTTGCGTAGCTTACACATGAGCTTGAGCATGCGCACACGGCACTGATCGGCAGCGATGGTCTGCATAGCGTTATAGATACTATCCATATGGCACAGCTGATAAAACAATTGGTGAAATTGGGTATCAAGTGCCAAGGATTTAATGAAGTCACCCTGGCTCGAATAAAAGTCCTGCTCATTTAGGTTCGCCTTGAGCATATACAATTCTTTTGGCGTAATGCCACTTTCACACAGACGATAAAGCACTGTTTGGTCCATCAAATTGCGAAGGCAGACCGATTCATACACCCGTTTCATATCAATCATCGACACATAGGTACCACTTTGCGGAATTATTTTTAGCATCGCCTCTTCCGACAGACGGGTAAACGCATTTTGCACAGGCGTGCGGCTGATGTTCATTTCCTGGCTGATTTCCGCCACGCTGATGCGCTCTCCGGGCTCTAGGCTGAGATGCAAAATATTGCTGCGCAGCGTACGCAAAGCGTATTCAGTTGCGCCTTCACCAGGCAGTTTCTCCATATGCTTCAGTTTCATAGCCCACCTCAAGACACGGTTTTACTATAATGAATTCTAACATTTTAGATGCGTGATTGCAAGAGGGAAATAGAAAACTAATCCAATTGCAGGTTTATAAGGGTTAAAACAGATAAGAGGCAGGTTCTTTCGACTTACAGATGCCTTTATTGCAAACAACTAAAAACGATTGGATAACCTTGGTGCTATTGTATATTGCAACAAGAATGCTAACATGTTAAGATTTGAAAGTAATAAGTCGTGTACAAATTGAGTTTGCACGAAGGGGATTTGAAAGGAGTTTTATTATGGCTTGCTGGAAAAAATCTGCATTACTCGCGTTGGTGGCATCTGTTGCAATTTCTTGCACCGCGTGCGGTTCGTCCGCACCGACGAGCAGCGCATCGGGGGCTGCTGCTGGGGAAAAGGCGTTTGCCTTAAAGGTGGGAGATAACTGGTCGGAAAGTCATCCTATGGCTAAGGTAATGGACACTGTTTTCAAAAAAGAGGTGGAGGAGAAGTCTGGTGGTACAATTACCATTGACACCTACCACAATGGCACGCTTGGCACAGAAGGTGAATTGTGGGATGGCGTTCGAAATGGCTCGATTGAAGTTGCCATTGTGGGCACACCCATGAATCAGGAATATACCACTATGCTCATTTCGGACTGGCCGTTCCTCTATCGTGATCTCGATCACGCGCAAAAGGTTTGGACGGGCGAAATCGCGGATGAAGTGAGCGAAGGGTTCCATACTGCCTTCCCGGAAACCTATATCCTCGGTTGGGGTCCGAACTCCGCGCGTACCTTCACCAGCAACAAAAAGCTCACGTGCGTCGCTGATTTTGCAGGTCAGAAATTCCGTATGCCGGGCAACCCCATTCATGTCGGCATCGCAGAAAATCTGGGTGCATCGGCGCAGGTTATTCCGCTGAATGAATTGTTTTCGGCGCTTGAAACCGGCATCGTGGACGGCCAGGACAATGGCATGGTAACAGTGCGCAGCCAGGGCTTTGAGGCGGTGCAGAAATATCTGTACGAAACAAACCACATCATTGCAACGCTCGAAATCGTGATTAATGCGGATATCCTTGATCAAATGAGCGAGAACCAGCAGCAGATCGTGCGTGACGCAGCCAAGGCGGCGGCGGAGCAGGCTTGGGTCGACTATGCCGCAAGCGTTGACGACGATCGTGAATATCTGAAAAACGCCGGCGTGACCGTCACCGAATGCACCGAAGCTGATCGTGAGCAAATGATCAAGATGATTCAGCCGACACTGGACAAGCTCTATGCCGAAAATGATTGGGCGAAGGAGTTGACGGACAAAATTCAGGCCGTTTCGTAAGCTACAAATTTAGTTCGAGGGAGGTTTGACCGTGCCGGTTCAGAAAAAGAAACGCAGTGTGATTGAGTTGGTCTTTCATGCGGTGGAAGTCCTAATTGCATTTTTTCTAGCACTGATGGTATTATTTACGTTTTTAAATGTTATTCTGCGCTACGTATTCAATTCAGGCTTTGCCTGGAGTGAGGAAATTAGCCGCCTGTGCTTCATCTATCTGGTGTACCTGGGGGCCATTGTTGCCGCGCGCGATAACGCGCATCTAATGGTAGATGCACTGATTGCCCGCGTGCCCGCAAAAGCACAAAAAGTAATCTACGTGGCCATTCAGGCCATCACGATTTGGCTCTTGTCAATGCTTGTACAGGGCAGTTGGCAATGGGCAATTATGAAAAAGGGCGACGTTTGGCCGATTACGCGGTTTCCTGTCTTTTTCATCAACGTTGCCGGGGCAGTGCTTGGCGTTGCCTACATTGCGATATGCATCATCAACTTGGTGCGTCTGATTGTGGGCAAGGAGGATCCAATGGTACTCCTGCAGCCACGTCACGACGAGGAAGAGGATGAATTAGAGCAGGCTACCCCGCAAAAGGAGGACGCAGAGTGATGGATCCGATTGTATTGCTCATTTTATTTTTAACATTTCTAATTGTCGGCATTGCGATTGGCCTTCCGATTGGTATGGCGCTGATTTTCTGCGGCGTATGCACTGCGCTCTGCCTGGGCGGCTCCAATGCCAATTCACAAATCATCGCACAAAAGCTTATGGCAGGAACAGACTCGGTGACCATGATGGCGCTTCCGTTCTTTGTGCTAGCTGGAGAGTTGATGAACCGAGGTGGATTAACCAAGCGAATCATTGGATTTTGTAACATCTTTGTCGGCCGCGTGAAGGGTGGCTTGGGATATGTGACGATTTTTGCATGCCTCATGTTCGCCTCGCTGGTCGGGTCGGCGGTTGCCAGCACAGCTGCGCTTGGGGCAATGCTGATTCCCATGATGGTCAAAAGTGGCTACGACCGCGCCAAAAGCGCAGGCTTAGTTGCCTCGGCAAATCTCGTAGCGCCAATCATGCCGCCGTCTGTTCCGATGATTGTTTACGGTATTTCGGCCGGCGTTTCGATTAAGGCGCTGTTCCTTGGCGGCATCGTGCCCGCTATTTATCTGACCGCGATTATGTGCATCGTGTGGTTTCTGGTTTCTCGAAAGGATGGCATTAAGGTGACCACCCCGATGCCGTCAATGCGTGAAATTCTGCGTATTTTTGCATCAGGTCTCTGGGCGCTATTGCTGCCGATTATTATTCTGGTTGGCTTGCGCGGCGGTGTCTTCACCGCAACCGAGGCGGGCGTTGTTGCAGTGGTCTATGCGCTGATTATCGGCATTTTTGTGTATCGTGAGCTCAAGCTCAAAATGCTGTTCCGTGCCTTTATTGCGGCGGCAAAAATGTCGGCAGTGGTAATGTTTCTTGCGGCCACAGCTAATGTTGCGGCCTATCTTATGACCGTTTCGCGCATTCCGCAGGTGCTCACGCAGTCGCTCGGTGGTTTAACAGCACATCCCACGCTGCTAATGCTGGTGTTGATGATTGTGATTATACTCATGGGCACCTGTATCGATGTAGTGCCGACTATTCTAATCATGACGCCCATCATGCTACCATTGGTCAAGGCGGCGGGCATCGACCTCGTTTATTTTGGCATTGTCTTTACCTTGGCAAACGTTCTTGGCTTAACCTCTCCCCCTGTGGGACCCGTGCTTAACGTTGCCTGCGCAACGGGCAATGTCAAAATGGAGCACATTATAAAGCCCGTCATTCCCTATTACATTTTTCAGACGGCGCTTGTTTTCGTACTTATCTTTTTCCCACAGTTGATTACCGTGCCCCTGCAGTGGCTTAACGGTTAACAGACAACACAAACCGATGAGCGGAGGAATAAAAATTGAAAGTTGGTCTAGTAGAAAAGCCCGGCTCGTTACGGGTGATGGAGCGAGAAGCCCCGAAGATTCAAAAACCCGATGATGTGCTTATCGCGGTCAAACGCGTGGGCATTTGCGGTTCGGATATGCATATTTTCCACGGCAAAAACCCCTTTGCCACCTACCCGCGTGTGTGGGGGCATGAATTTGTGGGCGAGGTTATCGAAGCCGGCGCCGAAGCCGGCGTCGCCGTGGGCGACCATGTTGTGGCGGAGCCAATCTCCTATTGCGGCACCTGCTATGCCTGCAAGCAGGGACGCGGCAACGTATGCACGCAGCTCAAGGTGTTGGGGGTGCATGTGGATGGCGGCTGTCAGCAATTTGTTGTTTTGCCGTCCAAACAGGTGCATAAAATCGCGGCGGATATCCCGTGGGATACCGCGTGCCTGATCGAGCCATTCACAATCGGCGCACAGAGCTGTCTGCGCGGTGCCGTGCGGCCCGGTGACGTTGTGCTCATTTACGGCGCGGGCACAATCGGTCTGACCATTTTGCAGAACGCAAAGCTTGCGGGCGCAATCACGATCATCACCGATCTAGTTGATGACAAGCTCGCCTTTGCGGCATCTATTGGCGCGGACTACACCATTAATGCCAAAAACGAAAACACGTATGATCGCGTGATGGAGATTACCAATGGCATGGGCGCCAATGTGACGATTGACGCGGTGTGCACCAAGCAAAGCTTTGAGGATGCAGTAAAGGTCACCAGTGCTGCCGGGCGTGTGGTAGAAATGAGCTTTAACGAAACACCTAGCAACATTGCCGCATTTGAGCTAACGAAAAAAGAGCTGGATGTGCGGGGCTCGCGCCTGCAAACAAATCGCTTCCCCACAGTAATTGATGCTTTTAATCAGCATCAGCTCAAGCTTGACGGATTTATCACCGCAATCTATCCCATTAGCCGCATGGAAGAGGCCTTTGCCTATGTGGATGCCAATGGCGCGACGGTGCGCAAGGTGCTAATTGATATGGAAACTGAGTGACACCTAAAAGGAGGAATAACACCATGCAAATGGGTTTTCGTTGGTACGGCGAGGGCAATGACAGCATCTCGCTATCCGATATTAAGCAGATACCGGGCGTAACGAGCATTGTCTGGGCGCTGCATAATAAGCAGGCTGGTGAGGTCTGGCAAAAGGACGAAATCCGTACGGTCTATGACCAGTGCGCGGCGCACGGCTTTAACATCGATGTGGTTGAGTCGGTAAATGTTCATGATGACATTAAAATTGGCTTGCCCTCGCGCGATCAGTATATTGCAAACTACATAGAAACCATTCGGAACCTGAAAGAGTTTGGCGTAAAGGTCATTTGCTATAACTTTATGCCCGTCTTTGACTGGACGCGTACGGATCTTTACCATCCGCTGCCGGACGGCTCGACCGCGCTTTTCTATGAGCGAGCAAAAATTCAAGACGATCCGCGCGAAATGGCAAACTATATTTTAGAAAATCTAAACGGCCTGACCTTTCCCGGATGGGAGCCTGAGCGCATGGCACGGCTTGATGAGTTGTTTGCTGCCTATGCGCCGGTGACGAAGGAAAAGCTGTGGGACAATTTAAAGTATTTTCTTGAGGCGATTATGCCGGTCTGTCGCGAGTGTGACATTAAAATGGCAATTCATCAGGATGATCCGCCGTGGGATATTTTTGGTTTGCCGCGCTTGCTTACCGATGCAGCTGCCATTGACCGCTTTGTGTCCATGGTGGACGATGAATACAACTGCCTCACCCTGTGCTCGGGCAGCTTGGGCGCCAATCGCGATAATGTGGTTGCGGATATTGTGCGTAAGCATGCCAACCGCATTGCCTTCGGCCATGTCCGGAATGTCAAACACTACGATAATGGTGACTTTTCCGAGGTGTCACATCGTGATTGCGACGGTGATGTTGGTATTCTGGAAATTATGCGGGCATACCATGATGCAGGCTTCAATGGCTATATACGGCCTGATCATGGCCGCCATATCTGGAACGAAAAGTGCCGACCGGGCTATGGACTGTATGACCGTGCGTTGGGCATCATGTACCTTTGGGGCATTTGGGACACGCTCGAGCGCTTGGAGGGTAAGGCATGAAGCTGAATCTTGCTTCCCTTGCGCAGCCCGCGCAGTGGACTGGCTATCATTTGCCACAGTTCGACATCGCGCAGGTGGCGCAAAACACCAGGGCGCGTCCGACATGGCTGCACTTTGGCGCGGGCAACATCTTTCGCATGTTCCCGGCGGTGCTGTGCCAGCGACTGCTTGAAAAGGGCAGTGCGGACACGGGCATCATCTGCTGTGAAAGCTATGACGATGAGGTGATTACAAAGTGTTTTCGCCCGTATGACAATCTGTCGCTCGCCGTGACACTGCTGCCGGACGGCGGTATTGAAAAAGAAATCGTTGGTTCGGTGACGGAAAGCCTGACTGTGCAGCACGATTTCAGCCGCATCCGTGAAATTTTTGAAGCACCAAGTCTGCAAATGGTATCCTTCACCATTACGGAGAAGGGCTACGCAGTAAATCAAATGGTTGAGAACGATATGCAGGGTGCTCCTGCCGATAGCCGAAGCCTAATGGCGCAGCTCGCCGCGCTTTGTATCGCTCGCTTTCACGCGTGCGGCAAGCCACTTGCGCTCGTGTCGATGGATAACTGCTCACATAATGGCGAAAAGCTGAGCGGCGCAGTACTGGGCGTGGCCAAAGCATGGCATAAAAGCGGTAAAATTACCGATGCCGAGCTTGACTTTTTGTGCACCAAAATCACGTTCCCGTGGAGCATGATTGACAAGATTACGCCCCGTCCCGATCCCAAGGTTGAGGCAAGCCTTCAGGCGGATGGACTGCAGGATATCAGCCCCTTTATTACTGCGAAAAACACCTATACTGCGGCCTTTGTCAACGCCGAAAAGCCGCAGTATCTGGTCGTAGAGGACGATTTCCCCAACGGGCGTCCAGATCTGGAGCAGGTAGGGGTGTACATGACTGCGCGTGACACGGTGAATGCCACAGAGCGTATGAAGGTGACGGGCTGCTTAAATCCGCTGCACACGGCAATGAGTGTATACGGCTGCTTGCTGGGTTATACGCTCATCAGTGCAGAAATGCAGGATGCGGATATTGTGTCGCTCATTACACAGCTGGGCTACCATGAGGCGTTGCCCGTGGTGACCGATCCTAAAATCTTGAACCCCAAGGCGTTTATTGACGAGGTCATGGGCGAGCGCTTCCCCAATCCGTTTATGCCCGATGCACCGCAGCGTATTGCGACTGACACCAGCCAAAAGGTGGGCATTCGCTTTGGTGAAACGATAAAAGCGTATCAGGAAAACGGTCAGGGCACAGCCGGACTAGTCGCCATTCCGCTGGCGATTGCGGGTTGGCTTCGCTATCTGCTCGCGGTGGATGATCAAGGCGCGCCGATGGAGGTGTCCGCGGATCCCATGAAAGCGGAGCTGCAGGCCGCGCTGTCAACCATAGTTTGGGACGACAGTAACAGCTATACCGGTCAAATTCGGACGATTCTAAAAAATGCCGCAATCTTCGGCACCGATTTGGAACAGGCAGGGCTGGCGGATAAAATCGAAGCGATGTTTATCTCCCAGCTTGGTGGGGCAGGCAGTGTACGCAAAACTTTGCAGGTTTATCTTGCGTCGCAATCGCAGAGCAAATAAGCTGCGACAAAATCATTCTAAAAAAAACGAGCCGTTTTACGCTGCTTTCGCAGCACAAAACGGCTCGTTTTTTCGTGTAATTGATATGTAAAAACAATTTGACCGAAACTAATTAGACACATTACTCGGGATGTGAAAGTCGCTCCATCGAGGAGGATTGCAAACGAAACATCAACTGCATCTGGCTCTTAGGCGGCAAGGCCGCCCCTGCAGGGGTAGACTGGGCGTTTTTCGAGGATCCCACGCCTAGGAGGGCGGAAAGCTGTACTGCTTTCCGCCCTTTCGAGACACTCGTGGGCACAGCACATAGAATCTGCGACTGATATGAGCTGCTCACACGCCGCAACCACTAAACGAAGTTTTGCAACAGCTACTCTACGTTTCTCAAAATGCACTCTCTCCTTTATAGTTCGCTTCAAACGCGATGTACTGATGGGCTTTTTGTATATGGAAAGTTGTGGTGAATTTCGATGCGTAATGATAGCGGCACCGCTTCATCTAACACGTTATACTTTGGGTTTTGCGCTAACGGTATGGTTTTGGACTGTACTGATGTCCACCTTCAACGCATGGTATTGACGGAATAAGTAAGTAAATAGGATCACCAGTGCATAGCCGAGACACACGCCGATAAAATCAACCCAGACATCCAGTCTTGCCCGGTTCAAAAAAGTTGAATGGTTTCATCTGCCAGTGCAACCGAATGCCCGCATAGCAGGGGGGAGGCATTGCTGCAGTGATGTAATACACGAGTTAGTAACGTAAATTCAACGGGAGCACAGTGGTACATACCGGAAGCCTATCCGCGAGTTATGATATAGACCATGTGATTGAAGCGTTGAAGAAAGCTAGAACTGATTTATCGATTAAGTTTCTGGTCATGGGAAACGGCAGTCTTGAATCCGGTTTTGAAGCTCATGCTTGGGGAAAGGCAGATGCCAAAATGGAAGAGGCGGTGGGAGGGCGCATATTGTAAATTTTCTCAGGGTTTCAATGACATTGTCAAAAAGTCAAAATACTGATAAAATACGGTTGTGTTCTTTGTAGACAAAGCACAGTTTAGACTATATTATGGCAGTATCATTTGTACAAGAGCACAAATAACATAGGGGAGAGAGAATGCTATGCACAGACGTTTTAAGCCCACCCGGTTGTATTCTATTATCTTCAAACGCGTCATCCTCATGTGTATTTTAATCGTTGTGCTCGGACTTGGTTTCGCTGTATTTTCACTTGTCGGACATTTTATCGATCAGATTGGTGCATCTCGACTCGACATTCTGCGGCAGATCACCTCATACAATCAGGTCGTTAAAAGTGTGACCACCAGCGTTTCAGATGATTTGCTGGACGAGCTGGGCGCAGCGTTTGAAAGAGCGGGCGCAGAAACCGAATTTCGCGGGCAGGTCGAGGCAGCGATGGAAACTGCGCAGCATACCTTTGAGCGGTATGACATGGATACCTCGATTGATGTGGTATTTCACGATGACAACACCCGGCTTTCTACCACAGAGGAACAAATTGAACCACTGCAGCAGCTGCTCAGTTCCTATTGGTTCATCACGCTGGTATCCGGACATAACGACCGCAGCTGGAACATGCGCTTTTTACAAAGCGAGGATTCCACTTCGGCCGTACTCTCCTATGGCCGCGTATTGCGTGATAGCGAGGGCAGAGCGATATGCACTCTCATCACCAACACTGCGCAGAGTATGGTGTTTAAGAATTATGCAGGTACTCTGCGCGGGGACAACCGGTTGTATATTTTTGATGAACAGGGCATTATCGTCAGTCATTCCAATCCTGCATTGATTGGCTTTGCCCTGTACCATGTTACGGCGGAGGATGGTATTGAGTCGAACGGCTATGCTGTGCAGCTGCAGCGCGGCCGGCCGATTCTTCGCACAAGCTACCGTGATAGCTCTGCCGGCTGGACAGTGGTAGAGGAACTGGCTCTGGGTTCGCTGATGGAGACCTATGGGGACGTGTTTGCCGTAGCGCTGCTGTCGCTGCTGATTGCGTTGACACTTGCGTTGGGACTAAGCTATATCATCGCAAGGACTATCACTCGTCCGTTGGCACTGCTGGCAAAGCGCATGGAGCAGTTTTCCGATGAACATCCCGAAACCATGCCGGTTCAGCATCAGTATTATGAGGTGCAACTGCTTTCGGAAACATTTAATGCCATGATTGGCCGTATCGAACGGTTAATTACCCAGATTAAGGACGAGGAACGTGCAAAACGGCGCATTGAGTTTGATTTTCTACAGGCACAAATCAATCCGCATTTCTTGCATAATACGCTATTCAGCATCAAGAGTTTGATTGCGCTTGGGCGCATGGAGCAGGCGACCACCATGCTGGATGCGTTTATCGGCTTGCTCAAAATGCCGATTGCAGCGGATCGAAAGGATCACGCATTGCATGATGAAATTGCCTATATTCGGCACTATGTAGCGCTGATGGAATGTCGATATGGCACGCAGTTTTCGCTGAGTGTATTTATCGATCAGGACATGGATTCATTCCATGTCCCACAACTGATTTTGCAGCCGCTGGTGGAAAATGCAATCTTCCACGGAATTTCGGACAAGGAGGATGGCGAGGGGTGCATTAGTATCATCGGCACGCGGCATGGCAACAAGACGATTTTGCGTGTGGAGGATAACGGGGAAGGCATGACCGAGGAGCAGATTTCACACATGTGGGATTCTACCCGCCGCAGCCGCGGATCAATCAACAGCATCAGCCTGCGCAACGTGCGCAGCCGCATTCAGTATGTATTTGGCCCTCAGTCGGATATTCATATTGAGAGTGCGCTTGGCAAGGGGACGGCAATTACAATTATTATCATAGGCCGCAATCAGGAGGAGGACGACAGATGAGGATTATGGTAGTGGATGACGAGACTCCGATTAAGGATTACATTGCTGCATGTATTCGCGGTTTGGGCGGGGACTATGTACTGACCGCCAGTGTCTCACGCAGTACGCTGGCTTTGGAACGGCTTCAGCATGAACAGATTGATGTGGTGCTGACTGACATCACCATGCCGCGCATGAATGGATTGGAGTTGCTCAGCCAAATCAAGCTGCAATGGCCTGAGGTAGAGGTGGTCATGTTGACCTGCCATGATGATTTTGACTATGTGCGCACGGCAATGCAGAGTGGTGCAGCCGACTATATTCTAAAGAGTGAAATTACGCCTGAGCTGCTTCGCCGATTGCTCGAGCGCCTGGGCAAGAATCGGGAAAAGGTATCTCGGCAAGGGGACAAGCTGCATGCGGAGCAGTACCTGTGCCGCGTGCTGGAGGATGAGAAAGTAGACATGCTGCCGGAGGAGGAACTGCAGCTATACGGGCTGCCTCGAAATGGCGGCTGCTTCGCGCTGATGTTTAAATATGATAAAGCTGTGTTGGATGAGCTGGCGCATCATTCTGCCAACTGGGTGGGATGGCAGCTGCTGTTTAGTTATCATAATCACAGAATTGCGCTGCTTGCAGGGACGCGCACAACGAATTCCGAGCGCGAACAGCGAGAGCAAATGATTGCGCTGTACAACGGCCTGCAGGCGCTAACCGACTCGCGCATCGGGCTGAGTGAGCTGCACCGGGGCATGTCGAGTGCGAAACGGGCGCTGTTCGAGGCAATGACCGATATGGATGGTGCGTTTTATCGTAGTCCCGGCGCAACCTCGATCCCGCCGCGCACAGAGCCGGAGGAAAATCTGCAAGAGCTGTTTATTATGCGTAATAATGCAGTCGTCAGCATTCATGCGCACAATACCAACGAATTGCAGCGACAAATGGACACTATTTTCGCCTTTGCACGCGCGCAGTGCGTCAGTGTGCCGAGACTGCGCAGACTGCTGATTTTTGTTGTAAATACGGTGCCCGATCTGGCGCTGCATCCGGTTGTGCAGCAGACGGAGCAGGCGATTAACGATGCGGAACATCTGGATGAACTTGAGTCCGCGCTCAACACGTTTGTTTCCAGCTTAAATGAGGGGACACAGCAGTATTCCGCCAATATTCAACAGGCGGTAGACTACATCCGCGCGCACTTTTGCGAAAATCTCAGCTTACAGGATGCAGCACAGTCAGTTTTTCTGAATAATGAGTATTTTAGCCGCCGGTTTAAGAAGGAGGTCGGCGTAAATTTCTCCGAATATCTGCTCAAGCTGCGGCTGGATGAGGCGGACCATTTGCTGCGACAGACGGACTTACGTGTCGGTGAGATTGCCGAGCGCGTGGGTATTGGAAATGTCAGCTATTTTTCTATGGTTTATAAAAAACAGTTCGGATTGACGCCGAATGAAAGTAGAAGAAAACAACATTAAGATATGGAAAGACAAAATGTGAAAAGTACATATATATTGGTTAGTTGATTTGTAAAAATGGTGCATAAGGCACAATGGAATGTCAATCTGCTGGTGAAAGGAGTCAAGAAAGTGATAGCGGGAGCAGGACTGTTTTCGTATAATGACACCATCAAAGCAGAGAGACAACGGTGGAAAAACAAAAGATGAGAAAGAGAGGCAAGTTTATGAAACGTACAATGTGGAAGCGACTGTGCGGTATGCTGCTCGCAACAACCATGATTGCCGGTCTGACGGCTGGCTGCGGCGCCAAGGGGAATGAGAGCGCCGGTGGAAAAGGCGGGGAGGGCGAACCGCTTAACGTCGGCTTGCTCGTATCGACGGTGGGCGTGCCTGCCCTGTATGCGCAGAATCAGGGCTGGTTTGAAGAAGAAGGCCTGAATGTAAATCTCGTAATTTTCCCGACCGGCGCGCCGGTTAACGAAGCAATCGCGGCCAAGCAGCTTGACGTTGCGTGTTCCGGCTTTGCATCGGTTTATGCCATGGCAAACGGCGATTGCTCGTGGATTGCTGAAATCAATACTACCGGCGGCATGGGCATCTACGCCCGTCCGGATAGTCCGATCGCCAAAGCATCCGGCAGTGTTTCCGGCAAGTCGGACATGCTGGGCAGTGCAGAGACGGTAAAGGGTGCTAAAATTTTAGGGCCGCTTGGCACCTCGTCTCAGTTTGCAACGATTGGATATATCAATCAGCTTGGCCTGAGTGAAACCGATGTGGAGCAGGTACATATGGAATACGGCCCGGGCTTTCAGGCGTTTGTCGCAGGCGAAGGCGATCTGATCTCCATTTCTCCCCCGTACTCATATGATTGTTTGGATAAGGGCTACGTAGAAGTTGCATCGTTTGAGGACGCAACCGGCGTTGAGCTGATGGACGGCTGCTTTGCCCGTAATGCTGTCATTGAAAGCCGCCGCGACGATGTGGTGAAATTCCTCAAGGTCATCGTCCGAGCCATGGATGCTTTGCAGGATGATAACGTACGCTTTGACTACACCATTAAACAGTACCATGAAAATGCACAAGAGTTTACCGACGAAAATATGCGTAAGGAAATTGCCGATCGCAAATACGTCGGCACGGATTTCATCAAGCAGTCCGATTATCAGCTGGGCAAGGCCATGGCGCCGATTTCCGAGTTCCTCGCCGGTCAGGGCAAGATTACCGAGGATAAGCTGCCTAATGTGGCGAAATCCTTCGATCCCTCTCTGCTTGAAGAAGCCACCGGTGTAAAGGTTCAAAAATTCGCTAACTAATCCTTCTCTCTCTTCGAATTCCACGCAGAAACGACAGTTTTCTGCGTGGAATTTCAAACAGGAGCAAAATCACGGCATCAATCGGCGCAGTGCGGATAGGCCGTATGGAAATTGACGAGGTGAATTGCATGAAAAAGAAAAACGGCGGAAAATACGCCGCCATATCGGTACTGTCGGTAGCGTTGTTTATTTTCGTCTGGTGGCTGGTATCGAGCGGACTGGGACTGACCACCGAATCGACGCTCCCCGGACCGGATGTGGTACTGAAAACCTTTATCAAAAAGCTATCCGACCCCGCACCGGACGGGGGCACCATGTTCCAGCATATCGGTTCTTCTCTGAGAGTAGCAATGTCCGGTTATTTAATGGGTGTTGTCATCGGCACACCGCTCGGTATTTTAATGGCTTGGTATAAAAAGGTTGATCTGTTTGCCCGGCCGCTGTTCGATCTGCTTCGCCCTGTGCCGGGCATCGCATGGATTCCGCTGATGATTATCATGTTTGGCATCGGCATGACCTCCAAGGTGGTTACCGTGTTTCTTGCCGCGTTTGTCCCCTGCGTGCTCAATTCGTACACCGGTATCCGGCAGACGAAGGACGTGCACCTGTGGGTGGGGCAGACCTTCGGCGCATCTAATTGGCAGATGCTTACCCGCATCGCCGTACCGACCTCGCTGCCGCTGGTGATGACCGGCGTGCGCGTTGCACTCGGCGCATCGTGGACGACCATTGTTGCTGCGGAGCTTTTGGCTTCGACGAAGGGTCTCGGCTTTATGATTCAGCAGGCGCGCGGTATCTATCGACCGGATGTCATCATCGCAGGTATGATTGCCATCGGCGCCATCGGCGCACTGCTGACCTGGGTGCTGACCATCATTGAGCACAAGGTTGTGAAGGGAGTGAAGGCATAAATGGGACGGTTTAACGACGCATCCAAGGCGCAAAAGTCAATCTGTGCGGCGCTCGCCATCGCGGCCTTCATCCTGCTTTGGTTTTTTGCCACAAACGGGACGAATCTCGGCGTTGTATTGGCAGGGCCGGTCGAGGTATTCCGTAAATTCTTTGTAAGCTTTGTCCAGCCGCTGGGCACACATACCATTCCGGGGCATATTCTGTGGAGCCTGTCGCGCGTCATGGTCGGCTTTCTGGCCGGTTCGGCACTCGGCATTGTGCTTGGTGTTACGATGGGCTGGTATCGCATTATCGATGCGATTTTCCGCCCAATCTACGAGATGATTCGCCCGATTCCGCCGATTGCATGGATTCCGCTGGCCATTCTGTGGTTCGGCCTCGGCGAGGTCACCAAGTATTTTCTCATCTTTCTGGCAGCCTTCGGCAACGTTACAATGAACGCCTATGCGGGCGTCAAATCAGTCGATCCCGTGCTGATTGGCGCGGCGAAAATGCTGGGTGCGAGCGATCGCCGGGTGTTTACGTCGATTGTGCTGCCCGCCTGTGTGCCGCATATTTTTGCCGGACTGCAAATCGCGCTTGGCTCGGCCTGGGCGACGGTCGTGGCGGCTGAAATGGTGCGCTCGTCGGAAGGCGTGGGCTGGGTAATCATTACCGGACAGGATACCAACAACTCGGTTCAGATTCTCGTCGGCATCATCGCGGTCGGCGCCATTGGCTATCTGCTGGCCATCCTGATGCGTGGAATCGAAGCCAAACTGTGTGCATGGAGCGAACGAGGAAAATGAAAAATGAAGTCATCGTCTGCAAAGACGTTTCCAAAAGGTTTGAAACCGAGCGCGGCGTGGTCGATGTAATCGACAAAGTTGACCTGACCGTTGAGGAAAATGAACTGGTCGTATTGTTTGGCCCCGGACAATGCGGCAAAACGACGCTCATTAACGTGATGGCGGGGTTGGAAACCGCGACCGGCGGCGAGGTCACGGTCAGCGGTAAAAAGGTTGAAAAGCCCGGTCCGGATCGCGGCGTCGTCTACCAGACGACCGCGTTGTTCCCGTGGCTTACCGTGATGGGCAATGTCGAGTACGGACCCAAGAGCCGCGGCATCTCCAAAAAGGAGCGGCGCGAGCGGGCGCAGTATTATATCGATCTGGTCGGCCTGCAGGGGTTTGAAAACAGTTTTCCCTCCAAGCTGTCGGGCGGTATGAAACAGCGTGTCGGCATCGCACGCGCCTATTGCAACGAGCCGGTTGTCATGTTCATGGACGAGCCGTTCGGCCATCTGGACGCGCAGACCCGCTACCTGATGCAGGAGGAGCTGATGCGCATCTGGGAAAAGGAGAAGCGCACGATTGTGTTCGTTACCAACAACATTGAAGAGGCGCTGTATCTGGCCGACCGCATCGTCGTGATGACCAACTGCCCGACGACGGTCAAAACCGAGTACAAGATTGACCTGCCCCGACCGCGCGATTACGTCGCACCCGAATTCCTGCATCTGCGCGAGGAAATTTCGGCGGTCGTTGACAAAACGCTGTAAGGGGAGAAAATCATGTCAGACAACATTAAAGTCAAGGTTCAGAACATGACCAAGCGGTTCGGTGATCTGCTGGTGCTGGACGATATTTCTTTCGACGTAAAGAAAGGGGAGTTTCTGTGCATCGTCGGACCGACCGGCTGCGGCAAAACGACCTTTTTGAACTGTATCACCAAGCTGTACGAGCCGTCTGCGGGTGAAATCCTTATAGGCGGTGAGCCGGTTAATCTGAAAAAGCATAATATCGCCTACATCTTTCAGGAATATTCAACTATGCCGTGGCTGACGGTCGAGCAGAACGTGGCCTTCGGTTTGGAAATTAAGGGGATAGACAAGGCGACAATCAAAAAGGAAGTGGCCGAGGTGCTGGAAATCGTCGGCCTGACTGCGTACCGCGATTATTACCCGGTCGAGCTGTCTACGTCTATGGTACAGCGCGTGGTAATCGCCCGCGCCTTTGCCACAAAGCCCGAGCTGCTGTTGATGGATGAACCCTATGGTCAACTTGATGTGGAGCTACGCTTTAAACTTGAGGATGAGCTGATTCGCCTGTGGAAGCGTACGGGCACGACGGTTATTTTCATTACACACAACATCGAGGAGGCCGTATACCTGAGCGAAAACATTCTGGTGCTGACCAACAAACCGACGACGATTAAAAAGAAGCTCGAAAACACGCTGCCGCGCCCGCGAAGCGTGGTTGACCCTGCGTTCGTAAAGGTGCGAAACGAGGTAACCGAGCTGATTAAATGGTGGTAGAGAACGGAAAAGGCGGCGCAATGCCGCCTTTTTTAGAAAGGATACATAAATATGAAAACAATTTTCATCTTGTCCGACAGTTTAAACCGTCGCTTTTTATCCTGCTACGGTGCACAGGAGGCCGCTATCACACCCCATATCAACCGTCTGGCACGGCGTTCGGTGGTGTTTGATCAAGCGTTTTGCGGCAGCGCGCCCTGCATGCCCGCACGGCGTGACATCATGACCGGACGGCTGAATTTTCTGGAACGTCCGTGGGGCGGTATCGAGCCGTTCGACCACACGCTGCCGGAGATTCTGCGCAGCGAAAAGAACGTTTATTCTCATATGGAGACCGACCATTTCCATTACTCCGAGCGCGGCGGAGAGAACTACTGGGGACATTTCACCTCATGGAACCTACATCGCGGCACCGAGTTTGACACCATCTACTGGGGGCCGGATAAGGGCGGCATACCGTCAGAAAAAGCGCCGAAGGGCTATGTAGGGCGGTACGGTGCGTGCTATGAGCAGACCATGCGGCAATACGCGGGCAAGAAGGACGAATATTCCACACCGCGGACATTCACCGCAGCGGCGGACTGGCTGGAGCGCAATCACGATGCAGATAATTTCTTCCTCTGGGTCGAGGGCTTTGACCCGCACGAGCCGTTTGATGTGCCGAAGGAGTTTATGGATCTCTACGAGGGGCCCGAGATGGGGGAGAGCGACCCGTACTGGCCGGATTATGTCACGGCGGATCACTATACCCCGGAGCAGCTTGCGCATTTCCGCCGCCGTTACAAGGCGCTGGTCACCATGACAGACCAGTATCTGGGAAAGCTGCTGAATGTGCTGGATGAGCATGACATGTGGGAGGATACCATGGTCATCTTCACAACCGACCACGGCTTTATGCTGGGTGAGCACAACTATGTAGCGAAGTGCTACATGCCGGATTACAACGAGGTGCATCATATTCCGTTTATGGCGGCGGTGCCGGGCGTCAAGCCGGGGCGGTCGGATGCACTGGTTGAGAATATTGATGTGTTCCCAACCGTGCTGTCGTATTTCGGCATCGATCCGGACACGGCCTGCCGCAACCCGATTCACGGAAAAAGCCTGCTGCCTGTGTTGTATGGCGAGCAGGAGCGTGTGCGCGATGAACTGTTGTTTGGGGTGTTTGGAAAAACAATCAATGTATACGACGGTCGTTATGTTTACATGCGCGCCAAGGCGCGGGAGGAAAACAAGCCGCTTTACTTGTACGGCGCGATGATGACGATGATGAACGACTATATCGGACTGGATACCATGAGCAGCGAAGAAATCGACACCATTGAGATGGGGCGCTATCTGCCATGGACAAATTATCCGGTTTATAAAGTCGCTGCGGAGACCTGCCATTGGAGCAATAACGCACTGAACTTTGAAAAAATCAACAACTATATTACGGGATCTCAACTGTTTGATTTGCAGCGGGATTATGCGCAGGAGCATCCGCTGAAAGACGCAGTACTGGAAGCGCAGATGGTAGAAAAGCTGTGCCGCGCGATGGCTGCGCACGATTGCCCGTCCGAGCAGTATGAGCGCCTTGGACTAAACTGATGGAACTCGTTTTGCAGGCTTTGGTTTATTTTTTCGTATCCCTCGTAGCGACAACTGTCGGTGCAATGACCGGTATGGGCGGCGGCGTCATCATAAAACCGGTGCTCGATGTGCTGGGAGACTATGATGTGGCGACAATCGGTATGCTGTCCTGCATCACCGTGCTGGTGATGTCGGTCGTGTCGGTCGGCAAGCAGATTCGTCAGAAGACGCGGTTTCCTGCTCGGATGTCCGTGCTGCTCGCGGTCAGCTCGGTCGTCGGCGGCAGCCTTGGTGTGCATGTGCTTGACGGAATGATTGCCGCGGCCGGCTCGAACAGCCGTGTACTGGTGTATCAAAATATCTGCCTCGGACTGCTCATCCTTATTGTGTTCTGCTATATGCTGATGAAGGACAAACTGCCTACTCTGGGACTGAATGGGGCAGTTCCGGCGCTGCTGGTCGGCGTGATGCTGGGTTTTTTCTCATCCTTTCTCGGCATTGGCGGCGGGCCGATCAACGTTGCCATTCTGCTGTTTGTGTTCTCGTTTGGCATTAAAACAGCGACCGTATGTTCTATCGTCACCATTCTCGCCGCACAGGTATCAAAGCTTGTTTCCACGGCTGTTTCAACAGGTTTTGCGCTGTTTGACTTTTCGATGCTGCCCGTCATGGTAATTGGCGCAGTGCTGGGCGGCTTCATTGGTGCGGTGCTCAACCGTGCATTGCCCGATCAGACGGTAGAAAAGGGCTTTAACACAGTACAGCTTGTGGTGCTCGGCATTTGCGTGCTCAACATCGTGCGCAATCTGGGATGAGCTGCGCGCTGTAACGACAAAGGAGGAAATCTGACTTGAAGACCATATTTATTCTGTGCGATACCGTCAGCCGACGCATGCTGGAGGCTTACGGCTCGTCCGATCCGGCATTGACCCCAAATCTGAACCGCTTAGCGCACCGGTCGGTCGTATTTGACAGCCACTGGTGCGGTTCGGCGCCTTGCATGCCTGCCCGACGAGACATTTTGACCGGCAGACTGAATTTTTTGGAAAAGCCGTGGGGTGGCATGGAGCCGTTTGACCAGTCGATGCCCGATATTTTACGAGAAAAGAATGTACATACGCAGATGTTTGCCGATCACGCACATTATCTGATTCCGGGCGGCGAAAATTACACCAAGGGCTTCACCGCATGGGATGTGGTGCGCGGGCAGGAGGGCGATCCGGTCTGGACACGTCCATGCGAAGCGGGAATTCGTCCGGATGTGCCGCCGGCGGACTTCAAGGGCGTTTGGTCGGAGGCCGAGCGCGAAAACCGCAGTCATTTCCGCACGGAATATGAGTATCCGAGCGTGAAAACGATGTGGCACGCCGCCGAATGGCTGGAAGAGAACCATCAGGCCGACAATTTCATGCTGTGGGTTGAGGCCTTTGACCCGCATGAGCCATATGATGCGCCGAAGCACTATCTGGATTTGTACGAAAAACCGGGTGAGTATGAGGGCCCAGACTGGAAGCATCCCGATTATCAACCCAATATTTTCGATGAAGCGGAAACCGATCACCTGCGCCGCCGCTGCAAGGCGTTGCTGACGATGACCGACCGCCATATTGGTGAAATCCTGGATGTGGTGGATGAGCATGATATGTGGAAGGATACCATGGTCATTTTTACGACTGATCATGGGTTTCATCTCGGCGAGCACGGCTATATGGCGAAAAATTATATGCCGCCTTATAATGAGGTGTTTCATATCCCGCTGATGATTGCGGCGCCCGGCATTGCACCCGGCCGCTGCGGCGCGGTGACAGAAAATATCGATGTACTGCCCACCGTTATGGAGTTCTTCGGTGTATCGGAGGACGTGCTGCAATATCCCATTCACGGAAGGAGCCTGCTGCCGCTGCTGCGCGGCGAGGCTGAACGGGTGCGTGACAGTGCGATTTTCGGATATTTTGGTAAGCAGGTAGGTTGGACGGACGGCAGATACACCTATTTCCGCGCGGCAAAGGATGAGACGGATCGGCCGCTGTATGTCTACACCGCAATGCCGACCGTGCTGCGTCAGTTCTACGGCGCAAACGATGCGGTGAATGTTGCGGATTATGATAAAATCGAAATGGGTCGATTCCTCTCGTGGACAGACTATCCGGTTTACCGATTCCCGGCCGATATCATTCATTGGGGCAATGCGTCACAGGAGTTTTCCTGCCGCTCGCCCTATAATGAAGCGTCATTGCTATTTGATTTGCAGCAGGACTATGCACAAGATCACCCCATTTGTGACACGGCCTTGGAGGCAACGATCGTTCAAAAGCTGCGAGACAGTCTGGAAATACACGATGCACCACCCGAACAATACGAGCGCTTGGGACTATAATCATCAAAAACATTCTAAATACGGTTCAGGCGAACTGGAAGCGGATATGAAGACCATTAAAACGGGCACCTATACTGCCTCAACAGCGACATGGACTTCAGCAGCAGCGTTGGCATGCCGAAACCAATCACCGTTACGGTTACTGAGGACGGCAAAGTTGCGATTCCGCAGGTGGAGATGACCTCACAAGGCGCTAACACGAATGGGTTGGACGCTTACCGTCAGCAGGATGCGGGTCTGTCCTGCTACCTAACCGGCGGCTCGTACATTACCAGCGGATACCGTGAGAACGTAGATTATAACCCCATTGTCAACCTGAAAACGGCTGCGTGGCAGGATATAGGTTTCTGGATTTCGGCACGGGTGCCGGACAGGACAATACGATGCAGCTTGCACTCACGCTCAAGCCGCTTGGTACGGCCGGTACGATCGATGTTTATATTGATAAGAACAATACGCAGGGCAAATAGATCGGCAGTCTGGAAGTTGCCGGCGAGGCTGGCGAGTATGCCACGGTTACAGCCAATATGCGGATGTAGCAGGCAAGCACGCAGTCTGCTTGGTAATCCGTTCTGATGGCAGTGACAATGAATGCACTTTAGTTTATCAAGCATCGTCAAGTGCCAAGGTTAACAAGGGCGGCAGCGCAATGATTACAACTAAACCGGACAGCGGATACGCGATTGACGTCGTGATGGTGGACGGAAAGTCGGACGGTACGAGTTGGTATTCCAATGCACGCGCCTGGTCGTTGTCGACAGGTTTGTCAGAGGGTACTGACGTGGAAGGTAATATCACCCGTGAGCAGCTGGTAGCGATGCTGTACCGCTACGCTGGTGCCCCCGACGTTTCCGGTCTCACCATGGGTGCGTTCGGTTATACAGACGAAATTTTGGCATATGCGACGGTCGCAATGCTGCGGGCAGCACAGAAGGGGATAAAGACCGGCGGTGAGCTCGATTCTAACGGCAATGCAACTCGTGCGGAAGTAGCGGTTATGCTGCAGCGGTACGTATCTGCACGGCAAAACACAGCCTGCATTGAAGTGAATTCATTGCACAAAGCATCGGAGCTATCTGGATTGCTCCGATGCTTTGTTTTGAGCAATATAGCTGCGCTAGACTGAATAGAAAATAACTTGTGCACTGGTCAGCCATTTTAAGCTGCATCGCTTCCGGGACTGTCTTATTCCGGCTCAGATTGCAGCGAAATTTGACTGCAATCTCCGTAATGTGCACACGCTTTTCAGGCATGCGGCGGCGGGACAAGTATCCGTATAAGATGCGAAGCGGGAGCGTTCCCTGAGTCTTGGTATCCTGGCCGATGGCAAAATCGACAACGCCCTGCTGAACCATTGCAATGTTATCCGCCGTGACATCGTGCACGACCACGTGAATCCGATCGGCAACGCCGCTTTTTGAATCGCCTGATACACACCGCTTCGCCCGACCGACGAAATATAGATGTCGTTCCAATTGGAATCCGACCGAATAGCGCACAGCACACGCCCTGTCCGTGCATGACGTATCCGAGCATCGCCGCGGCCGACCGACCGGCGGCATGATGGCCAGTCCGTCAATATGCTCGATTTCAATCAGCTCATCGATCAGCGCAAGCTGATGGTGTACGTCGATATCATCCATCGCGTGCACAATGACCTCAACCGGCAACAATTCCGTGTACGCCGCGTTTTCAAAAATAGTGCGCAGCATTTGCTGAGTACGGCACAACGCCGAATCGCCTTCGCTGAATTTACAGCCCCGAAACTACTGTGGGTTCAGCGCAATGAACCGCGGAGTTTTACGTGAATTATAAAGATTATGCTACCGAAGAACGATATGGCATATTGCATGATCAGAATTCATTTGCAATCCGGTCGATCAATGGGAAAAACAGATGAGGTCACTAACAACGCATCACTTGAAGATCAGGATGCTGTGAAAAAGGCATAGGAGAAGTGTAACGAGATACGAAAGTAAACATACGGTTTGTTCCGGTATCCTTATAAACTTGATGCGGATCTGTTGCTGTTGGATAAATATATGACTAGATATCTATCAAATGAGTATGGAAAGTAGTGCAAGGAATGGGAGTTAAAAGGAGAAAAGAGGAGCGAAAAAAGCAGAAAAACAAATGTTAAGAAGCCAAAAATGATACTGTGTTTTCAAATCCCTCCGCTGGATTGAGCTTTTGCTAAGGAACGGCCGAAAAGGCGACTGCCGCAGATAGCAGAACAACCGAAGCAATCCGCGCCTAAGGGCAGCGGACGTTTGCTCCCGCACTTGAAGGTGTTGGTGCACATACTGCTGTGTTCGAACTTGCAATCGATGTGCGGATGGCTTAAAATGAATGATAGGTAAGTTTTACTACTCCTTCGTTTGAGGGGGAAGATAACAATCAGATTGTGCTGCGGCGCCTTGCCGCAGAGAGCGGGGATCTATGCTAACACGACAAAAATGGACTGCAATACTGGCAGTGTTGCTGCTGTTGAATACGATTCCGGTGCTTGCTGTCGAGACGGAGGCATTGCCGGAACATCAGCCCGTGACCGAGGTTCGGGATGGTGATGATGCAGGTGATGAGGAAGCTGTTCTTTTACCATCCAATACAGAGGAATACCCGCCTGTGTTGCAAATGGAGCTGATTAACGATGGGGACGCGCCGGGGCTGTACGGCACGTTAAGCCATATACCCGCCGATACGGTGGAAATTCTGGTACTGTATTCCTTTGATAGAAACCGATACGATACGGTGGAAACTACTGAGGAGGGCGGTGTGCGCCGATGGGACTTGACCGGTTTGACGGAGGGAACGGCAGCCTTAACTCAGTTGTGTATGAGTGAAAATGACAGTCCTCTTAGGCTGTATCTCGGGCAAACGGAGCATACACTCTACACCAAGCTGCAAATCATGCGGCAAGTCGGCGAGAGCATCGTACAAACAGATACCGAAGTCGTGTCGTTTACCTGTGAGCAGACGGGTCAAGCGCCAACCGTTCCGCCCGAGTTCACGGCAAGGATTGAAACCTCCGGACAGGGTGATGTGCTGGTGGGACACTTTTCCGATTGGCTGACCGGCACTGCCAAGGTCACCCCTATGTACTCGCTGGACGGTGAAACCTATGAGGTGATTTGTCCGGAACAACCCTATGACTGGAATCTGGATATGCTGGGCACGCAGGACGAACAGGAGCAGAGAAAGCTGTATAACCAAACCTGTGCCCATGCCACCGTAGAGCCATTGAAAAGCTATCTGGCTGGAAGGATTGATTCCTTTTATATCAAGCTGCAAATCACGCTGCAAGATGGTGTCTGCTATGATGCCTCGCCCTTTCAGCTGGTTCGCGGCGCGGCGCAGCCTCTGCCGGAGGACGCGACGATTTACGCAATCTTTCCGGAAACTATGCGTGTGAGCGGCCGTCCGTCTTACGGGAAATATCAGGTCACTGTGCCTGAAAATGTCGATGGACAGGGAATTTATGCCCTGCTGCCGGATACTGTGCCGGTGGAGATTCAAATCACATTGCCGGATACACCATACGATCCGCTGGTGGGCTATGTAGAGACGGCAGTCGTGTGGAATACGCTGCCGGAGCTTAGTCTGACGGCGGGCGAACCATTCACAATTGTAAACGCAGCCAACAGCATAATTATCCCTGCTGGAACGCAGGTGCAAACGAGCCGGGGAATTTATATCCTGCCGGAAAAGCCGGTTTTGAATGATGAAATTCGCGTCGTTCTTAATCCTGTCGCCGAAAACGCAAAGGCTGCGGGTTCCCTGCGGGGAAGCCTTGCGGGAAACGAAACGGAGAATCAGCTTCCGCTTACCCTTGCCTTTGCGCTTAAACCCAGTGGAGCCACCGAAATCATGGCATACTCCTTCGTGGAGGGGGAGGCGGGTTGGACGCAGCTGGGAGATCTGCTGGCGCGTCGAGCCGTTGACACTAACCAGTCCAAACCGCTTTACGGTTATGTGGATTTGTTACAGCCTGAGGACACACCCTATCAGCGGTATTTGCAGGGGGAAATTTCCGGTTTCTTGATTGGACTAACCATCAAGGACGGTGTTTACGACGGAGAAACTGTGACGCTGCCGTGGCCGGGGGAATATGACCCACCGCCCAGAGTGCCGGAAATCGGTGGTTCAGGCGGCAATGAAAACAACGCCGGAAACGGAAATGGGGATGGCGGTCAATGACCGAATCCCCCCGATAAAAACGAGCCGCCCTTGACCGTTCCGCCTCCATCCGAGCCCGCGCTGCCCACGGAGCCTGAGCCAATACCCGGGCTAATTCCAACCCCCGAGCCTGAGCCGGCTAAGGGAATGAAGCCAACCTGGGTAACGCCGCCGGTATCAATTCCAACGCAGAACCCTGCGCCGATACCGAAGTCACCCCTATTACCTACGCCTGCCCTGACGCCGGAGCCGGATGCGCCGCCTTCGCATACGGAAACAGCGCCGGAGGAAACTGCTAAACCGACATGGAGCCCTTCGGAGTCTGCGCAAATCCCCTCCGCTCAAACCGTAGACCGAAGCCGACCGGATCAGGCGAAGTTTCCACCGGCGGTTACGCTGGGACTACTGGCGGTGGGCGCCGCGGCAGCGGTTGGCATCGCCCTGACAACAACGGGGGCGACTGCCTCCTCGGGCGCGGTGGGCAGACTGCTTTCCAAGCTTAAAAAATGGCTGTCTACAAAATAGAAACATCAAAGAACCGCTCACACTGTTAAAAAGTGTGGGCGGTTCTTTTTGTATGTATTATTTCCCTATAATGGGAAAATCGATTAAAAACACCGTGCCGTGGCCAACTCGGGTGGAAACGCAGATTTCTCCGTGCAGCTCCTCCACAATACTCTTTACAATATAAAGTCCTAGGCCGCTGCCGGAATCCTTGCCGTTTGCACCTACATAAAACCGGTCAAAGAGGCGGGGGACATCGTCGGGAGAAATGCCGGAGCCGGTGTCCGCTACGGACAGGTGGCAGCCTTCGATGTCCACGGTGGCGGTCAGGGTGATTTTACCGCCCGGCGGCGTGAATTTCAGGGCATTGACAATCAGATTTTCAAACAGGATCTCCAGCTTTTTCGGTTGAGCATAGAGTATGCCATCGACCTCTGGCGGCTCTAAGAGCAAATAGATTGACTGAACCTCCGCTGCCATGTAGTGGGAGTGATAAACATTCTCCAACAGGGTTTGCACGGAAATGCGCGCATAGGGTTCCGACAGCTCGTCCATTCGATTGAACACACTCAGCCCTTGTACCCGACGCATCATCTCCTGCTGCTTTTGCTCCACCAGATCGATATAGCGCAGCAGCTCGCCGTCCACGCCTGTATTATGCGACCGAATAGCCTCAATAAAGGAGCCTGCCGCGAACACAGGGGCCTTGAGATCGTGGGCCATGTCGGCAAAAAATGCCTTGCGTTCCTGCAAGAGATGTTTTAATTCTGTGGTTCGCTGCGCGACCAGATCCTCCAGGTGGGTTTGAAACGCTGCATTTTCGGCCAGAAGCCGCTGGTTGCGCACCGCCATCATCCCGCCGAACAGGCCCACCAAAAGCAGTGCGCACCACTCAAACTGCCAGAAAAGCAAAATCGGTTCAAATAGGTTGGATGCAAAGAGGTTGCAAAGCAGTCCAACGCCAAAAGCCGTACAGGCGAGCTTCGCGAAAAGCCGCTCTCTGCTTGCCGCTCGCTCTCCGGAAAGCACCAATAGCAGTGTGGCACAGAGGGTAAATATATAGTAGCAATTTGTAAGGATGCCGTGGAGCCAAACCGACCAAGGCAATACCGGAACCAGCGCCGCCAGCAGGAGCAGCAGCGCGGAAAATGAAATCATCAACCGCCTCGTCCATCCCGCAGCCTTGCTTTGAGCGATGCCGCCCGATAGGGCAGTGAGCTGCAGCACACAGATACAGAGCCCGTATAGAGCCGCACTCTGCACAAAAAACCAGTATTCTCCCACGGGAAGCGCCAAAAGACGCACAAAATAGTAGGATAGATACAAAACTAAGCAGCAGCAAAGTCTGCCGAACCACAGAGCGAGGGCATCCTTCGATTTTTTCCACAGCGTCCACGTAAACAGAGTCAAAGCCAGCGTGGCGAAGCATACGGCACTGTAGGCGATACATTGGAGAATTGTCGTGTGGAGCACCGCCTGCGGGGTTCCCAGCATGGGCGGATGGTACATCCCGCTGTAATATCCGGCGGCAGATGCGGTCTCCACCGACAGCAGATGATCCCCTTCGGTCAGCGTGAAGGAAAGAAGTCCGCTGCCGTTTCCCCGCGCCAGTACCGCGCCGTCCAGCGCGATGGTATAGCGAAAAAAGAGGGCGGGAAAGCGAATTACTGCCTCTGCCGGCTCTCCGCTGTAGCGCAGGATGAGCTGATAGGTGGCGCTTCCGTGGGGGGATGCGGTCTTGTCGCCCCGTTGGAGGTTCGAAAACTCGCCGATGTAGGTGGTGAGCGCGTTCGTACGCGCATCGGTAAGCCGCCAACCGTCGATGAGAAAAATCGTCCTGCCGTCCGCCAAATTTTCCTCCGAGAGGGTGAGTATACCCCCTTGCGCATAGGGTGGCGGCGTCTGATATTGGTTGTCCGTGTAGAACAGCAAAATAAAAAAGCAGAGGAGTAAACCCGCGAGTGCAAGCGGCAGCTGTTGTTTCATATGTTGTCGCTTCAAATGCTCACCTCTTTCCTCATCCGTCCTCCGGCACAAAGCGATAGCCCTCACCCCAAACCGACTGGATAAAGCGGTGGCTTGGCTCAGCGCTTTCCAGCTTGCGCTGTAACTGGGACAGGTGCAGCTGCACCGTGTGCCCATCGTCCCACTGGCGGCTACCCCAAATCAATCCGTAGAGCTTTCCCGGCGGATAGGCCGCGCCGCTGTTTGTCATCAGTAGGTGCAGTAAATCAAATTCCACCGTGGTCAGGGTCAGGGTCAACCCTTTCAAATAAGCCCTTCGCTGCTTGAGATCCAGGCGCAGGTTCCCGGAGCAAAGCTCCGAGCGCAAAGTGCCGTGGGCCGTAATCCGGCTCTCTACCTTCACCCAAAACAGCTCTGGCGTCACATCCTTGGTGATGTAGTCTGTTCCGCCGGTCAGAAACCCCTGGGTCTGGTGCTCACAGTCGGACAGCGTGCTTAAATATATCACCGGTGCGCCGGTGGCCTGTCGCAGCGCATCACACAGGTCAAAGCCGCTGGCGTTTCCAAGATTGACGTCTAAAATCACGCAGTCAAACCGCTCCCGCTCCGCAAGAGCAAGAGCTTCTTCTCCGTTTGATGCCATACGTGTATCGCATCCGTGCTCCATAAGCACCTGCGCCCAACGGCTGCGCTCCTGCGCCACATCGTCCACCAAAAGAATGGTGTAGCCGCTGTGCGTCCTGGTAGGCGGTTGGGGCAGAGAATCGCTTTTGGCCTCGGGGAGCATCAAGCTTTCCAGATAGTCCTTTTTGAGCTGAGGGTACAGCAGCTGTGACACCGGCACCCAGCTGCCGGAGCGGGTTAAAACCCCATCCGCCGTCAGCTTGGCAATGTGCCGAAGATTGACAAGATAGGCCCGGTGCACCTTGAAAAAGTCGGGCCATAGCAGCAGCCGTGCCTCGAAGTCTGAAAATTTACCGGAGATCTCCTCTAGCTTGCCGTTGAGCAAATGAAACAGAATGCTTCTGCCCATGACCTCCACATATTCAATCTCCGAAAAGGGCAGATGCAGCACGCTGCTCTTGGTTTTGATCACAATGCCCGTCTCATTGGCGCAGTTCAGTTCTTCGGCAAGCCTGTCCAACACGGGAAATAAAAACAGCGCGCTGACCGGATCGGGCAGACAGTACCAGAGCGTCCGCGCCGCCTGCGCTGCGTTCTGCTGTAAGGGTACGATGCCAATGAAGCGCAGCAGGCCGTCCCGCTCCCGAAGCTCCTCCGTCAACCGTGGCCATGAGCCTCCGTCTAAAAACAACGCGTCGTATTCGCCGGGAACCATGTCGCAAAGCAGCTCCACGTCATTGTCATATAAGCGGCAGGACAAATCGCCCCCCTGAGCTTGCCTGTATCGGTCGAACAGCTGCGACAGGAGATTGGCGGTTTCTTTTTTCTGGGTATAGACAGCAAGCCGCATAAAAGCCCCCCTAAATCAAATGACTAGATAATTTCATTGTAGCACACTACCGCTCCGGCCTCAACGCCTGTGGTTGCTATTTCATGCAGTTTCCTACCTATCTCACGCAGGTAACGATTTGCGGAAAGTTTTTCTGCTAAGATGTATTTATGTAACCAAAAGACTGGGGAAAAGTCAAGGGAGGGAGGATATGGAGCTTATCGTATTGGTTGGAGGCATCTTCGTCTTCTGCGTCGCTGGGTGCTTTTTTTGCTCACTGCGCCAGATCTCCCGGTGCAGATTCGACGTAGAGACAGCGGCGCGGCAGCTTAGCCTATATCGCAGCCGGCCACTTGACGGACGAAACGAATCGGATGCGGCTCTGCGGCAGCGACAGATTGAGGTCAGCGAAACAATCTATCAAGACGCCATCGCCACGTACTATCGAGCCATACGAAAACCGAGGAACGCCATTCCGGTATTTTTTCTGGACTTTCGAGAGAAACGAGGAGACGCCCCAACGGAGGAAAAGAAGGAAAGAACAGAAACAAAAAACGAGTCATTCATTCGCGAAGAATAGACAGGCTCACCCCGTTGATGCATAGAAACCAATGGCGCTCTGCCCTGATTGAATCACACATATCAAATCGCGCCTAATCCGGAATATCGTTATGGTGAACATTGTTTTTGAACCTGCAAAACAAGGAGAAAATAGGATGAAAAAGAGATTACTTAGTACACTTCTTACGATGTGCATAGCGGTCGGTATGCTGCCGACTACGGCGTTTGCAAGCACTTTTGACCCTAGTCAACCCGAACTTTTGGGTACGGTGTCAGACTATCAGAGTACGCTGAACACTATGTATGACGAAAACGGTTTGAGAGTGGTCAATGTTGGCTTTAAGTCGTCGAGCGGCGACTTAGGCGTGAAATACGGCATCATCAACCGTGACGGAAACTGGGTGGCACAGCCTATCTATGACAAAATTAAGCCCATCGCTACAGATTATCGCCTTAACGGTGGAAAAGGAGCGCGAACGCCTGCCACGCCGTTTTACTTCATCGGCGGCTATGTGCAAGTCGTGCGTGACGGCAAAATGGGACTGATGAACACCAACGGCGAGGAAGTCATTCCCTGCCAGTATGATTTGGTGCAAATGCCCTCGGAGGGCATGGCGGCGGTTTATAACAAAACAGGTTCAGGCAGTACCTGCTACCTCGGCTATTGGAGCCTTGCCCAAACCGTGAAATTGTCAAGCCGAATAAATATATTGCCGCCTATACCAATACTTCTATTGGCGGAATTGATGACAAGGCAAGCGCGAAGCCCACGGGCGATTTGTTACAGGTACACGACTTTATCGACGGCTATGCCCTTGTTACCACGGCAAAGGCAGACGGCTTTACCGTGTCCGCCACCATTATTGACAAGGCGGGCAAGGAAGTTCTGCCCCAAGCGTACCCTGTTGCACTTGCGCTATTAACCGGAAGCTATTCCACTTATCCGCAAAAGGGTGCATATCTTTCTTTTGTCAAGTCCGTTCCTGATAATAATTATAAAGTGGTGAAATACGACGACAAAAGCTGGCAAACCGTGCTCACCGGCACCCATTACGCCACTGGTCTCGCCACCACCTCCGGCATTGTCATTCCGGCAGCCTATACCAGAGGTGTGCTGGCAAGTCCCGGCGAAGCTCAAATCTTTATCAATGCCGCAGCGTTTCAAATCTATCCCAAGGAAAACTTGGTTGTCACAGAAATGGACTACATGAAAGGGATTTTATATGGCGGCGCCTACACTTCTCTTGATCTGAAGGGCAATACCGTAGTTGCCCCTGGTAACCAGTTTGAGGGAAAGGGACTGAATTATGACCCTGACAGCAAGCTGCTCTTTAAAGAAGGCACGCTCTACAACACCGCCGGCAAGGTGCTTGGCAGTGCGGGCGATATGGCAGACGGCCTGTATGCCCATAACGGAGTCATCTTTACCTTTGGCTACGGTACATATATCCAAGCTGACGGCGGCTATACCCCCCACCACCATTTATGCGCTGAGCAGCAAGGGAGCAAAGCTCAACCTGACACAAAAAATGGGTTGGTCTACGAAGGTTGAAACTGGGGACAACAGAATACAGCTGTTTAGCGATTGCAGCATCGGCGGATATTTCTGGGTGCAAAACAATCAGAGGAAATGGGGCCTGCTGGACATTTCAGGAAAAGAGATTCTCCCCTTTGTCTATGATGCGGTGGACTACGGCGCATGGACGGGCGAGCAGAACGCCTATGCCATTGTCACACAAAACGGCAAGCATGGACTGGTCAGTCCGTATGGCAAGGTACTGGCGCAGCCGAGCTATGACAGCCTCCGGGTAACCTCCGACCACACAGCGGCAATCGCGGGAATCGGCGGCAAGGTCGGGCTGGTGGATATTGCTACCGGTAAGGTGACACTTCCCATCAAGTATGACGGCTTCCAAAGCTTTGCCGGTTATTATCAGCTCAACCCCGACTATTTTGCAATGGGCGTTTGTCCGGTATATGATGCAAATTATGTTTATTTTGTGGATAGAAACGGCAACGAGGTGTACAAACGCGAAATATCCAAAACGCAGACGCATCTCAATTTCACAAATGAGGCGTTATATGGTCTCTACAACGTCTACGAGGGTCAAATCGACAGCTGTGGACGGTTGATTATCCCTGCAGTAAGCCAAAAGGATTGGGCCGCTGACCAGATTGCAAGCATGGTGGTTTATCAGCAAGGCGGAAATGTATATCGAGTGAAGGCGAACTATGTAGACGCCACCTTTGGTGTCAAGCCCTACGCTCCACAAAGTGCAGCAGCTACACCCTCGGAAACAAAGCTGCTTGTAAATGGCAGCAGTACGCCGGTGGATGCATACGCCATCGCGGGCAACAATTACATCAAGCTGCGTGACCTTGCAACAATGATAAGCGGCAGCGAAAAAAGCTTTGAAGTTTCATGGGACGGCAGTAAAAACGCCATTAACCTGCTAAGCGGAAAGCCTTACACTGCCGTGGGCGGTGAAATGACAAAGGGTGGCGGACAGAACAGGGCGGCAAGCCGCACCACGGCAAAAATATACCTGAACGGCGGCGAGGTGTCCTTAACGGCCTATAGCATCGGCGGCAATAACTATTTTAAGTTGCGCGACGTGATGCAGATTTTTAATGTTGGTGTGGGTTATGAAAATGCAACCCAAACCGCAACGATTACCACAGCGGACAGCTACACCTTGGCGCAGGACGCGCTGGCACGCAAAGCAGCGTTTGAGCAGGCGTATACCGCCGCAACGGGCAACCCGTATCAGCAAAAGCAGATTTACGACGAGCCTGTCGTTAAATTCGTAGCAACACCAACAAAATACGAGTAAAATGTGGGCGACGCGTTTGATTCTGCCGGTTTTACTGTACAATATCAGGATGTTTACGGTAACGGTACAAATATCTCAAAGGATATCGTCCTGGATGTAAACGGCACAAAAATCTACGATGGGTATGTCTTCACCACAGCGGGTAAAAAGACAGTCAACTGCTCCTACAAGGGCGAAAAGCTTAACACCTTTGTCATTACAGTTTATGAAAAGGTGGAGCAGGCCGACCTCCCGCTGGAAGACGGCGACTATTATATGATGCTCATGGGCAAATATGTTGTTCCTGTGGCCGACAGACAATGGATGGATTGTCCGACAAAAAGCCGGACAATCCATTTACCGTCAAGCATTTGGAAATCGACAAGGAGACCGGACATCATATTTATCATGTCATGATAGGGGGCAAAACCGTCCACTATTATGGAAGCGGAAATGGCGCCCAGTTGATCGGTGACGGCGGAATTGACTTCCCGCATAAGTGGCGTATCGCAAAATACTCCGACTTCTGGACCATGCGAGATGAAAAAGATCAGGCAATGGCAGTCAATGCCAGCGGAGCTTCCGATAAAAACGGCACTAAGGTGACGCTTTGGAAGTATACGGGCAAAGCGCCGGAGCATGCAAAAATCCAGTTTGTTTCTGCAAAATAAAGGAAGGATTGTGATACGGTCACCGGGGAAATCCTCGTGACCGATAACAGGAGGGTGACAAAGAATGAGAAAAAGAGTGCTTAGTTTGCTGTTGGCGATTGTCATGCTAGTTGGTATGCTGCCGACAAGTGCAATTGGTGCATCGGACAATACCGCACGAGCGGATGCTGTTGCGGCGCTCGCCGAGCAGTACGGCGAGGAAAATGCCGAGCAAATGTTTGACACCATGTTCTCCATGGGTCTCATCGATCAAAACGGCAATCCCAAGACATACAAAATCAAAATGGACGGCAAGTCCTATACATTGGAAGAAATACGACCCTTTGTGGAAGGGGAAGAGGCCGACCTTACCAAAACCGTCACGGTGGACGGCGACACGGTGGAGCTGTCCTTTATCAAAAAGCTCTTGGACTATCAGGACGAGATGGCTTATCTGGAGGACTTTTTCACTCGCCAGACCGAGGAACTGACCAATGAGCAGCAGCTGGCTTTGTCCACCATGGTGACTCAGTTCGTCAACGATGGCGTCAGCCTTCGGGCAGCGGAGGATATGCTGCCGGTGGTCACCGGGGTCAAAACAACCATGAATGGATATGGCGTGGACATAAATCTGGAGTTTGCCGAGGGCGCCACAACAGAGCAGCTTAAAAAAGTAACCTGCCAATATGTTTTATTGGACGGTGAATATAATGTGGCCGACCTCACCCGCGTCAACAGAGGCAGTTATATTTCTTTTGATCCGGACAAACATGACAGACTCCATGGGTATTATCCTGCGGATGACCCTCAAATGTCAGGAATTCAGTATTACTATACATGGCAGACCGTAAGCGCCAATTTTAAGGTGCCGCCACAGGGCTGGGTACTGCCAGCGGGTGTGCAGTATTCTGGAGACAGAAACTTTTACATTTACCTCTACGACTTGCAGTACGCCGTCTTTGAGGACGGAAGTGACAGCAAAACCTACCCTGTAAAGGTCGATAGCGGTACCGCGGATTTTGAAGCATACCAGGATACAAGCTTTTTCCAAATTGGCGATCCTACTAATGCCCTATTGGATGGGTCGTCTTTTAATGTTAATCAGCAGGGAAAGTATGTTGGCGAAAATTATCAATATTACGCATTGTTAGCAAACAATACTAGTGTCATTCCGCTAAATATAAAAGACGTACATAGACAGGCTATTTTAAATAATACTGCCAGTCACATTGTTGTAAAGGTGGATACACAATATATTGACCAGCTGCAATTTGCTGTAAGCAATAGCCGGGACATTAATTACTTATGTAAGAATGGCTTTACGCAGAAAGGTGCCACATTCACGGGTGGTTCAGAAGCGACGATTCCGATTTCAGGTATTCTCGGAAACAGCGACTCTGAGGACTATAAATTTTTGACGAGCTCAACAGTGGGCGGCGGTGGACAGCTATTCCTCAGCATGCGCTGCAACACCAAAAACTGGGGCGTGCTGACAGTCGGCAACAACAGCACCTATTATGTGAAGCTGGTGGACTTAGTTGCGCCTACAGTAACCGAGGTCAAAAGCCCCGATTATGTGTTCCCGGTTGGCGCGCAGGTACCCATCTCGGTTACCTTCAGCGAGCCTGTGCGAAAGAGCACGATAAGCCTAACGATGAGTGACGGCACGGTGCTGTCCGACACAAGTTCAACGGCGGTGGACAGCCGTGTTTCTTTCCTCTATACGGTGACGGACCCGAACGCTATCTTTTCTGTGGATAAGGTTTCCGGCGCAATCGACACCGGTGACAATAAAATGGCGGACTTCACCGTAACGGACAAGACCGCCCAAAAGGCGCGCCCGGATTATAATGATTTCGACAGCTTCGTTAGCGTGACGCTAAGCGACAGCAAGGGCGTGGAAAAGACAGCCTTCCTGCCCGGAGAAACCGTCAATTTTAAGGTTGAGCTGTATGAGGACAGCACAATTATTTCCAACAACGAAACAAAGGGACAGCAGCAAAACAAATGGCTGACCGAAAACACTACCCCGACTGACGACGGAAGGTTTACGGTCAACGGCCTTTATGCTTCTGCGGATGGGTATCAAGAGACTATGCCTCCCGTTTATATCAACGACGAAGGCACAGCGCTTTCCGGCAGCTTTACCGCCCCCGCCGCCGCCGGTGCAAATCGGCTGGCATTTTTCCACGACACGGGCAGAACCGTAGATGACTGGTATATTTATTTCCCCGGACTGGAATCTTCCGATAACAAGATTGCGCCCATTTGGAGAGGCACCGCCTGCGCAAGCTTTACGGTTTCCGAGCCTATTGCCGTTGCGGCGGAGGACATCACCTTTGCCGAGCCTGCCTATCCTGCCTCCCCACGGACCTTGGTTCTGGGCGAAACGACAGGGCTGAAGCTTGGATATACGGTGAAGCCGGGCAGCGATGCCACCTTTACAAAGCCGGAGGATTTCTTCTGGAAATCGTCCGATGAAGCCATTTTAAAAATTGATGAGGCCGGTCTGCTAATCCCAATGGGTCTTGGCAAGGCGAATATCTCTTTGGTGGCGAAGAACGGCAGCGAAGAAAGCGCAAAGCACACCGAAATTTTGGTGGGTGAATTTACTGTAAAGGCCAGCAACAACAACGCCGTTAGTATTCCTGACCACAAAATCAAAAAGGGAGAAGCCTTTACCTTAAATATCAGCGCTAATATCGTGGATGAAAACTTGTATACGGATACAAAGGTGAAAATCTATGAGGGAAAGGCGGCGGAGGGCACGCCTGTCTATGAGACAAGCGTCGCTGACAAAACCGTCACCACCTTTGCAATTCCGGCAGACAAGCTGACCGCGCTGTCCAAGGGCTTCACACCTGCCTACACCGTGCAGGTGGAAATGGGGGGAATTATTGCGCAGGGCAACGTCATCGTGAAAAGCCCGCCTGCCGCAATTAAGCTGAATCGTCCCGGAACCTACTTCCTGCTGGACAGCGCAGGCAATCAAACCATCACGTGGACAAGCGAAAATTTGGACAACCCCGCAGCGGAAATCACCGTGGTGAAAAATGGCGAAGTGATCAAAACCGTGACTGACACCAGCGGTTCCATCAGTGTTCCTGTTTCCTCGCTCACAGACCTGCGTGATGTATACACCGTCAACGCGAAGATTAAAAATGCGGAAGACGAGAGCTGGAGCTATGATTCCTACGTCTTTTACATCTACAATTCCAGCGCGCTGCAAATTGCCGTTGACGGCGTAACAGCGGGCAGCAGTCACACCATGGACAACAATCCTGCCATCTCCAAAATGTCACAGGACGATATTATCGCTTTGGCACGAAAAATCGACCTGACCGATGACCTTTCTGTCAACTTTAAGGACTATGCTTACGGCATTGTCAGCGATCAGGTGCTATGGAAGAGCAGCAGTGCGTCCGTTGCCGCCATGAACTATATTCGCGGCGGTGTCAGCCGCGAGCTTTCCGAGTATGACAACGTATACACCAGAGAGGACGGCACAAAGTACACCGAGCAGGTAAGCTACGCACCCAACACCGTCTTTAAGCTGGCGGGACTGAATGATGGTACAACCACCATCACGGCCACCCACAAATTCTCCCAGATGACCGACACCTTGGGTGTGACAGTCAATACCTTGAAGGATAAACTTTATCTCTTCCAAGTGCAGCCTAAGGCGGAAACCACCGCCACCTATACAAACGGTAAGGGCGAAACGAAAACCGTCACTAGTGATGCGACCGGTGCGTTCGCCATCTACGAGGAAAGCGGCATCAAGAGCGACCTTGGATTTAAGAGTGAGTTTGGCGGCACAACCTACATGGGCACCCTGTACCATCACGCCCTTGTCTCCGGAGAAAAGGACGCCACGAAGGGCGAGCTGTACCCCATCAATAATTTTGAACTGCGCAAGGTGGCAGAGGTCAATTTCAACTTCCAGGTGCCCGCCTTTGAGGGCTATCGGAATAACGGCGGCTCCATGAAGCCCTTTATCGGCACTGTGACGCTTCGCGGCGGCGTATATAAAAACGGAAATCTGTGTGAAGGCACCGTGTACGGAACAGATAAGCCGCTTACAATTGATCTAAACGCCGGGACGCAGGGCATGTATACGCTTGGATTTGATGCCACTAAGTTCTGGTCGTCGGCTGCGGGGGAAACATCAACTACCGAGCTTTTGCCCTCTGATAAAATCGAGTACATTTTCGAGGTCAAGTACCTGCAAACCGGCGAAACGGACAAGGTTGATCAGGAGCAGGGCAAGAAATACCTGCCGGCCATCCTCAAATTCTCAGGCAACTACTCCTACCAGGATGCCATGATGATGGGCGAGGCCACAACCGCTATCCGTCCCATCAACTCCATGAACAGCACCCCGTCCGATGCGGCAAAGCCATTCCTCATGAAGCAGGAAACCAACCGCTTTAAGCCGTCAGGCAATTTGGATGATGTGACCTTCTCTCGCGGCAACATCGGCATCAGCAAGCAGACCCCGAAAATCGAGCTGATTTCTACTGTGCTATGGTGGGGAGAGGAAGCCAATGCCAAGTGGGAAGAGCTGACCCTAAAGACCCTCAACGAGCGCAAGCTGGAGGTTCCCGGTCAGACGGCAAGAACCTTTAAGTATCCCTTCTCCACCATACCCGTCACCGAGAGCCGCTTCACCCTGACAACGGACAATATCTGGGTGAAAAATGACACGGAAAAGGGCTATCTGATCAACTGGTTCTACAATCAGTCCGGCACGGTGGTCAAAAGCGTGAACTCTCCCTTTGCTGTGCGCAATATGATGGGTGTGAACAACATCGCAAACACCTCGGAACTGAATGAAACCTTCCGCGATGAGATGATTCAAAGCGTGTTTGCTGAAAGCAGTGTGCCCGTCGATGATAAAATCATCGGCAAGGCCTTGCAGTTCGCGGGCAGCATCGACTTTAGCGGTGAGAATTTCGCTATGCTGATTTCCCCCACCGAGGATCCCACCGTATTTGATGCGCTGATTCAGCTGTCCATGGGTGAGGACCCCACCGCTGAGCTGCCCGGCGTCAGCGAGGATGGATTTTCCAGTGTCCTCTTCGACGAGGCGGCACATCAGTACGAGAATGAGGTCGTTACCAAGGCAAGAAACGCGAAGAACGCCATTAATGAGGTCAAGGGTATGGTGGAAGGCCTTAGCGAGGATGCTGCTGACGCACCGGAACTCAAGTATCAGGTGGCAGGTCTGCTAAAGGCACGCGTTGTTTACGACTTTGAAAACATGCAGTGGACGGTGCAACCTGTGGGCGGCGGCATCGATCTGGGCGCAGGCATCGAGTTTGGTGTCAGCATTCCCATCACTCTCGCACCTGTTATTCCTGTTCAGGTTGGCTTTGTGGATTTAGACATGGGTGCAAGCGTCGGCATGAGCTATCGCATGCAGATGCTCACCAGCCCCCAGAGCGTCACCTATTCCGACTATGTCAACAGCGCGACCGACATTCTGCGCCAAGGTACAGGAACACCCACCGAAACGGCAAATGTCAGCATGGGCGGTACCATTGATTACGACTGGGCGTATAAGAAATCAGATTATGTGGTTGACAACTTGACCAACCTGAAGCTTTCGGCCTTTATTGAGGTGTTTGCCGGTCTCGGCTTTGACTACACTGTCATTGCTTTGAAAATCGGACCCTTTGGCGGCGTGGGTTTGCAAAATGAAAACACATTTCTCAACCGAAATTATTTACAGCAGAACATAGCAGACGCCGATGCGCCCTATCGGAACACCGGCTTTAAGGGCGGCCAGACCGGCGGTATGACCACCGGCAAGCAGACGGAAAAGGCTCTCAACGGCACCTATTTGAACATGGAGGGTCATGTGGGCATCAAGTTTGAGGCCACGCTGCTGTGCTTTAGCTATACCAAGGTGTTTGCCTCCATCGGCTTTGACAATGAGTGGACCTTCCGCAACTGGGACAAAATCGCCGAGTATTGGGAGCAGACCACCGGTGAAGAACTGATTTACTTGAGCGCCGGCGCAGATTCCAGCCGTGTTCGTATGGCAGCCATGGCATATGCTGCGAAAACCGGAGAAATGGCTATGTATGACGGCGGTTCGGGGCTTCAGAACCGTGACTACCTCAGCCAGTATACGAGAGTATGGCATGACGACACCGAACGCTCCGGCATCAGCCTGTTCTCACTGGATATGGACGGTGATGCACCCAAGTATATTCAGGAAAACGCCTATCCCTATTCCCAGCCGCAGGTAGCTGACGACGGCAGCTTCTTCGTCTATCTCAAGGATTCTGCATCGGTATTTGCCACCCGTGCAGCTGTCTCTATGAAGAGGAGCGGCGGTTATGCAGAAGGCACTGTCATTGACGACGAAGGCTTTGGGGACAGCGCGCTCGCTTTTGACGGCGACGAGGCTTTTGCCGCAGCCGCCTGGGTCAGATTGACTGAGGAGCCAGCCTTCGCTGACGAAAATGCCCCCACCGTGGTCGAGCAGTCTGCTGTGATGAACGGTTCGGAAATCTATGCTTCCATCCGCAAGGATGATACATGGAGCACCACGCGCTTGACCACCAATACCACGCCGGAAACCAATCCCGTTATTGCGGTCAGCGGTGACAAGGCAATCGCGGCATGGAAGGCAGTTTATGCCCCTAACCCGGAAAAGCCCACCGAGTTTGACGGAAATGAGCTGCTGATGTATCGGATCTACGACGGAAGCAAATGGGGTGAGGAAAAGACGCTTTACAACGCCGAGGCAAACGGCGGCATCGTGGGACTGAGCGCCACCATGATGGACGACGGGACCGCCGCAGTTGCCTACGTCTTTAACGGCGGCGCGGACAGCAGCAAGGAAATTGTCTGTGCGGTACTGGGCGCGGATGGTGCGGTCAAGACCTCCACCCGCTTGACCAATGACAGCTGCACCGATGAAAACCCACAGCTCACCGTGGTCAACTTCGGCACCTCCACCCCTGACTGGCGCTTTGTACTGGGCTGGAACCGCAGCGACTCCAAGGGATCGGACGTACGCCTGGCTGTGTTTGATGCCGAGGGCAATTTAAAGGACGACTTGGGAGACAGTCTCTACGATATGAGCGGTACCGCCATTTCTGCTCCCTTTACCTTCGCAGAGATGGATGGCACCTTCAGAACCTTGGATAACCTTACGGTTATCTGGGCGGAGTCACAGTCAGAAGACGAGAAAGTCGGCAGTGACAAGCTAAAGGCGGTACAGTTCACTGTGGACGGCGATCAGGTTTACACCTCTGCTGCCATGCCCTTGGCGGATTTACCGCAAAGCGACACCACCCACGTTATCAATGACCAAGTGGACAGCTATGTGTCTGCAAATAATCAGGTGAAATCCTTGATTTTGGCAACTTGCTATGACAGTGCAAACGCTACAAGTGTGGTTGTGGATGCGGTGGACCCCATGACCGGCGCAGCCACCACGGAAGAAGTCTCCGTGCCCGGCACAAGGAGCGATATTTACGCCGCAACGCAAGAGTTTGTCAATGCGGCGGAGATCACGGATGCCACCTTTGTTCCCGCGGAAATCCGTTCCGGTTTTGATCTGCCGGTTTCCTTCACCGTCAAAAATACCGGCATGACGGTGCTCAATGAGGCAGTCATTCAATTGGCTGGCAGCGACCGGACGGTTTCCGATCTGAACCTATACCCCGGACAGAGCAAAACGGTAAGCCTGATATACACCGTGCCTGAAACCGTGACCGATATTTCCTATGCAGGCGGCACGGCAAACTTCAAGGGCGGAGAAACCGCAGACATGATTGGCAGCGGAACTCTGGCACTGGCAGTGCCTGATGTAGGTATCTCAAAGGCGCAAATCGACACGGAGCAGGATGGTGTACGCACAGTGTCAGTTTCCCTCTACAACAGTGCGGCGTATAAGCTCAGCGGCAGCGGAAAAACGGTTAAGGTGGGGCTGTATTCCAGCTCCGGCTATGAGCCTGCATACCAAAAGGCGCTGATTACGCTCACGGCAGATGAACTTGCCCTGCTGGATGCAGGCGCGTACACTGCTTCTTTGTCCATGAAGCTCGATGAGTTCTTGACCGTAGACGGGGTGCAGAAAGAAATTCCCGATGGCGGCCTGCCGTTCTTCCTGAAAGCTTGGGTTGAGGATTCTGGTACAGAAGTGTCTGAGTATAATCCGAACAACAATGTTAGCTCGGTACTGTTTGAGAATCTCCAAAACAAGAATGAAGGCAAATCTGTTAAAATCAACCTGACTCAAAGCGTGGAGGATGGAAAGTCAATTGCCAATCTCACACTGCCCAGTACCATTATGGCACAGCAGGAGAACGGTAATGTGGCGGTCAATCTTCTGAACGCGGCGGGTGAGGTCATAGAGACCCAGTGGCTGTCGAGTGATCCCATTACTCTGGGAAGCGAAGCGCTTGTGCAAAAGTCCTTTGCATTTGCAGCGCAGGGGGCATCGGTAGAGGCAAACTACTTTACGATGTCCAGCGCGGATGCTGACAATACGCTATCCATGCTGGAGCTGCGGGGCGTGCCCTTTACCTTTGATAAGGATACGCTGACATACACCGTAACGGCGGCGGACGGACAGACTGTCGCAAATCTGACGGCAGTTCCCTCCAATTTGAATGCTACGGTTTCCATCAATGCAGACGCCGCAGTGGCAGGGATTCGAACCAAGGAAGTGACGCTGAAAAACGGATCGGAAATTGCCATAACCGTTACGCCAGCGGTAGGAGATAAGGCGCAGACCTACACCGTGAAGGTGGTGAGTAACAACACGATTCCTTCCGGCGATAAGGACACCTCGCCTTCCATCTATGCGGTTAAGGCCGAGGCGGTTCAAAACGGCGCTATTGCCATCAACCCGCAAAGTGCTGCGGCAGGAACCAAGGTGGCTGTGACCGCCACGCCGAACGAGGGGTATGTGGTGGATACCGTTCAGGTTGTTGACGCAAAGGGTAACACAGTTGCCGTGACTAAGAACGACAACGGCAGCTATTCCTTTACAATGCCCGCTGCCAGCGTTACAGTGCGTGCCGCCTTCAAGTTGGCAGAGCTTACATGGAACAATCCATTTATCGATGTTGAGCAAGGTCAATGGTACTATTCTGCCGTAAGTTACGCCAGCCAAGCCGGGCTGTTCTCAGGAACCTCCGCCAACACATTCACACCCAACGCACCCATGACACGCGCCATGCTCTGGACTGTGTTGGCACGGCAGGCCGGGCAGGATGTGTCCGGCGGTGCCAGCTGGTATGAAAAGGCGCAGGCGTGGGCGATTGAAACGAGTGTTTCCGACGGCACAAACCCAACAGGTGAAATCACTCGCGAACAGCTTGTCACCATGCTCTGGCGGCAGGCGGGTTCCCCTGTGCTGATGGACTATCCCGGTCTAACTATCTTTGACGATGTGGGCGATATCGCTCCCTATGCCCAAGGCTCCATGGCCTGGGCGCATCAAAAGGGGCTTGTCGAAGGCAGCGGCAATCAGTTAATGCCTAAGCAGAGCGCCACTCGTGCACAGGTTGCCGCCATCATGATGCGGTACTGCGAGAACATCGCAAAATAATGACCCTAATGGGGCGGACAGATTTTCTGTCCGCCCCATTTGTTACGCCACGAAAACTCTGAAAGAATCCCTTCAACAGCCTTGGCGTTTAAATGGCTTGCTTTTAGTCTGTGCAGCTTTACACCACGCCTACCGATTGCCCTCGCTTGAAATATCAACACTTTGTGGGATTGCTTTTACTAAGATATGCGACGGAAGTTATTCGGTTTAGCGCTCCGTGAATCCGCTCATGGTTGCTCAATGCATGTGACGCTCTGAGTTAGTCTGCAATTGCTGTGGATTATTGGCTCGCATAGATTTCGCGAAAGAACACGAGAGAAGCATACCTCTTAACATACTCCTGTGCCGTCAATCAAGGATGGAAAAGAGTACATTAAATAGGGCCGAAAAGACAAAAAGTGAAATTTAGCTATTTGCTTGCGGTTTTTTGTTCAAATAAGTTGGTTTTGCTTTCGCTTGCAGGGAACAAGAGCGAAAGCAAAAAGGATAAAATCGGGGTTTAATTAACCCATTGCCTTACGGTTGCCATTGGGGCGGCACTCTCTTTGCGCATGCAGTGGATTCCTTTTTCATCGGCAGTGTGTTGTGAGCCGACACCTTCCTAGTTCAGACTTGGGATGGAAGTCAAGTGAAAAATATGTTAAGCTTGTTGTATGGAAAAGGGGTGAAAGCATGAGAGGATGGAGGGCAGAAGCGTCGCGAATCAAGGGAATGCTGTGTCTGGTCATGCTGACCGCTGCCATATTGCTCGGTCTGCACCTGACGCGTCAGGCGCAGGCGCCGCACCGGCCGGTGATGGGCATTGTATCCACCTCGGCTGAGGATGACCGCAGGGATGCGCAGGCGGCAACGCTGGTGCAGGCGGCGGAGCAGGATGGGTTTGACGTGCTGTCCATGCCGGCGGAGCGCACGCAGGACGCGCAGATTGAAGCCATCCGCGCACTGATTGTGTACCGGGCTGATGTGATTGTCTTTACGCCGCTGGTCGAAAGCGGGTGGAACAACGTGGTGCGTGAAGCGCACGCGGCAGGTATTCCGCTGCTCGCGGTCGATAAATCGATGCAGCAGGAAATTGAGGGGCAGAAAAGCCGCTATGTCGGCTATGATTACAGTACGCTAGCCGCGCAGGCTACCGATGCGCTGCTGCGGCAGGGGCAGTCACGGCAGGGCGTGATTGAGCTTTATGGTACGCTGAACTCTTATGATGCCAAGGAGATTGCGCGCGGCTGTCGGGAGACGCTGGATCGCGCGGGGAAAACGATTACATACAGCCTGTGCGGCGACGGCATGCGCTCGCGCGGCTATGAGATTATGGAGAGCCTGCAGATTCACTTAGATGAAACCGGATACGTCATCTGCCATAACGACGCGATGGCGCTCGGCGCGCTCGATTATCTGGAGGAGCATGGGCGCGTGCCGGGGCAGGACATTGCTTTGTGTGCCATCGGGGGCGGCGAGGAAGCGTACCGTGCGTTTGAAGACGGACGCATTCAGGTGTTGGTGCGGCTGGACGATCAGGCGTTAGCGGCGAATACCGTGTTAGCCGCACGCGAGGCAATGGATGCACCGCAGGAGCATCTGGTACATTTGGCGCAGGGGCAGGTCATGGAGAAGGAGAACGGCTGATGGCGGGATACGGAAACCGGCAGGGCGTGCGCAGCATTGGCGGTATGCTGCGGCAATCGCTGTTTAAAATTATCCTCTGCATGGCCGTGCCACTGGTGCTGTTGGCGGGACTGCTGGTCGGTCTGACGCTGCGGTATGACGCGGTGATTGCGGATGCTTCGCAGGCGGCTGAAATGAGTAATGTACTGGAGCAGCGGCTGCCCGATCAGATTTGGAAGGTGATTTCCGGCCGCATTTCCTTTGCGGAGGGCACGCAGGGCGTGCTGCTGAGTGAGCTGAAAAGCCAGCTCGCGCAGATGCAGCAGCACTCCGAGGGGGAGGAACGCCGGTATTTGAACGCCGCGATGCGTGCGACAGAGACACTGGACGGCTACATCGGCCAGTTGGAGCGACAGACCACACAGCATGCGGCAGTCAGCCGGAATGAAAATCTGTACCGTGAGATTTACAGCGTGGCGCAGCTCACCTCCTCGATGATTGACCGCTATGTTGAGGCTAAAATTGTACGCATGGGGCAGCTCAACTCCGGCATACAAAAGGTCATGCTGCTGGTTGTGGTACTGCTGATTGCACTGATTGGGCTGATGATTCGCACGGCGGTGCGCACCCTTCGCACGGTGGACCGTTCGATTCGTGAGCCGATTTTCCGGTTGGAGGGCATGGCGTCCCGCATCGCGCAGGGCGATCTTTCGGCGCGGGTGCCGCCGGCTGAAATTGCCGAGCTGTACCGGCTGACCGGTGATCTGAACGCGATGGCGGCGCAGATTGACCGCCTGATCGGTGAGCGGGTAGAGCAGGAGCAAATCGCAAAAAAAGCGGAGCTTCGCGCTTTGCAGGCACAAATCACACCGCATTTTGTATACAATACGCTTGAGACCGTTGTCTGGCTCGCGGAGGAGGGGCGCAACCGTGAGGTGGTTGAAATGACGATGGCCTTTACCGACTTCCTGCGCATCTCGCTCAGCCGCGGGCAGGACTATATCACCGTGGAAAAAGAGGCGCAGCACGTTTACAGCTATCTGATGATTCAGTCGGTGCGCTATGGCAGCATCATGCAGTATGAAATTGACATCGACCCTTCGCTTTCCGGCTGCCGGATGCTCAAGCTGATGCTGCAGCCGTTGGTTGAAAACGCCATTTATCATGGCGTAAAGCAAAAACGGGGACGGGGTATGATTCGGGTCACTGGCCGCCGCGCGGGTGACCGGATGCGCTTTTCGGTTGAGGATAACGGCATGGGCATGAAGCACGAGCGTCTGGAAGCCCTGCGGCGTAGTCTGCGCGACCCGAACGCGCCTGGCGGATACGGGCTGCGCAATGTTGAGCAGCGACTGCGGCTTTATTATCATACGGGGCTTGCAATTGAGAGCGAATACCGCGTGGGAACAACGGTACATTTTTGCCTGCCCTGCGATATGGCGGAGGAAACATAATTATGATGAGAATATTTATCGCCGACGATGAGGAGATTATCCGCGACGGCATTCGAAACTGCATAGAAAAAGAGGCAGACCGCTTTCTGTTTGCCGGCGAGGCGCCTGATGGGGAACTGGCGCTGCCCATGCTGATGGAGATGAAGCCGGATGTGCTGATCACCGATATTCGCATGCCATTTATGGACGGGCTGGAGCTGGCGCGACTGGTGCGCCGCACCATGCCGTGGATGCGTATTGTTTTTCTCAGCGGCCATGATGAATTCGAGTATGCGCAAAAGGCGGTATCGCTGCAGGCGGATGCGTATTTGCTCAAGCCTATCGACTCGGTCAAACTGATGTGCACATTGGAGGAGATTGATGTGCGCATCAAGCAGGAGCAGCAGCAGTATTTAAGCGCGGCGCAGAACGCCAGCCGCAGCGATCGGGAGTCCGAGGTGCTGCGGGAACATTTTCTCAATGCGCTCCTGTCCGGCGGCGCAACGGCGGCAGATGCGGCCGAGCAGGGACGAAAATGGGGGCTGTCCCTTGCGGCGCGGCAGTATATCGTGTGCCTGATGCGGCTCGGGAGCGGCGGTCAGACCATTACACAGGTGCGGGCGCTTGCGGCACGCGCGTTCGCGGATCAGGAGGAGGTGCTGTGGTTTTTTCGCGGCAGCGAACGGCTGATTCTGCTCATTCAGGGCGAGCGGGAGGATGAGGTGCGCGAGCGTGCCTATGAGGCCGCGCAGAACCTGCGGCATGAAATTCGTCAGTTTCTGAATTTGGACACGTTGACGGCGATTGGCATGCCGGTAGCACGCATCAGTGCGCTGCCCGAAGCGTACCGCTCGGCCAAGGAAACACTGTGGAGCGCCTCAGCCTGTGCCGAGGGCGGCGTGTTCGGCAGCACGGATTTTGAGGGCGGCGCGGCGCACGGCGGCGGGTTCGACTTTACGGCGGGCGGGTCGCTTGCGGACAAGCTGCGTCATGCCTCCTATGAGGACGTACCGCAGCTTGTTGAGGCATATTTCGGCGGCGCGGCCGAAGAGGACATGCAGAGTATGCTGTATCGATACTATCTGCTGATGGATTTGCTGGTGACGGCGGCGCGCATAGCGGCCGAATTGGACAGCGCGGAGGTTGTCCCGCCGGATGACCCGCAGGCGGTGCTCAAACGCGCGGCCACGCTGGAAAGCACCAAGGAATACGCGTCCGAAGTGTTGGGACAGCTGACACGGCGTTCCTTTCGGCACCAAAGCATCCGATACGGAGGAGAAATTCAGCGGGCGAAGGAGTTTATCCGCGCGCAGTACAGTGACAGCAGTCTGTCGCTTCATATGGTGGCGGCCGAGGTGGGTTTCAGTCCCAATCACTTTTCGACCGTGTTTTCGCAGGAGACCGGGCAAACCTTCGTTGAATATCTGACGCAGGTGCGGCTGGAGGCGGCTAAAAACCTGCTGCGGCAGAGCGACAGCAAGATGAGCGACATTGCTTTTATGGTGGGCTATGGCGAGCCGCATTATTTCAGTTATCTCTTCAAAAAGCATATCGGCGTGACGCCGCGGGACTACCGCATGCAGACGGTATAAAATATTATCGTAAAAAAACATACCTTTGCCGAGGGGCAGGGTGCAGGGAAGAAATTTTATCGGATACCGCTCGGTAGAGCGGCAGACAGGTATTTGTTATACTCAGAGGGCAGGGATGAACAGTCTTTGCCCTTCTTTCTTTTGAGGTGAAGGATATGAAAAGACACATCAAATGGACGGCGCTTCTCCTGGCAGCGGCGGTTTTGAGCGGCTGTACGCCTGCGGGGGAAGAACCTGCGGCGGTGCAGACGCTACCGGAGCCGCCCGCGCCTGTTTACGACCGTTTGACCATTTACAGTGCGCTGCCGGAGGAGGAAATTCCGGTTTATCTCAGCGCCTTCCGCAAGGATACCGGCATTACAGTCAATTGTGAGCGACTGTCTGCGGGTGAAATGATCGAGCGGGTGCGGCGGGAGCAGGAAACACCCCGTGTATCCGTACTGCTCGGCGGGGCGGCGGACAACTATGTGCAGGCCGATCAAGCAGGACTGCTTGCGCCCTATCAAAGCCCGGAGCTGATGAATGTGCCCGAGGCTTATTTGGACAAAGCGCAGGTGTGGAATCCGATTTATATCGGCGTAATCTGTTTTGCGTGCAATCAGGAGTGGTTTGCGCAGCATGACATGCCTTATCCCACACGATGGGACGATTTACTGTCTCCCGCGCTGGCAGGACAAATCGTGCTGGCTTCACCCGAGACCTCGGGCACATCGTACACCATGCTGGCGGCGCTTGTGCAGCAGCGCAGCGAGGCGGAAGCGTTTGAATATCTGCGCTCGCTCGATGCAAACGTGGGCGAGTATACCCATTCGGGCATCGAACCGGCCGAGAAGGTTAAGCGCGGAGAATACGCGGTCGGCGTTGTGTTTTCACATGACGGCCGCCGGGCGGCACTGGACGGCTATCCGGTTGAGCTGTGTTATCCCGCGGACGGCACCGGCTATGAGATCGGTGCGTGTGCGCTGGTGCAGGGCGGGCCGGAGCGGGAGCGGGAAAACGCCGAACGGTTTATTGATTGGATGACCTCACAGCGGGGGCAGGAGTGCTATATCGAAGCGAAAAGCAGCCGTCTGCCTGCAAACAGCACCGCGCGGTCGGCGGACGGTCTGCCGTCGATGCAGGATCTTAAAATTGTGGAATACGACCCCGAATGGGCGGGGAATAACCGGGCACGTCTGGTTGGGGAGTTCAGACGGCAGTTCATGGGCGCGCAGGCTCAAGAGAGCTTACCATAGACGCGGCGGTTCGGCAGGCAGCCGTGCCGTGAAGTAATGAGAGAAGGAGCAGAAGAGAATGGGAAAATGTGTATCACGGAAACGGCGGTGGCTCAGCCTGCTGCTGGCACTGGTCATGCTGCTGGCGATGGCGCCGGTACAGGCACTTGCGGTCGGTGCGGAGGACACCGGCGCATTTCTGAACGGTCCCTATCTGATGACCCCCAAGACCAACGGCATGGTCGTTGTCTGGGAGCTGGACAAGCCGATGAAGTCGACGATTACCTACGGCACAGGGGCACAGGACAGCAAGACGGTCGCCGTACCGGTCGAGGAGGGCGCGGCGTTTCAGGGCAAACCGATGTACCTGTACCGTGCACGTCTGACCGGGCTCAAGTCCGGCGTGACCTACAGCTATACCGTGACGGCCGAGAACGGTCAGTCCATGCAGGGGCGCTTCCGCACGCTGAGCGAAAACCCCGATGAGGTGCGGTTTGTCGTGGTCAGCGACAGCCATCGCTTTGAAACGGCAACGCAGGTGTCCGACGCGATCGCGGCGTTTGACCCGGACTTTATCCTGCACACCGGCGACATGGTGGAGGGCACCGGCTCGCAGAAGGATCAGTTTTCCTACTGGTTCCGCAATGTCGGCAGCTTTCTGCACAACGTGCCGGTCATCTACAACAGCGGCAACCATGATTTCGGGGTTTACTTTGACGAGTACGTGACCAAGATTCAGCAGGAGCAGTACCATTCCAACCAGACCGGACGCAACGTGTCCTTTAATTACGGTCCGGTGCATTTCACGATGATGGACAGCAATCCGTGGTCACTTTTTGAGCTGAACTCCGCCGCCGGCGGCGAGGTGGATGCGGCCACCAAGGCGCAGGTTGACGAATCGCTTGGCTGGCTCAAGGCGGATCTCGCGTCCGGCGCAGCGAAGAACGCAGAGTTTCGTGTGCTGACCATGCACCACCCCTATGAGGATGATCTGACGCGCAAATACATCCCGTCAATCGCGGAAGCGGGCAACGTCAGCATTATGTTCAGCGGACATACCCATGTGTATTCCCGCTACGCCTCTCCGAACGCCGCGCGAGGAACCGGCACTATGTATGTCACACAGGGCGACGCCCGCATCGGCGACGGCAAGATTGACGCAGGCAAGCCCGACACCCGTCTCGACGACAACTATCCCGAGCTGCTCGCGACCGGCAAGGGTGATATGCTCGAAGTTACGGTCAAGGATGGTCTGATGACCTATTCCAACATCGGTTTGGAAAAGGGCGCGGAAAAGGTTTATGAAACGCTGTCGCTGTCGAAGGACGGCGCGAAGCTTTCCTATGAAAACATCTCGATTACCCCGGACAGCATCCTGTCCGGCGGCGAAGTGACCGTATCAGCCAAGGTGACAAATGTGGGTAACGGCCTTGCGGCGGCAAGTATGTGCGTCAGCGACAACGGCAAGGCAAGCTGGCTGTATCACTTCGGCAAAACGGACAAGGAGCGCGTGGTCGCGCTGAATCCCGGCGAATCGGCCGAGCTGACCGCGCCGCTCGCGCTGACCGAGCTGGGCCGGCACACGCTGAAGCTTGCAGGATACACCAAAACAGTGGATGTAACCTTCCGAAAGGCGACTTATACCTACAGCAATCTGCGTGTCAAGCTGGGCGACGGCGCGGTGAGCAATGCGGAAAGCGACCTGCTTTGCGCCAAGGCTGATGTGCAGAACATCGGCAATGAAGCGGGCACTGCGACCGCGTCTCTCAAGGTCAACGGCAAAACCGTGGAGAGCAAACAAGTAAAGCTCGCCGCCGGACAGACCCGTTCGGTCGAGTTTTTCTACACCGTCCCGGCGGGCGGCGACTACAAGGTGCAAATCGGCTCCTCGCCCGAGCAGACGGTTGCGGTGCTCGGCGCGATTCAGGGCACACCGATCGTCCGGGACAAATCGGGTCTGGGCAACGATGGCATCATTCGCGGTAATCCGACCCTTGTCAAGTATGATGGCGGCTGGGGCCTGGCGCTCGACGGCAAGGACGACTATGTGGAAATCCCCGACCGCGGCAATTATGTGATTGACAACGGCGTGACCGGCATGGTTTGGGCCAATGTGGAGCGTCTGGCACAGGGCAGCGAGTGGGATCACAATCCGCTGCTGATGAAGGGCGCATCCATCAGCTACGGCACCAACTACCTGTTCCGCATGGCTGTGCGCAAAACAGGCATGGTCACATACGGCATCGGTTTTAACAATGATAACGGTGAATATTTCTGGAACGACGACGAGGCCATCGACGGCGCGGGCGTAAAGCTTGGCAAGTGGGTGCAGTATACGGGCGGCTTCGATCGCGCGACCGGCGGCACCAGCTGGGAGGATACAAAGCTCAGTGGGCAGATTGATGCACCTGACTTTGATTCCGAAATCAAAAATTGGGAAGGAAAATCCATGTATTCCGGCTTCTCCTTCCACCGTCATCTGCTCAGCGACCGCGGCCGCGGCAAGACGCACACCATGCTCACCGGCGATATCGGTCAAATTCGATTCTATACCCAAAAGCTGAGCGAAGCCTCCAACAAGGCGATCTACAGCAACCCGTCAGCCAAGGGACCGCAGAGCGACAGTCTTGTGGTCTGGCTGGATTTTGCCCCCGAAAACCTGCAGACCGACGGCACGCATGTGACGGAGTGGCGGCCGGTTGTGGGCAGCTTCAAGCAGTTGGCCTACGAAACCGAAATAAAGGGCGCGGCATCTGCGGCAGCCACCATCGAAACCTCGGACGACGGCAAGACGGTCAAGGCATCCAAAAAGGCGGCGCTGCAGGACGGCAAGGCGTCGATTGACCTGACCGAGCTTGGCGGCGCCAAGTATGTGCGTGTTGCGACAGCGTTTCATTCCTCCGTCACCGAGTCGGCGACCGACGTGCCGGTGCTGAAGTCCTATACTGTGGACGCAGGCAACTGCAACGTTTGGAGCACACTGGCGGACTGGAACAAGGGCAGTTTTACCGGCGCGGTCGGTCACGCGTCCGATGATGTGTTTAATGACTACGCAAACGACTATGATGATTATTCGGGCAAGGCCGACGTTTCCAAGACCACGGTCGGCGGCGACGTGGCGCAGAGTCACTGGGCGTACCGCAATATTCAGGCACTTGCATCCAAGGGAATTGTGCGCGGTGACGCAGGCACCGGCTATGTCCGCCCGGATGAGCGGATTACCCGCGAGGAGGTTGCGGCTGCTCTGCTCAGCGCGTTGAGCGTTCCGGCCGACCAGACCGCAAGCATTGCCGAAGGAGATCGGTCTTCGGCTTGGGCTAAGGATATTCTGGCGACAGCCAAGGCGCGCGGCGTACTCAAGGGCGATGAAAAGGGCCGCATGAACGGTCAGCTGACAGCGACCCGCGCCGAGGTAAGTGCGATGATCGCGCGTGTGGCGGGGCTTGCCGATGCGGATGCTGCGGCGCTGAATCGGTTCTCGGACGGCGCTTCGGTGCCGGACTGGGCGCGCGGAAGCATTGCCGGCATGATTGAAAACGGCCTGCTTTCGGGCTACGAGGACAATACTCTGCGTGTGAACGCACCAATTACCCGTGCGGAGACCTTTACCCTGATTGGCAAACTGGTTGCCTGACAAAACGACTGTTCCGCACATGCGGAGCTCAAAAATATCCCCGTTGCAGCAAAGAACAGGTCCGCTTTTGCGGACCTGTTCTTTGCTGTTGGTACACAAAAAGGCCGGTCGGAAAGCGGTTGGCCTTTTGCAGTTTGAGTCTATTCTGCCTGCAGAAACTTGGCTGGATAAAGGCAAAACAGGAAGCTTACTCGCGGATTTCCCAACTATTTAACCACTTTGCGGTTGCGGCGGAATTGTGGTCGATAATCTCGCTGTGCCCGAGGTCAAGCTGGCCGATAACGGATATATCCTCTTCGCTCAAAGAGAAATCCCAAATATTCAGGTTTTCCTCAATGCGCTCTTTGTGAGTGGATTTTGGGATAATCACTACACCACGCTGCGTATGCCAGCGAAGGACAATCTGCGCGATGGTTTTGTTGTGCTTTTCGGCAATGGCGGTTAAATTTTCATTATTAAAAATATCATGCCTGCCTTCCGCTAAAGGCCCCCACGCTTCCGGCAGCACGCCACACTCTCTCATGTTTTCGAGTGCGTCCTGCTGCTGGAAGAACGGATGCAGCTCCACTTGGTTTACCATCGGCGCAATTCTGGCGTTTACACATAAGTCGGACAACCGTTCCGGATAAAAGTTGCATACACCGATCGCGCGTATTTTGCCGGCTTCGTATAGCTCTTCCATTGCCTGCCATGAACCGTAATAGTCGCCCATAGGCTGATGGATTAAATAAAGGTCGAGATAGTCCAGCCCCAATTTGTCAAGAGATGTTTGAAATGCTTTTTTCGCATTTTCATAGCCTGCATCCTGAATCTATAGCTTTGTTGTGATGAACAGCTCTTCGCGAGGAATCCCGCTTTTTTGAATTGCCGCGCCAACTGACTCTTCGTTAAAATATGCCGCCGCAGTATCAAGCAGGCGGTAACCTGCGTTCAACGCATTCGTTACCGTCTGCTCACAAACAGCGCCCGCCTCCACTTGGAACACACCAAAACCTTCCATTGGCATCTTTACGCCGTTTCTTAACGTTATGTATTCCATGAATCATTCCCCCATACCATCTTATGGAGGTGCTTTATGTATAATCCGTTGTTGGATACCTTGATCATCGTTGCCGACTGCGGCAGTTTTACTAAGGCGGCAGAGCGTATGTATCTTTCATCGACCGCTGTGATGAAACAGATGAACGCATTGGAAAGCCATTTGCAGTTGAAGCTGCTTGACAGAACGCCATCGGGGGTGCAGTCAACAACCGCCGGAGAGATTATTTATCAGGACGCGAAATACATGGTAGATGATTCGGCAAAATCAATCATGCGTACGAATGCCGCGGCGCATACCCGCGACACCACCTTCTGTGTGGACACATCACTGCTGAATCCCGCAAAGCCCTTTATGGATTTATGGTATCGCGTGAACAAAAGTTTTCCTGGCTATAAACTGCACCTTGTTCCATTTGAGGATAACCATACAGGAATTCTGACAGAGATTGAAAAGCTGGGCGAGAAATTTGATTTTTTTGATTGGAGTATGTGATTCAAAAGCATGGCTTTCGCTTTGTAAGTTTTATCCGCTCGGCAGATATCAAAAGATGATAGCGGTATCTAGAGAGCATCGCCTCGCGTCTAAAAAATGCCTAGAGATAACCGATTTATACGGAGAAACCCTCAAGATGGTTCAGCGCGGGGATTCCGGCATCAATGAAAATTAGGCATAAGAAGCGGCCGGCGGGGGATGCACGCAGAAAGCGCAAACACCTTCTCAGAGGGTGTTCGATGAGCCAAAGCCGTTGGGACGGATGTGTGTCTGAGTAAGTCGTTTCAACCGGAAAGCATGCAACGCATCTTTTCGTAAGGCAGCCATTCCAGCCGCCGAGAATGTGTATGCGGTGTGCACTGGCATATACTCCGGTATGGTATAAGAAAACTATAGTGCACACGAAGCGTTCCACGCAACGTTGTTTCCGAATGGTTCCATCTCCCTGGTTTCTGCGTTGATAAGTGTTTTGCCAATCCGAACATCCGTAAAAAATCGGATGGAAGCGCTTGCTCCGATGTGGAATCCGGTTCATCCGCGGTCAAATCAAGCGCCAGCACGGCTTGAGCGCTGCAAGGCAGAATAAGCATCAGAGTCAAAAAATCCAAGTATTCTTTTGATTTGTCTTCGCCTCCAATCAATAGGAGTATTGTTTTTGCAGTGTATCGATACCGTGTTTTCTCGCTGCCGTCCGCCACTGACGACGGTCGCAAACGGCCTGATTGACGTCAAGAGAAGAGAAATTGAAAAGTGCGTTCCCACGACAGGGGAGCGCACTTTGTTTACATTCATCGTACTTGTTTATTGCGTGACGACAATCCATGCATATGAGGCACTAGACTGCGCTCTTGCCGAGTGCGCATCTCTCCCGTATGACAAAATTCGTCCGTACGCTAGCAGTTGACCTGCAAAAATACGATAAATTAAATGCTTAAGCGCTCGTATTGCTCCTCCGGAGAGTCATGCAGCGCCATGCACGCGTGTAATTTTTCAATGTACTCTGCTTCGTGTGCTTCGTCCTCGAGCGGGTGCTGCTGTTCGTAGTCGGTGGTGATATCAAACAGCTGCGTCTGCCGGTTAAAACGACTGCGCGCACAAAATTCCTGAGAGGGATGGTGATAATTGACGATTTTGACGGGAATTTGTAAACGGGGTAGTTGGTGAGCTTTAGGAAAGAGCCAATTTAAATTTTGTCATAATCAGCAGGGGCGATGCTGGGCAGTACCTGGTATGTAAAAACCAGAGAATGAGGTCATTTATGATAAAAAGAACGCAAAATCTTTTGTGAAAATCAGAAGCATTGGTTCGATGGAGGAAGCGCACTCATTCCAATCATCGAGGAAGAAATTGTTGAAAAAGAGCGCGTGTATCGAGGTGGAACGATATATGGGGCATAATTGTATCCAATATTACGCCGGGCGTACTGGTTACGGTGCTGCTGATTGTTTCGGCGCTCGTCCCCTGCGGGAAAGTGCTGCGGGTGATTTGCGCCATGCTGTTTGGTGGATAAGCATAGTACAGTAATACGCCAATTTTAGAGATTTCTACAATTCAACTTCTCCTATTAGCCTTTTTTGTGATATTCTATACTTGTGGAAAAATCCGAAGCGGCCATATGGTATGGTCTGTGTTTGCAGCGTGCGTTACATCTTGGTGTTCGGCAAGCGCAATGTGTCGCAGTCGGAAGTCTGGCGCGGCCGGCTGATGGTCGCGATGCTGCTTCTGTCGGGAGGTGCGCTGTTGTACGATGCACGGAAAGGGAGCTAAAACGTCCCGACTTTGCGCAGTTTACACGCCGCGTATTGGCCTTTGCAGCAGTTATCGCTGCATGCAGCATTAGTTACTGGAGAGGTCGGCGACTATGTGCTGAAGGGACTGATGTCCACGCTGCGATTACAAAATCTGTGTTGGCATTCAATGTGCTGTAATAGATAGAGGAGGGAAGATATGCCACCGGTTAATGTGCTGATTAAGCCGGCATCATCTGCGTGTAACATGGCATGCCGTTATTGTTTTTATCGAGATGTTTCCGAAAATCGGGAACAGTCTTTTGAAGGTATGCTTTCATTGGCAGATATGGAGAAAATCATTATTGCAGCCTTGGAATATGCAGAGGGCGTGTGTTCCTTTGCGTTTCAGGGAGGTGAGCCGACCCTTGCGGGTCTGGCGTTTTATGAAGCTGTGATTGCGCTTCAGAAGAAGCATAATAAGAACGAAATACCCATTCGAAACTGTTTGCAGACGAATGGATATCTGGTAGATGAAGCTTGGGCAAGCTTCTTTCATGAAAATAATTTTCTAATCGGCCTTTCGCTGGATGGCCCGGCGGACTTACATAACCTAAACCGTTGTGATCATGCGGGAAAGGATACCTTTAACCGGGTCATGCGCGCGGCAGGGCTGCTGACAAAGCATCAGGTGGAATACAATATCCTTTGTGTTGTAACGGGGCGGAACGCGCGCTGTATTGAAAAAATATATCAGTTTTATCAGAAAAATCACTTCTCTTGGCTGCAATTCATCCCCTGCTTAGAACCGCTGGGTCAGGAACGCGGCAAGGAAAAATACCACCTGTCGCAGCAGGAGTATGGAGATTTTCTGGTGCGCTTGTTTGATTTGTGGTATGCAGATTTGCAAAAAGGGACCTATGTGAGCATTCGCCATTTGGATAATTGGTTTTTCATGCTCATGGGTGAGCGGCCGGAAGCCTGCAACATGGCAGGGCAGTGCTCCGTGCAATTTGTGGTGGAGGGGGACGGCGGTGTGTACCCCTGCGATTTTTATGTGCTGGATGAGTGGAGACTCGGCACGATAGGAGAACAGAGCTTTGAAGAGATGCAGCAGTCCGAGCAGGCGTGCGCGTTTATAGAAAAGTCGCTGCACGTACCGGAGGAATGTAAGCGCTGCCGGTATTATCGTCTGTGCCGCAACGGCTGTCGGCGTGACCGCTGTGCCGATGTGCAGGGCGTTCTCGGCAAAAACTATTTTTGTCAGGCATATCAAACGTTCTTCGAAAGCCGTGGCCCGCAAATCGGAGAAGCGCTTCGCCTCATACAGCAGATGCGTGGGAATTAAAAATTGACTACTGGAAAAGTAAAAATGAAATTGGTATGAGGGCGTAATGATATTGGACTTGTCCTCATAAAATGAAGAGTATCCTGCATGTCTACCCGGCGTTCAGCCGTGAAATGATTTCTTTCAGAAGCTGCCCATCGGCGGAGTCTGGAATGTCACAAATTAATAGGAGATATACGATGCAGTTGTTACATCTTTACTATTTTAAGCTTTTGGCAGAAAATGAACATTTGCTCAATACCGCAAAGGCGATACACATTTCGCCGCCGGCGCTCAGCACCACCATCTCGCGACTGGAGGATGAGCTGCAGGTCAATTTATTTGACCGTGTCGGACGTAAGATTAAGCTGAATGAAAACGGGAAAATCCTCTATATCCATGTGTGCAATATTTTTGCGGAGCTGGATAACATCAAACGCGAATTATCCAAAACAACTTCCGAGCAAAAGGATATTGTATATGTCGTCGTTTCTGCGCAGTCCCTTTGGACGGATGTCATCAGCTCCTTTATGCAGATGCACCCTGCGGTGACAATCAAGCATGCATCCTTGACATTGCAGCAGCTTCAAAACCCGGAAGCGCTGGATCAATATGATCTGGTGATTACGGATGTGGGAGATATTGCGAACAAATCATGGGAGCACGAGTTTATTATCGAGGATCCGCCGACGCTTCTGGTGAATCGTGATCATCCCTTTGCCCAACGCAGAACCATTTCGTTAAGCGAAGCACAAGAAGAGCCGTTCATTGCATTGTGCAAGGGGTATTCCTCCCGTGCATATTTTGAAAATGCGTGTAAGCAGTCCGGGTTTATCCCCAAAATCGTCGCAGAGGTGGACTATATTCTCCGCACCAGGTTAATCGAGCATAACTATGGCATCGCCTTTAGCAGCGTGTTGGGAGCGCGGGCCATACACTCGCCGCTCATCAAGATGGTGCGTGTCAAATATCCGCCGAATCCAAGAATGCAAACGGTGTTTTGGAAAACCGGCGTGGCAAATTCGGATTCCGTGATTCAATTTCGTGATTACTTAATTAACGTCTATCAAAACAATGATTTATATAAGAAATAAGAAACGCAGGTTTGGCATTTGCCAGACCTGCGTTTCTTTTGACAAGACATGCTCTTGGATTGCTGCAATTGCTAAAACGGGTAAATAATCGGAGCAAGGAATGCTGCGACAATCATTAATATGATACACAGCGGACCACCTATTTTGACATAATCCATGTACTTGTAGCCGGCGGGCAAAGTTTGCGTGCAGGCGGGGGTGCCGACAGGCGTGGCACATGCGAGGTTGGTTGCAATTGCGCCGATTGCAATCACGAATGGAATGGGGCTGACGCCCATCTGCATCGCGATCTCCATAAAAATCGGGGTCATCATTGCTGCAAGGGCAGTATTGGACATGAAGTTGGTCAGCACGGTTGTGACAATTATGCCTGCCGCCATCAGTACGAAGGTGGAAGCGTGCTCGCCGCCGGCAAGATTAAGGATGAAGTTTGCAATTACCTTGCCGCCGCCGGATACGTCAAGCCCCTTTGCAAAGCCCTGCGCCGCGGCCAGAATCACGAGGGTGTTCCAGTCCATCTCGGCCAGCGTTTGTTTGAGCGGCATGCAGCCGGAAACGATTAGAACGGTAGCGCCCAACAGGCCGATAATGCCCACGTTCAAATACGGTTTGAACGGCGCAAAGCTTGTCAGAATGAATCCTAGGATGCACAAAAATAATACGATAACGGACAGCTTACCTTTCCACGCCGGGATTTGATCGGCTGTGGCATCATCCGTTTGTTCGGCGAGCGTAGCATAGTAGTTGCCTTTATCGAAATCCGGACTCTCCGGTTTCAGTACCTTTTTGGAAAGCGAATAGCCAACTGTGCCGAAATAAACAATCATGATAAGGCATAGCGGCACCATAAGCTTGGTCTGGTCGAACAGGCCGAGCCCGGATTCATAGCCTTTGTAGCCCACCAGTATTGCGTTGGCGGTCAACTGGGAGCTGGAACCTACCAGCGTGCCTGCGCCGCCGATTGCAGCGGCAATGCCGGCAGCCATAATAATCATTTTCGAGCGAATCAGACCGTGCGATTTTGCAGCACATGCCGCAATCAACGGCATCCACATCGCAATGGTGCCGGAGTTGGAGAGAAATGCGGACATTACTGTACAGCAAATCACGACAACGATCATAAACAGCCGTTCATTCTTGGCAACGGCGCTGTTGCTGATTGCTTTGCCAATTTTGTTTGCCATGCCGGTTTTAAACAGTGCATCACCAACAATGCACATGCCGGCTACCATCATGACCGTTGAGCTGGAAAATCCGGAATATACATCGCTCAGTTCCATTTCCGGCAGAATGATACCCATCGCTAAAGAGGCAATCATAGCCGTCATAGCAAGTGGGATCTTCTCCAGAATAAAAGAAATAATGGTGATGACGGTGATGATAATTGCAATTGTGCTGGAGGGCATACAGACTTCCCCTTTCTACCGCTTAAATTTTGTAAACGGAAGCGCGAACCTGTGAAATGTTCATTGTGAGGACGTCTCCCCCAGTGCACATGCATGTCATGCCCTTAAAATAGCAACAAGCAGGACAAATGTCAAACCGCCAATTCACACTTGAACTTCTGCTAAAATGTTGAATTTCCGCCGCTAAAAGCAGATAAAATTAAGCGGATTGCACTAAAAACGGCGGCATTCTTGCAATTCTAATTAACATATTTCTCGATTTGTTATAAGTAATAATAACAGTTCGTGATTTTCTGCGGGATTGTACACTTGTTAAGTCGTATTTGATGCCGCTATACTGATTCGAAACGCGTCGTCAACCGCACCGGCTCTCGGTCTGCGCGGCATGCATTACACACAGAACGGATTGTGTAAACCCACCATAGAAAGAGAGGGATATTTGGAAGAATGCGTCATTGTTAACAGTGCGATTAACAGAAGCAATGCATTTTGGAAATAGACAGGACTTGCCCGATACGCTATCGTTAGAGACAGAAACCATGCAAAATCCGGCTTGCCGCAATGGTAAAGGGGGAGTAAACCAGTGGCTGCTTCAACGATAGCACTGATTATTTTGGTCATAACAATTATTCTGTTTGCATCGGGTAAAATTCCGCTTGCCATAACAGCGGTGGGTGCAGCACTTGCGATGGGCGTCTTTGGGGTTATCCCATTCGCCAGCGCTTTTGCCGGTTTTTCCAGTGATGTCACGATGATGGTGATTGGCTCGATGATCATTGGAGAGGCTCTTTTTGAAACCGGTGTTGCACAAAAGCTGGGCGCCTCCATCATCAAGATGGTCGGCATGCGGGAGAAGCTATTCATTGTGGTGTGTGTGGTGGTTTCTGCAATCCTTTCCGCCTTTTTAAGCAATACGGCAGTGGTTGCGATGATGCTGCCGGTTGTAGCGGCAACCGCGGCCGGCTCATGCGGTGTGATTTCTAAGAAAAACAGCTTTATGGCCATCGGCTTTGCGGCAAACATCGGCGGGGGCATGACACTGGTCGGCTCTACCCCGAACGTTATAGGGCAGGGGATTCTGGCGGATGCCGGTCTGGAAACCATGAGCTTTTTTGATCTTACCTGGGGCAGCATCCCGCGCCTGCTGTTTATCGTTCTGTTTTATGCCACAATCGGCCATGCACTGCAGAAACGTATCTTTAACTTTGAGGAAAAGTTTGATTATGCTGCGCAAGAGCCCACCGATCAACCAAAGGAAAAGCGAAGCACGGCTAAAATGATTCTTTCTTCGGGCATCCTGCTTCTCACGGTAATCGGTTTTGTTTCAGGAGTTTGGACGGTCGGCGCAGTTGCAATGGTGGCGGGTCTGGCCTGTGTCCTCACCGGGTGTATCTCGATGAAACAGGTGTTTGAGCGGCTCGACTGGACGACGGTATGGGTTCTGGCAGGTTCGCTCGGCTTTGCCGCAGGCATTTCGGAAAGCGGTGCAGGCAAGCTGATTGCGGACACCGTAATCGGTTGGATGGGCGGAAATATCAGCATGTTTAAGCTGCTGATTATCTTTACGATACTGAGCGTGATTATGAGCAATCTGATGTCGTCTACCGCCTCGATGGCCATGCTCGGTCCGATTGCACTTTCCATGTGTACATCTTTGGGATATGCCGCAAAGCCGGTTATCATGGCCATCATATGGAGCCTGAACCTGGCATTCCTGACACCGATTGCGACGCCGCCGGTCACAATGACCTTGCAGGGCGGTTACCGATTCTTGGATTACACCAAAATCGGCAGCCTGATTCTGATTGGCTGTCTCATCTTGACGATTGCCAGCTACCCGTTTGTGTTCCAGCTGTAATTACATAAGCGCATTGTTCGAAACCTTTGTTCCAAAACGGGATGTGGACGCCTGTTGGGAATAAAAACACATGCTTGAGGAGGCACACAATTATGATGACCGATTACGATTTCATGCTGAATGAGGATCAGATCGAACTGCGGAATTTAGTTCGTGAATTTGCGAAAAAAGAAGTGCGGCCAACCTGCCGTATTGCGGAGAAGGACGCCATCGTACCCGAGGATTTGGTGAAGGCTGCCTATGAAATGGGCCTGCATCTGGTCACAGTGCCGGAGGAGTACGGCGGACTTGGTCTGAATAACTTTACTTATGCTGTCATTCGTGAGGAACTCGCACGCGGTGATGCCGGATTTGCTTCCCGTGTGTTTGGCTTTGGATTTGAGCCTCTCAACATCGCCGGTACGGAGGAGCAGAAAAAGTGGGCGGCCGACATCATGGTGAACGGCGGCGTAATGGCCTTTGGACTGACGGAAAGCGTGTCCGGTTCGAATGCCGGTGCGATGGTGACGACGGCGCGCAAGGTTGGCGACGACTACGTCATCAATGGCGGCAAGACCTTCATTACCAACGGCGATTGTGCGGATATTGTCACCATATTTGCCGTGACGGATAAGGAAAAGGGGATAAAGGGCGGTATCACCGCATTCTTGCTGCCAAAAGGCGCACCCGGGTTTACGGTCGGTGAGCATGAGGATAAAATGGGAATTCGCTGTGTACATACCAACTCGCTGTTTTTTGATGATTTGGTGCTCCCCTCCAAATACCGTTTGGGAGAAGAGGGGCAGGGTTATCAGATTGCAATGAAAATTCTTGATAATTCCCGTCCCTGCACCGCAGCTTCGGCGGTCGGCATTGCGCAGGCCGCTTTGGATGAGGCTGTCCCCTATGCAAAAGAGCGCGTTGTGTTCGGCAAACCAATTTGGAAACATGAAGGAATCGGGTTCCTGCTGGCCGATATGGAGATTCAAACGCAGGCTGCGCGCCAAATGGTTTGGGGCGCGTGCAAGGCGGGCGACGCCGGCATTATCAATAAAAAACTGATTGCCTCGGCCAAGTGCTTCGCGGGGGATACAGCCGTATTTGTAACAACCAACGCCGTGCAGGTGCTCGGCGGCAACGGGTATTGCCGGGAATATCCGGTGGAAAAGCTGATGCGGGACGCAAAGATCTATCAGATTTTTGAGGGCACCAATCAGATACAGCGCGTCGTTATTTCCGGTCAGCTCTGCCGATAGTCCAAGCTGTGGGCCTTCCGTCACGCTTCCCACTGCCAGTTGTTCGGAAGGCAATCCAACCGCGCATGCTGCAAAGCGGCTGCTGTGGATTTGGGACACATCAATCCATTTTATTTGAAGGGAGCACATATTATGTCCAGGCAGGCATTAGAGGGACTGAAAGTTGTTGAGATAGGGAATATCGTTGCAGGTCCGTGGTGCGGCAGCATGATGGCGGATTTCGGCGCGCGCGTTATCAAGGTTGAACCGCCTAAAACCGGCGATTTGATGCGCGGAATGGGTCGTATCAAGAATTTATGGTTTGCCGTTGAGGGACGTAATAAGCAAAATGTGACGCTGAATCTGAAAACCGAACAAGGCAAGAAAATGCTTTGGGAGCTGCTTGAAGATGCGGACGTTTTGATTGAGAACTTTCGTCCGGGTGTTTTCAAGAAGCTAGGTTTCACGTGGGAGGAAATTCATCAGCGCAATCCGCGCCTGATTTACACCGTGGCCTCCGGCTATGGCCAGACCGGACCGTACGCTCCGCGTCCCGGGTTCGATCGCATGGGACTTGCGCTTGGCGGTTTTCTGGAGGTGACCGGCTATCCGGATACGCCGCCCGTTAAGCCGGGCATCTCGGTTGCGGACTTTTATACGGCAATGTTTAGCTGCATGGCGGTTATGTTTGCTATTTACGACCGCGATGTGAACCACTCGGGCGAGGGTCAGATGATTGACTGTGCGCTGACCGAATCGGTACTGCGCCTGCAGGAGTCCATTATTGCCGAATACTCCTATGATGGTACAATCCGCACCCGCATCGGCAATGGCACGACGGTTACGGTGCCGTCCGGGCATTTTCTGACCAAGGACGATAAGTATGTTGCCTTGTCCATCACCGGCGATAAGCTGTATCGAGACTGTATGCATCAAATGGGTCGTACGGATATGATCGAAAACCCGAACTACCAGACAACGATTGATCGCGCGGCACACCGGGAAGAAATAAACGCCGAATTTGCCAGGTGGGCGCGGGCGCATACGCTCGCAGAATGCTTGGAAATCCTTGGCGAAGGCATTCCGGCCTGTCCGATTTATAATGTGGCAGACATAATGCAGGATCCGCAGTATCGGTTCCGTAATGACATTGTTGAGGTTGAAACCGAACAGTTTGGCAAGATTAAGATGCAAAACGTTTGCCCTCGGATGCTGGGTACGCCTGGAGCGATTCATTGGCCCGGACAGCCTCTAGGCAAGTTTAATCAAGCGGTATTCGGCGATTTGCTCGGCTATACGCAGGAGCAGCTTGCCAAATTCGCGGAGGATGGGGTGATCTGATGTTTGCAGCAGGCATTGATATTGGCTCTACCGCCTCAAAAGCCGTGGTTTTGGCAGCGGACGGCAGCGTGATGGGCAAGGAAATCGTGCCAATCGGAACGGGAACCGTGGGCCCGGCGCGCGTGTTCGCGCAAGCGCTGAAAAGCGCGGGAATTACGCGAGACGATATTAAATGGATTACTGCAACCGGATACGGCCGCTTCTCGTTTGAAGGGATCAATGATCAGAAAAGTGAGCTCAGCTGTCATGCCAAGGGCATTGCGCAGCTGCTTCCGCAGACCCGCACGATTGTGGATATCGGCGGGCAGGACATCAAGGTGATGCGCATCAACGATAAGGGCATGCTGCTCAACTTCGTGATGAACGACAAATGCGCGGCAGGTACTGGACGCTTTCTCGATACAATGGCCAAGGTCCTCGACGTAGAGGTAACCGACCTGAGTGACCTGTCCTTCCACTCGGACGAACCGGCCGAAATCAGCAGTACCTGCACCGTGTTTGCCGAATCCGAAGTCATTTCCAAGCTGGCTGCCAATATGCGGATGGAGAACATTGTTGCCGGCATACATAAATCCGTGGCACGCCGGGTCGCGTCCCTTGTCCAGCGCTGTGGTATTCAGCTAGAAGTTGCCATGAGCGGCGGTGTGGCGCTGAACAAGGGGCTTGTTCAGTCTCTGGAGGAAGAGATCAAGTGCCCCATAAAGGTTCATGAGGACTGTCAGCTTGCCGGTGCGTTGGGCGCTGCGCTGTATGCGCTGGGCAGCATGCAATCCGCCGGAACCGTATGATTTGCAGTTGCAGGAAAGGATGAATTACTTATGAGCGAACCCACCGAAGTGAAAAAAACGAAGCGCCCGCTTCCGCAGTCGCGTATTCTGCTCAACGCGTTGGTTGACAGCATCTATCAGGATGCCTGGGACGCTGAGTCAAAGGGCGAACCTGTCGGCTGGTCTACCTCTATTTTCCCGCAGGAGTTATGCGCGACCTTCGGCGTGCCGGTTTTGTATCCGGAGAACAATGCTGCCGGTGTTGCCGCGCGCCATGATTCTCCCCGTTTTATCGCAACCTCGGAGGGAGAGCTCGGCTATTCAAACGATATCTGCTCTTATGCGCGGCTGAGTATTGGCATGGCACACAAGATGGCGCACGACCCTGCCTATGAGGCGCCCGATGTGCAGCGCATGCCGCGTCCGACATTTCTGCTTTGCGCTACCAACAGCTGCTTTGAGCTGCTGAAGTGGTACGAATGCCTGTCGCGTGAGCTGGATATTCCAATTTTTATGCAGGATTGTCTGTTCAATTACACCGATGCAAAGCCCGACAAGCATTGGATTGCCTACGGCCGCAGCCAAATTGAGCACAACATTGGGCGTATGGAGGAATTCTTCGGCAAAAGGTTTGATTGGGATAAGTTTTTGGAAATTCAGAAAATTTCGATTGAAAATGCGCGTCTGTTTGACGAATGTGTCATGATGAACGACCGAAATCCTTCGCCGCTGAACGGTTTCGACCTGTTTAATTACATGGCGCCCATGGTGGTTGCCCGCGGACGGCGTGAAACCACCGCGGTGCTGCAGCAGCTCAAGTGCGAGATTCAGGAGCATATTGACAACGGAACGACAACCTTTGGCTCTTCGCCGCAGGAATACCGCGTGGACTGGGAAGGCATTGCCTGCTGGCCCAATTTGGGCTTTAACCTTAAAACCATGAAAAAGTACGGCGTAAACTGTGTGACCAACGGTTACGTTGGCGCGTGGAGCCTGCATTACACGCCGGGCAATCTGGACGAAATGGCAGAGCAGTATATGCTGTCCTCTACCAATGTGGTCAATACCACCACGATGATGGGTAAGCGTTCGGATGTCGCCAACCATTTTCAGTGCGATGGGATGTTCTGTCACATCAATCGCAGCTGCAAATTTATGACGTATCATATGACCTGCGGCCGCGAAATTGTAGAGGATAAGTGCGGTATTCCGGTTGTGTTTTTTGATGGCGATCAGGCTGACCCGACCATTTTCAATGAGGCGCAATTTGAAACCCGGCTACAAAGTCTGGTAGATGTCATGAAAGCGAATAAGGAGGAGCAGTAATGGCCGATGTAAAAACGTCGCTCGCTCAGTTTGAAGAGATCAGCAGCAATCCGCAGCGCTTGCTGCAGAACTATCTGGATGCAGACGAAAAAGTGATTGCCTGCTTCCCAATCTATACTCCGCAGCCGCTCGTGCTAGCGGCCGGTATGGTGCCTATGGGTATCTGGGGCGGTCAATGCAATGCGCATATGGCAGGAAAATATGCACCGATATTCACCTGCTCGCTGCTGCGCTCTTGCCTTGAATTCGGCATGACCGGCGCCTATAAGGGCGTTTCCGCTGCGATTATGCCGATCATTTGTGACACGTTTCGCGGTATGAACTCGGCCTGGCGTGCCGGCGTGAAGGATATTCGCCCGATTACGTTTATTTACCCCCAGAACCGCAAGGACCCCGGTGCGCGCGACTTTTTGATTGAAGAGCTAAAAACCGTGCGCAGTGCGCTGGAAGAAATTTCGGAAAATCAGATTACAAACGAGGCACTGCAGGAGGCGATCGAGCTTTGCAATCAGCGAAACGCCGCCATGCGTACCTTCTGCGAAACAGCTAACGAGCATTTGGACTTGGTAAAGCCGGTTGACCGCCATCATGTCATGAAGGCTGCGACTTTCCTGCGGCCGGAAGAAACCATCGAGCGGGTCTCCGCGCTGACCGAAGCGCTTCGTGCCGAACCGGTCTGCCGGTGGACGGGCAAAAAGGTGATTCTGACCGGCATCACCTGTGAACCCGATGAAATTCTCGGCTATTTTGCGGATAACAAGGTTGCGGTTGTCGGCGATGATTTGGCACAGGAATCCCGCCAGTATCGCAGCGACTATCCCGCGGCGGCCTCGGGGATGGAGCGTCTGGCACTGCATTGGTTTGCGGTGCATGGCTGCTCGGTCGCACACGATGATAACAACACCGTCCGCGGACGAATGCTGGCGCAGCTGGCAAAGGAGCAGGCCGCAGATTGTGTTGTATTATGTATGATGCGTTTTTGCGAAATTGAGGAATACGATCAGCCCTCCGTTATCAAAGAAGTAACGCGTGCGGGCTTGATGAGTTTCAGCATTGATATCGACCAAAGCACCACGGAAAGCGGTCAGGCATTGACCAAAATTCAAACCTTTGCAGAGAACTAACGGGATTTGCGATGGACCCGAAGTATCCGGCAAAGGGACAGTATAGGAAAGCCCGCCAACCTTTGATACGTTCGGGCATCGCTTACAGCATGATACGAGGAGGAAACAACATGAACATCTTAGTATGTGTCAAGCAAGTACCGGACACGACCGAGATTAAGATTGATCCAGTCAAAAACACATTAATTCGTGAGGGTGTGCCAAGCATTGTCAACCCGTTTGACGGTTACGCACTGGAGGCGGCGGCACGCATCAAGGACAAAGATCCGACGGTCAGAATCATTGTGCTGTCCATGGGGCCGGAGCAGGCCAAAGCAGCGCTGAAGGAGTGCCTTGCGATTGCGGCGGATAAAGCGTATCTGGTATCCGACCGCGCCTTTGGAGGCTCGGACACATTGGCCACCAGCTACATTCTGACGGAAACCATTCGCAAGATTGAAATGCTTGAGGGTGGATTGGATGCGATTTTCTGCGGCAAACAGGCGATTGACGGCGATACCGCGCAGGTAGGGCCGGAGATTGCCGAGCATCTGGATGCACCGCAGGTTACCTATGGTCTGGAAGCGGAAGTAGACGGCAGCGTTATCCGCGTGAAGAAAGAGGTCGAGGAGGGCATTGAGGTGGTAGAGGTGAGGATGCCCTGTGTGGTTACCTTCACAAAGCCTGCATGGGATCCCCGTTACCCAACCATCAAACGCAAAATGGCGGCCAATCGCGCGGAAATCCCGACGCTGACCGCTGCCGATCTGCCGGGGATCGATCTCGCCTGTGCCGGCCTGAAAGGTTCTCCTACCAAGGTCAAAAAGACCTTTGTGCCGCAAAAAAGAACCGGCGGCATCAAAATTCAAGAAGAGACCGCAGCGGACTCGGCTGTGAAGCTGTTTGGCTTGCTCAGCGATGCAAGCATCATTTAAGGGAGGTGAGTGGAGTATGGATTCAAAAACAAACGATTTATGGGTATTTGTAGAGACCAATGGCGATGGCACCGCTAAAAATGTCGGTATTGAGCTGATGACGCCCGGCCGGATGATGGCGGATAAGCAGGGCGGTGCGCTTGTTGCCATCGTCATTGGCAATGATGCTGCCGCGGCGGTCAACGCCGCCGCTTCTCATGGCGCAGATAAGGTTCTTGTGGTAGAAGGTTCGGAATATGCGCATTACAGCACGGATGCCTATGCCGCCGCTTTGTGTGCGCTTGTGCAGAAATATGGACCGACCAGCCTCCTCATCGGCGCAACCAATAACGGCCGCGACCTTGGCCCGCGTGTGTCCTGCCGACTCAGAACCGGTTTGACTGCGGATTGCACTGCACTGGATATTGACGAAGAGAGCGGCAACGTTGCATGGACGCGCCCCGCATTCGGCGGCAATCTGATGGCGACCATTCTCTGCCCCGACCATCGGCCGCAGATTGGAACGGTGCGTCCGGGCGTATTCAAAAAGTGCGAGGAGACCGAGGCGTCCGCTGAAGTCATTCGCGAGGACATTCATGTTGCGGAAGCGGACATTCGCACCAAGGTAATCGAGCTGCTGCGCGATATGGAGGAAGAAAGCGTGGACTTGGAGGGCGCGGAGATTATTGTTTCCGGCGGCCGCGGTGTTGGCGGACCGGAGGGCTTCGCGCCGGTGCGTGCGCTGGCAAAGGCGCTTGGTGCAACGGTCGGCGCCTCCCGCGCGGCGGTGGATTCCGGTTGGATCAGTCACGCCCATCAGGTGGGACAGACCGGCAAGACCGTTGCGCCCAAGCTGTATATCGCCTGCGGCATTTCGGGTGCAATTCAGCATTTGGCGGGCATGAGCGGCTCGGATGTGATTGTTGCCATCAACAAAGACCCGGATGCGCCGATTTTTGATGTGGCGTCCTACGGCGTTGTCGGCAATCTGTTCGAGGTGCTTCCAATTCTGACCGAGGAGATTCAAAAGGCACGCGGCTGAACCCACGGCAGCGCGGGGCAAAGTCGAACGGAAGAAAGGGAACGGTACGGGTATGAATTTTCATTTCACGGATGATGAGCAGGACATTCTGAACATGCTGCACGATTTTGCAGTCAAGGAGGTTGCCCCGATTGCTGCGGAAATTGATGAAAACGAGCGTTTTCCGGAGGAAACCTGGCATAAGCTTGCGGAAATGGGTATGATGGGCGTGCCCTATCCGGAGGAATACGGCGGCGCAGGCCTATCCTATGTTTCCTATATCAGCGTTGCGGAGGAACTGGCGAAATACTGTGCCACGACCTCGGTCATGGTTTCGGCGCATACCTCGCTTTGCACCTGGCCGATTTATGCATTTGGCACAGAGGAGCAAAAGCAAAAATATCTGCCCGATTTGTGCGCGGGTGAGAAGCTTGGCGCCTTCGGACTGACCGAGCCGGGCGCGGGCACGGATGCTGCGATGCAAAAGACCGTTGCCGAGGATCGGGGAGATTATTGGGTGCTGAACGGCTCTAAGGTTTTCATCACGAATGCGGGATTTGCCGATAAATTTGTCATATTTGCAATGACGGACAAATCGCTTGGGACAAAGGGCATTTCCGCCTTTATTGTAGAAAAGGGGTTTGCCGGCTTCCGTATCGGAGCACATGAGAAGAAAATGGGGATTCGCGGCTCGTCCACCTGCGAGCTGGTGTTTGAAGAGTGTCATGTGCCGAAGGAAAACCTGTTGGGCGAGGTCGGAAAGGGCTTTAAGGTTGCCATGATGACGCTGGACGGCGGACGAATCGGCATTGGCGCGCAGGCACTCGGTATTGCGCAGGGTGCAATCGACGAATGTGTCAAATACGTCACGGAACGCGTGCAATTTGGCAAGCGCCTGTCGCAGTTCCAGAACACCCAGTTTGAGCTTGCGGATATGCAGTGCAGCGTGGATGCCGCACGTTTGCTGATTTACCGTGCCGCGCAGGCCAAGCAGGATGGTAAACCATACAGTCATTTGGCGGCGATGGGAAAGCTGTATGCCTCCGAGGCCGCAAGCGATGTGACACGCCGCTGCCTGCAGCTCGTGGGAGGCTATGGCTACACCCGCGAATATCCGTTTGAGCGTTTTATGCGTGACGCCAAGATTACCGAGATCTACGAGGGCACCTCGGAGGTGCAGAAAATGGTTATTTCGGGTTGGATGGGCGTGAAATAGGCCGGTTTAGAGAACAAAGGAAAGCAGCTCCCCATGCTCCATGACGCACCAAGGTGTTCATGGGGCGTGGGGAGCTGTGCTTATTGGCAGGATATCCGCCAACAAATGTACTGTACAGGAAACGAATAATCAGACCGTGCATACTTTAAAATAGTGTCTGCTTCTGAAAGGGGACATGAATACCGAGAAAAAGAATAGTAATAAGCTGTTGCGCTAGAACATAATGATAAAGTGCAAACTTGTTTTCACGCAAAAAGATACAAATCACTGAACTATATTTGAATGATGATACGTATCTCCTTGAGATCGTGCTGAAAGGATGAAGTTTTGATGATCAATACATATCCCGCGTCCGATATCCATAAAAGGGTCTTACATACTCCTCCAAAGCAAGCGCATTGTATGGGAGGGAAGGAGTTGGAAAATCTGCAAAACCATTCGGATGTAATCGTCTTTTTGTGGCTCACAGGGAAACAAAGATTCTGGTACCATATCAAATACGCAAGGGGCAATATGCTATTTGGATATATGCTGTTCAATGGGCAATGGAGATACCAGCCCGTCGCGATTCGCAAAATCTACAAATACTATTAAAGCAGGAAATTTGATACGTGAAAGTGGGAATTGCACAAATCGTGTCATGCTGCTAATTCATATAGGAGGCAAGTGTTTTGAAAAACCCATACAATTTCAATCGAAAAAAGCGTGTGATTCCTGCTATGGCAAATAACGAAACTAAGGATTTAGACTATGCGGTGGAAAATAACGACAAGGTTGAGGTCATTGTTAAGTTTAGCGGAGATGTTTTGGAGATTTCAAGACGCTTGCAGGCGGAAGTGGAAGTGCTTTTGCAGGGGTATGCAATCATAACGCTTGCGCCGGCGGATATCCCTAAATTGTATTCATATCCGCAAATTGAAAACATAGAATTACCTAAGTCTCTCTATATTGCATCGCAATATAATTTGATTTCCACATGCGTTCGTTCTGTTCAAGAAAATAAGAACCTCAATTTGAATGGAAGCGGTGTTATTGTTGCGGTAATCGATTCAGGCATCGACTATACGCATTTGGATTTTCGCAATGAGGATGGAAGCAGTCGAATATTGTACCTTTGGGATCAAACTGAGAGCGGAACCCCTCCAGCCGGGTTTTCGGCCGGAGCGGAATATACGCAGCAACAAATTAATAGCGCATTAAATAGCGAAACTCCTTTGCAAATTGTACCAAGCACCGATCTAAATGGACATGGAACAGCGGTTGCTGGCGTCGCTGCGGGCAACGGAAGAGAAAGCAACGGCGAAAACATTGGCGTAGCACCTAACGCGGACTTAATTATCGTAAAAGCAGGAACAAAGGGCTACGCCTCTTTTGCGCGAACCACAGAGCTGATGCGCGGCGTGAAATACGTGATTGACAAAGCAAGACAACTGAATAAGCCAATTGCAATCAACATGAGCTTTGGAATGAACAATGGATCTCATCTTGGCGATTCGTTGTTTGAAACCTATCTATCCGATGTGAGTGCAGAGTGGAAAACCTCCATTATCATACCAACTGGAAATGAGGGCTCGGCAGGACACCATTATCATGATGTTTTGCAATCAAACAGCACAAAAACGGTTGAGTTTTTTACAATAGAGGGACTGGAGCGGTTCTATATTTCCATGTGGAAAAACTTTGCCGACACGCTGTCCGTGGAGCTGATTTTTCCCGATGGAGCCTCCACAGGTGTCATCGGCATTGAAAGCCAGGTTAAAAATGTGCGGATAAGGAATGTGATGCTGACGGTTATTTATGGGCAGCCAACGCATTACTCAGTGGGACAAGAGATTTTCTTTGATATTAAGGCAATCACAGGCACTGTTTTCAGCGGCGTTTGGAGGCTGCAAATCATTTCCAACAATATTGTAGATGGAAGCATTCAGATGTGGTTGCCTACGATTGAAGAAGTAACGGATAGAACGCATTTTTCGAATCCGACACAATATAATTCGATGACAATTCCATCAACGGCCGAACGAGTCATTAAAGTCGCCGGATATAATGATAGAATCGGAAATATTGCTGAGTTTTCCGGGATAGGAAGTTTAAATATGTCGCTTCCCAATCCCGACTTGGCGGCCCCGGCGGTAGGCATTCTGACAGTAAAAAAGGGGGGCGGATATGACTCTTTTACCGGAACCAGCATGGCCGCACCTTTCGTTACCGGTTCTGCGGCGCTCATGATGCAATGGGGGATTGTCAATCAAAACGATCCATTTTTATATGGAGAACGTATTAAGGCGTTTTTGAGGCTGGGGGCAACCCGTAGAATAGTATTAGAGTACCCTAATCCAATGTACGGGTACGGAACCCTGTGTCTCAGCAATACAATAACTTTTTTAGAACGGTATCAGTGGGGAGGATTCAATCGATGGATACAACCGTGATTGATGAGGATAGCATGCCTTTGGACGAATTTATAAAGTTACCTACCACAATAGATTTTCAGGTCATTAACACGGAACATTTTATTGCTTATGCAAAGGATAAACCATATTTGCACTTTGGAACCCAATTTGCAAATGACTATATTGTAGGGTATACAAACGTAAAAAATTTACCGAAGCTATTGGAGGATACGGGAAGTGACTTCCTATCTCTGCTGCCGCGGATCATGTCTCCTACGGATAGCAAGAGCAATGACGTTAGTGGGATTACCCAAGTTTCCAATCAGCCGTTCCTCGATATTACGGGCAGGGGCGTTATAATCGGTATCGTAGACACCGGTATTGATTATACAAAAGACGCATTTAAGTTCGAGGATGGAACTTCAAAGATACTATTTTTATGGGATCAAACGATTGACGGACCGCGGCCGGATTACTTATACTTTGGAGCTGCATATGACAAAGCTAAAATCGATGAAGCCCTTCGCGCAGAAGATCCGTACTCCATCGTTCCCTCGCGAGATGACGATGGGCATGGAACCTTTCTTGCATCTGTAGCGGCAAGTAACCAAAAAGGGGAGTACATTGGCGCGGCTCCGAAGGCATATTTGATGGTTGTAAAACTACGTCGAGCGAGTGATTTTTTAATTGATCGGTACTTGGTGACAAAGGACAATCCGAATCTGTATGCTTCTACCGACTACATGCTGGGAATGAAACATCTGCTGGACAGGGCAGAAGAGCTGGATATGCCGGTTGTGATGTGTGTTGGTATGGGTACAAATGGAGGAGCGCATGATGGCAGCAGTTTAATGGAGGACTATATTAGCTTTTTGTCACAGCGTCCGGGATTTGCCTTTATTACTGCAGCCGGGAATGAATCCAATGCAAGACATCATACGCAGGGAAAAATTCCATATAACAACGGAACAGATCAAATCAGCATCAAAGTTGGTGAGCAGGGCGAGTCTTTCACGGTGATCATTTTCGGGCCGGGGTTTGACAAAGTTTCCATAGGAATAACATCGCCTACCGGTGAGGTGGTCGCGCGAGTTCCGTTTAAATCCGGGCTGCAATATACGGAAAGGCTTGTTTTAGAACAAACCAGTATAACGATTCGCTATTTTAAAAGCGGCAATAATGAAATCATTGTCGCGTTTGAAGAGGCGACCCAGGGCATTTGGGATATTACGCTGTTTGGTGATTTGGCAATCAGCGGGGAGTATTGGGCATGGCTGCCCATTACAGGACAGGTAAGTCCTTCGGTGGAGTTTTTAAAGCCGGTTCCGGACTACACCGTAGTCGTTCCGGCTACTGCTTTGCGTTCAATTACCTGCGGTGCTTATAACAGTGACGATAACAGCCTGTTTGTATCTTCTTCTTGGGGGCCGACCAGATTGCCGCGCATGGCGCCGGATTTTGTAGCACCGGGAGTTAGAGTAAAGGGAATTTATCCGACGGGGTATGGAACGATGACCGGAACCAGTGTAGCTGCCGCTGTGACAGCGGGCGCTGCTGCGCTCCTGATGGAGTGGGCGATTGTTGATGAAAATATACCTACCATAGATGCGGATTTAATTCGAAGCTTGTTGATTAGTGGATGTGTGCGTGAGAATAATTTGCAATACCCAAATACCAAATGGGGATATGGCAAGTTGAATCTGTATGGAACGTTTGAAGTCATTACGGAACAAATAATCAATTACAGACGTAACACGCCGTAGAGAGGAGCCGGACTGAATGAATGGAGTAAATACTGCGCCTGTCAAGAATACAGAGGGCGGATTTGGAACACTTCAGATTAATGCGTTTTTAAACAGTATAGGAAAGCCAGCGCAAGAGGCACTCGTACAGATTGTGGATCCAAACAGTGACAGTATACTGGAGGAAGTCAGGACAGATGCCGAGGGACAGATAGAACCCTTTATTCTTGCAACTCCACCACTTGAGTTTTCCATGAATTCAAATTTACCCAGGCCGTTTAATCAATATAATGTTAAAGTGACCTATCCGGATTATCGAGAGGCACGCATCAATAATGTTCAGCTCTTTCCTGACTGTACAGCACTGCAAAATGTAGTTTTAACGCCGAGTTTTTCCGAGGTGTTAATTCCGTATCCGGTTCTGTGGGGAGACTTTCCGCCGAAAATTCCTGAAAACGAGGTGAAAAAACTTCCTATTCCAAGCAATCAAGTGGTTTTGCCGGAGCCGGTGATTCCCAGCTTTATTGTTGTTCACGGTGGTAGACCGGAAGATAAAACAGCCCCGAACTATACAGTTGGATTTACTGACTACATCAAAAACGTAGCGAGCAGCGAGATATATGCAACATGGCCCAAAGAAACATTGAAAGCCAATATTCTGGTTATGCTGTCTTTTACCCTGAACCGCGTTTACACAGAATGGTATCGGGGCAAGGGGTATGACTTTACCATTACCAATTCGACAGCGTTTGACCAGGCGTTTACATTTGGCAGAAATATATTTCAGGAAATTTCAGATGTGGTGGATGAAGTGTTTACCACCTACATCACCAGACCGGATATCGTTCAGCCGCTTTTCACACAGTACAGCGACGGAAAAAGAGTCAAGCGGGACGGCTGGCTGAGCCAATGGGGCTCCAAGACGATGGGGGATCAGGGGTATTCTGCGCTGCAGATTCTGAAAAACTTCTATGGGTATGATATCATTCTGAAAGAAGCGAAAAAGGTTGAGGGAGTTCCGCTCTCTTTTCAAGGGGTACTAAAAGTTGGATCAACCGGAGACGCGGTGCGCACCATTCAGCAGCAACTGAATGCCATCTCGAAAAATTATCCGCTCATTCCCAAAGTCGTAGAGGATGGAGTATATGGAGAAAGCACAGCGGAAGCGGTTCGAGAATTCCAGAAGATTTTCAGCCTTCCGATTACGGGTGAGGTGAATTTCCCAACATGGTACCGCATTTCTGACGTGTTTGTTGCAGTTCAAAAACTATCTTAGCGCCTTGCGGATGCGTCCGGAGCTGCTAATCCTATCATTTACGCAGAAGAAAAATCATTTATAGCCATCATCGGCCGGATAAGGGAAAACGGGCAAAAATGCTTGGTTCCCCTTATCCGGTTTTTTGCTGTCAGGAGGGGTGATTAAGCCGCTTTGATATTAAAACATAATTTGATTACCCTTTTTCATAGAACGAATTTGACACACATAAATTGCCAATATATAATGGTATGTATCAAATTATATCAAAATGCGTCGATAAGGGCATAAAACGAACTGCATTCATGAAACAGCTTGGGATTAGCCCCTCAACTTTGGCCGGGCTGAGCAAGAACCTGCCTACACGGATGGATGTGTTGGCAAAGATCTGCATCCTGCTCGATTGCGGATTGGATGATATTGTAGAATTTTATAGAGAGGCAGACCACGAAGAAACGGATAGCAGCTCCGTGTGTGGCTGCTTGCCAAAACAGACACCTGAAACTATCAGAAAGAGCATAATCATGTCTGCTTTAAAAGGATGAGGCGCACCTCAAATATAAAAGAAATATTCTTGTCGAAGAAGGGTATTTCGGAGGGAACAACGATATGAGCGCGAAAGAACTTTTAGCCGCAGGCATCAATGATGAAGGTTGTGTCAAGCGATTTGCGGGCAAGGCCGCAGCCTACGAAAAACGCTTAATCAGGTTCCCGGAGGATCCCAATTATACCGATATGATGCGGGCTATCAAGCAGAAGGATTATGGAAAAGCCTTTCAGTGTGCGCATACCTTGAAAGGCATTGCCGGAAATTTCAGCATGGACAAGCTCTATGAATGCATCATTCTGCTGGTAGAGGCCTTGCGGGGCGGGCAAGCTTTCGGAACTGGACGTGTTGGCAAGGCGCGTGCAAGAAAGCTATCGGTTGGCAGTTGGTGCAATCTCGCGTTAGGCTTTTGGGCAAACCATTGTGACCCATCAATGCAGAAGAAAAGGCTCTCCGACTCGGTGCTCGGGACTTTGTAGCCAAGCCGGGTTCTGCGCAAGCGGCTTGCAAACTTGACTGAGCTGTATGAGACCAATACGACGCTCCTTCGCATTGAGCGCGACTTTGAAACCCAGTTTTTTTCGACGGCGTTGCCCAACTCAGCGGGCACGCCAGAGAGGAGTACGCGCAGACAATCGGTGTGGATGCCACATCCCTTGTCTATCGTGAGGACAGGTATCGCCTTATAGATGCCGCAATCGCCACCTTCAAATGCGGCAAACCCATTGACGAGACCTACCGCATCTATCACAAAAACGGATGTCTTGTATGGGCGCGCCTCAACGGCGCGGTGATTAGCGAAGAGGACGGAGCGCGGCTATATACGGCAAGATTCGATTGCCTGTTTCCTGAGCGTTTTTGATCGGCTGTGACGCGGGGACAGAGAAGTAACGGAGGATATCTGGTATAAAACCAACGATGGAGCGGGCTGTTGGTGTGAGCGCGCAACCTATACCACCGTTTATGATGATACCGGCCGCCCCGTTCGGGCATTTGGCGCCGGCAGAGATGCGACGTGGGAGCGGGATGCGGAAAAGAAATTTCAGGAGGCACTTTCCTATCACAAAGCCATCCAAAGCGACAATCTGTCCACCGTTAGCGTGGACTTGAGGGGTAATCGCATCTTGGAAATCATCAGCAGCTTTGAAACGGTAACGAGACTGACGGGCAGCACGGCGACAGAGTATTTTGCGCAAACCGCAATGACCATTACCGGCGCCGCCCACCGTGAGCAGTATGAGAAAAGCTTTACGCCGAAGGCGTTGCTGCATCTCTCTGATGAGCAGTTGTCCTTTGAAGCGCAGAATGAGGCGTGGCTCAACGCGTACGTCCGCCAAGAGGATTTGGAGCGTGTGATTGCAAACTGCAAGATCAAGCACATCTGGGCGCAGATTAAGGATGGCAATACCTATAAGTTCAGCTTTGGAATGCGCATGCCGGACGGCGCAATTCGCAGGAAGCAGCTGCAGTTTATAAAATAGACGCCAGCCGTCAAACCTTCTTAATGTCTCAGGTTGATGTGAACAGTATCTATGAGGAGCAGAAAGTGGCAAAAAGCACCTTGCAAAGCGTGTTGGAGTAGGAACACCGCCTGGAAAATGCCGAAACCATCCTCATTATTGCCATGACAGCGAATGCTTTTCATGAGGATATGCAAATTTCAAAACCGGCGTGAATGAACGCGCATTTGTCCAAACCCATTCATTCCAATAAGCTTTACCAGACGCTTGTGCAGCTGCTGGCCGAATAATCCCGGGAACATACCAAGAGAAATTAAAAGATAGAGGAGCGTGTGCAATGAAGAAGCTATTCTCACTGATGCTGGCAATTGTCCTGCTGATCGGCTTGGGCCTACCTGCATTTGCAGCAGAGGATAAGAAGCTGATACGCGTTGGATATATGGGGTATGAGGATTTCATTTCCCTCAATCAGGATGGCGTTTTAGCCGGCTATGGAGTGGAATACTTCAATGAAATTGCCAAGTATGCCGACGTTCGGTACGAGTACATTCAGGGAACGTGGGCGGATAATCTGAAAAAGCTGGAAAACCATGAGATAGATTTGGTATGTACCGCAAAGCTCACACGGGAACGGCTAGAGAAATTCAGCTTTTCCAAAAACTCCTTTGGCAATGTGCAGGGTGTCTTGTATACGCGGCCGGATAATGCAGAGATCTACTATGAGGATTATGCGGCGTTTGATGGAAAAAAGTTTGCCTTCTTAGATCAATCACTCAATATTAACCTCGTAACCGCGTATGCCAAGACGCACGGATTTACGTTTGAGCCCGTATTTTATGAAAGCGACCTTGCTATGGAAGCCGCATTGCTGGGCGGTGAGGTGGATGTTGTTGTCACCGAGCATATGACCAAGCATGATAATTTAAAACTGGTCGGAAACTTTGACAGCCAACCCTTCTATCTCATGAGCTATCAGGACAATGATTTTATGACGCAGATTGACGCGGCAATGTGCACCATCTTCACAGAAGATCCATACTTTCGGGCAGACCTGTTCACGAAATACTACGGCAAGCACAGCGCAATCAAAGATCCTCATTTTACACGCACGGAAACGGAATATATTGCACAGCTTTTGGAGAATCGGAAGAAAACCACCGGAAAGGCGTCACTAAAGGTTGCGGTTTTCTCGGACTCCAATCCTGTCAGCTATTTGGATGAAAATGGTGAGCTTTGCGGGATTCGTGTGGATTTGCTGAATGAAATTTCACGTATCTCGGGTATTCCGTTGGAACTCGTCTCGCTCGAAGAGCAAGATGGTACATACGGCTACGAGTATTTTCGCGACAATGGCTTTGATTTGATGATTGTTGATGACAACGCCATCAATCGCGCATACGGCGACAGGAAGGAAGCCGGTATGCGCTTCACGCAGGCCTTTGACAATATGAAAAAGGTGGCGATTGCAGAGAACGGCTTTACGCCAAGCAAAAACAAGGCCTATACGATTGCGTATGCGGCAAGCGCTGCAACCCTGCCGCAGCTGTTTGCAAGCTGGTATCCGAACAGTGCGCTGCTGCCGTGTGCCACAATAGAAAAGTGCTTTGAAGCCGTGCGCGATGGGAAAGCGGATATGCTCATTTATAATCAGTATATCGCCGAACGGGAGCTGCTGCGGCCGCAGTACGACAATTTGGCGGTGGTTCCGGGTGTTACCTTCTCGGATACTGCCATGATTAGTCCTGTCATTTTTAAAAATGGTTCCTACAAGGAAATCGGTGATGCTGCGATTGACCCGTATCTGAACAATCCACTTCTGATTTCTGTGCTAAATAAAGCCATCGCCTCTATTGATGAAGAAACCGTCAATAATATTGTGATAAAAAATACCATCGGCACCTATTCCTCTGAACTGTCTGTGCAGGATTTTATTTATAAATACAAGCCATTGTTAATTGCAATCAGCGTGGCGGTTCTGTTTATCCTGTTCTTAACGGTAAGTTTATATCTCAATAAGAGAAAAAACTTTACCCGATTAAGTGATGTTAATAAAAAGCTCACCCTAGCGGTTGCGCAGGCAGATGCAGCCAGCAGGGCGAAAAGCACCTTTCTCGCCCGCATGAGCCATGAAATCCGAACACCAATGAACGCAATTATTGGCATTACAACCCTCGCAAAAGCACATAAAAAAGACGAACAGCAGATGGATGACTACTTGGAGAAGATTTCTGCCTCGTCCAAGGTGCTGCTGAATATTATCAACGACGTCTTGGACATGTCCGCCATAGAAAACGAAAAACTGCACATCTCCAATGTGCCGTTGGATTTTAAAGAGGTTTTAATGGCACTGTGTGGCATGTACTATACCCAGTGCAAGAGCAAGGGCGTTGGATTCTCTATGGTTTTATCGGAGGTGACGGTAGAAACACTGGTGGGTGATGCACTGCGCCTCAACCAAATCCTGCTGAACCTGCTGTCCAATGCCTATAAATTTACCCCTCCGGGCGGAAGCGTCAAGCTGCAGGTCATCCAGCGCATGATCAAAGGAAAGCATGTGTATATGCGCTTTGTGGTTTCCGATACCGGCTGCGGCATGACAGAGGAGATGCAGCAGCGGCTGTTTCGACCCTTTGAGCAGGAAAGCAGCGGCACCGCACTGCAGCACGGGGGTTCGGGACTGGGTATGTCCATTACAAAAAACCTTGTGGATTTAATGCATGGTTCCATCCGCGTGGAAAGCCAAAAGGATGTAGGAACGACCGTTACAGTGGAGCTTCCCTTTGGTCTGTCGGAAGAGCAATTGGAGACATCCCCGGATAAATTCAAGAGCATCCGTGCGCTGATTGTGGACGATGAGGCGGATACCTGCGACTATACCGCAGCGGTACTGAAGCGGCTTGGCATCGACCATGATATTGCGCGGGATGGGAAACAGGCCATTGAACTCCTGACAGCGCAACACGATAAGGGCTGCGGCTATGATGTGTGCTTTGTGGATTGGAAAATGCCGGGTCTGAACGGCGTCGATGTGACCCGGAAAATCCGGGAGATGTTTGATGAAGACGCCATCATTATCATCGTTTCAGCCTATGACCTGTCTGAGGTCCAGGAGGAAGCGAAAGCAGCCGGCGCCAATATTTTTGTAACCAAGCCCCTGTTTCAGTCCACCGTGTTTAACGTTCTGATGACGCTGTCCGGCGGAAAATATAAACAGTTGACGGCTGATAAGCGTGCGTATGATTTCAGCGGGCACAAGGTGCTGCTGGCAGAGGACAATGCGATCAATCGCGAGATTGCCTGCGCGCTGCTGGAGATGGTGAACATGCAGGTGGATTGTGCCGTCAACGGCGAGGAGGCGGTTAAGCGCTTCGAAGCAGCTCCGGCTGGCACGTATGCAGCGATTTTGATGGATATTCAAATGCCGATTATGGACGGTTATGAGGCTGCAAAGGCAATTCGCAGCGGAAAACACGCGGAGGCCGCCACGATTCCCATTTTTGCAATGACCGCCAATGCGTTTGCGGAGGATGTGTCCACCTCCATTGCCAGCGGCATGGATGGACATATTTCAAAACCGATTGATACGGAGATTCTGTATCGAACCCTGCAGAAAGTGCTGGGGCAGTGACGTGCTGTTTTCGTCAAAAGAAGCCTCGCGGTCAAGTGACTGCGAGGCTTCTTTGGCTTTGGATAGGGATAAAAGAAAGACCAGCCGGAAAATGGCTGGTCTTTTGTTGTTGAGATTTGTTTTAAATTTGGCTTTTTGAGCGATATGCTTTGGGAGATATGCGGTATTGTTCTTTGAATTTTTTTGAGAAATAGCTTGTATTGTTAAATCCGGTTGAGTAGCAGATATCCGATATGCTTTTGTCTGTCGTGAGCAGCAGTTGGGACGCCTGAAACAGGCGGAATTGGTTGACATATTCAATGGGTGTCATTTTTGACAGCTCGGAAAAGCAGCGAAAGCACTCGCTCTTGCTGAGGTTGGCAGCGGCACAGATTTCAGGAATCGTCATCGGCTGAGAATAGTTTTGCCGGATGTAATTGAGCATGTCCTTCATGCGCTGCTCGCGCAAGAAGTTGCTGTTATCCTCGGAATCCGACAAATGTTTCGGCAGAATGGCCAGCAGATTCCGCCATATCCCGATTAAGTTTTCCAGCAGAAACAGTTCATATGTAACGTGTGTGCTTTCGGTATAGTACATTCTTTTGAGCAGCTCCAGAATGGTATGCCCTTCTTTTCGCTCCGGCGTAATGACAACGCCCTCCGGCCGGCGGGAGGTTAAAGAGACCGTGTATTTTTCACAATTGGCGCTTCGCATGAGATTGATGAGGAATTGTGGCGATAAAACGATGTTATACCCGACGGTTCCTTCGGAAAGCGCTGTCATCATGTGCACGGCTTCCGGAGCAATATATATGGCACAGCCCTCGCCGACGACATAGGAAGTACCGTTTACGATATACTCCACGCTGCCCTTCAGAATGATCTGCAATTCGAACTCGTGATGCCAGTGACTGGGGAAGCTTCGATCGGCAAAAGCATCGAAATGATCTACAAATTCGGATATCGGGAACATTTGATCCAGATATGTCAGTTCTTCTTTCATCGCGTGAATCGCAACAGAATTCTCCATAGCATTTTTGCTCCTCTCTTTGTATTTGTCCGGGATTCCCAGCCCACAGGATAGCGGTAAAATGAAAAACTTCACAAAGCAAAATGAAATTTCTTCAATTTATCGCCTGTTTTGAGCCTGAAATGTTCTGAAAAATTAACAAATGAAAAACGGAATTATGCAATATGTATAGGGATGCGGTTTTTGAGCCGCGAATAAAAGGAGAATGTTCATAAAAATATAACGATAATCCCAATATCTTGGGAAAAACGTGATAGAAGTTGAAACCAAATTAACTGAACCAGTCCATCAAAGATAGTATTATTTCATTATAAAAGAGTTGTCGACAATTTACAAGCAGCTAACAAAAAAACAAAAGAGGAAAGAGAAAGGAGATCCAGGAATGCGGAATCCGGAATTCCACTTAAAAAATGAAAACGCATTCGCGTGCATCATACGAATTGAGGCGCTCGCATATGTCGTGAAAACGCGTTGGGTTTGCGGCCTGCAAGAATAAAAGCACCGCCGCGGCTGCTCCGAAATTTGCGACTATCTTCCCCTGCATAGTCATATATCGCGTCGATACAAAAATGGCAAGTCAGTTGCCTGCCCGCTGCGGCTGTATGGATGTGAAAGCAAACAAATTCCGGTTTGGACGAGAAAAGGGGTTAAATAATCATGAACAATGTTTCAGAAGTTGTAAAAAGTAAAGAAGATCATAGCGTCAGTTTGCGCGAAAAAATCTGTTACGGTCTGGGAGACTCTGCGTGCAACGTGGTATATGGGTTGTGCAGTACGCTGCTTACCTTTTTCTACACGGATTACGTCGGCGTCAGCGCCGCAGTCGTTGGCATCATTTTTCTCATTACCCGTCTCTTTGACGGTGTCTCGGATATCATCATGGGCTTTATCACGGATCGGACGAAGTCGAAGTACGGCAAAGCACGTCCGTGGATTCTGTGGATGTCGGTGCCGTATGCGGTCACCTTTGTTCTGCTCTTTTTTGTGCCGGCAAATGCATCGGTTATGGTGCAGGCCATTTACATTTTCGTTACTTATAACTTGGTGAACACGGTGGTTTATACAGCGCTCAACCTGCCGTACTCCACAATGGCGTCCCTGATTACGCGCGATCAAAAGTCCCGCACTTCTACCCAGGCAATTCGCATTTTCTGTGGTCCGATGGGCAAGATGGTGGTCACGATTTCCACGATTCCGCTGGTGCAGGCCTTCGGCAACACGCAGCGCAGCTGGATTATTGTATCGTGCATTTTTGCCGTCGCTGCTTTAATTTTGCTGCTCGTCTGCTTTTTCAACATTGAGGAGCGTGTGGTAATCGAGGCGGCGCAGAACCAGAAAATTTCCGTTGGCCAAAATCTGAAAGCGCTATTTTCCAACCAATATTGGGCAATCTGCCTCGGCCTGTGGGGCTTCATGGTCATGATGAGCACGGTCAGCGGTACGATTACCACCTATTACTGCAAATATCTGTTGGGAAACGAAGCGCTTTACAGCCCGATTTATGCAGCAGAACTGATTGCACAGAGCGTGCTTGTACTGATTGTACCGCATTTTGTTCTGCGGTTCGGTAAACGCAATCTGACGCTCGGCGGTATTCTGCTGGTAGTCGTCGCGCAGTTGGTGTGGATGAGCAATCCGCTGAGCGTTCCTGTTGCCATGGTGAGCGCCGTAATACGCGGCCTTGGCGTAGCACCCTTGTGGGCCTGCGTATTCCCGATGATTGCGGATTGTGCGGAATTTGGACAGTGGAAGACACATGTCCGGCAGGACGGCATGATTTTCAGCGCTGCTTCGGTGGGTTCTAAGTTGGGCGGCGGTCTTGCATCGGCCGGTATTGGCCTTTTAATGTCTTCGGTCGGATACAATGGCCTGGCTGCTGTGCAGAGCGCAGAAGCGTTAGCGATGATTCAAGCAATCTGTATGTATGCGCCGATTGTTTTCTCTGCAATTATTGTGGTGCTCTGCTTAATGTACAAGCTGGATAAGCTTTATCCGCAGGTAATCGCAGATCTGAAAAAGCGTGACGAACAGGGTATTCTGTAATCTGGTTCATCAGACTGCAACTACTATAAAAGATATGAAATAAAAGAAGGTGTTACCATGATTGATTTTGCCATCAATATCGAAACGCTGTATCCCGACATGGATATTTGCGAAAAGATTGAAAGGGTCAGCGCGGAGGGCTTTCATGCCATAGAATTCTGGAGTTGGCATGACAAGGATCTGGCGCGTATCAAGCAAACCTGCAAAACCCATGGCGTAACGGTGCGGGCTATCTCCGGAACGGGTGCTTACTCACTTTGTGATGGGAAGAACAGTGATGCGTTCATTGATTGGGTGAAGCAGTCGATTGGAGCTGCGAAAGAACTCGATTGCAATACGCTCATTCTGTTTCCCAACCATTTCACCGCAGCGGGCTGCGCGGATTTCCGCAGCGAATACAGCCACGAGGCTATGATTGCCAACATGACCAATACGCTCACCCGTCTTGTGCCGATGCTGGAGCAAAGCAATATTACCGTTCTGTTAGAACCGCTTTGCAACCTGGGCAATGACGGCGGAATGGCCGTGACAGATACGGCTACGGGAGCGGATATCGTAAAAGCGGTGCATTCTCCGCACGTAAGACTGCTATGCGACGTGTTTCATATGCAAATGATGCACGGGAATCTGCTCTCCAATATAACGGAGCAGATGGATATCGTACCGTACATACACATCGCGGATGCGCCGGACCGGCATGAGCCCGGTACGGGAGAAATCAATTTTGATTTCCTGTTTCAGAAGCTCAAGGAAAGCGGATACGCAGGCACAATCTGCTTCGAGTATTTCCCGGCCGGAGCGACGGAAGCCGGATTCCCGGCAATCAAGCGACTCTGCGAAGCAATCAAGTGAAGTTTCAATTTATCAATCAACATTCATTATTAAGGAGGACTATAAAATGACCAAGGAATTGACTTACGGTATGGTAGGCGGCGACCTCAAAGCGCTAATCGGTGAGTGCCATCGCAAGGCGCTGGCACTGGACCCTCGCGCAAAGCTGGTATGCGGCTGCTTTTCGGCCGTCAACGAATTAAACGACGAGTGCGCGGAGGCGTATCACGTCGATCCGTCCCGGGTGTATTACGACGCGGAAAAAATGGCGGAGGCAGAGGCCGGCAAGATTGACTTCGTCTCCATCTGCACGCCGAACTTTGTACATTATTCCGTTGCAAAGACGTTCCTCGAACACGGCATCAACGTGGTCTGCGAGAAGCCGCTGACCCTGAAGGTGGAGGAAGCAGAGGAGCTGGCCAAAATTGCGAAGGAAAAGAATCTGATTTTCGCGGTGGATTACTGCTACTCCGGCTATGTCATGTGCAAGGTCATGAAGCAGATGATTGCGCGCGGCGACATTGGCGATATCATTTCGGTCAATGCGGATTATATGGAAGGCTGCTTCCTCGATCTGCTTTCAGAGAAGGAGCAGATTAATTCGCGAATTTGGCGCACCGATCCCAAGTACAGCGGCATTTCCAATACCTGCGCGGATGACGGCACGCACGTGGAGCATCTGGTCAACTACGTTACCGGTCTGAAGATTAAAAAACTCCTTGCAACGGCGGATACGTTTGGAAAGAAGCTTGACCTGAACGACAATATCATCCTCGAATACGATAACGGCGCTCATGGCGCATACTGGTTCACGCAGGTTGCCTGCGGTTCGCCGAACGAAATCAACCTTCGCGTTTATGGCACAAAGGGTTCGCTGGAATGGCATCAGACAAAGCCGGATGAGGTGCGCTTTGCACGCGTGGGCGAAGCGGCGCAGATTCTTTGCCGTGCAGGCGACGGAATCGATGTGCCGGCAGGTGCACTGCTGCGAGTTCCGTTCGGCCATCCGGAGGGCTACTATATCGCCATCGCAAACCTGTACCGCAACATCATTACTACGATTTTGAAGCGCAACAACGGTGAGGTGCCCACTGAGGAAGACTTGGATTTCCCGGATGTGGATACCGGCGTCAGCGGTGTAAAGTTCTATTATGCGGTCGTCGAGAGCGCACAAAACAACTCCAAGTGGGTTGATGTAGACTGAAAATGACGGGGAGGACAGAGCCGCCGGGCAAGGAGGCTCTGTCTCCACTAAAGTAGGAAGCAGGAGGCTATATCGATGGCAAAGATGCAAAAAGCAATTATTTACAAAGGGCCGGGCGCTTTTGCTTATGAAGATCGCCCGATTCCGGAAATTCAAGATAAGAACGACGTCAAGGTCAAGAGCTACGGCTGCTCCATTTGCGGCACGGATGTGAATATTTTTGCAACCCCGCAGCGGCATCCGTGCAAAGAGGACATCATCTTCGGTCACGAGTTCTGCGGCGAGGTCGCGGAGGTCGGCGAGGGCGTGACGAACCTCAAGCCGGGCGATAAGGTGGTCATCGACCCGCACGGTCCGTGCGGCGAGTGCGGCAATTGTCTCGCCGGTTTGCCTGAGGCATGCCAAAATGTAAGCTCGCGCGGTGTTTTCGCGGACGGCGGCCTGACGAATTATATTGTGCTGCCAAAGCAGTACTGCTATAAGGTGTCGCCGGCGACAAAACCGGAGTGGATGGGTGTAGCAGAGCCTCTCGCGGGCTGCGGCTGCGCGCTGGAAAAGCTGAATGTTCATGTAGGAGACACCGCGTGCGTGCTGGGCGCAGGCCCGATTGGCCTGATGTTCATTGCTCTGCTGAAGGCGAGCGGCTGCCGCAAAATTATCGTTTCCGAGCCGATTGCGCATCGCCGCGATCTGGCGGAAACGATTGGAGCGACCCGTGTTGTGAACCCGGATGAGGAAGACCTTCAGAAGATCGTGAAGGAAGAAACCGATGGACTTGGCGTAGATCACTGCGTGGAAGCAGTGGCTGCTATGATGGCGGATTGTGTGTACCTGGTTCGGCCGCATGGCAAGGTTCTTCAGTTTGGACATGATGAACTCGCCCGCCCCGAATTCCCCGTCGCAGAGCTTTTGAAAAATGAAATCGAAGTGTATGGCGGCTACCTTGGAAAGTACTACATGAGAAAGGTCGCGCAAATCATCGAATCGGGTGTTTTACCACTGGATAAGATTGTGACGGACGTGATTCCGGCTTCCCGATATCAGGAGGCGCTCGATCTGGCAGCCAGCCGCCAGTGCGGTAAGGTTTTCGTATCGATGGATATTTGATCCGAGAAAGGACAGCAAAACATGACAGATAAAAAAGAAGTTATGCGTTTGCAGGAACTGGCTTATCAGGCCAAATATGATCTCTGCAAGCTGTGCGGCCTGTACAGCGGCAGCATCCATATGGGAGGCGATATGTCGATGATCGATGTACTGACCTGCTTGTTCCAGCATACGATGCGTGTGTCGCCCGAATTGGCGCAGAACCCGGAGCGCGACCGCTTTATCCTCAGCAAGGGACATGGTGCCGCGTGCATGTATGTCGTGATGGCACAAAAGGGTTTCTTTGAATATCAGGAGATCTGTGATACATACGGCAAGGTGGGAAGTAAGTTCGGACAGCATCCGTGCAAGACCCGCCTGCCCATGCTCGATGCCTCTACCGGTTCTCTCGGCCACGGTTTGCCAATCAGCGTTGGTTTGGCAGCTTCCGGTCGGCAGAGAGGACAGACGCACCGTGTGTTCTGCATGATGGGGGACGGAGAAACCTGTGAAGGCTCTGTATGGGAAGCCGCAATGACGGGCCATGCCCTTGGATTGGGCAATCTGGTCGCCGTCGTGGATCGCAACAGGCAGCTGATGACAAGCTTTTCCGAAGGCTCCATCAAGCTCGATCCGTATGCGGATAAGTGGCGTGCCTTTGGTTGGAACGTCATCGAAATTCCGGACGGAAATGATATGAATCAGATTGTGGAGGCGCTGGATAAGCTGCCGGCGAGCAGCGGCAGCAAGCCGACGGCTGTTATTGCAAACACGGTCAAGGGCAAGGGCATCTCCTTCATGGAGCGCCAGATTAAGTGGCACGCCGGCAGCCTGAATGAGACAGATTTGGCAATTGCCCTGTCTGACCTTGACGCAGCCATGGAAAAACAGAGAAAGGAGCTCTAAATGAAGCAGTCTTATACACTTGACGAATATAATTCGGCGCGTTCGGTGGTGGGCGATACCATCGCGGCACTGGGTGAACAGGACGAGCGCGTATGGTTGCTGACCCCCGATATCGGTTTTGGATGCAAGGACTTCCAAGTGAATTATCCGGACCGCTTTATTGACACGGGCATCGCAGAGCAGGACGTGGTCGGCGTTGCGGCGGGGCTTGCATACGATGGCAATATGCCGTTCATCATCGGTATGATGCCCTTTATGAGCATGCGTGCACTGGAGCAGGTGCGTACCGATGTGTGCTACCCCAATCTTCCGGTGCGAATCATTGCGAATTACTCCGGGCTCACCGGAAACGGCGGTTCTACCCACTATGCAATGGAGGATATGGCGCTTTACTCCTCGCTGGTCAATATGACGGTTTGCGCGGCTTCCGATCCGGTGCAGCTGCGGCAGATTATTGAAAAAAGTATTTCGTATGACGGCCCGATTTCTATCCGTATCGATCCGGGTAAGGAAAACCGTGTACTGTACGACCAGAATGCGGAATTTACCATCGGAAAGGGCTACATGGCACGAGACGGTAAGGATATTACCGTCATTGCCTGCGGCGAAATGGTCGATTACGCGCTGAGACTGCATGATGCGGCGCGGGAGCTGGGGATTGAAGTCCGCGTCATTGACATGTTTACCGTGAAGCCGCTGGACGAGGAGATTGTGCTCAAGGCCGCGTCGGAAACGGGCAGAATCATTGTCTGGGAGGATCATCTGATGAAGAATGGTCTGGCCAGCGCGGTGTCGGATGTCCTGTGTGACAACGGTATCAGCCTGAAATCGTTTAAGCGGTTCGGCATTCCGCAGGTCTATCCGGGTTTTGGCGGTGCAGAAGACTTGTATCATCTGTATCAATATGACCTTGAGGCGGTTTTGGCGTATCTGAAAACTCTGTTTTAAAGATAAAACACAATGTAGCCGGCCCGTAAATCTGCCGTTTTGAAGCGCCACATTCCGCGGGCCGACTGGATGAATGCATATGGGAGGCTGTAAAATGGGAGTTTATATGTGGAATACATTTTGTCCGACACTCTTTGGAACCGGCGCGTTGAAAGAGGTTGGAAACAAGGCGAAAGAACTCGGCATGAACCGCATTATGGTCTGTACAGAGCAGGCCTTGTGTGAATTCGGAGTTGCGACGCAGGTCATCGATGTCCTGAAGGAGACCGGACTGGATGTTTTCGTCTTTGATAAGTGCAAGGCGGACGCGCCAAGCAACATCTGCGACGAAGGTGCAGCCTATGTAAGGGAGCACGCAATCGACGGTATTGTTGCAGTTGGCGGCGGCAGTACGTTGGACACGGCGAAAGCAATCGGCATTATTATCAGTCAAAACGGGTTGACAATCCGCGATTACTATGGGATTGGCGAAGCAGAACATAAGATGAAGCTGATTACGCTGAGCACGACCTCCGGCACGGGCAGTGAAATTTCACAATGGGCGGTCATTGGCGATGTGGAGACCGGTGCAAAAGAGATGCCGGTGTATAAGCCTGATATGGCGATTGTCGATCCGGTGCTCACCTATTCGCTGCCAGCGGGCCCTACCGCGGCAACCGGTATGGACGTGCTTGCCCACTGCGTGGAGGCCATCGCCAATAAAAACTATAATCCGTATGGCTATATTTTTGGAAAAGAAGGCATCCGCCTGACGCTGAAATGGCTGCCAATCGCGGTGAACGAGCCTCAAAATGCAGAGGCAAGAGAGAATATGTCGTTAGCGGCCAACCTGGGTGGCATGGCAATTTCGGCCTGCGGCTGTCAGATTGGGCATAGCTTTAGTCAGACGTTTGGAGCCCAAAACCATATTCCGCACGGCCTTGGCTGCGCGTGGGGATTGCCGGGCGTGATACAGTACACCGCGCAGTATGGGGAACGAAAAAATCTGGAGGCGGTGGCGGACGCAATGGACATCGCATCTGCCGCATACCCAGATACGATGCAGTTGGCGCAGGTCTTGATTGCGCGAATGGTCGATTTGATGAAAGAACTGAAGATTAAGTCCATTCGGGATTCCGGATTTTCACTGGAAGACTGCATGCTGGCGGCGGATCGATTTGCACACGATGGTGCGTTCGGCAATTCGCCCGGCGCTCCCGGAATGAAGGAGATTCGAGACTATATTGAGTATACCTATACAGTATATTAAATGTGGACAATCCTTCTTCTGTTAAGACAGCAGAGATGGAACGCTCAAAAAGCATGAAAGGGGGAGGCTGCATTGTGAAGAAGCTAGCTGTTTTGGTCGATAACGAACTGGAACTTGATTTCGATCAAATTTTTGGGGCGGCAATCGCATCCGGTGTGCAAATAGACCATATCCCGCTGCATCACACGCAGGATCCGCGTGCTGTGATTGCTGCGGCCAAGGGGTATGACTATGTGGTGGCAGGTCGTGAACCATGGGATTTTGAGACGCTTGTCGGATGCGCGGACAATCTGAAGCTCATTCTGCGATTTGGGGCAGGGTATGACACAGTCGACCTCGAAAGTGCAACCCATATGGGCATTGCGGTTGCCAATGCACCGGGAGCCAATGCAAAAGCCGTTGCGGAGCACACACTGGCGCTGATGATGGCGGTATTGCGCAAGGTCACGCGGTATGACCGCGAATTGCGGCAGGGCGGCATCGCGGCGTCGATGTCACAGACGTTGGAAGGGACGGTTGCAATTTTAGGCTTTGGCAACATCGGGCAAGAGTTAGCCCGCCTTCTGAGCGTCTTTCCGGTCAAGGTGATTGCGTATGACGCATATCCCAATCTGGCACGTGCGGCGCAGCTCGGCGTAGAAATGGTGAGTGCGGACGAAGCACTGGCAAGGGCGGATATTATCAGCCTGCATCTGCCTGCCTGCGTGGAAATGCTGGATTTTGTGCGCAAAGAGAATCTTGCAAAGATGAAAGACGGCGTTTACATTATTAATACAAGCCGCGGCGCGGTTGTAAATGAGCATGACTTGGCAGAGGCGCTGCGCAGCGGTAAGGTTGCGGGCGCAGGCCTTGATACCTTTAAAGTGGAACCGTTTGATCAGAACTCAGAACTGAAGCAGATTTCAAACGTCGTGCTGACACCGCATTCGGCAGCGGTCAGCACCCAGGGCGTGCGCGGTGTATTTGAAAGCTGCGCAAGCACCTTGGAGCATTTTTTGAAGAATGAGAAAGCACCGGCCATTCTGAATCCGACGTATTGGTATTTCAGAAATGAACAAATCCATGACTTAGTGCAGGATACTGCGGTATGCCAGTGATACAGGGGGAGTTATGAACAAGGTAAAAGTAGGCGTACTCGGCTACGGCATCATCGGACAGCGTCTGTGTGACGGCGTAACCCTGATGGGCGATATGGAACTGGTTGGCGTGGCCAACCGCACCCCGAACCTGAGCATCCGCGCGCTCAAGGAGCGCGGCATGCCGTATGATCTGTACATGGCCGACCCGCAGTATGCGGACGCATTCGCCGAAGCCGGCGTTCCGGTTTCCGGCACGATGGAAGACCTCATCAACAAGTGTGATATTCTCCTCGATGCCACGCCCGCAGGCGTCGGTGCGGAGAACAAGAAGCTCTGCGAAAAGCTCGGCAAGCCCTGCATCTTTCAGGGCGGCGAAAAGAACGACGTTGCCGATGTGTTCTTCCATGGCTGCGCCAACTACGAAAAGGGTCTGGGCAAGCACTTTCTCAAGCTGACCTCGTGCAACACCACCGGCCTGATTCGTGCCGTTGACTGCCTCGACCGCGAGTGCGGCGGCGTGGAGCGTGTTGCCATCACCA
>NZ_CATNVC010000006.1 GCF_951230135.1 Butyricicoccus sp. Marseille-Q5471 | reverse complement strand
TTGATAGGTCAGGAGTGGAAGCGCAGTAATGCGTGCAGCGGACTGATACTAATAGGCCGAGGGCTTGACCTTTATTATAAAGGGTAATCTCTTACTTGAAGCTTGCAAGTAGTTGTTGTTCAGTTTTCAGGGTATAATAGCCTTGAGGAATGCACCATTAGCTCAGTTGGTAGAGCAACTGACTCTTAATCAGTGGGTCCACGGTTCGAGCCCGTGATGGTGTACCAAAGGGAAGCCTTGGGACCGGACTTAACTGGTCCCAGGGTGAAACCGACATACCAAGCGCAGTCTTGAAATGGCCCGTTGGTCAAGCGGTCAAGACGGCGGCCTCTCACGCCGCAAACGGGAGTTCGATTCTCCCACGGGTCACCATTTATCTGTTGACAAGTGGTGAGGCTGTGTGGTATGATACAAAGCGAGCAACGTGAAAAGCGTTCTCAATATAGTGCGTGGCTATGGTGATGAGGGTACACCTGTTCCCATTCCGAACACAGTAGTTAAGCTCATTTACGGTGACAATACTTGGCTGGTGACGGCCCGGGAAGATAACTCGTCGCGCACACTTTAAAAGCATGGTCGCTTATGTGACTATGCTTTTTTATTTGTTTGAGTAAGGAGTTTCGTATGTTTTCGTATGTTTTGTTTGATTTAGATGGCACCCTGACCGATCCGCGTGAGGGAATTACCAAATCGGTACAGTATGCACTGCACAAGATGTCTATTGATGAACCGGATATTACTGCGTTGGAGCACTTCATCGGTCCGCCGCTTCGGGAAGAATTTGCACGTTCTTACGGAATGGACGAGTCTGCGGCAGAATTGGCAACGGCGTATTACAGAGAGCGTTTTTCTGTTTCCGGATGGCAGGAAAATATGCTGTTTGACGGTGTGCCGGCATTGCTGTCTAAACTGAAAGAAAATGGTAAACGGTTGGCAATTGCATCGTCTAAACCCACGGTATTTATTGAAAAAATTCTGCACCTTTTTGAAATTGATGTATACTTTGATGTGGTTTCAGGTGCTACCCTCGATGGAACAATCGGGAAAAAGGCGCAGGTCGTGCAGAACGCTTTGGAGCAGCTTGGCGTAACGGATCTTTCGAGCGCGGTTCTGGTCGGGGATCGATTTCATGATGTGGAGGGTGCTGCGCAGAACGGCATCTCTTGTATTGGCGTCACATTTGGATTTGGCGGTAGAGAGGAATTAGAGCAGGCTGGTGCAGCTAGGGTTGTCGACACGATGTCGGAACTGCAGGAAGTCCTATTGGAAAAGTAAAGAGCGAGAGACCGATGGGTTATGTCGGTCTCTCGCCTTTTCTATTTGTTTGTGTCGTGTCCATTGTCCTACGCTATATTTTGTGCTATGATAGTACCATATAAAAGCCTTCCGACCCTCGAAGATGTATTTTGAAGGATTTTATAAGACCAGGTGGTACATTGGCATATTGCATTTGTATGGTATAGCAAGAAAGGTATGGAGTGAGCATAGATGTTCGGTTATGAGCCCGAATATGTCACATGCGGCGATGCACGCATCGCATATTACGATGTAGGGCATGGGCAAACATTGATATTGCTGCATGGTAACGGTGAGGACAGCAGCTATTGGGCCGCACAGATTCCTGAGCTGACTCGTTTTTGTCGCGTGGTTGCGATTGATAGTCGCGGACATGGAAAGTCCGACAGCGGTGAGCAGGGACTCTCTTTTGAACTCATGGCAAACGATCTGAAAACTGTGCTGGATGCACTGAGAATAAAGAAAGCGCACATCCTGGGCTTTTCCGATGGCGGCAATCTGGCGATTAAGTTCGCATTGACTTATCCCGATTATGTGGATCGGCTGATTTTAAACGGAGCAAATGTTGAGATGTTTCGCGGTGTGAAACCTTCGACGCAGCTGCCGCTTTACCCGGTGTACGGGCTGCTGCGCGTTTTCTCACGCTTTGGGGCGAAGACAGCACATCGGCGTGATGTATTGGGCCTGATGATTCACCCCTATGGCGTGAGCATGGATGATTTATCGAGAATTACAATGCCGACGCTGATTATCGTTGGCGAGCATGATATGATTCGTGAAAAACAGACGAAAGAAATGGCGGCACGTATGCCGCACTGCCGGGTTGAGATATTTCGGGATGGAGATCATTTCGTAGCTGCAAAGCAACCGGCGCGATTCAATCGGACAGTAATAGAATTTTTGATGGGAAGATGAAAGACAGCATGCAGTTTATCAAAGCCGGCGAAATCGCCGAAAGCAATATTTTTAATCAACTTGATGAAAAAAGGCACCAGCTGCTTGCAAGCGGCAAGGATGTCATTAATCTGTCGATCGGTACACCTGATTTTGAGCCCGATCGGCATGTTATGGAGGCGGTCAGCCGAGCGGCCCTGGATCCTCAGCAGTATCGGTACTCCTTGACGGAAACCCGCGATCTTTTGGATGCGGTGCAGAATTGGTACAAGCGCAGATATGACGTGACACTGGCGGACAATGAAATTATGGCGGTCTGCGGCTCGCAGGAAGGGATTGCGCACATAGGCTTTGCCATTGCGGGTGAGGGGGATTTGGTGTTGGCACCTGATCCCGGATACCCGATTTTCTCATTTGGCCCGATGCTGACTGGTGCGACGATTGGCCTTTATCCACTGCGCGAGGAAAATGGCTGGCAGTTGGATTTTGCAGATATTCCGGATGATGTTGCAGACCGCGCCAAGGCGATGATTGTCTCTTATCCCAACAATCCCACAACTGCCGTTGCCGATGTTTCTTTTTATGAAGCGTTGGTTGCTTTTGCAAAGCAGCACGATATTTTGATTATCCATGACAATGCTTATTCCGATTTAATGCTATGCGAAAAGCAGGGCATCTCTTTTCTGTCGATTCCGGGGGCGAAGGAAGTCGGCATTGAGTTTAACTCCTTGTCTAAGACCTACAACCTCACCGGTATGCGCGTTTCCTTTGCATTGGGTAACCGGGAGATGCTCGCAAAGTTCCGCGCATTTCGCTCGCAGATTGACTATGGAATGTTTTATCCTGTGCAAGCCGGTGCTGTCGCTGCACTGAATGGATCGCAGGATATTGTGCAGCGAAATCGGGAAGGCTACATGGCGCGGCGTGACGCGCTGTGCGGCGGTTTGCGCCGGATTGGATGGGATGTGCCAGATGCTGAAGGCACTATGTTTGTCTGGGCGAAGATCCCTCCCCATTTTAGCAGCACGGTAGATTTTGTCATGCAGCTGATGGAGAAAACGGGCGTTATTTGCGTACCGGGAGACAGCTTCGGCGCACGGGGACAAGGGTATGTGCGCTTTGCGCTCGTCGTGCCGCCTGAGCGTATGGAAGAGGCGGTACGGCGCATAGAAGAAAGTAAGTTGTTGCGGGAGGGTAGCGTATGTCGATGATGTTTTTGATTATGGTCGGCGGTGGAATCGTTGTGCTCGGACTGATTATCGCAGCGGTGCTTCTGGCCAGAAAGTAAGAGGGATACATGAAACTGATTTCTTGGAATGTAAACGGCCTGCGCGCCTGCATGGGCAAGGGCTTTTTGGATTTTATCGCGTCCGAACAACCGGACATGCTTTGCTTGCAGGAGACAAAAATGCAGCCGGGACAGGCCGATGTACCGCTCGACGGCTATCGGGAGTATTGGAACTCGGCAGAGAAAAAGGGATATTCGGGTGTAGCGCTATTTACCAAGAGTGAGCCATTATCGGTTGTTCTTGGCCTTGGGATTGACGAACACGACCATGAGGGACGTGTCATCACAGCTGAATATGAAGATTTTTATCTGGTTACAGTTTATACGCCCAACTCGCAGGATGAGCTGAAGCGTCTGGATTACCGTATGACATGGGAGGATGCGTTCCGCGATTATGTCTGCAAACTGGATGAGATAAAACCGGTCATTATCTGCGGTGATTTAAATGTAGCACACCAGGAAATTGACCTGAAAAATCCTAAAACGAATCGTAAGAATGCCGGTTTCAGTGATGAAGAGCGTGCCAAAATGACGGAGTTGCTGAACGCTGGCTTTGCCGACACATTCCGTCGCTTTTATCCTGACTTGGAAGGTGCATACTCTTGGTGGAGCTACCGTTTTAAGGCGCGGGAGAAAAATGCAGGATGGCGGATTGACTACTTCTTGGTGTCCGAGCGCTTTGCAGATCGTGTAAAACAGGCGAAAATCCTGTCCGACGTGTTCGGCTCAGACCACTGCCCTGTACTGATTGAGGTAGAATAAGCGTGTCATACACACTTCTCCCAATGGATATGGACAGTTTATATGTGGAGTATGGCGCATGCGACTGCTGCGGTGTCGCGTCAATGCTGCAGCCTCCGCGCGATGGTATGTGCTGCCCAATCTGCGGTTGGTCGTATGATACGGCCTCGAAGGATGAGTTTGCGCTAAGTATCTATAATGACGGTCTGTGCCTGATGGAGGCACGCCTGAATTTTCAGACCTTTGGCACCGCCATTCCGACACCTTGGAGAGAAACAGAATAAAGAAAGCGTCCCGCGAACGAATTCGCAGGACGCTTTTTCCTTATGATTTACCCGCCGAGCAGCGTGCACAGTGCAATCATAGCCGGAATTGTAATCGCGGACAGCAGAGTGGATAGGGCGACGGCACGGGTCGAAAACAGATAATCCGTTCCGTAAACCTGCGCAAACATCGAACAGACCATGGCGACCGGTGCGGAGGCACTGACCAGCATGGAGTGCCGCAGCGTAGATTCAAGCGGTAGAATCAAGAAAATGGAAAGGGTGATCAGCGGCATGATAATCAGGCGCAGGGCGGTAACGAATTGCACCTGCTTGTCCCGAAAACAGGCTCGCAGGTCACACTGCGCTAAAAACGCGCCCAGAATAATCATGGCCACCGGCGTATTCAATGAGGCCATATAAGAAACCACCTTGGCCGGCATGGCCGGCAGGTTGAGCGGCGTTAGGAAAAACAGCAATCCAATCACGACAGAAACCGTTCCGGGGTTGATTAAAATGCTGCGCACGCGACTGGCGCGAGGCATATCGTCAGATGAAAGCTGCGCGATGCCATAGCTCCACAGAAGCAGGTTGTTGGCTGCAATAAAGGAGGACGCGAGAAAAATACCATAGGAACCGTACAGCGCATCAAGCAGCGGCAGCGCCATGAAACCACAGTTGGTAAAGACAACACACATGCGCTGATCGGCAAAATTCGGGTGTGAACCGTTCTTGCGGAACAGCAGATGTGCCACCACGATGGAAAGCCCCATGCTCAGCAGCGCACAGCCGGCAGAAATCAGCAGCGCACTGCCGAGTGCGGGATCAAATGCCCGCTGAAAGGAATCGATAATCACACAGGGCGCGACGATACGCGTCAGCACCAGTGACAGTTGACCGGCGCCACCGGTATCCAAATATTTGAGCCGCACGCACAGGTAGCCTATGCCCATGAGTGCAAACATGACAGCAATTTGCGAAATCAGGATGCGGCAGTTTTCCAGCATGGAAACAATCCCCCTTAATGTATCCATCATAAGGTACAAGCAACACCTTGTCAATGCTCGGCATGTTTTTCTAATGCTGTACATACAGTAGGACGAGAGGGGAGGCATACCAAATGAAACGAATGCTGTGCGCGCTCCTGAGCGCAGCGATGATGACAAGTGCGGCCTTCGCGCTGCCCGAAATGGGGGCGCTGCACGCAAAAAGTGCTGCGCTATACGCGGCGAACGGACAATTGCTTTACGAGTTTAATGCCGATGAGCCGCTGCAGCCGGCTTCGGTAACCAAGATCATGACGATGCTGCTGGCCATGGAGGCGCTCGAACGGGGCGATGTTACTCTGGATACGATGATTACCGGCAGCGAATACGCCTGTTCTATGGGCGGTACGCAGGTGTGGCTTGAGCCGGGGGAGCAAATGCCGCTCAATGATATGCTCAAGGCGATTGCGGTCGGTTCGGCGAACGACTGCGCAGTCGCGGTAGCAGAGCATTTGGCGGGCACGGAAGCAGCTTTTGTGGAGAAAATGAATACGCGCGCAAAGGAACTGGGCTGCACCAATACGCAGTTTGTGAATGCAAACGGACTAGATGCGGCAGGTCAGAAAACACTTACGTCTGCACGGGATCTCGCGCTTATTTCAGTAGAGCTGCTGCATCATCCGAAAATTCTGGAGTATACCGGCATTTGGATGGACAGCATTCGCGGCGGAGCTTTTTCACTGGCGAACACCAACAAGATGCTGAAAAGCTATCCGGGTATGACCGGCCTAAAAACTGGGTATATTTCAGAAGCAGGGTTTTGTATCTCAGCAACTGCCGAGCGGGAGGGACTGGGATTGATTGCAACGGTTATGGCGGCCCCCACCAAGGAGGATCGCATGGCTGATGCGACAGCGCTGCTCAACTACGGCTTTGCAAACTTTGCCGTATATACACCCACCGACGAAGATTTGACACCCATTCCTGTTACGCTTGGCAAGGTGAAGACGGTCACGCCACAACTTGAGCAGGGCAGTCTGGTTGTGGAAAAAGCACGAGTAGGCGAACTGGAAACCAAGATTAGTCTGCCGGAATCCCTGCCGGCTCCAATTGAGAAGGGGCAGAAACTGGGCGAGCTGACCGTACTGGACGGCGGAGAAACGGTGCTCACCGTGCCGCTGACCGCAACGGAAGAGGTAGGAGCCAAAGGCCTTCGCGACATCCTCGGAGAGTTCTGGGGAAGTCTGCTATATCATCAAGATACTTCTAACATTTGAGACAAAGTAGCAGGAAATTTGGAAATCGTGCTTGTGATTTTGTGCAACCTATGGTACACTGAATGTAACCTCAAAGGTTGGGAGGAATTTAATATGGTAAAACTTATTATTGGCGGCACTGGATCTGGCAAGACCAAAGAACTGATTGATCAGGTTAATGCTGCGGTAAAGGAAGAAAAGGGCAGCGTGGTTTGTGTATCCCGTGGCAGCAAGCTGACGTTTGACATCTCGCATGACGCGCGTCTGATTGACGCTACCGATTACGCGGTACAGGATTATAACAGCCTGCTCGGCTTCCTGTGCGGTATCCATGCGGGAAATTATGATATCACCCGTATTTTTATCGACGGTCTGTACAAGATTGCCGGCACGAAGGACTCCGCTGCGGCAGAGACTTTTCTGAGTGATTTGGCTGTTCTGGCCGAGAAGCACGGCATCAAATTCACCGTATCGCTGAGCCAGGATGTTGCCGAAGCGACCGAAGGAATGAAGCGGTTCCTGTAACGGCTACTTATCTCTGAAGCAGAGAAAATCGCAATAGACGCAATCAATAAGATTGCGTCTATTTTTTTGTGGATTATGTATAGCGTGGCGGAAAATGACGAAAAATTTATATGTTATTATGATAAAAAGTGTTTCACTTTCTGGTTAAGTTAGGTATAATAGAAATGATGTGAGGGAGTGGGAAAGTTCTGGCTTTTTTTACAAAAGTCGAACAGACCTGGTAACATCAATGATTATTTGGGGTGGGGTGCGATTGAAAAAAAAGAAGAATAAGTGGTCGGCGCTGCGCTATCTGATTTATTTCACCCAGTTTGGCGTTACCATGGTTACACCGCCGCTGATTTTTGCGTATGGTTCGTTCTGGCTGGCAAAACGGTTCGGTTGGGGCAACGGCGTTGTAATTGTGGGAATTCTGCTCGGAATCGCGGTTGCGGCCTGCGGTCTGCGTGATTTTATGCGCTTTACCGAAAAACAGGCACGGAAAAGCCAGCAGGAGGAGGACAAGCTCCCATGACAACACCACAAGAAATTGTTCGGGAAGAAACACTCCGCATCCTGCGTGGCGTGATTCCGCTGACAGTGATTGCCTTTGGCGTATTCACAATTTTCGGATATGGCGGCATACAAACGGCAATCAGCTTGTTGATTGGTGCGGCCTATACGATGACGTTGTTTCGGATGATGGGCAACAGCGCTGCGAAAGCCGTGATGCTTGCACCCGAAAAGGGAACAGCAGCTATCGTGCGCGGGTACATGCTGCGGTATGTGATGACGGCGGCAGTTATTATTCTGGCCATTAAAATTCCTTTTTTCAATCCGGGTGCAGTGGTTGTACCACTGTTTTTCCCCAAAGTCACGTTGCTGCTTGGCAGCATATTTCGCAGGAAAGGAGGTTAAAACGTGGGCGAAATAGCAATCAATGGCCCTAAAGTGCTATGGGAGCTGCCAGAATCAATTCCGTTGATCGGCGGACAGCCAATTACCGAAACCATGCGTAATGCATGGATTGTGATGCTGTTTATCCTGATTCTCTGCGTAACGTTGACATGGCACATGAAAAAAATCCCAAAAGGCAAGCAGGTTCTCGCCGAAAAAGCCGTATTGATGATTGATAATCTGGTTGATACGAGCATGGGAGAAGGCTGTCACAGTTTTTCTCCGTACATTGCAACACTTTTGATGTTTTCATTCTTTGGCTCGCTGGCGTCGCTGTTCTTTATGCGTCCGGTTACGGGCGATTTGAATACGACGTTGGGCTGGGCGCTGATGACATTTGTTCTCATCACGTTCAATAACATCAAGTATAAGGGATTCGGCGGTTACCTGAAGGGATTTTTAGAGCCCGTTTTCGTTATGGCGCCGCTCAATGTGCTCAGTGAAATTGCAACGCCGGTTTCGATGTCCTTCCGTCATTTCGGCAACATCGCAGGCGGACTTGTTATTTCAACGTTAATTCTGGGCGCGCTGCAAGCGCTCTCCAATCTGGTGGTCGGCTTTTTGCCGGTACCGCTGCTGCAGGTCGGTCTGCCCGGCATTTTGTCGCTGTATTTCGACCTATTCACCTCGGCCATGCAGGCATTCATCTTTAGTATGCTGACGATGGCTTATGTAGGCAACGCACGAGAAGCGTAAGTATTTCAAACTTCCACAACACCATATTTTATCATTCAGGAGGAAAAAATTATGGATCCCAAAGCATTTGTAGCAGGTATGTCTGTTCTGGGTGCCGGTATCGCGATGGTAGCAGGCCTCGGCCCTGGTATCGGTGAGGGCTACGCCGCCGGTCAGGCTTGTTCGGCTATCGGCCGCCAGCCCGAAGCACAGGGTGATATCACTCGTACGATGATTCTCGGTATCGCAATGGCAGAGTCCACCGGTATTTACGCACTGGTTATCGCGCTGATTCTGCTGTTTGCGAATCCGTTCGTAAAGCAGTTCTAATCGGCAGGGACTTATCAGACTTCCAGCAGGAAGGAGGGTAAACCTGTGGGAGAATTTTTACCATTTGTAGGCTTTACGCCTTGGGAAATCTGCGTAACCATTTGCAATACGCTCATTACATTTCTGATCGTTAAGAAGTTCCTCTTTAAACCGGTGCGCAAAATGATGGCCGCGCGTGAGGAGGAAGTGCAGGATATGTACGCTGTCGCGGAAAAAACGCAGACCGAAGCGGAACAGCTCCGCAGCGAGTACACCGGACGTCTGGCCAAAGCTAAGGAAGAGGCGAACGAAATCGTTTCGAGCGCCACTCGCCGCGCCACTGTCCGCAGCGAAGAAATCCTGAAGGAATCCTCGCAGCAGGCAACCGCGATGGTCAAAAAGGCCGAGACCAACATCGCACTGGAACGCCAGAAGGCGATGAACGAAATCAAGGATGAGATCGCCGGACTGTCGGTCATGATCGCCTCTAAGGTTGTCGAAAAGGACATCAATGTGGCCGATCACGAGCGACTGATCGAAGATTTTATCGATAAGGTAGGGTGAGCGTAAGTGGCCAATATTGTAAGCGAACGCTATGCTCTGAGCCTGTATGAGGTGGCAAAGGACGCGAAAAAAGACGAGCTGTTTCTGAGCGAGCTGACCGCGGTCTGCGAAATTTTCGCCCAGAATCCGGACTTTTTAAAGGTACTGTCCACCCCATCGATTGCGCTCGAGGAAAAGCAAACCGTACTCAAAAACGTTTTTGCAGAGCGCATGGAACCGTTCCTGCTCAATTTTCTCATGCTCATTACGGAAAAAAACCGCATCGGTTTGGTTTCTGATATGTGTGAGGCTTATAAGGAAATGTACTATCTCGAAAATGGTATTGCCGAAGTTTGCGCGGTGACCGCGCAGCCGATGAGCGAGGCCCTGACCGAGAAACTGCGTCAAAAGATGTGCAAGGTGACAGGCAAGAAGGTCGTACTCAAGACTGCCGTCGATCCGACGCTGCTGGGCGGCATCGTGGTCAAGGTGGACAACAAGCAGTTTGACACAAGCCTGCGCACACGCCTTTCCGAAATGGCGCAGCAATTATCCAATACGATAGCGTAAGGAAGTAGGTGACTTCATATGGAATTACGCCCCGAAGAGATTAGCAATATTATCAAGCAGCAGATTACAAACTACCAGAGCCAGATTAAGCTGACCAATGTCGGTACGGTTGTTACCGTGGGTGACGGCATTGCGCACATTCACGGTCTGGAGGATTGTATGTCCGGCGAGCTCTTGGAGTTCGACGGCGGGGTATACGGCATGGCACAGAACCTGGAAGAGGATCTGGTCGGCGCCGTTATCCTGGGCTCTGATCAAAACATCCGTGAGGGCGACACCGTCAAGCGCACCAATCGAATCGTCGAGGTGCCGGTTGGCGAAGCAATGCTCGGCCGCGTTGTAGACGCGCTGGGCGCACCGATTGACGGCAAGGGGCCGATCAACACCACTGAAGCACGTCCGATTGAAAGTCCGGCGCCGGGCATCATCGAACGCGCACCCGTTAATGTTCCGCTGCAGACCGGTATCAAGGCGATTGACTCCATGATTCCGATTGGCCGCGGTCAGCGTGAGCTGATTATCGGCGACCGTCAGACGGGCAAAACCGCAATCTGCCTCGATACCATCATCAACCAAAAGGGCAACGGCGTTATCTGTGTCTATGTTGCAATCGGACAGAAGCGTTCGACTGTTGCACAGGTTGCCGAGACGCTCCAGCACAACGGTGCGATGGACTATACCGTCATCGTTGCCGCAACTGCGTCTGAGTCTGCGCCGCTGCAGTATATTGCGCCGTACTCGGGCTGCTCGATTGGCGAGTATTTCATGCATAAGGGCAAGGACGTGCTGGTCATTTATGATGATTTGTCCAAGCACGCTGTGGCTTACCGTGCCCTCTCCTTGCTGCTCCACCGTCCGCCAGGACGTGAAGCATACCCCGGCGACGTTTTCTATCTGCATTCCCGTCTGTTGGAACGCGCTGCAAACATCCAGAACGGTGGCTCGCTTACCGCGCTGCCGATTATCGAGACGCAAGCAGGCGACGTTTCAGCATACATTCCGACCAACGTAATTTCGATTACCGACGGTCAGATTTTCCTTGAAACCGAGCTCTTCAACTCGGGTATCCGCCCTGCTGTTAACCCCGGTATTTCGGTATCGCGTGTAGGCGGCAATGCGCAGATCAAGGCCATGAAGAAGGTTGCGGGCACCTTGAAGCTCGCGTATTCGCAGTACCGCGAGCTGCAGGCGTTCTCACAGTTCGGCTCCGATCTGGATGCTGACACCAAGAATCGTCTGACACAGGGCGAACGTATCGTTGAAGTGCTCAAGCAGCCGCAGAACAGCCCGATTCCGGTTGAGAAGCAGGTAATCATCATCTTTGCGGTTATTTCCGGCAAGCTGATGGACATCCCTGCCGATCAGGTTAACCTGTTCGAAACCGAACTGTTTGAGTTTATCGACAGCGTGTACGGCGATATTCCGGAAACCATTCGCGCCACCAAGGCTCTGGATGACGACATCAAGGAAAAGATGTCCAAGGCCATTGATGAATTCAAAACGAAATTCCTGTCTGAGCATTAACGATATCTTGCTCGGAAGGAAGGAGGATTGAACAATGGCTTCCGGCAACATGAAAGACATCAAGCGCCGCATTAAGAGCGTGCAGTCGACCATGCAGATTACCAAGGCGATGGAGCTGGTCGCGTCCTCCAAGCTGCGCCACGCCAAGGAGCGTGTCTCGCAGTCTCGTCCGTACTTTAATACGATGTACTCGACGATTACCCGTTTGGCTTCGGTCACGCGGGACGCTGATTCCGTCTTTACCCAGAAGCGGGAAGTGAAGAACAGCCTGTATATTGTCATCGCGGGTGACCGCGGTCTGGCAGGCGGTTTTAACTCGAGCATCTTCAAACTCGGCGCGGCACAAATGGGCGGTAAGAACGCGCATGTGCTGACAATCGGCAAGAAAGCGCAGGAGCATTATTCCAAGCGCGATTGGCCGGTGCTCGGAAACTATCCGGGCATTGCCGAGACGATGAAAATCAGCGATACGCACCCGATTATCCATCAGACAATCGACCTTTTCAAAAAGGGTGAGATTGATGAGGTATTCCTGTGCTATACCGAGTTCGTTTCGCCGCTACAGCAGGACGCAAAATGCATTCAGCTGCTGCCTGTCAACTTTAAAAAGCAGGGCGGGCAAACAGCGGATAAAAATGGTGCGGGTGTGCTGACTGAATATGACCCGTCGCCTGAGGCGGTGTTCGACGCAATCATCCCCGAGTATTTGTACGGCGTGCTGTACGGCGCGGTCGTCGAGAGCTTCTGCTCTGAGCAGTCGGCTCGACGTATGGCGATGGAAGCTGCCGCGGACAATGCCGGTGAAATGATTGAAAACTTGAATCTGTCCTACAACCGCGCCCGTCAGGCGGCCATTACCCAGGAAATCACCGAGATTGTGGCCGGTTCGGGCCAGGTTGGCTGAGGACATTCACGAAATTAGGGAGTTTTGCCAATGAGTGAGCAGAATATTGGCACCGTTGTCCAAATTATCGGACCGGTGCTGGACATTAAATTTGCCGCTGACGCGCTGCCCAAGCTGCTGAGTGCCATCACCATCAAGGCAGAGGGTCGCACCGTCACGGTCGAGGTCGCGCAGCATGTTGGCCAGGACACGGTTCGCTGCATCGCGATGCAGTCGACCGACGGTCTGGTGCGCGGCATGAAGGCAACAGATACGGGTGCGCCGATTTCGGTGCCTGTCGGCAGCGAGAATCTCGGCCGTATCTTCAACCTGCTCGGCGAACCCGTGGACAATAAGCCCGCGGTTAAGTCCGAGGAACGCTGGCCGATTCACCGGCCGGCACCGTCTTACGAGGAACAGGAGTCTACGACTGAAATCCTCGAAACCGGCATCAAGGTCGTCGACCTGGTCGCCCCCTATGCTAAGGGTGGTAAGATTGGTCTGTTCGGCGGCGCAGGCGTCGGTAAGACAGTTATCATTATGGAGCTAATTAACAACATTGCCAAGCAGCACGGTGGTATTTCGGTATTCACCGGCGTTGGCGAGCGTACCCGCGAGGGTAACGACCTGTATAACGAAATGCAGGAGTCCGGCGTTATCAACAAGACTGCGCTGGTCTATGGTCAGATGAACGAGCCGCCCGGAGCACGTATGCGCGTGGCACTTTCCGGTCTGACGATGGCGGAATATTTCCGCGATGTGGAAGGACAGGACGTATTGCTGTTCATCGATAACATTTTCCGCTTCACGCAGGCCGGTTCCGAGGTATCCGCGCTGCTCGGACGTATGCCGTCCGCAGTAGGCTATCAGCCGACGCTGGCGACCGAAATGGGCGCACTGCAGGAGCGAATCACCTCTACCAAGAAGGGTTCGATCACCTCGGTACAGGCCGTTTACGTGCCCGCCGATGACCTGACCGACCCTGCGCCGGCAACTACCTTCTCGCATCTTGATGCAAAGGTCGTTTTGTCGCGTGAAATTTCGTCCATGGGTATTTATCCCGCGGTCGATCCGCTGGACTCCTCTTCTCGTATTCTGACGGCAGATGTCGTTGGTATCGAGCATTATGAGGTCGCGCGCCGCGTGCAGTCCATTCTGCAGAAGTATAAGGATTTGCAGGATATCATCGCAATCCTGGGTATGGATGAGCTGTCCGATGAGGATAAGCTGACCGTTGCCCGCGCACGTAAGATTCAGAACTTCCTGTCGCAGCCGTTCCACGTTGCGGAGCAGTTTACGGGCTTCCAGGGTAAGTACGTACCGGTCGCAGAGACTGTTCGCGGCTTTAAGGAAATTCTGGATGGTAAGCATGATGATTTGCCCGAATCGGCGTTCCTGTTCGCCGGCGGCATTGACGAGGTCGTGGAGAAAGCGAAGAAGGAGGCGTAAGTTATGTCTACCTTCCATCTTAAGGTGCTGACGACAGAGCGCAGCTTCTACGACGATGATGTGGATCGCATTGTCGTGCGTACGACGCAGGGCGACGTCGGCATCCTGCCGGGTCATGTGCCGTATATTGCGGCACTGGGAATCGGCGGTCTGACGATTATCAGGGACGGTCAGGAGCATGTCGCAGCAATTGCGGGCGGCTTTGTGGACTGTTCCAAGGAGGGCACTGTTGTGCTGGCACGCACCTGCGAGTGGGCGAATGAGATTGACATCAACCGCGCCCGCGAGGCGGCTGAGCGAGCAAAAGCAAGGCTGCATCAGCAGGAGAGCGAGCATGAGCATGATATTGCTCAGCTCAAGCTGAAAAAGGCAATCAATCGCATGCGTATTGCGGAAGAAAAGTAAATGAAAAAGCCGGTCATTCCATCCGAATGACCGGCTTTTTGCTGTCAGTGCGCACGGCTTGAAGCAGCGCGCGGGAAATGCTATACTAGAAGCAGAGAAAACAAAAGCGTGAGCATGCTCAGGCATACAAGAGGGGGACAGCTGTGAAAAAGACACATGGACAAATGTCCGAATCCTTCGCGCTCAGTGCACTGCTGACCATAGTCGGCGGATTTTTGGACGCGTATACTTACATTTGCCGCGGCGGCGTATTTGCCAATGCGCAGACAGGTAATATCGTGCTGCTCGGCCTGAGCGTAGCGGAACGGCGATGGAGCACAGCGGTGCGGTATCTGCTGCCGATTCTATCGTTTGCGGTCGGTGTAATATTAGCTGAATTGATTCGCGAACGCTACCGCCGGATGCCGCAGAGCGAAGTAGGGATGCACTGGCGGCAGATTGTGATACTGGCGGAAATTGTACTGCTTGCCATGGTTGCCTTCCTGCCACAGCGGATGAACACCTTGGTTGATGCGGTGATTTCCTGTGTCTGTGCGCTGCAGGTGCATAGCTTCCGCAAGGTGAGGGGGAGCGCGTTTGCGACAACGATGTGCACGGGTAATCTGCGGTCGGGCACGGAGCAGCTGATGATTTGGTTGCGAAGCAGGGATGCCAAAGCGGGTCGTCGGGCGGGAATATATGGAGCGATTCTGTTGCTTTTTAGCATTGGTGCGGTACTGGGCGGTATATCTGCGGCAAAATTGGGTGAAAAATCGATTTTGCTGTGCTGCATCCTACTGCTGGTTGTCTATGCGATTATGTTCGCTGAAGAAGAACAGGGAGAAAAACGACGGTACCGTATGTAAAAAAGCAGGACTGGTTTGTCACCAGTCCTGCTTTTTTATACCTTTGCCTGCTTGATGGAAAGTGAAATGCGGTGGCTTTTGGAATCGACGGACAGGACAACGGTATTGACCACGTCGCCGACCTTGACCGCTTCGGAGGGATGCTTGATAAAGCGGGTGCAAATTTGCGAGACATGCACCAGACCGTCCTGATGCACACCGATATCAACAAACGCACCGAAATCCGTAACATTGCGCACGGTGCCCTGCAGCTGCATGCCGGGTTTGAGATCGTTCAGATCCATTACGTCGGATCGCAGCATCGGGGGCGGCAGCTCGTCGCGCGGGTCGCGGCCGGGCTTTTGCAGCTCGGATACGATGTCGAGCAGTGTCGGCACACCGACGCCGCAGCGCGCGGCTGCATTTTCCGCACCGAGCTGTTTGACACGTGCGCCAAGTTCGCTGATTTGACCACCGGCAGCATCCTCAGTCGAATAGCCGCACAGTGTGAGCAGCGTCTGCGCCGCGGGATGGGATTCCGGGTGTACGCCGGTGTGGTCGAGCAGATTATCGCTGTCCGGCACACGCAAAAAGCCTGCGCACTGTTCAAAGGCCTTGGGGCCAAGTCCCTTGACCTTCAACAGCTGCTTGCGGCTTGCAAAGCGGCCGTTATCTTCGCGAAAAGCCGTGATATTCTTTGATACAGTCGCGGAAATGCCCGCAACGCGGCTGAGCAGAGCAGGAGAGGCGGTGTTCAAATCCACACCGACTGCGTTAACACAGTCCTCGACCACGCCGTCCAGCGCATCGGACAGGCGCGCCTGCGGCATATCGTGCTGATACTGGCCAACGCCGATGGCCTTCGGGTCGATTTTGACCAGTTCTGCCAACGGATCCTGCAAGCGTCGTGCGATAGATACAGCGGAGCGAAGAGAGACGTCAAACGTCGGAAATTCCTCCGCGCCAAGCTTGGACGCGGAATAGACCGATGCACCTGCCTCGGACACCATCATATATTCGATGCCGCCGCCGCGTTCCCGAATAAAATCAGCGACGAAAATTTCGCTTTCCTTGGATGCTGTACCGTTGCCAATTGCAATGCAGGTGATGTGGTGCTGCTCACACATGCGCGTGAGGGTTTTCTTTGCCTCGTCAATTTTCTTGTGCGGCGGTGTCGGATAAATCACACCTGTTTCAAGAACTTTGCCCGTACCGTCGACGACGGCAAGCTTACACCCGGTTCGATAAGCGGGGTCGAAACCGAGCGTGACGCGGTTCTTCACCGGCGGCTGCATCAGCAGCGGGCGCAGATTGAGCGCAAATGTTTTGATGGATTGCTCGTTCGCCAAATCGGTCAGCTCTGCACGTGCTTCTCGCTCCAAAGAGGGGAAGAGAAGACGGCTCCAAGCATCAGCACAGGTATCCCGCAGCAGAGCACCAAAGGGATTCTTGGGATGCAGAACAGCGCGGTTTAGCGTAACCAGAGCTTCGTTCTCATCACATTCGAGCGATACCTTGAGTTTGCCTTCCTTTTCGCCGCGGTTGACGGCGAGTACGCGATGGCTTTGCAGCCTGCGCAGCGGCTCGGAAAAATCGTGGTACATCTGATAGACGGTATCCTCCGCGTCCGTGCCTACCGTGCGCAGCACACCGGTACGATTCAGCAAGGCGCGCAGCTTGCCGCGAAGCGCTGCATCATCCGACAGCGTTTCGGCGATGATATCGCACGCACCGGCGAGCGCATCAGCAGCGCTTTCCACGCCCTTTGCAGGGTCGATATACGGCTGCGCAAGGGCTTCCGCAGAAGGGGTAGGCGTACGCGCTTCGCACAGCGCGTCGGCAAGCGGTGCAAGTCCCTTTTCCCGTGCCATCGAGGCACGGGTGCGGCGCTTGGGGCGATAAGGGCGGTAAATATCATCGAGTGCGGCGAGCGTCTGCGCTTCGTCGATGGCGCGGGAGAGTGCGTCAGTCAGCTTGTCCTGCGCGGCAATGGCCTCGCGCACTTCGGTGCGGCGCTCGTCCAGACTGCGCAGATAGGCCAGCCGGTCGGCCAGCACGCGGATGGTCTGATCGTCCATCGTACCGTGCATTTCCTTGCGATAGCGCGCAATAAAAGGCACGGTGTTGCCTTCATCTAACAGCTTGACGACATTTTCAACATATGTCTCTTTCTGGTCTAGCTCGCGGGCCAGAATCTGAATCATGGTTTCCATGGCAGTCTCCTTTAACAATGTATTCTTATTCTACCAGAAAGAAAAGGCATGGTAAACCTACCATGCCTTCCATTTCAAATAAATACCGATTGCACCAGTATCATGTACAATGCGGTGCCTACGCCGATCGACAGCAGATTGTTGCGCTTCCAGAGATGGAGTACAGCAACCACCACAATCGAAATCATTTCGGGAATGCCGTGCGGATACCCCAGCCAAGTGACGTTTTTAAGGCAGTACACCACCAAAAGTGCAATGACGGCAGGGGGCAGCACCGTGCCGAGGTAGCGGACAATCGGCGGAATCGGTCGTTTGCCGTTAAACAGCAGAAACGGCGCAACGCGGGTTGCAAAGGTGCACACCGCGGCGACGGCAATCATGGCAAGCGTTCTTCCTGCACTCATTGCGCCACCTCCTCGCCAAGACGGCTGCGCAGTGCAACCAGAAGCACGCAGATTGCAATCATGGCGGGCATGATGAAATTCTGCGGGCCAAGCAGCACGAGGGACAGAGCGGCAGCGCCCAGGCCCAGAAAGGCGGGGACATGATGTTTGCTGCTCTTCCACTGCTCCACAAAGATGACAACAAACAGCGCGGTCATCGCAAAATCAATGCCGGTCGAATCAAACGGCAGCATACCGCCGGCAATCGCACCAATGACCGAACCGAGAATCCAATAGGAATGATCCAGTATGGCAACTAAAAGGCGCATGGCGTTCGGGTCGACCCCTTCGGGCGTTTTGAGTGAGCAGAGCAGCGAATAGGTTTCATCGGTCAGCGAAAAAATCATATAGGGCTTTGCGTTTCCCATCTGATGAAACTGCTCCAAAAAGGACAGTCCGTAAAAAATATGGCGGCAATTAAGCAGCAGCGTCATCACAGCAACCGTTGCGAGCGACGCGCCGGACGCTAACAGAGAAACCAGTAAGTACTGTCCCGAGCCTGCATAGATGGTCAGGCTGCTGAGGAACGCCCAGGGCGGGGCATAGCCCGCGTCGCGCAGCATCACGCCAAAGGCAAAGCCGATGAACAGATAGCCGCAAAGCACCGGAATCGTCGCGGTAAACGCGGGCCGCAGTGCCTTTTTCATAAGAGATCACCTACATTTACTCAATAGAAAAGCGCTCTGCAAGCAGAGCGCCCATTTTGAATGCATTAACGTCGCCTAATTAATTAGACAGCACGCGTAACCTTGCCGGAGCGGAGGCATCGAGTACATACGTTAATATGGCGAGGAGTACCTTCGACCAGAGCCTTCACACGACGTACGTTCGGCTTCCAAGTTCGGTTGGAACGACGATGGGAGTGAGAGACCTGAATTCCAAAGGTCACGCCCTTACCGCAAATATCGCACTTTGCCATTTTCCTGCACCTCCTTTTCCAAACATTGCGTAACGCATATTATAGTACCACAAAGGGTGGGGGAATGCAAGTGGTTTGTGAAAAAAAGTCGAGAGATTTAAGTTTTATTGGGTGCATACGGAAAAAGATTGAAAAAATGGACTTTGCGGGGTATAATATAGGCATATATTTTGAATTTGATTATCATTTTCTGCTTTAGCAGAAAGGAGTATGTATATGCAGTTAAAGGAATTCGGCGTAAGTCTGGGCGATTTAGTGCAGGAATTTAAGTTTGAGGTCATTTTCGGCCCCGAAAATTTCGAAAAAATTGAAATTACCAAGGATGATGTCAGCCGCCCCGGTCTGCAGCTTGCCGGATTTTTCGATTATTTCGATCCCAATCGCATTCAGATCATGGGCAAGGTCGAAAGCAGCTATGTCGAACAGCTCGATCCGGAGACACGCCGCGCAAGCTTTGACCGCCTGTTTTCAACCGGCATCCCGACGATGATTATTTCACGCAACATTGATGTATTCCCGGAGTGTCTGGAAGCAGCGCAAAAATATAAGGTGCCGCTGCTGCGCACCAATGAATTCACATCGACCATTATGAGCGCAATCATCGCCTCATTAAAGGTAAGTCTCGCACCCCGCATCACACTGCACGGCGTCTTGATTGAAATCTACGGTGAGGGCGTGCTGCTGCTGGGCGATTCCGGTGTGGGTAAGTCGGAGACGGCAATTGAGCTGGTTAAGCGCGGACACCGTCTGATTGCGGATGACGCGGTTGAGATTAAGCGCGTATCGGACAAGACTCTGGTCGGTACTGCGCCGGAGGTCATCCGTCACTTTATTGAGCTGCGCGGCATTGGAATTGTCGATGTGCGCCGTATCTTTGGCGTTGGCTCGATTAAGCTGACGGAAAAGGTAGAACTTGTCATTAACCTTGAACCGTGGGAAGACGGCAAGCAGTACGACCGTCTGGGACTTGACGGACAAACCACCTCTATTCTGGATATTTCCGTACCGAGTCTGACCATACCGGTCAAGCCCGGTCGTAACCTTGCGGTCATTATCGAAGTAGCCGCTATGAACAACCGCCAAAAGAAAATGGGCTATAACGCCGCGCAGGAGCTGCAGGAGCGCATGCTCAAGCAATACGGGAACTAAAATCAGATTGGCGATGCCGTGTTGTACGGCCTCGCCAATTTTTAAGGAGAGAGACTATTGAAAATCGTTGCAGATTTGCATATGCATACAAGTGTGACGCATCACGCGTTCAGTTCCTTGACGGAAATGGTACGTGGCGCACAGGATGCGGGACTGGCCGCTATCGCTATCACAAATCACGGACCGACAAATCCCGATGGACCGCACGAATGGCATTTTGCTAACATGGATCTAATCCCGCGGCAAATTGATGGCGTGACCGTGATTCGGGGGATTGAATTTGATATTACAGCACCCGCGGGCGGTATTAACGTAATCGCCAATAAGTGTCTCCGACCAATTGAGTTTGCGCTCGCCTCCTTCCATGAATGCCTGTTCCCCCCGGCGACCAAGGAAATTCATACGGCAGCGCTCGAGGCCATTCTTCATAATCCGTATGTAAATGCATTCGGTCATTTGGGCAACGCAAATTTTGATTTCGACCATGAATATATTATCAGCAAGTGTAACGATTGTGGTAAGATTGTTGAAATTAATAACGCATCTTTGAATATCCGTGCAGGCAGTCGGCAAAACTGTGCGGATATTGCGCGCCTGTGCAAAAAGTATGAGGTGCCGATTTCGGTTGACAGCGACAGTCACATTGAATACCGAGTTGGCCACGTGGAAGGTGCACTTGCGATGCTTGAGGAAATTGATTTCCCGGAGGAGCTCGTCATCAACAGCAGTATTGATCGTCTGAATGCGTATTTCACGGGAAGAGGAATCAACCTGTTCGACTGATAAGGAGAGAAAGGGTATGAGAATTGGCATTGATCTTGGCGGCACGAGTGTAAAAGCCGCGCTGTGCTCAGAAAGCGGAGCAATCCTTCGTAAGCAGGCAGTCCCAACCAAAATAGGAGACGCGGACGGACTGCGCGGCGATATGAAGCAGCTGGCACTGGATTTATGCGCGGCGCAGGGTGTGTCGCCGGATGAAGTAAGCAGTATCGGCATCGGCGTGCCCGGCTCGCTGGACAAAAAGGGCTGCCGCCTGATTTTCGGCACCAATCTGGGCATGAACGATGTGGAGTTCGCCCGCGCATTTCAGCCGGAGTTTGGCTGCGCGGTGCAGCTGGATAACGATGCAAACTGTGCGGCGCTTGGCGAAGCGACTGCAGGCGCCGCCAGTCACGTGCAAAATATGATTATGATTACACTGGGCACAGGCGTTGGCGGCGGCATTGTCATCAATGGTAAGCTGTACACCGGCTGCAACGATATTGCCGGCGAACTGGGGCATATGGTCATTCGTCAGGGCGGCGAGGCGTGCAATTGTGGCCGCAGAGGGTGCTTGGAGGCATATGCTTCGGCTTCGCACTTCGTCAAGTTTGCCGAGCGGGCATTGGCTGAGGGACGCGAAAGCATGCTCGCTTCCGATCGCGGACATTTGAATGCCAAGATGATTTGCGATGCGGTTGACGCGGGCGACCCCTTGGCGACTGAACTGTTTGAGGAGTATTGCCGCAACCTGTCCTGCGGTTTGGCGAATTTCATCAACATCTTTCAGCCGGACTGTGTTGTTCTGGGCGGCGGTCTGGCCGGATACGGCGAAAAGCTGCTTGAACCGCTGCGTCGGCTGACCATACCGGAGATATTCCGGTGCGAGACAAAAAACACGGAGATTGTCACTGCAACCCTGGGAAATGACGCAGGCTTGATCGGTGCCGCCATGCTGTAACGGTTACAAGAGCCGCCTTCGGGTGGCTCTTTTTTACGCAGATGTAATATTACAATTCTGCCGCATCCGCGCGAAATCCATTGAAAAATGTAGGATTTAATGGTATAATCACCTGTGTCATAAGGCATGAACCTGAGTGCTGCGGAGGATTATATATGCGGTTTAAACGTTTTTTTGCACTTTTTTGTGCGTTGATATGGATGAGTTCGGTAACGGCGCTCGCAGCGGGCGACTTGTCAACCGATCCCGAGCTGGGCGAGACACAGCAGGTGAGCGTCGTGCGGGCAAGCAACCGAGTTGTCTCATCCACCCACAATTTGACCGTCAATGGTACGGCAGCGAAGCCGCAGGCCTATAATATCGACGGCTACAATTATTTCAAGCTGCGTGATATTGCCTACCTGCTCAGCGGCAGTACAAGTACGTTTGAGGTCGAGTGGGACAACACGGCACAGCGGATTAATCTGGTATCCGGCGCAAAATATACAACGGTCGGTGGCGAGATGTCGGTGCAGGCGACCAGTGGCCTGAAGGTACAGGCATCAACCGTAAGCATGCGTATAGATGGAAGTGCCGCTTCGGTCAGCGGATTTAATATTAACGGGAATAATTATTATAAAATAGCTGATTTATCCTCTGAACTTGGCTTTGCCGCCACTTTTGATGAGGATTCGCAGACCGTGCGAATTGTCACACCGGAGCCGGAACCTACCCCCGAGCCGGAACCGGAGCCTGAGCCCAAGCCCGAACCCGAACCGGAGCCCACACAGCGCACTTCACATTTGGACGGCAAAATGACGGTAATTCTGGATGCAGGGCACGGCGGTTCGGATATCGGCGCGAAGCATCCGACGCTTGATTTGGATGAGAAGCGCGTCAACCTGTATGTAGCACGTTATCTGCGAGATATGCTGGAAGCGCAGGGCGTGGAGGTTATCATGGTGCGTGATTCGCTGGACAGCGGCGCTTCTCTTTCTTCGCGCGGTACAGTGATGGAGAAATATGTAGAAACGGTTGATTTGTTTTTTGGCATTCATCATAATGCAGCCAATACGCAGGCGCGCGGCGCGCAGGTGTTGGCTCAGGTTGCAGACAAAAACGGTGGACCGAGCAAGCTTTTGGCAAACGAGCTGGAAGGGGAATATGCAAAAGTTGGGCTGACCATTCGCCCGACTTGGTTCCGCGAAGGCTCAAACGGCGATTACTATTATACCAATCGATTTGCGGCGGAGCTGGGAATCACGGCGGTTATCAGCGAATACTGTTTCATTGATAATGATGAGGACGTACTGTTTATCGACAGCGATGCAGACTGGCGTGCAGAAGCGCAGGCGCAGTGCAATGCAATCATAAAATATTTCTCACAGGTTGAATATTAAGGAGCTAAATAATGAATAACAGAGCAGAACAGGCGATGCGCCTGCATGACAAGGGATATAACTGCGCACAGGCGGTGGCATGTGCTTATTGCGACCTTTTTGAGGTGGATGAGCAAACGATGTACCGCATGTCGGAAGGCTTTGGCTTGGGCATGGGCATGATGGAGGTTTGCGGCGCGATGAGCGGTGCGTTCATGCTCGCGGGTCTTAAGGGCAGCGCAGGCGTTGAAGCGCCGGGCGCAACAAAGGCCAAAACCTATGCAACCAATCGGGAACTTTGCAAGGCGTTTCAGGACAAGAACGGTTCACTTTTGTGTCGTGAATTGAAGGGTGTTGCATCGGGAACGCCGCTTCGCTCCTGTGCCGGATGTATTGAAGATGCATGTGCAATCGTTGAAAAATTTTTGATAGATTAAACAATTGCCGCGGATGTCAACACTTCCGCGGCAATTATTTTAAAGGATTCTCGACGAAATTCGACTGCCTGTTTCGAACCAACCGACTACAATAAACACAGTCGGTACGAAGAGGGAGGTTTGAGACGGTGGCTCAATATGTCGTGACCGAAAAGATCGGGACAGATGAAATACAGTTTGGCATCGCAGTTTGGGAGAAAGACGAGATGGTGGATCACATCGCGGATATCGCCCCGACGATGACGGAGGTGATGCGGTTAGCCGCGCTGTTGCAGCGGTGCGGAGTAGCATCAGAACAGTTTCGCGACGTGGTTTTGGATTATATTGTCGTTCGTGCCTGATGGGGAAGAGAAAAAGCACCGATTATTCGGTGCTTTTTCTTATAGCTGAAAAACGACGCCACATATGCCGCCGGCGAGGATGAAAAAAATTGGATGCACAGAGGAGAATTTGCGGATTGCAGCGAGTACCGCCAGAAATAACACAATCGCGGGGAGATTTAGAAAATCGCCCAGCGTTGCAAGGCCGTGATATGCTGCCGGATGAAAGAGGGAAACGAGAAAAACCTCAAACATTGCGCCCAGAATCAGACCGGCAGAGGCGGGACGCAGGCCGTAAAACGCGCGCTGCACCAATTTAGAATCACGGAAGCGCTCAAGGGCGCGGCTGATGAAAATGATAATGACCACCGAGGGCAGCACCAATGCAAAGGTTGCCATCAGCGCTCCGGGCAGTCCGGCGGCATGAAAGCCCGCATAAGTTGCGGTGTTGACGCCGATTGGACCCGGTGTGGATTCCGAAATTGCAATCATGTCCATTAAGTCCTGCGGCGTGAACCATGGGTATTTGAGTGAGATTTCCTTCAGAAAGGGAATGGTCGCAAGTCCGCCGCCGACAGCAAAGAGACCTGTTTTAAAAAACTCCCAGAATAGCTGCAAAAAAATCATTTGTTCCGCTCCTTTAGCATTTGGGAAAACACACCGGATGCGGCTGCGAGCACGAGCATCAGCACAGGCGAAACACCAAAAAAGGCGACAGCGAGGAAGGTCACCAGAAGAATAGCTGCAGTGATTCGATCGACAACGCCCTTTTTCGCCATCTGATATACCGAATGCAAAACGAGGGCGCACACTGCGACGCGTACACCGGAAAATGCATGCTGCACGACGACCATGTGAGCAAACTGCTGCACGAAGGCAGCAATTATCGTGATAATCACGAGCGACGGAAATACAATCCCGGCCGTGGCACAGATTGCACCGGCAATCCCTCGGATTTTGTAGCCGACAAAGGTCGCAGTATTCACCGCGATGACACCGGGGGTACACTGGCCGATGGCGTAATAATCCATGAGCTCGGTTTCGGTTGCCCACCCGCGCCGATCTACGACTTCACGTTGGAGAATGGGAAGCATCGCATAGCCGCCGCCAAAAGTGCAGACGCCGATTCGTGCAAAGGTGAGAAACAAATCAAGACAGAGGTTCATTCATCAGACTCCTTTCAAGAAAAAAGGCTGCATATTCATGCAGCCTTTTGTGTGCAGAATATATGCCGTGCACAGCATACCATATTCCGGGCGGGATTACAAGAGTTACCGAATCATGCGCCCTTCCAGGTAATAGCGCTTCTCCAGTGCAGTTCCCATCGAAAAGGTTTTACGCGGTAGTACGCCATGGTTCAGAACATAGGGAAACAGCAAATCCTTGCCAAAATCGGGTAGGAGAAATCCAAGTCGTGCGGGCGCATCGGACAGTGCCAGCAGCGTATCGGTACCATGGATAAAATCAATCTGCACCTCTGGGCGAGCGCGGAGAAAGGCATCTATTGCCTCTTGCAGCAGTGCCACAGGCAGCGCATCCTCTGCGCCGGATATCGACAGCGCACCGCTGCGTCCCTGCGTATAGAAGGGCAGCAGGAGCGTTTTGGGTTTTGCATGTCCATCCAGCGAGCAGGATAAACCTGCACTGCTGAAATAGGCACACAGAAACGCGAGGGCATCGTCCGCGTGGACGTTCAGCAGCAAACGGTGTACCGCCTCAAAGCAGATGCTTTCATCCTGTAAATTGACCAACTCTGCCAGCACAAAGCGAGCGGGGTGAGTCAGCGCCTGCTCGGCGGTCAACCCACGTTTGACTTGCTCCCAATGGGCCTTGGCTGCCGCCATTGAGTGATTGCCGTCTCCGGTGGCAAAGACGAGCGGTGCTTGGTTTTCCGAAAAACCATAGCGGGCGCGGCAGGCTTCCGGCGCAGCATGTTCAGACAAACGGGTAAGAAATGCGTCAACAGCATCGCCGATCGGCACAAAGCGGCTTTTGATGTGTCCGCCGCCCTGCATCAGCGTAAAATCATAGCAAACCGGCATATCTGCGCACGCAGAAAAGAGCGGTTCCAGCAAAGTGTGTGCGGGATCGTCTACAAACAGCAAAATATGCGGCAGCTCAAACGGAGCCTGCGCGCGGATGGCTAGGCGAGCGGGCACGCGTTCAGTCACGGTAGATTCGGTCGGACGAATCGGAGTCCGGGCACCCGGGCGCTCGTCGTAAGTATCAAGATCGAAGGCCAGCAGCACCCCGCGGCGCGGACTTCCACGGTCGCAGTCCCGCTCAATCAGCATGAGACCGTCATCCAGTTCCTGCAGCAGTCCGGCGGACAAATAGGTGTCCATCGTTTGGTGAATCGCCGTGATACGGGGGGTATCATCCGCAGACAAATAGACTTCGGGCAGTGTCAGGCGCAGACATGATGGATCTGTGCCGACCAATGCTTCGATTTGCGCCCAGTAGGAGGGTTCGGCGGTGAACTGGTCGCAAGCGATCACGGCCCAGTGGCTCAGCGTCGCCCGGTCGGCAGGCAGGAGCAGGCGGGGCAATTGAATGCAGGCTGGTTGCATGGCGGGTTCCTCCAAGGTAAAATTTCTGCTTTTATTATACGATATACGGGCGGAAATGTATAGCAGTATCTATTCGGCGCTTATCACTGGTTTGACAATTTTCGCACTTTTGTTTCGGCTGTATCAACTTCGGTTGACAAGTGGGATGCACTGAGATAGAATGAAAATATCCCCTACCGGGGGATGGGAAGGACGCGTAAAGATGGAGCATCATCACACCGAGAAAAAGAAGGTGCTTGACCGTCTGGGTCGGGCAATCGGACACTTGGAGGCGATTCGCCGCATGGTGGAGGACGACCGTGATTGCAGCGAGGTGCTGATTCAGATTGCTGCCGTGCGCACTGCCGTTAACAATGTGGGGCGTATCATCCTGCTTGACCATATTCAGCACTGTGTGACCGAAGCGGTGGAAAACGGCGATCAGCAGGCACTGGATGATTTGGAAACAGCGGTGACGCGGTTCGTAAAGTAGGTGAAGCGCATGGAAGATAAAAAACACCCGAGCGGTGCAATTCTGTGTGCAGTACTGGCCGCCGCGCTGTATGCACTGAGCGTGCCCGGCTCCAAGCTGCTGTTGGGCGGCGTGCAGCCGACCGTGTTGGCGGCGCTGCTGTATCTGGGTGCGGGACTGGGACTCATGCTGATTGGCGGTCTGCGCCGCGCAAGCGGGCACGAGGGGCGAGAACAGCCGCTTACGCGCGAAGATTTGCCTTATACAATCGCAATGATTGTGTTGGATATCGCTGCACCGATTCTGCTGCTGTGCGGTCTGTCACGAACAACCGCTGCCAATGCGGCGTTGCTCAACAACTTTGAAATTGTTGCCACTGCGCTGATTGCGCTGACCCTATTCCATGAAGCGGTATCGCGCCGGTTGTGGTGTGCCATTGGGTTGGTCACCGCGGCAAGTGTGTTGCTGTCCTGCGAGGATATCGGAGGAAGCATGAACTTTTCGGCGGGTTCGCTGTTTGTGCTCGGAGCCTGCATTTGCTGGGGATTGGAAAACAATTGCACACGCAAGCTGTCCCATAAAGATCCGCTTGAGATTGTGGTGGTCAAGGGCTTGTGTTCGGGCACCGGCTCGCTGCTGATTGCGTTTGCACTGGGAGAACGCTTGCCGACTGCCGGTATTCTGCTATACGGACTGTGCCTGGGATTTGCCGCCTACGGACTGAGTATTTATTTTTATATCCGTGCGCAGCGCACGCTTGGCGCGGCCAAGACCGGTGCGTTCTATGCAATCGCACCGTTTCTTGGTAGTGCGCTTTCGCTCGTGCTGCTGCGGGAGAAACCGGACGGACTGTATTGGCTGGCGTTGGCGGTCATGGCGCTCGGCGTGTATTATGCTTCGGCCGATGGTGCACACAGTCATGCGGGCGTACGGTCGATTGATTATTTTGCATACACCTCGGGCATGAATCGCTGGAATCCGACGTTTAAAGTATTGCTTTCGGTCGGAACGCTCATCCTCTGCATCGCGGCGAACGACCCGTTGGTATCCGTAGCGGTGATTCTGGTTTGCGCAAGCCTCATCGTATACAAGGGCGGATTGGAACTGCACGCGTACTTATCCATGCTGCGTATCCCGCTGTTTTTTCTGTTGGTGAGCGGCATTGCGGTCGCCTGCGATCTTTCCGCGCAGCCGATTGGGGACTGGAATCTGTCGCTGCGCTGGTTTTATGTCTGCATAACCGGAGAGAGTCTGCGCTTTGCGCTGCTGCTCACACTCAAGGCTCTCGGCGCGGTCAGCGCCATGTATCTGCTGGCACTTTCGACGCCGGCGAGTGAATTGGTCGGCGTGCTGCGCCGCGCAAAGCTGCCCGCTTTGCTGACCGAACTCATGTACCTGATTTACCGATTCATTTTCATCCTGCTTGACGCACACAGCCGTATGCACGATGCCGCAGAGTCACGGATGGGCTATCGGGATTTTCGCACGTCGATTCGCTCGTTCGGCGGTTCGGCGGGCAATCTGCTTGTGGTTGCGCTGCGCAAATCGGGCGTTTATTATGACGCGATGCTTTCACGCTGCTATGACGGTTCACTCGGATTCTTGGAGGAGGACAAGCCGCTGCAGCGTCATCAGATACTGGCAGTGGCTGCGTTTTGGGGTGCATTGATCGTGCTGTGGCTAATCTAGGGAGGATATGAATGGAAGAGTATATTTTGCAGACACAAGGTCTGCGCTATGCCTATGACGGAGAAAAATATGCGCTGCAGCATGCGTCACTTGCGGTGCGTGCGGGCGAACGCGTTGCCGTGCTCGGCTCGAACGGCGCGGGTAAATCCACATTCTTTCTGTGCCTGAACGGTGTGCTGACTCCGCAGGGCGGAACTGTATCGCTGCACGGCAGAGAGGTTGGTGCAAAAGAACGCAATTTGCTGCGTGAGCATGTCGGCATCGTATTTCAAAATGCGGATGATCAGATTATTGCATCGACCGTGCAGGCCGAGGTTTCCTTTGGCCCGATGAACCTGCGATTGCCCAAGGAGGAAGTGCGCCGGAGAGTGGACCGCGCTGTCGACTATATGGCGCTCGAGGCGTTTCGCACGCGCCCGCCGCATTATCTGTCGGGCGGTGAAAAAAAGCGGGTTTCCATTGCGGATATCATCGCAATGGAGTCAGAGGTGATTTTGTTTGACGAACCGGCGGCTTCGCTCGATCCCGCGGGCACATGCATGCTGGAGGACGTGCTGCGGCGTTTGACGGAGGAAGGGAAAACGCTGCTCATTTCGACGCACGATATGGATTTTGCCTTTCGATGGGCCGACCGCGCGGTCGTGTTCTGCGAAGGGGAAGTGATCGCGGACGGCACACCGCTCAATGTGTTCCGGGATGACGAAATCATAGAGCGCGCACGTCTGCGTCGTCCTGCCATGCTTGATGTCTTTGAAAGCCTGTCGCGCAGAGGCTTGGTGCCGCGCGACGCGGCCTGTCCGAAAACGCCGGTCGAATTGGAGCGGCTTTTGGAAAATCATCGGGTGGATTAGGACAAAAATGCTAAAGTGCCCGCCGCTTCTTGACAGTGCATTGGGCAGAGTTTATAATAGAGATAACTTCTTCCGAAGGAGGCATTTTGCCGCCTGAGGATATAAAAAGGTTCCTGCTTTTTCTCCGCAGGATAATAGGGAAAGGGGTGCGATGCCCCTGCGGTCCCGCCGCTGTAAGGGAAGAGTCCGACGCCAATTACATGGTCACTGGTTGATACTGGGAAGACCGGCTGAGGACAATGAGGCCCAAGCCAGAAGACCTGCCTTTTTGGATGGAAGTGCATGACGGTTACGAGAGATGACCGGTGTGCAGGAGTCGCTTCTTTCGTCCTTTTGGGGCGGGAGAAGCGCACTGAACGCCGGTCCGGTGAGTGGGAATCACACGGGCACGGTGTTTTTTTATGCCCCATGCTTTGGGGAAGAAAGGAGAAATATTTATGACAAGCAAACAAAAGAAGATTGTAAGCCTTGCGGCATCGTTTGCGCTGATAGCCGGGACTCTGCCGGCAGCAGGCGCCATGCACATTATGGAGGGCTATCTGTCGCCCAGGTGGTGTGCAATCTGGGGTGTGTTGGCGCTGCCGTTTCTGATCGCAGGCTTTTTCTCAATCAAGAAGACGCTCACGCGTGATCGTAAAGCAATCACGCTGCTGGCAATGGCAGGTGCATTCATTTTCGTGATTTCGTCGCTCAAAATCCCCTCGGTCACCGGTTCGTGTTCCCACATGACAGGCACCGGTCTGGGCGCACTGCTGTTTGGCCCGTCGGCAGTTTCCATTCTCGGCGTAATCGTCCTGCTGTTTCAGGCCATTATGCTTGCGCACGGCGGCCTGACCACGCTTGGTGCAAATACCTTTTCGATGGCAATTGCAGGTCCGTTCGTATCCTTCGGTATTTACAAGCTGCTGCAAAAGCTGAAGGTGAATAAAATGGTCAGCGTTTTTGCTGCGGCAACGCTCGGCGATTTGTTTACCTACTGTGTGACCAGCCTGCAGCTTGCGGTTGCATATCCGTCGCCCGATGGCGGCGTGGCGGTTTCGGCGGCCAAATTCCTCGGCGTGTTTGCGCCGACGCAGCTGCCGCTGGCCATTGTTGAAGGCATTTTGACCGTTGTCATCATGATTGCGCTCGAATCCTATGCGCGTCCTGAACTGCGGTCGCTCGGCTTTGAGGAGGTGTAAGCTATGACCAAAAAGAATAAGACCACTGTCATTATACTGCTTCTGCTTTGTGCGGTTCTTATTGTAGCGCCTGTGTTCGCGCTGCGCGGCGCGGAGTTCGGTGGATCGGACGGTGCGGGCAGCGAAATGGTCGCAGAGGTCACCGGCACAGAATATGAGCCGTGGTTTACGCCCGTGTTTGAGCAAATGTTCGGCGCCGAGCTTCCGGGTGAACTGGAGAGTCTGCTGTTCTGCGTGCAGACCGGCATTGGTGTGGGTGTAATCGCGTTCCTTCTCGGGCGTTTTGTCGAGCGCAAGAAGATTGAAAATGAGACGGCCGGCACAAGCAAAAAGGTTTCGCATTCGCATACATAAAGTCGCAGGCAGAGCGGGACAACAACGTTCCGCTCTGCTTTTATACTCTTGGACGGCGCAGACAAAAGGGAATGGCGGCGCATTCCTTTTTGCCTACGTCGTGCGGAAAGGCGGAAAATTTGATGGGACAATTGGTATACCGAAATCAAAGCGAAATGCGGCGGGGCTATACAACCGGCACCTGCGCGGCAGCGGCGGCACAGGCCGCAGCACTGCTGCTGCTGACGGGGAAGGCGCCGCAAGAGGTACGGCATATCACGCCTTCCGGCGTGGCGCTTTCGCTGACGCCGGAGCAGACCTGCTTGGAGCAGGATGCGGCTGTCTGCGCGATTCGCAAGGATAGCGGTGACGATCCGGACGTGACCAACGGCATTCGCATTTTTGCGCGGGTGGAAAAAAGACCGTCGGGAATTGAGATTGCAGGAGGTACGGGCGTGGGACGTGTGACCAAGCCGGGTTTGGCCTGTGCGGTCGGCAAAGCGGCAATCAATCCCGGACCTCGCGCACAGATTATCGCAGCGCTCGAAGCGGCGGCGGCAGGCTGCGGCTATCCGGGCGGATTTGCTGTGACAATTTCGGCTGAAAACGGAGAAGCCATTGCAGAGCAAACGTATAACGCGCATCTTGGCGTGTTGGGCGGTATTTCAATCCTTGGGACAAGCGGCATTGTCGAGCCGATGAGCGAGGCAGCACTGATGGAAACCACACATCTGGAGCTGGACAGCCTGCTGGCGCAGGGGCAGCGCATTGCGTTTTTGTGCCCGGGAAACTACGGCGCGGATTTTGGACGAGATACACTGGGTCTGGATTTGGAACAGGCGGTCAAGTGCTCCAATTTTATCGGAGACGCATTGGATTATGCGGCGTGGAAGGGATTTCCCGAGATTCTGCTGGTCGGACATGCAGGCAAACTGGTTAAGCTTGCGGCGGGGGTGATGAATACGCATTCGTCGGTTGCAGACGGTAGGCAGGAGGTATTTACCGCCCATGCCGCTCTCTGCGGTGCATCGAAGCCAGTGCTCGAGCAGCTGATGCAGGCGATTTCGGTCGATGCATGCATTGCAATTCTGGACGAAGCCGGACTGCGTGAGCCGGTCATGCAGCACATCGCTGCGGCGATTGAGCAAAAACTGCGTCTGCGTCTGCGTGGCAGAGCCAATATTCAGTATATTATGTTCACGAGTCGGTACGGACTGCTCGCGCAGTCGGCCGGGGCAGAGGAACTTTGTGAAAAACTAAGGAAATGACGGGAGAAGCTATGGAAAAGGGTATTCTGTACGGTCTGGGTGTCGGCCCGGGTGATCCGGAACTGATGACGGTGAAGGCCGTTCGTATTTTGCGGGAATGCGATGTCGTAGCAGGGCCGCAGGCGGGAGAGAGTGAAAAAACAGCGCTTAAAATAGCATCCGTGTATATTGAAGACAAGCCGGTGCTGTATTGCGACATGCCGATGACGCGCGACCGTGCACAGAGAGACGCATGCCATGACAAGGCGGCGGACGAAATCTGCGCCCTGTTGGACGCGGGCAAAACGGTCGCATTTTTGACGTTGGGCGACCCGACGGTCTACTCAACCTATTGGTATGTGCACAAACGTGTGGCGGAGCGTGGATACGACGCACGGCTCGTGCCGGGCGTGCCCTCGTTCTGTGCGGCGGCAGCGGCACTTGGGCGCGCGCTGTGTGAGGACAATGAGATGCTGCACATCATTCCCGCGTCACATACCTCAACCGACGACGGCCTTGCGCTGCCGGGCAACAAGGTGCTGATGAAGGCAGGCCGGGCGATTCTGGATGTGCGGGAGAAACTCGAAGCGCAGGGTAAGTTGGAGGAGGCTGCACTGGTGGAACGCTGTGGTATGGAAGGCGAGCGTATCGTGACCGATTTGCGTGAGCTGGATGACCCCACAGGATATTTCTCGATTATTCTCGTCAAGGAGGATGGACAATGATTTATTTTGTCGGCGCCGGCTCGGGCGCACCTGATTTAATTACTGTGCGCGGCGCAAAGCTGCTCGGTGAGGCGGATGTGATTGTCTATGCAGGCTCGCTGGTCAATCCGGCACTGTTGGAGTATAAAAAAGAGGACTGCGCGGTCTATGACAGCGCGAAGATGACGCTTGAAGAGGTAATCGAGGTCATGGCGCCCGCGGCGCAGGCAGGTAAGACTGTTGTACGACTGCACACGGGCGACCCCTGTGTTTACGGCGCACACCGCGAGCAGATGGATGAACTTGACAAGCTGAACCTTTCTTATGAGGTCTGCCCGGGCGTATCCTCGTTCTGTGGCGCAGCGGCGGCACTGAAGGCCGAATATACACTGCCGACGGTCAGCCAGACCGTCATTCTGACCCGCATGGAGGGGCGCACCCCCGTGCCGGAAAAGGAGCAGATTGAGCTGCTTGCCGCACACGGTGCAACGATGGTCATCTTCCTCTCGGCGGGTCAGTTGGAGCGGCTGTCCGAACGGCTTATCGCGGGCGGCTATGCCCCCGAAACACCGGCTGCAATCGTCTACAAAGCGACTTGGCCGGATGAAAAGACCGTCCGTACAACAGTTGCGGGGCTTTCCGCGGCCGCAAAGGCAGAGGGCATTACCAAGACCGCGCTGATTACAGTCGGCGGCTTTTTGGGCAATGAATACGAACGTTCCAAGCTCTACGATCCGACCTTTACGACCGAGTTTCGTGAGGCCAGCAAGTGATTCACGGAAAACTGGTGTCGTTTACCGATCGCGGCAGTGAAGTTGCCGCGCGGATTGCAGCGCTGCTCGCGGATGAGCACATTGAGCGCTATGCGCGCACGGTTGACACCTCACTTGGCGGCACGGCGCTGACACGCTTTGCACAGCAGGCGATGGTGGACTGCGATTTGCTCGTGTTCATCGGTGCGACAGGCATCGCGGTGCGTGCGATTGCGCCCTATCTTGCGGGAAAGACCTTTGATCCGGCGGTTCTGGTCGTCGACGAGGGCGGCAAATTTGTAATTTCGCTGCTATCCGGACATCTGGGCGGAGCGAACGAACTGGCTGTTCGCTTGGCGGACGGTTTGGGCGCGACTGCAGTGATTACCACTGCGACCGACGGCCGCAGCGTGTTCGCGGTTGATAACTGGGCGAAGGAGCACGACTGCGCGGTCGTTGACCCGCAAAACATCAAGCATGTGTCGGGCGCATTGCTGCGCAATGAAACCGTCGGCCTGAAAGCCGATTGGGAGGTAGACGGCGTGATTCCGCCGCACATCAGCGCTCAGATACAGGCCGAGAGCGGTTTTGCCATCTCATATGACACCGCCTGCGTGCCGTTTGCAAATACGCTGCATCTTGTTCCGCGCATTGTGCATTTGGGGATTGGCTGCCGCAAAGGCACTGCGGCCAAAGCGGTTGAGCGAGCGGTTGAAGCTGCCCTGCTGCAGGCCGGTATTCCGATGGAGGCAATCCGTCAGACGGCATCCATCGACCTAAAGAAGAATGAACTGGGCCTGTGCCTGTTTTGTGAGCAGCATCAACTGCCCTTTGTTACCTACACGGCAGAAGAGCTTGGGGCAGTGCCCGGCGATTTTACTTCATCCGGCTTTGTCGCGCAGACGGTCGGGGTGGACAATGTATGCGAACGGGCGGCGGTGCGCTCGTCGGACGGAGGGAAAATCCGACTCCGGAAAATGGCGCTTGACGGAGTGACTGTTGCTCTGGCGGAAGAATATTGGAGGGTTTCATTTTGAATCTCTATATGGTGGGAATCGATTTTCAGCGTGCGTCAATTGCGCAGCGCGAGCCGGTTTCTTTTACACGCGGACAGGTCGTGCAGATGTTGCCGCGGCTCAAAACGCTGAGCGGTGTTTCGGGCTGCGTGCTGCTGGCGACCTGCAACCGCACGGAGCTGTACCTGCATACCGATGGCTCACAAATCGATCCGCTCACGGCATTGGCTACCGCTGCCGGGGTGTCCGCGGAAGTGTACCGGTCTATCAGCGTCACGCGCACAGACAGCGCGGTCGTGGAGCACTTGATGACGGTCGCAGCGGGCTTGGAATCGCAGATTTTCGGAGATGATCAGATTGTTTCGCAGGTGAAAGATGCGGTTGCGCTCGCACGAGAGGCCGATGCGGCGGATTCGGTGCTCGGTACGGTGTTTCGCCGCGCAGTGACGGCAGGTAAGCGCGTCAAGACCGAAACGCATTTGGCCGGCGTGCCGGCATCGGCGGCGGACAGCGGCGTGCGGAAGGCGGAAGCACTGTTCGGCTCGCTTGAGGGCAGGCACGCGGTTGTAATCGGCAACGGCGAGATGGGACGGCTCGCGGCCTCGCTGCTGCGGCAGAAGGGTTGCCGCGTTACGGTGACGCTGCGTACTTATCGCCACGGGGAAACCGTTGTTCCGGCCGGCTGCGCAACGCATCCGTATGAGGAGCGCTTTGCGGTAGTCGACGGAGCGGATTTGGTGTTCAGCGCAACGACCAGTCCGCACTTTACCATTACAGCTGCGCAGGTGGCTGCACTGAAACACCCGCCGCGTCTATTGGTTGATTTGGCGATGCCGCGAGACATCGAGGCTTCTGCAGCGGAAGATGGATGCTTTACGGTTTGGAATTTGGACGATTTGGGACAACTCGGGGATGAAAACGCCTCCAACCGTGCGATTGCCGCCTGTATTCTGAAGGAAGAACAGGCGGAGTTTGAGGAATGGTATCGCTATCGACAGTCGCTGCCGCTGATTGCATCCCTGAAGGATGCGGCGCGGGAGCGCGTGCAGTACGACCATGCATACGAAGCGCTGTACGAAGAAAATGACGTTGACGGACTGCTGGAACTCGCTGTCAATAAAACGGTAGATATGCTGCTTGGCGGCATGAAGGAAATTGTAAGTCCCGATCGGATGAATTCCTGTCTGGGACGAATGAGAAAAGGATGCGGCAAATGAAATTATATGTAATCGGCATCGGCCCGGGTGGAGAGGATCAGATGACGCTGCGTGCGGTGCGCGCCCTGCAGTCGTGTGATTGTGTCGCGGGCTACAGCCTGTATCTTGATTTGGTCGCAGAGCTGATCGAAGGCAAGGAACGGATTATGACGGGCATGACGAGAGAGGTCGACCGATGTATCGCCGCGCGGGACGCAGCGCTTTCGGGCAAAACGGTTGCAGTGGTTTCGTCCGGTGATGCAGGCGTTTACGGTATGGCGGGACTGACGCTTGAGGTGTGTGAGGCGCATCCTGAAATTGAGGTCGAAATCATTCCGGGCATCACGGCGGCCTGCTCGGGCGGCGCGGTGCTCGGCTCGCCGCTCACCTGCGATTTTGCGGTTGTTTCGTTGAGCGATCTGCTCACCCCGTGGGAGGTCATTGAAAAGCGTGTTCGTGCGGCGGCGCAGGGCGATCTTTGCCTGACACTCTACAATCCCGCCAGCAAAAAGCGCACGGATCACCTACAAAAGGCCTGCGACATTTTACTGGAAAGCCAGCCGTCGGAAATCGTGTGCGGTTTGGTGCGCAACATCGGGCGCGAGGGCGAGGAATTTACGCTGACGACCCTCGGTGCACTGCGTGATACACAGGTCGATATGCTGACCACGGTATTCATCGGAAATTCGCGCACGAGAACTGTAAACGGCCGGATGGTGACCCCGAGAGGGTATCGCGGCGTATGAAAACTGTCGTATTTTCCGGTACAAGCGAGGGGCATGCCCTGTGCCGGTTTTTGTCCCGCCACGGTGTTCCGGCGGACGCTTATGTTGCGACCGAATACGGGGAGCAGGTGCTCGAGCCGATGGACGGCATCACGGTACATACGGGACGTCTTGCGGCAGAGGAAATGGTCGATGAGATGGGCAAGGGTACGCTGGTTATTGACGCAACACATCCCTATGCCGATGTGGTGTCGCAGAACATCTGCGCCGCCTGTGAGACAGCGGGCAGTGAATATCTGCGGCTGACAAGACCGCCGATTGAGCGTACCGGCGTGGAGACGGTGCCCGATACCGCAGCGGCGGTGGTGTGGCTGAAAGCGCATCCGGGGCGTGTGCTGTTAACCACCGGCAGCAAGGAGCTGGACGCATACACCGCGATTGAAGACTACCGGGAGCGCATTTTTCCGCGGGTGCTGCCAACGGCATCCGTGCTCGCCAAGTGCGAAGCACTGGGATTTCCCGGCGCGTCGGTGATTGCCATGCAGGGGCCGTTTTCGCACGAGATGAACGTCGCCCTGCTGGACCGCGTGGGTGCGGATATTCTGGTCACCAAGGACACAGGGCGCACAGGTGGATTTGCTGAAAAGCTTTCGGCAGCATGCGAGACCGATGTACAGGTGTTGGTCATCGCGCGGCCGACTGAGGAAAGCGGACGCACGCTTGAAGAAATGAAGGCATATTTGACCGAACGGCTCGGCCTGTCGGCAGAGCAGCAAAAAAGCGCGCCGCCGCGATTTCCGTTGTTCATCAATCTTGCAGGGAAAACGGTGCTGGTCGCGGGCGCGGGGAAAATCGCATCACGCCGCATTGCAGTGCTGTGCCGGTTTGGCGCACGGGTGCGCGTTGTTGCACCTGAAGTGCGCGGTGTGATTGACAGTGAAGCGGAAGTGGAACTGCATGTACGCGGATGGGAGAAGAGCGATCTTTCGGGCGTTTTTCTGGCAGTCGCGGCGACGGATGATCGAACGGTCAATCATGAAATCGCGGCGGAATGTGCACAGCAGGGCATCCTGTGCAGCGTGGCTGACAGTGCAGTGGAATCAACCTTCTTTTTCCCCGCCGTGTGCGAGGGACAGGGCTTAATTGCCGGTGTTGTATCCGACGGTACGGCGCACGGCGCGGTGCGGCAGGCCGCAAAACGCATTCGCACGGTATTGGAGGAAGAGCATGGAACCGATTAAAATTGGCAGCCGCGACAGCAAGCTTGCCGTCGTGCAGGCGGAGCAGGTGATGGCGCAGCTGAATGACTGTGTGCTCGTCACGATGAAAACCACAGGCGACATGGTGCTTGACCGCACGCTTGACAAGGTGGGTGGAAAGGGACTGTTTGTTAAGGAACTCGATCGTGCGCTTGCTTCGGGCGAGGTTGACCTGACTGTGCACAGCCTGAAGGATGTGCCGATGGAGCAGCCGGAGGGCATGCCGTTGGTGGCCTTTTCCAAGCGGGAGGATGCGCGGGACGCGCTCGTGCTGCCGGAAAACGGTGTTTGGGATCAATCCAAACCCATTGGCTGTTCGTCTGCGCGGCGGCGCATTCAGCTGAAAGCGCTGTTTCCGGAGGTTGAGGTCAAACCTGTGCGCGGCAACGTGCAGACCCGCCTGCGCAAGTTGGAGGACGGCGAATATGGTGCGCTCGTACTAGCGGCAGCCGGATTGCACCGTCTGGGACTGCGGGAGCGGATTTTTCGTTATTTCTCACCCGATGAGATGATTCCGGCGGCAGGGCAGGCCATCCTTGCAATTCAGGGCAGGGAGGGCGAACTCCAAAAGGAAATTCGTGGATTGGACAACATAGACGCACGCATTTGCGCACTGGCTGAACGTGCCTTCGTACGCACGCTGGACGGCGGCTGTTTTGCGCCGATTGCGGCCTATGCCGAAATAGAGGATGAAATGCTGCTGCTGCGTGGGCTTTATGCGACAGCGGATGAACAAACGGTCGTGCGCGGCAGCGTCACCGGCGCATGCGCACAAGCCGAGTCGCTCGGCAGAACGCTCGCGCTGCAGCTGAAACAACAGGCGGAGGAAATGCTATGATCGGAAAAGTAACGCTGGTCGGCGCGGGGCCGAGCGGCAAATGGCTGCTCACGCTCAAGGGCGCTGAGGCGATTCAAAAGGCCGACGCCGTCGTTTACGACCGCTTGGTGGGTGAGGATATTCTCGATCTCATCCCGCCTGAGGCTGAGCGCATCAATGTTGGCAAGGAAAATAACCATCATCCTGTGCCGCAGCATGAAATCAACGAGATTCTTGTGCGCTGCGCCAAAGCGGGAAAGAATACCGTGCGGCTTAAGGGCGGCGACTGTTATCTGTTTGGCCGCGGCGGCGAGGAATGTGAGCACCTGCTGAAAAACGGCGTGCCGTTTGCGGTTGTTCCGGGCGTGACAAGCGCGCTTGCTGCACCTGCCTTTGCGGGCATTCCGGTGACACATCGGGACTACTGTTCGTCCGTGCATATCATCACGGCGCACGCGCGGGCGGGCAAGGCGTTGGAAATCGATTTTGACAGTCTGGTCAAGCTGAATGCAACGCTTGTATTCCTGATGGGTTTGACGGCACTTGAGCAGGTGCTGAGCGGACTGCGCAAAGCGGGTATTGCCCCCGAAACGCCGGCGGCGGTCGTGGAAAACGGCACGCGTGGCAATCAGCGCAAGGTCGTGTCGACCGTTGCTGATTTGACTGAGAAAGTGCGCGCGGCGGGACTGCACAGCCCGGCAATTATTATTGTTGGCCGTGTGTGCAGCCTGTCGGACTCGCTTGATTGGTTCACACCGCTGCCGCTGCATGGAAAGACCATCGCGGTCACTCGCCCGCGCGAACGTGCGGGCACGCTCGCCGACAAGCTGCGCGATCTGGGCGCAAATGTTGTGGAATGCCCCTGCATCGAAACGCATGAGATAGACAATTCTGCCGCGCTCAAAGCCGTGTTGGCCCAGCACTGGGACTGGGTCGCGCTGACCAGCCCGGCAGGCGTGCCTGCCATGGTGCACGCTCTGCGTGCAGCGGGGCACGACATGCGTGCACTGTATGGCTCCAAGTTTGCGGTCATTGGCAGCGGCACGAAGAAAGCGCTCGAAGCCTACGGCATTTCTGCCGACCTTTGTCCCGCCGTGTTTGACGGGGCACATTTGGCGAAGGCACTGGCAGATTCAGCGAAGCCCAGTGAGCGCGTGCTCATCCTGCGTGCAGAACAGGGCGCACAGGAGCTGACGCAGATTCTTTCGGAGCGTGGCGTGCCTTTTGCCGATATTGCAACCTATGAGACCATTTATCGCACCGATAAAGGCGAGCAGCTCCGTGAAATGCTGAGCGAGGGCACGCTCGACTGTGTGACCTTTACCAGCCTTTCCACTGTTGAAGGCTTCGTGCAGGCGGTAGGCGCTGCGGATTACACAGACTTTACCGCGCTGTGTATCGGCGAGCAGACTGCTGCCGCCGCACGTGCACATGGAATGCGCGTAAAAATTGCAAAAAATGCGACCATTGACGATATGATCGCCTGTTTACTGGAGGAATCAGATCATGTTTAATCAAACTATTCGTCCGCGTCGCCTGCGCACATCGGCAGGCTTACGTAAGCTTGTGCGCGAGACGCGTATCTCGCCCGAAAGCCTGATTTGGCCGATTTTTGTCGTCGAAGGCGAGAATATTTATGAGGAAATTCCCTCACTGCCCGGCCAGTATCATTATTCGCCAGATCAGCTCTACCGCATGGTCGAGCGTGCGAAGGCGCACGGCGTCACTCGCGTGATTTTGTTCGGTCTACCCAAGGACAAGGACGAAATCGGCTCGGGCGCGTGGGCGACGGACGGCATCGTCCAGCAGGGCATCCGCAAAATCAAGGAGCTTGCACCTGAGATGTATGTTGTGACCGACGTGTGCATGTGCGAGTATACCTCGCACGGTCATTGCGGCATTCTGTGCGACCACTACGTCGACAACGACCAGACCATCGAGCGGTTGGCGCAGATTGCTTTGTCGCACGCCGAGGCGGGTGCGGACATGGTTGCGCCGAGCGATATGATGGATGGGCGCGTCGCCGCCATCCGTGAAAAACTGGATGCAAACGGCTTTGTCAACGTGCCGATTATGTCCTATGCCGCCAAATATGCCTCCTTCTTCTATGGTCCGTTCCGAGATGCGGCAGGCTCTGCGCCATCCTTTGGAGATCGCCGTTCCTATCAGATGGATTGGCACAACGGCCGTGAAGCCATGCGCGAGTGCGAGCTGGACGTGCAGGAGGGCGCGGATATTCTAATGATTAAGCCTGCGCTGAGCTATCTCGATTTGGTTTACCAGTGCAAGCAGAGATTTGATTTGCCGGTCGCGGCGTATGCGGTATCCGGCGAATATGCAATGATTAAGGCGACGGCAAAGGCCGGTCTCATCGACGAATACGGTGTGATGTGCGAGTCCGCTGTCAGCATTTATCGCGCGGGCGCGGACATTCTGATTACTTATTTTGCCTGCGAGCTGGCGGACGCAATTCGAAAGGGGGATATCGGCTGATGGAACGCAAAAGTTCTGAAAAACTCTTTGAACGTGCGAAAAAAGTCCTTCCCGGCGGTGTGAATTCTCCGGTGCGCGCATATCGCGCGGTTGGCGGCAACCCGCCGTTCATCGTGCGCGGCAAGGGCTGCCACATTTGGGATGAAGATGGAAACGAATATATTGATTTTGTCGGTTCATGGGGCCCGCTGATTCTTGGGCACAGCTATCCACCTGTGCTGAACGCAGTGTCAGACGCAATGCAGAACGGTCTGTCATTCGGCGCACCGACCGCGGTTGAGGTCGATGTTGCCGAGCTGTTGGTTTCGATGGTACCGAACGTTGACATGGTGCGCATGGTGAATTCCGGTACCGAAGCCGTGATGAGCGCGGTGCGCGTTGCCCGTGGCGTGACCGGACGCGACAAAATTATAAAATTCGCGGGCTGTTATCACGGCCATTCGGACGCGATGCTGGTTGCGGCCGGCTCGGGCGCACTGACGCAGGGCGTGCCGGATTCGGCGGGCGTACCAAAAGCCGCCGCAGGCGATACGCTGACTGCGCAGTACAATGATTTGGAATCCGTGCGCGAGCTGTTCGCCGCAAACGCGGAACAGATCGCGGCAGTGATTGTCGAACCGATTGCGGCGAATATGGGCGTTGTTGCCCCGGAAACGGGATTCCTGCAGGGGCTGCGGCAGCTGTGTGACGCATATGGTGCGCTGCTTATCTTTGATGAGGTTATCACAGGATTTCGTTTGGCGCGCGGCGGTGCGCAGGAATTCTTTGACGTGCGCGCCGATTTGGTCACCTTTGGTAAGATTATCGGCGGTGGTATGCCGGTTGGCGCTTATGCAGGCCGACGGGAAATCATGGAGCAGGTCGCGCCGGTTGGCCCGATTTATCAGGCGGGCACGCTATCGGGTAATCCGGTTGCAATGGCAGCAGGCCTTGCGCAGCTGCGCATTCTGAACGAACACCCCGAATACTATACGCAGATTGAAGCCAAGGCGAAAACAATGGCGGACGCAATGCGGAACAGCGCCGCAAAGCACGGCGTGCCGATGCAGGTCAACCAGATGGGTGCGCTGCTCTGCCCGTACTTTACGGACAAAGCGGTCAAAAGCTACGCGGAGACCAAGGCGAGCGATTTGACCCTGTTTTCGTCTTATTTTAATGGCATGCTTGCACGAGGCATCTACCTTGCGCCGAGCCAGTTTGAGGCAACGTTCCTGAACGTCAGCCACACGGATGACGACATCGCCGCAGCCTGTCAGGCAGCGGATGAGGTGCTCGCGTCCCTTTGAGTAATTTTGAGGAGGATACCGCAATGAACCGTCGCTTTTCGATTATCGGCGCAGGCATGGGGCAGCCCCAGAGCCTGACAGGGCAGGCGCGCACCGCGCTAGAGAATGCGGAAATCGCCCTGTCAACCGAGCGGTTGGCGCAGAATCTATCGGCGATTCGCCCGGTTGAAGCCTGTGCAATGAGGGAGATGGCAGCACGTGCGATCTCGTCGAACGCGGCTCATGCGGCCATTCTTGTTTCCGGTGATACGGGATTCTTCAGTGCCGCACGCACGCTGTGCGATGCGCTGGCGCCGTTCGGTGCGGTGGAAATGTACTGTGGGCAAAGCAGCATGCAGTATCTTTGCGCGCGGCTCGGAACGAGCTATGACGATGTGTATTTTCTCAGCCTGCACGGCAGACAGGGCAGTATTTTAGGCCCTGTTAGTTTTCATAAAAAGGTCTTCGCGCTGACGGGGGGCGCGTGGTCGGCTTCGGGTCTATGTGCAGAGCTTGCGCGGGCGGGACTCGGCGATGCACGCGCGGTGATTGGAGAGAATCTGGGCACGGGGGATGAACGCATTCTGAGCGGCACTACCGCAGAGCTGGCACAGGTATCTTGCGGCAGTCTGGCGGTGCTGTTGGTGGAAAATGAGCATGCTTCCGAACCGTATCAGCCGGTGTTTGACCGGGATATGACGCGCGGCGATGTCCCCATGACCAAGCAGGAGGTGCGATGGGTCGCGGCGAGCATGCTCAGCGTGAAACCGCGTGATATCGTGTACGATATCGGCGCAGGCACGGGATCAGTTTCGATGGAACTGGCGCGCCGCGCACCGGAGGGGATGGTCTACGCGATTGAACGCAAGCCCGAAGGCTTGGCACTAATTGAGCAGAACCGAGTAGCGCTTGGCTGTTATAATGTGATTCCGGTTGCCGGACTCGCGCCGGATGCGCTCGAAGCACTGCCAACGCCGGATGCGGTGTTCATTGGGGGAAGCGGCGGCGAATTGCCGGAAATCCTGAGCATGCTCAGGGCGCGAAACCCGCATGTGCGCGTTGTGGTCAGCGCAATCGCGGTAGAGACACTGGCGCTTGCACAGCAGACGATGAAGGAGCAGGGATTTGAGGATCTGGAAATCGTGCAGCTCAGTGCAGCACGCGGACGCAAGGTCGGCGGTTATACGCTGATGACGGCAAACAACCCTGTGTTTTTGCTTGCGGGAGGCGGAAATGATGAAGCATGATGCGCCGCGCCTGCTCATCGGCGGTACGGGCAGTGGCTGTGGTAAGACGACGGTGTCAAGCGCGATTTTGCGCGCGCTGCAGCGCCGCGGACAAGCACTGTCTGCCTTCAAATGCGGCCCGGATTATATTGATCCCATGTTTCATACCGCAGTGCTCGGTGTGCCGAGCCGAAACCTGGACCTGTTTTTTGTAAGCGAAACGCAGGTAAGGGTCGACTTGGCCGCACACATTCCGCAAAATGGCATTGGCGTAATTGAGGGCGTGATGGGGTTTTATGACGGCGTTTCGGGCAACACCGATGCCGCGTCGGCGGCGCATCTTGCTCGTGCAACGGAGACGCCTGCCGTTCTGGTCGTCCGTCCAAAGGGCCAGTCGCTGTCTCTGGCCGCGCTGCTCAGCGGGTTTCGAAATTTTGCACCGAATACGCTGTCCGGCGTGATTTTAAACGATATATCCGCGGCGATGTATCCATTTTACCGGGAAATTGCTGAACGCTCGGGTCTTAAAGTGTATGGGTATCTGCCGCCGGTACCGGCAGCGGAGATACCTGATCGGCATTTGGGGCTTGTAACAGCGGCTGAAATCGGTGATTTGCAGCGCAAACTGGATTTGCTGGCCGATGCGGCAGAACAGGGAATTGATTTGGACGGTCTGCTTGCACTGGCGACCCGTGCGCCCTCTCTTGATGCAGAACCAAAGGCGTCCTTCGTTGCTTGCAATCGACCGGTGCGCATTGCGATAGCCAGAGATAAGGCGTTTTGCTTCTACTATGAAGACAACTTTGATGTTTTGCGTGAATTGGGCGCAGAGCTTGTGTGGTTTTCTCCGCTTTCGGACGGCAGCCTGCCCGAAAATATCGATGGTTTGTATCTTGGTGGCGGCTATCCGGAGCTTTATGCCGCGCAGCTGAGTGAAAACCATGCGCTGCGGGAGCAGATTGCACGCGAAATCCGCTCCGGTCTGCCGACAATCGTCGAGTGTGGCGGCTTCATGTATCTGCACGAGTACATTGAGCTGCAAGATGGTGCACGCCATCCGATGGTCGGCGTGATTCCGGGCACGGCTCGTTTGACCGCGCGCCTGCAAAAGTTCGGTTACGTGACGCTCACAGCGGGGCACGATAACCTGTTGTGCCGCGCAGGGGAGTCTGCACACGCCCATGTATTTCATTATGCCGCGTCGAGTGACGAGGGCGCTGACTTTACTGCACAAAAGCCTAACGGCCGCAGCTGGCCGTGTGTTCACGCATCGGAAACGCTGTATGCGGGTTATCCTCATCTGTATTTTCGATCCAATCCCTCACTTGCGGCAAATTTCGTTCGCAAATGTACATCACGAGGTGAATGACATGAATCTTGAACAAACAATTCAGTCCATCAAACCGCTGTGCGCAGAAAGCATGGACGGCGCACGCCGACGTTTTACCAATATTGCGATTCCGCTGGGCAGTCTGGGACTGCTCGAGGATGCCATTATTCAGCTGGCAGGCATCCGTAAAACGGTAAAGCCGACCATTGGCAGGCGTGCGGTCGTTGTGTTTTGTGCGGACAATGGTGTGGTCGCCCAAGGTGTGACCCAGTGCGGGCAGGAGGTCACCGCAATTGTGACCGAAAACATGAACCGGGGAGAAAGTACGGTATGCCTGATGGCAAAGCATTTGGGCATCGAGGTTGTTCCGGTCGATATCGGCGTGGCACGTGATGTGGCAGGTGATAAAATTGTTCATCGCAAGATTGCGTACGGCACCAAGGATATTACGGCAGCGCCTGCCATGACACGCGAAGAAGCGGTGCGTGCAATTGAAATCGGCATTGAGATGGCGGAAACCTGCGCGAAAAACGGGATGGAGCTGCTGTGCGTGGGCGAAATGGGCATTGGCAATACAACGACGAGTGCGGCAGTTACGGCAGCGCTGCTCGGTCTGCCGGTGGAGACGGTGACAGGACGCGGTGCCGGATTATCAAGCGAGGGGTTAGCTCGAAAAATCACTGCGATTTCGGCGGCGCTGACGCTGCATAAGCCAGATGGCAGCGACCCCGTTGATGTGCTGTCCAAGGTTGGCGGATTTGACATTGCAGGCATGGTGGGGCTGTATCTGGGCGGTGCGGCCTGCGGTCTGCCGGTTATGATTGACGGCGTAATTGCCTGTGCGGCAGCGCTGCTTGCGGTACGGCTGTGCCCGGGTGCGCGCGACTATATGCTTGCGTCACACTGCTCTGAGGAGCCGGCAGGCAAGCTGCTGCTCGAAGCGCTTGAAGCAAAGCCGTTCATCACAGCTGGCATGCGGCTGGGTGAAGGCACGGGCGCGGCGGCGGCAGTGTCCTTATTGGATTTGGCGCTTGCAGCCTATCTGGGCATGGTCAGCTTTGATGATGCGGGTATTGAAGCTTATCAGCCGCTGACCTGAGGAGAACAATATGCTAATTATGGTGACGGGCGGCGCGGCGTCCGGTAAATCTGCGCATGCGGAAAGGATTTTGTGCGAACACGCGCAGAGGGCATCCCGCTTGTATATTGCAACGATGCAGCCGTTTGAAAAGGCTGCGGCCAAGCGCATTGAGCGGCATCGGGAATTGCGTGCGGGAAAAGGCTTTGAGACCGCGGAGCGTTATACAGATTTGGCCGGACTGCATCTCTCCCAACGGTATGAGGGTGCGCTGTTGGAAGATCTGTCCAACCTGCTTGCCAACGAACATTTTTCACCGGAGGGGGCGGGTACAAATGCAGCGGTGCAGGCCGTTGTGGATGGGGTTGCGGCGCTTGCGGAGCAGGTTGATACCCTGGTGGTTGTCGCCAATGAAATCTTCTCCGATGGTGTTGCCTATGCACCGGAAACAACGTGCTTCGTCAGGCAGCTTGCTGCGGTAAATAAGGCCGTGGCAGAGCGTGCGGATGTGGTACTGGAATCGGTTTGCGGCATTTTGCTGACAGTCAGAGAGGAGCAGGCATGAAAGATATCTGGAGCGGCTTATGCGTCGCGTTTTCTCTGTATTCGGCCATTCCCATGCCGCAGGTAAACTGGGAAAAGCGCACAATGCGTTGGGCCTTATCCTTCTTACCGCTCATTGGTCTCATCATTGGCGGAGTAGAACTGCTTTGGTTTTGGTTTTGCAAGCGATTCGGTGCGGCGAGTTTACTGTACAGCATCGGCGCGGTGCTCATTCCGGTTGCCGTTTCGGGCGGTATCCATCTGGACGGACTGACAGATACCTGTGATGCGCTGTGCTCACATGCCGACCGCGATAAAAAGCTGGAGATTTTAAAAGACCCTCATGTGGGCGCATTCGGAGTAATGTGGCAAACGGTTTTTTTGCTGCTCGAAGGAGCATTGTTTGCACAGCTTTATGAAACAGCGGCAATGCTGCCGCTGGCGTTGTTGGGATTTGCACTGGCCCGCGCGTTGGGCGGCCGCAAAATTGTGACGCTGCCATGCGCGAAAGATTCAGGGCTTGCCTATTTGTTCGCAGAGGGCAGCGATAAAAAAACAGTTGCGATTACAATGCTGATGGAGGCAATCGTCCTTGCGGCGGGAATCGCATTCCTGCTGCTTCGACAGCTTTGGACGGTGCTGATTGCACTTTGCCTGATTGGCATTTGGCATCAGCTGCACGCGCGGCTGTGCAGACGTGTTTTTGGCGGCATCACAGGCGATTTGGCCGGTTTCTTCATCTCAACGGTTGAACTGCTTGCCCTTGCCGCCGCCGCATTTGGGGGATTGGTGATATGACAGTTTTGATAATAGGCGGTGCGCATCAGGGAAAGCGTGCCTTGGCACAGCGGGTATTTGGCCTGTCGCGCAGCGATATTGCTGACGGACAGATATGCACACCGGAAACAATTGGGCAGACGCGTGCGGTAGACAAGCTGCATTGTCTGACCCGCCGCTATCCGGAGACGGATTTTCGAGCATTGCTGCGCGGAAAAATCATCTTGTGCGATGAAATTGGCTGCGGTGTCGTGCCGGCAGACTGTGCCGACGATGCTTGGCGTGAGACAACCGGCCGTCTGCTGTGCGATATAGCAGCCGAAGCCGACGCGGTGGTGCGGGTACTTGCCGGCGTACCGCAGGTCATCAAAGGGGAGCTGCCGTGGAACTGACATTTGCTGTGCTGATTGGCTTTTTGCTCGATTGGGTGTTCGGTGATCCGTCCTGGCTTTGGCATCCGATTTGCGCAATTGGTAAGCTGATTTCACGCACCGAGAAAATCCTGCGGTGCATTCTGCCTAAAACAAAGGGTGGTGAACGGTTCGGCGGTATTTTACTTTGGGTGATTGTATGCGGCATCAGTTTCGGCATCCCACTGATGCTCTTGCTGCTGCTGAGACGGGTCAACTTCTGGCTTTCGTTTGCAGCCGAAACCATCATGTGCTATCAAATTCTGGCGAGAAAATGCTTGGCAGACGCGGGAACACAGGTGCAGCAGGCACTGAGTAAGTCGCTTGACGAAGGGCGTAAGGCGGTTGGCATGTATGTCGGCCGCGATACATCGGAATTGGATGAAACAGGGGTCATCAAGGCAACGGTCGAAACGATTGCAGAGAATGCATCGGATGGGGTCATTGCACCCATGTGCTTTCTGCTGATTGGCGGTGCACCGCTGGGATTTTTGTATAAGGCGGTCAATACACTCGATTCGATGGTTGGTTACCACAATGAGAAATACGAGTATTTTGGGCGTTTCTCCGCAAAAATGGACGATGCGTTCAATTTTATTCCGGCGCGTCTGTCTGCTGTCTGCATGATTGCGGGCGCGGGACTGTTGAGATATGATAGCGCAAATGCACTGCGCGTATTCCGACGCGACCGAAACAGGCACAAAAGTCCGAACGCCGGACAGACGGAGTCTGTCTGTGCAGGTGCGCTGCATGTACAGCTTGCGGGAGATGCCACTTATTTCGGGAAACGCGTGCAAAAGGCAACGCTGGGTGACCCGGATCGACCGATTGTACGTGCGGATATCGGCCGCTCCGCTGATTTAATGACTGCGGCGGCAGTGTTGGCACTGCTGCTACTGTCTGCTGCGCGACTGTTGGTGGCTTGGCCGCTGCAATTCTAACAGAAAGGGGAACGACCGCAATGCAATACAGCCATGGCGGCGATATATACAGTTATGCCGAACAATTTGGGCGTGAAGCGCTCGATTTTTCGGCAAACATCAATCCGTTGGGACTTCCCGCCCCGGTGAGGGACGCGATGCACGATGCGGTCGAATCCTGTGTGCGCTATCCCGATCCGTTTTGCCGTGCGCTGCGAAACGCCTTGGCAGCGCACTGGAAGCTGCCGGCGGAACACTTTTTCTGTGCCAATGGCGCAGCGGAGGTCTTCTTTCGATTGGCCGATGTACTGCACCCCCAAAACGCGCTACTGCTTGCACCAACATTTGGCGAGTATGAAGCGGCGCTCTCTCGCACGGGTTGTCAGCTTCGGTTTCACACGCTGCGTGCAGACGAAGGCTTTGCCGTGACCGAACGGATTTTAGACGAGATAAGCGACGACACTGCAAGCGTCTGGCTATGCAGTCCAAACAACCCGACGGGGCGGACCATTGAGCCCACACTGCTCTCAGACATTTTAAAGCGCTGTCAGGAGATTGGCGCGTGGCTGATTGTGGATGAGTGTTTCGGTGATTTCCTAACCGATGCACCGTTGCACACGATGCGCCCTATGCTGCACGAGAATGATCGGCTGATTATCGTGCGCGCATTTACAAAAATGTACGCCATTCCCGGTGTGCGGCTCGGATGGTGCATGTGCGCGGATGCAAAACTGACAGATGCGCTGCATGCAGCCGGGCAGCCATGGAATGTTTCGTCTATCGCGCAGGCAGCGGGTGTTGCCGCTCTGGGTATGCATGGATTTGAGGAGCAGGTGGCGCAATTTGTAGCCATGCGGCGCAGTAAATTGGCTGCAGAACTGACTCAACTGGGTCTGCGGGTCATTCCGAGCGAGGTAAACTACCTGCTGTTTGAAACCGAGTATGTGGATTTCGGTAAGGCGTTGCTGCCGCGCGGCATTATGATTCGGGACTGCGCCAATTATCGTGGTCTAAAACAAGGGTATTTCCGCGTAGCGATTCGCGGAGAACAAGAAAACAAGCTGCTCACGGCGGCAATGCGGGAGGTATTGAACTGATGGCAAAGGCAATTATGGTGCAGGGAACGGCGTCCAACGCGGGAAAAAGTCTGATTGCGGCCGCGCTTTGCCGAATATTCAAGCAGGATGGCTACCGTGTTGCACCGTTTAAATCACAGAACATGGCGCTCAATTCCTTTATCACGGCGGACGGATTGGAGATGGGGCGTGCACAGGTGGTGCAGGCCGAGGCGGCAGGCATCCCACCCGACGTGCGCATGAATCCCATTCTGCTCAAGCCGACGAGCGATGTGGGCTCACAGGTCATACTAAATGGCATTGCCACAGGAAACCGCACCGCGCGGGAGTACTGGGGCGATAAAAAAGCACTGATTCCGGTCGTGCAGCAGGCTTATGAGAGCCTTGCCGCCGAATATGATATTATTGTGATTGAGGGTGCAGGAAGTCCGGCTGAAATCAACCTGAAAGCAGATGACATCGTCAATATGGGCATGGCGAAGCTGGCCGATGCGCCGGTGCTGCTCGTGGGCGATATTGATCGCGGCGGCGTGTTTGCAAGCCTCTACGGTACAGTTAAGCTGATGGAGCCGGATGAGCAGGAACGAATCCGCGCACTGGTCATCAATAAATTCCGTGGTGATGCAGAAATCCTCCGACCCGGCCTGAATATGCTCGAGGAATTGACCGGAAAGCCGGTGGCAGGGGTCGTGCCCTACGCAAAGCTGGATATCGATGATGAGGACAGCCTGTCCGAACGACTCGAACACACCGGAGGCCCGGCACTGCTTGATTTTGCAGTCGTTCGATTGCCGCGGCTGTCCAATTTTACCGATTTTGCGGCGCTGTCGCGGATTCCGGGCGTTGGCGTTCGTTACGTTGAAAACCCCAAACAGCTGGAGGGGGCAGACCTCATTTTGCTGCCCGGCACGAAAAATACGATGGGCGACCTGAAATGGCTGCGTGAAAGCGGTATGGAAGCGCAGATTCTAAAACTGCACGCAGCGGGTACGGTGGTGTTTGGCGTCTGCGGCGGGTATCAGATGATGGGACAGCGCATTTCCGATCCCGAGAACAGTGAGGGCGGCGGCGAGATGCGCGGCATGGGGCTGCTGCCGACAGAAACTGTCTTCCGCGCGGACAAGACAACTGTGCAGGCCCGCGGGTGTATCGGCAAAATAGAGGGCGTTCTTTCCGCTTTGAGCGGAACGGAAACGACGGGTTATGAGATACATATGGGCGATACCAAGCTGCTTTCGGGGGCAAAGCCGCTGCAGCTGCTTTGGCGCGGTGACAAACAGGTGGAGGATGGCTGTCAGGCGGGAAACGCATACGGCACTTATCTGCACGGCGTGTTTGATGATGCTGCGGTTGCGTCTCACTTAATTGAGGCACTGGCCGCACACAAGGGCGTGACATTGGATGCGGAAGCCTGTGATGCGGCAAGCTACAAAGAGAAGCAATATGATAAATTGGCCGATATCGTGCGCAAGGCACTCGATATGGAGCTGGTGTACCGAATTCTGGAGGGCAGAGCATGAACGATATTGGTCTGGTTCATTTATACTGCGGCGATGGCAAGGGAAAAACAACAGCCGCCATGGGTCTTGCGCTGCGATGTGTGGGGCATAGGAAAGCGGTTGTGATTGCGCAGTTTTTAAAAGACGGCTTGTCAGGCGAATGCCGGGCGTTTGCCAAACTGGACAAGGTGACGATGCTTGCGGCCAATCCCTACGGCAAGTTTTCGCACGCCCTCAATGAAGAGGAGCGGACACATACGGCCGAAGCCGTCAGCCGAACCTTTCGTGCAGCGACTGAGTTTGCTGGGCGCACAAAGGCGCGTATGTTGGTCCTGGATGAAGTCTGTGCAGCGATTACAGGCGGATTTTTGGACGAGGATGAGGTGCTGCGCTTTCTCGCAGAGAAGCCTGCAGAGCTTGAGGTGGTTTTAACCGGACGAGATCCATCGAAACGCCTGCAAGACGCAGCAGACTATATTTCGGAGATGAAAAAGCACCGTCATCCCTTTGACAAAGGAATCACGGCGCGGGAGGATATTGAAGTATGAGCGAAATTATGAAGCCGGCGGAAATTGAAAAGCGGAGTTTTGGCATCATCACGGAGGAACTGGGCGAGCGGGTGTTTGCACCGGGCATTGCCGAGGTAGTCAAGCGTGTCATCCATACCAGTGCGGATTTTGATTACGCGGAAACACTTTGCTTTTCGGATGGGGTAATCGAACAGGCGAAGACAGCCATTGCGGCGGGCGCAACGATTGTGACCGATACCAACATGGCGCTTGCGGGAATCAGTAAAGCGACACTTGCAAAATTCGGCGGTCGAGCCGTATGCTTTATGGCAGACGAAGCAGTTGCACAGGAGTCCAAGTCGCGCGGCGTAACGCGTGCTGTGGTTTCGATGGAACAGGCGGCAAGACTGGAAGGTCCGCTGATTTTTGCGATTGGAAATGCGCCCACGGCGCTGATTCGTCTGCATGAAATGATTGGGGCAGGGGAGCTTGCACCGGCGTTGGTCATTGGTGTGCCGGTTGGCTTTGTCAATGTGGTTGAATCCAAGGAACTGTTCCTTCACGGAAAAACACCTTACATCATCGCACGCGGACGCAAGGGCGGATCTAATGTGGCAGCGGCTATCGTCAATGCACTGCTCTACCAAATGATCGAGCGGGAGGGCTTTTAAATGGGCAAAAAAGCACTGGCAATTATCAGCTTCGGGACAACCTATCCGCAGGCGCGCGAAGCGATTGTTTGCATTGAAAACCGTTTGCGTCAGGCGTTCCCGGAGTATGATTTCTATCGCGCATTCACCTCGGGGATGGTCATTCGCAAGATTGAAAGAGAAGAAAACATCAAAATTCCGAATCCTGCGGAGCTGATGGAGCAGTTGGCTGCGGAAGGCTATGAGGAAGTGCTTTGTCAAAGTCTGCATGTCATTCCGGGCGTGGAATATGAGAAAATGCTAGGTCAGCTCGCGTCGTATCGGGATCGCTTTGCATGCTTGCGCATTGGCAGGCCGATGCTGTTTGAAGCCTCGGATTATGAGGCGATTTGTAAAAGTCTACTTGACCAAATCGGTGTACTTGATGAGGATGCAGCGTATGTGTACATGGGGCACGGCACAACACATTTTGCCAATGCAGCCTATAGTCAGGTTGAAAATATGTTCCGGTCGCTGGGCGCAGAGCATGTCTATGTTGGCACAGTCGAAGGCTTTCCGGATTTGGCCTATGTGGAAAGCCGTCTATTAAAGCGAGGAATCAAACGAGTCACGCTCGCGCCGTTTATGATCGTGGCGGGGGATCATGCACAAAACGACCTCGCGGGGGATGAGGATAGTTGGAAAACTGCGCTCAAGTCGGCAGGGTATGCCGTGCAGACAGAGCTTTGCGGTTTAGGAGAGTTGGACGCAGTGGGCGAACTGTTTGTTGCACATTGTGCCCAAGCGGAGAAAATAGAATAAACTGAAAAAAGGAGGATCGAAAGATCCTCCTTTTTTAAACATTTAAGCAAAGTAAACTTGCCGTAAAATCAGCCACGTGTAAGAAGCTGTTCTCATTTCAAGGTTACTGTTTTTTCTTTTGCTGCTCTAAATTGCGGCGGGATATTTTCATTCGTCAAAGTATCGTGGATGGCACAAGTGCCTGCCTCTTTTGCTTTTTCATAGTACCAGCACTTGTAGTCCAAAACAGCCAGCGTATCCTGCATCTGCGAGATTTGCGCCTGCACGATTCGACGCTGTTCCTCCATCAAAGTCAACCGCTGCTCAATGGTGCTGTCACCTTCCATACACCAGTCAATGAAGATTTTGATTTCCTTGATGGGCAGTCCGGTTTTTTTCAAACATTCAATGGTGGTTAACCACATGAAATCTTTTTCGTTGAACATACGGATACCGCCGCTGGAGCGTTCCACAAAGGGCAGCAGCCCTTCTTTATCATAGTAGCGCAAGGTAGACGGCGCAACCTTCAGCTTTTCGGCCATTTCACCTATCGTGTAAAACATGGTTTCCTCCGTAAAAAAAATTCTGTTTTGGTATTGACTTAAACCTAACTTCAAGTTGTATAGTCTAATAGAGCTTACAAGCAAAGCGTAACATCTGTAAACAATAATGTCAATACGGAGGAAACAAAAATGAATTTTAACGTGTATATTCCGACCCGCGTTCTCTTTGGTGCCGGACGGCTGAATGATCTGCACACACAGACCATGCCGGGGAAAAAGGCAATGATCGTGATTTCCAATGGCAAATCTACCCGTAAGAGCGGTGCACTTGCCCGAACGGAGGAGCAGCTGCGCATGCCGGGTGTGGAAACAGTGCTGTTTGACAAGGTTGGTGCCAACCCCCTCAAGTCTGTGGTCGAGGAAGGCGCGGCATTTGCCCGTACCAATGGCTGTGACTTTGTTGTTGCACTGGGCGGCGGCAGCGTAATGGACGCCGCCAAAATCATGGCGATGTATGCTCCTCAACCCGGTGAACTGTGGGACTACGTGGCGGGAGCGACCGGGAAAAATCTGCCGCTCGTCCATGCGCCGCTTCCGGTTGTTGCAATCACCACAACGGCGGGAACCGGCTCTGAGGTTGACCAGTGGGCGTTGTCACAAATCCCGAAACCAACGAGAAAATCGGCTGCGGCGGCATGGACAGTCTGTTCCCGGTGCTGGCCGTAGTGGATGCCGAGCTGATGACCACCGTGCCGCCTGAATTCACTGCCTATCAGGGATTTGACACGCTGTTCCACGCGGTGGAAGGTTACATTTCCGCTTTTGCGAATCCTATGAGTGATATGGTGCAAGCGGCGTCCATCACACGGGTTGGTAAGTATTTGGCCCGCGCTGTGCAAAACGGTGGTGATTTGGAAGCAAGAGAAAACATGGCCTTTGCAAACACGCTGTCTGGCTGGTCGATGGTGACAGGCTCCTGCACCAGTGAACATTCTATGGAACACGCCATGAGTGCCTATCATCCTGAGTTGCCCCATGGCGCCGGGCTGATTTTGATTTCCAAGGCATACTTTACCCATTTTATCGGCAAACACGTCTGTGACGAGCGGTTCGTGGAGATGGCGAAAATGCTTGGCATGGCTGAAGCGAAAGAACCGATGGATTTTATCGCGGCGCTGGATTGCTTGCAGAAAGCCTGTGGCGTGGACGGCCTGAAAATGAGCGACTATGGAATCGAAGTGAACGAAGCCATGGCCTTGGCAAAAAATGCTCGTGCCACCATGGGCGGCCTGTTTGCCTGTGACCGTGTGCCGCTGGCCGATGAGGAGTGCGCTGCAATCTATGAAAAATCGTATCACTGATCAATTCTATTGGGACTGAATAAGGAGAGCAACATGAAAACACTGGTGCTGTATTATTCCTACGGCGGCAACACCCGCCGTATTGCAGAACAGATTCAGCAGGCACTCAACTGTGATATTGCCGAAATAGCAACCGTGACGCCCTATACCGGCAGCTACGATGATGTAGTGAATCAGGGACAGCGGGAGGCTGATTCCGGCTTTGAACCGCCTGTCCGGCCGCTTGATAAAAATCCGGGTGAATACGATACCGTCATTTTGGGTACGCCGGTTTGGTGGCACACCTTTGCGCCGGCTGTCAAAACCGTGCTTTCTGCCTGCGATTGGAGTGGTAAAACGATATATCCCTTTGCGACCAACGGCGGGTGGATTGGACACACCTTCAAGGATATTGAAAGAACCTGCGCTGGTGCAGCTGTGAAGAACGGTTTGAACATCCGCTTCGATGAAGATAGCTTGCAGACGTCAACAGCGCACATTGACCGGTGGATTGCGCAGATAAAGGAGGGATGAATGTTGGAAGACCTTATATCTTCTGTCACATGATGACCTCGCTGGATGGAAAGATTATGGGAAAGTATATGGATGCGCCGGAGAGCGGCGCGGCGAGCAATGCTTTTTATCAGATTGCTTTCGGAAAACAACCCAAGTATCACCATCAGGGATGGCTGTCGGGCAGAGTGACAACAGATGATAACTTTACGCTGTACCGCAAGCCTGCGCTTGAAGAAAATGCGGCGCCGGTACCGGAGGGAGATTTTGTAGCCCGAAATGCGGCGATGTACTATGTTTCCATTGACCCATCCGGCAGACTGGGCTGGGAGGACAGTACGCTGACGTATGGACGATTTCAAAGACCCCTCTGTCCTGCTGGTGGGAACACGGCTCCTGCATCACATGAGCCGTGTTTTTGCAGACAACGCTCTGCCGCTGAAACCGCCCGGTCAGCGAACCGACCGCAAGCTCCTCCGCAAGCTTCGTGAGAAAAAGCAGGCGCAGGGCCATGCGAGGGATGACCATGAGCAGACCATGTCATTATAACGATTGGAGGATAACCGTGAAGAAACAGAAAAAGAAAATCAAGCAGCCACCCATCAAGGAAAAATTGCTTCAAGGCCATTGCCGTCCTGTAAAAAGGGCGGCTTTTTTTCATAGAATCGGCACTCGCCATAGATAGGAGATGCGCCCATGGGTGTATATGTGCATTTTACGGATGACCAGAAATACCGTGCCAACAATGTGGACCTTGTGGACTTTCTCCAGCGGCGGGGTGAGAAGCTGATCTCCAGCGGCCGTGATAAGCGGCTGGAGGCCGACCATAGCATCACCGTCCGTGGTAACGAGTGGTACGATCACTCCGCAGAGAGCGGCGGGTATGCCATTGACTTCGTGCGGCAGTTCTATGGGCTGTCTTTCCCTGAAGCGGTGACTATGCTGCTGGGCGGTGAGCAGGGCGAAGTCTACAGGCCCGCCTCGCAAAAGAAACAGGAGCCGAAACAGCCCTTTGCCCTGCCGAATCCCCACAGTGATATGCGCCGTGTCTATGCCTACCTTACTAAAACCCGGCTCATCGACCGTGATGTGGTCAGTTACTTTGCCAGAGCAAAGCTCCTGTATGAGAGCTGCGAAAAATCCAAGGATGGCATGAAAGAATACCATAATGCGGTCTTTGTGGGATACGATGAAAACGGAGTTCCCCGCCATGCCCATAAACGAGGGCTCTACACCGAGGGAACCGGCTTCAAGGGAAATGTGGATAGCTGCGATCCGGCATACAGCTTCCACCATATCGGCACAGGCAACCGCCTCTTCGTGTTTGAGGCTCCCATCGACTTGCTATCTTACATCACCCTGCATCCCAAGGGCTGGCAGAACCACAGCTATGTGGCACTCTGCGGTGTTTCTGAATACGCCATGCTGAAGATGCTGGAGCTGCATCCGAACCTAAACCATGTAGTCCTATGTCTGGATCATGACGAGGCGGGGATCGAAGCCTCGGAGAAATATCACGATCTGCTCTTAGAAAAGGGGGGCTCATGTTATAGGGATTTGCCCATACACAAGGACTGGAACGAGGATACCTTAATTGTGATTGAACACAACTTGGAGATGATTTGTCATGGGGATTGGTTAATTGATTTAGGTCCCGGAGCTGGTGAGCAAGGCGGAAAAATTATTTTTGAAGGCACCCCGCAAGAATTACTTAACTGCAAACAGTCCGTTACGGGTATCTACCTAAAACGGTATTTAGGTGATCAAAGATAAATATTGGGGTAGCAGACGAACAATTATGAACCGTTGTTGTGGCGATTACTGCAAGTACAGCTCCAAACGACAAGGCTTTTGACGAATGGATATCTACCGATAATGTTTGTCTTTGCCAACGAAAACGGTAAGGTAGTGACTGGTTGGCTTACAAAGGACGATGCCACATACTATTTCACCTCAGACGGTGTTCTGGTATCAGGCAAGTGGCTCCAGATTGTTGGCAAGTGGTATTACTTCTACTCCGCAGGCACCAGAAAAACAAAATAGTGGCTACAAAATAAATACGGCCAAGGGCAAACCCGGCAAAAGCCGGGGACGCAAAGCTGAGGATCTAAGGCGCTTATGCGCTATGATAGTCTGGCTGCCAAAACCGCAAAGGGTCTGCCCTCTCCCAAGAGGGCAGGCCCTTGCCATCTTTTATGGCTTTTTGGGGTATCAGGATACCGGCTTTCGCTATGCGCCGTGGTGAAGGGGGGTATCCGTATGGGCATTATCTGCATTCCCTTTTATAGGAGGTGGAACTAAAGACGGCGCAATCTGTACATATCACCTTTTACTCGGACAATTTCATAATTCTATTCTAAAAAAGTCAGTATTTTGCCAAGGGCAACGTACTGACTTTTTTCTTTCGACAAGAAAACTGATACAACGACTGAATTTTCCAAAAGGAGGGAATTTAGGAGTTGTTTTATATATAAGCGTGTCGAACCCACGCTGCCGTTCTCCTCCGTTTCTGACATTTTGACTCACCATCAAAATCTCAGAAAATGGAGGACAAGCCATATGGCAGAAAAGAAGGAATATCGAATCAAGGTGCAGGGGCAGCTCGTCCCTGTCACCGAGGAAATCTATCTAACCTATTACCGCATGAAGCGCCGTGAACTACATCTGGAGGAAAAAGACACAGCACATGGTGTGTTTTATTATAGTGCCTTGGATACGGAGGAAACCAACGGTGAGGATGCAATCCCTGATTTGCTTTCGCCCCGTGTGGAGGATATGGTAGTGGACAAACTCATGTCACAGCGGCTCCGTCAATGCATAGCACAACTTTCCAAAGATGAACAGAATCTGATTTTTGCCCTGTATTATCAAGGAAAAACGCAGATGGAGCTGGAGAGAGAAACCGGAATCAAGCAGCAGACCATCAGCTATCGGGACCGTCAGATTCGGCTGAAGCTAAAAAAAATGATGGAAAAGTAAAAATATTTTTTGTAGACCCCCTCACGAAACCGGATTAGTAGTGAGGGGGTTTTTCTCATTCCCCCAATCGTACTTTGAAAATTTCATATCCGATGACCTGAATACATTAGCTGATGGACCCTGAAAGGGAAAAGCGACCCCGGAGGATGCGCCAAGACCACCTGTAGGCAGGCAGCAAGAAAAGTGAAATCACTTATTTTTTTATTCGCTCGTTTCTTTCTGCTCCTATCAAAGACGGCCAAATAAGGTGCAGAGCGGTACCCATCCGACCGGAAAACAGGCTGTGGCAGCCTGTCTCGCAATGACTCCGTCAGCCTATATTGATACTTCTGTCCAGTCACAGCCCCCCTGACCGGGGAATCACGCAATGAGGGCAGCCGGCAGAGATCCTGGCGGGGGTGAGATTCCCATGATGCGGTGAAGCCAGCCGCAGTTCAGGCCGTCGCCTTTATTGTGCAAAGCACCATATGCTCTGTACAGAGTGCTTGGGGAGTAGTGTCGAATTAAGCACCGTTATTATAGAAAAAAGACTTAATGTCAGAAGCGATGGGGACCGTTCTGCCCGTGGAAGCAATCACAGCAGTGCGGTCCCTATATTTGTGCCATTAAGAAAAAACAAAGGAAGTCAAAACCAAGGAGGTGCAAAATTTGAACACGATAAAACAAGGCATCAGCCGCGGCGATATTTTCTATGCCGACTTAAGCCCCGTTGTGGGCTGTGAACAAGGGGGCGTCCGTCCCGTACTTATCCTGCAAAACGACATCGGAAACCGCCACAGCCCCACCACCATCGTCTGTGCCATCACCGGCAAGCCGAAAAAGCCTCTACCCACCCATGCGGTCATTGCCGGAGTGGGAAGGTTGTCCAGGGAGTCATTTGCACTTCTGGAGCAGATACGCACCATCGACCGGATACGGCTCCGGGAAAGGGTTGGCAGGTTGGGGCAACAGGAGATGGAAGAAATCAATCAGGCCCTAACAATCAGCGTCGGACTTGATCCGGCGTTTTTTTAACGAAGGGGGAGTTTTTATGAGTAACAAAACAACCATGTTTGAAAAATACCCCGATGTAGTCGAGGTAAATCAATTGCGGGAAATGCTTGGCGGCATTAGTCGAAAACTGGCTTATAAATTGCTTTCGGAAAAAGAGATACATAGCGTTCGCATTGGACGAACCTATAAAATTCCTAAGGCATGCGTTATCGAATATTTATTGAGTGAAGAAATGTGCCATATCAAGATTGGTTGATATGGCTTTTTGCTTATTATTGGCCCAAAACCGTAGAAAAATCCGTTGGATTGTTTCCGCGTAAATCAATAGCTATCCTATGCTTTCTATGGTATTGTGATGTTGTCAATGGTAGGCAAAAACGCTGTTATTTCAAAGGAGGATAACAATGATAACAGGCTGCCTACAAGAAAAAAATAATACTTATTACGCCGTTTTATACATTAAGGTGGACGGCAAAAGAAAAAGCAAATGGATTCCGACCGGATTGCCGGTAGCGGGAACCAGCGACAGGAAAGCGAAGAAAGCCTTTGACCAGATCCGGTTGGAATACGAACAGGAGCAGGAAGAAAAGGGGCGTCGGGAAGCCGAGGAACGTGCCAGAGAACTAATCGAGGGCAAACGGAATCCCCAAGCAGAGGTACTGTTTACTGACTACCTTCAAAAATGGCTGATACAAGCAAAACCCACGATAGCTAAAACAACATTTAAAGGCTATCAAACCATGCTGGATGGGCGCATCAGCCGATACTTTACCGAACTGGACATCACCTTAGCGGAGGTTACTCCACAGCATATTCAGGACTTCCATCAATCAATTTTTGATGAGGGCCACACACCGAATACGGTTATCCATTATCACGCAGTCCTCCGCAGAGCACTACAGAATGCGGTGAAAAAGGAGATCATCGACAGTAACCCTGCTGACCGGGTAGACAGACCAAAAAAGAATATATATCAGGCTCAGTTTTATTCCGCAGAGGAAATGATGGCACTGTTTGATGCGATATCAGATGATCCCTTGGAGATTTGTGTGAAGCTGGCAGCTTACTATGGCTTACGCCGAAGCGAAGTTCTCGGATTAAAGTGGGACGCGATCAACCTTGAACAAAAAACCATCTCCATCAAGCACAAGGTGATTGAGGACACGGTAGATGGCAAAACCATAACGGTCGGGGAAGATGTACTGAAAACCAAATCCAGCTTCCGCACCCTTCCGTTGCTGACATCGGTGGAAAAGCTACTGCTTGCAGAAAAGGAAAAGCAGGAAATGTACCGAAAGCTATTCAAACGCTCTTACTGCCGGGATTATCTCGACTACATCTGCCTCGACCAAACAGGGAAGCTCATGCGCCCTAATTATGTAACGGATCACTTTAGCTGGGTGCTTGAAAAAACCGACCTCAAAAAAATCCGTTTCCACGATTTAAGACATTCCTGCGCCAGCTTACTGCTTGCAAATGGGATATCAATGAAACAAATCCAGATATGGCTGGGGCATAGCACCTTTTCGACCACAGCAGACATTTATTCTCATCTGGACTTCCACGCACAGATCGAATCTGGATTGGTTATGGATGGGATGTTTGAAAGAAACCGAGTGGCAGAACCTACTGGACTTGCAGCAATCAACTAATTTTCTACGGACTGCCTTATGGGAATACGGAAAAGCCTTATAGGGCAAGGGCTCAGGCATATCCGTTTTCTACACAAACAAAAAAAACGCCCTCAAAAGAGAGCGTAGAAAAGGCAAAAAAATGGAGGGCCTGTTGCGGACATTGACCGCAAACAGGCCCCTGGCGGAGGCGGTGAGATTCGAACTCACGTGCCCGTGAGGACAACCTGATTTCGAGTCAGGCTCGTTATGACCACTTCGATACGCCTCCATATTTTATTTTAACACACAAAGCCTTTCGTAGAAGTCAAGGCAAAGTGTAGAAAAACCGTAGAAATCGGTAAAAAGCTAATTTTTCAAAATCCCGCAAACCCACGGAAACTCAAGGGTTTCCGACATTATCAAGGCAACTGACCGAGTGGATTTCGAGTGCGGCTCGTTATGACCACTTCGATACTTCTCCATTGGTCATATTTGCGCCTGTTTTACAAGTGCCTATATAATATAACATAAAAGCACAAAGAGTACAAGCGGTTTTTCTGAAAAAAACGAAGAATTTTCTAAATCTGTCGCGTTGCCTTGCAAGCCTTTGTATGGTGTGATAAAATAACAATATCGTGGGCAAATATACCCATAACAATAGATGGAGTGAAAAGAATGGACTATAACCGTTTGGCGGAACGTCTTTTTCCGCACATTACAGATTCGCCAGAGCAGATTGAACAGCAATACCCAAAGCGTGACCTGCCGGAAGGGGCTAAAGTGACCCGCATGGGCCCGAGCCCGACCGGATTTATGCATCTTGGTAACTTGTATGGCGCTTTGGTAGACGAGCGTCTCGCTCACCAGTCGGGCGGCGTGTTCTATCTGCGTATTGAGGATACCGATAAAAAGCGCGAGGTTGAGGGCGGTGTGAAAACAATCATCGAAGCCTTCTCTTCGTTTGGACTGCAGTTTGATGAAGGCGCCACTCTGGATGGCGAACGCGGTGTTTATGGTCCTTACCGACAGTCCCAGCGTGCCGCGCTTTATCAGTGCTTTGTAAAATCACTGGTGGAACGGGGACTGGCCTATCCGTGCTTCTGCACAGAGGACGAGCTGTCTGCTGCCCATGCCGCACAGGAAGCCAACAAGGAGAATTTCGGATATTACGGTAAATATGCAGTTTGGCGTGACCGTACGATGGAAGAAATCGAGAATGAGCTGCAAAAGGGAACACCCTATGTGATCCGCTTCCGTTCGGAGGGCAGCATCGAGAATAAGGTAAAGCACGAAGACCTCGTTAAGGGTAAGATGGAAGTTACGGAGAACGATCAAGATATCGTTATCCTGAAATCGGATGGCATTCCGACCTATCACTTTGCGCATGTAGTGGATGATCATCTGATGGGCACGACCGTCGTTGTGCGCGGCGAGGAATGGCTCGCAACGTTGCCCGTGCATTTGCAGCTGTTTCGCGCAATGGGGTGGAAGGCACCGAAGTATGCACACACCGCGCAGCTGATGAAAATTGATCCCGAAACCGGCGGCAAACGTAAGTTATCTAAGCGCAAAGATCCGGAGCTTGCACTGGATTTTTATTATCGGGAAGGATATCCAGTGCCTGCCGTCATGGAATATCTGATGACACTGCTCAATTCTAACTTTGAGGAATGGCGTCGTGCAAATCCGGACGTTCCGATGAACGATTTCCCGTTCTCGACGAAGAAAATGAGCGGTTCGGGTGCGCTGTTTGACATCGAGAAGCTGAAGGACGTATCCAAAAACGTGATTTCCCGCATGTCTGCCGACACCGTATACGACTATATTGCACAGTGGAGCGCAGACAACGATGCCGATTTTCATCAGCTATTGGTGCGGAATCCTTCGTTCTCTAAGGCGTATCTGGCAATCGGCCGCGGTGGTAAGAAGCCGCGCAAGGATTTGGCACTTTGGTCGGATGCGAAGCCCTATATGGACTTTATGTTTGACGAGCTGTTTCAGCCGGACTATACGCTGCCGGAGCATGTCTCAGCAGAGGATGCAAAGGGTATACTGACAGCATATGCTGCGCAGTTCGACGAAAACGATACGCCGGACGGCTTTTTTGAAAAAATGAAGTCAATTGCCGATCAGTTTGGCTTTGCCAGCGACACTAAGGTCTATAAGGCAAATCCGGAAGCCTACAAGGGTGCGGTGGGCGATATTTCAATGGTCATTCGCATTGCGGTTGCCGGCCGCCAAAATGCGCCAGACCTGCAGACGGTCATGAGCATTTTGGGACGCGACCGTGTGCTCGACCGTCTGAATAAATGCGCAGCAGCGCTCTAATCTACCTTTTGGGGGAATAATAGCATTATGATGGAAGAAGTAAGCAATTTTCTGACTGAAATTATTGATGAAGATATCGCGGCGGGTCTTGGTGAGACCATCCACACCCGTTTTCCGCCCGAGCCGAACGGCTATCTGCATATCGGTTCAGCCAAGGCGATTTTTATCAATTGGTCGATTGCAAAGAAATATAACGGAAAGTTTAACCTTCGTTACGACGATACAAACCCGGTTAAAGAAGACACCGAGTATGTAGATTCAATCTGGGAGGACATCAAGTGGCTGACCGGTGAAGAGCCGAACGGCGGCGTGTACTATGGTTCGGATTATTTTGAAACCTGCTATGAGTGTGCAGTGCAGCTGATTCGGGATGGCAAAGCGTTTGTCTGTGATTTAACGCAGGAGGAGATGCGCGCCTATCGCGGCACGCTGACCGAGGCGGGCAAGGAAAGTCCATATCGCAGCCGTACACCGGAGGAAAATATGGCACTGTTTCAGGATATGCGCGCGGGAAAATTCCCGGACGGTACCAAAACGCTGCGCGCCAAGATTGACATGGCCAGTCCGAATATGAATTTGCGCGACCCTGCAATCTACCGTATCGTGCGTGCGCACCACCATCGTCAGGGTGACAAGTGGTGTATTTATCCGCTTTACGACTTCGCGCACCCGATTCAGGATGCGATTGAGGGCATTACTCATTCGCTTTGCTCGATTGAGTTCGAGAACCATCGTCCGCTGTACGAGTGGGTGGTGGATAATTGCCCGCTGCCGCACCATCCCAAGCAGCGCGAATTCGCTCGGCTGAATGTGACCAACACGGTTATGTCCAAGCGCTATCTGCGCGAACTGGTTGAGACCGGCAGGGTAGAGGGGTGGGACGATCCTCGCATGCCCACGCTGAGCGCGCTGCGCCGCCGCGGTTACACGCCGAGTGCGATTTTGGATTTTGTTCAGCGCGCCGGCATTGCCAAGGCAAACTCGCTGGTAGATATCAAACTGCTGGAACACTGCATTCGAGAGGAACTGAACAAGACCGCGATCCGACGCATGGCAGTGACCGAGCCGATCAAGATGGTCATCACCAATTATCCGGAGGACAAAACCGAGTGTTTTGAAGTGGCGAACAATCCGCAGGATGAAAATGCAGGCGTGCGTCAAGTGCCGTTCACGCGTGAACTGTATATTGAGAAGAGCGACTTTGCCATGGTACCGCCTCCGAAGTTCCAGCGCCTGAAGCCGGACGGCGAGGTGCGTCTGATGGGTGCATATATTGTCAAGTGCAATGAGGTCATCACAGATGAAAAGGGCGAGGTCGCTGAACTGCGCTGCACTGCTGATTTGGAAACCAGTAACGGTATGCCGGTTGACGGCCGCAAGGTGAAGGGTACAATTCACTGGGTGTCTGCGCCGACTGCGCTGGATGCTGAGGTGTATCTGTATGAGAACCTGTTTACCCTTGAGAATACAGGTGATGTGCCGGAGGGCACAAATTATCTGGATTTCCTCAATCCCGAATCGCTGAAGCATCTGACCGGATGCAAGCTTGAACCGTCAGTTGCAGAAGTGGAACCGGGCACGCGCATGCAGTTTGTCCGTATGGGTTACTTTGTAAAGGACAGAGAGAATGGACGGTACAACCGTATCGTTACACTAAAGGACAGCTTTGCGAAAACCATGAATAAGTAATTAAAAAACCGTCTGCCGAGTGCAGACGGTTTTTTTAAAATTGTGCTTGAGCCACTGCGTATGCTACGGCGTGAAAAACCCTCCCGAGCTTTGCAGCGCGGGAGGGTTGAAATCAATCAGCGAAATCGATTAGGCTTCAGCCATAATCTTCTTCAGCTTGGCAAAACGGGGCAGACCGTTTTCCTTCGGGCCTACGTTATCGCCGTTCACCAGCGGCAGAGCGTAGTCGACGAAGCCCTGGGTCACGCCGTTGTGCTCGTCGTTGATCCACTCCATCGGAACCTTCTTCTCGGTGTTGGCAACCTTGGACAGCGGCAGTAGTTCGATTTCGCACTTGTAGCCGTTCTCGTCGCGGGTGCACTTGAAGCCGGGCATGAAGTCGGTCTTGCCGGCAACTGCGTTCTCAACAGCAGCCTTGCCGGACATATAGGACTCGTCCGCATCGGTCTTGGAAGCGCAGTGTGCAGCGCAGCGCTGCAGCAGGGAGAGCTCGATGCCGCGAACCTTGCAGCCCAGCTCGTTCTTAACCGTGTCAGCCAGCTTTGCAGCCAGACCGCCCAGCTGAGCGTGGCCGAAGCCGTCGGTTGCAGAGGTTTCAGCCTCAGAAACGAAGGTGCCGTCAGCATAGTGGATGCCTTCGGAAACAGCGATCAGGCAGTTGCCCTTCTCGTCGTAAACCTTCTTGACGTCCGCCAGGAACTTCTTCATGTCGAAGTCGGTCTCGGGGAGGTAAATCAGGTCGGGGCCCGCGCCCTGAGCGGTAGCAAGACCGGCAGCAGCGGTCAGCCAGCCTGCGTGACGACCCATAATCTCAACTACGCATACCATGCCGGTGTCGTAAACGCGTGCGTCCTGATAGATTTCCATGCAGGAGGTTGCGATATACTTGGCAGCGGAAGCGAAGCCGGGGCAGTGGTCGGTGCCGAAAAGATCGTTGTCAATCGTCTTCGGGATGCCCATGACGCGGCACTCGTAGCCGGACTTCAGCATATACTTGGAAACCTTGTTGCAGGTATCCATGGAGTCGTTGCCGCCGTTGTAGAAGAAGTAACGGATATCGTACTTCTTGAAGATCTCAAGGATGCGCTTGTAATCGGTGTCATCCACATCGGGATCGGCCAGTTTGTAACGGCAGGAGCCCAGAGCAGAGGAAGGGGTGTAACGAAGCAGAGCCAGTTCGTCACGGTCTTCCTTGTCGATGTCGTACAGCTCATCGTTCAGCAGGCCCTTGATGCCGTGTGCCATACCGAAAACGCGGGTAATAGACGGGCAGTCAAGCGCGGTTTCGAGCGCGCCGAGCACCGAGGTGTTGATGACCGAAGTCGGGCCGCCCGACTGGCCGATGACGCATGCGCCTTTGAGTTCACTCATAATTAAGAAAACCTCCTAACAAATTGAAACACATCAGGGTCAATTGCCTTCTGCATTTTCTTTCATTATAGAGGATACCATAAAGCGCCTGAAAAATCAATTTGATTTTGCAAATTTTACGCTTAATAGCAGGGGGTAAGGCGAAAATGGAAAAAGCGGATGGCTTTTTGGATATTGGTCTTGATTTTAGGCGGACATACTGTTAAAATGATTTTAGAATTCTTGAAAAGATATTCTCTTGAGAAAGAAAGGAAGTACCACTTATGGCATTAGTAACCAGTGCTGAGATGTTTAAGAAGGCCTATGACGGCGGCTACGCTATCGGCGCCTTCAACGTAAACAACATGGAAATCGTTCAGGGCATCACCGAGGCTTGCCAGGAGCAGAAGGCTCCTGTCATCCTGCAGGTTTCCAAGGGTGCACGCGCTTACGCTAACCACACCTACCTCGTAAAGATGGTAGAGGCGGCTGTAATCGAGTGCCCGGATATCCCGATTGCTCTGCACCTTGACCACGGCTCTGATTTTGAAATCTGCAAGGCTTGCATCGACGGCGGCTTCACCTCCGTTATGTTCGACGGCTCGCACCTTCCCTATGACGAGAACGTAAAGGTTGCCAAGCAGGTAGCTGAATACGCTCACGCTCATGGTGTTGTTGTAGAGGCTGAGCTGGGTCAGCTGGCTGGCGTTGAAGACGACGTTTGCGCAGAAGAGCACCAGTACACCGATCCCGCGCAGGTGCAGGACTTCGTTGAGAAGACCGGCGTTGACTCCCTAGCGATTGCAATCGGCACCTCGCACGGCGCTTACAAGTTTAAGCCCGGCCAGAACCCGCAGCTGCGCTTTGATATCCTGGCTGATGTATCTGATCGTCTGCCCGGTTTCCCGATTGTTCTGCATGGCTCTTCGTCCGTTCCGCAGGACTTCGTAAAGAAGGTAAACCAGTACGGCGGCGCTATGCCCGACGCGATCGGCATTCCGGAAGAGATGCTGCGCGAGGCTGCTAAGGGTGCGGTTTGCAAGATCAACATCGACTCCGATATCCGTCTGGCCATTACTGCGGCTATCCGTGAGCACTTTGCTCTGCATCCGGCGGATTTCGATCCCCGTCAGTACCTCAAGCCGGCTCGTCAGGCTGTCAAGGACATGGTTTCCCACAAGTTGGTCAATGTTCTGGGCTGCAACGGCAAGGCCTAATCTGTTTTTTCAGATCAATCAAGTGCACCGCTTCGGCGGTGCGCTTTTTTGTCTTATTATTGCACTTTTTTCATACTTTACACTATGAAAGCGATGTGTTATAATGTATGCGTGATGAGAAAATATTTGAAAAAGGAGGAATTTGCTTTGAACAGAAAGCTAAAGGATGAAGATATGGACATCCTGTTTCATGGTATTTTGGGACTGCAGTCGGTTGAAGAATGCTATGATTTTTTTGAAGACCTCTGCACAATTGCCGAACTGCGTGCAATGGTACAGCGTTTTCAGGTAGCACGTATGCTCGATGAGGGGCGTATTTACAGCGATATTGTACAGGAGACTGGCGCGTCGACCGCGACAATCAGCCGGGTGAATAAATGTTTGGTTTACGGATCGGACGGCTACCGCAAGCTGCTCGACCGCCTGAAAGAGCAGGAGAATGGATAGTTACCGCACCTTGTCGGCATACTATGACCGATTTACAGACGATGTCGGCTATCCGGAATGGGCGGATTTTTTTGCGCGTATTTTTGCGCGTGAGGATGTTTCGCCGCGGTTGGTGCTTGATTTGGCTTGCGGCACGGGCAGCTTAACGAGAATTTTAGCAGAGCGTGGTTATGAGATGATTGGAGTCGATGCATCGGCCGATATGCTGATGCAGGCAATGAACAATACAATCGACTGTGACCCGCGCCCGCTGTTTCTCAACCAGCGCATGGAAACACTCGATTTGTATGGCACAATCGACGTGTGTCTGTGCTGTTTGGACAGCATCAATTATGTGATCGACCCGCAAGCGCTGCAGCAAGCGTTTCAGCGTGTGCACCTATTTCTGGAGCCTAAAACCGGCCTGTTTGTGTTTGACATCAACACCCCTGCGAAATTTGCCCGCATCGACGGGAACAGCTATGTCCGGGAGGACGACGATGTATTCTGCGTCTGGCAGGCGGCGGTTGAGCATGACCTGTGCGCCTACCAGTTTGACATTTTTGAACGCGAGGATGAAGTGTGGCATCGTGCGCAGGAAACGCATGAAGAACGTATCTATACAATTGATCAGCTGACTGAGATGTTGGAACAGGCAGGTTTTACAGAAATCAAAACCTACGGTGACTTCGCGTTTTCGCCTGTTCGGGGCGAAGAGGATCGCGTGTTTTTCACCGCACGAAAGAGAGACTAACGAACGTATTATGAGTGATACCTTACTCCGCGCACTGGCTCGCAATGCGGGCATTCAAATTACTGCCGCAGTAACGACTGAATTGGTCGAGCGCGCACGGCAGATTCATAAAACGCTGCCGGTTGCCACGGCGGCGCTCGGCCGTACGCTGACGGCGACGGCGATGATGGGCAGTCAACTCAAAGTTGATGACGGCTCGATTACGGTACAGTTCAAGGGAAATGGGCCGTTGGGCGCAATTGTCTGTGTAGGCGATTCGGACGGCTATGTCCGTGGCTATCTGCAAAATCCGGCCTGCGACCTGCCGCTTCGAGCGGATGGCAAGTTGGCAGTCGGCGCAGGTGTTGGTCGTGGCTATTTGATGGTTATTAAGGATATTGGCCTCAAAGAACCGGTGACGGGTACAGTCGCACTGGTCAATGGCGAAATCGCCGAGGACTTGACCCGCTATTTTGCCGAAAGTGAACAAATTCCGTCCGCATGTGCACTGGGTGTGCTGGTTGACACCGATCAGTCGGTCAAATGCGCCGGTGGTTATCTGGTGCAGCTGATGCCCGGTATTCAGGATGCTGATATTGACCGGCTGGAAGCGAATCTTGCAAAGGCTGAGAGCATGACGTCAATGTTGGATCACGGCATGACGCTGGAGGAGATTGTTCAGACGGTGCTGGATGGCTTCGAGGTTGAATTCCTGCAAAGCGATGCAATCGGCTATCGCTGCGCTTGCACGAGGGACAAAGTGACGCGCGCGCTCATCAGCATGGGACGCGAAGAACTGTCCCAAATGGCGGGAGAGCAAGAAGTCAGTGAAGTGACGTGCCAGTTCTGTGACAAGGTGTATGCATTTACCGGCGACGAGCTGCGTGAAATTTTGCGGCAGGCAGAAACATAAGATATCATAAAAACTTTTGTGCAATTTGAAATGTCAAGATAAAACTGTGTAATTTCAGGAAATTATTTTTTCATCTGGTGCAGGAGGAAATATTTCTAGGATTGCTGGAGTGATTTCAATGCCTTCGCGCTCTAAGGCTTCATAGAAAATATCTGTGGAACATTTGCCCTTGAACATGGGGCGCGGGTAATGATTCATCCAATCTTGAATATGCCTTGCTTTGGCCTGAGACACGCCTAGCATGCTTGTACCCTTTGGGACGTGTCTACGTATTAGACGGTTGGCATTCTCGTTACTGCCACGCTCACAGCTTGCAAACGGATGGCAATAAAAGACGGTTGTACGCTGCTTGCCTTTATGGAATTCAATATGCTTGGCATCGGCAAACTCACTGCCGTTGTCCATGGTGATGGTCTTAAAGATTTTTGAAAATGCACTTTCAAAATGTGAGGACAGCCGATTGAGCGCCTTGACAGTATTCGCTGCTGTCTTGGCGCTCATTTTCATTATCAGTTCTTGTCGGCTATGACGTTCGGTCAAGACGAGCAGACAATGGCTCTTGCCTTTTTGTTTGCCGACAACGGTATCCATTTCCCAATGGCCAACATCATGGCGGGATATACTACGCTGCTCTATGCTTCTATACGCACTCCTTGCGGGCATCCGCTTGGAGTGCTGTTTTTTTGGTCGTTTATCTACTGGCAGATGTATATTTTTGAGATGCAGAAACATGCCTTCGTTTATGTAGCGGTAGAGGGTAGTGCGAGAGATACAGAGATTAAAACCGGATTTTTGCGCGGCAAACAAAGCGGCATCAACGCTATACCGCTCTTTCATTATTTTGCGCTCAATAAAAGCTGCATAGGCATGGTTATTGCCCAGCTTATCAGGTCTACCTTTTGCGGTCGATTTATTATCATAATCCTTTTGGGCAATCTGTGCGCTATATGATATGTAGTATGTCCATGTACGATAGTCCAGAAGCTGACACGCACCACGTTTCAGCTCACGCCGTATTGTCTCATAGCTTGTACCAACAGCAACGGCTATCTCCTTTTTACTATGGCCTTGACGATACAATGCTTCTATTTTTATCCGGTCATCGCGGGATAAATGCTTATTATAATGCGGCTTTACAAACATTACTACACCTCCAAATCGCAAGTTTACCAGTCATAGGGTTTTCTGTCAATTTAAAGGGACGCGAGAGCGCAGCTAGGCAGAACGATAAGCATGCCGTTGCTGTGCTGGTCGCTCAGTATTATTCCCCAGTCAAGACCACAAAATTTTTCTGCGAAAATTTTTGCGCGAGTGGCCTTCGGCCAGTCTTGACAGTGAAACAATACTGGGCTGATGGTAGGCATCAAAGCTCGCGAGCGAGCTTTGCTCGCACAACTTTTAGATGATGGAGATTGACGGAGGTAAAAATTATGACTAAGAATGAATTTATGGAAGCATTGTTTAATCTGGTGGCTGACAAGGTTGAACCAATCAAGAAGTATGTTTTCAAAAATGCAGAGGAATGGTTTATAACACGTCCTGACCTTGGAAAGCTGGTAGAAAAATATCAAAACACAAGAACTAGTTATATGAATGACTTGAAAAACGGCTTTGACTCTTCGTATTATGCAGATCTCTACAAAGCATACGAGAAAGCATTTAGTGCTATCGCATATGAAGATTGGTGGCACGAATACTACCAAAAGCATGAAAAGGAAAAAGCAGCCGAGCAGGCCTAAAACGACAAAGCACCCCCAACGAGTATTTGTTGGGGGTGTTTTATATGAGTGCTGAGGTGGTCAGGAATTGTTATAGAGCATACAAAGACCCAACAAAATACAAATAAGTAGCAAGAAACAAGAAGAATCCAAAGTAATCACCAGAAATCAAATAATTTGTTGTTTATGCTCACAAGGGGAAAGAACCTCAGAAAATCGTGCGGGACAATCAGTAGCAGCACAATCTTCACAGGTTTCATAAGGATTAGGAACATCAGCAGGAGTATCCCAATAGGCCCAGTCCTTCGGAGGTAAGTCAGGGCGTTCATAGCTATCAAATAGTTTCCAGAGCGGAGGGCAATAGATCCATTTAGAACTCAAGACAGGCAGACCAAAATAATAATGGTCACAGATTTGATGGGTATTTTCGTCGATACCGACTTTACGAAAAATACGCTTAGTTACAATAAAATGGGGAATAAAAGACTTTTTAACCACGTACATATTTTGAGCAAGACGGCGAAGAGTCACTTCCATATCTTCATGGGATTGAGAAAATACATCAACAGAAACACCACAATGACGATGCAGCTTAAAAAATTTAATAGCGGATTTAGGGAACTCTTTATGATTACGGTTATTAAATTCGATACCAGCCTCATCAATAATCATTTTTCCGTCTTCAATCATGATATTGCCAATATCCTTCATACAATCAAGTTTATAGGTACCCTTGATAGGGACATTGGAATAGACAGGGATTTTTCGTTTCCAGTTATGGCCGGACAAAATCCAATTGGTAAAGCGGCAGGGAAAACGATGGCAGAGACGAATGATAATACTTTCACGGTTTGCTGCACGAGCGAGGTAAGCCGCGAAGGTGGTTTTACCAGAGCCGGGGACACCGAAATAGACGTTAAGCTGTAAAGCGTGCTTGGGATGTCGAATATTGTCAAATTGAATCCAAAGAAACACAATTATAATTAAATAAAGCATATATCAAACCTCATAATCAGTTAAAAAAAGATATAGGGCGGGGCGGGTTTTCACGCCGCCGCCGCCCTTTCAGGAAAGTTAGATGGGGAAATATCAGACATTGAACATACGCTTGAACAGTCCAACGCCAACACCGATAAAGCCCATCACGCAGCCGATAAGCAGCAGCGGTTCACCAGAAATAGTAGTGGCAACCGTACCGACCCAGCCGACAGCAGAGGTAAAGACAGTGCCAATAGTGGCAAGCAATTCAGTCATACAAGTATCCTCCTTTCAATAACTTCTTACAAAAATCACATGCTAAACATACGCTTGAACAGACCAACACCCACACCAATGAAGCCCAATACACAGCCGACCAGCAGAAGAGGGGTATCAGCAATCGTAGACGCAACCGTACCAACCCAACCAACAGCAGCAGTGAAAACACTGGTGATGGTAGTCAACAGAGTAGCCATAGTCATAAGTAAGTTCTCCTTTCCACTAGAATAAGCTTACAACCTTACGGCAGCAGCACCTTAACCGTTTTCGCAATAAAGCAAAGCAGGATAAGACCAAACAAATAGATAATCGGCTCAGAAGCCAGAAAATCGGCCACCAGATGCAGCACAGCATCGCAGAAAGCAATCATATTAGCCATGCTTCATAAGACCTCCAATCAACGCGAAAAGCGACCAGAGGACAAGTGCGAACAAGGCAGCACCAAAGAGCCAATACCAATCAAGCCCGGCAAGACCGGGGACGTACTCCTGATAGGTCACTGCCGTACCGTCAGCGAGATATTCCGTAACAGTTTGGGTACGTGGATGATATGTACCGAAAAGGCGGTATACAGCCGCTGAGAGCGTTGTATCATCCTCTTGGTATGGGTAATCATCCAAGAGGAATGTAGCGTATTCAGGGAGCGTCTCAACGCTCTCTGTTTCTGTGTTTTCAACTGCTGTGGGACTGGTTTGCTCGACCGCAGGAACAGTCACATTAACGATAACATTCTTATTATCACTTTCATAAGTAACCGTTTCACCCTGTTCCACTGCCGGAGCAGTTTCAGGGACAGTCTCAGCAGCATAGACAGGAAGCGTAAGCACCGACAACACAGCCAGTACAACCGATGTACGAAAAAATTTCATATTGTCACCTATTTAAAAACCAATTTTGTTACGGTTGTTCCACCGATAGGAATTTTTCAGTTTTTCCGCATTGTTTGCAGCGCGTCCATAGTCCGCGCTACCCATGCCGCCGATACCGGAAATCAGGCCGAAAAGCGAAATGGAAAAGCGGATAATAAAAAGTGCGATTGCCAGAGCGGCGAAGCTAACATTTAAACCGGGAACTTGCGTATTAACAAACATTTTCCAGATAGCACCAAAAACAGTTTTTGCAATCTCCGTTACCATAAAATCACCCCTTACGTGAATGCGCCGATAAGGCGCAGGACAAGGTCTGCAATGATTGTGATAATACGAATCACAAGGGTAAGCAGCGACACTGCAATTACTGCCCAAACAGGAATCCAAAGGCCAAGTGGCAGCCAACCGAAAAACGAGGAAAGAAGCGCTTCAAGCATTTTGTATTCCTCCTATCGTGTCAGCATCTTAGTGATTGCGAACAGGCAAATCATAAGGAAACAGGCTGAGAAAACAACACGAAACACGAGGGGAAACGCATTGAAGATATTTTTCATCTCACTGAACACTTTCAGGACATCAAACGGAAGTCCGATAGTTCCCATCAATCCCATGTTAACCACTCCAATCTACTTCACCGAGGATGGAAAAAATATCGTTGCTACTATCGCCTGAGGTGGTGATAAATTTACCGATACCATCACCGATGAAACCATTAAAACCGTTCCAGAAGAAACTGAGCAAATCACGGAGAAGGCCGAACGAGCCTAAAAGGGATTTTTCTTGGTTATCCTCTGTTTCCTCTGAAGGTTGCGTATCGACAGGAACACGCGAAATACGATTGCACATAGAACAGATATACATGTCATAGGCATCGGTTACAATATTACCCTGTTCGTCATACGTGGCGGGAATCGTTTGATAGAATTCATAATCATGTGGCAGCACGTCCGAGCGTTCCTCATAGGAATCACCGCAGGAGCAAGTGAAGAGGGTTAGTCCGGAGGTGATGCAGGTAGATTCACTGACCACGGTACTTTTATACTCGTGGGTATGGTCAGGGTCGTAAGATAATCCTGCAAAGGTTCGCGCAAGCCATGTACGGAACTCCAACCACTCATTTTTCCACCAGTCCAGAAAGCCAGAAACATCACCAGAGCCGCCGATGTCAACCGAGCCGCTGCCAGATGCATCAGCGTCCACGTAGTAGAAATTATAGGTCTTGTCACCAGTTTCGTAAGTGATGTATTCATCGCCATATGTAACGGTTGTCTTTTCACCGTCTGTGGTGAGAATTTCATAAATGCGCTTGATGTAATCATAGACCCATGATTCAATTTCCTTTGATTCACCTGTGACAGGGTCTGTAACGGTGTTTTCTGCTTCGTTTACAATGGTTTGGTCTTCAATTACTTGAAGTTCGCCTTCGTTGTAATAGCCGATGTCACCAGTAAGGATGGTGGGGCGGGAATTGTTGGTGATATTCAGAGTAGTATGGTCACCAACTACACCAGTATAAGGAGTAAGATCAAAGTAAGCTCTACCAGAAAAAGAAGCAAAATTGCCAGCTACCTTTTGTTCTACGGCTAAAGATTCAGAACCGTTGCCTGGATATACTTTCACACCAGAATTAATGTTATAATTCTGAGGCATATAGCTAGAAACATAACAATTATCGAATACCATATCAACGCCACAAGAATACTTTCCCGAGAAAGGAGCGGATATAGGTGAAAATTTACAATATCCAAATGTCAAAGAAGTCAAAGACTTTAGAACACCTGAAACCGTAAAGCCATCCGAAGAAATTGAAGAACTATCAACGCCTGTACCAGTTATAGATACGGCGGGAAAATATACACGCACACCGCCGTTTATCAACGTTGCCGAGCCGAGGTCGGTTTGCATTTGGTCGGTGTATTGGGTGTAGGCTTCGCTGAATACGTCAGCTGATGCTCTGCCGCAGTATTGGCAAACGTAGTGCACGCCGACGTTATCGCCTACTTGGGTGTTTTGCTTTTGAAAGTCATGTTTATGGTTAGAAGAAGATGCGCAAACCGAAGCATCCGTAACATACGAAAAGCAATCAACTAGAAACTTTCCAGCAGAATTCACATTTTCATTAGCCGCCTTAGCATAATCTATAAAATTAGAAATGAGCGTAGCAGCAATTCCTGCATCAACTGCCGATGCAGTAGTAAAAGATGAAGAAATAACAATTGTAAGCGATAAAAATAATACTGCTATTCGCTGAAACAAATTGACACACCTTCATTTCTACGGTAAAATTAGGAAAAAGGAGGGAATACAATGCAGTTTATGGACGCTTTAATGGGAATCTTAGCAAGCGTTATGGTATTAACTCTATACATAGGCTATATCGCTTGGCTAGTCACAAAAATAGTTCTTCGAACAATTCGAAAAGACCGAGAAAAATATGGACCGATGTAATGTGAAAGACCGTGAGTAATCGCGGTCTTTTTAATTGGTGACTACGATGCGGCAATCACCAAAGGCGGCATAGCGCGAAATTATTTCATGCACAACATGCCAATACGTTGTTACACAAATCAGCTTGTTAGAATGGTCGTAAATGTAAAATGTCATGGTGTTTACCTCTTTCTAAACCTAAGAAAATAATTGTATTAGGATACCAGATTTAAAAACAGAAATTATAGTCAAAGCATCAAAAAGAGAAATAATGATATAGCCAACTACTGAGTATTGAGGACAGATTCTTTCCAAAACCATTGCATACATTCCGGTAATAACAGCAATACCAAGAATAAACACAAATTCAGAAATAAAAATCACTGCGCAACCTCCATATTCACTTGTATAGCCTGTTCAGCTTCTTGCACCCAACTAAAGCGATTACAATAGGCCTGTACGCCTTCATACTCGACCGCAACACCGTTCTTGTCGTACATGACCACATTGTGAATACGGCGAAAGAAAGCGTTACGGCTTTCGCGGTCTACGTTTAGATACTGTTCATCGGGCGGGACGTTGGTAATCAAATACACCTTGGTATAACAGGCTTGGCGATTGAAATAGCGGCAGGGCAGCAAGAGCGGATAACCGTCCAGATAGTTGAGCATATCGCCATGCTTTAAGCCGCCGCGAAATTCTTCAAAGATAAGCACGTCCTGACCGTCATAGGTATCAAAGGGGTGTTTGTAGTCGGTGACGCGATAGCAATTGGCATAGCCGAATTTATCCATCACAGAGCGAGTCTTGCCCGCGCCAGTCGAACCGAAAATATACGTCACTTCGAGGTTGCGCCATGAATTGGCAAACTCGGCATCACGATACATGGAGCGCGTACGCTCGATTTTTTCAAGGTCTTTATACGCCGTGTTTACAGCGTCAACAATTTCAAGGTTTGTCGCACCGTCTTTAATCAAGCTAACGATACGTTCAGCGTCTTTCGACTTACCTTGCTGCTCGCGGGGCATCTCGCCCCACTCAAGGAAAGTATCGGCATAGTTTGTGCCAGTGTGACGCTTGCCGTTACCGTCTACGTAGTCATACGTGCCGTCAGGCTGCTTGTTAAAGCGTTCGCCGTCTTTGGCTACGTAATCGCGGTTTTGCATTGACGTGCCGTGTGCGATTTCACGATGCGCACCGGGGAACGAATTCGCCAGAACGGTATGCATCTTAGGATTTTTGAAAGCTATGTAGAGGTGCGTGTGATATGTGCCCTCTGAGCCGACTTCATCACACATGCACCAGTAAACCACGGATGCAATCTCTTCAATTTTCTCGACAATCACATCGTGGGTGAATCCGTGCTCTTCGGGATTGTTGAAAGTTAACTGCCATTTCCGAGCCTGTGGCATTTCTCCGTCCTCCATACATGAACATACAAACATACAGAAGTTGCAGGGGGTAATACTGTACCCCTGCAACTAACGCGCCTTGCGGCGCGTTAGCGGGGGAAATGGTGGAGGACGCTGACGGAAAAGGAAACAGAACGCCCGCTGACGGCATTTATGGCACTTATCGCCATAATGCCTACACGATGGGCGCGGTTCGTTTGGGTGTGGGTAGTCCATGGGCGTTACCGTACAAGTTCAAAGCCAACGATAAAGCCGTGAGAATCACGGTCAATATCGTAAATTTTGCCGATTTGAATATCGGGCAGCGGATACGTCTTAGGGTCGAGCCAAATAGCATCGACAGCAGAACCTTCAACGCCGTTTTTCTTGTGTGCAACATGCACCACGTTAGCGGCGAAATCCTTACCAGTTTTCTTGGACGTGCCACTAATAAATTCCTTACCCATTACAGTTGCTTTCATATGATTCACTCCATAAATTTTTGTAGTATAAACCGTGTGGTCTATCCACAGTTAGAGTAATACATCACAAACTTTTGTGCAATTTGAAAAAAGTATTGACAATCGGCACGAAATTTGGTATCCTAATCAGGCAGGGTTGAGAAACCCCGCCTGTTATCCGGGTGTAGCGCAGTTGGTAGCGTGCTTGACTGGGGGTCAAGAGGCCGCAGGTTCAAGTCCTGTCACTCGGACCATTTCAAAACCGCTTGGGATCATTCAAGCGGTTTTTGTATTTCGTTATTGCGCAGGTTTTGTTGCTTTGCTCGCAAAAAAATGTGAGCAGAAAACAAAAAAAGCTTGCAATTTCGGCAATGTGATGGTAGAATAGAACTACTGACGAATAGAATACAAAGGAGGTGTTTTCGGAATGCCAAACATTAAATCTGCGAAGAAGCGTGTTAAGGTTAACACTGTTAAGGCCATGAATAACCAGATGGCTAAGAGCGCGCTCAAGACCGTCCTGAAGAAGTTCGACGGTGCTGTTGCTTCTGGCGACAAGGCGGAGGCCACTGCTGCATATACGACTGCTGTTAAGGCGGTTGATCAGGCGGCTGCCAAGCACCTCCTGCATAAGAACAACGCGGCCAACAAGAAGAGTGCGCTGACTGGCAAGCTCAACGGCATGGCTTAATTGTCAATAGAAAGAATCCGCTTAGGCGGGTTCTTTTTTTTATTCTGAAACATTTTGATATCCATCTAAATATACTTGACAACAGCATGGAGAGGCGTTATTCTATATTTAGACAAAGTTCGAAATGAGGTGATTAAATGGGGTTCCAGCAAAGTTTTAAAGCATTGTCGGATCCGATTCGGCGTGAGATTCTGCACTTGCTGCGTGCAGGGCCGATGCCGGCAGGGGACATTGCAGCGCGGTTCGATGTTTCCGGAGCGACGATTTCGCACCATTTGTCGATTCTGCGTGAGGCGGGGCTGATATTGGACGATAAGCAGGGAAAGTACATTTACTATGAGCTCAACATGTCGGTCGTAGACGAGATTCTTGGTTGGCTGAGCGCGTTGAAAGGAGATAATAGTCGTGAAGAGATTTAGCAGAATGCAGATTTTTGCATGGATTCTTGCCGTGATACCGCTGGTGATGATTGCAGCCGTGTATGGGCGCCTGCCGGCGGAAATCCCGACGAATTGGGGATTTAATGGGGTGGTACTCTATGGATCAAAATCAACTTTGTGGATGATGGGAGGCTTAAGCGTGCTGTTTGCCGTGCTGTTCCCGTTGATTCCATATATCGATCCGCGCCGAAAAAATTATGATAAGTTCATGCCGTCCTATGATTTGTTTCAAGTGATTATGATGCTGTTTATGATTGCTATGTGCGGTATTATAATTGTAGAGAGTTTTTGGCCGGGCACGGTCAGCGTCGGCACTGCGGTGACTGCGATTTGCAGCGTGCTGTTTATCATACTGGGCAATATGCTGCCGAAATTCCGACAGAACTATTTCGGCGGCTTGAGAAATCCGTGGACACTGGACAGTGAAACGGTGTGGATTCGGACGCACCGACTCGCCGGGCGCATGTTGTTTGGAGCCGGCATCCTCGGCTTCCTTAGCTGTTTGATGCCTGAAAAACCGAGAATGATTTTCTTCTTCACGGTGCTGATGGTTGCGTTGCTGATTCCAAACGTAATGAGCTATATTTGGTATCGGGAAGAGCAGAAAAACAAGCCGTAAAGAAAGGCAGGCAATGACGTGCCGGTGGGAAATGATGCGCGCTGATTCAGGGAAATGACCGCTCAGTTGTGTGTTTATGTGAGGCTGCTCAGGGAATGCATGTACGGATAGGGAAAGCGTCGGATATCGCAAAAATGAACCGGGAAATAGATGAATCGGAAAATTTTGAGCGAAAAATGCACGGAAAAGTATAGATAGTGCGCGTTCGGGCGAGAATTTTATGCAACTTTTCGCTTGAATAGTGGGGAAGCGTATGTTATAATCGGGCAGTAAGTTTGCAGAGGTGGGAAAAAATGCCCATCATGTTTGCAAATTGATTGCAAGGAGAAGATTATGAAAAGAACGCGTAAGCTAATAGCTGTTGTGCTATTAGTTGTCCTCGTTGCCATCAGCGGACTCACCGCAGCTCTGGCGACTGACAACTCACAAACCTATGCGTATCTGCCCGATCATTCTGTGTATTTTTATGACGTTTCTGATGGCTTTGCGTGGGCGCACCGAGAGGTGGACTCTCTTGCGTTGGCCGGGGTCATTAAGGGCAGTGGCGACTATTTATTCAATCCGGAGAACCCGATCACACGCGCCGATTTTATCGTGATGCTTGATCGCGCCTATGGCATGAGTCAGGCGCTCCAAAGCGGTGCAATTGCATCGAAGGGCACCTTTGATGATGTGCCGCAGGAGGCGTACTATGCTTCCGCGGTAACCGCTGCAAAAGCCTGGGGCATTGCAGCCGGAGCAGAGAACAACCGTTTTCAGCCGCAGGCGTACATGACGCGTCAGGATGCAATGGTCTTTCTGGAACGTACGCTTGACCGTGCCAGTATTGCTCTGGTTGACGGTACGCTCGCGGAATTTCCGGACGCAGACCAAGTGGCGGAGTATGCACGCGCCGCTGTTGGCGCATTGGTTAAGGCACAGGTTGTTGGTGGATCAGATGGTGCGATTAAGCCGACAGATAATGTCACCCGGGCCGAAATGGCGGTCATGCTGTATCGCGTCACCCACTTGACGGTACAGGACGGCAGCACGTTTTACGAAAAACGTGGTGATGTGGTCAATGTCTGCATTGGCTCGCAGGTTTATCGTGATGTGATTATTGAGAATTATGATGAGAGCGTGCAGTATAGTGACCTGATGCGTTATTCCAAGCTACGTCAGGTGAATGGTGTGACGTATATCACGCTTGCGGAAAATCAGCCGATTGACCGCACCATGGTCTACCGCCAGAATGAGATTCTGGTGAGTCAGCCGACGGAAAAGAATCCGAATAACACTGTAACCTATCCGATTGCGGAAAACTGTGTTGCGATTGATGTGACGCATTATCACAAAATGGATGCACTGGAGAGCACGGGCGGTAAGTACCGCTACAGCTATCCTTCCATTGTTGACGGTGAAGTTACGATTATTTATTACGTGCAGGCATAAAAAGAATCCCGCCCCCTAAGGGCGGGATTCTTTTTATGCTTCTGTATGTGCGGCAAAAATCTCATGGGCTTCAGGCCAGACACGTTTCAGAGATACGGGCCGGTCGCCTGCAGCCAGAAAACAGTGTCGGCTTTCACCGGTACAGCGCAGTGCCCCGGTTTGCTTGTCGGCGATTTTGTATCCAATCGTCATTTTGACGCCTGTATAGCTGAGTACACGCGCTGTAACCGTTACGACCTCGGAGAAGCGAACCATGTGCTTATACTCACAACTTACACCCAGAACCGGACTGGAAAAGCCGAGCGCCTCAAAACGGTCGTAGCCGATGCCAAGCTGCTCGAGCATATCGACGCGCGCCTCTTCAAACCATCGAATATAGTTGGAGTGGTGGATGATGCCCATGCCGTCGGTTTCGTAGTACTGCGCTTTGTGTTCGTAGGGAATCATGTGTGGGCTCCTTTGCGAAAATGATTCATTAAAAGGAAGCACAACGCGGCTATATCAGCAGCCGCGTTGTGCTTTGTATTATTTAAAGTAGCGAACGCCGTTTTCGAAAATCGGCTGATATTTGTTACCGTAGATATTGTGACCGACGTAGGGGCTATAGCGCTCTGTGTGGCCCATCTTGCCAAGCACACGGCCATCAGGGGAGGTGATGCCCTCAATCGCGCACATCGAACCATTCGGATTCCATGCAATATCCATAGACGGTTCGCCTGCAAGATCGGTATACTGGAACGCAATCTGACCGTTGGCAATCAGCTCGTCCACCACGTGTTGCGGCGCAACGAAGCGGCCTTCGCCATGCGAGATTGCAATAGAGTGCAAATCTCCGACCTCACACGACGACAGCCACGGGGATTTGACCGAAGCGACACGCGTGGTGACATAGCGGCTCTGGTGGCGGCCGATGAGGTTGAAGGTCAGCGTCGGGTCGTCAGCGGTCATCTCATCGCGGATTTCACCGTAGGGTACAAGTCCCAGCTTAATCAGCGCTTGGAAGCCGTTGCAGATGCCGAGCATCAAGCCGTCACGTTTTTGCAGTAGCTCGTGCACCGCGTCCTTGATACCGGGGCCGCGCAGGAAGGATGCAATAAACTTGCCCGAGCCATCGGGCTCGTCACCGCCGGAGAAGCCGCCGGGCAGAACGACCATCTGTGCACGGCGAATGGCCTGCTCCAGCTGTGCAGCGGATTCATGAAGTGCATCTGCGGAGAAGTTGCGCACAACGATAATCTCTGCCGCACCGCCTGCGTTTTCGACCGCGCGCGCGGTGTCGTATTCGCAGTTGGTGCCCGGGAAGACCGGAATGACAGCCAGAGGCTTTGCCGACTTCACAGCAGGGGCAGCGGTGCTGCGTTCGGTAAACGATACGGTTTTAAGCTGTTCGTCCGAAGCGGCTGCCTGGGTCGGGAATACGCTTTCCAGCTTGCCTTCAAACGCAGCGGTCAGTTCGTCGAGCGATACTGATTCGCCGGCAACCGATACGGCCTGATCATCCGTCGTGCAGCCGACCAGCCAGTAAGCCGGCAGCTCGCACGCCGCTTCAATCAGGATGCCGCCAAAGTTCTTGAGGAAGAGCGCGTCGGCAGGGAAGGAGGGATCAAATTCAAAACCAACCTTGTTGCCGAGTGTCATTTTGCACACGCCTTCGGCGATGCCGCCGACTGTCAGCGCCCAAGCGGAAACCGCACGGCCGCTTGCAATCAGGTCAGCAACCTCGTTCCACGTGTGCTTTAGGGTGATATAATCGGGCGAACCGTCCGGATAGTACGGTGCATCGAAGAAGTAAACCGGATGACCGCCCGCCTTAAATTCGGGAGAAATCAGTCGATCCGCATCCTGCGGGGCAATGGCGAACGAAACTAACGTGGGCGGTACGTCCATGTCGCCGAACGAGCCGCTCATGGAGTCCTTGCCGCCAATTGCGCCGAGGCAGAGTTCCTCCTGCGCGGCGTATGCGCCGAGCAGAGCCGAAAGCGGCTTGCCAAAGCGCTTGGGATCGCGGTTCAGACGCTCAAAATATTCTTGGAACGTCAGGTAAGCGGTTTCAAAATCGCAACCTGCTGCCACCAGCTTGGCCACCGATTCGATGACCGCAGCGGAAGCACCGAGGAAGGGGTTCTGTTCGGTGAAATAAGGGTCAAAGCCGTAAGCCATGACCGATGCAGTCGAGCACTGGCCGGAAAGTGCAGGCATAGTCGCCGCCATGACCTGCGTCGGTGTCAGCTGATACTTGCCGCCAAAGGGCATGAAGACGGAGTTTGAGCCAATCGAACCGTCAAACCGTTCAACTAGACCGCGCTCAAGGCAAACGCCGAGAGACGAGGCATGTGCAAGCAGCTTGGCCTTCATTGTGTCACCCACAGGCTCGCACGCAATAGACGGCGCGGGCATTGCGGCGATTTCCGCATCGGCATGCTTGGCGCAGCCGTTGGTGTTGAGGAAGTCGCGGGATACGTCGGCAATCATGGTGCCGTTCCATGACAGGCATAGACGGTTTTTGTCCGTCACTTCGGCAACGACGACCGCTTCGATGTTTTCCTTTGCGGCAGCTGCGATGAAGGCATCGACATCCTTCGCACGCACGACGACCGCCATGCGCTCCTGCGATTCGGAGATGGCAAGCTCAGTGCCGTCCAGACCGTCGTACTTCTTGGGTACGGCATCAAGATTGATGTCCAGACCGTCGGCCAACTCGCCGATAGCGACAGAAACGCCGCCTGCGCCGAAGTCGTTGCAGCGGCGGATCAGCTTGGTCACATCGCCGTTGCGGAACAGACGCTGAATCTTGCGCTCCTCCGGGGGATTGCCCTTCTGCACCTCAGCACCACAGGCTTCGAGTGATTCCTCGGTGTGGCTCTTCGACGAACCGGTTGCACCGCCGCAGCCGTCACGGCCGGTTTTGCCGCCGAGCAGGATGACGATGTCGCCCGGATCGGGCACTTCGCGAATAACGTTTTCCGCCGGAGCCGCACCGACAACCGCACCGATTTCCATGCGCTTAGCGACATAACCCGGGTGATAAATCTCGTGAACAAGGCCGGTAGCCAGACCAATCTGGTTGCCGTAGGACGAATAGCCGGCGGCAGCTGTCTGGCACAGCTTGCGCTGGGGCAGCTTGTGCTCAAGCGTTTCGGAAAGCGGAACGGTCGGATCGCCCGCGCCGGTCACACGCATCGCCTGATAGACGTAGCTTCGGCCGGACAGCGGGTCGCGAATCGCGCCGCCAAGGCAGGTCGCTGCGCCGCCGAAGGGTTCGATTTCGGTCGGGTGGTTGTGGGTTTCGTTCTTGAACATGAGAAGCCAGTCTTCAAGTCTGCCGTCGATATTGGCTTTCACCTTGATGGAGCAGGCGTTAATTTCCTCGGATTCGTCAATATTCTTGAGATATCCGCGCTTTTTAAGAACTTTCGCAGCGGCAGTCGCGATATCCATCAGCGTGATGGGGCGCTTGGATGCCTTCTCCTCGCCGTAAACCTCAACACGGGCGGCAAGATAGCGGTCGAATGCGTCCTGTACCATCGGGTCGTTGATTTGCACGCCGTCAATCTCAGTCAGGAAGGTGGTGTGGCGGCAGTGATCCGACCAGTAGGTGTCAACCATCCGCACTTCGGTGATGGTGGGGTCGCGCTTTTCCTCGTCGCGGAAGTAGGTTTGCAGGAACTTGAGATCATCGAGATCCATTGCAAGGCCCATATTGCCGAGCAGAGAGGAGAGCGCGGCATCGTCCATATGCATGAAGCCGACAACGGATGCAACCGTGGTCGGAATAGCATAGGTCACCTTGAGCGTTTGGGGCTTGTCCTGTGAAGCTTCACGCGCGTCGACAGGGTTGATGAGATAATTCTTAATCTGCTGCATATCGTCCGCAGACAGTTCGCCTTCAAGTACGTAAATTTTAGCGGCCGCAACAGTCGGACGTTCGCCGCCGGTCAACAACTGAATGCACTGTGCGCAGGAGTCGGCGCGTTGGTCAAACTGACCGGGCAGCGGCTCGACCGCAAGCACGGTGTGCGCACCGGTAGGCAGCGGAAAGGCTTCGTCATAGCAGACATCTGCCATCGGCTCGGAAAATACGATGGTGGCAGCCTTCTGATAGGCTTCGGGTGCGAGACCCTCTACATCATAGCGACACAGATAACGCACACCGGTGAGATTTCTGATTTCGAGCAGGTCGTGCAGGCTGGCAAACAGACTGCGCGCTTCTACGTCAAAACCAGGCTTTTTTTCAGAATAACAACGATTGACGCTCATTTTTTCGATTCCTCTCATGTTCAAGTAGTCAAAAATTCGCTTGTACACTTATTTTACCTGTTTTTTTGACATAAATCAATGACGCGGCCGACAAATTCCTTTTGAATTTAACAAGAAATCGTGTATAATATTTGGTAAGGGAAAACCAAAGGGGACTTGCGCAGGTAACGCGTCCTGCGAAAGTCCCCGGTATCTGAAAAAAGCGGACGGCGCGGTGACGCGCTGACGATCCGCTTATCATCAATTTATGCCGCGCGGGCCCGCGTGGTTACAGGAGGAAGAAGCATGGAAATCAAACTGTCGCCGTCTATTCTCTCGGCGGACTTTGCAAATTTGGCGCGTGATATCAAAATCGCCACCGATGCGGGTGCGGAATACGTGCACGTCGATGTCATGGATGGCCATTTTGTGCCCAATATTACGATTGGCGCACCGGTCGTTAAGGCGCTGCGCGGTGCAACCGATAAGGTGCTCGACGTACATCTGATGATTTCTGATCCCGATCAGTATCTGGATGATTTCATCAAGGCCGGCTCGGACATTATCACCGTTCATTATGAATCCAACGGTGATACACTTGAGCAGCTCAAAAAAATTCGCGCGGCGGGTGTCAAGGCGGCATGCGTTATCAAGCCTAAAACACCGGCTGAAGTGCTGTTCCCGCTGCTGCCGTACTGCGATATGGTGCTGATTATGACAGTGGAACCCGGCTTTGGCGGACAGGGCTTCATTCCGGAGTGCATGGATAAAATTCGCGCGGTGCGTGCGGAAATCCAGAAGAATGGCTATGCGTGCGAGCTGGAGATTGACGGCGGCGCAAAGCTTTCGAACACGGCGGACATCGTTGCGGCAGGCGCGGATGTCATTGTTGCAGGTTCTGCTGTTTTCGGCGGAGACATCGCGGCAAATGTCAAGGCGTTCCACGATGTGTTTGCGGAAGGTGCGGCCAAAGCCGATTGGAGCAAGTAAATAAAGAAATACGGCGGTGCGTGAGGGTTTTGCGTGCCGCCGCTCTTTTTGTTATTGACAAAAGGGGAGGCGAGTGATACACTGAACTTGCTTATTAATATAGTATTAAAAACTTAGAAAAGAAGAGGGTGCCATGGCGGACGCAGGGAAACTAAAGCATATCAACACCGAACTGATTCGTAATTCGATGCAGAAAAACGGTGAGATGAGCAAAAATGAATTGTCCCGAGAAACAGGACTCAGCTTTCCTACGGTTAGCCGCTTGGTGGATACCATGGTCGAAACAGGCGAAGTGGCAGAGGCGGGCTTCGGCACTTCGACCGGGGGACGATGCGCGCAGCGTTTCGTGCGCGTGGCGCAGTTTCGCCTGCTGCTTTGTCTGCGGCTGGAAGCGCGGCATCTGCGGTACGCGGTGCGCGATCTGAACGGTGCAGCCGTTGAAACGGGAGAAGAAAACTGTAAAACAGGTGTTTTACAAACAATTGACACGCTGATTGCGCGTGTACGGGTGCGTTACCCGCAGCTTGGCGCAGTTTCCATGGGATTTGACGGTTCGATACGCGATGGTGCAGTCGCCGCAACCTTTGGATATGACGAGCTGCGGGGCGTGAACCTGTCGGCCTATCTGAATCATACATCAAAGCTGCCGGCCACGGCCGAACGCGACATGCACATCGTGGCAGCCGGCTGCTGTGCAAACGCCGTGCATCAGCCGCAAGCACTGGTTTGCATTTATCTGGGGCGTTTTGGCATAGGCGCCAGTCTGGCCATCAACGGAAAGGCCTTTAGCGGTGCGGGCGCCTTTGCGGGAGAGCTGCACTATCTGCCAATTGCGCACAATATGGACTATGCCAAGAACCACTTTGCGAATGCGGATGCAGTAGCGTATTATACCCAGGTCATTTGCATGTATGCGGCACTGGTGAATCCAGATTGCGTGGTACTGTATCAAAATGATCTGCTTACGGATAAGTTGGAGCAGATTCGCGCATCATGCGAGCGGCAGCTGCCGGCGCAGGCAATGCCGCAGATTATACAGTCGGACGCATTTGAAGCTGACTATGAGAATGGCCTGTATATTTTGGCCGAGAGACTATTAAAGGAGAACGGAGCATGAACTATTTTATATTTGATATTGACGGCACGCTGATTGATAGTGCTCATGTCGATCAGATTGCCTTCCAGCAGGCACTGCGTGCGCAGGGGCAGGACTATACGTTGGAAGAACTGCGTTGGTCGTTCGGAATGCCCGGGCGCGATGCGCTGCGCAAGCTTGGCATTGCAGATATCGAGGGAACGGTTACGCATTGGGAAACGCTCGCCTATGCCAATCTGGATCAAATCAAACCCTATGATGGCGTTTTAGAGGTGCTGACCACGCTGCGTGAGCAGGGGTGCAAGCTGGGCGTTGTGACATCGCGTACGCGTAAGCAGCTCGAGGGCGGCGTTACACCGCTCGGGCTGAATGGATATTTTGACGAAATTATCTGTGCAGACGATGTGGCAATGCCCAAGCCTGCTCCGGATGGTCTGCTCGAATGCCTGCGGCGGTTGGGCGGCACACAAACGGAGGCTGTTTACATTGGCGACAGCCGGTATGATATGCAGTGTGCAGCGGCGGCAGGGGTGAAAAGTGTGCTCGCGCTTTGGGGCTGCCATGAGCCGGATTCCCTGACGGCAGATTTGCGGCTGGAAACACCGGCTGAGATTTTGACCTTGAAATCATAATAAGTGCTTATTAAAATAGATAAAAAAGAGCGTCACTAACGAAGTAGCGACGCTCTTTCTATTTAGTTTGCGGAAATGGATTGATTTTCGCGTTCAGCCAAGGCGGCAAGCTGTTTTTCAAGCCAGCGCGAAATATCGCCAAACACTTCTAACCGATTGAGCTCGTTGAGAATCTCGTGCCGGGCATCCTTATAAAAGACCACCTCGATATCCTTGAGGCCTGCGCCGCGGTATAGCGTGACAACGCGCCTGGTGCCCTCGCCGTATTTGCTGACCGGATCTTTGTCTCCGGTTAAAAATAGCAGGGGGAGCGTGCGCGGTGTAGCGCGGAAGGTGTGATTGGAATTGGCTCTGACGCACAGGGTGTACAAATCCCGGAATCCGGTTGCGGTAAAGACAAAATTGCATTTTTCATCCGACGTATACAGTGCAACCGCATTTGTATCGCGCGACAACCAATCGAAGCAGCAGTGAGGATTTTTAATCTTGCGGTTATAACCTTGGAAAGTCAGGGAGGATAAAAAGCCGCTGCGGTAAGTCATACCGCGCGAGTGCGCGATGGAATCCGCCACGCGTGCACCGGTAAGAGCCGCCGGATTCGGGCCGGCCGTGCCGGATAAAATACAGCCCGCAAGTTTCTCTCCATAGCTTGCCAGATACAGTCTGGCAATGAGTGAACCCATCGAGTGACCGAAGAGGAAATAGGGCAGGTTGGGATAGCGGCGCTGCATCAGATCAGTCAATTGCTTAACATCTTCAACAAGGTATTTCCAGCCATCCTTGGTGGCAAAAAAGCCAAGATCGGCATCTCGTGCGACCGATGCGCCATGACCAATATGATCATTGCCGCACACAATAAAACCCAGACCGCAAAGGTACTTGGCAAAGGCTGTATAGCGCGAAAAGTATTCGCACATGCCGTGTGACAGCTGCACAATGCCGCGAATCTCCACACCCTCCGGCGTGAGGATATAATAGGTGACATTGGAGACGCCGTTGGCGCTTTTATAAATATTTTGAGTACATTTGATATTCATAAATACACTTCCGATCGTCGGGTAACATTTCTGCTATCTATGATAACACATTTTGTCCGCTTTGTGCAAATAGACGGAGAAAGTTCACAAAGCGTTTATAATTGAACCATTTTAAGCGACAAAATGACCATAATATGGATGGCGACTCTGCGCCTGCGACCGATACAGCGGGTAGAGGATGATATCGGCGGCATCACGGTCAACATTTAGTCTTAAATTTTGTAAGCCGCTGTGGTATAATAAAGAAAACTGATAGATGAGGTGTAAAATCATGCCCTATATTGCCGTAAACACATCCAAAACGCTGACTGCTGCGCAAAAGACTGCGCTGAAGGATGCACTTGGAGAGAAAATCACAGTCATTCCAGGTAAGAGTGAAGCAAAGCTGATGGTGGATATTTCGGACGGCCATACGATGGCGTTCGCAGGCGAAGAACGCGAATTGGCCTTTGTGGATGTGCGCTGCTATGGTACGACGGAATTTGAGCACAAAAAGGCGTTCACTGAGGCAGCATTTGCGGCTGTTCAGCAGACAACCGGACTTGCACAGGACGCGATTTACCTGACCTACAGCGAGTTTCCCAACTGGGGCACACTGGGTACGATGAAGTAAGAGAAACAGCAGCCGTTCCGAAAGGGACGGCTGTTTTTCTGTTCGCATATTGTTTACAACTAAATGATTGACTTTTAAACTATACGGCGCTATGATATAGCCAATTAAAACAGATATAGAGAGGGTGAGGAGATGTTCCATCTCGAGGAGTGCTTGTTTTTGGGAGCCGGCAAGCTGGAAAAGCTTTATCATAGGTATTTTTGTGAGGAGTTTGCCGATTACCGCTTTACTGCCAATGAAATCGCAGCACTCGTCTTTCTGGTTCGGCATGAGCGTGCAAAGGATACGGCAACTGATATTGCACAGGAATGCGGAATTTCCAAGGCACTGGTCACGCGAGGCGTCAGCGCGCTGTGTAAGCGGGGCTTCGTTTCCGCGGTACGGGATGAGCACGACCGCCGTGTGGTTCATCTGCATTTGACAGAAAGCGGAAAGGCTATTGCGGAAAAACTGGATGAAAATCGTAAATATATTGCAGCCAGACTGGAGCAGGGCATTGCGCCCGAGGATTTAGCGTGCATGGCGCAGGTCATCGAAACCATGCAGCGTAATTTAGACAGTCTGCTGGAGCAGGATGAAAGGACGGCAGCAAAGCCATGACAGATAAAGCACCCAAAAACCCTAAAAAACCCTTGATTTTTTATTATGCAATCACACTGGTGATCTTAATGCTGCTCAATGCACTGCTGTTTCCCTCGCTGATGCAGCGGCAAGTGACGGAGGTCGGCTATAATGAGTTCCTGTCTATGGTGGATCAGGGGCAGGTTGAGACGGTTGTGTACGAGACAGACGAGCAGCGTATCGTTTTTGAAGCAAAAAAAGAGGATGGCAAAACTGCCGTCTTTAAAACCGGCATGTTCCCGGATGATAAGCTGGTGGAACGGCTGGACAAAGCGGGCGTGCAGTTTGCCGCGCAGATTCCGACGCAGACCTCTCCGATTCTCAGCATCCTGCTCTCTTATATCTTTCCAATCGTGTTGATTATCGTGGTTGGCCAGTGGCTGAGTAAAAAGATGATGAAAAGCATGGGCGGCAATACCATGACCTTCGGCAAAGCCAACGCCAAAATCTACGCGGAAACAGAAACGGGCAAGACCTTTGCCGATGTAGCCGGGCAGGATGAGGCCAAGGAGGCACTGGCCGAAATCGTCGACTTTCTGCATAATCCAAACAAATATGCAGCAATTGGCGCAAAGCTGCCCAAGGGCGCACTCCTAGTCGGTCCTCCGGGTACCGGTAAGACGCTGCTCGCCAAGGCGGTCGCGGGAGAAGCACATGTGCCGTTCTTCTCGATATCGGGTTCGGAGTTCGTGGAAATGTTTGTCGGCATGGGTGCAGCCAAGGTGCGCGATTTGTTTAAGCAGGCGAGCGAAAAAGCGCCCTGCATTGTGTTCATTGATGAGATTGATACCATCGGCAAAAAGCGCGACGGCGGCGGTCTGGGCGGCAATGATGAGCGTGAACAGACGCTCAATCAGCTTTTGACTGAGATGGATGGATTCGACGGTACCAAGGGCGTGGTCATTCTGGCTGCGACCAACCGCCCGGAGTCACTGGATCCGGCGCTTTTGCGTCCGGGACGCTTTGACCGCCGCGTGCCGGTTGAACTGCCGGACCTCAAGGGACGCGAAGCCATTCTTCGCGTCCATGCTAAAGAGGTACATATGTCTGGCCGCATTGACTATAATGCAATTGCCCGTGCAACATCGGGTGCATCGGGTGCAGATTTGGCTAATATTATTAATGAAGCCGCGCTGCGTGCGGTGCGCTTGGGACGCTCCACGGTGGAGCAATGCGATTTAGAGGAAAGCGTAGAAGTGGTCATTGCTGGTTATCAGCGCAAGAACGCTGTGCTCAGCCCGCGGGAGAAAGAGATTGTGGCCTACCACGAAATCGGACATGCGCTTGTTGCAGCAAAGCAGTCGGATTCTGCACCGGTGACCAAAATCACCATCGTGCCGCGCACGTCAGGCGCACTTGGCTATACCATGCAGGTGGATGAGGGCGACCGCTATCTCATGAGCAAAACCGAAGCCGAAAATAAACTGGCTACGCTCACCGGCGGCCGTGCGGCCGAGGAATTGATTTTCGGCTCGGTCACAACCGGTGCTTCCAACGACATTGAGCAGGCGACCAAGCTGGCGCGTGCAATGATTACACGCTTCGGCATGAGCAGAAAGTTTGACATGGTCGCACTGGAAACGGTGGGCAACAGCTATTTGGGCGGAGATGCCTCACTCGCTTGTTCCAACGAAACCGCCACGCTGATTGATCAGGAGGTGATTGCGACAGTGAAAACGGCACATGAAAAGGCAATTGGTATTTTGCAGAATAACATGGAGGTACTGCACCGCTTTGCAGCCCATCTGCTCGAGCGGGAGACAATCACCGGCGAAGAGTTCATGAGTTTGCTCAACCGTACATAAAAAGGAGTGTGCATCTAAAATGAGCGATCATATCAATCGTGTACTTTGGTGTTTGGTCGGTTTGTTTCTGGTGGTAACAGGTATCTATTTCTTGATTCATCCATCGGCAACAATGGTATCAATTGCGTGGATGTTTGGATTGGCAATGCTCGTGTCGGGCGCGGTGAACTGCCTGATTTATCTGTCCAACCGCCGCTATTATATCGATTCGACATGGCTGTTGGCAAACAGTGTCATTGATCTGCTGATTGGCGTGCTGTTTCTGTGCAGTGATTGGATTGCAGCCGCGTTCCTGCCGATTTTATTTGGCGTATGGGCGGTGGTGTCGGGCGTAATCAAGCTGGTTAACGCCGCGATGATACGCCGTATGCAGATGCCGACCTGGGGCGGACTGTTGGTCGTTGGATTGGTGCTGCTTGTATTCGGCGTTGCGGTGTTTTTCCGCCCGGTGCTTGCGGCGGTGGCGGTATCCGCCATTGTTGCAATTGTGCTGATTACACAGGGTCTGCTGGCGATTGTACGCGGACTCTTTGCCTCATCCATACATCATTAATAGCGTGTTAGGAAAAACAGCAGCCGCTGTTCCGTTCGGAACAGCGGCTGCTGTTTTACTCTTGAAAATGATTTAAATCCCAGTCAATCGGCGAAATGCCATTGGCTTCTAAAAAGGCATTGCACTGAGAAAAGTGCTTGCAGCCGAAGAAACCGTTGTACGCTGACAGGGGAGAGGGGTGCACGGTTTCCAGAATCAAGTGCTGCGGATTGGTAATCAGCTTTTTCTTAGAGCGTGCATTGGCACCCCAAAGCAAAAAAACAATCGGCTGTTCGCGCGTGTTCAGCTTCTCAATCACGTGATCGGTAAAGGTTGTCCATCCGAGGTTTTTGTGGCTGTTGGCGCAACCCTGTCGAACCGTCAAAACCGTGTTCAGCAGCAGCACACCCTGCTGCGCCCATCCGGTCAACGTGCCGTTTGGCGGCGGTGCGATGCCGAGATCGCTGCCCAGTTCCTTAAACATATTTTGCAGACTCGGCGGTGCAGGCACACCCGGACGCACCGAAAAGCACAGTCCATGCGCTTGCCCCGGTCCGTGGTACGGATCCTGACCGAGCAGCACGGCTTTTACCTCCGAATAAGAGGTGTAGCGCAGGGCGTTGAAAATATCCTCCATCGGGGGATAAATAGTATATTCGCTGTATTCCTGCTTTAAAAAGTATCGGATTTTCTTATAATAATCCTGCTGAAATTCATCGGCAAGGATTTCGTCCCATTCATTTCCTAGGTGTACCATGGCGGGCCTCCGTAACGGTGTTTTTCAAAAGTATAGCACAAGTTTCGCGAAAAAGCTATTGACAAATGAAGAAAGACCATGTACATTATGTGTATGAGTACAGATAGTACACATAATGCACAGTTGAGAAAGGAGGCGCGCTTGTGATACAGATAGATTATCGGGACGGCAGGCCGATTTATCAGCAGGTGGTCGATCAGATTGAACAGCTTGCGATTTGCGGTGTTCTGCAGGCCGACAGCAAACTGCCGAGCGTGCGGCAGCTTGCAACAGAACTATCCATCAATCCGAACACAATCCAGCGCGCATACGGTGAACTGGAACAGCGAGGCGTGATTTACGCTGCGCGGGGACGGGGAAACTTTATTTCGGGCGATTTCAGTAAATTGCGGGAACGCAGGCTCGATGAGATTGGTACGCAGGTTCGCTCGCTGGTGAAAACCGCGCGTGATCTGGGCGCTACGAAGCAGCGGCTGCAAAGCTGGCTGGATACGAAAGGGGAGAAAACAACATGATTACGGCGACAAACGCCACCAAACATTTTGGGACGCTGACTGCGGTGGACCATGTATGTGCTGAAATCCGCAATGGCTCGGTGTTCGGGCTCATTGGCTCGAACGGCGCGGGAAAATCGACATTTCTGCGGATGCTCGCAGGAATTTTACAGCCGGATGAAGGCAATGTCACTATCGACGGGGCTGAGGTTTATGAAAATATTCCGGTGAAGGAACGCTGCTTTTTCATCTCTGATGAGCAGTTCTTTTTCCCGAACTGCACCCCGTGGGAAATGAAAAACTATTATCAGACCTGTTATGAGCGGTTTGATGAGCCGCGCTTCCATAAGCTGATGAAGGGCTTCGGATTGGATGAGCATCGCAAAATCCGAACCTTTTCCAAGGGCATGAAAAAGCAGGTTTCCGTCATTTGCGGCATTTGCGCGACCACGGATTACTTATTCTGCGACGAAACCTTTGACGGTTTAGATCCGGTTGTGCGCCAGACCGTCAAAAGTCTGTTTGCGGAAGCGGTTGAGGATCGTGGGATGACGCCGGTCATCGCCAGCCACAACCTACGCGAACTGGAGGATATTTGCGATCACGTCGGTCTGCTGCACCGCGGCGGCATTCTTTTTTCGCGTGATTTGGATGAAATGAAGCTTGGTATGTTTAAAATGCAGTGCATTTTTCAGGAGCAGCTGCCCGCAGATGCATGGGGCAGTTTTGACGTTCTGCGTCTGGAACAGCGTGGCTCACTTTATACCCTCACCGCGCGCGGCAACCGCGAGGAATTGCAGCGGCGAGTGGCGGAGATGAATCCAACCTTTTTTGAGCTGCTCCCGCTGACGCTCGAAGAAATCTTTATCAGTGAAACGGAGGTGGCTGGTTATGACATCAAGAAACTCCTGTTCTAAGGGACTGCTGCGTGATGGAATGCGCCGCAATCTGTGGTGCACGGTGCTGGCGGCACTCGGCTTTTTGATGGCGCAGCTGCTGCCTGTGCTGATGATGATGCAGCGAGCGCTGGAGGAACAGAAAGACCTCAAATCCATGCATGGCATGAGCGAACTAGACATTATGAGCAGCTGGCAAAATGTGCTGAATGATTTGGGCATTTTTCTTGGCGGCGGCAATGTGATGGTCAAAATCATGATGATCACATTGGGAATTGTTTGCGGCGTGGCGATGTTTTCCTATCTGCATTCCCGGCAGAAGGTTGACTTTTATCATGCGCTGCCGATTTCCCGTACACGCCTGTTTGTAAATAATTTTTCGACCGGCATTCTGTGCGTGCTGCCGAGTTATCTGATTGTGCTTGCGCTGAGCATTGCCTGTGTATTTGGCATGGGGTTCGGCGCGGCGGTCGACTGGATGAACATTGGCGGCTCGATCATCAGTAGCCTGATTCTATTCCTGCTCGTCTATGCGCTGTCCGCCTTGGCGGCGATTCTGTGCGGCAATACAATCATTTCACTGCTGTTATTGCTGTGGCTGTTGTTTGCTCCGGCTGCTGTATATGCACTGGGAATCGGTGTCAGCGACAAGTTCTTCGACACTTTTGTAGGTGGGATAGGAACAGACTACGTTATTCTGAAATTGTGTCCGATTGCACAGTATTTTGCGTTTAACGGACTATCGTACAGCGAAACTGCAGGCCGGTGGGCAGGCAACACCTCGGCACTTACGCTTCATATGGTGTATCTGCTGATTGCGGTACTGGCAATTGCACTTTGCTGGGTGCTGTTCCGCATGCGCAAGAGTGAGCGTGCGGGCGCGGCACTGGCTTTTGAACCGGTAAAAACGCCGGTTAAGGTGTTTATGTGTGCGGTCGGCGGCGTAGCGATTGGCATGCTGTTTAACATCGTTGCGGGCGATTTCTGGTTCTGGCCCGGTGTGGTCATTGGCGTAGTGCTGTTCCACTGGTTGATTCAGATTATTTATGCCTTTGATTTCCGTGAAATCTTCGGCAAGCCGCTGCACTTGCTGGGGACGTTGGTTGTCGTGATTGCCGTTATGCTGGCATGTAAGGCAGATGTGTTCGGTTACGACCGCTGGATGCCCGATGTTAATCAGGTGGAAGCGGTTGGTTACGGCAGTGAACCCATGCTCAAGACAGCCGAGAATATGGAAGCGGTTTATCGTGTTACCGAAATCGGCGTTGCCTCGATAGAAAACGAACAGGAAACTGTAGCGTATCAAGAGGTTGCCTTCCTGATGAAAAACGGCCGTACCGTACACCGTGCTTACCACATTGCAACGAACGATGAGTTTAATGCGCTCAATGAGCAGATTGTGAATTCCGAGGAATATAAGCGCGCGATGTGGGATTTGTTCACCTATGATCCGACGTCCGGCACCAATCGGTACGGACAGACGGCAACAGCGGAAGTGAGCATTTATACCGAAGCAAGTTATGACCCGATGGCAACGATTCGCAATAAGGAGAAAATTGAGCAGCTGTTGGATACGCTTCGCGCAGAAGCGCTGACACGTCCTGAGGGCGCGCGCCCTGTCATGCGGCTGAGTCTGGACTACCGTACCACGGGTGCATCGTGGAGTGATACGCAGGGTGCGGCTTTCGTGACGGATGTTGATGTAAAGACGCTTGCACTGATTGAACAAATCAGTGGAGTTAAGCCCGCGCAGCTGCAGGCTGAGTCCATCAATCGCATTGAACTGTCGTTCTATGATGAGGAAGTAAGCCAGATCAGCGTGACCGATCCGGCCGATATTGCCCTGCTGCTGCGGGATGCAGTCAACACAAACGCGCTGAGCCTGTATAAGCACAATTCAGCAGAGGGTGGTGATCTGGTTGAGTATCCCGAGAATATGTCTATCAATGCAATGGATAAAACCAACCAGATGAACATCGGAATCGGTTATCCGAAGGGAAAGGTGCCGGCTGCCGTGATTGAAAAGTATCGCTCGCAGGCTAAAGCACAGTCAGGAGAAACACCGGAACGCGTTGTCATCGGATAAAGTAGAATGAAAAAACGTGATTTGTGTGGCGGTGCGCTGCTGTTTGCATACCTGTTGGCAGTTGGATTTCTGACCGGGCCGTCCATTTTTCAGCTGCTGATCGGCAGGCTGCCGGGGGCGAGGTTGGAACTGATTCCCTTTGTCGATGTGCTCAAGGTGCTGAGCGATGCGAATACGCCGGGACTCGGGGTTTTCGCAAACATTGCAGGAAATGTATTGATGTTTGTGCCGCTCGGTGTGATGCTGCCGCTGTTTTGGCCTTGGTTTAGCTCGCTGCGGCGTACCGCTCTGTGGGGGTTCGGTATGTCGGTCAGCATCGAGCTGATTCAGATGATTTCCGGCGGTGTGACCTCGGTTGACGATGTGCTGCTCAATACACTGGGCGCGTTGGTGGGATATTTGTGCGCAGCAGGTCTGCTGCGTCTGTTCCCTCGCCTGCGCCTGGTAGCGGCGGGCCGCGCCGAATGGCGTTGGCCGCTGCTGCTGTGGATAGTGGTCATTATCGTTTTTACCGCAGTTGATTTTTTCTTTCTGATTGGATAACCTATTTCAAATAGGATAGAGTGTAGCAAGTATGTGGTGGAATTGTGCCGTCTTCGGTTGAAGGCGGCACTTTTTGTGATTCAACAAAGTGCGAGCTACCGTAATAATTCCTAAAAAAGGGCGGCTCAAGCTGTGCTTTTTTGTGTTCTACCATCGTACCATAGACACGGCTCGCCTTGACAACGTTCTGTCAGTGCCATACAATAAGAGTTAGCAGAAGTAAACAGTTGTGGAGATGAACATGAAAACACTCAATAATCTGAAACCCGGAGAAATCGGCATTGTTGACCACATTACGGCCGAGGGGGCTGTCAAGCGCCATTTTCTGGATATGGGAATCACCAAGGGCGTGCCTGTCATGATGGAGCGCATCGCGCCGTTTGGCGATCCGGTTGCCGTGCGTCTTCGCGGGTACAGCCTGTCCTTGCGCCGCGAGGAGGCTAAAAAGATCGTATTGGAGCAGGGAACACATGAAAAATAAGACGCTCGCTATCATCGGCAACCCGAACAGCGGTAAAACCACGCTGTTTAACCGGCTGACCGGTTCAAATCAGCATGTGGGAAACTGGCCGGGTGTAACAGTCGATCGCAAGACCGGCCATATTTGCCACCGCGGAACATCGCTCGATATTGTTGACCTGCCCGGTATTTATTCACTGTCTCCCTACACACAGGAAGAGATTATCGCTCGGGAATATGTGTTGTCAGAGGAGCTGGATGGCATATTGAACATTGTAGATGCGGCAAATATCGAACGAAATCTGTACTTAACGCTTCAGTTAATTGCGCTGGGGCTGCCAATGGTTGTTGCACTCGGTTTTATGGATGACGTGCGCGCGCAGGGTATTGAAATTGACTGCAATAAGCTCAGTGAACAGCTTGGCGTGCCGGTTATTCCAATCTCGGCCAAGCGGGGCGAAAATATCGGGCAGCTGCTCGATACACTCGCGGGGGAAATGCGTGCGCCAAAGCGTCAGCCGGCTTATTTGCATGGCGTGAGCGCCGCGATTCACCGTGCTGCGGACCTGATTGCGCCGTTGGGACTACGTTGCGTCAGTCTGCCGTTTTACGCGGCAAAGCTACTCGAAGGCGATCAAGCGCTTTGGGAGCAGATGGAGAAGCTGGGCATGCCGCAGTCGATGCGTGGAGAACTGCATGCGGTGGCGGATGCGATGCATAGCCACTCAAACACAACGGACAATGAAATGGTGTTGGCCGATGCCATGTACGATTATATCGAGGAAATTGTGCGTGCAAGCTATCAAAAGCCCCGGTCACCCAAGCTGACCATAACGGAGCGAATCGATCGGGTTGCGCTGCACCGCGTGTGGGCGCTGCCGATTTTTGCGTTTTTCATGTTCCTGATGTTCTGGAGCACCTTCGGCCCGATCGGCTCGGCACTGGGGGATGGCATGAGCTATCTGATTCAGAATCTGCTGTCGCCTGCGGTGCGAGGAGCGCTGACTGCTGCCGGCGCGCAAAGCTGGCTGATTGGCCTGCTGTGTGACGGTGTCATCGGCGGCGTAGGCGGTGTGCTGAGTTTTCTGCCGCAGATTGTTATTTTATTCTTCTTCCTTTCGGTTTTGGAGGATACCGGTTATCTGGCGCGCGTTGCGTTTATCATGGATACACTGCTGCGGCGCATCGGCCTGTCTGGTAAATCCTTCGTGCCGATGCTGATGGGTTTCGGGTGCACGACTCCGGCGGTTATGGCGGCACGCACGATGGAAAACGATGCCGACCGCAGAATGACCATTATGCTCACGCCCTTTATGTCGTGCGGCGCAAAGCTTCCGGTGTATGCACTGGTCGCCGGGGCGCTCTTTAAGCAGCATCAGGGACTGGTGATTGTCAGCCTGTATGTACTGGGCATTCTGGTCGGCGTATTGGCAGGCTTTATTTTGAAGAAAACAGTGTTTCGGGACGTGTCCTCGGGGTTCGTTCTGGAACTTCCGACCTATCGCATGCCGTCCTTTAAGGGCACGGTGCTCAATATGTGGCAAAAGGCGAAGGATTTCATCACCAAGGCAGGCACAATCATCTTTTTGATGAGCGTTGTCATTTGGCTGATGCAGAACTTTACCCTTACACTGGATGTGGCAAAGTCCTCGGCGGAGAGCATTCTAGGCGTCGTCGGCACGGCAATCGCACCGATTTTCAGCCCCCTTGGTTTCGGCCATTGGCAGGAGTCGGTCGCACTGCTGACCGGACTGGTTGCGAAGGAGGCGGTCGTTTCGACGATGAGCGTACTCTATGGCGCGGCAGGGGACAGCGCGGTGCTGGCGGGGCTGTTGGGTACGGTATTCACGCCACTATCCGGGTATTCCTTTCTGGTGTTTACACTGCTGTACATGCCCTGTATGTCGGCCTTTGCGACGATTAAGCGTGAGATGGGCGGTTGGCGCTGGGCTTTCGGTGCGGCAGCGTTTCAGACGACACTGGCCTATCTGGTTGCGCTGCTGATTTATCAGGTCGGAAGCTTGCTGCTGTAAGGAAGGAGAAAGACCATGCCAATTAAATTGATTGCTGCGGATTTGGACGGCACGCTGCTCGATTCCCAGCGGCGTCTGCCCGAAGACTTATTTCCGCTGATTCATCAGCTGCATGCACGGGGTGTGCGCTTTGCGCCTGCATCCGGACGGCAGTATTATAACCTTTATGAAATGTTTGCGCCGATTGCAGACGAACTGGTGTATATCAGCGAAAACGGCGCGATGGTGTGCGACGGAGAGCGGATGCTCTCGTTTGCCGCGATGCCGGCGGAGGAGGTCGTACGCGCGGTGGAATTGGCGCGCGAGCTGCCCGGCGTGTCGGTCGTGCTTGCAAGTGAGCAGGGAGCGGTGTACGACAACCGCGAGGATGGTGTGTTTCTGGAAAATATGGCGCATTACTACGCACGCCGCCGCTATGTGCCGGACTTATTGGAGGCTGCTAGAGAGATGCCAGTATGCAAAGTGGCGCTGTTTTGCTCGCGCAGAGCCGAGTCGGTGCTGATGCCGGCGTATCAATCCTTTGCGGAGCGTTCGCAGGTCGCACTTTCCGGCGCGGATTGGGTTGACCTGATGAGCCCGGGCATGAACAAAGGCGAAGCAATCGCCTCGCTGTGCGGCAGCATGGGCATTACACCGGATGACTGTATGGCGTTTGGCGACTATTTAAACGACCTAGAGCTGCTAAAGTCGGTACGGCATTCGTATGCGATGGAAAACGCCCATCCCGATTTAAAGGCGGTTGCGGAGCATATCTGCCCCTCAAATGATGAGGACGGCGTGTGCACAACAATTCGCGCTGTGCTGGGTATTGACAAGTAAAATTTTCATGATACAATTAGGACAGAAAAAGCAGAGTAGACCATAACGCGTTAAGTGCTGTCGAGACGGGGAGTTGTTCGGCGGACGAAAGGGAATTATCCTTGCGGTGCTGTGGTCGCATCCCGCTGCTGCAACTGTTTAGGCATCTCCTAAATTGCTGTGGCAACAGAAATTTTTTATGGAGGTGTCTTTTTCTATGTCCAAAAATAAAAATATCTTTCTCCGTTCTCTATCCGAACTGAAGAGCGTGCGCTGTCTGGCGCTGACCGCGCTTCTGATTGCGGTCAATCTGACGCTCGACCTGTTGGGACTGTCGATCAAATTGCCGCCGAATCTACGCATTGGCTTTGGTTTTCTTTGCAATGCGGCGATTGGCATGCTGTTTGGTCCTGCGGTTGGCATGCTTTCGGGCGTTTGCACCGATGTGCTCGGCTACTTTGCGGGCAATTTCACTATGGGCGGCTATTTTCCCGGCTATACGCTGACGGCTGTCGTCGGCGGATTGCTCTGGGGGCTGTGGCTGTATCCGCGTAAGATAAGCCTGCCGCGTGCTATCGGGGCAAAGGTTAGCGTCAACGTCATTTGCAACATTTGCATGAATACGTTCTGGCTTTCGCTGACAGGCGGCAAGGCCATGATGGCGTTGCTGCCGCTCAGGGCGGTGAAAAACCTCGTCTTACTGCCGGTTGAGATTGCACTGCTGTATTTTGTTATGAAGGCGTTTTTGCGCATCTATCATTCGCTGCCGGGCGGTGCGCCGTCCGGTGAAGGGGAGACGGCAAAACAAGGCGTTTCTCAGTAAAATAAAAAAGAACCGACTGCTCCCGTCGGTTCTTTTTTTATGCGTAAAACACGGATAAAGCAGGTGTTTCCCCTTGCACTAGTAAGCAATACGGTTCATTCAAAGCGTCACGATGTCACCCATTTCGATGAAAAAACATACGATTAAATATACCAAATGGGAAGGTTAGGTGATGTTATGAGCCTTGCATGCGCCATGATGCAGGCTTTTGTATTAGCGCTTACACTTTCGGCAGACGGCTTCATTGTAAGCGTTTCGTATGGCTGTCAGAAAATCAAAATCCCTTTTTCTTCGGCGATGGTGATTAATGTTGTCTGCAGTGCGATTTTGGGAGTCTCGCTGCTGTTGGGTTCGGTTGTTCGTCCGTACTTATCTCCAAATGCGAGCACGATGATTTCTTTTACTATTTTGTTTGTAATGGGCTTTATCAGGCTGCTGGATGATATTACAAAATCCATCATTCGTAAAAATAGTAATCTATCCAAAAAAATTCACTTTTCCATGTTCAATCTGAAATTTATATTAAGTGTATATGCAGATCCGGAAAAAGTGGATGTGGATCGCTCGCAAAGTATTTCGCATTTAGAAGCATGTTCTCTTGCCATTGCACTCTCGTTTGATGGGATTGCAGTTGGTTTTGGCGCGGCGCTCGGCGAGGTCAACGGATTTGCGCTGATTTTTGCCTCGTTGCTTACCAATGCCGCCGCCTTAATGCTGGGTGCGGATATTGGAAATCGTGTGTCGGAAAAATCTCAGAACAATATTTCCTGGATATCGGGGCTGACGCTGATGATTTTGGCCATCCTCAAAATTGCGTGATAAGCGTGGCATGACATAAGGAGTCGCCAGCAATGGCGGCTTTTTCCGTGCACCCCCAACTTTGCAAGGCGAATTACAGATACGTGCGGAGATCCTTGCATAACTGCTCCTCAATGGAGACAAGATTCTGGCAAAGCGTCTGCGCTGTTGTGTCGGCAGCCTTAAATTCATTGTGATAGCGATTGAGCGATTTGATTCCCATATTGCAGCCATCGGTGATCAAATCTGCAGCGGTGGCGTCCGAGGTGTCCAAACCCATTTTCATATTGGTTTTGATCCAAGACATGCCCTTCGCAATGGGTGTCGGCTCTTTGTCTGTACTGCCATGCTGCAAAAGCAGCTCATGAATCTCATTGCCGAGCTTCTCGTGGTGTGCTTTGCTCTCTGTCAATAAATGCTGCATTTTGGAGTCCGTGATTTTATCTAACACTTCATCAATCGAAGATACGGCCATCTTTGTGCCGGCATCACACTCCTGCAGCAGTTTAATCGTATCGGTATTATCCATTGTATATCCTCCTTGAAAAGTATGTTTCTAGTTTCTGTCGTTTTCGCGAGGGTATGCAAGTTAAAATAAAAAAAGAAACCGCCTGGTGCAGGCGGTTTCCTCGATTGATTTAAGTAGCGTGAGCGATGCGATAAGCCGGGTTCTGTCATTGAACGGTCATCTATCTGGGACGCGCGTTGCCGCACGCCTCAAGCCGTCAGTCGGAACGATCGGGCCGATCATAGTTCCGGTCGACGTTGCTGCGGATAGAGTTTACAGGCCCCCCATGTTACCATGGGGCGCGGTGAGCTCTTACCTCGCCTTTCCACCCTTACCGGCCAAAACCGGCGGTATATCTCTGTTGCACTATTCCTAGGGTCGCCCCCGGCGGACGTTATCCGTTATCCTTGCCCTGTGCAGCCCGGACTTTCCTCACAGCTTGCGCTGCGCGACCGTCTGCATCACTCACGAAACATAGTATACCGCAAAATTACGCCGCCGTCAAACCACACTTGAAAATTAGGAAAAAATCGTGTAAACTAGTAAAGCTAGAGAAAAGAAGCGGGAGGCCAGTCATGACAGCATTGGAACAATATTTCGGGGGCTTGTCCGATAAACGGGTCGGCGTGATTGGCGCCGGTGTCAGCAATATGCCGCTCATCAGCATGCTGCGTGCAGCAGGTATTAAGGTTACGGTGCACGATAAGAAAACGCCTGATGAATTAGGCGATCAATATGCCACGCTGTCAACACTTGGCGTGGATTTTGTGCTGGGGGATCATTACCTTGACGCGTGCGACGAGGATGTGATTTTCCGTACACCCGGCGTACATCCGCGCTTTCTGGAGGGTGCGCGTCAGCTAGGCAGCGTCATCACAAGTGAAATGGAGCTGTTTTTCGCGGTTTGTCCCTGCCCGATTATCGGTATTACCGGCTCGGATGGTAAGACGACGACCACTACACTTACTTGTGAAATTCTGCGCCATGCAGGCAAGAGAGTGCATCTGGGGGGGAACATCGGCCGCCCGCTGCTGCCGCGCGTGAGCGAAATGTCGGCGGATGATTTGGCGGTGGTTGAACTTTCTTCATTCCAGCTGATGGGCATGAAATACAGCCCACAGGTTGCAGCTATCACGAACCTGACGCCCAATCACTTGGATTATCACAAGGATTTTGACGAATATGTGCAGGCGAAGACCGCTGTCTACCGCAACCAGAAGGAGGGCGATCGCCTTATTCTCAATCTGGATGATGAGGTGACGTGTTCGCTCAAGGCATCCGGCAATCTGTTCTGTACGAGCAAAAACAAGGAACTGGCCAACGGCGTTTATCTGAAGAACGATATCATTTATATCGCAGAAAATGGTGTATCGCGCGTGCTGATGCCCGCGTCTGACATTCGTATTCCGGGCGCACATAATGTGTACAACATGATGATGGCAGCGGCTATCGTGCAGGGTTGGTGCTCGGATGATGATATCCGCGCAGTAGCGACGACGTTCGGCGGGGTGGAGCATCGTATTGAGTTCGTCCGTGAGAAGGATGGTGTGCGGTATTATAATGATTCGATCGCATCCAGCCCCACACGCACCATTGCGGGACTGAATTCGTTCCAGCAGAAGGTCATCCTGATTGCGGGCGGCTATGATAAGCATATCCCATATGACGTTCTGGGCGAGCCGGTTTGTGAGCATGTCAAAACACTGATCTTGACCGGTGCGACTGCGCCGAAAATCCGGGACAGCGTGCTCGCGGTTGAGGGCGAACACCCGCCAATCTATGAGGTGGAGAGTCTGGAGGTTGCGGTGCATGAGGCAAGTCATCTGGCTGCACCCGGCGACGTAGTCATCATGAGTCCGGCAAGCGCATCCTTTGACCGATTTAAGAATTTTATGGAGCGCGGCGATTTGTTTAAAACGTTGGTGCATGCCCTGTAAACAATAGAGAAACGCCCCGACTTTTTGTCGGGGCGCTTTTTTATGCCTGCTTTTTGAAATGTCGGATGGAAAACAGTACGGTCACGAGCGCAGTCACCAGTTCGACGGCGGGGAAGGTTGCCCACACGCCGTTCATGTGAAAAACCGACGCCAGTATGAGCAGAATCGGGGCGTTTGCAATCAAACCACGCAGCAGCGAAAGCACAAAGCCTTGCCGCGTCTGCTCAATCGCGCTGAAATAGGCAGAGGAGATGATATTGACACCCGCGCACCAGAAACCGAGGAAGTAGATGCGCAGTCCCTTGACCGCAAACGAGGTAAGTACGGGGTCGCCCTCACTGTTAAAGGCGGCGGTGAGCGGCTCGGCCCACAAGAAGATGACCAGATAAAGCGCGGTGGCAATTATCAGCGAAAGCATGAGCGCGTATCGAAACAGCCGATGGAGCGTATGTGTCTCGCCGCGGCCGTAATAGCTGCTGACCAAGGGCTGAGTGCCTTGCGCGATGCCGGTAAAAATCGATACGCCGACGATGGCAACGTTTGCAACCACGCCATAGGCCGCCACGCCGATATTTCCGGCCAGACGCAGAATGACCAGATTGAACATCAGCAGTACAAAGCCGGTGGAAAGTTCGTTAATCAACGTAGATATTCCGGGCATGCAGAGCGCGGAAAATAAACGCGGCCGGATTTTTTGCTTTTCCAGACGGAACCGGCAGGCATCACTGCGCAAATGAAAGGAGAGCACGATGATACCGATAATGGGGGACAGTCCAGTTGCGAGAGCCGCGCCGAAAATGCCCAGTCCGCACGGGAAAACGAGCACATAATCGAGCACGATATTCGTCAGACTTCCGATTAGCATGGCCATCATTGCGAGCCGCGGCGCACCATCGTTACGGACAAAGGCAGTTAGCACATCATTTAAGACAAATGCGGGACCAAAGCAAAGCAGAATACGAAGATAGTTGCTGGTCAAGAAAAAGGTTTGGTCATCCGCGCCGAGCAGACGCGAGAGCGGACCTGCGGCGAATGCACCGATGATTAGCGCAAGGATGCCGACCAACAGCGCCAAAAAGGTAGCGTGGGTAAAGATTCGGTCGGCCTCTTCGGTATCGTTCTGCGCGCGACAGACAGAGTAGCGTGTCGCTCCGCCAATACCGATCATCAAACCGATGCCATGCATCAGGCTGTATGCGGGAATGGCCAGATTAAGCGCGGTCAGGCCGGCTGAGCCTACGCCGCGGGCAATAAAGAATGTGTCTGCCAGAATGTAGCAGGATACCCCGATCATCCCAAAAATATTGAGTGAAACATATTTGGCGAATTCCTGCCGCAGTGATTGGTGTTTCATTTCTCCCTCCACAAAGAAAGCGCCCGGCAACACAACACCTGCTCAGGCCTAACGGTGTTGGTTCCGAACGCAAAATATGCTTTGCCCGGCGACAAAGCAACGCGAGTATATTCGAATGTTCCCAGTATAACAAAAGTAAACGCGAAAAGCAAGCTGATTATTGTGATGCAGCCGTATGACAGCGCAGACAGCTGGTGGCAAAGATGTTCAGAAGCTCTGCGATTTCCTCCGGGGTTTCTTTGCAATCGCCGAGCAGCCATTGTTCAATGACCGCCATACTGCCGCTGGAGGCGAAGGAATACACTAGTTCCAAACGACGCAGGGGCGTATCCGGAAAGTGTTGATGCCAGTGGCCAATAAAATTTTCGCGGGACATTTGGTTGATTCGTTTGATAAATTGCGGACTGCCGTGCTCGCTTAAAATCACCAGACAAATCAGACGGTTTTTGCGAATGGCGTGCAGCATAGAAGTCATGTGGGACAGCGGATCGCTTCCGACTGCGAAAGCGGCGGCAGCGTTCATTTCACAAATCAAATCGGTTTCGATGGTTTCCATCAAATCATAAACATCCTGATAGTGCAGGTAAAACGTGCTGCGATTAATATCGGCGCGGGCGCAGACGTCTTTCACAGTGATGTTTTTGATTGGCTTTTGAAGCAGCAGTTCAATCAGTGCGGTGCGCAATGCGTCGCACGTATATTGAACGCGGCGGCTCGGTTTTTTTTCTGGCTGCATGCATGTGCTCCTTCCGCAACATGGTTTTGATAGCATCAGTATACGGCGCGCAGCGCAGAAAGTCAACACTGTGTTGTATTCGGTACACCTGTACATAAAAAAGACACCGCTGTCCAATGTGCAGCGGTGCCTCATGAAAAGTCAGAAATAAGTATAGTTTTTCGGTTTGACCGACCAGCCGATTGCCCGCTGAATGTCATCTGCATAGGATTCGTCATGCAGAAGCATGCTGCCGTGCGCGAGCATCTGCCGCAGCGGTACTGCACCCATCACAAAAGAGGATAGTTCTGCAATGCCGGTGGTCAGCACCACATCGGGCGGCGCATCTGCAACAAGCCGGACAGAGTCTCCGTCGATTCGCAGAAGAAAGATACCGTTATTTGCCTCGATAAAATCATCTTTAACATCGAGTGCAAGTACAAACGGCCGGCTGACCGGCGTTTCGCAATGCGTTTGCTGTGCAAAATAGGTTGGAATATCGAACAAGCGCACCATATATCCCATGGTTCGGCGTCCGATTTCATGGATGCAGCCGTCATGCGCGCGGTTTTCGCCGCTGTCTGGATTGAGAAACATCAGGTGCAGGTGCTCGTCGGGTGACAAAAAGCGAATACGCTCAATCTGATCGACTTGGGAGGCAAAAAAGGTCATAAATTGCCGAAGTGTGTCCAAATCATCGTAAATCATCTCCCGAATGACCAAATCATGATACATATCGGTATAATGGTCAACTTCGACGAATTCGAAAGTAAAATAGCCGGTAATCCGTCCGTTTTTACGGCACAGAACAACATAGGGCATGTCAAAAATGCGGTGTGGATCCATAAAGTGATGAACGGTCGCACCGTGCGTGCGCGCGGCATATGCGCGATAGGATTCGAGAATCTCTTCTTGATCCTCCGGCTCTGCATAAGACAGATTGGATTTGTCGCCAAACGAACGGATGTCTCGCGTTCGCGGTGTATAATAGGTGCTTTCATTGCCGTGGCCATACCCCATTTTATAATAAAACGAGGGGCTGAATGGATGGAGACAGCCGATTGGCGTCCCCAGTTTGGCGTAGTACCCCATCAATACCCGTAACAGGTTGCGGGCTATATGCTCCTTTTTGCGTAAAAAATTGGTGGAAACATAGGCCGCGGCCCCCATGGGCATCATCACGCCTCTGACATTGAGGGTGAAATCCATCATTAAAATGGATCCGGCGAGTGTTCCGTTGTCATCGAAACAACCGAGGTAGCGTCCCTCGTCCGGTTGGTACAGTTCGCCTTCCATGCTCCGAAGCAGTGCGTCGGGCGTCTTCGAGGGAAATGCAGTTAGCACATTCCGTCGCAGTTGCCCGACCTCTTCGGGGAGAACGAACCGAATATCCATTTTTTCACTCCTTATTGTACATATCACGAAGCCGGCTGGAAACGGCTCGTGTTCACCAGTTCTCTTTTATTATGTCAGTTTCGTATAAAAAGTCAAGGTCGATTTTAGAAAATGCAGTGAAAATGCCGAGGATATGCTTGACGGCTGCATGAAAATGGTATATGATAATCACATAGTCGATCAGGGACGAGGAAGCCGCTGACAACGATTTATAGCATATTGAGTATGGATAAGGTGCGATGCAGCGTCTTTTGGATCTTGTATAAGGGGGATTCAAGGCGCTTTTTTTGCATCAAAAAATGCCGATGACCCCGGAAAAGGGAAGGGGCAAATGAACAGATTCGACCTACATACGAAAATCCTTATCGGCGGCGCGGGGCTGGATGAAGTGCTGCGCGGCATGCATCGCGTGTTCATTGTTACCGACAAATTCATGGCGGAGAGCGGCGCGGTGAAGTATTTGACGGATCGTCTGGCGGCGCAGCATGCGGAATGGCGCATCTACTCCGAGGTCGGCCCGGATCCGGATATCTCCATGATATCGGCCGGCGTCGGCATGGTATTGGATTTTGCGCCGGAGGCGGTTATCGCATTTGGCGGCGGTTCTCCGATTGATGCGGCAAAGGCAATCGTTTATTTTGCTGCTCGTGAGTTTGACATGCATGACTGTCCGTTTATTGCAGTGCCGACAACGAGCGGCACGGGTTCGGAGGTCAGCAAGTTCGCGGTCATCACAGATCGGGACAAGGGTGTCAAATATCCACTGATTGATGACAGCCTGCTGCCGGATTACGCCGTTTTGGATGCCGAGCTAACCAAATCGGTGCCGCCAAAAGTTACGGCAGACACCGGAATTGATGTTCTCACTCACGCAATCGAAGCGTATGTTTGTACCGAAGCCAACTCATTTACCGATGCACTGGCCGAAAAAGCGATGGAACTCGTTTATCAAAATTTGCTGACCGCGTATCAATCGCCAAATGATATGGAAGCGCGGCAGAATATGCACAATGCATCATGCCTGGCGGGTGCAGCTTTTTCAAATGCAGGTCTCGGACTGTGCCACAGCATGGCACATGCGCTCGGCGCGCAGGCACACGTGGCACATGGACGTGCAAATGGCATCCTTTTGCCCTATGTTATGAGTTTTAACGCGGGCTGTGACCGCTCAGCGCTCACGAAAACCGCTGAGCGTTATGCGGAGCTTGCAGCTTTGCTGGAGCTGCAAGCGACTAATCTGCGACAAAGCGCGCTTAATCTGATTCGCACCGTGCGTCGGTTTGAATCCAAAATGGGAATTCCGCACAGCATTCGGGATGCGGGCGTGTCAGCAGCTGATTTTGAGCGGATGCTAGAACCGATGGCGGAAGCGGCAATCGCCGACCGCTGCACGGCTACCAACCCGCAGTCCTGCACCAAAGAAGATATTATCGAGATTTATCGGGAGGCCTATACGGGTCGTTCGATTCTGGTTCGCACTTGAGCATGCTCAACATAGACCGGAGGGATAAAATGATTGAGATCGATGAGAAGCAGCGTATTATTCAGGAATTTGTACCCGGTAAGCAGGTCACGCTAGCGCATGTGATTGCAAGTCCGGTGGAGCAGCTTTATGCAAAACTGGGACTGATTGATGCAGACGGCGCGATTGGGATTTTTACCATCACGCCAAGCGAAGCGGCTATGATTGCCGCAGATGTTGCAAGCAAAGCGGCGGATGTTTCGATTGGCTTTGTCGATCGATTCAACGGTTCGCTTGTCATTACAGGAGATGTTGCTGCTGTGGAGGCCGCGCTGCATGACGTAATCGGTGTGCTGTGCAATAAAATGGGCTTCAGTCCGGCACCAATCACCAAAACATAAAGACAGGAATCCGCTATGGCAGAAAAGAAGAAACGAATCATTTTGATTGGCCGTTCGGCCGCGGGCAAGACGACGCTGTGCCAATTCCTCAGCCATGAAGCGCTGCGCTACCATAAAACACAAACGGTGCAGATCGTCAACCGCAATATGATAGACACGCCGGGGGAGTACCTTGAACGAACCTATATGCGCGGTGCGCTGATGGTTACGGCAACGGATGCGGATGTGATTGTGCTGGTGCAGGACGCAACTGAAAACGGCACCATGTTTCCGCCGGCATATACTAGCATGTTCGCGAAACCCGCCATCGGAGTTGTGACGAAGAGCGATCTCGCAGACGAAAATCAGTTGGTAAAGGCAAAAAAGTATCTGAAAATGGCTGGTGCAGGTCAACTGTTTGTGACCAGCAGCACAGCGGGCACAGGCTTTGAAGAACTGCTGGACGCGCTGGGATATGAATAAACGAGAGCAAACAGGGGGACACACCGCATGGATAAATCCGCGCTTCGCGTGATTATCGCAGATGATGAGCCAATCACGAGAATGGATCTCAAAGAGATTTTATCAGAAAAAGGTTATGATGTAGTAGGCGAAGCCGCAGACGGCTTTGATGCGATTGAACTGTGCAAACAGCTGTCGCCCGATCTGGTCATTATGGATATTAAGATGCCGCTGCTCGATGGCCTATCCGCCGCTCGCATCGTTTTTGCGGAGGAGCTGGCCGGTACGGTCATTCTGCTGACGGCATACAGCGAGCGTGAATTTATCGACAGCGCCAAGGAACTTGGCGTGGGAGGGTATCTGGTCAAACCGGTCGATGAGAAGTCGCTCATTCCGAATATTGAACTTGCCGTTGCACGCAGCCGTGAAATGCGGCAGCTGCGGCGCGACATTGCCAAAGTGTCCGAGCGGTTGGAGAACCGCAGTATCATAGAACGAGCAAAGGGAAAAATCATGGCTCGTGACGGACTGACGGAGCAGGAATCCTATGATTACATACGCAAGCTAAGCCAAGTTAAAAATATCTCCATGCGCCGTGTGGCCGAGATCGTGCTGATGCAGGCCGGAGGCTGACAAATGGAGATTATCGAACAGCTTTGTAAACAGTATACAGATTTAACCGATGAGGAAATTGCCATTATCCAGGGTATGACCGCTGTTTTGCAGCCACTGGCCAATCTGGAGGATGCAGATATTTTCGTCGACTGTCCGGCGTCTGATGGAGACGCAATCGTCGTAGCCGAAGCAAAGCCCGAGAGCGTGCCGTCGTCCTATAAGAAGACGGTCGTAGGTCTTTTGGCTAAACCTGAAAACGAACCTGCAGTGGCGCGCACCTTCCGTCTTGGCGTTGCAACCAAGCAGATGAAGGCAGTGACGCAGGAGCGTACACACGTGATTCAGTCGGTTGAACCAATAAAAAACGGCGACCGGGTGATTGGCGTGTTGATTCGTGAAAAACGTGCGGACGAACAGAGAACAGTCAGCGAACGGCTGCATTTTTCGGAGCAGAGCTATGAACGCATTGCAAACGCTATTACACATATGGTGGAGGGGAATAACTGGCTGACCGAGTGCATTGATGAAGCCTTGATGATGATTGATTATAACGGCGTCGTCAGTTTTTGCAATTCACTTGCGCGAGAACTCTACGCCAATCTGGGTTTTGTGGAAGATGTGCTGGGGCAGAAATACGAAAATATTCGTCTAATCGATGTGGCACCGGATCAGGAGGATGCGGATGGATATACTTCGGTAGAAACGCTGGTAGGTCAGCATTCGCTGGTGGTCAAACGCATCCAAATTGACTCGGACGACACGGACTTTGCCGTTGTTGTGCGAGATATCACCTTCCTGCGGGAACAGGAGAAGCAGCTGATTCTCAAGTCGGTGGCTATCAAAGAGATGCATCACCGGGTAAAGAATAATTTACAGACCATTGCAAGCCTGCTGCGGCTGCAGTGCCGCCGTTCAGACAACGAGGAGACACGGCTGGTGCTTGGCGAAAGCATGAATCGTATTTTATCCATCGCGGCAACGCACGAGCTGCTCGCACGGAGCGGCGTTGATTTGATTAAAATCGGCGAAGTCATCATGAACATCAAAAGTAATGCGGTACGATATTTCGCACGGCCGCACTTTTCGGTGAATGTGTTGCTCGAGGGAGATGATTTTGAAGTCGATTCCGATATTGCGACCTCGGTCGCGCTCATCATCAATGAATTGCTCCAAAATTCACTCAAGTATGCATTTCCCAAAGCAGACGAAGGCAATATCCGCATCGTTGTCACCGGGGGGGAGCTGTATTCCCGCATTTCGGTTATCGACGACGGCTGCGGTTTCGATGCTGCCGGTATCCGAACCGACCGTTTGGGACTTTCGATTGTCCAAACGCTTGTCAAGGATAAACTGCGCGGCAAGCTGGTTATTGAGTCTGATCAAAGTGGAACACGCGTAAGCTTTGACTTTAAAAATCAAATAATGGAACCGACCGGTGTGACGTAGCGCCGGCTCGAAGCAGAAAACGGAACGACGAAGTCCGAAGGCAGGGAATTTCCTGCGCCTTTGGCTTCGTCGTTTTTTGTTCGTCAGGAGGGATACACGTGCAGGAAGTCATACGCAGTGTCGGTATTGATATCGGCACTTCGACCACCCAGCTGGTGTTCAGCCGACTGGTCATTGAGAATCAGGCAGGCAGCTACGCGGTACCGCGTATCAGCATCGTGGACAAGGAGGTTGTTTACCGCAGTAAAATCTATTTTACGCCGCTGCTTTCAGCAACCGAAATCGATGCGGAAGCGGTGAAACAAATTGTGCGGGACGAATATAAGGCAGCCGGTATGCATCCGTCCGACCTAAAGACGGGTGCAGTGATTATAACAGGCGAGACGGCACGCAAGCACAATGCCAATCAGGTGCTGGAAGCGATGAGCGATCTGGCGGGTGATTTTGTTGTTGCAACAGCCGGACCGGATTTGGAATCTGTGCTGTCGGCGCGCGGAGCCGGTGCGGATAAATTCTCGGAGGAGCATCGCACCGTGGTGGCGAACACAGATGTCGGCGGAGGCACGAGCAATATCGCTGTTTTCCAAAAGGGGACTTTGCGGGGCACAAGCTGCTTGGATATTGGCGGACGTCTGATTAAGGTTGCTGACGGAAAAATTACATATATTTTCGGGAAAATCAAGAGCTTGGCAGCCGCACATGGGGTTTCAATCAGCGTTGGCGACCCTGCTGATTTGAGTACACTGACGCGCGTCTGCGAAATCATGGCAGACCATCTGGCGCAGGCGTTGCATCTCAAGCCAATGACCCCTGAGCATGCTCAGCTTTACACCAACGACGGCAAGCCGCTTGCCGAAGAACCAGCCATTAAAGGAATCACCTTTTCGGGCGGGGTAGCAGATTATATTTACCATCCGACAGCGGATAATCCATTCCGCTACGGGGATATCGGCGTGCTGCTCGGCCGAGCAATCAACGGAAACCCGGCGTTTAGTTCGGTGGAGCGATACGCGGCGGCGGAAACCATCAACGCGACTGTCGTCGGCGCAGGCACGCACACAACCGAGGTCAGCGGCTCGACAATCAGCTATGCTGAGGGCAAGCTGCCGATTAAAAACATTCCCATTCTTAAAGTGTCCGAGGAGGACGAGACGACGCTGGAGACGTTCTCGGCTTCTATTATAAACCAGATGCCGCTGTACCGCCCGGAGGGCAAGCCGGAGCAAATCGCAATTGCGTTCACGGGACGAAATCGCACCAGTTTTGCGGAGGTTCAGGCTTTGGCAGCGGCAATCATCGAAGGCGCGAAGGAGGCGATTGATTCAAAATTCCCCTTGATCCTGGTCGTGGAGACCGACATAGGCAAGGTGCTCGGCAATGCGCTGAATGTGCTGCTGCAGCATCAAAAGGATGTCATCTGTATTGACGGCATCCGAACGCTGAGCGGCGATTACATCGACATCGGTGAACCATTGGTAAACGGGCACGTAGTGCCGGTTGTGATCAAGACTCTGATTTTCAATTCATGAGAACTTTAAAACGTGAGGTGAAGTAACGTGATCCTGAAAACAAAGCTGTTCGGCCATACCTATGAGTTTAAATCACTCAGGGAAGTAATGGCTAAGGCAAATGAAGAGAAGTCGGGCGATAAGCTGGCTGGTATTGCAGCGGAGAGCGCGGAAGAGAGAGTAGCGGCCAAGGTTGTGCTTTCTCATATCACGCTGAATGATATCCGCAACACGCCGGCCGTCCCCTATGAGGAGGACGAAGTAACTCGCATCATCCAGGACGCAGTCAATGAGACCATCTTCAACGACTACAAGAACATGACAGTCGCCGAGTTCCGCGAATGGCTGCTGGACGAAACGACAACAACGGAAATGATCCGCCGCGCATCCTGCGGCTTGACCAGTGAAATTGTTGCAGCCGTCTGTAAGCTGATGAGCAACCTTGACCTGATTTACGCGGCGAAGAAGATGCGCGTTTCTGCCCATTGTAATACAACGATTGGTCTGCCGGGTACTTTCTCGTCCCGTCTGCAGCCGAACCACACCACCGATGATCCCAAGGGTATTGTCGCGTCGGTCATGGAGGGTCTGTCCCTTGGCTGCGGCGATGCGGTCATCGGCATTAACCCAGTAGATGATTCCCTTGAAAGTGTTGCGCGTCTGCTCAAGATGCTTGACGAATTTAAGGCCAAGTGGGAAGTGCCGACGCAGATTTGCGTGCTGGCACACGTCACCACCCAGACCGAGGCAGCTGCCAAGCTCAATGCGCCGCTCGACCTGATGTTCCAGTCGATTGCGGGTTCGCAGAAGGGCAACGAAGCCTTCGGTTTGACCGCGCAGATGCTCGACGAAGGCCGGGATATGATGCTCCATAAGGGCACCTGCACCGGACCGAACGTCATGTACTTTGAGACCGGTCAAGGCTCGGAACTGTCCTCCGAGGCGCACAATGGCTGGGATCAGGTCACGATGGAAGCACGCTGCTACGGCTTTGCCAAGCGCTACCATCCGTTCCTTGTCAATACGGTTGTTGGTTTTATCGGACCGGAATACCTGTACGACTCAAAGCAGGTCACCCGCGCAGGTCTGGAAGATCACTTCATGGGTAAGCTGACCGGTATCCCGATGGGCTGCGATGCCTGCTACACCAACCACATGAAGGCTGATCAGAATGATATTGAAAACCTGGCGACGTTGCTGGTCGCCGCGGGCTGCAACTATGTCATGGGCGTGCCGCAGGGCGATGACTGCATGCTGATGTACCAGTGCACCGGCTTCCATGAAGCGGCCGCGCTGCGTGAAGTATTCGGCCTGCGTCCAATTAAGGAATTTGACATGTGGCTCGAAAAGATGGGCTTCTCCGAAAATGGCAAGCTGACCCCCAGAGCGGGCGACGCTTCTGTGTTCATGAGCAAGTAAGAAGGAGGTGCAGACCAGAATGGATCAGAAGGATTTAAAAGCAATCATTGAGCAGGTACTCACCGAAATGAACATCACGTCCGACGCTGCGGCGCCTGCTGCCGCACCCGCTGCGAGCTGTGCTTCCTGCGCGGTCTCTGCGGTGGAGGATGGCTGCATCCCGGATGTGACCGAGGTTGACATCCGCAAGCAGTACCTGGTGAAAAACCCCGAGCACGGCGAGGAGTATGCCGAGCTCAAGGCAAACGCACCGTGCCGCCTGGGCATTGGCAAGGCCGGTGCTCGCTACAAGACCGATCCTCAGCTGCAGTTCCGCGCCGCACATTCCGCCGCGCAGGATGCCGTGTTCAGCGATGTGGATCAGGCGTTTGTTGACGGCGTGAATCTGTTTACCGTGCAGACGCAGTGTGACAGCAAGGATATCTACCTGACCCGCCCTGACCTCGGCCGCAAGCTGAGCGATGAAGGCGTAGCGACAATTAAGGAAAAATGCAAGAAGAACCCGACGGTACAGATTTATGTAGCCGATGGCCTGTCATCCGCGGCGGTTTCCGCGAATATCGGTGACCTGTTGCCTGCTATCATGCAGGGTCTGCAGAGCTATCGTATTGATGTCGGCACGCCGTTCTTCGTCAAGTACGGCCGTGTGGGCGTTATGGATCAAATTTCCGAGCTGACCGGTGCGGAAATCACCTGTACGCTAATCGGTGAGCGTCCCGGCCTGATTACGGCCGAGTCGATGTCTGCGTATATCGCCTATAAGGCAACGGTAGGCATGCCGGAAGCGCGCAGAACCGTTGTTTCCAATATCCACCGGAATGGTACAATCCCTGCAGAAGCGGGCGCACATATCGCGGAAATTATTAAAATCATGCTGGAGAGAAAAGCCAGCGGTACCGATCTGAAACTGTAATTAGGGAGGAACATGACATGAAAAGAGATCCCGTTAGAGCTACCGTGCTGGCCTCGAAACTCATTCCTAACGTTTCTGCCGATTTGGCGGAAAAGCTGGGCTTGTCGCCCGAGCAGAAATCTCTCGCCCTTTTAACTACCGACTGTGATGATGTCGGCTATACCGCAATTGATGAAGCAACCAAGAAGGCTGACGTTAAGGTCGTATATGCAAAGAGCTGCTACGCCGGCGCGGCCAACGCAAACACAAAGCTTGCCGGTGAGTTTATCGGCATTCTGGCAGGACCCAATCCGGCTGAAGTAAAGGCTGGCCTTGCAGCTGCTGTGGATATGGTAGAAAATGAGGCTTACTTCATTTCGGCGAACGAGGATGACACCATCGTTTACTATGCGCAGTGCATCTCCCGTACCGGCTCTTATCTGTCCGACGGCGCAGGCATTGCTGAAGGTGAAGCGCTGGCTTACCTAATTGCACCCCCGCTGGAAGCTGTATACGGTATTGATGCGGCGCTCAAGGCAGCCGATGTCAAGATGTGCGTGCTGTACGCTCCTCCGAGTGAGACCAACTTCGGCGGCGCGCTGCTGACCGGCTCGCAGTCCGCCTGCAAATCTGCCTGTGAGGCATTTGCTGCGGCAGTTGAGTTTGTAGCGGACAATCCGAAGGTATAATCAAAATCCGGAAGTTCGGCGCGGCGGCGGTCATGCCGTGCCGGGAAATGGAGGGATTTGATTGAATGCTTTGGGTATGATCGAAACCAGGGGTCTGGTCGGTGCGATTGAAGCGGCCGATGCCATGGTGAAAGCGGCGAACGTTACGCTGCAGAGCAAGACGCAGGTCGGCGGCGGTCTGGTCACTGTTATGGTGCGGGGCGATGTCGGCGCGGTCAAAGCTGCGGTGGACGCGGGTGCTGCGGCGGCCGAACGGGTTGGTGAATTGATTTCTGTCCATGTCATTCCGCGTCCTGCGGCTGATGTGGAGGGCATTTTAGATCATCCGCCAACGATTCCCGCACCTCCCGCACCCGAGCCAGATCCCGAACCGGAGACCGAACCCGCCCCTGCATCGGAAGTGGCATCCGAGCAGTCTGCTTCGGAAGAAAACTTATCTGAAGAGGAGGAGCCCGAAGAGGATGAGGACGAGGAGGATGACGAAACGCCAGCATTAGAGCAAAGACCGTCCGGCAGTTTCATCGTTCCCCCGGAAAGTGTGATGCAGAGGATGACGGTTGCAAAGCTGCGTGCATTGGCACGTGGTCTGGGATCAACCGGCATGAGCGCGAAGGAAATCCGGTTTGCAAAAAAAGAAGAACTGATCGCTCGTATCATTGAAGCGAGCGGACAGGAGGAGTAGCATATGCAGCTTTATGACAAAGACCTATTATCCATGCAGGAAGTCCGAGAGCTGGTACATGCGGCCAAGACAGCGCAGCAAGAACTCGCGAGCATGAGTCAGGCGCAGGTTGACCATATTGTCCGCTCGATCGCGGACGCAGGTGTGCGCAATGCCCGCCGTCTGGCGCAGATGGCTCATGAGGATACCGGTTTTGGCGTAGTGGACGACAAGGTGATTAAAAACATCTTTGCCAGCCACGGCGTATATGAGCATATCAAGGACATGAAGACGATTGGCGAAATTGACCGTGATGATGAAAAACGAGTTCGAGTCCTCGCGGTCCCGGTTGGCGTAATTGCCGGACTGATTCCGTCTACCAACCCGACTTCGACTGCGCTGTATAAATCAGAGATTGCAATTAAAGCGGGCAACGCAATCGTCTTTTCGCCTCATCCGAGCGCACTGCGCTGCATTTTGGAGACCGTTAAGGTCATCCGACAGGCAATTGCAGAGGCGGGCGGCAATGAAAATCTGGTTTCCTGCATAACAATTCCGACCATGCAGGCGACTGACAACCTGATGAAGCACCCGGATACCGCCATGATTCTCGCGACCGGCGGTAGCGCGATGGTTCGTGCCGCGTACTCATCCGGCACTCCGGCCATCGGTGTAGGTCCCGGCAACGGACCGGCTTACATTGAGCGCACGGCGGATATTCCGCTCGCGGTCAAGCGCATTCTGGATTCCAAAACGTTCGACAACGGTACGATTTGTGCATCTGAGCAGTCAATCATCTGTGACAAGGATATGCGTGCTGCGATACAGGATGAAATGGAGCGACAAGGCGCGTATTTCCTCACACCCGAGGAGCGCGCGAAACTCGGCAAATTCATTCTGCGTGCGAACGGGACAATGAACCCCGAAATTGTCGGGCGCAGCGTGCAGACGATTGCAGAGCTTGCAGGATTGGAAATTCCGAAGACGGCGCGCGTATTGGTTGCAGATGAAGACGGCGTCGGCCGTGGGCATCCGTATTCCAACGAAAAACTGGGTCCGATTCTTGCGTTTTACATGGGAGAGGATTACAGGGATGTTTGTGACACCTGCTGCACGATTCTCCACTATGAAGGTGCAGGGCACACGTTCTCCATGCATACGAAGGACGACAAAATTGTCGACTATTTTGCAAAACGCATTCCGGCTTCCCGTTTCCTCGTCAATACGCCTTCGGCGCTTGGCGGTATCGGCGGTTCGACCGGCTTGATGCCCGCGCTGACACTGGGCTGCGGTGCGGTCGGTGGTTCGGCTACTTCAGAGAACGTCGGGCCGATGAACCTGCTTGACCGGCGCTATGTTGCGTATGGCCTGCTGGAGCTGGAGGATATCCGCAAGCAGGTTCCGGATTGCTCGGACGGCATCTGCCGCACGCATGCGGACGCAAATATGAGCACAGATGCAGTGGACCAAATCGTGAAGAAAATTATTGAGCGGCTTAGAGCCGTATAACAGAAGGAGGCATACCATATGGCAAGCGCAATGCAGGCATTGGGCATGATTGAGACCAAGGGTCTTGTAGCATCAATCGAGGCGGCCGATGCAATGGTTAAGGCAGCAAATGTTACGCTGATTGGTAAAGTGCATGTTGGTGGCGGTCTTGTCACCGTTATGGTGCGCGGCGATGTCGGCGCGGTCAAGGCTGCAACAGACGCAGGCGCCGCAGCGGCTGAGCGTGTAGGCGATCTGATTTCGGTACACGTGATTCCGCGTCCGCACGAGGAAGTAGAATTCATTTTGCCGACGCTTGAAAAGTAAGCGCGGTAGTTAGAGGAAGGAGCAACTGATATGGCAGCGATGCAAGCACTGGGCATGATTGAAACCAAGGGTCTGGTCGCTTCGATTGAAGCGGCGGACGCAATGGTCAAGGCGGCAAACGTCACGCTGATTGGTAAAGTTCACGTGGGCGGAGGCCTTGTCACCGTTATGGTGCGCGGCGATGTCGGCGCGGTCAAGGCGGCGACGGACGCAGGCGCTGCGGCGGCTGAGCGCGTGGGCGAACTGATTTCGGTACACGTCATTCCGCGTCCGCACGGCGAGGTCGAATTCATTCTTCCGACCCTCGAAGGTTAATTGTTTTCAAACTTGACCTTTTAGGGGGTGAAGCGTGTGAAGGTCATCACAGAACAGCTGCTGCGTGAAGAGCTGCGAGCGAGCGAGCCGGAAATTTTCTATATTCCGGAGGGCAAGATTCTGTCGCCCGCCGCACGCGAATACCTGCAGCAGCGGAAAATCAAGATTTCCAAGGATAAGGCGCCTGCGGTCGTCGCAACACCGGTGCCCCCGATGCCGGTGGTTGCATCTGCGGTCGAGGCGCCTCGACCCAAATTTGTTGATTATGAAACCGGTGCGTTTTACATGGAAAAGCCGGAGCATATGACTCATCTGCACGGCAATGTACTTGTCCCAAAAAACCATCCACGCATCGTGTTTCGAGGCAAATTGGATAGTCTGCAGGCTTTGTTTGTACTCAATCAAGCAATCATTCAGGAAGGCGGCGGCAGCCAGAAACTGCTGGAAGATTTAAGCGGCATTGTACACGTGCTGCGCGAAATGATGCGTTGCGATGTGCTCGATGAGCCGTTCTATAATAACCGCATCCTGGGGCTTAGCCACGCGGAACTGCGAGAGCGCTCGCACGATCCGATGAAGTTTTTTCAAATCAAGCAGATGGTTCTGCCCGACTATACGCTGGGTAAGGAATATGCACTGCTCAATCAGCTGCGTACGGCCGTCCGCGAAACCGAGGTATCGGCTAGCGAAGCCTTCCGCGAAGGTAAGAAATGCACGCGCAGTGATTTGATTGAAGAACTCAACCGGTTGTCGAGCGCCATGCACATCATGATGTGCATGCACCTTGCAGGACTGTATAAGTGAGGAGGTGCGCATGGAACAGATTGTTCAGACCGTTCTAAACGCGATGTTTCGTGCAGGACTGGTAGAAGTCGAAATTTCCGCGCGCCATGTGCATTTGACCGAGACGGATTTGGAGTTGTTGTTTGGCAAGGGTGCAAAGCTCACGCCGAAGCGTCCGCTGTCTCAGCCGGGGCAGTTTCTCAGCGAAGAGCGCGTGACCGTTATCGGACCAAAGGGGCGCAAGGAACGCACGGCGGTGCTCGGTCCGGTGCGCCCGGCGACTCAGATTGAACTGTCGCAGAGCGACTGTGTTGAACTGGGCGTGAAAGCGCCGGTGCGGGAGTCGGGCAACGTCAAGGGATCGGGTTCGATTACCATTGAAGGGCCGTGTGGCTCGATTACCGTTAGCGAGGGTGCGATCATCGCACAGCGTCATGTGCACCTGACGCCGGATGTGGCATCAATCATGGGCGTGACCGACAAGCAGATCGTCGGGGTAGAGGTGTTGACCGAACGTCCGTTGGTGTACCGGGACGTGCTGATTCGTGTCAGCGATAAAGCTGCATGCCGTATGCACATTGACTTTGATGAAGCGAATGCGGCATTGGTAAGTGGCTTTACATTGGGCCGGATTGTGAAGTAGCTAATTTCTGCGCAAAGGAGCGAACTGGAATGAAGATAGATTTAGAACGCATCAACGCCTATATGGATCGGGTGGAGCAGTCGGAGACGACGACGTTCAAGCCGGTCGGCAGCAAGCTTAAGGTTGGTCTTGATTTGGGAACGGCCTATATCGTACTGGTCGTACTGGATGAAGAAGATAACCCGGTCGCGTGCGAAAAACAAGCGGCAAGTGTGCTGAGAGACGGCGTTGTAATCGATTATTCCGGCGCGCTCCGTATTGTCCGCGAGTTGAAAGCCAAATTAGAGGAACGGCTGGGCGTGGAGTTGATCAATTGTGCGATTGCCATGCCGGCCGGCACGGAATCCTCGGCGCGAACGCATCAGTATGTTGCCGAGGGTGCAGGGTTTGAGGTAACAGAGATTCTCGATGAGCCGACCGCAGCCAACTCGGTCTATCGGATTGAAGATGGTGTTGTTGTGGATATCGGTGGCGGCACGACAGGACTTGCCATTCTAAAGGATGGCAAGGTCGTGCAGATTGAGGATGAACCGACAGGCGGCACACATCTGACATTGGTTCTCGCTGGGAACTATCACATTCCCTTTGCCGAGGCCGAGCAGATTAAGCAGGATTATACCCGTCACCGGGAGATTCTTCCGGTGGTCAAGGCAGTAATCGAAAAAATGTCGTCCATCGTCAGCCGTTATATCGATAAGGATAACGTTGACACCATTTATCTGTGCGGCGGCACCTGCTGTCTCACTGGGATTGAAGGGATTTTTCAACGTGAAATCGGCATTGAGACGGTAAAACCCCAAAATCCGTTTTTGGTTACACCCGCAGGCATTGCAATGAACTGTAAGCTATAATCCATTTTTGATGGAAAGGAGGGGAAGGAATGGACTTTAACGCATTGGTAGAGGAGATTGTCAGCCGGGTTGCGGCAAAGTTGGAGGAGGCTCCGGCGATAGCTGAAGCAGCCTGTGTTTGTGACGATAAGCCGGGCCTGCTGATTTTGACGCAGGAGCACGGTGACCACTGCCATAGCCTGCTGGAAAGCTCCAGACTCCTCGAGTATTACCATACCGATTGTGCGTTGCTGCGTGATTATCAAGTTGATATTGCAAATTACGAAGCGGTCATTCTCTACACATTGTCGTGCGATGCGCTTGCAAGGCTTGCCGGCGGTGTGTGCGATACGCCGTTTACCGCATTGGCGCAGAAGGCAATCCTGATGGGCAAAAAAATCTTTGTGCCGCGTGAGGCGGTTGAACTGTATCAATATAAGCAAACAGCACCGTCGGCTTATTATCAAATGCTTCGCGAGAAGCTGCGTCTGCTGGAACAGGCAGGGGTGATAATCTGCCCGCAGGACTGTTTGGAGGATGCAATTTTAACCGGCGAAATTCATCAGGCAGCCTGTGCATCCGCTCCCGTGCCGATAGAGCAGAAGGCGGCATGTGGAGAGGCATCAATCGCCAAAAAGGTCATTACGGAAAAGGACATCAGCCTGGTTTGTTCGCAAGGCGTAGGCGTTTTGCACGTTGCCAAAAAGGCGATTGTGACCGACCTTGCCCGTGAATACGCACACACCAGACGGGTCACGATTATGCGCGACTGCTGAAACCGACTGACAGGGGGTCAAACATATGAGAGTTGCAAAAGTGATCGGTAATATTTGGGCGACACGAAAAGAAGAGAAACTGGCAGGCCTCAAACTCTTAATCGTACAGCCAATCAATATTATCGATGGCACCAAGGACAAAACGCCGATTGTCGCATGTGATATTATCGGTGCGGGCGTCGGAGAAACCGTGCTGGTCGTCAGCGGAAGCTCGGCGCGCGGTGCGGCAGGCGATATGGGAATCCCTGTTGACGCGACAGTAGTCGGCATCGTGGACGATCAGGAGATCGCAGCCGATCTTCTCTGAGGGTGGTGAAACATAAGTGAATTTGATTGAAGCGGTCAAGGCGGCCGGCATTGTCGGCGCAGGCGGCGCGGGCTTTCCGACGCATGTTAAGCTCAATGCCAAGGCTGAATGGTTTATCGTGAATGCGGCAGAATGTGAGCCGCTGATCGAAACAGACAAATACCTTTGCCGCACGTTTGCCGACCGTGTAGTCGCGGCGGCGATGGCGATATCCGCGCATCTGGAAGCGGAGCATACCGTCATTGCACTCAAACGCAAGTATACGGCGGAGATTGCAGCGCTTCGCGCGGTGATTGATAAGACCGGCGTTCCGGTCACGCTTGTGGAGATGGATACCTTCTATCCGGCAGGCGATGAGCAGACGCTCGTGCAGCTAGTGACCGGCAGAAGCGTACCGGAACGTGGACTTCCGCTGAACGTTGGCGCGGTGGTCGATAATGTTGGCACATTGCTCAACATCGAAGCCATGTTGACACGCGGAGAACCGGTGACCGAGAAGTATCTGTCAGTCGTTGGTGAAGTGCGGGAGCCGATTATGCTGCGTGTGCCGATTGGTACAGCCATTACAGCGTGTATCGAGGCGGCTGCACCTAATCTTAAGGAGTACGCCATCATCATCGGCGGGCCGATGATGGGCAAGGTGGTGGCTGACCCGGAAGCGATTTCCAAGGCGGTCGTTACAAAGACGACAGGAAACATCATCGTACTGTCGAAAGACCATTATTTGATTCAGCGTGCACAGCGTCCGATTGAGCGAATTCGAGTTCAGGCGCGTTCTGCGTGTATTCAGTGCAGGATGTGTACCGATTTGTGCCCGCGCTATCTGATTGGTCACCAGATGCATCCGCATCTGGTCATGCGCAACTTGTACCGCGAACCCTTTATTGAGGATAAGGACGAATTTCTGCATGCGTTCGGCGATGCGGCAAATTGCTGCAGCTGCGGCGTATGTGAAATGTTTGCATGTCCGATGGGGCTGTCGCCGTGCAAGGTTAACGAGTACATAAAGGTAAAGCTGCGCGAGCGCGGTATTGATGTTCCCAAGAATGCCGAACCGCAGGCAAAAAAACGGATTGAGATGCATCGAATCCCCACGGCGCGTCTGATTGCCCGACTGGGCCTTGCCGACTATAACGGACTGCATGCGCATACCTGCATCGACCTTGCGCCGGACAGCGTATTTGTGCCGTTCAGTCAGCATATCGGCAAACCTGCCGTTGCTGTCAAACATGCAGGGGAGAACGTCGAAAAAGGCGAACTGCTCGCGGCGGCGGCTGAAGGCGGACTATCTGCCAACATCCATGCCAGCGTCAGCGGTGTCATTACAGAAATCAGCGCGGCGGGCGCAACAATCGTTCGCCATAAGGAGGCATAAACAGTGGGAAACGCAATTGGCATGATTGAACTGTCCAGCATTGCCCGCGGCATTGAGACCTGTGATGATATGGTCAAAGCCGCGCAGGTGGAGCTGCTTCGCACATCCACTGTGTGCCCGGGTAAGTACATGATTATCGTAGCCGGTGATACGGGTGATGTGAAAGCATCTATGACGGCGGGGAAAAAACGGGGGGCAGAGTATGTGGTGGATACATTGCTCATCCCCAACATTCATCCACAGCTTATTCCGGCAATTGGCATGACCAATCAGGTCGATATCAGAGGTGCGGTCGGAGTTCTGGAGTTTTATTCCGTCGCGGCGGCGATTACGGCGGCTGATATTGCGGCCAAGGCCGCCAACATCACTCTGATTGAGGTGCGCACAGGCTTTGCAATCGGTGGCAAGGGGTTTGTTACCCTGACCGGTGACGTGGGCGCGGTGCGTGCAGCGGTGCAGGCAGCTGAACGGGAAGCAGAGATGCTAGTCGAGACGACGGTGATTCCGCGTCCGTCCAAGCAACTGTTCGACGCCTTGCTCTGACAGAAGCAATTGAGGTTTTAGGGAAATAAGAAGGAGGACAGTACATGAGCGTATTTACAGAAAGCTTGCAAGCTTGGGTATCCGGTATTTCCATCAACTCTATTATCATGATGATTATGATGATCTTTATGATTGTCGGCGCGGTTGATAAGATTTTTGGCAACAAGCGTGGATATGGCGAACAGTTTGATGAAGGCTTTAATGCAATGGGCCCTCTGGCAATCGCAATGGCCGGTGTCGTGGCGGCAGCGCCTGTTCTGGCAAAACTCTTAGGGCCAATCATCACCCCGATTTATACCGCAATCGGCGCGGATGCTTCAATGTTCGCAACTACGCTGTTGGCGTGTGACATGGGCGGTTATCCGTTGGCTATGCAGCTGGCGGCTGACGAATCTATCGGTAACTTCGCAGGGTTGATTCTTGGCACCATGATGGGCCCCACCATCGTGTTCACCATCCCGGTGGCACTGTCTATCATCAAGAAGGAAGATCGTCCGTATCTGGGCGCAGGCGTGTTGGCCGGTATGATTACCATCCCGATTGGCTGTATCGTTGGCGGTCTTGTCATGAATATGACACCGTATAAGATGAGCATCGGCCGCATCCTGATTAACCTGGTACCGGTTATCATTATCGCAGCACTGATTGTTATCGGTCTGTGGTTTGTGCCGAGCAAGATGATTAACGGCTTTAACCACTTTGGCAATGCGATTACCATTCTAATTACGATTTTCACCGCAATCGCAGTATTTGAGTATCAGACGGGCATCCATTTCCCGCTGCTGAACTTGATGGTCGACGACGGCGCAGGCGGATGTCCGTTGGAAGACGGCCTGCTTGTCTGCGGTCAGATTGCAATTGTATTGATCGGTGCATTCCCGATGGTTAAATGGATTACCAAGACCTTTGGCGGCGCGCTCAAGAAGGTCGGCGGCGCGATGGGTATTGATGAGAACGCTTCTGCCGGTCTGGTTGCGAACCTTGCAAACAACATTGCAATGTTCAATATTCTGGGTGATATGAACCCGAAGGGCAAGCTGCTTAACGTTGCGTTTGCAGTATCTGCCGCATTCGTATTCGGCGATCACCTTGGCTTTACCGCGGGTGTGAATCAGGAAATGATTTTCCCTGTTATCGTTGGTAAGCTGGTAGCCGGTATCACCGCGTTGATTCTGGCCAATATTCTGGCACCCAAGCTACTGAGCAAGATTGAGAATAGCAATAAATAAGAAAGGGTTGGGTCTATGAACATCAGTGAATCCCTGATCCGAGAAATCGTAGAAAAGGTGTTGGCAGAATCCGTTGGGAAGCCTGCGCCTGATTTTGAAAAGCATGTTGACCCCAGCGGCATTATCGGTATCAAGACAGACACCGTCAAGTGCGAACCATTTGGCGGCCAGCCGGGTGTCGCGCTCAAAGATGTTGTCGATTTGCAGGAAGCACCGCGCATGGGCGCAGGTGTCATGGAGATTGACCATACCAGCTTTGAGTGGACACTTACTTATGATGAATATGACCTGGTGTTGGAAGGCACATTGGAGATTGAGATTGACGGCCGTGTCATCAGTGGTGGCCCGGGCGACATGATTTACATCCCAAAGAACAGCCATATTCATTTCCAGTCTCCCGGGTTTACGCGCTATGCCTATTTTGTCTATCCGGCAAACTGGCAGGAATTGATTGATTAATGTGCATTCTGTTTTCGCGCCGTGCGCAAGGGCCGTACGGCGCGGAAGCGGAAGCGCAACCACCGCTTTGCTTCGGCTGTTGCCGTCAAGAAGTGTAGCACTCACGCCGCAGCGGAGGTGCTCTGTATGCATGCGCAGAAGAGACTGAGATAAGTCTTCGCTTCTTGTGCGAGTTATCAGGCATAGCCGGTGCAGGCTTGTGCCGGTGTAATCTGGCCGAAAGTCAGCGCGCCGCGGCAATGATGCCGCGGTGCGGACTTTGGCAGGAAGGGGAGTCATGGAACGTTATCAAACGGAAGTGCGGGTGAAGCGGATGGAGGTCGCCGCATTTCTCAACCAATATTACAAGCCGGAACAGTTTGCGGATAGCTGCAAAGCTTGCCCATTTTACGGACGCATTTGGTCATGTCCGCCCGGCACGCCGCAAACAGAGGATTTTTTTCGCGGATATCGTGAGATTTATCTGATTGGTGTCAAGCTGATTTATGGGGATGAAAATCGAAAGAAGGCATGCACACGGCCGATGACCGAAACGATTCGGCAGCAAAGCTATGGTGAGATGAAAAAAACACTGCATGAACTGTATCTGCAGATGGAGCATCGTATGGTAGGTACAAAAGTGATTGCAGCCGGGCGCTGTGAACAATGCCGACATTGTGCACGGCTAGATGGTCATGCCTGTAAGCAGCCGGGTAGGCGGCGGTACTCGTTTGCTGCGTTTCGAATTGATTTGAGCGCAGTCGCTGAACGGGAACTAGGAATGCCATTGCTATGGAGTAGCAGGGGATTGCCAGACTATGAACTGGCAATGTCTGCGTTGTTGGCGCCCTGAAACGGGTGCATTTTTTGATGTATGTGGTGGCTCTGCTATAGGTATAAAACGCTGCGAAAAAACTTTGAAAAAATGCGAGAAAATTGTTGACAATAGGACGGGTTTTAGATATAATACTAATTGTCGCTGACGATGAGGCGACTCGATGAAAATGAAATGCGAGTGTGCTGGAACTGGTAGACAGGCACGTTTGAGGGGCGTGTGTCAATCGACGTACGGGTTCAAGTCCCGTCACTCGCACCATTTCCTCAACAAAGTTAACAGATATGCGGATGTGGCGGAATGGCAGACGCGCTAGCTTCAGGTGCTAGTGTTCGCAAGGACGTGGGGGTTCAAGTCCCCCCATCCGCACCATAATTACTGCCTGAAAAAGATGTCCTGCGGTGAAAACCGCAGGACATCAGGCTTTCCCGGGGGTTTTCGCCCCTAAAAAGCCCGTCAAAATGGAGCTCAATTTTGGGGATGTCATTTCAGTGATTTTCGGTCTTCTTGGTATTTGAACTAACACGAATGGTCTTTAACGAAGAGTTAAGCAAGCGAGATATATCCCAAAATCTAAGAAAATGATAGTGTGAAATACAGGTAGCGCCCTTTTTCTACTTTCCCAAAGCCAGTGTTAATGTGGATTTCGAGGGATTGGGAAAGAGGGCCTACTTTTATATAAAAAAATCAAGGCACTGATTTCTGCTAAAGAAACCAGTGCCTATTCTAATTTTCTAAGAGAGTTGGAGGTGCGGAAATCAACAGCACAATAAGTAAGAGCTTTTGGAATTATTAAATTCAGAAATGCGTAGCGCCCTTTTATAATCTCCAAAATAAAAGTAAAAGTGTGAATACAGAGAGCGGTCGAATTTGAGGAATATCCTCGATTTGACCGCTCTTTTTTTGTTTGCGGAAGGGATTCTAAATGACTGTACGCTATAAGCGAAATCGCACACCGGCTTGCTACTATGACATGGATACAAGCTATACCGAAAAGCCGGAACCCGTTCAACGTCCTCATGGCCCATTTAAAAGCTGCGGGGATTGCCCATACGCTTCCCACGGTTTTCTGTGCTATAGCTGCGAGGGAGATTGTCTGAAAACCGATATGGAGAAAATAAGCAGGAGGAAAAAATCATGTGTACCATGATTCAATGCAACTACGGAGAAAATTTCAGAAACGGCAAAGAGGTCTATGTGAGCCTTTGGGGCGCCAAGGACCAGAGCTTGAAAACTGCTGCTGAGATGGGAATTTCAGAGCAAAGCTATAAAATGCAGCTTGGAGGTATGTGACATGAGAGGATTTCCTACAAGAGAACAGGTAGCTCGTATCAAGGCACGATATCCGGCAGGAACCCGCATTCGCCTTGATTCCATGGATGACCCCTATGCGCCGATTCCACCCGGCACGGAGGGTGTGGTGCAGGCGGTGGATGACATTGGTACACTACACTGCAAATTTGAAAATGGACGGAGCTTAGGCGTCGTTGTGGGCGAGGATAGCTTTTCCGTGCTGCCGCCCGAAGAAGAACAAGGTATGACCATGACTATGGGATAGAGAAAAACGGCAAGATGAAAATCATCCTGCCGTTCCTTACTTTTCAAGCCCTTTGATCATATCAAATACAAATGTGCGCTTGTCTGCCGGTTGCTTGCGAAGAATCGAAAGCATCTCTGCCTCCTGCTCGTTTAGCTCCGAAGCGCGCAGCGTGGATTTAATATCGGTTCTTCCGAGAATATAGTCCACGGAGCTGTCCAGCGTATCCGCCAGCTTTATAAGCATCTCCGCAGGCGGCACAGCCTTGCCGATTTCATAGCCGCTGATGGTCTCCTGCGATACATTCAGCTCCATGGCAAGGCGAAGCTGTGTCAGCCCTTTTGCTTCCCTAAGTTGTTTGAGTCGTTCCACAAGTAATCCCCCTTTCGAGTATGGATAATATCAATATAAATTATATCCCTATTGCTTGACTGTAACTGTCATGATATTTATACTGTGCATGGAGTATATCCATATAACGCATAAATATAATGACTGGAGGATGCAGCGTGAACGAGAAAATCATCAGAGAAAAAACCGTGTGCTTTACCGGGCATAGAAGTGAAAAGCTCCCCGGAGGCGAAGGGCTGGAGCTGCTGCGGAAAAGGCTGGCATTGGAAATTGAAAGGGCGCTGCAAGACGGCTACGACACCTTTTTATTCGGCGGCGCCTATGGCTTCGACCTCATGGCAGCGGAGGAAGTGCTGAAAAAGAAGGTTCTCATTGACCTAAAAAATCCACGGTACATTCGGCTGATTGCCGTCATCCCCTTTGAAGAACAGGCGGTGCGGTTCTCCGTTTCCGACCATGAGCGCTACTATGAAATCATGCCCCAATGCAATGAGGTCATCACCCTGAACACGCATTACAGCAGTCAGTGCTACGCCCAGCGCAATCAGTACATGGTCGACCGCAGCAACAGAGTCATCTGCTACTGGAACGGACAGGCCGTCAGCGGAACGGCGCAGACCGTCCGCATGGCGGAAAGACAAAACCTTGAAATTATCAATCTATTATAAAGGAAGCAAAGGGCATTGCCGCCATAAAAAGCGGTAATGCCTTTTGCCATGGAAGGAGTAAGAATGTTAGAAGTATATCTCCTAAAACAGGCTGCTCAAAATGCTGTAAAGGTGCCCCTCCCTGCTGCCGATCACGAACTGCTGGATGCCTTGGAGAAAGCCACAATTACCAATGAGCGTGACATTTATAGCGTTGAGGTCACCGGCAGCAAGGAAAGCTACCTCCCGCAGTTTATCCCCGACAGTGCCAATTTGTATGAGCTGAACATTCTCGCCGGACGGCTTGCCGCCATGAGCCAATGGGAGCTTGACTGCTTTGAGGGCATGGTGATGATGGATTCCATCAAAACCGAGTATGCGCCTATTGCGGTGGAGCGGCTCATCAATATGACCCACAGCACCGCCGATTGCCAGATTGCCTACGAAGCCCACAACGATGAATCCCTCGGCAGATTTTATGCGGAGAACGACTTTGTACCGGAGCTGGAAGTCCTGTCCGAAAAAAGCTTCCCTTGGCTGGATTACAGCAAAATCGGCAAAGAGCTGCGAGAAGCCGAGGACGGCGTGTTCACCCCCAGCGGCTATGTGGTGCATAGCCGCGAGATGAGCCGCCGGTATAGCAGTGAAAATCTGCTTTACCCGCAAAAGCCCGACTATGTGTTTTTGCTGGAGATTGCCATGCTACCGCAGGATGATGGGCCAAACGATCAAAACTGCGTGATGATAAAGCTGCCGTATACCGAGGAATCACTGAAATCTGCATTATCCAAAATCGGCGCTGACAGCATTGAGGGCTGCTGCTTTTACAAATATGAGAGCACCATCCCCCAGCTCTCCGAAGCCTTGGGCTTTTTGGAGGATTTTGACCAGCTAAACGAGCTGGCTCATGTGATCACAGGCTTCACAAAGGAGCAAGCCTGCACCTACAAGGCAATGCTGGATGCTGCCCCAAAGGACATCACAATCCCAGAGGCATTGGAATTATCGGAGCACGTTCAAAATTTTTCGGTCATCCGAGAGGCTGCTACACCCACCGAGTATGCCAAATATATGCTATCTAAATACTGCATTGAGCAGCAGAATGAGCTGTTTTCCTGCGCCAATTTGCAGCGGTACGGCGAAAAGCTGATAGCCGAAAAAGGGATTGCCTTGACCGATTACGGAGCGCTGTGCTCACTGGACGGGCAGACCGTGGAGCAATGCTTAACCCGGGAACGCCATGTAATGAGCATGGAAATGAAATAGCCCAATCTTTGTTGCGCTTTGGTATAGCTTTCCCGCAAAAGGTGTGGCATTGTGTTGTGCTTGAAGGGGGTGAAGAACATGGAAGCATTGGAACAGCTCATAGACGAGCGCGTGAAAAACGCAATGAGAGAGCTTCGGGGAAGCCCGGAGTTTCTGGCACAGCTTACGACGCAGCGGGATGCCTTGGACTCGCTGCTGGAGCGGATTTCTGACCAAGGAATCCGAGAAGCTGTGACTGCCTATATCGAACGTGACAACGATATTGGCGGAACACAGCTCAAAGCAGCCTACAAAGCAGGAGCATTGGACGCAGTAAAGCTCCTCAAAGCATTGGGCGTGATTTAGCACCGACTTTTTATGTTGGTGCTTTCTTCATGTCTGCCATCAGCAACAGGCCGTTTCCCCAAAGGAATATGGCTGTTGCTCTCCTTTCGGGAGCGGCCGGAAGGAGGTGTCCCACCTTGGGAAAAACAAATATGGAACGTCGTCGACTTCCACTGGGAGGTGATGGCGTATAAACAGCTTTATGTCTTGGATCGGCGGCAAAAAGTCTCTGCGGGATTTGATCGTCAATCTGTTTCCCCTCTACTACGAGCGGTACATTGAGGTGTTTGGCGGGGGCGGCTGGGTGCTGTTTCATAAGAATCCCGGCAACGATTTTGAGGTGTATAACGACTTCAACGGCCTGCTGGTCAACCTTTACCGCTGCGTGCGGGAAAAGCCCACCGAGCTGATGAACGCTCTGCGGTACTGCCTCAACGCCAGAGAGGATTTTGACTATGTCAAAAACGCCCTCGCCCGTGACAGCCCCGCATCCGATGTACAAAAGGCGGCGTGGTTTTACCAGCTCATCCGATACAGCTACGCCTCGGGGCTGACCAGCTACGGCAGCCAGCCCCATGACATCCGCGGCAACTTTCCCCTCATTGAGCAGGCGCACCGCAGGCTTGCCAAGGTGGTGGTGGAGAATAAGGATTTTGAGAAGCTCATTGGGCAGTACGACCGCCCGGTGAGTTTTTTCTATTGCGATCCGCCGTACTTTGAAACCGAGAGCTATTACAAAAATGTGGGCGAGGACGGCTTTACCGAAAAAGACCACATCTGCCTGCGGGATGCCTTGATGAAAGCCCAGGGCAAGTTCCTGCTCTCCTACAACGACTGCGACTTTATCCGAAATCTCTACGACACACCGGGCATTCAGATCGACGCCTACACCCGCATCAATAACATCAAGCAGCGGTACGACAACGGCGCGCAGTTCCCCGAAATTCTCATTGCCAACTACGATATGCAGGAGCGCAGCCGCAGCGCACCGGCGCAGATGAATTTGTTTGACGCGGGGCTGGCCGGTCTTATGCCGGGTGAAGAAGATTAAATCAAAATTTTGGAGGTAACCGATTATGAAGAAAAACCAGAACAAAGAAATGCAGGAAAAGGACATCCTCGGCAAGCTGCTGGAGGGCAGCTCCCTTGGCGCTGCCGAGGAACTGGATGTTGCCGTCAGCGACAGCGTTTGCGTGATCCACGAGGGGCAGATGACGGTGCTGGAGCTGACTGCGGTCATCGACACCCTCAGTAATCTCGCGTCCGACCTCACCGTGGTGCTGGCGCAGGCTTGCGGCTTCTGTGACAACTGCGGGCAGGAGCATGGCGGCGAGGACTGCGAGGAAAGCGAGTGCAGTGAAGCCTGTGCCTTTCTGAATGGCTGCAAGGACAGCCCTGCCGAGGGCGTCATGCACTGTGAGCTGTGCCAAGGCTTGCTGGACGGCAGCGGAGAAGTCCATGTTCCCGATTATCTCTTGGAGGAAGCCGGTATCCCCAAGGGCGCCAAGCTGGAGGCGTTTTCCGATGACGAGGGAGAAATCGTGGTGGTGGCGGCCGATGTGCAGCAGGATATCACCGACGTGCCGCCCGCCATTGTGGCGATTCTCGCAAAATCCGGCGTCTGCCTTGCCGAGCTGGATGAGCTGATCATGCGGGAGGAAATCGTCTATGGAAAATAAGGATTTTCTCAGCGTGTATCCCTATTCCTTTACTGAAGCCAAGCACTTAAATGAGCTTGACCGATGGAAAGAGAGCCATAAGGAAAATGTGGCCTGCAAGAGCGCCATCGAGAAAGCCATCCGCATCGGTTTTGACGGTATGCATCTCTCCTCTGACTGTGCTAAGAGCATCATCACACAGTTCGGCTACCACCGCACCGCCTATGTCCTTGCTAACAGCCTCCAGCAAAAGGAATATGACGGGCGCTTCTCCCACGGCAACCACGATTGGGCGAAACGCACCTATATCCCAAGCGACAGAGAGCATAGCGTGGCGTTCACCGTGGACAGCCACCCCGCCGTGCTGGACGGCTTTGTCAATCAGTTCCGCAGAGCATATCAATCGCTGGGCGTGTTTGACCACACCCACTGTCTGCCCGATACCGGGGCGCAGGATTTTGAGGGCAGGGTCATCGTACTGTCCGCAGACACCCTCAATGAAAGTCATCTGACACCGCAGGATCAGCTTTGGTTCTGCACCGGCGGCTTCGGCTCTCACGCAAATTCCAGAGGGCGGGCGGTGTTTGCCACCTGTCTCTTTGACGGGGAGAGAGCCCGTTGGAATCGTGAGGATTTTGTAGGCGTGCCTGCCGACAGCCAGCTTCCTGATTGGGCAAGAGAAAAGCTGGAGCAGCTTCAAGGACAAAAGGAATCGGAAGCCCCTGCTATGGAAGGCATGACCATGCAGTAAAAGGTAGGTGAAAACAATGCAAGGCATCACCCTGAAAAACGGCCTCATTTCCTATTATGGAAATCCCGCCGGATACACCGAAAAGGATGCCGCCGTGGTGGATCGCATCTTTCAAACCGAGGAGCTGACCGGCTGGCTTGCCGGTCACAGCCTTACCCCCAAATGGACGGACGGTGTGATGGAGCGGCTCATGGCCGGAGAGCAGCATGGAGCGTTGGAAACCACTGCGCCGCTTAAAAATGTGCGCATCTGGCAGCTGGGGCCCGAAACTGATGTGTACATGAAATTCATCAGCCTTGATGAGATGACCAAAGGTTTTGGTGCGCCTACGCCCGAGCATTACCGCATTGCCTACGACGGACAGCTTGGCACCAATGATTTGGAGGCCATCTTTGAGCGCTGCAATGTGAACCACCCACCCGGCTACAACGGCCACTCACTGTCCATGTCCGATGTGGTGGAGCTGTATGACGGCACCGTCAGCGAGTATCGCTACTGCGACCGCTTCGGTTTCAAGCAAATCGAATTTGAGCCGCAAGGCCAATCCCAGGACATGGGAATGTCCATGTCCCAATTTTAGAAGGAGGATTTTTTGATGACAAAAGCGAAAACCGCAGCTACTCCCAGTAAAACACAGGAACAAACTCCCCAGATTCAACCCCAGCCGGAGCAAAAGGAAAACCCCATGCAGTTTGATGTGCGCATTTATCCTGTGAAAACGGATGGCGCACTCAAAGCCAACGCATCGGTGAACATCAACGGCTTTTTCGCCGTGACCAACATCCGTATCTTGGAGGGCTCAAATGGCACCTTTGTCTCGCTCCCCCAGTACAAGGGTCGAAACGGCGAATACAAGGACATCTGTTTCCCCTGCACGACAGAGGCGAAGGCTGCGTTTGACAAGGCGGTGCTTTCCGCCTATGAACAGACCATGGCGCAAAGCCAGACTAAAACGCAGGCGCAGGAAGCGCCCCGGCAGGAGCAGGGCCAGCAGATGGCCGGAATGTAGGAGGTTTGCTCATGAACACGAAAATGAAACAATCAATCAGCGTTTTGCTGGTTGTCTGCGTGGTGCTTTCGCTCTTTGCGGGAAGCGCCTATGCAGCCCACTTGTACTTCGAGGACGCCAAGGGGCATTGGGCGGAGGATGCCATCAACATCCTCGCGGAAAAGGGCGTCCTTGCGGGCTATCCCGATGGCCTCTCGCACCCCAATGAAATCATCACCCGCGCGGAATTTGCCACCTTAGTGGCAAGGACGCTGGAGCTGCCCGAGCCTGACGAAAAAGAGGTTGCCATCCGCTTCACCGACCTTGCGGGGCATTGGTCCGAGAAGAACGTGGAAGCTCTCATCATTGCGGGGATCATCCAAAAGGGCGATTTTGAAGGCAAGTTTTTGCCCGACCGGCCCATCACCCGTATGGAGATGATCCGTATGCTGGTGCGTGCCATCGGAAAGGCTGAGCATGACAGTGCCTGTCCCTGTGACATCGGCTTTTTAGATGAGAGCCAGCTCACGGAGGGGCAAAAAGCCTACATCTGCACCGGAAAGCATTACCACATCATCAGCGGATACCCGGACGGTACGGTTCGCCCCGATAGTGATGCCACCCGTGGCGAAGCCTTTGAGATGCTGGTGGATGCGGCAAAGGCCAAGGAGCAGATCAAAAAGGAAGAACCGCAAAAGCCGGAGGATAAGCCCTCCGGCGGTGGTGGCGGCTCATCCTATGTCCCGGCGCCGCAATTTTCTTTTACGCTGCCCGAAACCGCCTATACCTCCGATGAAATTGAAATTAAACCTACCAGCCGTTATGTCAGCGAGGTTGTATGGACAGCATTGAAAAACGGACTGCCGGTGGAGCTGATTGAAGTCATCAAGGGGGATTTAACTGCAAGCGGCGGCAAGGTGCGCTTTACGCAGACCGGCAGCATCACCCTCACCGCCACAGCAAAAAACAGCCGTGTCGTGGCGGTGACACAGGAGCAGACGGTCAGCATTTATCCCGTGGTGACAGCGGCATTTACGCTGCCCGAGGTCGCTCACACCGACACCGCTGTTGCCGTGGAGCTGAATAGCGAGAACCTTGGCAGCAATGCTGTGACGTGGTCTCTGGTGCATGACGGCAAGGAAATCACTCTTGCGGATGCCTTGAACGGTGAGCTGACCGCAGAGGGCGGCACGGTGATGTTCAAGGAAAAAGGCAGCTACACGCTCACCGCCTCCATCCCCGATGCGCTGGGCAAGACTATCACCGCGGAGGACAGCATCTCCGTTTACCCTGTGGCTGAGGTCAAGCTGACACTGCCTGCCGTTTCTCATACGGACAAGACCGTTACCATCAAAACAGAAACAAAAGAGGCAGATGGGCTGGAGGTGGCATACAGCCTCACCAAAAACGGTGAGCCTGTGGAAATCGGTACACCGATACCTCCATTGACCTGCGCACCCACGGCAACAATGGTGTTCTGCCCGTGGAGTGGACGGTGTCCAAGGACGGCGAGAGTATTTCGCCAGATAAAGCCTTCAGCGGCAGCCTCAACGCCCAGGGCGGCAAAATCACCTTCAAAAGCCACGGGAACTATGTTCTCACCGCCACCATGACTGATTATCTGAAGCGCAGCTATGCCCACAGCGAAGCGGTGACTATTCTGCCGGTGGTGCAGTACGCGTTCACCATGCCGCAGACGGTTCACTTCGGTGCAGAGTTTGCCGTTGCCGCAAAGAATGTGCAGAATCTGGGCGGCTATCCCGTGGCATGGACACTGCAAAAGGATGGTGCGGCGGCAGCCTATCAAGGCACGCTGGGGAGTGACGGCGGCAGGATTGCCATTTATGATACCGGCAGCTTCACACTGACCGCCGCCATCACCGACAGAGCAAGCAGAAGCACCACCCATGCGGAGAGCATCACGGTCACCAACACCGCGCCCAACGCACCCACGATGACGGCAGCTCCCACCAGAACCGCAAAGGATGGCAAGCTCCTCGTGAACATCACCGCCTCTGCCGCCGATCCCGATGGGGATGCCGTAACCTTGGAATATGAGGGTACCACCGCCGACGGCTACTATGCCGTAGGCGCCCACACCATCCGCGTCCGTGCCAAGGACACTGCCGGAGCGTATTCCGCATGGACAGAAAAGAGCTTTACCATCGTAAGCTCCGCACCCACTATCACACTGACGGCAAGCCCCACCCGAACCGTGAAGGACGGCAAATTTCTCGTCCACATCACCACCGCCGCAAGCGATGCGGACGGAGATGCCACCACGCTGGAGTGGGAGAACCAAGCGGCGGATCACTACTACGCCCCAGGCACTCACACCATCCGCGTCCGCGCCAAGGACAGTACAGAGCTCTATTCGGCTTGGGAGGAAAAGACTTTTACCATTGCCAATTCCACACCCACAGCCCCGGTCATCACCAGAACCCCAGGTGGCAACAGCGTAGCGCCGGGAACGCCGGTGACCATTACCGCCGCCAGCTCTGACCCGGACGGCGATGCCATCACCCTGGTATGGGAGGGCAGGGATGCTGAAACCCAGACCTATCCCCTTGGGAAAAACGTGGTGCGCGTCAAGGCGGTGGATTCCACCGGCGCAGAATCCCCCTGGGCGGCTATCGTGTTCTTTGTTGCCGACTCCAACGGCAGCGGCGGCATGACACTGACCGGCCCCGACTCGGTCATTTTGGAAAACGGTATTGAGGGCGCAACCATCACCGAGTACCACACGCTGATGCATACAGCCATGGGGCAACTCATCCTCGCCATCTGTGCGGCGGTAATTTTTGTGTCCACGGCATTTGTGATTAAGCTGACCCAGCCCATCGAATACAGGAGGTAACCGATGACAATTTATCTGTTTTTGTTCGGAGTCCTCCTCGGCTTGGGACTCTTTTTCATTGCCGCCGACCTGCTCAAGCTGCCGACCCTTGCCACCCAAAAGGCAATGCTGTCGGCGGGAAAGCAGGCCAAGGCGAAGCCCAAAACCACAGAAGCGCTGCTGCACACGGCAGCGGTCAGGCTGTCAGCCTACATCCCCATGGACGAATACAAGAAAAGCCGCATGGCAAATGTGCTATCCGCCGCTGGGCTGTCCGAAACGCCGGAGCTGTTCATGGCAAAGGCAATCGCCAAATCCGCTGCCATTGCGCTGGCGGCTATTCCGTGTCTTATGGTACTGCCGCTGCTTGCTCCCATTGTGCTGTTTCTTGCCGTGCTTGTCTATTTCAAGGAAATCCGCAAGGCAGACGAGGCGCTGGCGAACAAGCGAGGGAAAATTGAAGCCGAGCTGCCCCGCTTTGTAGCCACCATCACCCAGGAGCTGAAGGCCAGTCGAGATGTGCTGTCTATGCTGGAGAACTTCAAGAAAAACGCAGGCGAGGACTTTGCCGCCGAGCTGGATGTTTTAACGGCGGATATGCGCTCCTCCAGCTACGAAGCGGCGCTGACACGCTTCGAGGCAAGGTTCAATTCGCCCATGCTCTCCGACATTACCCGAGGGCTGATTGGCGTACTGCGCGGAGATGACAGCGCGGTGTATTTTCAGATGCTCTCCCACGATATGAAGCAGTTAGAGCTTCAGCGGCTCAAGGCACAGGCCATGAAGATACCGCCGAAAATCCGCGTATTTTCCTTCGCCATGCTGATGTGCTTTCTCATGACCTACATGGCAATTATCATCTATGAGATCATCCATTCCCTCGGCGGGATGTTTTAAGGAGGACGGCGCTATGCTTATAAAAACAAAATTCATTCTTAAAAGCCGCCGCGCCGAGGGATATATTGATGTCTGTATTCTGGTGCTGTGCGCCATGCTGGTGATTGCGCTGGCGGTGCGGGTGTTTCCCGTCTACATCCAAAAACAGCAGGTGGACACCTTTGCTGTGGAGTTGATTCGGGAAGCAGAAATAGCAGGCAGAGTGGGCAGCGAAACCAGCCGCCGTGAGCAGGCGCTCCGTGAAAAGACCGGATTGCAGCCGACCGTTTCATGGTCAAAGACCGGCAAAATCCAGCTAAACGAGGAAGTCATGGTGACGGTCACCTATGGGGCGAATATCGGGCTGTTCTCCGGCTTCGGCTCGTTTCCCATCACCCTGCGTTCAGATGCAGTGGGAAAAAGTGAGGTGTACTGGAAGTGACGAGAAAAATCAAACGCATTTTAACAGATAACAGGGCTTCGTCCTTTCCGTTCATCATCGCCATCACCCTGTCGCTGGTCATCATTTTCTGCGGCATCTCCGAATATTTTCGACTCGTGATTGTGGCGCAGGGTGTGCGCGATGCGGTGCAGACTGCGGTGATTGCCGTAGTCAACGACAACTACGATGATGTGTATCACGGTGTCCGTGAGGGATATTCGGGAGCGTACCAGCCCATTGCCGAGGATTTTGAGGAGAGCCTCGACTACAGCGATATCTATGACAGGCTGGATGGCATCCTCGGTCTTTCCTACAGCGGCGCCGGGAGCCCCGGTGGCGGCTACCATGAAAAGCACACCTCGGAGGGTAAGCTGGAGTTTCGTGTATGGGGCCTGAATGTGGACATCCGCAACGCACCCTTTGCGACCGGCGACCAAAGTTCTGGCCGATTTGAAGCGGACAGCACCATTATGCTGGAGGTGCCAGTATCCTTTGGCGGCAAGCTGCTGCCGCCCATGTGCATTAAGGTTAAGACCAGTGCCGGATACACCCCACGATTTTGACAGCTTTCAAAAAGTTTTCTATAATATAGATAGACTTTTGAACTGTAACATGGTAGGGCGTGGCTTAACAAAACCTATCAACTTTTTACAGGAGGACACCCCTATGAAAAATATGAACGAAAAAACAAAAAGGTGGCTGCTCATCGCAGGCGGGCTGGCCCTCAGTGCGGTGCTGGTGGTTGCAATCACCGATCAATTCAAGACTGAAAAGCCCACGGATGCTCCGCTGCCCTCGCAAAGCTCCACGGTGCCCGATGTGACGGTAGACCCGAACGCACCGGATAACGCAGAGAAAGAAAAAGAAGTGGTCATCCGGACGCCCGATACCACACCTCCTGCCAGCTCCGATAACGGAGCCGTGGATACCGGCACCGAGCAGACCATTCAGGGCGATGTGACAAAGCCCAAATACACCGAGGAACAACTGAAAAATCCCGACCAAAAGCCTAACGGTGAGCCTGTCACCGAAAAGGACAAGGTACAGGATCACGACAAGGTGGAAACGCCGGTGGTTACTCCCGCACCGAGCAAGCCTAGTGGGGGCAACAGCATCCCGGGCTTTGATAATGTGCCGGACGGCGGAGCCAACCAAGTAGTTGAGGTTGATGGCGATGGCGACATCAACAAGCAGGTCGGGACGATGGATTGATCTCCCCGGTAGATAGAGCGTAAAGCACGGTTGAAAAACACCGTGCTTTTATTTTGCCCGAAGGAGGATGCAATGAAAAATTTATCGAAAAGCATATTTTGCTTGCTGATGGTCGGTTGCCTTTTATGCCCCATGACCGCTTTTGCCAGCACTGGCGGCAGTGGAAATATTGATGGCGGGGGCGGCGGCATGGGTGATGGCACCAGTACCAGCTCATGGACTCCGGGAAACGAGGGTGTGCGTGTAACTGTAGTGCGGTCAAACGATCACGCACAGGTTATCACCCCCATTGATTTCACAAATAAAGTACCGGCAGCCACCATATACAATTTTGGAAAAATTAGCAAGTTACAGTACAGTAATGGTGTTATGCTTACCCCATCAAAGGTGCTTATGTTTCCATCAAGCCTGCGGAAACCATCCCCCAAATTATCAGCACCAACGGCAGCAACAACATCGCCGCGATTAAAAAGTATTTCTGCTCCGAGTATGTAATCAAGCGCATTGCCGAAATCACCGGCATGAACTACGATGTACTGATTGGCGGTCAGTATAAGATTTTGCTGGAACCGTTGGCGTTCTATAAATTTGAAGGCAATATGTTTGCCACCACAGCCACAGAAGCTGCTTTGTATGACGAGGCGACCAACGGTCTGCTCCGCATAAGGATGCAGTCGCTGACCCACAAAAACCTTCCACTCTCTATGTTCTTAGAGGTGGGCGACCTCGGCTATCCCGCGTGGGGCGGCAGTAAGACCGGCGCCGCCGCCAACGTGGACATCAAGTCCAGCCTTGGGCTCGGTATCGTCCGCTTCACCGAACAGCCGGAGCAGCCGCAGATTGATGCATTTGATTATGAGTACCGTGTCAACACCGAGGTCATCACGGCGGTGCGGGTCAGCGGCGGACAGTCCGATCCCGACAACCCCACCCGTGTCAGCTTCAATGTCGGCGGCACCAGCTACAACGTGGGCAATATCTACTATCCCAGCAGCGATAGCCAGCTTGCGTGGATTAAATGGAAAACCCCTGCCACCGAGCAGACCATGACTATTCATGTCACCGTCTCAGGCCCCGGCAACACCGCCAAGACCACCATCAACTGTAAGAGCGTTGACCTTGGTAAAAACCCGCCGCCCAACCCGGTTGCCGATGACCGAAACGATAGCTTCCAAGCAGCCGCTGTTCCATCCAGAACAGTGAAAAGCTCGGCAAGCTGGAGCGTGTGGCGACCGTGGTGGCAGGAGTATTGGGTATGGCACAGCACCGGCGAGGACTCAGGATACTGGTGCGACCATGGCTGGTATGAATTCGACCTAAACCGTTACAGCGCAAGCCTTTTCTCCTCCATGAGCATCAAGTGCGATGACAAGAATCCCACTGCCAGCGGGCGCACCATGAAGTCGGGATACGGCGTCAATCAGACGGTAAACGGCAGTGTCAGCTCTAGCCAAAGCACCGCCGTCACTCAGCCGCAGAATGCGGTGAGCTATTTCCCTGAGTTCCGCTACGAAACCTATTGGCGGCTGCTGGAGCACATGGGCTCGGGACGGTTTGAATTTCAGAAAAACAATTATTCCACCTATAAAAACCGCACCCATTTCACGCCAATTTGGATGCCGGACGGCAGCTACACCGTGAACACATGGCTGATTGACGGATGGACGCCGGAGGGAATGCTTTCCGCCAATCTCACCGACAGTCTTACCATCCGTGGCTCACTTTGGGACGACTGGCATGTGTCCGCAAAAAATCCAAAGTAAAATAACAGAAAAAGCAAGGTCGCAGGGGCACAAAACCCTGCGACCTTGTTCATCTCAGAAAGGCGGTCTTTTGTGACAAAGCATAAGAGAATTGCTCTGGTATTACTCCTCGTCCTCATGGTCACCATGCTGTTTTCCACTACGGCTTTTGCCGCTGGCGGAGATGTGGCAGGCGCCATCGAGGGCACTTGGAACGATGCCTCCGGGCAGATCAAGACAGTAGTTAATAAGGTGGTATTCCCCGCAATCGACCTCATTTTGGCAGTGTTTTTCTTCGCCAAATTGGGGATGGCGTACTTCGACTATAGAAAACACGGTCAATTCGAGTGGAGTGCGACACGTTCCTAACTGAAAAGGTTAGGCACTAAATAATGAACGTGTAAATGTTCAGTTTAGGAGAACTGATATTCCGACAGGTGGAATGAGGGGGTAACGCCCTGAAATGCCTGCCTTGATAC
>NZ_CATNVC010000005.1 GCF_951230135.1 Butyricicoccus sp. Marseille-Q5471 | reverse complement strand
ACCGCCTCAACGGCTTTAAGGATCAGTGCGACGCGTTCTCGGTTGTCGCGTCCCAGACCGCACGCTGCGATCGCAACGAAGCGTTCAATGTCATGCAGAACGTGCTGTCCTCCAACCCTGAGGTAAACGTCGTCTGGGCAATCAACGCCGAGATGGGTCAGGGCGCGATTCAGGCAATCGAGCAGGGCGGATTTGCGGGCAAGGTGCAGGTGTTCGACTTTGACGCATCCTCCGATGACATCGCCGCGATTGAAGCAGGCACACTGGCCGGCTCTGTTGCGCAGTACCCGAATCTGCAGGCGGAAGCCGCGATCCAGGCCTGCCTCGACGTACTCGACGGCAAGACCCTCGAAGCACACACCAAGACCAAGGCCGCACTCGTGACCATGGACAACGTTGCCGACTTCAAGGCCGGCAAGGATATCTGAGTTACAGCAAAAAAACACCCCGGAGCTTACGCTTCGGGGTGTTGCTTTATTTACTTGCCGAGCAGCTCGCGCTCGATGCGCTCACGCGCTTCGGGAGCCTGCTTTGCCATCTTCTCGGGGAAGCCGAACATCGACACGCACGCGATGTTGTCGCCGCCAAGCTTGGGTGCGTCAGCCTTCAGCTGCTTGTTCGCAAAATCCATGTCGCGCAGCGTCTCGAAGATGCCGGGGAAGTTCACATCGCCCTCGCCCATTGCAAGGTGCTGGTGAACGACTGCATCGGTCTGTCCCAGCCAGGGCGGATTGACGATATAGCGGCAGTCCATGGTCTGGTTGTAGGTATCGGCAAACAGAACATGAGTCAGCTCGTCGCCCGCATACTGGAGCATCGAGCGCACGTCGCCCTTGCCCTGATCGTAGAAGAAGCCGTGGGGCGAGGAGTAAACGTAGCCGAGGTTTTTGGAGCGGAAGGACTTGACCATGTCGCAGGTCTCATTGTTCAGCTCGCAGAAGTCGTAGGGGTGAGACTGAATCTCAACGCGGATGCCTTCCTTTTCAAACAGCGGCAGCAGCTCTTCCATCGAGCGGAACCACATACCGTTGCAGATTTCCTGCTGCTTGGGGTCGCCGGAAAGCTCGGTGTTGATGACCTGCACGCCCATGTTGACGGCAATCTCAACAATCTTCTTCCAGTTGGCAACGGCCAGCTGACGCTGCTCCTCGGTCGGGCCCGACCAGCGGTACACGACGATAAACGAGGAAATCTCTACGCCGGTTTCGGCCAGCGCCTTGCGGTATTCCTGCTCGCACTCCTGGGAGAACAGCGGGTGCTTATAAAACGGGTTGATACGCGGATGGGGGGACTGCTCGATGTACTTGTAACCCCACTCAGCCACCTGATGCACCATGTCGTTGATCGACATCTGCTTGGCCAGTACGTCTACGTCAAATGCAATTTTCATAGCTCAAAACTCCTTCTCTTTGCGAATTGTTTCCGGATTTGTTGGAATAATTGTATCAGAAAGCAGGAGGAATGCACAATCTGAAAACCGCTTTTCTTACTGATAAATCCGATTTTCTGCAAGAGAAAACAGCATTTTGGCAAAAGAAAAAAACCGCCACAATTGTGACGGTTTTTAAATGGTGGAGTTAGAGGGGCTCGAACCCACGACCTCTCGCGTGTGAGGCGAACGCTCTGACCAGCTGAGCTACAACTCCGTAACCAATACTATACCAGAAGATGGCGGGATTTGCAAGTCTTTTTTGCATACGGAATGAGAGAGTTTTGACGCGAAAATCGTCGGAAGGGGTGTAAACGTGCAAAATGGGATTGAAACAGGGCGGCAGCTGTGCTATACTTTAACCGTATGGCGTGCCGCAGTGCACGCAGCAACGAGGAAAGGAATGGGATACTATGCCCGGTAAAGTGATTTTGGGCGCCCAGTGGGGCGATGAAGGCAAAGGCAAGTTTATTGATATTTTCGCGGGGAAGGCTGATCTGGTCGTTCGCAGCCAGGGCGGCAACAACGCCGGCCACACCGTTGTTGTCGGTGAGGAAAAATATAAACTGCAGCTGATTCCCTCGGGTATCCTATATCCCGACTGCGTCAATGTAATCGGCCCCGGCGTTGTGGTCGACCCGCGCAATGTGCTGCGCGAGATTGACGGCCTTGCGGAAAAGGGTGTTTCGGCGGATAAGCTGTTTATCGACGCACGCTGCCACTGCATCCTGCCGTGGCATCTGGAGCTTGACGCGCTTTCCGAGAAGGCGCGCGGCGGAGATGACATCGGCACGACCAAAAAGGGCATCGGCCCGACCTACATGGACAAGGCGGAGCGCATCGGCGTGCGTATGCACGATTTCGTGGGCGAGCGCTTTGAAGAGGCCATGCGCGAAGCCTGCGCACGCAAAAACAAGGTTATCACCGGCGTGTACGGCGGCGAGCCGATTGATATTGAGGCTGTGCTCGCAGAGTACAAGGGCTATGCCGACCGTCTGCGCAGCCACGTCAAGGATACCAGCATCATGACCTATGAAGCGGTCAAGACAGGCAAGTTCGTGCTGTTTGAAGGTGCGCAGGGCACGCTGCTCGACCTCGACATGGGCACCTACCCCTATGTTACCTCGTCTCACCCGGTGGCGGGCGGCTGCTGCATCGGTTCGGGTGTCGGCCCGACCGCAATCACCGACATCATGGGCATTTTCAAGAGCTACACCACTCGCGTCGGCAAGGGTCCGTTCCCGACCGAGCTGTTCGATGAAACGGGTGACTTTATCCGCGCTGCCGGCGGTGAATTCGGTACGGTTACCGGCCGTCCGCGCCGTACAGGCTGGTTTGACGCGGTCATCGCGCGCTACACCGTGCGCGTCAACGGCCTGACCGAGATGGTCATCAACAAGATTGACCCACTGTGCGGTCTGCCCAAGCTCAAGGTCTGCGTGGCCTACAAGTTTAAGGGCGAAACCATCACCGAGTTCCCGGCGGACTTTGCCGATTTGGCACACTGCGAGCCGGTATACGAGGAGTTCGACGGCTTCACGGAGGATATCACCGGCTGCCGCAGCTTTGAGGAGCTGCCCGTTTCGGTACAGAACTATATTAAGGAGCTCGAGCGCATCGTAGGCTGCAAGGTCACCATGCTGGGCGTTGGCCCTGCCCGCGATCAGGTTATGAGCATCTAAAAGAACCCTATTTTACGCCGTCCAAGGCATTCGCTTTGGGCGGCGTTTTTATGCTGTTCGGACGAAATTTACGGCGGACGGCAGGGAAATAGGGCACACGCGGGTCGGCAAAATAATCCTAAAAATGGATAGCGGCGTACAATACGGCGGGCGCGCTTCTCTGATAAAGTAAAGACATCCAAAGGAATTCCGACAAAGAGAATAGAAAATATCAGATTAAAGGATCGAACTGCAACGGAGGAGTGTTATTATGAATTCTTACGAGAGAGTTGTCGCCGCGCTGAACCATCAGGAGGCCGACCGTGTGCCGGTTTACCCCATTCTGTCCGGTATCACCCGCAAGCTGGTGGGCGCAAGCTATGAGAAGTGGTCGACCGATGCGGAAACCTGTGCCAATGCCTTTATCGAGTCGACGCGCAAGTTTGACATCGACTGTGTGGTCACGCTGATCGATCTGTCGGTCGAGTGCGAGGCATGGGGGCAGAAGCTGGTCTTTGCCGAGAACGATGCCGCGCATCCCGATTATAACGACTGCGTGATCAAGGAAATTGAGGACTATGCAAACATCAAGAAGGTGGATTACCGAAATGCGGAACGTATGATGATGCACATTGACGTGTGCAAGCGTCTGGTGGCGGAACTAAAGGGCAAGAAGCCGGTCGTCGCTTTTGTGTTCGGGCCGCTCGGCGTGCTGAGCATGCTCAGAAACCAGCAGGATATGTATATGGATTTGTATGATGATCCGGACGCGGTCAAGACTGCCGCCCGCGAAATCAACGAGACGCTCAAGGAATATGTCGCCGCGCTGTGCGATACGGGTGTGGACGCAATCATGTTTGACACCCTGTTTGCATCGGGTACGATTATGGCAAAGGATATGTGGGTTGAGATGGAAGGCGGCCTGATGCGCGAGCTTTCCGAGGTGGTGCGTCAGAAAAACTGCCTGAATATGATTCACAACTGCGGTCAGCGCATCTATTTTGACGTGCAGATTGACGCGATTCAGCCGGCGGCGATTTCGTTCCTCTATCCGTCGGACGACTGCGAGACCTTCGCTGATGTCAAGGCGAAATACGGCGACCAGGTGACGCTCATCGGCTGCGTCACGCCGGCGAGCGCGGTCATCGGCACTGACGAGGAGTGGGATCAGCAGTGCACTGACCAGATTGACGCAATGGCGGCAGGCGGAGGTTTCATGCTCGCGACCGGGTGCGAGTACCCCTCGGGCGCGACGTTTGACCGCGCCGAGCGCATGATTGACATCGCCAAGACCTACGGCGTCTACAAAAAGGAAGCGGTGGGATGACCAAGGTCGACTTGGTCACCGGCTTTCTGGGCGCGGGCAAGACAACTTTTCTCGCGCGCTACGGTGACTGGCTCACGCGGCGGGACGTGCGCTTTGCCGTTATTGAGAACGAATTCGGTGCGGCAGGCGTCGATCGGGCGATTTTGAGCGAACGGTTCGGCAACGTCGGCGAATTGTCGGGCGGATGTATCTGCTGTACGCTGAAACTCGGCTTTCATGATATGCTGGCGCGGCTGTCGGGGCAGTGCGATCGGGTGATTGTGGAACCCTCCGGGCTGTTTAACATGGACGACTTTTTCGAGGTGGTCGACTCGCTCACGCGTGAGGGACTGTGCGAATCCGGCATGTGCCTGACGCTGATTGACCCGCACACGCTGTCCGCACTGGACGAAACCGAGCAAAGCGTGCTGCAGACCGAGCTGACCGGTGCGGGCGCGGTGCTCTGGACCAAGGTTGACGTACCGCCTGTGTGCGATTTAGAGCAGGCCGCGCGGTTTGCCACGGCATGCATGGGACTGGCAGGGGAGCGGCCACTCGCGTTTTATCCACAACCTGCCCACCTGCTTGTGGATAAGGATTTTGCCGCGCTGCAGCAGGCGGAAGCCGTGCGGCGAACGCATCGCCGCGTCGTGTTGAACCATACCGCACTATACCAGAGCACGGCGCTTCGCCCCCAGGGCGTATTTGCGCGGCAGACACTGCTCGAAACACTGGAATCTCTCATCAGCAGCGGCGCGTGCGGCGAGATTCTGCGTGTCAAAGGCTTTCTGAATGCAGAAACAGGCACGTTTGCGGTCAACTGCACGGTGTCCGACCGATTGGTCGAGTCCTGCGCGGAGCGAACGCCCATGCTCAACGTCATTGGCCGCAATTTGGATCGGACGGGCATCAAAACGGCGCTGGAGCGCATTTCTGAATAAAAGAAAAGGACGAACGCATGATGCGCTCGTCCTTTTTGCTTATCCAAGAGGCAGTTCGCGGAAGCGGCGGGGTGAAATGCCGATTTTTTCGGTAAACGCGCCGGTGAAGCTGGATTCTGTGCGGTAGCCGACCTCGGCGGAGATGGCCTTAATCGGCATTGAGGTGGTTTTGAGCAGATATTTGGCACGATCCATGCGCATGAGCACGATATACTCGTGCGGCGAATGGTGCAGCTCGGCGCGGAACAGGCGAATCAGGTGCGAGGGACTCAAATGCACCTCGGCGGCGACGCGGCGCAAATTCAAATCCTCTCCCAGATGGTTGTGGATAAATTTGACCGCCTGCTGAATCGGTCCATTTTCCTCGCCCGCCGTAGTGACCTGCGCGCCCGGCATCAGATAACACAGCACGCTGTGCAGCGTGCGCGAGTGCTCGGCGTCGCTCACGGGCTGGTTGTTGGCAAACTGCGACACCATAAAGCGGATGAGCGTCGCGGCCTTGTCATTATGGTCGGTGTGGTGCACGATGCTGCCGTGTGCGCGGGTCAGATGCTCGCAAAGCTCAAAGGAGTTGACGCCCGCGATGTGCATCCAGTAGAACTCAACATAGTCGGCCGTATCATAATACTGCGGAAAGGTGCAGTCCATCAGCACGATGTCGCCCGCCTGCGCAATGTATTTCTGGCCGCGGTACTCCACCCGCATCTCGCCCTTTTCAATCAGCATGAGCAAGAGGTTGTCCATGTGCTTACGGCGAATTTTGTAGCCGCGCTCACAGTAATAGTGGCCGCACGAATTGACATAGTAGAACAGGCGACGCGTGGCCGCGCCGACCGTGCTGAAAAACAGTTCGGAGCCTGAAAGCACGCCGGTTTCGTTTTGACAGAGCATGGATGCACCCTCCCCTGTATCATTTTTCTGCGCTAACTATAACAGGCGCAGCGCGGTTTGTCAACCAACAAATTTAATATTATAGCACCATGCGTGCAGACGCGCAATAAGAAAATCGGGGAAATACTTGCTGAAAATGATCATATTTTTCGGCGGAAAAAAAGATGTGTCAGCCCGAACGCGACGGCATGCGAAAAGGAATGCGCATTTTCCGAAAGTATTTCACGTGAAGTGATTAAAACTGGTGATAGTTAACAGAAATACCTTGCATAACGGGGGATTTGCCATAAAAAGTGGCGCAAGAATATATCATGCAATATGCACAAAAGCAGGAATGAAGCTTTGGAGGGCTGGTTGCAAGGCAAATTTTGATGTGATATGATACAGCCATAGAACCCCGCGGGATACTTGTGATTTGGCCAAATTGCGCAAAACAAATAAAGAAGAGATAATAAGGATTACATATAGGGGGTTCACCGCATGTTCACCATTTTGACCTTTATCGGCTTTACCGTTCTGGTCGCTGTTATTTCCTGGCTCCGCACGAGACACGACAAGCTCGATACCCAACAGGGATACTTTCTCGCAGGCCGCGGCTTGACCGGACTGGTCATTGCCGGCTCGCTTGAGCTGACCAACCTTTCGACCGAGCAGCTGGTCGGTCAGACCGGACAAAGCTACGCGACCAATATGGGCGCAATGAACTGGTCGGTCAGCGCAAGCTTCGCGCTTTTGTGTCTGGCGATGGTCTTTCTGCCGCGCTATCTGAAAGCCGGCATCACCACCATTCCGGAATTTCTGGAGCAGCGCTATGACTCGACCGTCAAGCGCATCATTTCGTTCCTATTCCTGCTCGGATACCTGCTGACCTATTTGCCGACCGTGCTGTACTCCGGTGCGCTGGCGTTCAACCGCATTTTCGGTCTGGACGAGCTGCTCGGCCTGACCTCGTTCCAGACAATCGCGCTGCTGTGCTTCGGCATCGGCCTGATTGGTGCAATCTACGCGATTTTCGGAGGACTAAAGGCGGTTGCGGTGTCGGATACCATCAACGGCATCGGCCTGCTGATCGGCGGCTTTCTCGTTCCCATTCTTGCCATCTGCATGATGGGGGGCGGAAGCTTTATTGATGGCATGAAGGACTTTATCGCCAATGTGCCGGCGGAAAAATTCAACTCCATCAACCCTGCCAACGCGCTGCCGCCTATGGTGCCGTGGCCGGTGCTGTTCCTCGGCATGACCTTCAACAACCTGTTCTACTGGTGCACCAACCAGTCGATTATCCAGCGTGCGCTGGCGGGTAAAAATCTGGCGCACTCGCAGAAGGGTGCCATCTTCACCGGCTTTCTCAAGCTGGTCGATCCGTTCTTCATCACCATTTGCGGCCTGCTGGCGTACCGCTTCTTCGGCGACAGCCTGATGGGCAACACCGATGCGGCCTATCCCATGCTGGTGGCCAAGGTCATTCCTGCACCGCTGTTGGGCTTTTTTGCCGCCGTACTGTTCGGCGCAATCCTGTCCTCGTTTAACTCGGCGCTCAATAGCTGCGTGACGCTGTATACACTCGATTTTCACCGTCCGCTCATCAACAAGACCTGCGACGACGCGCATCTGGTCAAGGTGGGCAAGAAGTTTGGCACTGTGCTTGCGGTTATCGCGATCTGCGTCGCACCGTTCGTCATCAACGCGCCCTCGGGGCTGTACGACTTCCTGCAGGACTGTTTCGGCTTCTACTCCATGCCGATTCTTGCGACCGTGCTTTGCGGCTTCTACTCCAAGCGCATTCCGGCGCTTGCGCCCAAGGTGACGCTCGTCGCGCACGTGGTGCTGTATGGACTGTCCCATCTGCTGCCGAACTTCGGCATCAATGTGCATTATCTGTGGATTCTGTCCGTGCTGTTTATCGTTGACATGCTGATTATGTTCGCAGTCGGCAAGCTCAGACCCCGCGCGACCGATTTCGTGCTGGAGGACGTGGGCGCGGTCGATTTGACCCCATGGAAATACGCAAAACCGGCCTGCGTGCTGTGCATTGTCTGTATGTTGGCGGTGTACTGGCTGTTCTCACCCCTCGGCCTCGGGTCGATACTGTAGCAAAAGAGAGTTTATTCACCTGTAGTCAACCGCTGCGGCGGACGTTCACCGAAAGGAGATTATTATTATGAGATTCGATCAGGCGACAAACGGAAACATTTTCATGCACGGCTGGACCCGCGAGCAGGCGGTGATGAGCGATCATGACAAGCAGATTCTCCGCGAGCTGGCGAAAAAAGTGCGCGAGCACGCCGAAAAACCCGAGCAGGAGGTCTGCAAAAAGCTCTGGCGCGACCATAACGACCTCAAGGACACCCGCCCGGTCATCTACCTTGATTTGGAGAACGGTTGGAACGAGCTGCTGCCGAGCGAGTTTGCCTGTCAGTGCGAGGGCGAAATGGCGCAGGAATGGGAGATGTGGCTGCACAAGGAGCTGATCTACGCCGAAAAGATTCAGTGCGACAAGCCGATCGAAGCCAAATTCTACATCCCCTACATGGCGCATGACAGCCAGTGGGGCATTGAGAAAAAGGTAATCGGTGACGCGCACAGCGGCGAAGCCTATACCTGGGAGCATCCCATCACCGAGGAGATGATGGAGGACGATCTCGATATGTCCACCCTCATCAAAACGCCGTCCATCACGGTTGATATGGATGCGACTGACGCGTACACCGCCATCGCTCACGAGGTGTTTGACGGCATCCTCGAGGTAGAGCGCCGCCACTGGTGGTGGTGGGGTCTGGAGTTGACCCATCCCTATGCTGACCTGCGCGGCATGGAGGGGATGCTGATTGACTTCTATGACTATCCGGAAAAAATCCACGAGATTTTGAACCTGTTTACCGAGGGCTATCTGTCCAAAATTGACTTTTTGGAGCAGAACGGCTTGTTTACACCGAATACCGGCAACTGCTATGTCGGTTCGGGCGGACTCGGTCTGACAAATGACTTAAACCCTGCGGCTGCAAAGCCTGCAAGCGCAATGGACATCTGGGGCTTTCATGAAAGTCAAGAGACTTCGGAGGTCTCGCCCGAGATGTTCGCTGAATTCGTGCTGCCGTATCAGCTCAAGCTTGCCGAGCGCTTCGGCCTGAACTACTACGGCTGCTGCGAAGGTCTTGACCGGCGGTGGGACTATGTCAAGCAGATTCCGCGTCTGCGCCGTGTCTCCGTGTCGCAGTGGGCCGATATTCCGAAAATGAGCGAGCTGCTCGGGGGCGACTATGTGTTCTGCCACAAGGTTAGTCCGACCGACATCGCCGTGCCCGAAATCGACGAGGATTACATCCGCCGCCGTCTCAATCAGGTGCTGACCAAATGCAGGGACTGCGGCAACCATGTCGAACTGATTATGAAAGACAACCACACGATTGCCCATCAGCCGAACAATGTGTACCGCTGGGTGCAGATCGCGCGCGAAGAAGTCGCCCGCGTGTACGGCTGAGAATCAATCTTTCCCCTCTCTCTATCCCCTCGAAACAGCAAAGCGGCGGCCAAAGGGCCGCCGCTTTGCTGTTTGTGCTGTTTAAAATTCCATAAAACTCATGCAATCGATGTAATAATCCATGAACGCGGGACTTGCGGAGAGGGACAGCTCGGTCGCGTCCATCGCCATCCGCTCCGATTTCTCGCGTAGCGCAGGATTCATCAGCAGCATGGACGCGCCGCCCAGTGCGCCGTTGCCGATGAACTCGGTTTTGTCCCGCAGCGCGGCGGGGAACAGGCCGATTGCAGCCGCCGAATCCAGATTCATGGAGCTGCCGAAGCCGCCCGCGACAGCGAAGCGCTCGACCTCGTTCGCGGGCACTCCCTCGGTTTCGAGCAGGGTGATGAGTCCCGCGCAGATTGCCGATTTTGCCAGCTGAATCTGGCGCACATCGCGCTGCACGATGACAACGCCGCTCGTGCCGATCGGGAAATCCTCCTCCAGATAGCCGGAATCGTCAATGGCCTCGGTTTCGAGCATGACGGACAGCGCGTCCAAAATGCCCGAACCGCAGATGCCGACAGCGGGCTGATTCTGAACGGTTTCGCACACGGTTTCGCCGTTTTCGAGCCGCACCGCGCGGATTGCACCGGGAGCGGCGGGCATGCCGCAGGAAAGCCCCGCACCTTCAAAGGCAGGGCCTGCCGCCGTCGCACAGCAGAGCAGACGGCCGTCGCGTACGAGCGCCATCTCGCCGTTGGTGCCGATGTCGGTCAGCAGCTGCACGCCGCCCGCCGTCAAATCGGCCGCGAGGATGGCGCAGGTGATGTCCGCGCCGACATAAGCGCCCACACAGCGCGGCAGATAAACGGGCGCACCCGCAAGTGTGCGGCGGCTCATGCAGCCGAAAAAGGACTGTACGTCAAACGGCACAACCGCGAGCGACGCGGGGTCAAGCCCCTCGTACAGGTGCAGCATGGTCGCGTTGCCGGTGACGACTGACTCCTCAATTTGCTCGATGTCGGCCTCGCGCAGGCACTCCGCCGCCATCTGCTCGAGCTGATCGGCAATGCGGGAGGAGAGTACGTCCAGTCCCTCGGTTTTGCACGCTTCGATGCGCGAAATGACATCCGCGCCGTAGCCGCGCTGCGCGTTTTCAGCAAGCCGCTCGGCCAGAACCGCGCCGCTGCGGCGGTCAAACAGCTGCATGGCAACCGTCGTTGTGCCGATGTCGACCGCGATGCCAAAGCCGGTCTCGGTGCGCGCAAAATCAGGCGTTTTGTTCCATGCGACGATTTTGGATGCGCCTTCCTCGCCGAGCGTCACAGTCAAATCGCCCGCGACGCGGCACGAGCAAGCCAACCGAATGCCTGCCTGCCGCTCGGTTTCATCTAACAGGCGCAGCTCAGCTTCATCCGGGGCAAGGGCGGCGCCGGACACCTTGACGCGGCACTTGCCGCAGGTGTGGTTGCCCGCGCAGGGCAGGGCGAAGCGCGGCACGGCCTGTCGCAGCAAATCACTGAGCAGCGTGCCGGATTCGGCCTGTAACACGACGGTTTTGCCGCCGGTCATGAGTGTGATGTTATGCATGTTCGACCTCCTTGGCAGTTGCGTGGATGAGACAGGTGCTTGCGGTCACTTCGACGCGGGTGCACAGCTTCACGCCCCCGCCCGCAACCTCCTCGACACAGGAGGAGAAGGACAGCTCGCCCGTTGCGCCCTGTTCGCGCACACGCGCGGCGGTCAGGTCGGTCAGCATGCTGCTGACCCAGACGACGGCCTCGTCCTCCTCGGCGAAAAAGCGTGCCTGCTGTCCGGCGCAGAGCACTTCGAAATCCCCCTGCGCGTCGTCCTCGGGTGACAGACCGTGCGGACGGATTTCGGCCGAGGCGGTCGCGGTCATCTGTCCGGTCACCGCGCCGACGGCGTTCGCGGTCGCGGCGCATGCGGGGATGATGCAGTCCGCGCCCAACGCCTTTGCGGCTTCGGGCAGGAACAGGTGCACCGGTCCGCCGATGCCGATGAGCTTTGCGGGGGAGCGGAAACGACAGTCGAACAGCTTGCTGCTGCCCGTGTCCCGGCGTTCCCATTGCAGACGCAGCAGCTCACGCATGCTGTTCTCCATGCCGTGCGTGCGGTAATAGGGAGATGCGTGCTCGAGCAGCATTTGCGTGACTGCTTCAAAGACCGTGCGGCTGATACGTTCGTAGATCAGGTCGCAGAATGCTTCAATCCCCATATCGAGCGACGAAGCGGCAAAGCGCACGGCGAGGATGGATGCATCGCGGCGGTAGCGGACATAGTCGCCGCGCACGTGCATGATGTCGGTCGGGGTCAGTCCGGCGCGCAGCACAACACCCGCCTTTTCAAGGGCGCGGGTGTCAAGCTGATATTTGTCCACCGAGAGCAGCTCTGCCGCTTGACGGAGACTGAGCGGGGCTTGTTCCAATGCGCGGCACAGTGTTTGTTCCTGCGCGGAGAGGGACAGCGCTGCCCAGTCGGTGCGTGCAAGGGTCAGAAATTCGTGCAGCGGCAGCGAGTGGCTGGGCACGTCGCGTATCTGGCGGCGCAGCGTGTCGAGCACGTCGGGATGCTGCGCGGCGAGCACACAAAGCGGGATTACGCGGTCGGGGCCGATGGTAAGCGTTCCTTTCCAGTCCCAGCGGATGGCGCTGTCGCCGCCTAGGGCAAACGAGGTGGAAAACAGTCCCTTGACGAGCGTCTTCCACTTGCCGACGCGGATGCCGTCATCCGAAAGCAGGGGTGTACCGTTTTCGATGAGCGCTACATCGGTTGTCGTGCCGCCAATGTCGACCACGATGGCGTTCGCGATTCCGGTCAGTGCACTGCCGCCGAGCGCCGAAGCTGCAGGGCCGCTGAGCAGCGTTTCCACCGCGTGCTCCGCCGAGTAGGCAAGGCTCATCAGGCTGCTGTCCGACCGCACAATCATGATGTCCGCACCGATGCCGCGTTTTCGGAACGCGGCCTGCACCGCGGCCAGAAAGTCACGCGTCACAGGCAGCAGGCCGGCGTTTAACACCGCGCTCGCCGCGCGTTCCAGGCTGGATAACCCGCCGAACAGCGCGCTGGCGCACACGGTGGGCAGCCCGGTCTCGGATTCAATGATATGCGCCGCCTTCTGCTCGAGTACGCCGCCGTTGCGCATGCCGTAAATCTCGCACACCGCGCAGGCTTCCACACCCGAAAACCAGTCCTTCGCGTTTTGCTCAAGCACGCGCCAGTCGGGCTCTTCCTCGATACGACCATTGATGGTTGTTTTGCAGGGCAGATAACGCACATCGTCGGGATCGGTAAAGCCGTAGTCCGCGCCGAAGCGCTCGATGCCGCGGCGGTCAATGCCGAGCAGCAGCAGGCGGGTGCGGCGAAATTTCCCCTCGACGCAGGCGTTGGTTGCAAGGGTGGTGGAAAGGCCGGCGACCTCGGCCTGTCGGCACAGTGCGGGGTCGAGTCCGTCGAGCGATTCGAGGATGCCGCGGGTCAGGTCGTCGTATGTAGTGAGCGCTTTATTCTGGCCGAGCACGCGGCCGGTATCGAAATCGTACAGGATTGCGTCCGTACAGGTGCCGCCCGTGTCGATGCCGATTGCTAGCTTCATGGAAATGCCTCTTTTCCGTAGGTTTGTTTTGATGATTTTATTATACGGTTCGGCGCAGGGGATTGTATAGGAAAATCGTGCGGCGGTTGTGACGAAATTGCCCTTCTTTTGCACGATTGTGACGGGATGGTTCTATCCGCTTGCGGGGTTTGAAAAAACGTTGTAAAATAGAAAAAAACCTGCGGGAATGAAACGGAATGGGAGCGTGAACAGCATGCGTATTGCACTAATCGGCTGCATGGTGATGAACCGGGAGATTTGCCGCCTGATGGCGGACAGCCGCCATGTTGTGCGCGCATGGTGGCTGCGGCAGGGTCTGCACGACACCCCTGACATCCTGCGCACCGAGCTGCAGCGCGTAGTCGACGAAATTGAGCGGGAGAACGAGCTATTGCCGGATAATCTGCGCTTTGAGGCGATTGTGCTGGCTTACGGTCTGTGCTCGAACGGCGTGATTGGACTGCGCAGCCGCTCGCTGCCCATTGTCATTCCGCGGTGCGATGACTGCATTTCGCTCTTCCTTGGCTCGGCCGATCGCTATCGTAAGCTGTTTCGCGAGCTGCCCGGCGTTTACTGGTACAACGCGGGGTGGATTGAGCAGGCGTTCACGCCGTCAAAGGAGAATTACGCCCGTCAGCGTGCGCAGTACGCTGAGGAATACGGCGAGGAAAATGCGGATTACCTGATGGAGTGCACCAATAACTGGATGACTAATTATCACCACTGCGGCTTCATCACCTGCCCGCTGGGCGACTGCGCCGCGCATGAGCAGTACGCCCGTCAGGCCGCCGCGGATTTCGGTTGGGAATTCAGCAGGGTCGAGGGCGAAATGGGGTATTTGGATGCGCTGGTCAACGGCCCATGGGAGGACAAGCGCTTTCTCACTTGTCCGCCGCAGAGCCGCGTCGAAGCCGATTTCAGCGACCGGAAATTCCGCAGTGTGCCGGTCGGAGTCGATGATTTGGCGCACGAAAAAGTATAAAAAACGAGAGCCTTCGCCGGTTTGGCGAAGGCTTTTTATTTAAATGGGACAATGCAGACACGAATACTAGACAAAGTCAATTATATCCGAAACAAGCGCAAATTTCTCCTAACGGTTGACAGATTCGGCGTGGTATCGTAAACACAGTGATAAGCGTGACACACAACTTGAACGGAGGAATTTTCGATGAAACAGAACATGAATCAGTGGACGCAGGCGCTCATCAGCGCACCGATGAAAAAGGCGATGCCGGTGCTGTCCTTTCCGTCTATTCAGCTGATGGGCATCACCGTGCGCGAGTTGATTGCGAACAGCGATGTGCAGGCACGCGGCATGAAGGCGGTGGCAGATCGCACGCCGAAGGCGGGCGGTGCGGTCAGTCTGATGGACTTGTCGGTCGAAGCCGAGTGCTTCGGCGCACCCATCCGCGTATCGGACGACGAGGTGCCGACCGTAATCGGGCCGGTGATTTCGACCGAGGTCGAGGAGGATGAGCGCATGGAGCTGGCCGAGGCGCTAGCGGTGCCGGAGATAGGCGCAGGCCGCACACAGATTTACATTGACGCAATCGAAAAGGCAACGGGTTTGATTGCGGATCGTCCGGTCTTCGCAGGCGTTATCGGCCCCTTCTCGCTCGCCGGCCGACTGCTGGACGTTACACAGTCGCTCATTTACTGCTATGAGGAGCCGGACATGGTGCATGTCATTCTCGATAAGGCGACCGCGTTCATCACCAAGTACATTCTGGCCTACAAGGCCGTCGGTGCAAACGGTGTGGTCATTGCCGAACCGCTGGCAGGTCTGTTGTCGCCGACGCTGGCGCAGGAGTTCTCGGGCGATTACTGCAAGCGGATTGTAGACGCGGTGCGGGACGAAAACTTCGCCGTCATATACCATAACTGCGGCAATACCGCCAACATCACGCTCGATTCGATTTTCTCCTGCGGTGCAAATGCCTACCACTTCGGCAACGCGGTTGATATGTCTGAAATCATGCAGAAGGCGCCTGGTGATATTCCGTGCATGGGCAACATTGATCCGGCAGGCGAGTTCCGCAACGGCACGCCCGCATCCATTCGCGAAAAGACGCTTGAGGTCATGCGAAGCTGCTGCGGACACAGCAACTTCGTCATTTCCTCAGGCTGCGACATTCCGCCCATGTCCGGTTGGGACAACATCGATGCATTCTTTGCTGCGGTGGACGAATTCTACGCGTAATATCATTCTTCTCGGTTGACAACAGCGGCGGCTCTGCATATTGCAGAGCCGCCGCTGTTAAATGAAAGAAAGTCTATTCTGGTTAGGCAATCATGGAGTTGAGCTTTGCAAGATAGTCCGCCGCATTGTCCGACGTGATGACCTTGCAGCCGGTGTCGATAAACGCGGGCAGCGTCTTACCCTCAAGCGCATCGACAAGGCTGACCACGCACTGGTAACCCATGTTGTAGGGATCCTGCGCGACCGTGCAGGCGATATCGCCATCGACCACGGCCTGCACGCCCGAGGAAATGCCGTCAAAGCCGCAGACCAGAATGCCGTCGCGTCCGGCGGATTTGATTGCGCGCGCCGCGCCCAGCGCAACGTCGTCCGCACAGCACACGACCGCGTCGATTTCGGGATAGGTTTGCAGCAGACCCTCCATCGCGGTGACGGCCTTGTCGCCCACGCCGTCGGTGTACTGGGTTGCGATGATTTCACAGCCGCCTGCGGTCAGTGCGTCGGTGTAGCCCTTGACGCGGGATTCCGAGGTCGGTTCGCCCTGGATGTTGGCGAGCACGGCGACCTTGCCGCCCTTACCGATTTGCTGCGCAACATATTCGCCGCCCTTATATGCTGCATCCTCGTGTGCGGTGCCGATAAAGGTGGAGGCCTGATCGAAATTGGTGTCGACCGCGAGAATCGGGATGGTCGCGTTCTTCAGCGCGTTGGCAATCTGCCCGGCCTGCAGCGGTGCGATGGCAAGCGCCTGTGTCGTGCCTGCTGAAACAACGGTTTCCACCATGTTCTGCTGTTCGTCGAACGCGGTGTCACTGGTCGCGCCCTTGACATCGACGGTCACGTTGCCGAGGTTGGCCTCGGCGGCCTTGATGCCGGCGATGACGTAGCTCCAGTATTCGGAGGATGTGGTTTTGAGAATGACGCCGACGTTGTACTTCTCGCTGCTCTGCGTCTGCGGAGCGGAAGCATCGGGTGCAGGTTGGTCGGAAGCGGCCTTGCCGCCGCAGCCGGTCATCGAAAGTGTCATAACGCCTGCAAGCAGCATGGCAAATGCGTTCTTTCTGTATTGCTTTTTCATTTGAATACCTCTCCTTTACTTGTACGCGCCGGCCGGTGCCGCCGCCGGGGGATTGCCGCCTATCTCTTCTTTACACAAATCCGGATTCAAATAAGCAATTTGGCCAAATTGCAATCCCTCCAAGGGATCTTATGGACGTATTCTAGCACAGCGAAACGGGCAATGCAACCGGCATGATAAGGCGAAAAGCACACGCTTGTGCATCTTGTACAGAAAGACGGAGTGATGAAAATGCACAAATAAATAAGGGGATATAGAGCTTTAAATATTGAAATATACCAATTATGCGCATTTTGCGCCGAATCCTTTGTGAAAACACGCATGGCGGACAAAACGGAAAAAACGATGGCACTCCGGAAAGATTTTTTCCACTGAAAAAGAGGGTTATTTTGCGAAAGTATTCATCGCAAACCCTTATTGATTTTTGTCCTGTTCTGCAATATAATTATTTATTTACCATCTGCCGTCAGCGGTTTTGAAGCTTGCGTGCACTGCTGCAAACTGCTACAATGGGAAAAGAGATTACAAAGGACGGACAATCATGCAGTATTATTTTGCGCCGATGGAGGGCGTGACCAGTGCGGTCTACCGCCGCGTGCACCATCGGTATTTTCCGGGTGTGGACAAGTATTTCACGCCTTTTGCTACGCCCACCGTGCATCCTGCCTTCACGCCCCGGCAAATGCGCGACCTGTCGCCCGAGCAGAACGCGGGCGTTCCCACTGTGCCGCAGCTTTTGACCCGCAGTGCGGCGGATTTCATCTGGGCGGCACGTGCGCTGGCCGAGATGGGCTATGGCGAGGTCAACCTCAATCTGGGCTGCCCCTCGGGTACGGTGGTGTCCAAGGGCAAGGGCTCGGGATTCCTCGCCTATCCCGATGAATTGGATTGCTTTCTGGACGCGGTGTTTGGCGCGGTCGGCGAGCAGATTCAAATCTCGGTCAAAACCCGCCTCGGCGTGTCAGATCCTGCCGAGTTTTCGCCGCTGCTCACCATCTACAACCGCTATCCGATTGCAGAGCTGACCATTCACCCGCGTGTTCGCGCGGATTTTTACAAGGGCGGCGTGCGGGAGTCTGCTTTTGCGGACGCGCTTTCGAAGACCGACCTGCCGCTGTGCTACAACGGCGACGTGACCTCGGCGGCGGACGCTGCGCGGGTCGAGCAGAGCTATCCTGCGGTCGGTGCGCTGATGATTGGGCGCGGACTGATTGCCGATCCCTCGCTCGTTACGCGATTGCGGGGCGGCGCGGCGGCGGATGCGGACACGCTGCACCGTTTTCATGATGAGCTGTTAGACTGCTATACCGAATTGTTCGGCAGCCGCAAAAACGCAATGCTGCGGATGAAGGAATTGTGGTTTTATCATATCCACCTGTTTGAAGGCGGCGAAAAGCTGATGAAACGCCTGCGCAAGGCAACCGAGCTGCGTGACTTCGAAGCGTGCTCGGCTGAGATTTTCCGGACCCTGCAACTGCGGGAAAATGTACACCCCGGCTGGTTCCGTCCGGCGGACTGAAACGGAAAATTGACTTGCCGCACAGTTTGGGATACAATAGAAAAAGAGAAAAGCAGGAAGGGGCGCAAAACGGCGAAAAGGCGGTTTTGCGTCCCTTTTTTGTAAAGGAGGATTTGTATGACGTTACTCACCAAGCGGCTGATTCTGCGTCCCTTTCGGGAGGACGACGCGCAGGCGATTTACGATTATTCTAAGGATTTGGAAGTCGGTCTGAACGCGGGCTGGAAGCCGCATGAGAGTGTGGCTGAATCGGACGATATTCTGCATATCATGTTTTTGAACCAGCCGACCGTGTGGGCGATTGAACGCGCATCGGATAAGCGGCTGATGGGCTCGGTGGGCATCATTCACGACCCCAAGCGAGAGGACGAAGCCGTGCGTATGCTGGGCTATGCGCTTGGCATGCAGTACTGGGGACAGGGCTATATGTCCGAGGCCGCGGAGGCGGTGCTGAACGCCGGATTTTATGAAATGGGACTGGAGCTGATTTCGGCCACTTGCTATCCGGATAACGACCGGTCGCGGCGGGTGCTTGAAAAGTGCGGCTTTCAGTGCGAGGGCACGATTCACCACGCCGAGCGGCTCTGGAACGGCGAACTGCGCGATCATTTGAGCTTTTACCTTGAAAAGGGTGGCTATGAAAAGACTTGTCATGCGTGGACGGCTGTTGTACAATAAAAGGTACGAGAAATTTAAATTTAGGAGCCAAAACCATGCATTATCTGGACAATGCCGCGACTACGCCTGTGCTGCCGGAGGCCGCAGCCGAGGCCGCGCGTGTGATGTGCGAGGAGTTCGGAAATCCCTCTTCGCTGCATAAACTGGGCATCGAGGCCTCGCGCGTGCTTGAAAACAGCCGCAAAACGGTTGCCGGTGCGCTCGGCTGCACGGCGGAGGAAATTACCTTCACCTCGTGCGGCACGGAGAGCACAAACCTCTCTCTGCGCGGCGCGGCGCACCTGAACCGCCACAAAAAGGGCCGCATCATTACGACCGCAATCGAGCACGCCGCAACGATCAACACCGCCAAGGCGCTTGAGCAGGACGGTTTTACCGTCGTGTTTTTAAAGCCTGACGCGACCGGACACATCACGCCCGACGCGCTTTCCGAAGCGCTCACTGAGGACACCGTGCTGCTTTCCTGTCAGCTGGTGAACAACGAAATCGGCACGGTGCAGCCGGTAGCGGAGCTGGGGCGGCGGCTCAAGGTGGCCTGCCCTAAGGCACTGTTCCACATCGATGCAGTACAGGGTCTGTTCCGCGTGCCGCTTGAGCCGAAAAAGTGGAGCTGTGACCTGATGAGCGTGTCCGGTCATAAAATCGGCGCACCTAAGGGCATTGGTGCACTCTATATGAAGAAGGGGCTGCGTCTGCCGCCGCTGATGACGGGCGGAGGACAGGAGCGCGGCCTGCGACCGGGCACCGAGCCGATGCCGAATATTGCGGCCTTCGCTAAGGCGTGCGAAATGCGGCAGGCGGGATTTGCGGACGATCTCACGCAGGTGCGCGGTCTTGCTGCCTATCTGCGGGAGCAGGTTGCGGAAAAACTGCCCTATGCCGCCTTTAACGGCGAGAGCGACATCCCGCATGTGCAGAATTTCTCCGTCGCGGGCTGCAAGAGCGAGGTCATGCTGCGCGTGTTGGAGTCTGACGAGGTATATGTTTCCTCCGGCTCGGCCTGCTCAAAGGGCAAGCAGAGCGAGGTGCTCCGTGCGCTCGGTCTGGGCAAGGATCGCACCGATACCGCGCTGCGCGTATCGTTTGCGCCGTTCAACACCGAAGAGGATGTCGATGCGCTGATTGCCGCAATCGAGAAAGGCGCGAAAATGCTGCGCCGATGAACCGAAAGGCGGGATAGAGATGGAGAAGGCCTATCCGAACTGGCAGTATGCGTTTGCGGGTGTAATGTGGGCAGTGATGAGCGCGGCGCTGTATCTGCTCCATTACAAGGTGTACGGCGGTCTGCTGCTGCGGGATGACAAACAGCTCCTGTGGATGCTGATTCTGCTGCCGCCGGTTCTGGCAGTAACCATAGGAATGCGTGAGCAAAACGAGCTGCATACCCCGCGCAGCCGGGGCAGCCTTGCTGCTCGGCTGTACACCCTGCTCTGCATTGTGATTGCTGTTTGCGGCATTTGGGTGCTGGTGACAGAGCCGTACCGTGTGCTCGTGTGGGCATGGGCGGTGATGGCGCTGTACGCTTCCTTGCTTTCCTTGCCGCGTTGGCGGGGGTGGCGGAATGGCCCGATTGCACTTGGCCTTCTGTTCGGACTGGTGCTGGCCACTGTCGGCGTGTTTCTGCTGGTGATAAGACCGGTCACGGTCGGGCAGGCCGAAGCCATGCTCTCGCAGCGGGGATACACCGCGCGCAGGCGATTTCCGGTGGATAAACACGTGATAAGCTCGGAGGGGTATTTATCGACCGGCGAGCATATTTCGTATGACCTGTCCGGAAAAACCGACCCGCTCGGCTTTTACGGCTTTCTCGCGCACAGGGACGGCGCACGATGGTGCGTTGCCGTGTCTGTTGCGCAGGGCAGCGTGGAAATTGAACAAAGGCAGGACGAAACCGTGCCTGCTGTGTAAAATAAAGGAGTTTTTATGAAAGAAGTATTATTGCTCAAATGCGGCGAGATTGTGCTCAAGGGCCTCAACCGCAAAACCTTTGAGGATCGCCTGCTCGGCAACCTCAAGCGCCGGATGAAGCATGTGGCAGACTGCAATATCTCGATGCGTCAGTCGGTAATCTACGTCGAAGTGCCCGAAGAGGCCGACAAGGAAGCCGTTATGGACTGCGCGCGCCACGTGTTCGGCATTGCGACTATCAGCCGCGCAGCGGTGTGTGAAAAGACGCTTGAAAGCATCATCGACACCGCGGCTGCCTATCTGGGCAACCGCTTTGCCGCGGCGCGCTCGTTCAAGGTCGAGTCCAAGCGCGGCGACAAGAAATTCCCCATGACCTCGACTGAAATTTCGCAGCACGTAGGCGGCGAGCTGGCTGACCGGTTCCCGAACGTGCGTCCCGACATGCACACCCCCGACCTGATTGTGCACGTTGAGGTACGCGAAACCTACGCCTTCGTCCATCCGGGTCCCGAGGCAGGCGCGGGCGGCATGCCCATCGGCTCGAACGGACGCGCCGGTCTGCTGCTTTCGGGCGGCATCGACTCTCCCGTTGCGGGCTGGATGATGGCAAAGCGCGGTCTGGAGCTGGTCGGCATCCACTTTTTCAGCTATCCCTACACCTCCGAGCGCGCCAAGGAAAAGGTGTTTGAGCTGGCACGCAAGCTGACCGCGTGGTGCGGCCGCATGAGCGTTATGGTTGTACCCTTTACCCAGATTCAGGAGGCCATCCGTGACAACTGCCATGAGGAGCTGTTCACGCTTGTCATGCGCCGCTTTATGATGCGCATTGCCGAGCGGGTCGCGGCGGACTATGGCTGCGGTGGTCTGATTACGGGCGAGTCACTCGGTCAGGTCGCGTCGCAGACCATGCCGGCGATGGCGGTTACGGGCGCGGTGTGCGAACTGCCGGTATTCCGTCCGTGCATCGGCATGGATAAGGAGGAAATCGTCACCATCGCACGCAAAATCGATACCTTTGAGACCTCTATCCTGCCCTATGAGGACTGCTGTACGGTATTCACCCCCAAGCATCCGAACACCAAGCCCAAGATGCCAAAGATTCTTGAGGCAGAGAGCCATCTGGACGTGGACGCACTGGTCGAGCAGGCCGTTGCCGGCGTCGAGATTGTACACCTGCCATAAAACACACCAACAGGAAATCAAAAATTAGATAATATTCTGGATACTTTTGGTTGAAAATCTGGAAGAACTTTGCTATGCTAAAAAGAGAAACATCATTGCAGATAGAAGGAGTGCGCCATGAACGCAGAACTGATCGCCGTCGGCACGGAAATCCTGCTGGGCGAAATCGTCAATACCGATGCGCAGCTGATCTCGCAGGGCCTGAGCGAACTGGGCATTAATGTATTTTACCAAACCGTAGTGGGCGACAATCCGGATCGCCTGCGCCGCGTCATCGAGGAAGCCAAGGAACGTGCCGATATCATCGTCACGACAGGCGGTCTCGGCCCAACGCTTGACGACCTGACTAAGGAAACGCTGGCGGCTGTTTTCGGCAAGAAAATGGAGCTGCATCAGCCATCCTACGACCGTTTGGTTGACTTTTTCAACCAGATTGGCCGTGAAATGACGCCGAACAACGTCAAGCAGGCGTGGCTGCCCGAGGGCTGCACCGTGTTCACCAACGACTGGGGCACCGCACCCGGCTGCGCCTTCGAGGCGGACGGCAAGCATGTGCTCATGCTGCCCGGCCCTCCGCGTGAGTGCAACCCGATGTGGAAGGAGCGTGCGATGCCGTATCTGTATCCGCTCGCAGGCGGCTGCATCGTGTCGCACAATATCCGCGTGTTCGGTCTGGGCGAGAGCAATATGGAAAACATCCTGCACGACAAGATGGCCGAAATGCAAAACCCCACGATTGCGCCCTATGCGCGCACCTCGGAGTGCTTCGCACGCATCACAGCCAAGGCGGATACAACGGCCGAGGCCGAAGCGATGCTCGCGCCGGTTGTTGCGGAAGTGGCCGAGATTCTGGGCGAGTATGTCTACGGCATCGACGTGGACTCGCTCGAGCAGGTGGTAGGTGACGGTCTGCGCGCGCACGGCCTTACCCTTGCGGTTGCGGAAAGCTGCACGGGCGGCCTGCTGTCCAAGCGCATTACCGATCTGGCCGGCGCTTCGGATTATTACAAGGGCGGCGTGTGCTCCTATTCCAACGATGTCAAGATGGGCGTGCTCGGTGTGCAGAAGGAAACGCTGGATACCGTCGGCGCGGTCAGCGCCGAGGTCGCGGAGCAGATGGCGCTGGGCGTGGCACGCGTACTGGGCGCGGACGTAGGCGTGGGCATCACGGGCATTGCAGGCCCGGGCGGCGGCACGGAGGAAAAGCCGGTCGGTCTGGTTTATGTCAGCGTCTGCAAGGACGGCGTCTGCCACACGCGCAAAATGAACTCCTCTTTGGGACGCGACCGCGTTCGTATGCAGGCGGCGTCGACAGCGCTTGATCTGATTCGTCGAAATTTCCTGTGAAGGACGCAAGCGTTTTCGTTGTGTAATGGCGGATAGCGATATACGATATGCAGTGGTCAAATTCGTTATTTTCCGACATTTCTCAATAAAACCTGTGGAAACACAACAAATTTTCTGTAAAAAAAGTCCGGTAATTGTGTAAAATTACTGGACTTTTTCCTTTTTATGATGTATACTATATCCAACTAAAGTGACACACATCTGACCAAAAATGTGCGAAAGATACAAAATATTTGGTAATATTTTGGAAAAAGATATTTTTGGGAACCAAAAAGGGAGAGATTGCATCATGAAGAAGAAATCGGTACCGCAGAACCTTGATAAACGGAGCGACTTGTTTTACTCCGGCAAGGACTGCCGCGCCTATGAATACATGGGCGCACATCCGTTTGAACAGGAAGGCGAGCAGGGATGTCTGTTCCGCGTCTACGCGCCGGAGGCCGAAGAGGTATCGGTCATGGGCGAGTTCAACGGCTGGAGCCGCGAGGCCGATCCCATGGTGCGGGACGAGCAGGGAATCTGGGAGGCATTTATTCCACATGTTCAGCAGTTTGCCGCATATAAGTATAGTGTGCGGGCAAAATCAGGCGACCTGTTTGATAAATGCGACCCGTATGGTTTCCACGCTGAGACGCGGCCGGGCAATGCTTCCAAGGTGTTCGATGTGGAAGGCTACGAATGGAACGACGCTTCGTGGCTGAACTGGCGTAAAACGCATCTGCCGTATGACCATCCGGTCAATATCTACGAGTGCCACCTCGGCTCGTGGAAGCTGCATGAGGATGGCAATTTCTACTCCTACCGTCAGCTGGCGGACGAGCTTGTGCCCTATGTCAAAGAAATGGGGTATACCCACATCGAATGCATGCCGCTGACCGAGTATCCGTTTGACGGTTCGTGGGGATATCAGGTAATCGGCTACTTCGCCGCAACCAGCCGCTACGGCACACCGCACGATTTGATGTACTTTGTGGACAAATGCCATCAGGCGGGCTTGGGCGTCATCATGGATTGGGTGCCAGCCCACTTCCCGAAGGACGGCTGCGGTCTGGTTGAGTTTGACGGCTCGTACTTATACGAATACGCAGATCCGCTCAAGATGGAGCATCTGGAGTGGGGCACGCGCGTGTTCGACTACGGCAAGGTTTCCACACGCAACCTGCTGTTCTCCTCGGCGATGTTTTGGATCGAGAAATTCCATATGGACGGTCTGCGCGTTGACGCGGTCGCGTCGATGCTGTATCTGGACTATAACCGGCAGGGGGAATGGCGGCCGAACATTCACGGCGGCCGCGAGAATCTGGAAGCGATTGACTTCCTGCGCCTGCTCAATGAGAATATCCTGACCGACTATCCGGATGTGATGATGATTGCGGAGGAGTCAACCGCGTGGCCCATGGTTACCAAACCCGGGTACGACGGCGGCTTGGGCTTCAACTTCAAGTGGAACATGGGTTGGATGAACGATATGCTGTGCTACTGCTCGGCCGACCCGTTTTTCCGTAAGGATATGCATGACAAGATTACTTTCTCGTTCATGTACGCTTTTTCGGAAAACTACATTCTGCCGCTCTCACATGATGAGGTAGTGCACGGCAAAAAGTCGCTGCTCGACAAAATGCCGGAGCCGTATGAGAACAAATTCGGTGGCCTGCGCGCACTTTACGGCTATATGGCGGCGCATCCGGGCAAGAAAATGCTCTTCATGGGCGGTGAGTTCGGACAGTTTTCCGAGTGGGCCTACCAGCGCGGACTGGACTGGATGCTGCTGGACTATCCGGCGCACAAGCAGATGCAGAGCTACGTCAAGGCGCTCAACCATTTTTATCTGGAGACCCCGCAGCTGTGGGAGCAGGATACCGACTGGCGCGGCTTTGAATGGATTTCGCCGGAAGACAACCACAATAACATCATCGCCTTTCGCCGCGTGGCAAAGGACGGATCGGACATCGTGGTCGCGGTCAACTTTTCCCCGGTGGAGCAGGAGCAATACCGCATCGGTGTGCCGTTTGCGGGTACATATGAGGAGATTTTCACCTCGGACAAAACAGAGTTCGGCGGCGGCGGCCTGATAAATGGCAAGGTCAAAACCGAAGCCAAACCGCTGCATGGGCAGGATCAGTCAATTGCCATTCGCATTCCGCGTTTCGGCGTGCTGTTTTTCAAGGAAAAGGCCAAACCGCGCCGCCGCACCAAGGATGAGCTCGAAGCGGCCAAGCAGGCCACTGCAAAAAAGCCCAGACAATCGGCCAAAAGCATTGTAAAGGCAGGCGTAAAGGCGGTTGTCAAAACGGGGACCAAGGCAGTAATGAAAACAGGCACCAAGGCGGTTGCGAAAACCGGAACGAAGGCGCTCGCCAAGACCGGCACCAAGGCGGTTGCGAAAACGCCCAACAAGACAGACAAGGCGGACTAAATACGCAAAAAGGGAATGGGGATACACCGTCAATCGGTGTAAATACAGCAGATACGCAGATCATGCGATAAAAAGGAGAGACATCAATGTATCGGAAAAAAGAATGTGTGGCCATGCTTCTCGCAGGCGGACAAGGCAGCCGCCTGTATGTGCTGACGACCAACGTCGCCAAGCCGGCCGTCCCCTTTGGCGGAAAATACCGTATCATCGACTTCCCGCTGTCCAACTGCACCAACTCGGGCATTGACACTGTGGGCGTGCTGACCCAGTATGAGCCCCATGCACTCAACGCCTATGTCGGCGCGGGCCAGACGTGGGACTTGGACCGCCTGCGCGGCGGCGTGTACATCCTGCCGCCTTATCAGAAGGGCAAGGCGTCCGAGTGGTATAAGGGCACGGCAAACGCCATTTACCAGAACATTCAGTTCCTGGACGAGTACGATCCCGAATACGTGCTCATCCTGTCGGGCGACCATATTTACAAGATGAACTACAACACCATGCTCAAACAGCACAAGAAAACGGGTGCGGACGCGACCATCGCCGTGCTTGACGTGCCGCTGGCAGAGGCTTCGCGCTTCGGCATCATGAACTGCAATCCGGATGGAACGATTTATGAGTTCGAGGAAAAACCCAAGAATCCCAAATCCACCCTCGCATCGATGGGCATTTACATATTCAGCTGGAAAAAGCTGCGCCAGTACCTGATTGACGATGAAGGCAACAAGAAGTCCTCTAACGACTTCGGCAAGGACATCATCCCCGCCATGCTGGGCGCGGGCGAGAAACTGGTTTCCTACCGTTTTGACGGCTACTGGAAGGATGTCGGCACCATCGAGAGCCTGTGGGAGGCTAACATGGATTTGCTGTCGCCCAACTCCGGCCTGAACCTGTCGGATGATAACTGGAAGATTTACGGACGAAACAACGGTGCGCCTCCGCACTTTACCACCAAGGACGCGGTCATCAAGCACGCGCTGATTTCGGAGGGCTGTGAAATCGCAGGCGAAGTCGCGGAATCGGTGCTGTTCTCCGACGTGCGCGTTGCCAAGGGCGCCAAGGTGGAGTACTCCATCCTGATGCCGGGCGCGGTGATTGAGCAAGGCGCGGTCGTGCGCTACTCCATCGTGGCGGAGAATGCCATTATTGCAAGAGACGCCGTTGTCGGCGGCTGCCCAACCGACGGGGACGTTGACAAATGGGGCGTATCCGTCGTCGCATCGGGCGTGCGGATCGGCCGCGGCGCAAAACTCGCCGCAAAGGAAATGGCAGACCAGGATCTGCCGGACAAGATTTAAGGGGGCGGAGAGAATGAACAACGTTTTGGGTATTATCATCGCGTTTGACAGCGATAACGATTTGCGTGAGCTGACCGATCACCGCACGGTGGCTGCCGTGCCGTGGGGCGGACGCTACCGCATCATCGACTTTATGCTGAGCAATATGGTCAACTCCGGCATTTACAAGGTCGGCGTGCTGATGAAGGATAAGTATCAGTCGCTGATTGACCATATCGGCAACGCGAAGGATTGGGATTTGTCCCGCAAGAACTCAGGCGTAACGGTGCTGCCGCCGTACTCCTATTCCAAGAAGGCTTCGCCCCTTGTCACAGGCGAGTACCGCGGCAAGATTGACGCACTCGCGGGCGCGGTGGACTTTCTGCAGAAGAACCGTGCGGATTATGTGGTCATCGCGGACGGCGACATCGTCGCCAACATCCCGCTTGACGACGTGATTGAGCGCCATATCTCAAGCGGCAGTGACTTGACCATGGTCTGCACCAAAAAGACCAAGGACTCGCCGTTTACCACCTATGTGGAGCTCAATCGCAAGAAGGAAGCCACTGATATCCGCGTCGGAGACAGCAACGAGGGCAAGTGCAAACATGTCGCGCTCGGCGTGTACGTGATGAGCCGTCAGTACCTCATCCACCTGCTGTCCGACTGTGTTACCCATAACTGCATCCACTTTGAGCGCGAGCTGCTGACCCGCGCAATGGTGGACGGCACGGTGGGGGGCTACCTGTTCGGCGAGTATGCGGTCAAGATTGAGGATACCTTCGATTACTTCGAATCGAACATGGATATGCTCGACAAGGATGTGCGGGACGAGGTTTTCCTGCGCACCCGTCCGATTCTGACCCGTATCAAGGACGAAGCGCCCGCTTACTACGGCGACAAGGCCGACGTAGAGGACTGCCTGATTGCAGACGGCTGCCATATCGAGGGCACGGTCAAGAATAGCATTCTCTTCCGCGATGTGTGCATCGAGGAGGGCGCGGACGTGCAGGACTGCATCATCATGCAGGGCGGCCGCATTCTGTCCGGCGCATCGCTGCGGCACGTGATTACCGACCGCGGCGTGACCGTGCGCGACGGCCGCACCATGATGGGACACGAAAATTACCCCATCACGATTGCGAAAAGTTCGGTGGTGTGACGCACGGCTTGCAAAAATCGACACGTTCGGTGTCAATTTATCGGCGGAACAAAGCAAAATGTTCGTTGAAAATTACCCTGTTGCCGGAAGGAAGAATTTAGTACAATTAAGATGACCACGCAGAAATGCGTTCGTGAGAAGCATAAAAGCGGGAGGATTCCCGCTTTTGTGCCGATTAAGGAGGTTGGGGCTTTATGAAGATTATGTACGTCACAAGTGAGTGCGCGCCGTTTGTCAAAACGGGGGGCTTGGGGGACGTTGCGGGCTCGCTGCCCAAAGCGCTTGCCGCAAAGGGGCACGATGTGCGTGTGTTTTGCCCACTGTATTCAGCGATTGATTCGGCGTTTACCGAAAAGTTTACGCACCTGAAAAACGCCTATGTGCGTCTGGGCTGGCGCAATCAATACTGCGGCGTGCAGGAGTATCAGGCGGACGGCGTTACGTTCTATTTCATTGACAACGAGTATTATTTCTCCCGCACCCAGATTTACGGCGAGTACGACGATGCCGAGCGCTTCGCGTACTTCTCCAAGTCGGTGCTGGAGGTGCTGCCCGACCTCGACTGGAAGCCGGATGTCATCAACTGCAACGACTGGCAGACCGCGCTGGTTCCCGTGTATTACAACCTGATGTTCGCCTCGCGTCCGTTTTACGATGGCATCAAAACAGTGTTTACCATCCATAACATCCAGTATCAGGGACAGTACGGCCGCGAAATTCTCGAATATGTGCTTGGCATTGACGATGCGCATTTCCGTTCGGGCTTTATGGCGATGGATGGGGACGTCAACCTGATGAAGGCTGCAATCGTCGCTGCAAGCGCAGTGACCACGGTATCTCCGTCCTATGCCGAGGAAATTAAGACCGAGTATTATGGCTACCGGCTCGACAGCGTGCTGCGCATGAACAGTCATAAGCTGCACGGTATTCTCAACGGTATCGACGTGGATCTCTTTAATCCCATGAATGATTCTAAAATCTTCAAGAATTACGGTCCGCGCAACCCGCAGGGCAAGCTGGTCAACAAGCTCAAGCTGCTTGAGCTGTGCGGTTTGGAGGGAGACGAAAACACCCCGGTCATCGGCATGGTTACCCGCTTTGTCGATCAAAAGGGTCTGGATCTCGTTGAAGCAGTGCTGCATCAGATGCTTGAGGACGATGTGCGGCTGATTGTACTGGGCAAGGGCGACTGGCGCTATGAGCAGATGTTCCTTGAGGCCAAGCGGCTGTATCCGGCGAAGATTTCGGCTTCGATTATGTTCTCGGGCGATTTGGCCAACCGCATCTATGCCGGTTCGGATATGTTCCTCATGCCGTCCAAGTTTGAGCCCTGCGGCCTTGCGCAGATGATTGCGCTGCGCTACGGCAGCATCCCGATTGTGCGCGAAACCGGCGGCCTGAAGGACACGGTGCAGGCCTTTGTCGACTACACGGGCGCGGGCAACGGCTTTTCGTTTGCCAGCTATAACGCGCACGACATGCTGCACGTGATTCGTGAGGCCTGCGGTGTATTCCGTTACAACAAGGACGGCTGGAAGAAGCTTGTGCTGCAGGGGATGAAGTCAGATTTCAGCTGGGGCACCTCGGCTGACCGGTACATAGAGGTTTACCAGTCCGTCATTGGATAAAAGGAGACCGCAAGCAATATTTTAGTGAGGAGAAAGAACCATGCCAAGAAAGAATTTCACCAAAAATGCTCTCAAGGAGGCAATCTCCGGCAAGCTGAAGCGGCATTTCGGCCGCGAGGTTGAGGATGCCTCCAAGGAGCAGGTATACGAAGCCTGTGCGCTTGTTGTCCGTGATGCGCTGACCGAGCACATGATCCAAACACAAAATGAGGTAGAGCGGGGCGGCGAACGACAGGTACACTATTTGTGCATGGAATTTCTCGTCGGCCGCAGTCTGCGAAACAACGCATACAACCTGGGCATGCTGCCTGCACTGACCGCGGCGCTTTCCGAAATGGGCTATGAAATGGCCGATATCTTTGAGGAAGAAGCCGATCCGGGTCTGGGCAACGGCGGTCTGGGCCGTCTTGCCGCCTGCTATATGGACGGCATGGCCACCACAGGTGTGCGCGGCACCGGCTATTCCATCCGCTATGAGCACGGCATTTTCAAGCAGAAGATTGAGGACGGCAAGCAGGTAGAGCTGCCCGACTCATGGCTGGCCTCGGGTGATGTGTGGCACATCCCCGCACTTGACGATACCCGCGAGGTCAAAATCGGCGGCACAATCAACAGCTATTTCAACGATCAGGGCAAAATGGTGGTTGAGTATCACGATTATACGCCCGTGCTCGCTGTGCCGTACGATATGCCGATTTCGGGCTATGACACCGACAATATCGCCCGTCTGCGCCTGTGGGAGGCAAAGAGCCCGATTGCGCTCGATATGAAGCTGTTCTCCTCGGGCGAGTACCTCAAGGCGGTGGAGAAGCATGCGCTGGCGGAGACCATCTCGATGGTGCTCTATCCGGAGGATAACCACCGTGAGGGACAGTCGCTTCGTCTCAAGCAGCAGTATTTCCTTGTTTCCGCAACGCTGCAGGACATTTGCGCCAAGCATATGCAGCAGTTCGGCACGATGGCAAACTTTGCCCACAAGCACGTGCTGCACATCAACGATACCCACCCGACGCTCGTCATTCCCGAGCTGATGCGCATTTTGATGGACGACCACGATATGTCGTGGGAGCAGGCGTGGAATGTGGTCAGCCAAGCGGTTGCCTATACCAACCACACCGTCATGCCCGAGGCGCTCGAGTGCTGGCCGGTTTCGCTGATGCAGGAGCTGATGCCCCGCATCATGCAGATTATTTATGAAATCAACGAACGCTTCTGCAAGCAGCTGTGGGATTACTTCCCGAATGATTTCCAGAAAATCTCCAAGCTGGCCATTGTTTCGGACAATGTTGTGCGCATGGCGAACCTTGCCATTGCAGGCTCGTTCTCGGTTAACGGCGTGTCCGCGCTGCATTCCGAGATTCTCAAGGAGCGTGTGTTCAACGATTTCTATACCATTTTCCCGGCAAAGTTCCGCAATGTCACCAACGGCATTGCGCACCGCCGGTGGCTGTGTGAGGCCAACCCCGCGCTGACTGAGTTGATTTCTGAAAAAATCGGCACAGGCTTCATCAAGCATCCGTCTGAGCTCAAGGTGCTCGAGAGTATGGGTGAGGATAAGGCGCTGCTCATACGGTTGGGCGAGATCAAGCGTGCAAACAAGCAGCGTCTGGCGGATTATATCAAGGAGCACAACGGCATCGAGGTCAATATGGACTCGATTTTCGACGTGCAGGTCAAGCGTCTGCATGAATATAAGCGCCAGATGCTGAATATCCTTCATATTATCTCGCTCTACCATAAGCTCAAGGACGATCCGAATATGGATTTTGTGCCGCGCACCTACATTTTCGGCTCAAAGGCCGCACCCGGCTATGCGGTAGCCAAAAAGACCATTCAGCTCATTAATTCCATTGCGAATATGATTAATAACGATCCCGCCATCGGCGACAAGCTCAAGGTCGTGTTCATTGAGGATTACAAGGTTTCGCTCGCCGAAATCATCATGCCGGCCGCCGAGGTGTCCGAGCAGATTTCGATTGCAGGCAAAGAAGCCTCGGGCACGGGCAACATGAAGTTCATGATGAACGGTGCGCTCACCATCGGCACGATGGACGGTGCGAACGTTGAAATCTGTGAAGCCGTCGGCGTGGAGAATATCTTTATCTTCGGCATGGAAACGCCTGAGGCAGAGGCACTGGCAGCGTCCGGCTCGTACAACCCGATGCCGATTTATAACGATAACCACACCATTAAGCGCGTCATTGACCATATCATTGCAGGCTTTGGCGACGGCGTTGACTATACCGACATTGCAAACCTGCTGCTGCACGGCGGCAATGGCGGCCCGGCTGACCGCTACATGATTCTCAAGGATTTCGATTCCTACGCAGCCGCGCAGGAGCGCGTCGGCCAGATGTACCGCCGTCCCGAGAATTGGAACTACATGTCGCTGATGAACATCGCCAATTCCGGCCGCTTTGCGTCCGACCGCTCGATTGCCGAGTATGCGCAGAATATCTGGCGCGTCAAAACCAACTTCGCATTCTAATTGGATTTTGCCAAGGGCGTCCGGATCAACATCCGGACGCCCTTGCGTTGGTTTTGCGCAAAGGATATGGCGAGAAAAGTCGGTTAATACCGGCGAATATGGGTGCTTTTGGCGGTTATGGTTTACCGCAGGGGCGGTGTGTGCTATACTGTAAACAGAGTATTGTTGTGATTTGGGGGAACTATTTTGAAAGCAATTCCCAACTGCATGTATCATTCCCGTAACCAGCTTTGCAAAACGCCTTACGGCGCGGTGGCGGCCGGTCAGATGATTGTGTTCTCCGCCTACCCCGAGCGTGAGCGCGGCACCGAACGGATCCTGCTCTGGATCGGGCGGGACGGAGAGGAGCCGGATGCCATCCCCATGCGCTGGCATGGGCTTGCCGGTTCGCGCGATCGATACAGCGTTAACTATACCCCGGAAACACCGGGCCTGTACTGGTATTATTTCACGCTCGATACGGCGGACGGCCCGCGCTATGTGGTGCGCGGCTACGGCGGATGCTGTGAGATTGATGATACACTGCGTGACCGTTACCAGCTGACCGTGTACGACGGCAGCTACAAAAGCCCGGCATGGTTTGGCGAGGGCGTGACCTACAACATCTTTCCCGACCGCTTCTGCCGTGACCGTGCACCCGTTCAGCCGGAAGGCGAAGGCGTGGCTGAGCGCGTGCTGCACCAAAACTGGGACGATACGCCGGTGTATCAGCCGGATTCAAACGGCGAAATTCTAAATAACGACTTTTTCGGCGGCACGCTGCGCGGCATTCTCCAAAAGCTGGACTATCTGGAGAGCCTGTACGTGCGCACGATTTATCTGAACCCTATTTTTCAGGCCTATTCCAACCACCGTTACGACACGGGTGACTATAAGCGCATCGACCCGCTGCTCGGCTGCGAAAAGGATTTTCGGGAGCTGTGCGCACAGGCCGCAAAGCGCGGCATGCGCATCGTGCTCGACGGCGTGTTCAACCATACCGGTTACGATAGCCGCTATTTTAACGCCCGCGGCCGCTATCAGGGCGAGGGGGCATATCAGTCGCAGCAGTCGCCCTATTACGATTGGTACGATTTTCAGCAGTGGCCGGACAAATACTCCTCCTGGTGGGGCATTTACACGCTGCCCCAGACCAATGAGACGAACGAGAGCTATCTGAGCTATATCATCGACGACGCGGACAGCGTCGTGCGGCGCTGGCTGCGGCTCGGCGCGTCGGGCTGGCGGCTGGACGTGGCAGACGAACTGCCTGACTCCTTCATTGCCCGCCTGAATGCCGCCGCGCGGCGCGAAAAGCCGGATGCGGTCATCATCGGCGAGGTCTGGGAGGACGCATCCAACAAAATTGCCTATTCCGAGCGCCGCCGCTATTTCCAGGGCGGCGAGCTCGACAGTGTGATGAATTATCCGCTGCGGGACGCTATTTTGGCGTATCTGGGCGGCGGCACGGCCGAGCATTTCGCTGAAACAATGGAATGCATCCGGGAAAACTATCCGCACGATGTGTTTTACAGTCTGATGAACGTCATCGGCACGCATGATACCCCGCGCGCCCTGACCGTGCTCGGCATCACGCAGGAGGAATGGAAGCTGTCCCGCGAGGAACGCGCCGCCTTCACACTGCCGCCGGAGCGGATTGAGAGCGCACGCAGGCGCCTGAAGCTTGCAGCTGTGCTGCAGTTTACCATGCCGGGGTCACCGACCATTTACTATGGGGATGAGGTCGGACTGCAAGGGTTTGAAGACCCGTTTAACCGCCGTACCTTCCCGTGGGAGCGGGAGGATCGCGACCTGCTTGCATTTTACCGCCGCCTGTGCATGCTGCGCGCCGAAAGCGAAACCCTTGCTAAGGGTGAACTGCGCTTTCTGCGGTCAAACGGCAGCCTGCTGCGCTATGAACGCAGGACGGCACATGCGCGTCTGGTCATCATGGTCAACCGCGGGCATCAGGAGGTCAAGGCACATGTTGACGCGCTCTATGCGGTCGACATGATTGACGGCTTCAAGGAATTCACGGAAACCGACAGCCGCGGTCTGCGCGTGACTGTGCCGCCCGAAACGGCATTGATTCTGCGCTGCGGCGGCACACTGTAACAGCAAAAGGGAGACGAAAATGATGGATATGACCGAAAAACAGCTTTCGGCTGCATATTTCTTTGAGGGAAAAATCATGAAGGCACGGCTCGATGAGGTGCTGCTGCCCAATGGCAAAACCGCCCCGCGCGAGGTGTGCGAGCATGTCGGCGGCGTCGGCGTGCTGCCGCTTGACCGGGATGGCAACGTGATTCTCGTGCGCCAGTTCCGCTATCCGTACGGAACCGAACTGCTTGAAATTCCGGCGGGCAAGCTGGACCACGGCACGGAGGACTATGCCGCCTGCGGCGCGCGTGAGCTGAAGGAGGAGACTGGCTGCACGGCCGAGCAGCTGATTCCGCTCGGCGCACAGTATCCTTCGCCGGGCTTTTTGACCGAGGTCGTGCATCTTTATGCCGCGATCGGCTTGACCGAGGGCGAGACCTGCCCGGATGAGGATGAGTTCGTCGAAACCGTGCGCCTGCCGATTGCCGAGGTGGAGCGCATGATTGCGGACGATGAAATCAGGGACGCAAAAACCGTGGTCGCAATGTACCGCGCGCGTCTCAAAGGACTGTTTTGACACCGCTGACCGGACAAGGAGGCGTTTTTACCGATGGATAAAAAGATACTGGTGGTCGAGGATGAAAAGGCCATCGCCGATATTCTGGTGTTCAACCTGCAGCGCGAGGGCTACGGCACGATTGTCGCCTACGACGGCGCAGAGGGACTGTCGCAGGCACTCAGCGCATCGCCCGACCTGATCCTGCTGGACGTTATGCTGCCCGCCATGAATGGCTTTGAGGTCTGCCGCCGCGTGCGCGAACAGTTTGACACCCCGATTATCATGCTGACCGCCCGCGAGGAGGAGACCGATAAGGTCATGGGACTCGAGCTCGGCGCGGACGATTATATCACCAAGCCCTTCTCTATGCGCGAGCTGATGGCACGCGTGAAGGCGAATATGCGCCGCACCCTGCCCAGTGAGGAACGTGCCGAAAAGCCTGCCGTGCAGCAGGGCGGTGGTTTGCGCGTGTCGCCCGAAAATGGTATGGTCTATAAAAACGGACGCGCGCTCGAGCTTTCCGCGCGTGAATTTGACATTCTGTGCTTTCTGTCCGCCACCCCGGGCAAGGTTTTTTCCCGCGAGGAGCTGATGGAAAAGGTCTGGGGGTATGAGTATTACGGCGACCTGCGCGCGGTGGACGTTGCGATTCGCCGGCTGCGGGAAAAGGTGGAGGATCAACCCGCCAGTCCGCGTCACATCATGACCAAGCGCGGCATGGGTTATTATTATTCGGACGGAGAGTAAGCGATGTTTCGATCGTTACACATGAAGCTGGTGCTCATTCTGGTGCTGCTGATCGTTTCGATTATGGCGGTTGTCGGCACTTTTTTGATTAACGGCGTCAACACCTTTTACCTCGATAACTTTTACGATCAGATTGCCGGCACCTTTGGCACGAGTGAGGAAAGCAGCATCGTGCCTACGCTTGAGGAGGCTGCGGAGAAAAACGGTGAGCAGGGCCTGATGGACGTGCTCAGTGCGCTTGCGCCCAAACTGGGCATCAACGACTACCGCAACTATTATATTCTGAGCGGCGAAGGCTACTTTATGGCCGGTTCGAACGTGCCGCTCGGTGCGGAGCTGGAGCGGACAAGCAATGTCATTGCCGCGATGGCGGGCAACGTGGGCGACCGCTCTTCCGCCGTCGGCAGAGTAATGGACTTCGCGGTGCCGATTGACGGCGGGGATCAGCAGTATATCATTTATATCGTGGACGACAAGCGCGAAATCTCTGACCTGTCGGGGCGGTTCCTTCAAATCGTCATGCAGGCCATGATGTTCGGTCTGCTTGCCGCAATTCTGTTGTCGTTTCTGCTGTCTAAAACCATCACCACGCCGATTGAACGCATCACAGAGGGTGCGCAGTCGATTGCGGAGGGAAATTTCGATCAAAAGCTGGGCGTACAGTCGACCGACGAAATCGGTGAGCTGACCGAATCGTTTAACGACATGGCGCGGCAGCTGAAAAATACAGTCGGTGAGGTGCAGGGCGAGCGCGACAAGCTGAGTACCCTGTTTCTGCACATGACCGACGGCGTGGCCGCCTTTTCGACCGACGGCACGCTCATCCACATGAACCCCGCGACCGAGAACCTGCTTGGCGTGCGGTTTGAGCACAGCCTGACCTTTGACGAGATGTTTGCCGACCTCGACATGCCCGAAAACGACGAAAGCGCGGTGCGCAGCTTTATGACGAGCGAGATTACGCGCTTTGGCCGCGTGCTTTCAATCACACTCGCGCCCTACGGCGCACTTGACGGCGAGGGCGGCGTCATTGCCGTCATCCACGATGTGACCGAGCAGCGCAAGCTGGACGAGGCACGGCGCGAATTTGTCGCGAATGTTTCGCATGAGCTGCGCACCCCGCTGACCAACATCCGCTCCTATACCGAAACCCTGTATGACGCGGTGGGTGAGCTGCCGATTGAAACGGAAAAGCAGTTCCTCGGTGTCATCGGCAGCGAGTCCGAGCGCATGGCGCGCATCGTGACGGATTTGCTGACGCTGTCCCGTCTGGATTACGGCCGCATGGATTTGCGCATGACGCGCTTTAAACTGGCCGATATGCTCCGAAACGTCGCCAACGCGATGAAGCTGACCGCTGAGGACAGCGGCCACGAGCTGCTTGTCGACACGCCGGACAAGCTGCCCGAACTGATGGGCGACCGCGAGCGACTGGAGCAGGTTGTTGTCAACATCCTGTCTAACGCGGTCAAGTACACGCCTGCAGGCGGTCATATCCGGCTGTCTGCCCGTGAGATTTCGGGCGAGCGGGTGCGCATTATGGTCGAGGACGATGGCGTCGGTATTCCGCAGGAGGATGTGCCGCGCCTGTTTGAGCGCTTTTACCGCGTGGACAAGGCCAGAAGCCGTGAGGCGGGCGGCACAGGTCTCGGTCTTGCGATTGCCAAGGAGATTGTGCAGCAGCATGAGGGCAGGATTACACTCGCCAGCGAGTACGGAAAGGGCACGACGGTCAGCATCATCCTGCCGCTCGGCCTGACGCCGGACGCGGAGGAGAAACAATGAGCGCGGGGCGCGGCGCGGTGACCAACACCGCCAAGAATGTCGCGCTGGTCGCGCTGGTGGTGCTGCTTGCCATACAGTGCGTAGCCATCTGGCTGAACGGACTGAATATTGCGCAGCTGTCGGCGGACAGCATGCTCCGGCGCGTGCACGACCAGCTCTTCGGCGGTGCGGTGGGCTATGAGCTGCGTGCATCGGGTGTTGCGGCGGCCGAACCGGCGCAAATCGCGCTGCGTGCAGAGGGCGAAATGCGCGCGGTGCAGTATAATCCTTCGGAGGTGGATGCCGGCATACAGGCGGCAACCGACCTGTTTGGCAGTGCGTTTTCTGCCGCAGGCACCTTTCACGAGAGTGATGAGGATGCACTGAATGCCGCGCTTGCCGAGGGCGACTGTGCAGTGCTGCGCTATCACGGCGCGATACCGGTCGGCATTCTGGCAGGCTGGATGGGCGGCTCGTGCAGTAGCGATCTATCTGCGCAGAGCGTGCTGCTGTTTCGAGATACCAATCAAATTTTTGTGCGTACGGACACGGGTGCGCTGCAAGTAGCGTCAACCCGCGTGGAGGATGGAGTGTTCAGCCGCGCTGTGCGCCAGTTTCACGGCGTTGCATGCACGTTTTCGGGAACGGAGTATACGGTTTATCCGGAAACTCTGCTGTTTGAGCGTGAGGCACTGTCGTTCGACCTGATTCAGAGCGTGCCGTTGCACCTGTTCGACCCGCAGGGCGACAGCAGCCTGCAAACGCTGCTTTCCGCCTTTGGCTACACGCCGTATGCCCGGTCCTATCCCGAGCAGAACGGCGCGGTGACAGTCTATGTCAACGATGCGAGCACGCTGCGCGTGGCGGAGGATGGCACGGTGGAGTACAGCGCTTCGGTGGGCGGCACGCTCACGGCCTATGACAAGGGCGAGGCGGATGGTGTCGAAGCACGCGGCGCACAGATTGACTGTGCCCGCGTGGTACTGGATGCGGCGCTGCGTGCGATCGGTGTGGAAACGCAGGCCACGCTGTACAGCGTCGGTGAGCAGGACGGCATGACGCGGCTTGTGTTTTATCAAAGCTACGGCGGCGTGCCGGTGCTGGATGAAACGGATTTTGCAAGCTTCGTGTTTGACGGCGGGACGCTGCTTTCGGCGCGCGTGGCACTTCGGCGTTTTGAGACCGTGACGCCGGCGCAGCGGCGCACCGTGCTGCCCGCGCGGCAGGCCGCCGCCGGAGCGGACGGAACGCGCCGCGCTCTGCTTGTTGCCTACCGGCAGGGAGACGACGGCCTTTACCGTCCCGAACGCTTTTTTATGAAATGATTTTTGAAATAGGAGGTATGCCCGGACATGCAATGGGACAAGGTTAAAAATATCCTGATTGTGATATTGCTTGCGGTCAATTTGTTCATGCTGGGCAATCTCGCCCTGAAATCCTATAATGACCACCACCGCGCGGTCGAATTGCGGCGCGATGTGCAGACGCTGCTCGAAGCGCGCGGCATCGCGCTTGACGACGGGTTTGTGCTGCCGGATGATTTGGTGCTGCCGCAGCTTTCCGTCGACCGCAGCCGTACGGAGGAGGAGCAGGTCGCGTTTGCCATGCTGGGTACCGACGCTGCGCGCAGTGAGGATGATGAGGGCAATGTTCGTTATGAAAGCACGCGCGGCATGGTCACCTGGAGCGGTGACGGCACTGTGCAGGGCAGCATTCGGCAGGACGAGGGCGTGCCGGCCGATGATCGCGAAGCACTGCGCCGTGCGCGGCAGCTGTTTGAACGCTGGGGGCTGAAGCCGGGAGACGGAACAATTGAGGTCGTGGAGCACAGCATTGCCACGCTGTCCGGCCCGGTAGCCGGCATGGCCGTGCACAACCGCCATTTGACGCTGTTCTTCGGTGAGGACGGCACGGTGCAGCTGACCGGCTACTGGAGTTTCGGCGTGCCGTACACGCTTGCGAGCGAAACCGGGGTGAGCTGTTCGGCGGCCGATGCGCTGCTTGCTTTTGTCGCGGAGCACCCTGAAGTAAAGAACGTTTACGGCATGGATTTGGGCTATCGCCTGCTGACAGACTCGAGCCGCCGCCTGCAATTGGTGCCGACTTGGAAAATCAAAACAGATTCGATAGATTTCTTGGTGGATTGTGCCAAAAAAACGACAATTTAGTCTGGGAAACGAAAATATCTTTGCAATTCGATAATCTTGTGGTAAAATATATCCGTGAGATTTTGCGCTGGCTGCACCAACCGCGCCGCGCTACATAAGATGAAGATAAGGGAAGAATCGCGGCGCATGCGCCGCGCGACGTAATAGTGAGGAGTAGGTAGGCTTTGACCAAATATGTAATCAACGGCGGCAAGACCCTGAATGGTGAGGTCACCATTTCGGGCGCAAAGAACGCGGCGGTGGCAATCGTACCCGCGGCGCTGCTGGCCGACGGTCCGGTACGCATCGAAAACGTGCCCAAGATCATTGATGTGACGCTGCAGCTTGAGATTATGCGCGAGCTGGGCGCACAGATCCGTCTGGTGAATGCAACCACGGTTGAGATCGAAAATGCCAACAAGCCCAGCCTGAAGCCGCACGAGCTGGAACGCAAGCTGCGTGCATCCTATTACCTGCTCGGCGTACTGCTGAGCAAATACGGCTTTGCAGAGGTCGCCATGCCGGGCGGCTGCAATTTCGGCGGCGTGCGCCCGATCGATCAGCACATCAAGGGCTTTGAAGCCCTCGGCGCTACCGTTACGCTGCCCAAGGGCGGTTACATCCGCGCGGAAGCACCGGCGGAAGGTCTGCACGGCGCGCATATCTACTTTGACGTGGTAACCGTCGGCGCGACGATGAACGTCATGCTTGCAGCTGTGCTCGCCAAGGGACAGACCATTCTGGAAAACTGCGCAAAAGAGCCGCATATCGTCGATCTCGCGAACTTTTTGAATGCCATGGGCGCAGACGTCAAGGGCGCGGGCACTGATGTCATCAAGATTCGCGGTGTGGAAAAACTGCGCGGCGGCAGCTACTCCATCATTCCCGACCAGATCGAAGCCGGCACATTTATGGCGGCTGTTGCTGCGTGCGGCGGCTCTGTACTGGTCAAGAATGTCATTCCCAAGCATTTGGAGTGCATCACGGCAAAGCTCAAGGAAATGAGCGTTGAAATCACCGAATTTGACGATTCGGTGCTGGTTCGCCGTGTTGGACCGATTACCAAAACCAACATAAAAACTCTGCCCTATCCCGGATTCCCGACCGACATGCAGCCGCAGATGACGACCGCGCTGTGTCTTGCCGAAGGCACCAGCATCGTGACTGAGGGCGTGTGGGACAGCCGCTATCGCTATGCGGAGGAACTGGTGCGCATGGGCGCGAACATCCGGGTCGACGGCAAGATTGCCGTAGTCGAAGGCGTTAAGGAGTTTAAGGGCGCGCCGGTGCGCGCACATGACCTGCGCGCGGGCGCGGCCATGGTCATTGCCGGTCTTGCGGCCAAGGGCGTGACCGAGGTCGAGCAGGTGCAGAACATCGAGCGCGGCTATGAGACATTGGTCGAGAAGTTTGTAGCACTGGGTGCGGATATGTATCGTTCCGAAATTCCGGACGGCAACGCAATCCCGGCGGCCAACTAAAACAGAGAGCAGCAGGGCGGGGGAAGGCTTCCCTCGCCCTTTTACCGTACATAAAAGGAGTTTTCAAAATCATGGAGCAGCGTTTTTATTACAGCATCGCAAGCGGCTCATCGGGCAACTGTGGTCTGTACGTGGCGGGGGATACCGCCGTGCTGATTGATCTGGGGGTGTCTCTGCGCAGAATTACGACCGCGCTCGCCGGACTGGGTCTCACGCTCGACCGCATCGCGGGTGTGCTGATTACCCATGAGCACATCGACCATGTGAAGGGACTGGATATGTTCCTGAAAAAATCGTCTGCACCCATCTATGCTTCGCGTGAGACGGCGCTTGCGCTGTCGATCAAAAACCCGGCCTCGCAGGGTCGCGTGACCGTATTTCAGGCGGGTGAGGACTTTGCGGTTGGTGCAATCGGCGTGCACGCGTTTGAAACCCCGCACGACGCGGCGCAGAGCGTGGGCTACGTGCTCTCGCATGAGGGTCGCCGCTTTGGGTTTGCGACCGACTTGGGCTTTGTCCCGGTTGACATTGCGGACAGGCTGCGCGGCTGCGACACGGTTGTGCTCGAGAGCAACCACGATCCGCATATGCTGCAGGCAGGGCCGTATCCGTATCCGCTCAAGCAGCGCGTGGCCGGGCCGAATGGGCATCTTTCCAATCCGGATTGCGCGATTTGCGCGGCAGATTTGGTGAAAAACGGCACGAAAACGCTGATTTTGGCGCACCTGAGTGAGAAAAACAACATGCCGGAGCTGGCGCTGCAGCAAACCAAGTCGGCTGTGCGCGGTCTTGCGCCCTGCCGCATCATCGTTGCGCCCAAGGGGCATATGGAAGCGCCGATTCTGCTGGAGGAGGGTGAGCAATGCTGTCTGTTCGACTGATTTGCGTGGGCAAGCTCGGCGAAAAATTCTGGGCGCAGGCCGCTGCTGAGTACGAAAAGCGACTGGGCGGATACTGCAAACTGGAAATTTTGGAGCTGCCCGAGCAGCGGCTGCCGCAAACGCCCTCACAGGGGGAGATTGACGCGGCGCTCAAAAAGGAAAGTGAACTGATTGCGGCTAAAATCCCGTCGGGCGCGGCGGTAATCGCTATGTGCGTCGAGGGCAAGCCGATGTCGTCTGAGCAGCTGGCCGATTATGTGTCCGACCTGACGGTGCGCGGCACAAGCCGGCTGTGCGTGCTCATCGGCGGCTCATGCGGCATGGAGGAGAGCATCAAGCAGCGGGCAAACCTGCGGCTTTCCATGTCGCCCATGACCTTCCCGCACCATCTCGCGCGTGTTATGGTGCTCGAGCAGCTGTACCGTGCGCTCAATATTGTGGGCGGCGGCAAGTACCACAAGTGATATGGCAGGGGCATACTGTAAAACCAAATATCCGATTCTGCTGGTGCACGGCCTGAACGTCTGCGATGGGGAACGCGGGCGATATTGGGGGCGGGTGCCTGATTTCCTGCGCGCGAACGGTGCAGTGCTCTACTTTGGCGGGCAGGACGCTTGGGGCGGCATTGAGAAAAACGCACTGGTTCTGCGTGACCGGGTTCAGCAAATGCTGCGCGAGCAGGGGTGTGACCGCGTCAATATCATCGCGCACTCCAAGGGCGGTCTGGAGGCGCGGTATCTGATTTCATCGCTTGGTATGGGACGGCACGTGGCCTCTCTTTCGATGATTGCAACGCCCAATCGCGGCTCGCATATCGCGCGCGTGCTTCTGCGCCGCGCCTATCCGGCAGTCTGGGTGTGGGGCACGTGCAACAACGAGTACTGGCGCAGAAAGGGCGATGAGAATCCGGACTTTTTCCGCGTCGCCGAGCAGCTCACGCCGGCATATCTGGAGCGCTTTAACCGCGACAATCCGGATGCAAACTGTGTATATTACCAGAGCTGGGGCGCAGTGCTTGGAAAAAGCCGCTCCGATCCTGCCATGGCGGCGTGCCGTGCGGCAGCCTACGCGGTGCAGGGGGAGAGTGATGGGCTCGTGTCGCCTGCATCGGCTCGATGGGGCGTGTATCGCGGCACGCTTGCGGGTGTGAGCCATCAGGAGCTGACCGACGTATTGGAGCACGACCTGCCGTACTTCCATGTCCGCAGGTTTTATGCACAGCTTGTGCATGAATTGGGGATCAAGGGATTTTGACAGACAACCTGAAAAAGGCTGGTATCGGCGAACCGATACCAGCCTTTTTGCAGCTATGTAGCTGTTACAGCACGTAAACCTCAGTGGTTTCGTACACTTCATAGACCTTTTTGAGCGTTGCCATCTCCGTGCCTGCAATCCGCGCGGATGCGCGGCTCGCGGCGACAGCATAGCGCGCCATTTCGTCAAATTTCAGACCCTTATGCATAGAGTTTGCAATCGCGCCGACCATTGCGTCGCCCGTACCGACCGCGCCTTCATCATAAATCTTGGGGTTGCAGTTGCAGTACAGGGACTCAGGCTCGTTTTTGGCAACCAGAACGGCGCCTTCTTGCGAGATCGAGACACAGACCGCCTTTGCGCCCATATCGAGCATTTTGCGTGCGGAAACCACGACGACCTCGGGATCGACCGAAGGCTTTTCGCCGACAGCCTCAGCAAGCTCGAAAATATTGGGCTTGATGAAGTCCGGCTCAAACTCGAGCGCAGCAAGCAGCATTTCGCCCTGCGCGTCGATAATCAGCTTGCAGCCGGCTTTTTTGATCGTCTTGCAAAGCTTGCGATAGTTCTTCATCGGGAATTCGGGCGGGCACGAACCGGCCAGCACGAAAATGTTTCCCTCGTCCAGATATTGATCCATCCGGTCAAGCAGACGGAGAAAATCGGCATCGTCCAGCTTCGAACCAGGTTCGTTGACCTCGGTATGGCCGCCCTGCGCGTCGATAATCTGGGTGTTGACACGGGTCTGGCCCATCAGGTCGACGAAGTCATGGTGAATGTCGGCCGAGGTCAGCGCATCCTTCATGATGCGGCCGTTGGTGCCGGCGCAGAAGCCCAGCGCAACGCTGTCCCCGCCCAGAGCCTTGATCGCGCGGGATACATTGATGCCTTTGCCGCCGGGTTCAAGGTGAGACGAGGTCGCGCGGTTGAGTTTGCCGACGACGAGCGGCTGCTCAATACGCAGCGTGCGGTCGAGCGCGGTGTTAAGCGTTATCGTAATAATCATGGGAGCATCCCTCCTGATTGCTTGAAACAGTATACTTATATTTTACAAAATTAAAGAGAGCTTGTAAATGCTTTTCTGCAAACAATCGGACAAACAAAAGAAAACCCGGCGGCTGTTAACCGTCGGGTTGTTCAATTTTGTCCAGAAGTTTCCGGTCGCGCTTGTCCGCGGGGGTGAACTGCGCGAACAGGTCGGGGCGGTCGGCCTTAGTGCGGCGCAGGCTCATTTCACGCCGCCAGCTTTCGATATTGAGATGGTGGCCGGAGAGCAGCACCTCAGGCACGGCGCGGCCGCGCCAGTTTTCCGGACGGGTATAGTGCGGATGCTCCAGCAGTCCGTCCCAATGGCTTTCGGCGGTGAAGGCATCCTCGTCAGGCAGTACGCCCGGCACCATGCGGCAGACCGCGTCGGCCACTGCCATCGCCGGAATCTCACCGCCGGTCAGCACAAAGTCACCGATGGAGATTTCTTCGTCGACGCACTCGTCGATAAACCGTTGGTCGATGCCTTCATAGTGGCCGCAAACCAGAATAAAGCGTTCCTTCGCAAGTAAATCGCGCGCCTTCTGTTGGTCAAACGGCTTGCCCTGCGCAGACAAAAACACCGTGTGCACCTTTTCGCCGCCGCAGAGTGCCTGATGGCACAGATACAGCGGCTCTGCCAGCATGACCTGCCCGCGTCCGCCGCCGTAGGGGGCGTCGTCCGCCTTGCGGTGCTTGTCTAGCGCGTAGTCGCGGATGTTGGTCGCGCGCACCTCGACCAGACCCTTGTCCTGTGCGCGGCCGATGATGCTCTCCCGCATGACGGCTTCAATCATCTCGGGGAACAGGGTCATGATGTCGATTCTCATAGCAGACCCTCGATGGTCTCCACGTAAATCACGCCGGCTTCCATGTCAATTCTCTTGAGGAAGGGCTTGATGGCCGGAATATAAATCAGTCGGTTGTCCGCGCTCTTGATCTCGTACATATCATGCGCCGGGTTCGAGGTCAGCACATCCTGCACCAGTCCGATCATGCTGTCCGAGCGCAGGTCGTATACCTTGAAGCCCAGAATATCCTGAATGAACACCAAATCCTCAGGCAGCTCGGCGTCTGCGCGGTCCAGGAGCAGTACACGGTTCTTGAGCGCCTCGGCGGCCTCCATTGTATCCACACCTTGAAGGTGCATCACGACAATGTCGCCCTTGTGCACAAAGGCTTTTTCCACGGTTATGGGCGTGTTTTCGTCCAGATAGAGTGTGTCAAAATCGCACAGCACCTCGGGACTGTCGCACCAGCTCTGCACGCGCAGGTCGCCGCGTACGCCGTGGGTGCTCACAATTTTGCCGGCTTCTAAAAATTTCTTCTGCATAGGGTTATCCTCCGAAATGATATGAAAAACGACCTGTATGATACAGGTCGTTTGGCGTTTTAGTCGAGAATATCGACAGTGACGCGCTTGTTTTCGCGATTGCCTGCCGCTTTCATGAGTGTGCGGATTTCCTTCGCGATGCGGCCGTGACGACCGATGACGCGGCCCATGTCCCCCGGCGCTACGCGCAGGGAGTAGGTGACATTATCGCCGTCGATCTCCTCGGTGATGGCAATCGCATCCGGCTCGGAAACCAGATTTTTGACAATGTAGGTCAATAACTCTTTCATTTCGACAACCTCACTCATACTCACAGCACGCCGGCCTTCTTCAGGATGCCGCGGACAGTGTCAGTCGGCTGCGCACCGTTCTTGATCCACGCCTGAGCACGCTCAGCGTCGACCGCGATAGTAGCGGGGTCGTTCAGCGGGTTGTACGTGCCGATTTCTTCGATGAAACGGCCGTCACGCGGGTAACGGGAATCAGCAACGACGATGCGGTAGAAGGGAGCCTTCTTCGCGCCCAGACGACGCAGTCTGATCTTTACCATTCTATATTCACCTCCTGTATCTAAACTCTCTATTGTAAACTTGAAATTTACAAACAATGCATTAAAACGGCAGCTTCAGACCGCCTAGACCGCCAAAGCCGCGGCGCTTTTTCTTGCCCTTGGATTTTGCCATGCCGGTCAGCTGTTTGGTCATCTTCTGCATGGATTCAAACTGCTTGAGCAGCTTGTTGACCTCCTCAACCGTCAGACCGCAGCCGGCGGCGATGCGCTTTTTGCGGGAGAAATTGATGACGCTCGGGTTGTCCCTTTCCTTGGGGGTCATGGACTGGATGATGGCCTCGGTATGCGCCATCTGCTTTTCGTCAATCTTTGCTCCGGCCAAGGCCTTGGCATCCACACCCGGCAGCATGCCGAGCATTTCCTCCATCGAGCCCATATTTTTCATCTGCTGGAGCTGATCGTAAAAATCGGTTAAGGTCAGCTTGCCGGTTGCCATCTTTTTGGCGGTTTCGGCAGCCTGCTTTTGATCGAAGTTCTGCTGCGCCTTTTCAATCAGCGTCAGCACGTCGCCCATGCCGAGGATGCGGCTAGCCATGCGGTCGGGGTGGAACGGCTCGATATCGCCGAGCTTTTCGCCCGTGCCGATGAATTTAATCGGCTTACCGGTTACGGCCTTGACCGAAAGCGCCGCGCCGCCGCGTGCATCGCCGTCCATCTTGGACATCAGCACGCCGTCGATGCCGAGGGCTTCGTCAAAGGTTTGGGAAACGTTCACCGCGTCCTGACCGGTCATCGCGTCAACGACGAGGATGATTTCGGTGGGGTTTACGGTCTTTTTGATGTTTTTCAGCTCGTCCATCAGCTTTTCGTCGATGTGCAGACGGCCTGCGGTGTCAAGGAACACCAAATCAAAGCCGTTCTTCTTGGCGAAGTCGATGCCGTGCTTTGCGATTTCGACCGGGTCGCCCTGGCCTTCATCAAATACGCGGATGTCCAGCTGGCGGCCGACAACCTTCAGCTGTTCAATCGCGGCGGGACGGTATACGTCACACGCGACGAGCAGGGGGCGGCGCTGCTGCTGCTTGCGCAGCAGACCGGCAAGCTTGGCGCAGTTGGTGGTTTTACCCGCACCCTGCAGACCAGCCATCATGACAATCGTCGGCGGGTTGGGGGCAATGGTCAGCCGGGCGTTTTGCCCGCCGAGCAGCGCGGTCAACTCTTCGTTTACGATTTTGATGACCTGCTGAGCGGGAGAGAGGCTTTCAAGAATTTCAGCGTCGGTCGCCTTTTCGGTGACGGACTTTACAAAATCCTTCGCAACCTTGAAGTTGACGTCTGCTTCGAGCAGCGCCATGCGGATTTCGCGCATGGCCTCCTTAACGTCAGCCTCGGACAGGCGGCCCTTGCTTCTGAGGTTTTTGAAAGCGGATGAAATTTTAGTAGTCAGGCCTTCAAATGCCATAGCAAACTCCTTATCGAAGCTGTGTGAGCAGCTGCGTCAGCCGGTCGGCGATGTCACCGAGGGCGGCGGAGTGCAGCGTATCTTCATTGAGGGTGCGCAGGGCTTCGACCTCGCGGGCGATGCCGTCGGCGCATTTTTCCGTGTCGCCGTAGCGGGCGACCAGACCGAGCTTTGTTTCCATCTCGCGCAGCGTGTGTTCGGCGCGCTTGACGCCGTCCCGCACGCCTTGGCGGGTGATGCCGACATGCTCGGCAATCTCGGTCAGGGAAAGATCTTCGTTATAGTATAGATCAAACAGCTCGCGCTGGTTTTGGGTCAGCGTTTCACCGTAGAAGTCGAACAGCAGGCTCATTTCGAGCGGTTTGCTTGTCATGTTCGGCCTCCTTCTTTGCCTGTAAAGCTAGAAGCCTTTACATCGAATGTGATTATCATACCGTATCGGGCGGCGCTTGTCAAGGGTAAAAAACGGTTTTTTGGATAAAATAAAAAGCAGAACAGGGGGAAAGCGTTTGGTGTTGGTGTATTTGGGGCATTCTTCCGAGATACAGACCCCATGCGTGTTCATCAAATGTTCAATTGCGCGCCTATTCATTTAATGATATAATAACTTCTAAGAAAAATTATCCACGAAACGAGGCATTCTATGCAACAAGTGACGAGAAAAAAACTCGGCGCGGGAATCGGTTTAACCTGTGTCACCACGCCGAAGTTTAAGCGTGCCGTGCTGCGCGCGGCGCTCGTGCTGCCCCTTGGCGGGCCGGATGCGGCGCTGCGGGCGGCGCTTCCGCATGTGCTGCGGCGGGGAACGGTGCGTCTGCCTGACCTGCGCGCATTCGGTGCAGCACTCGATGAGATGTATGGCGCACGGATTGAAGCCATGGTGAGCAAGGAAGGCGACAACCTTGTTATCGGCTTTTTGTCCGATGTGATTGACGAAAAATACGCGTCGGGCGCAGAGGGATTGACGGAGCGCGTCGTTCGCCTGCTGGCTGACCTGCTGTATGACCCCTATGTGCAGGACGGCGTGTTCAGTCCGGATTATACGGCGGGCGAGCGCGTTAACCTGATGGATCGCATCGCGGCGCAGAAAAACGATCCGCGTGCCTACGCGCCCAAGCGCCTGACCGAGCTGATGTGCGAGGGCGAAGCCTTCGGACAAAGCGTGCTCGGCACTGCCGCACAGGCCGAGCGTATCACGGAGCAAAAGCTGTTTGCTGCCTATCAGCGCGCGCTCAGCGAGGGGCGAATGGAGCTGTTTTACTGCGGCACCATGCCGCCGGATACCATTGAAGAGCTGTTTTTGAAAGCGCTGCCCGAGCGCAGAACGGACAACCTCTATGCCCCGCACACCGAAGTGGTCGCACAGCCCAAGAATGAGGTGCGTGAGGTGACCGAGGAACTGCCGGTCACACAAGGCAAGCTGTCGATGGGCTTCCGCACGGGCGGCAACAGCCTGACGGGCGGCGATCCGCTGGCCTATTGGATGTTTCAGGTGCTGTACGGCGGCTCGACGAGCGCCAAGCTCTTCCTGAACGTGCGCGAGAAGCTGTCGCTCTGCTACTATGCAAGCGCGCAGTTTATTTCGGCCAAGGGACTGATGATTGTAAATTCCGGCATTGAAAATGATAAATATGAGGTAACAAAGCGTGAAATTCTGCATCAGTTGCAGCTTTGCAGGGATGGCGATATTTCGGCAGACGAGATTGAGAACGCCCGCCGCACGCTCATCAGCGCATGGCGCGCCATGCTTGACGAGCCGGTTCAATTGGAGCGCTATTGGCTTGCACAGGCGATTGCGGGCACGATGACGCAGCCGGAGGAGCGCATCGAAGCCGTACAAACGGTCACGCAGGAGCGCGTGATTGCTGCGGCAAACGCAACCGCGCTGGACACCGTGTACTTCCTGAAAGGGGTGGGCAAATGAGCAAGACGTATTCCGCCCTGCATGAACGCATGGAGAGCCGCGTGCTCGAAAACGGCCTGCGTGTCAGCTATATCCCGAAGGAGGGCTTTTCCAAGACCTTTGCCGTGCTTGCAACCGACTTTGGCTCGGTTGACGCTTCGTTTACGCTTGACGGCAAGCGATATGACACCCCCGCGGGTGTAGCACATTTTCTGGAGCACAAGATGTTTGAGGACGAGGACGGCAATGCGCTGCAAAAGTTTTCCGAAACGGGCGCAAGCCCAAATGCCTTCACCAGTCAGACGATGACGGCCTACTATTTCTCCTGCACCGAACAGTTTGAGCGCAATCTTGAAATTCTGCTCAAATTTGTGTTCACGCCCTATTTCACCGAGGAAAACGTGGAAAAGGAACGCGGCATCATCGGGCAGGAAATCGGCATGATGGAGGATACGCCCGGCTGGCAGGCCTATGTGGGCCTGTTCGAGGGTCTGTTTGCCGAGCATCCGGTGCGCGTGTCCATCGCGGGCAGTGTGGACAGCATCGCGCAGATCACACCCGAAACGTTATACACCTGTCACAAGGCGTTTTACTCGCCGAGTAACATGGCGCTTGTCGTGTGCGGTCAAGCGGATTTTGATGCGGTCTGCCAAATGGCGGAGCGGCTGTCACCCCGCGTGCCGACCGTTATCGGTGAGCGGCATTACGGCAAGCGCCGTCAAACCGTGCACCAGAGTCTGGTCAAGCGCAGCATGCAGGTATCGCAGCCGCAGTTCTTGCTCGGCTTTAAGGATGACCCGCTGCGTGAGGGCGAAAGCCGCCTGCGCCGCAATCTGCTGGGCGAGCTCGCCGTGCGCGTGCTCTGTGGTGATACCGCGCCGCTATACAGCGAGCTGTATGAAAAGCACCTGATTAACCGCTATTTTGAAACCGACTACGCCATCATTCCCGAGGGCGCGAATGTGGTCATGGGCGGCGAGAGCCGCGATCCCGAAGCTGCGCGGGAAGCAATTGAGCGCGAGGTTGCGCGTTTGGCGCGTGAGGGTGTGGATAAAAAGCTGTTCAGCCGCATGAAAAAAGCGGTCTACGGCCTGCGCCTGCGTGTCCTCGACCAGCCGGAGGAGCTGACGCGCGCGCAGATTGAAGCCGTGTTCGGCGGCGAGGATTATCTTGACTTTGCCGCGCTTTACGACACGATTGAGGCCTCCGACGTGCAGCACATGTTTGCACGCTGGATGCAGCCGAATCGTTCGACCATGTCGGTCATCGAACCGAAATAATTTGACAAAAAAGAGGAATTGACAGTGGAACATGCGATTTCATTCCCCGGTTTGGGGCTGGATTTTACCATCAACCGCGTCGCCTTCGAGGTGTTCGGCAAGAATATTTACTGGTACGGCATCATCATCTGCATCGGCTTTGTGCTCGGTGCGCTGTACCTGAACTCCCGCGTTAAGGAGTTCGGCTTTACCTCGGACAACCTGGTTGACTGCATGCTGCTCGGTGTACCCGCCGGAATCATCTGCGCGCGCATTTACTATGTCGCGTTTGAGTGGGACTACTACCGCCAGCATTTAAATGAGATTATCGCCATTTGGAACGGCGGGATCGCGATTTACGGCTCGATTATCGGCGTGCTGCTCATGCTGTGGGGCTACAGCCGCGTGAAAAAGGTGTCGTTCATCAGCATGTGCGATTTGGCCGCCATGGGGCTGCTCATCGGTCAGCTTGTCGGCCGGTGGGGCAACTTTGTCAACGCCGAAGCGCACGGCGGCCCGACTTCGCTGCCGTGGGGTATGTCAATCGACGGCGGAGACCCGGTGCATCCGACCTTTTTATACGAGTCACTCTGGAACCTCATCGGTTTCATCGCGATACACTTTTACTCCAAGCACCGTAAATTCAAGGGTGAAATCGCGCTGCTGTATGTTGCGTGGTACGGCCTTGGCCGCGCGTGGATCGAGGGTCTGCGCACGGACAGCCTATATGTTTTCAGCGCTCTGCGCGTGTCGCAGGTGCTGGCCATCGTCAGCTGTATCGCCGCGGTGTGCGTGCTCGTGCGTCAATATCGTAAAATCAAGGTCGCCAAGGCCTTTTATGTCACACCGACCGAGCCGCCTGCGCCAGAACCTGCCAATCAGCCGACCGAGGTAACGGCCGAGCCGACGCCGGAGACCGAAGCGATGCCGCTGCCCGAGCAGTCGCCGTCGCCCGCGTCCCAACCCGACCCCAAACCCACGCCCGAGCGGGAGGGCGCAACCCCCGCACCGACAGTTAAGAAGGAGGACAACAAGGAATGAGTGCAGTAAAGATGGATGGCAAGGCGCTGAGCGCAAAGGTGCGCGGCAGCATTCTGGCCGAGACCGAAAAGCTGAAAGCACAGGGCATCACGCCCGGTCTAGCGGTCATTATCGTCGGCAACGACCCGGCGAGCGAGATTTATGTCCGCAACAAGGAAAAGGCGTGCGTAGAATGCGGATTTTACAGCGAAAAGTACGCCCTGCCTGAGGAAACGACCGAAGAGCAGCTGCTTGGCCTGATTGCTCAGCTCAACGAAAGCCCGCAGATTTCGGGCATCCTGTGTCAGATGCCGGTGCCGAAGCACATTTCCGAGCAGGCGGTCATCGACGCAATCGACCCGCGCAAGGATGTGGATGCGTTCCATCCGGTCAACGTCGGCAAAATTATGGTCGGCAATTTTGACTTTGTGCCCTGTACACCCGCAGGCGTGATGGAGCTGCTTGAGGAGTATAAAATTGACCCCAAGGGCAAGGAGTGTGTCGTCATCGGCCGCTCGAACATCGTCGGCAAGCCGATGAGCATGCTGCTGCTGCACAAGCACGGCACGGTCACCATCTGCCACAGCCGCACCAAGGATTTGGCGGAGGTTTGCCGCCGCGCGGACATTCTGGTTGCCGCGGTGGGCAAGGCCGGTTTCGTCACGCCGGATATGGTCAAGGAGGGTGCTGTCGTCATCGACGTGGGCATCAACCGCAACGCCGAGGGCAAGGTCTGCGGCGACGTGGATGCTGCGGTTCTGGACAAGGCAAGCTTCATGACCCCCGTTCCGGGAGGCGCAGGCCCGATGACCATCACGATGCTGATGAAAAACACGCTCAAGGCAGCTAAGGTACAGCGCGGTATTTCGGAATAAACACAAAAGCGCCCGTTTTACGGGCGCTTTTGCACGAAGATAGTTGACCTTTTTGCACCAACATCTTATAATAAAGTTACCAACAACAGGGAGGAAAGCTGCAATGGATATGAAGAAGATGGCGGGCGACAAGGCCGCCGAGTACGTAAAGGATGGAATGGTACTGGGTCTGGGCACAGGTTCGACCGCGTACCACCTGGTAAACGCCGTGGGCGCACTGGTCAAGAACGGCATGAACCTCAGGGCAATCCCGACCTCGAAGGCGACCGAAAAGCAGGCACGTGAGCTGGGCATTCCGCTGCTGACCATCGACGAGGTCGATCACATTGATCTGGCGATTGACGGCGTGGACGAAATCGACCCCGCATTCAACGCAATCAAGGGCGGCGGCGGTGCGCTGTATCGCGAAAAGGTTGTGGCAACGCTGGCGGACGAGGTCATCTGGATTATGGACGAGTCCAAGCTGGTTGACAAAATCGGCGCGTTCCATCTGCCGGTTGAGATTGCGCAGTACGGCTCAAAGCAGGCGATGAAGAAGATGGAGGACTTTGGCTTCCATCCGGTGCTCCGCGTCAAGGACGGCGCAACCTTCGTTACCGACAACGGCAACTACATCGCTGACCTGCACCTCGGCGCAGGCTTTGACATTGCGGATGTCAAGGAGAAGCTCGCGGGCATCGTCGGCGTACTCGAGCACGGCCTGTTCCTCAACATGTGCAAGCGCATGATTGTCGGCACGACCGCAGAAGGCGTTAAAATCATCGAAAACGCTTCGAAATAATCAAAAAAACGCGCGGCGAGGCTTGACAGGCTTCGCCGTTCGTGCTATGCTGTTAAAAGCCGCATTGTGCGAAGGCTCTCTTGAAGTGCGCCCGGAAACGGATCGCCGCCCCGCCAAGCGTGACTCTACTATGAAAGAGAGGGAAAATCCAAATGTACGCAATCCTGAAAACTGGTGGCAAGCAGTATAAGGTATCTGAGGGCGACGTGATCTACGTCGAGAAGCTCGGCATGGAAGACGGCGCAACCGTCGTATTTGACGAGGTTCTGGCAGTAGGCGAGGGCGAAAGCCTGACCGTCGGCGCTCCTTACGTTTCTGGCGCTACCGTAACCGGTACGGTCGAGAAGACCGGCAAGGGCAAGAAGATTAACATCTTCAAGATGAAGCCTAAGAAGGGTTACCGCAAACGTCAGGGTCACCGTCAGCCGTTTACCAAGGTGACCATCGGCGCAATCAAGGCCTAAGGCCATGACACGCGTCACATTTTCGCTCGCGTCGGATCAGTCGATTCGATCGGTGGACATCCTCGGTCATGCGGGATACGCAGAAGAGGGGGAGGACATCGTCTGCGCGGCGATCTCCAGTGCGGTCATGCTGACGCATGCGTTACTGTTCGATGTACAGCATATCCCGGTTGATACGCTCATCGAAGACGAAGGCGCACATATCCGCATCACCCTGCCGCAAGGCGGGAATTTCGAAAAAGGGCAGGACGCACTCCGTGCGCTCCGTATGCACTTTTCCGAGCTGGAAAATGATTATTCTGAATTTATCAACGTAATGGAGGTGCACACAGATGCTGAAGATTAGCTTACAGTTTTTCGCTCATAAGAAGGGCGTAGGCTCGACCAAGAACGGCCGTGATTCCGAGTCCAAGCGCCTGGGCGTTAAGCGCGCAGACGGTCAGACCGTACCGGCTGGCAACATTCTGGTTCGTCAGCGCGGCACGAAGATCCACCCCGGTACCAATGTGGGCCGTGGCAAGGACGACACCCTGTTCGCCAAGGTTGAGGGCGTTGTTCGCTTCGAGCGCGTGGGCAAGGACCGCAAGAAGGTTTCCGTTTACCCGCAGTAATAAAAAGAGCGATAAAATCCCAGACTATGGTCTGGGATTTTGTTTTAAAACAACACCGCGCAAGGACGTCTTTGATGCCCTGCGGTGTTACCTAACCCCTGTGAAAGGAGGAGAAATATGTTTATTGATATTACAAGAATCAAAATCGCATCCGGTAAGGGTGGCGACGGCAAGGTGAATTTCCACCGCGAAAAGTACGTTGCAGCCGGCGGCCCGGACGGCGGTGACGGCGGCCGCGGCGGCTCTGTCATTTTCAAGGTGGACGATAACCTGTCCACCCTGCTCGACTTCCGCTACAAGAAGAAATACGTGGCGGCTCCGGGTGAAAACGGCGGCAGCAAGCGCTGCAAGGGCAAGGATGGCGCAGATCTCGTCATCCGCGTGCCGCGCGGCACGATTATCCGCGATCAGAAAAGCGGACAGGTCATCAAGGATTTGTCGGACGATGAGCCGTTTGTTGCGGCAAAGGGCGGCAACGGCGGCTGGGGCAACTCGCATTTTGCAACGCCGACCCGTCAGGCGCCCCGCTTTGCAAAGCCGGGTCAGCCGGGTGTGGAGCTTGAAATCGTGCTGGAACTCAAGCTGCTGGCCGATGTCGGTCTGGTTGGCTTCCCGAACGTCGGCAAGTCTACGCTGCTGAGCATGGTATCCGCCGCGCGTCCGAAGATTGCAAACTACCACTTTACGACGCTTGTGCCCAATCTGGGCGTGGTGTCGGTGGGTGAGGAGCAGTCCTTCGTCATGGCCGACATCCCCGGTATTATAGAGGGCGCGGCTGAGGGCGCGGGTCTGGGACACGATTTCCTGCGCCACATCGACCGCTGCCGTCTGCTGCTGCATCTGGTAGATGCCGCGGGCAGCGAGGGTCGTGATCCGCTGGAGGATATCGAGAAGATCAACCAGGAGCTTGTGGGCTACAGCGAATTTTTGGCGGCGCGTCCGCAGATTATCGTTGCCAACAAGACCGATTTGCTGGGCGACGACCGCGAGCCGGTCAAAAAGCTCAAAAAGTATGCTGACGAGCACGGTTTCCGTTTTGCGGAGCTGTCGGCGGCGACCGGTCAGGGCGTGCGCGAGCTGATGCGCATGGCGTGGGACGAGCTGCGCGAGCTGCCGCCCGTGTTTGTGTACGAGCCCGACTTCGTGCCGGTTGAGGAAGAGATTACAGAGCGCGACTGGCAAGTCGACAAGGTTGAGGATTACTATGTCGTTTCCGGCGCGTGGGTGGATAAAATCATGTCTTCGGTCAATACCGATGATTACGAATCCCGCCAGTATATGGACCGCATGCTGAAAAATGCAGGCGTGTACGACAAACTGGAGCAGATGGGCGTACAGGAAGGCGATTTCGTTGTAATCGGCGATTTGGAGTTCGAATACGTCTATTAATGCACCGCAAAATCCCGAATTTTATTGATGCATGGAAAATAGCAGGCGCACAGGAGGAATGTCCTGTGCGCCTGTTTGCATACAAAAACGCAGCCGATGACATACTACCGTTGGACTAAAATGAAGGAGGTAGTGTGTAAACGGCGGGGCACCAGCCTGCGTTTATATGCGAAGAATGCATGTATAATCTTTCCGAAAAAGAACGTTTTCTGATTCAGGATTTGCAGGATCAGGAGAAGCTATGCATCGAAAAATATGAAAAAAATGAGCGAGCGGCAAAGGATACCGTGCTGCAGAACCTGTTCTGCTCCATCAAGCAGGATGAGCAAAAGCACTATGATTCACTTGGTCAGCTGCTCAATGGCACTATTCCTGCGGTGAACAGTGCCGACAAGGCGGGGCAGGACTATAATCCGGCGCCGACCTATGCGGGCAACTGCAATCTGGCAGATAAGGACAGCGATAAGTTCCTGTGCACCGATGCCATTTCGACTGAAAAGTATGTGGCTTCGGCCTATAACTTTGACCTGTTCCAGTTTGGCAACTCGGACGTTAGAAAGCTGCTCAACGATATTGAGACCGAGGAGCAAAATCACGCCGAGAAGATGTATAAATATAAGACAATTAATCAGATGGTGTGATGCATCCTGCATCGTCTGATGCCATGCAGACGGTGTGCGTAAACGGCTGAGCACACGAAAAGAAACACCCGGTTTCGCCTCGAAAACGAGGGAAATCGGGTGTTTTGCTGTTTATCTTCGCTTATCCCTTGGGAAAGCGAATTTCGATGGTCGTCCCGCGGTCTAATACGCTTTGCATGCTGACCTCGGCTCCGTGGAGCTGCGCACCGTGCTTGACGATTGACAAACCCAGACCGGTGCCGCCGGTGGACTTGGCGTGGCTCTTGTCCACGCGGTAAAAACGCTCAAACACGCGTGCCTGATCGGCCGGGGCAATGCCGATGCCGGTGTCGCTTACGCGCAGCACGGGTTGACCGCACGCGATGCCCGCGAACAGGGTTACGCTGCCGTCCGGCCGGTTATAGGTGATTGCGTTGTCGCAGAGGTTGAAGGCCATCTGCTCAAGCGTCTGCCGCACGCCGGATACCACCGCCATCTCGCCTTCGAGTGTGAGGGCAATCCGGTTTTGTAACGCCTTCTGCTGCAGTCTGTCGCGCACGCTGACGCACACCGCGTACAAATCGACCGGCTCAAAACTTTCCTGCATACCGCCCTCGTCCAGACGGGACAGCCGAATGATGTCCTCAATCAGTGCGAGCAGGCGCGTCGCTTCTGAGCGGATGCTGCCCGCGAAACGGCCGATATCCTCGGGACGCACGATGCCGTTTTCCATGATTTCGGCAATGCCCATAATCGAGGTCAGCGGCGTTTTCAGTTCGTGCGAGACATTGGCCGAAAATTCCTGCCGCTGCCGTTCGGCCTGTTCGCGCTCGGTCACATCGACGATGAACAGTACGGCTGCATGTCCTTGTCCCTCACCCGCGACCGAGCTTGCGGTCAGCGCATAGGCGCGGCCGTCGCGTTCCAGCTTGCCGCGCGTGCTTTCGCCGCTGAGCGCCTGCTCGACCACGCGTATATATTCCGGATCGCGGCACAGGGTCAGATATGTGCCGTGTGCCTCCTCCTTGGGGAACAGTCGGCGGGACGCGTGGTTGGCAAACAGGATTTCGCCCTGTGCGCTCAGCAGCACCAGTCCCTCATCCATGCGCGTGGTGATGTCGTCAAACTCAGCCTGGCGGCGCTTGAGTTCGTCCATCTGCGCATCGATTTTCTTGTTTTGCGCCGCCATGCGGTGCAGCAGGGGAGAAAGCTCATCATAGGCCGCATTTTTGAGCGGCTGCCTGAGGTCGAGAGCGATAATAGGCGCGAGCAGGATATGCGTCAGCCAACTGGCGAGCAGCGCCGCGACCAACAGTGTGAGCAGCAGCACAAGCACAATCCACGGCGACACGGTGCGCAGTGCGCCGAAGGCACTGTCCGCTGTGCTGCCCAGACGAAGCACAGCGCCGTCCGGCAGGCGAACGGCGTAGTAATAGGTCTTGCGGTCAAGCGTGTGAGACAGACGCTGCCCCTGTCCAACCCCCGTTTTAATGGCCTGCGCCACTTCGGGGCGTGACAGATGGTTTTCCATCTGGCTGGCATCGCCTTGATTGTCGTATAATACGTCGCCGTTCTCGGCAATTAGGGTGATGCGTTCGGCATAGCTTCGGCCGATGCGCTCAAGCAGCGTACGATCTTCCGACACATCGACCAGATGAATGCTTTCGTTTTTCAGCCTGTCGCGCACATCGCTTTCCATGCCCGAATAGACGGCGATCATCAGCAGCGCTGCGGTCAGCAGCAGTGTGACGAAGCTGGTCAGGCAGATGCTGCCGAAGACGCGTTTTCTCATGCACGATCCCCCATGCGATAACCTACGCCGCGAACGGTTTCGATCAGCTCGCCGCAGTCACCGAGCTTTTGGCGCAGCGTGCGGATGTGTACATCGACCGTGCGGGTCTCGTTTTCGGTGCCGTAGCCCCAGATGGTCTCGAGCAGCACGTCACGCGTCAGCACCGCGCCGCGGTTTTTCATCAGCAGGCAGAGCAGTTGGAATTCCTTGAGCGTAAGCTGCACGGTTTCTTCGCCGACAAACACGGTGTGTGCGCGCTCGTCGACACAGATGCCGCCCAACGCAAGAGGACGGCTCTGCTCGGTCTGTGCCTTGGTCTGTGCGCGGCGCAGCACGGCGCGAATGCGGGCAATCAGCTCCATCATGCCGAAGGGCTTGGCGATATAGTCGTCCGCGCCGCTGTCAAGCCCGACCACCTTGTCATACTCCGAGGTTTTAGCGGTCAGCAGGATGACGGGGATATCCGCCGTGTCGGGCAGCGAGCGCAGCCGGCGCAGGATGGACACGCCGTCCTCGCCGGGCAGCATGATGTCCAACAGAATCAGTTCGGGCTTCTGCTCGCGCAGGGCGGCAAAAAGCGCGCCGCCGTCGGGGCAGCCTTGCGCGTCAAAACCGGTGTTTTGCAGCGTGTAGACGACCAGTTCGCGGATGCTGTTGTCGTCCTCGACGCAGTAGATCATGGGGTGCCTCCTCTCCCGCCGCGAGGACGGATTTCGTTTAAGATTTGTGTGTGCCGGTGATGGAAAATTCAACCCACTCGGCAATGTTGGTGGCATGGTCGCCGATGCGCTCGAGGTATTTGGCAATCATCAGCAGGTCGAGCACGCGCTCGCCGCTGGCGGGATCGGCTGCAATTTCGGCGATCAAATCCTGCTTGCAGCGGGAGAATAAATCGTCCACCACGTCGTCATACTCGATGACGCTCCATGCGAGGGTCAGGTCGCGGCGCACGAATGCATCCAAGCTGTCGGTGACCATTTTAATCGTCGCCTTCGCCATGTCGCTGATGTGGGGGTTCTGTACGCCCTCGCCCGGCATGTAGCTGACGATTTCGGCAATGTCGCTGCCCTGATCGCCAATGCGCTCAATATCGGTAATCATTTTGAGCACCGAGGAAATCAGGCGCAAATCACTGGCAACCGGTTGCTGCTGCAGCAGCAGCTTTAGGCACATCGACTCAATCTCGCGTTCCTTGCGGTCAATCTCGCCCTCTACCGCAATGGCGTTCTGGGCGAGCTTGAGGTCGCCGGAAAGCAGCGCCTTGACCGCGCTTGCAATGGAGTTTTCACATAGTGCGCCCATCGCAATCAGCTCTTTATTCAGCTCTGCAAGCTGGGTGTCAAATCGGTTTCTCATCAGCCGAACCTCCCTGTAATGTAATCCTCAGTTCGTTTGTCGCGGGGCATGGAGAACAGCTGCTCGGTGGCGCTCGCCTCCACAATCTCGCCAAGCAGGAAAAACGCGGTTTTATCCGATACGCGGGTGGCCTGCTGCATATTGTGCGTGACCATAACAATAGTATAGTCTTTTTTCAGCTCCAGCACAAGGTCTTCGATTTTCGCGGTGGAGATCGGGTCAAGCGCGGAGGTCGGTTCGTCCATCAGCAGCACCTCGGGATCGGCTGCAAGCGCACGGGCGATGCACAGACGCTGCTGCTGACCGCCGGACATGGACAGCGCGGACTTTTTGAGGTTGTCCTTGGTTTCCTCCCAGATTGCGGCGCGGCGGAGCGAGGTTTCGACGATTTCATCGAGCCGCACGCGCGACTTGATGCCGTGTGTGCGCGGGCCGTAAGCGATGTTGTCGTAAATCGACATCGGGAAGGGATTGGGCTTCTGAAACACCATGCCGACACGCTTGCGCAGGATGTTCACGTCGCAGTCGCGGTAGATGTCCTCGCCGTCGAGCATGATGTCGCCGGTGATTTTGCAGCCTTCAACCAGATCGTTCATGCGGTTAAGTGAACGCAAGAGCGTTGATTTGCCGCAGCCGGAGGGGCCGATGAAGGCCGTAATCTCGTTCGGCGCAATGTCAAGATTGATGGATTTGAGCGCATGGAAATCGCCGTAATGCAAATCCATGCCGCGGATGCAGATTTTATCCATGAGGGAATACTCCTTACTTTTTGGTCAGGCGCTTGGCCACGAGTGCCGAAAGCGCGTTCATCAGCAGCACAACAATCAGCAGCACCACCGCGGTCGCATATGCTTCGTTCATGTGCAGTCCTTCGCCGGACAGCACATACATATGGATGGCAAGCGTGCGGCCGGATTGAAGCAGACTCGGAATCTGTGCCATGGTGCCTGCGGTGAAGATGAGCGCCGCGGTTTCGCCGACGATGCGGCCGATGCTCAGGATGATACCGGACAGAATGCCGGGCATTGCGCTGGGCAGTACGATGCGAAACACCGTGCGCAGCCGCCCCGCGCCGAGGCCGAAGGAGGCCTCGCGGAAGGAGTCAGGCACGCTCATCAGCGCTTCCTCTGCCGTGCGCATGATGAGCGGCAGAATCATGATGGCAAGGGTCATCGCGCCGGACGCCATCGAATAACCCCAGTGCAGGTAAGTAACGAAGAACAGCATGCCAAACAGGCCATACACAATCGAGGGAATGCCGGAGAGCGTTTCGGTTGTGATGCGGATGATGTTTACCAGCTTGTTACCGCGCGCGGCGTATTCGTTGAGGTAGATGGCCGTGAACAGGCCAAAGGGCACGGCGAGCAGCAGGGCGAGCAGTGTCATTTCAACGGTGGTGATGATGGCGGGCACCATCGACACATTCTCCGAGGAGTAGGTCCAGGAAAACAGCGATGGCTTCAGATTGGGGACGCCGCGCACCAGGATATAAGAAATCAGGAAGAGCAGCACGGCAAAGGTGAGTGCAGCCGCGCCGTAGACCAACCCCCGCTGCACGCGTGATTTGACGCGGCCATGCAGGCGCACCGGCTGACGTTTGCCCGCGATGGAAATCGGGCGCATTCTGATATCTTCCACTTAATCCTTCCTCCTTTTGAGCACAGAGAACGACAGGTTGATGATGAGGATAAAGACGAACAGCACCACACCGGTCGCAATGAGCGCCTCGCGGTGCAGATCGGCGGCGTAGCCCATTTCGGTGACAATGTTGGCGGTCATGGTGCGGATGCCCTTGAGCATATCGCCGGTCACACGCGGCTGATTGCCCGCAACCATGATCACAGCCATTGTCTCACCGATTGCGCGGCCGATGCCGAGCACAATCGATGCCAGCACGCCGGACTTTGCCGCCGGCAGCACGACTGAGAACACCGCGCGTTCATGCGTTGCGCCCATGGCAACCGAGCCTTCATAGTAGCTGCCCGGCACGGCGCGCAGCGCAGCTTCGGACACGCCGATGATGGTGGGCAGAATCATAATGCCAAGCAGAATAGAGGCGGCAAGAATAGAGGAGCCTGAAATATCCCGGCCGAAGAAGGCGGCGATATCGCGGATGAGCGGTACGATAATCACCATGCCGAAGAAACCGTATACAATGGAAGGAATGCCGGCGAGCAGCTCGGTGCAGGGCTTCAAAAAGCCGTAGATGCGCTTCGGGCAATAGAAGGCCATAAAAATCGCGGTCAGCAGGCCAATCGGCACGCCGACGACAATCGCGCCCGCCGTGATGTACACGCTGCCCAAAATCATGGGAAGGATGCCGTACAGGTCGTTGCCCGGCTTCCACGTGGTGCCGAGCAGGAAGTTGTCGAGCCCGATTTTCTGCATGGCGGGCACGCCGTTTGCAAATAGGAACACGCAAATCAGCACAACCGCGAGGATGGATACCAGTGCACAGACAAAGAACACGCCGTGCATCAGTTTTTCTCGGAAGTTTTTCATGTTTTCACCCCATAGATATAGGGAAAAGGGCGAAACGGTGTTCGCCCTTCAGCCCTTTAACCGCAGTTTAAGCGGCGAGTTCGGCCCAGTCGGTCACATTGCCGACGTAGATTTCCTTGATTTGCTCGGTGGTCAGCGAGTCCACCGTGTTTGCCGGATTGATGATAACCGCGATGCCGTCCAGTGCGATGGCAGTGCCGGTCAGCTCGGCTGATTCGGAATCCTTCAGCTCGCGCGAGGCCATGCCGATGTCAAACGTGCCGTCCATGGCGCCCGTCATGCCTGCGGTCGAGTCAGAGGTCTGGAGGTCAATCTGTGCGTTGGGATTGAGCGCCTTATAGGCCTCGATGAGCTTCTCCATCACCGGAGACACCGAGGACGAGCCGCCGATGGAGATTTTGCCGGTAGAACCGTCGGAAACGAAGGCTGCTGCCGCATCGTTTACCTCGATGTACTTGTTATCCACAACGACGGCCTGACCGTCCTTGGAGAGAACGAAGTTCAGAAAGTCGGCCGCAAGGCCGGTCGGCGTGCCCTTGGTTGCAATGTTGAAGGGACGGGCGAGCGTGTAAGCGCCGGACTTTACGTTGTCGGTCGTGGCTTCCGTACCGTCCACCTTGACAGCCTTGACGGTGTTGTTGAGCGCGCCGAGCGAAACATAGCCGATTGCCTTTTCGTTGCCCGAAACGCTGGTCAGCACGACGTCGGTCTTGTTGACAACCTCGGCGTCCGCGGTGGTGTTGTCCACCTTTTTGCCTTCTGCGTTCTTCTCTTCGACGCCGGTCAGTTCGACGAATGCGCCGCGTGTGCCCGAGCCGTCCTCGCGGGAGATGACCGTGATTGCACCCGACATCGCGGTCGCTTCATTGCCTGCGCCGTTTGCGGCTGGGGTCTGCGTGGTGCTGCTGCCGCAGCCGGCCAGTGCGCCGCACAGCAGAGCGCCTGCGAGCAGGGCGGATACGAGTTTCTTCATAGTATTGCTCTCCTTTTTGTTTCCATCTGTTGTTTACATATTCCATGATAAAAACTGCGTGTAAAATCTAAAAGCAAGACCGTGTAAAATCCGCGTAAAGCGCATAACCTTGTGTAAAGTGCGCAAAAAAGCACGGTGAAGTCTGTGCTTCACCGTGCTTTTGACGTGGAATTTGTTCAGTTTTGCCGTCGCTTGCGGAAGTAGCCGAGATAGAGAACAGCCGCCCCCATGCTCCAGAAATAAGCCGTCATGTAAGGGACTTCGAAAATGTTTTCAAAGTAGCAGTGCGTCAGCACGCCCATCATGCCCGCGAACATCGACACCGCCAGCACGCGGCTGCGGTCGGTTTCGCACAGCTTGGTGCGGCCAATCGAGCGCAGACACCAGATGACCAGTCCAATCAGCAGGATGATAAAGAAAATCAGGCCGATGTATCCCATCTCTACCAGTGTTTTGAGGTAATAGTTGTCCATATAGAAGTAGGAAAAGGCGTCCGATTCCTCAATAATCTTGTTCTGCATGGCAACCGCACCGCCGAACCGGCCAAGGCCGAATCCAAGCCAGGGGTTGGACTCGTGCAGCAGGTTTAGGCCGGTTTCCCATCGCACCATGCGTCCCGCACGCTGACTGGCCTCGACATAATCCGTCGTGAACAGATAGGTGATGCGGTTTGCGATGGAGGGAATGGCAATCAGCGCCGTGGCACCGCCCGCGCCCATCAATGCAATCAGACGGCGGTCAAGGAAGGCTGCGAAGATGACAACCGCCACAAACAATCCGCCCCAGGCGCCCTTGGAAAAGGTGAAGATAATGGACAGACACATCATGCCGGTCGCGCCGATGGCGCAAATCTTGACCCAGGTTTTCTTGGAGTAGTATGCAATGCCCGCGACCATCGGGGCAAACAGTACAAGCAGACTGCCCATGACATTAGGACTGCCCGTGATGGAGTAGACGCGTGTGCGCACACTTTCCTCGGTCTGCGAGACCCAGCTTGCCGGAATCGGCGCGGCAACGATGAACTGATAGATGCCGTGCAGGCCGATGGCAATTGCCATGACGACCAGAGCACCGTAGAAAATGGAAAAATCGCGGTCATCCTCAATCAAACGGGTGACGAGGAAGAACCAGAACAGATACTGGACCACCGCGCGCAGTCCGTCCAGTGCGATGGACGGATAAGGCGAAACCGCGCACATCAGGAAGAAAGCCACGCCGACAAACAGCATCAAATATGCATCCACCGGGGTGACGCGGCTTTGCAGCGGCGCGCGGCGCATGGCCGTGTGCCACAGAATGTACCCAAAGGCGACAAGCATCAGGCATTCGTCCCAGACGGACGCCAGAAAGCCGATTTGCACCACGCTTCGCAGCAGATAGTCGATCGGCAGATAGAAGGCGAGCGCTGTCAGCAGCAGGCCGCGCATGCCGAAAAACCGCACCGCACGGCCAATCACACCGCCGCCGAGGAAGGTTGAAACCGGCTTCCAAACCGCGATGCAGCCGCGGTAGATCAGGCTCTGCCTGGTGATATCGCCCAGATTCTCCACGCCGCGGCGAAACGCCGCCATGATGCGCGCGTAAAGACTGGTGGCCGGACTGGGCAGTGAGGAGGCACAGAAGCGATCCCAAACGCGGCGAAACTGCGAATCGGGATAGGCATCGTGAATTTTTCGGAAAAACCCCGCGATTGCTCCTTGGTGATACCATTCACCCACGCGGCTGAGCGCCCGCGCGATCAGGCTGCTTTGAAAGATAGCTTTCATCGCTTAATCCTTTGCAATGTTGACCGAATCGATGTTGCCGGTGGTTTCAAAATCGTTGGTCTTGAGGATGAAGGTACGACCTGCACGCACTTCCTGCGTGCCGATCTTGGGGGCAGCCGTGTCCTTGGCGACCTTGGTCTTGATGGTAAACACCAAATCCTTCTTGGTGCCGTCGAGCGCATCGACGATGCGGCCGTCCGCCGTTGTCACTTGCTGGATGTAGTCCTCAATGTTCATCGACTCGATGGTCGCGTCGACAAATTCATTGCCGCTGACCAGCTGCTTGCCGACCTGATCGTTGCGCTGTAACTCGGAAACGAGGAAGGGGGTTGCGCCGCGCACGCGGATGACGGCGGTCATCTCAACCTGCGGCGAGGTTGCCTGCTGAATCTGCGCACCAAACAGCTTATAGCCGACGCCCGCGACAACCGCGATGGCGGCAATCAGCACAAGCAGGTCGACGATGTTGATGACGCCGAACAGCTTGCCTTTTTCGTTAATAACTTTCATGTTGTTCCTCCATTGTACAGGATTTCATACTTCTTTGCCATTATAGCACAGCAAAGCAGGCGGAACAAGGCTTTTCGCGCTTTTACGCGAACCACGCGTCCCAAAGCTCGACAACCTTCCACTTAAAAACGATTTGTCCCTGATCGGCGGGCTCGGGCTGTGCAGCCTCGTCGCACACAACGGCGAATGCCGTGCACCACCACCCGGCGCGCGGCGCGGGATACCATGCGCCGGTAATCATCAGGGTCAGTGCGGTTATTACGGCGCAAATCGCTTGTCTGTCGGTCTTTTTCATGTCAAACGCCCTCCGGTTCATACTCGATGACACAAGTATGACCCGAAGGGCGCTTATTTATACGGTTTCAGTGAAAAAGGTATCCGAGAAGCGGTGACTGAGCATTTTCGCCGCGCTTTTGGCGCGATGCTCATCGGAAAACAGGCCGAAGACGGTCGGTCCCGAGCCGCTCATCAGCGTGCCGTCCGCGCCGTTTTCAGTCAGAAAGGTGCGGATTTCAGCAATCTGGCGGCGCTTTTTGCCGGTCACATCCTCCATCACGTTGTACAGGTGGCTGCACACGCCCGGAAAATCGCCCTGCTCAAGCGCCTGAATCATGCCGTCCGCATCAGGCCGCGTTTCGATTTCGACGGAGTCAATCTGTTCATAAACCTCCTTGGTCGATACCGAAAACGGAGGTTTGCACAGCACAACATAGCAGTGCGGCATGGCGGGCAGGGGGGACAGCATTTCGCCGATGCCCTCGGCCAGCATCGTGCCGCCGCGCAGGCAGTAGGGCACGTCAGCCCCGAGCTTGAGGCCCATTTCGCACAGCTCGTCATCCGTCAGGCCGACCGCGTGGAGCGCCGACAGCGCACGCAGCACGGCAGCCGCGTCGGTCGAGCCGCCAGCAAGTCCCGCCGCGACCGGAATCCGCTTTTCAATGTGAATCTCGACCGTGCCCAGCGGCACGCCTGTCGTTTCATAAAATAGCTCAGCAGCGCGGTAAGCCAGATTGCGCGAGTCGGTCGGCAGATAGGGAAGGTTGCACGACAGCCGGATGCCCTGCGGCTTTTTTTCGCCGTGCACCAGCGCAACGTGTACATCGTCGTGCAGCTCAACCGTCTGCATCACCATTTTGACGGTGTGGTAGCCGTCGTCGCGGCGGCCGGTCACGTCAAGCGTCAGATTGATTTTGGCGCGCGCATGCAGTTCGGTCTCATCGCGCGTGATGGGTTGTTTTTTTGCAAATATCACTTAAATCATCACCTGTTCCGCCCGGCGCTGCCGGAATACGGTCACCGAGTTGAAGCCCGCACGTTTTGCGTGTGCGATGCATTCCTCGATCCCGCGGCCGACGTTGTTTGGCGCATGCGAATCGCTGCCGATTGAAATGCGCTCGCCGCCAAGGCGTTTGAATTCATATAGTACGTTTTCGGGCGGGCCGACCCGTTTTTGCCAGCCGAACAGTCCGGCCGCGTTTAGTTCAAGCGCATAGCCGCGTGCAACGGTTTCCCGCAGCACGGCCTCGACGCTTGTCATAAATCTGTCGAACGAAGGAATGTAGTCCCCGTGCCGCATGACGCGCAGGGGATAGTCGATATGTGCGAGTACGTCAAAGCCACCGTGGCGCACCATGTGCAGCAACTCATCGAAGTAGTCCTGCAGGAACGCATCGCAGTCGATGTGCTTGAAATCGTGAAAATAGATGTCCACATCGTTCGGCATGCCGTGCAGCGAGCCGATGACCGTATCAAATGCGCGGGTGCGCAGAAATTCCGCGGCGCGCGGGTCGGCGTGGATTTGGCCGATTTCAACGCCGGTCAGCAGCTCGATTTGGTCGGAAAAGGCCGTTTTGGCGGCATTCATGTCGCGCAGGCAGCCGTCGACATCGGTCTCCTGCGGCGGCAGATGATGCCAGAAATCGAGATGGTCGGTGATGGCGATGATGGACAGGCCGCGGTCGATGCAGGCGCGCACCTTATCCTCGACCGAGTGGGCGGCCGCGTCGTCCGAATAGCCGGTGTGCATATGAAGGTCGATCAGCATGGAGTTCCTCCTCAAGCGAGCAGCAGAATGATGAAAAATTGCATGAGACAGCCAATCAGCGCGAGTGCCATGCCCGCATTGCCCCAGACCGTGCGGTAGGACAGGTCGCAGCTGCCGGGCTGCAGCACGATGCGCCCTCGCGCGCCCGCCAGCACAACGGCGCCGCAGACAACGAGCGCAAGCATCAGCACGCCGTAGCTGTAGATGGCGACGGGGGTGTCGGGCAGCAGGACAATCAGTCCCGAGCCAATGAGATTAAAGAGCATATGCAGCGCGATTGGCCAACGCAGGCGACCGGTCATCAAATACACATAACCTAGCAGCAGACCGAGTCCGAATGCGTAGAAAAACTGCGACAGATTGCCGTGGAACAGGCCAAACAGCAGAGAAGAGGCGAAAATCGCCGTTTTCTGTCCGTATCGCGCGAGCCTGTCGGCAATCAGGCCGCGAAACAGTGCTTCTTCAGCTGCGGGGCCAAGGACACAGGCGCTCAGCAGTGTGGCCGTGGGTGAAAGCTGATCCATTGTTTCGTTCAGAATGTCCACCGCGGGACGGTCGAGCAGTGCGAACACCAGATTGTTGGCCGCGGTGCCAATCCATGCGCCAATCCATAGGATGGCACAACCCGCTGCAAGCCAGCGGGCGAAGCGCATGGGGGACACCGGTTCGTCACTGAGCGGTTCGCGCGGTACGCTTCGCACGATGCGGAAGGCAATCGGGAGCGCAAACACATATTGGCCGACCAGTGCAAGCGCAAAATACGCACTGCCGCCGATTTGGCGAAAGGACGTCACTGTATAGAGTGCGCTCAGAAAAAACTGCCAGAGATAAGTGAGCGCCATCACGCAGACCAGTGCAAGGCCGACCCGCGCACAGTATCCGCGCTCCCGCGCAACGCTGAACTCTTCTTCCATAGACCCTCCCAGCCGGCGCAAAAACAGGGCAAGGCAATCGCCCCGCCCTGTCTCTTTTGCTGCTTCTTACTTGTTCAGTTCGCCGACCAGGCGCTCGGTATCCTTGGCAATCATCAGCTCTTCGTTGGTGGGGATGACCAGCACGCGGACACGGGCGTAATCGAGCGAGATATCCATCTGCTTGCCGCGGTACTTGTTCTTCTCCGGATCGACCTTGATGCCGAGGTATTCCATGTGCTCGCACACGTCCCAACGGACCGAACGGTCATTCTCGCCCACACCGGCGGTGAAGATGATAGCGTCTACGCCGCCCATTTCGGCGATGTAAGAGCCGATAATCTTCTTAACCGACAGGTTGAACATATCCTTAGCCAGCGCGGCGCGTGCGTTGCCGTCGGCAATCGCGGCGTCAAGGTCGCGGAAGTCGGAGGAAACGCCCGAAATGCCGAGCATACCGGACTTCTTGTTCAGAATATCGATGACCTGAGCGGCAGAGAGGTTTTCGTTCTCAGCCAAGAACTCGATGATAGCGGGGTCAATGTTACCGGCACGGGTGCCCATCGGCAGACCGTCGAGCGGGGTGAAGCCCATCGAGGTGTCGAAGGACTTGCCGCCGTTGATGGCACAGATCGAGGAGCCGTTGCCCAGGTGGCAGGTGATGAGCTTGAGCTCTTCTGCCGGACGGCCGAGCATTTCGGCAGCCTGCTGGGAAACATACTTATGCGAGGTGCCGTGGAAGCCGTAGCGGCGAATCTTGTACTTGTTGTAGTACTCGTAGGGAATCGCATACATGTAGTGAGACTGCGGCATGGTCTGGTGGAACGCGGTGTCGAACACGCCGACCATCGGCACGTCCGGACCCATGACCTCGCGGCAGGCCTGAATGCCGATCAGGTTGGGCGGGTTGTGAAGGGGTGCCAGCGGGACACAGTCCTCAATCGCCTTGAGCACCTTGTCGGTGATGACAACGCTGTCCGAGAAGAACTCGCCGCCGTGTACCACGCGGTGACCGACTGCGTCGATCTCTCTCATCGAAGCAATGACGCCCTTGTCGGGGTCAAGCAGAATATCAATAACCGCCTTGATGGCTTCGGAATGGGTTGCCATCGGGGTGTGGATGGTAAACTTCTCGTCCGACTTGTTGCCGGTATGAACCAGTACGCCATCGATGCCGATGCGCTCGCAAAGACCCTTGGCCATTACGTCATTGTTCGTCGTCTCGAGAAGCTGGTACTTCAGCGAAGAACTGCCGGCGTTGATTACCAGTACTTTCATTTTCAAAAACTCCCTCATGCCCGTATTTTTGGAATCGCAAACAAGCGATGCGACTCCTCTTTTGCCGCTTGCGTTAAGAGACAAAAGCAGATATAATAATCGTATATCACTATATTACACGATTTTCCTCAATTGCACAAGGGATAATTTGTTCGATTGTGAGCGTTATTTGCACCGGTTTTTAGGAGGTTTCCATGGGCGTTTGCGGTATTGTCGCCGAATATAATCCGTTTCACGCGGGACACGCGCATCACCTGGCCGAGACACGGCGGATTTTGGGTGAGGATACGCCTCTTGTCTGCGCGATGAGCGGCAATTTTGTGCAGCGCGGCGAGTTTGCGCTGCTGGACAAATACACCCGCGCCGAAATGGCGGTGCGCAGCGGTGCGGATTTAGTAGTTGAGCTGCCGCTGGCCGCTGCGCTCTCCTCGGCGGAGGGGTTTGCGCAGGGGGCAATCGGCGTGCTCGCCGCGCTCGGCTGCGATGCAGTGTCCTTCGGCTGCGAATCAGGGGATGCTTCGGCCATTGCACATGCGGCGGAGCTGTTGGACGAAATTGCGTTTATACCGGAAAAAGGGCTGTCCTATGCCGCCGCGCGGCAGCAGGCGCTGCGCCGTCGCGATCACGCCGCCGCCGACCTGCTGGATGAGCCGAACAACACCCTCGCTATCGAATACTGCCGTGCCATGCGCGGACGGAGCATGCGCCCGGTCGCGGTGCAGCGGCGCGGCGTGGGGCATGATGCGTCCGGTCCGGGAGGCGGCTTTGCCTCGGCAAGCCTGTTGCGGGAGCGCCTGCGCGCGGGACAGCTTGCCGCCTGCGTGCCCTACCTGCCTGAAAGCAGCCATGTGCTGCTGCGCCGCGCGGTGGAGGATGGCCGTGCGCCGGTTTCCGTGCCGGGACATGCGCTGCTGACGCTGCTGCGCCGCCTGCTGTATGAGGGAAGATTGACCACAGGGTCGGCGGACGGATTCGATGAGCGGCTGCAAAACGCCGTTTACCGTGCGGTCACCTATGCTGACGCGGTCGAACTGGCGCAGACCCGCTGCTTTCCCGCCGCCCGCGTGCGACGGGCGCTGCTTCGGCTCGCGCTTTCCGTTCCGCGCGACGCGGCGGTGCAGCCGCAGTATCTGCGCGTGCTTGCCATCGGCGCACGCGGCGCCGCGCTGCTGCGCACGGCGAGCGACAACCTGCCCGTCATCGTCAAGCCGGTTTCGGAAAAGCAGCTGCCGGAGGCATTGCAGACCGACCTGCTGCGCGATGCGTTTGCTGACGATTTGTTTGCCCTTGCGCTGCCTGACTCCGCCCACCGCGGCGGCGGAACGCATTTTCAAAAGACTCCGTTTTGTCTGAAATAGCCTGAGGAGGTACCTGTTATGCAAAAATGTCCCTATTGTGACAAGGAAATGCTCGATGGGAAACTGCTTGGCGACCACAAGACGCTCAAATGGCTGCCAAAGGACAAGGAAATGCTGTTCGGCCTGTGGGCCTGCGGCGGCCTGAAAATCGGGGACTGCGGGATCGGGCAGCGCGCGGAAGCGCGTGCCTGGTACTGCTCCTACTGTAAAAAAATCATCATTGATGTAGATGCTTGCTGAATCTTTACCGCGGCTCTTTTCGGGGCCGCGGTTTTTTTATCCAAACTACTTGACCTGTCGTAGTAATTCTGTTATGATTACTACGACAGATGAAGTAAAGGAGGGCGAGCCATGTTGGGAAGCGACGTGATGCGCGGCTATAACGATATGCTGATTCTGAGCCTGCTCGCCGAGCGGGACTCCTACGGCTACGAAATCTCCAAGGAGATTGAAAAGCGTGCCGCAGGAGCGTACTGCATTAAGGAAACCACGCTATACTCGGCGTTTGGCCGGCTCGAAAAGCAGGGATTGGTCGCCGCATACCAAGGCAGTGAGACGCAGGGGCGTCCGCGCACGTATTACACCATTACCGATGCGGGACGACAGTTTTTCGGCGAAAAGTGCGCTGAATGGCAGGTTTTAAAGCGAGTAGTTGACGCATTTGCAAAGGAGGAATAGAGATGGAAACGGTTCGAAATTATGTAGAGGCGCTGTTTTCCGCGCTGCCGCAGACGGAGGACATCGTGCAGATGAAGCGAGATATGCTGTTTAATCTGGAGGAAAAGTTCAATGCCCTGCTGCAAGAGGGCAAAAACGAGCACGAAGCCGCGGGCATTGTTGTTGCGTCCATCGGCTCGGCGGAGGAGCTGCGCAGTGAACTGGGTTTGGACGATGTGGTAGCCGAAGCGCCGGTGCATATGTCCCGCGAGCAGATTGACCCCGCGATTTTAGAGGAATACCGTCAGTACAACGACAAAAAGCATCTGACCGTCGCGCTTGCGGTGGCGCTGTTCATTGCATCGCCCATCCTGTATCAGCTCTGCGCCGAGTCCTTTTTGCGCAGCGAGCTGCTCGGGCAGGTGCTGATGTTCGGCGCGGTTGCGGCCGGCGTTGTGCTGTGCATTCTGTCGGGACGGCGGGACAGCTATTATAAGGAAGTATTCGGTCTGGGTGGGGAGAACGAGAGCGCGCCTTCGTCTGTGGCAGGCGAATCGAACGGCGGCATTCGGTATCGCTGGACAGGACTGTTCGCGGGTGTGTCGTTCCCGATTGCCGCGATGATTTATCTCTGCCTTGGATTTTTTGCCGACCTGTGGCATCCGGGCTGGATTATTTTCCCCATCTGCGGCGTGCTGACCGGTGTCATCGGTACAATCGAATATTTCCGCCAAACCCAGTGATTGGTTTTTCCCCTCTTTTGTGCTATACTAATGTGGCACTGCACAAAAGAGGGGAATTTTTATATGATCGGACTTGGAACCATCGTAAACGTCGGCACGGTATTCGCAGGGACGACCGTCGGCCTGCTGCTCAAAAACGGCCTGCCGCCGCGATTTGAACGCACTATTTTGCAGGCTTTGGGCCTGTGCACCTTTTTCATCGGCATCGGCGGCGCGGTCAGCGGGCTGGTGACGGTAGAAAACGGCGCACTGTCCACGCAGCACACTATGCTGCTCGTGCTCAGTCTGATGATAGGTGCGCTGATTGGTGAGGCGATTGACATTGAAGCCCGTCTCGACCGCATGGGTGAGGCCTGCAAGCGCAAATTCGGCGCGGGCGGGGACAGCCGCTTTGTTGAGGGCTTTGTCACTGCGTCGCTGCTGTTCTGCGTTGGCGCGATGGCGATTGTCGGCTCATTGGAGGACGGTCTGAACGGAAATCCGTCTATTCTGGTTGCGAAGGCTATTTTGGACGGAATTGCGGCGATTGTGTTCGCAGCGTCGCTCGGCAAGGGCGTGTATCTGTCCATCGCGCCGCTGCTTGTGTATCAGGGCGGCATCACGCTGCTCGCGCGGTTCATCCGTCCGTGGTTGTCGGATGCGCTGATCGGACAGGTTTCCTGCATCGGCTCGGTGCTCATCTTCGCCATCGGCTTTAACCTGATGTTCGATAAGAAGGTTAAGGTCGGCAATCTGCTGCCGGCCATGTTCGTGCCGATTCTGTTTTTCCTGCTGGGCAGGATTTTTCCCGCCGTCGCGGCGCTGTAAAAGGATAAAAGAAAGGGAGCGCAATGGTTCATCCATTGCGCTCCCTTTGGCTTATTTAAGACAGGCGGTTTTTGAAATCTTCATACCCGAAGGCACGCACAACCTCGTCCGTGCCGCTCACGCGGCGGATGGCGATATTGGGCAGCGGCATGCCGTTGAAGGTATTGGTTTTGACCATGGTGTACAGCGCCATGTCACCAAAAACGACCTGATCGCCGACCAGCAGGCGGTTGTCAAACGAGTATTCGCCGATGATGTCACCCGCAAGGCAGGTGCGTCCGGTCAGCAGATAGGTAAAGGCTTTTTCATTCGGCTGACCCGAGCGGAACACGGGCGGACGGTAGGGCACCTCAAGCACATCTGGCATATGGCACGCGGCCGAGGTGTCAAGAATGGCGATGTGGGCATGGTTGTGCACAATCTCCAGCACGGTTCCCACCAAATAACCCGCGCCAAGCACGACGGCCTCGCCCGGTTCCAGATAAACCTCAACATTGTACTTGCGGCGCAGATAGATAATCAGGCTGACCAGCTTTTCCACATCGTAATCGTCGCGCGTGATATGGTGGCCGCCGCCGAGGTTGAGCCACTTCATGCCTTCCATGTATGCACCGAATTTGCTTTCAAACGCGGCAACCGTGCGCACGAGCGCATCCGAGTTCTGCTCGCACAGGGTGTGGAAGTGGAAGCCGTCGATGCCGTTTAGCATTTCAGGCTGAAAGTTTTCAAGCGTCACGCCAAGGCGCGAGGTTGGGCCGCAGGGATCATACATCGCGTGGTCGGGGTCCTGCGTCGAGCACTCGGGGTTGATGCGCAGGCCGCAGCTTTTGCCGGCGATGCGGGCGTAGTTACCGTAAGCCTTCCACTGGGAGAAGGAGTTAAATACAATATGGTCAGCGTACTGCAGCAGCTCGCCGAACTCCTGCTCGGTATAGGCGGGGGAGAACACGTGCGTCTCCTTGCCGAAATGCTCCTTGCCGAGCCGTGCCTCAAACAGGCCGCTGGCCGTGGTGCCGTCGAGATATTCGGCAATCAGCGGATAGACCGAAAACATCGAGAAGGCCTTCTGCGCGAGCAGAATCTTCGCACCCGAGCGCTGTGCCACGTCGCGCAGCACGGCAAGGTTTTGAATCAGCTTGTTTTCATCCAGTAAAAAACAGGGGGTGGGCAGTTCGGTAAACTTCATGTCAGTCCACCAGCGTGGGATTTTCGTCGATCTGCCACGGCAGACCCCACTTGTTCAGTGCGTCCATATACGGATCGGGATCGAACTCTTCCACCGTGTACACGCCGGGTTTATTCCACTTGCCGGTCAGCAGCATGGCACCGCCGATCATCGCGGGCACGCCCGTGGTGTAGGAGATGGCCTGCGAGCCGACCTCGCGGAAGCACTCCTCATGGTCGCAGACGTTATAAATATAGGCGGTCTTTTCCTTGCCGTCCTTTTTTCCGGTGAAGATGCAGCCGATGTTGGTTTTGCCGCGGGTGCGCGGGCCGAGGCTCGCGGGATCGGGCAGCAGCGCCTTGAGGAACTGGATGGGCACAATCTGCTTACCCTCGTAATCAATCGGCGTGGTAGACAGCAGACCGATGTTCTCAAAGCACTTCATGTGGGTCAGATAGCTCTGGCCGAAGGTCATGAAGAAGCGGATGCGGCGAACGCCCGGAATGGTTTTGGCGAGAGACTCGATTTCCTCATGGTGCAGCAGGTACATATCCTTTTGGCCGACCTGATCAAAATTGTACTCACGCTTGATGGACATCGCGGGAATTTCGACCCATTTGCCGTTCTCCCAGTAAGAGCCGGGGGCGGAAACCTCGCGCAGGTTGATTTCGGGGTTAAAGTTAGTGGCAAACGGATAGCCGTGGTCGCCGCCGTTGCAGTCGAGAATGTCGATGGTATCAATTTCGTCGAACAGGTGCTTCTGGGCATAGGCACAGTAAGCCTGCGTGACGCCCGGGTCAAAGCCTGAGCCCAAAAGCGCGGTCAGACCCGCTTTTTCAAACTTTTCCTTATACGCCCACTGCCACGAATAGTCAAAGTAAGCGGTGAAGCCCTCTTCCTTGCAGCGCTTCTCATAGATGGCGCGCCACTCGGGATCCTCGGTGTCCTCCGGCTCGTAGTTTGCGGTGTCCATATAGTTGACGCCGCACTTCAGGCACGCGTCCATAATGGTCAAATCCTGATAGGGCAGGGCGATGTTCATAACAACATCCGGCTTGTATTCCTCAATCAGTGCGCACAGTTCGTCCACATTGTCCGCATCCACCTTGGCGGTGCGGATTTTGGTGGTCGTCGTGCCGGAAAGCTGATCGGCAATTGCGTCGCACTTGGATTTGGTGCGCGAGGCAATCATAATTTCCTCAAATACGCTGCTGTTTTGGCAGCATTTATGGATGACAACGCCCGCGACGCCGCCGCAGCCGATGATGAGTGCTCTTCCCATAATTAATTCTCCTCCACTTTCTCCAAAAGTTTCTGAACATAGTTGGGCAGATAGAACGCGCCCTTGTGCAGATTGGTATTATAGTATTTTGTCTCGATGCCGAGTGAATTCCACCAGTCGGCCTTTAGATCATGCACGGGATGAATGCCGCGCGAAGAGAAGCCGAACAGCCAGTGACCCGACGGATAGGTCGGAATATGCGCCTGAAACAGGCGCGAAAGCTCAAACGAGTGCACAATGTTCTTGTGTGCCCGCTGGCAGGCGCGCGCGTCGTCCTTGTAAAACGGACTTTCGTGCTGGTTGACGAGAACGCCGTCCTCAGTCAGCGCCTTGTAGCAGTTGCCGTAAAACTCCATCGTGAACAGTCCTTCGCCCGGGCCGAAGGGGTCGGTCGAGTCGATGATGATGAGGTCGTACTCTCCGCTCACGCGGCGGATGTATTTCAGTCCGTCCTGGAACAAAAGATGCACGCGCGGGTCGGACAGCGAGCAGGCGACTGTGGGCAGATACTCCCGGCAGACGCTGACCACGCGCTCGTCAATTTCAACGAGGTCGATGTGCTCGATGTGGTCATAGCGGCACAGCTCACGCACGCAGCCGCCGTCGCCGCCGCCGATGACGAGCACTTTTTTGATGTTCTCGCCCCGCACAGCCAGCGGCACGTGCACCATCATTTCGTGGTAGATGAATTCGTCGCGCTCGGTCAGCATCATGTAGCCGTCGAGCGTCAGAAAGCGGCCGAATTCTTCGCATTCAAATACATCAATGCGCTGAAACTCGCTCTGCTCGGTATAAAGCTGACGGTCGACCGCGATTTGCAGACCGACGGTCGGCGTGTGCATTTCGGTAAAACTCAGATGCATGGACTGATCACTCCTTTGATAACCTGCAGGGTGTCCACCGACGGATCTTCGGTGCCGGTCAGCAGACAGTTCTTTTCCTTGGCGTAGCGGATGTAATCGAGAATATCCTGTGTGATGCGCTCGCCGGGCGCGAGAATCGGGATGCCGGGCGGATAGCACATGACAAACTCGGCACAGATGCGGCCAATGGTGTTTTCAAGCGGGAGCGACTGCTTTTCCGCGTAAAACGCCTCCTGCGGGCCGGCGACGACCTGCGGATTGATGTATTCCTGCCGCATCAGCTCGGCCTTGTCGCGTTTATAGCGGCGGCGGATGTCAGACAGTGCCGCGACCAAACGCTCCAAATCGCGCTCACGGTCGCCGACGGAAACATAGGCGAGCAGGTTGCCCAAATCGCCGAATTCGGTCTGAATGTCGTAAAAATCACGCAGAATATCGTACACCTCGATGCCGGCAAGGCCGAGGTCGAGCGTGTTGACGGCAAGCTTGGTCGCATCGAAGTCAAAAACGGTGTCGCCGTTAATCAGCTCTCGCCCGTAGGCGTAGTAGTCGCCAAGCTGATTGATTTCCTCGCGGGCGTATTCGGTCAGGTCGGTCACCTTGCGGAAAATCTCTTTGCCGTGCAGGGCGAGGTTTTTGCGCGAAATATCAAGGCTGACCATCAGAAGGTACGAGCCGCTCGTCGTCTGCGTCAGATTGATGAACTGCCGCACATGGTCGGGGTTCATCGACTGACCGCACAGCAGAAAGCTTGACTGCGTCAGCGAGCCGCCCGATTTGTGCATCGAAACCGAAGCCAAATCGGCGCCTGCGGCCATGGCGGAGCAGGGCATATTATCACCAAAATAGAAATGCGTGCCGTGCGCTTCGTCGGCGAGCACTTTCATGCCCGCGTCATGCGCGAGCTTTACGATGCTGCGGATGTCCGAGCAGATGCCGTAATAGGTTGGGTTGTTGACGAGCACCGCCTTGGCGTTCGGGTGCTTCTCAATCGCGGCCTTGACATCCGAAACCGACATGCCGAGTGAAATGCCCAGCCGGTCGTTCATCTGGGGGTTTACGTAAACCGGAATTGCACCGGTCAGCACCAGTGCATTGATGACCGAGCGGTGCACGTTTCGCGGCAGGATGATTTCATCGCCGCGGCTGACGACCGACAGCACCATCGACTGCACCGACGAGGTCGTGCCGCCGACCATCAGGAAGGCGTGGCGTGCGCCGAAGGCATCGGCGGCCAGCTCCTCGGCCTCGCGGATGACGGTGGTCGGGTGACAGAGGTTGTCCAGCGGCTTCATCGAGTTTACGTCAACCGTAAGGCAGGCTTCGCCGAGAAAACGGGTCAGCTCGGGGTTGCCGCGGCCGCGTTTGTGTCCGGGGACATCAAACGGCACGATGCGCATAGACTTAAATTGTTCGAGCGCCGTCAAAATCGGCACGCGGGATTGATCCATGAGGCAGGTTTCCTTTCGAAAGGAATGAGCCGGACAACAGTCCTTTTCTTCCTTAGTATATGTTTTTTCCGCTGAAAATCTCAATCATTTCGCTGCGCAGGTCGGAGTTGATTTTCAGGCGGGTCTTGGGCGGCAGCTCGTAAATGTCCGTGTTGAACAGGTAGTTCTGCAGGTCCACTTCCTTTAAAAGCATTTTGGTGTGGAACAGGTTGGCCTGATAGACATTGACGTCGATCGCATCGTACCGCTCAAGCGTGGAGGGGTCGATGAAGTCCTGAATCGAAGTCATATGGTGATCCATAAACAGCTTTTTGCCCTCGATGTCGCGGGTAAAGCCGCGCACGCGGTAGTCCATCGTGATGATATCCGAATCGAACGAGCCAATCAGATAGTCAAGCGTGGACAGCGGCGTGATTTCGCCGCAGGTTGCCACGTCGATGTCGACGCGGAAGGTCGCAAGACAGGTGTCCGGATGGTACTCCGGATAGGTGTGCACGGTCACGTGGCTCTTGTCGAGGTGCGCGACGATGGTGTCCGCTTCGAGCACCTGAACATCCGCGGGCAGCATGTGCTCCTCGGCAATCAGGAAGGTGACGGATGCGCCCTGCGGCTCATAATCCTGCTTGGACACATGCAGCACGTGCGCACCGATCATTTCGGTGACGCGGAACATGATGTTGGTCAGTCGTTCGGAGTTGTACTGCTCGTCGATATAGGCGATATAATCGCGCTGTTCGCGTTCGGTTTTTGCATAGCACACGTCATAAATATTGAAGGAAAGTGCTTTAGTCAGGTTGTTGAACCCGTAGAGCTTGAGCTTGTTCGGCATTGCCAGGCCCCTTTCAAAATAAAAAAATCCCCAAGTACAGATGGCGCGCGCGGCGAACATCTAACTTGAGGTCCAAGCAATCCTACTCAGCCGTTTTCCGAGGGTATCCGCGGGTAAAACGGCCATTTCAATGGTAGAGGAAGAGTCTATATAGCAAGAATTTACTTTTACTACTCTTATTGATTGTTTCACAAGTGTGATGTGCGCTGCGGCACACGGCTTTTAGGCAGCCAACTTATAAAATTTGCGCACTGGCGCAATCAATAAGGCAACAAAGTTGCCAATTTCGGCATTTGACCCGGCTGTCCGGATGGCCTTAGCTCCCCGCTCAAAACAGGGGCGGTCAAAGAATTCTGCTGGCAAAGGCTTTGCCTCTCCATGTACGGTTTATTATACCCTAGGAAACGGCGCAATGCAAGGGGATTTTACAGCTTTTTCACACAGAAAACGCGCTTTTTTACAAGGTCATAAAAAGTTTACACGCGGGGCTTTGAAAAAAACGTCGAATGGGTGTAAAATAGAACAGAAACTGACGGTGGGGAGAGTATATTTTGAGAATCTTTGGATTTTACAGCAAAGGCGGCCGGCGAAGGAAAAAGAAGAACTACCGACCGCTTCTGCTGCTTTTCATTATTGCGCTGGCTTTTGGCGGGGGTGTACTGGTGCACAAGCTGGTGGCGCCCAATCTGCAGGGCGATGCGAATATCAGCTATATCGGTGATTTGCCCGTGCACGAGGATTTCATCGCTGAAGGGACGAAGGCGCGTCCGGGGGAAAAACGCGAAATCAAATACTTAGTCATCCACGAAACGGATAACTTTGCCGCCGGTGCGGATGCGGCGGCGCACAATTCCTTCATTCATCAAAACGCGGATACCGAACCGCTTTCCTGGCATTATACGGTGGATGACCATCAGGTTTATCACCACCTGCCCGATAATGAAACCGCCTATCATGCGGGCGACCAGATGGTCAAAAACGGCGGCAACCGCAACGGCATCGGTATTGAGATGTGCGTCAACGCGGACGGCGACTATGAGCAGACACTCAAAAACACTCAGAAGCTGTGCGCACGGCTGCTGATTGAATACGATCTCAAGCCGCGCGCCCTGCGCAAGCATGAGGATTTTTCGGGCAAGATTTGTCCCGCGCGATTGATTAACGACGATCGGTGGGACGAGTTCTGCGCGGGCGTTGAAGCGCAGTATGAGCAGATGAAAGCCGAGGATGCGGCCAAAAACGCATAACAACGTGTGCAGCGGCAGGTTTTTACGGGGTGATTTTGTGAGAAATCACCCCTTTTCTTTTGGGATAATTGGTGTTATACTCAAACATGAATGAATTTCAGCTGATAAAGGAGTAAAACGGAATGATCGTAGTTCTCAAGCAGAATCCGGAAAAACAGCGCGTTGATCGCTTGATCCGCCACTTTGAAGATATGGGCCTTGCCATCAACTATTCGGAAGGCGCAAACACCACCATCATCGGCCTGATGGGCGATACTTCGCGCATTGATGAGCACGACGTGCTGGCTTACGAGATTGTCGAGCGGGTGCAGCGTGTTTCCGAGCCGTTTAAGGCCGTTAACCGCAAGTTCCATCCGGATGATACCGTGATTGAAGTTGCTGGCCGCAAAATCGGTGCGGGTCACTTCAACGTCATGGCAGGCCCCTGCTCGGTCGAGAGTGAGGAGCAGATTATCGAGGTTGCCGAGTCGGTCAAGCGTGCGGGCGCATCCTTCCTGCGCGGCGGTGCATTTAAGCCCCGTACCTCGCCGTACTCGTTCCAGGGTCTGGAGGCCGAGGGTCTTAAGCTGCTGCTCGAGGCAAAGCGCCAGACCGGTCTGCCCATCATCACTGAGATTATGAGCGAGAAGCACCTCGACCTGTTCGCCGATGTGGACATCATCCAGCTCGGCGCACGCAATATGCAGAACTTTATGCTGCTCAAGGAGCTAGGACGCTCCAACAAGCCGATTCTGCTCAAGCGCGGCCTGTCTGCTACCATGGAAGAGTTCCTGATGGCGGCAGAGTACATTTTTGCGGGCGGCAACCAGAATGTCATTTTCTGCGAGCGCGGCATCCGCACGTTTGAGTCTATGATTCGCAACAATCTGGACATTTCGGCGATTCCGCTGATTAAAATGTTCAGCCATCTGCCGATTATCGTCGACCCCAGCCATGCTGCCGGCCGCCGCGATATGGTGCAGCCGCTGTCTCGCGCTGCGATTGCCGCGGGTGCGGATGGCCTGATTATCGAGGCACACAACAATCCGCGCTGCGCCCTGTGCGACGGCGCGCAGTCGCTCGACCTGCCGCAGTTTGACGCGGTGATGGCCGACATCAAGCGCCGCGCCGAGTTCGAAGGCCGCGTGATGGAAGGCTGAAAATGCATAAAAGAGACTCTGCTCAGTTGAGCGGAGTCTCTTTTTCTATACAGAGTCCATCAAAGAACTCCTCATATTGACAGTTGAAAATGTGCTTTAAGGCGATTAAATCACTGACACGGATGTTGAGTTCACCGGTTTCGTAGCGGGAATAAACAGCGCGCGAAACATCACAGCCCAATAATTGCAGCTTTGCGCTGACTTGATCTTGTGTCAGCCCGCATTGCTTACGAAGGGTGCGCAGATTATTTCCCAGATTTAAGTCCTGCCGTATTTTCATAAATCCCACCTGCTTTGCTCAAAATAGGTTGCAACTTCGATAAGTATATGGTATGGTGAGAAAAAGAATGCTCAATATACTGAGCAATTGGAGGGATTGTTATGAAACAGGTGGATTTTGAAACGGCTTTTGAGGAATTCTTAGACCGCAGAGAGTATGATAAGGCAGAAAATGCACTGTTTTCCATGATTCGTATTGCCTTTAAAGCTGGGTGGATGGCGGCAAGCGGCAGCCCGCCGATGCCTCAGCCGGTGATACAGTTGGTGCACCGAGAAGTTAGTGATTTAGATGCCGAGCAGGCAATGAAGGCGTTTGAATAAGAAAACACCCGCCAAACGGCGGGTGTTTTACAATTCATACCGATTCCGGAAGCGCTTTGTGCAGCAGCAGTACAACCGCGGGGGCAAGCGCAAGCTGCAGCACAATACCGGGCAGGCCGGTGACAATACTCGTCAGCACCGACGCGGGTGCGGCGCACTGCATGCCGAACACTGTGCCGCCAACGAACAGCGCTGCCGCGTACACCACGCGCCCCGCCACCTGTGCGCCAATCAGCGACGGATAAAGCGGAAACTTGCGCGCAAGCACGCCCGAAACCGCGCCGTAGGCGGTCAGCTCGCACAGCATGAAGGGCAAAATCGCCATCGGCGGCATGCCGGTTGCAAGCGCGGAGAGCAACGGGGTCAGAAAACCGACCGCCGCACCAAGCGCGGGGCCGAGCAGCAGGCCGCTTACCAGCACCGGCAGGTGCATCGGCGAAAAGACCGAGCCGACTGCCTTGCCGCCGACCATGTGAAAGATCTGCGGCAGAATCAGTCCGACCGCCACCAGAAAAGCTGCGGTGCACAGACGGCGGGTAGAAAACTTATTTGTCATATAAAATCCTCTGTGTTGTCAAAATGTTCAATGTGCTCATCGGGGGCAGGTGCTTCAAATTTGGCATCCATGCGACCGAGCAGTGCGCCCTCAATCAGGTAGACGCGTCCCTCGGCACTTCGCAGCGCATCGTTGCGGCGGGCAAGGCGGGACAGGCGCTTGTCCTCTGCTGTTTCAACCAGAAGTACGCGGCAGGGCAAACTGCGCTCGGCAAAATACGCCCGCGCCGCGTCGCGCTCCGCACGCAGCCAAAAGCCGTAATCAATCACGGCATCCAAGCCCTTTTCGGCAAGCTGTGCCGCGACCGAGAACAGATAGTGCAGGCATTTCATCGCCGTTCGGTCGTGCGCCGCACCCAGACAGCCGTCAAACAGGGTCAGCATCATCTCGTCGCACGAAAGGACGACCGCTCCCTCGGCCTGCATGCGAGAGGCAAGCGCGGTCTTGCCCGCGGCGACTTTACCGCATAAAACCGTAATCAAATCGTGACCAGTTCGTACTGGCGTGTGCCAAGGCCGAGCTTTTCGCCGTGGTCAAGCGCAACCTGCCAGTCGGTGTCGGGGTGGGACAGGTGGAAGTGATCGTGAGCATGCTCATGAGCATGCTCGGCGTGGTCGCTGATGCACGAGCCGGGGTTAATCGGCATGCGGTTGACCGCATCGGCGCAGGCCTGATCGAGGGCAATCGGGTCGAACGACGCAAACATGCCGACGTTGGGTACAATCGGCACATCGTTTTCGGCGTGGCAGTCGCAGTTGGGCGACACGTCGAGCACAAGCGAAATATGGAAGCACGGACGGCCGTCGACGACCGCCTTGGTGTATTCGGCGATTTTGCAGTTGAGGATGTCGTTGGATTCGTCGCTCGCAGGGATCACCGTGTCCTGCGGGCACACGCCGATGCAGCGGCCGCAGCCAACGCACTTATCATGGTCGATGCTGGCCTTGCGGTCGGTGATGGTGATTGCGCTGTGCGCGCAGATGCGCTGACACATGCCGCAGCCGACGCAGTGCGCCTGCTCGATGTGCGGCTTGCCCGAGGAATGCTGCTCCATCTTGCCCGCGCGCGAGCCGCAGCCCATGCCGATGTTTTTCAGACAGCCGCCGAAGCCTGTGTTCTCGTGTCCCTTGAAATGCGTCAGCGAGATGAAAACATCTGCATCCATAATAGCCTGTCCGATTTTGGCTTCCTTAACGTACTCGCCGCTGGCAACAGGGACATAGGCCTCGTCCGTGCCCTTCAGGCCGTCCGCGATGATGACGTGGCAACCGGTTGAGAAGGGGGAAAAACCGTTCAAATAGGCGGAATCGATGTGGTCCAGCGCGTTTTTGCGCCCGCCGACGTAAAGCGTGTTACAGTCGGTCAGGAACGGCTTGCCGCCGCGCTCGCGGACAAAATCCGCCACGGTTTTGGCCCAGTTCGGGCGCAGAAACGCCAGATTGCCCGGCTCGCCGAAGTGAATTTTGATAGCGGTGAATTTTTTATCGAAGTCGATCTCGCCCATGCCGGCCGATTTCAGCAGGCGGGTCAGTTTTTGCTGCAGATTCTCGTGATAAGTCGCGCGAAAATCACAAAAGTATACTTTAGAGTGCTCCATCCTTATACATCCTTTCTTATCCATGCACCCAGTATAGCACGCGGATGAACATCGGGCAAGCACCGGTGTCGGGCGAATGAATTTACAAAGATTGGGTCTGTGAATTGTGCACAAAAACCATTGACGAGTTGGTAGCGGAGGTGTATCATTTATCTTACAATCGTAAACGTTTACGATTGAATAATAAGTGCAAATATTCGAGAAATAAAACAAAAATATAAGTAAAATTGTTGATTTTAAGAAAGGGGATGATTACAATAATGCTGTAAATACAAGCGTTTACAGAACAGAATTCTTCCGGGGGAACCTGACCGCGCGCAGCGGTCGAACATAAAAGAGGAGGCAAGTCAATGAAAAAGGCAAACACCAGAAAACGGGCACTCAGTCTGCTGCTGACGGCGGCGATGCTGCTGTCCATGTGCACCACGCTGTCCTTTGCGAAGGATGAGACCCGCGGCGTGCCGCCGACCTACAACGCAGCGACCGGCAAGTACGAGATTGCGACGGCTGACCAACTCCTGTATCTGTCGGGGACGTGGAAGGACGGCGCACCGCGCGATGGCGACTATGTGCTGACCGCGGACATCGACATGAAGGGCATCGAGGGGTTTAAACCCATCGCGTCCAAGAAGGAAGAGGGTTACCTCGGCACGTTTGACGGACAGTTTCACGCCATTCGCAACCTGAAAATTGACTATCCCAAGAAGTATGTCGGTCTGTTCGGCTATGTCGGCAACGAGGATGAGCAGGCTTATGTCAAGGACGTCGCGATGCTGGGCTGTGAAATCATCGGTCAGCAGAACGTCGGCGGCATTGCGGGCGTCAACTACGGCACCGTGACCGGCTGTGTTGTGACCGGTCTGGTTCGTGTGGACGATCTGTCCAACTCGCACACCGCGGGCGGCATCGCGGGCAAGGTCAAGGAGGGCGAAGGCCCAATCATCGGCCATGTGGAAAACTGCTATGTCAACGCAGCACTGGAAGCGCCCTATGATGTCGGCGGCATCGCAGGCATTCAGGACGGCGGCGGCTATGTCGGCAACTCGTTCGCGGCCGGTACGGTGGAAGCCTACGGCTCAAACGGTGCGGCAGGCGGCATTGCAGGCTCGTTCAACGCGGGGGACCGCATTGTAAACTGTGTTTCGGCGCAGACGAGCATTTCGGGCACCAAGGACACCGATAAAATCGTCGGCCAGCTGGCAGACGAGGCCGCAACCAACATTTCCGGCAATATCGCATGGGAAGGCACCAAGCTTGCGGGCAATGAGCCGGTGTTCCAGCCTATCAAGTGGGACGATGTTTCGGCCGCAAAGCTTCAGACCAAGGCCACCTATGAAGCGCTCGGCTGGGATTTTTCCAAGGTCTGGACGTGGAGTGACAGCCTCAAGCAGCCTATTCTGCGCGGCTTTGACCAGAGCATCTTTGCAAAGATTGACTACACCGTCAGCGGCTCGCGCGTCATTTCCCGTGCGGTCAACACGGCAAAGCTGAACGCCAAGACCGAAATCAGCGCCCGCGTCGTCGGCACAGACAAGGTCGAAAGCGCGACGCTGTACTACGGCTACGATCAGGCAAAGGTTGATACCGCAGTCAAAATGACGGCTTCGGGCGATACCTACAAGGCCGCTATCCCGACCGATAAGGCCGAATATGTGTATTATTACATCGAAATCAAGACGGCGGCGGAAACACTCTGCAAGCCGTATGACAAATCCGCGCCGATTGCGCTTTACGTGGACGACGGACGCATCCTTGGGGCGCCGAGCCAAATCACCATGACACCCGACACCAAGCAGGGCGGTCTGCGTTTCAGCTGGGTCACCGTGCCCGAGGTTAAGGAATCTGTCGTGCAGTATCGGGTGAAGGGCGCGTCCGCTTGGCAGATCGCCAAGGGCACGAGCTATGTCGACGCGGTCACCGCAGGCTGGAAGGAGCTTGCGACCCATCAGGTCGTGCTGGAAAACCTGACTCCGGACGCAACCTACGTATATAAGGTGGGCGATGGCAAGACCTTTATGAGTGAGGAGTATAGCTTCAAGGCACCCAAGTCGGCCGATGCGGACGAATTCTCGTTCATTTTTGTTGCCGATCCGCAGTCGGTCTCGACGGACGACTATATGTCCTTCAAAAAGTCGATGGATTATGCCACGACGCTTGTAAAGCCGGAGTTCATTATGTCGGGCGGCGATACCACGCAGGACGGCTACAAGGCGACCGAGTGGGATGCCTGCTTTGACGTCATGGGCGATTACTTTGCGAGCATTCCGACCATCACCGTACCCGGCAACCATGAAATGAAGGGCGACTGGGGCTTTGTGTCCTTTGCGCAGCGCTTCAATATGCCGGGCGGCGCAACCGGAACCGAGTTTGACAACACCATCGGCTGCATTGAATACGGCGACGCATGTATCGTTGTCATCAATACTGAGGTGACGCCTCCCGATGAAAAGGCAGAAATCCTCAAGAAGCAGCTGGAGTGGGCCAAGAAATGCTACGAAAGCTCGGGCAAGAAGTGGCGCATCATGCTGACCCATGCCGGCCCGTACACCTCCAACCATCCGGCGAGCGATGTGCTCGATTATTTCGTTAACGACAGCGAGTATTCGATTGATGCGCTCAAGGTCGATCTGTTCCTCAACGGCCATGACCATATCTACGTCCGTTCGACCGCGCGCAACGATATCAAGGCGAACACCGGCGACGGCACAACCTATGTCACCGGCGGCACGGTCGGCAACAAATACTATGAATACATGCCCGACCGCAGCGATTATGCCAACGATTTCTATGCGGATGACGAGGATCAGCAGATTTTCTCGGTCATCACAGTATCGGGCGACAAGATTTCCGCCAAGGCGTATCAATGCCAGGATAACGACACAGACGCGAAGGCAGAGGCGGAAAAGTGGAACGACTGGAAGGTCGTGGACAGCTATGAAATCCGCAACAACCAGCAGACCGGCAAGCAGGTCTCGGATTACACCGATGTAAAGGCTACCGACTGGTATTATGACGCGGCCAAGTACGTGACGGACAGCCGCCTGATTTCGGGTGAGCAGCCCTACGTGTTCGGCGGCGATGAGACGCTGACACGCGCCGAGGTTGCGTCTGCGCTGTATAACCTTGCAGGGCAGCCCAAGGTTGAGCTGGCGTCGTTTACCGATGTGCCCGTCACCCATACCGCACGCAAGGCAGTTGCATGGGTTGCCAAGGCGGGCATCATGCAGGGTGTTGGCAACAACAAGTTCAATCCCGATTCTCCTGTCTCCCGCGAAGAGCTTGCGACCCTGCTGACCCGCAAGGCGAAGCTGGACGGCAAGGATGTTTCAGCGGACGGCACGGCAATCGGTGCGTTCACCGACAGCGCTTCTGTTGCAAGCTGGGCGGCGGACGGCGTGTCCTACTGCGTCAAGGCCGGTCTGGTCAAGGGCAATCCCGACAAGACCTTCGCCCCGCAGGGCACAGCGACCCGTGCCGAGATTTCGACTATTTTCCAGCGTCTCGCAGCATAACATCAAACAGCGCCCCGCGTCCGGATGGACGCGGGGCGCTTTGCTTTATTGCTGCGGTGGGGCGGGGTTATCTGTTCTGCCGAGCAGATAGTCGACGCTGGTGTTGTAAAAGTCGGCGATTTTCCACAAAGCTTCGAAAGGGATGTTAATCTTGCCGCTTTCATATTCAGAATATGTGGCCTGTGAAATATGAAGATATTGAGCAAGCTTCTGCTGTTTTAAATCTCTATCTTCGCGCATAGCACGCAGTCGTTCTAATTTCATTTTCATCACCTGAAAATAGTATGCCTTATAGGCAATGCCTATATTGACTTTTATAGGTATTACCTATAAAATAAAACGGAGGTGATTTAATATGGAAGAACTGCATTACAAAGAAGCCTATTTGACTCTGTTCGCTCACGTGAGCGCCGCAATCGAAAAAATAGAGCAGGGCGGGGATGAAACTGCGCCGAGTTTCATCCTCGCCCTGCTCAAGGGTGCACAGTCGGCCGCCGAGGAGCGGGCGGTCGAGTGACTTATTTGGGCAGATCGGTCAATCTGCCGAAGGTATAACCCGCGTCCTCCCATTTGGTGAGAAGCTGGTCGAGAATGCGGGCGTTGGTCTCGCTCGTCGAGTGTAGCAACACAATCGCACCGTTGTGGATGCGCGGCAGCAGTTTGGAATAGGCCTGCTCGTCGGTCGGCTGGTTATCCGTGTACCAGTCGACATATGCAAGCGACCAGAACACAGTCGTATAGCCGAGCGCTTGCGCCTGCTTGAGGTTTTCCTCCGAGAATTTGCCCTGCGGCGGACGGTAGAATTTCTGCATTTCCTGTCCGGTCAGCACCGTGAACTTGTCGGCAAGGCCGTTGATTTCCTGCTCAAACGCAGCTTGATCGGCAATTTTGGACATATCGGGATGGTGCATGGTGTGATTGCCCACAATGTGTCCCTCATCGACCATGCGCTTGACCAAATCGGGCGCAGTGTCGATATAGTTGCCAACCAGGAAGAAGCACGCGGGCGCGTTGTGTTTTTTCAGCGCGTCCAGAATCGCCGGGGTATTGCCGTTTTCAAAACCCGCGTCAAAGGTAATATAGATGGTGGGTTTTGATGTGTCGCCGACGTAATACGCGTTCCACTGCTTCAGCGTATCGGCCGATACATTGCCCACAGGGGGCTGGCCTTCCGTCTGGAACGATAGGCCCCAGTCGCTGATCGAGGTCTGCACCGCTTCGTCTTCCGTTGCGGCGGCGGTCTGCGCGGCGCTGTCGTCATTCGGCAAGCGGACGAACAGCACAGCCAGCACAAGGCAGACCGCGACCACGGCTGCGGCGCGGTAGATGGTATCGCGGGTAATGGTAATAAACATTAAAATACGCCCCCTCGGTCAAACAGTATGCCGAGGGGGCGATGCTTATTCCTGCTTTTGTAGTGGCTTGCGGCGCAGCCATTCCAGCTTGGTTTCGCTGATGATGATGGCGGCGAAAATGAACACAAAGCCAAGGAGCAGACGAATCGTAACGCTTTCTCCATAAAACAAAACGGAGAACACCACGCCGAACACGGATTCGAGCGAGAGCAGGATGGAGGCCTGCGAGGCTTCGACGTGCTGCTGTCCGTAAGACTGCATGACCATGCAGAGCGCGGAGGCAACCAGACCGAGTCCGATGAGGCACCACCACGACAGCGGCGAGGGTGAATTTGTGGGAAACGCGCCGGTCAGCAGCGTGATGCCCCAGGAGATAACGCTTGCTACGCCGAGCTGGCCGATGGTCAGCAGGATGGGGTCGCACCCCTGCTCGCCCGCGCGGCCGATGGCCAGAATGTTGAGCGCGAAGATAATGCTGCCGAGCAGCGTCAGGAAATCGCCGGGGGAAATGGTCAGCTCCTCAGTCAGCGAGAGCAGGCCGATACCGGTGACACAGATAATCGCCGCGAAAAACTGCCAGCCGGACGGGCGGCGGCGCAGCAGAATCCAGCTTAAAAAGGGAACCAGTACGCAGTAAGCGGCGGTCAGAAAGGCGGATTTGCCGGGTGAGGTGTCAAGCGCCAGACCGTATGTTTGCAGCAGGTAGCCGAGCGCCTGCGTCGCGCCGGTCGCGAGCGAAGCAATCAGGTAGCGTTTCTCCCGCATGCGGGGCAGGCGCGGAAAAAACAGCAGCGCCAACGCGACCGTGCCAGAGGTAAAGCGAATTGCCATCAAAAACGGTGTAGGGAACACCCCTGCTACCAGCTTCATAACGAAGAACGTGCTGCCCCAAATTAGGGCGGTGAAGAATAAGGCTATTTTTGCGCGGACAGCGGTTTGTTTTTCCATTTCAATTTCTCTTTCTCAGCAATCCCCCAATGGGACATGTTTCACTATCATATCATGCGTTAAAGCACATTGCAAGGAAAATAATGGACAAGAATCCGCCTGTATTGTATAATAAGAATAATAATAAAAGGAGGGATTCTGATGAAAAAGTTTTTAAAACGCACCATGTCCCTATGTCTCACAGCGGTGCTGCTGTGCAGCCAACTGCCCGCCGCCCTCGCCGCGGATACCACGCCGCCGCTCTACGAGCAGTTCGGCTGCGATTCGGCGCAGGATTTTATGGACAGCTGGTTTTATCGTGATGTTTCCTATGACTGGATTTGCGAGCGGTACGACATTCGCTTCGGACAGCTGCGACAAAACCCGGATTTGGCCTTTGAATCGGCCTATCAGGGTTGGGACTGGGGCATGGTAGACGAATATTTTTCCACCCGGGAGGATTTTCTCCGGGATGCCGCGCTGCAATTGGTGGTCGTGGATTCTTTTGCATTCGTGCCGCCGCTTTCTGTGCAGCTCAATGGCAAAACCGTGACGTTCCCGGATGCACAGCCCGAGCAGCACGCCGACCGCACGATGGTGCCGCTGCGCGCGCTGCTGGAAGAGCTGGGAGGAACGGTCGGTTATGCGGATGGAACGGTAAATGCGGCGGCAAACGGCCGCACCATCTCGTTTCGACTTGGCAGCAGCGAACTCTCGGTCACAGACGAAAAGGGCAGTCAGCAGACGCAGAAGATGGACGTTGCGCCCTATGAGAAAAACGGACGCACCTATGTGCCGGCGCGCTTCTTTGCCGAAGCGTTCAACCTGACGGTGCAGTGGGATGAAGAGCGGCAGACCGCCGTGCTGTACGACCGCGCCGCCCTGCTTGCCTCGGTAGATGCCCGGTTCACTGCGTTTAACCAGTGGCTTGCCGCGCAGCCCAAGGCCGATCCGGCGCAGGCGATGCGCACAGCGCTCGGCGCAAAGGTCACCTACACCGCGTTTAACTCGATTGACGGCAACACGGTTTATCCAATGAGCGGTTCGGTCGAGATGGTCAGCAATGAGGGCGGCTGTGAAATGAAGGTGGAGGCCGATATCTATGCGCTGATTCAGCTGCTATTCGGCGAACAGTCGTGGCTGTATGACGAGAAAATCGTTCCAAAGCTCGAAAAGGTCAAAAACGAACTGCAAAACGTAAGCTTTGAAGCAATTATTGATTTGGATAGCAATGTGCTGTACTTCCGCTGTCCGGAAATCTTCCGCATCATGAATGAGCTGGAGCCGGGTTCGGTGCCGACGATTGCGGCGAACGCATGGCTCAAAACGGCCGATGTGATCGATGCGGATACGATGGATTACATGGAGCTGTTCGAGCAGTACGGCACGCTGACAAGCGAGCCGACCGTTGGCGCGATGCTGCTTGCAAGCGAAGAGATGCAGAGTGGGCAAATGAGCGGTGCCGCTCTGTGGAGCAACGTGCAGAACACAGCATCCGCGCTTGAAGCGGTGATCGGCGATGGTGCACTCGTTCGCAGCGGAGATCGCTATACCTTCACGCTCGATGAAACGAACGAACCGCAGTCGGACGAGTGGTTTACAGGCACGGGCTACGCGAAGGGAACGATGACGTTTAACGTCAAAACCGGTGCGGCGGAGGGCGCGTTTGAATGGCGCGCAACCGCATATGACACGGATACGCTGATTACCTTGTCCTTCAAGGGCAACGCGGCCGATGCATCCGCCCGCCTGAGCATCCACAGCAAAAACGAGAGCCTGACCGAGGTCGAGCTTTACACCAGCGTCAAATCCGCTGCACAGCCGCCGCGCAAAGCCCCGGCTGAGGGCAGTGTGATTGTCGATGTGGATGCATGGATGAACGCACTCACAGGGCAAATTGCCTCATAAGACAACGAGGGGGACCGTTTGGTCTCCCTCCTCGTCATGAACCGTAGTCTTCGAGCAGCTTGGCGAGCGCTTCCGCATCGCTGAGCGGCACGCCCAGACGCAGCGCGTCCTGTTCCGACTGGGGCAGGGTGCGCGTGTCGATTGCAGTGCGCAGGAGCGGTTCGTCCGCTCCCCCGGCGGGATAGATGACCAGCCGGTTGTCTTCTGTGGTGGCAACATAGCCAGCGGTCGCCGCCATAGCGGGTGCGGCGGTGAAAAATGTTTTTCCGGCAAACGCCGCGCTGGCCAGAGCGAATACGAGCGCTGCGCAGGCAATGCGTTTTTGGCGGCGCATGCGCCGCATGGTCAGTAGGTAAAAGCCTTGCATCATGGTTAAATCATCCTTAAATTTGCGTTTTATCGAAGTGTTCCCAGTTAAAATGGATATATTCACGACCCGGATGAAAAAATATTTGGAATTTGGCGCACCCTGTGTTATAATATCGCTGTATGCTGGGAACAAATCGGATGTACGTTGCGTCTGATAAGGCAAAGGCCTGCCGTCCGCTGGGGCTGTAGGCAAGGAGGAATCCACATTGGCAAGGAAACGAAATACACGCATTGGACGCGGATTTTCGCGTGTACTGCTTACGCTGCTGCTCATTGGCGTGCTGTGCGCCAGCTTCTGCGGCATTGCGTTTGCGTACTATGTCCACGCCTATGTCAATCCGTCGGTTGAACTCGATTTGGACTCGATGTTCCTCGATCTCAACACGACCGTCTGGTCGATTGATCCAGCTACCGGCGAAGAAAAGCTGTATGAAACCCTGCAGGGCGATAAAAACCGTGAATGGGTCGATGGCGACCAGATTCCCGATAACCTGAAAAACGCGGTCGTCGCAATCGAGGATCAGCGATTTTATCAGCACAAGGGTGTTGACTGGAAGCGCACACTGGGCGCGAGCGTCAGCTGGATGACCGGCGGCAAAACCTACGGCGGCTCGACCATCACACAGCAGCTCATTAAAAACATGACCGATGAAGATGATTTTTCGGTCAAACGTAAAATCACTGAGATTTTCCGTGCGCTCGAGTTGGAGCGTGCAATCGGTGATAAGGACGAAATTATCGTCCGCTATCTGAATACGATTTACCTAGGCCGCCGCGCTTACGGCGTGAAAACGGCCGCAGCAACCTACTTCGGCAAGCAGGTTTCCGACCTGTCGCTCGCCGAATGCGCGATTCTCGCGGGCATCACGAACAATCCTTCCGAGTATGATCCATACACCTATCCTGATAACATCAAGGAGCGTCAGGAGACCATTCTGGATCAGATGCTCAAGCAAGGGATGATCTCGCAGGAGGAGCACGATCAGGCGGTTGCGGAAGAACTCAATTACCGTTCTGAGGATTTGTACGAGGATGAGATCAACGATCCCTACTCCTACTTTACCGATTTGGTGTACAACGATGTGCTGAGCGATCTGCAGACCAAGAAGGGCTATTCTTCGGAAGCTGCTAAGCGTTTGCTGCTGTCGGGCGGCCTGAAGATTTACGCCACTGTCGATACCGATGTGCAAAAAATCATGGACGAGGAGTACGCAAACGACGCGAATTTCCCAAACATGGAGCGCGGCGGTATGCGCCCGCAAAGCGCGATGGTCGTCACCGATGCGCAGGGTAACATCCGCGGCATCGTCGGCGGACGCGGCGCAAAGAGCGGCAAGCTCGATTACAGCCGTGCAACCGATGCACGCCGTCAGCCGGGTTCTTCGATTAAGCCGCTGTCGGCTTACGGACCCGCGATGGATACGGGCATTATCGTGCCCACCTCGTCGGTTTACGACAAGGCGCTGATGGAGATTGACGGCAATCCTTGGCCCCGAAACGACTCCGGCAAAACGACCAACAAGCCGATTGTGATCAAAAACGCGATTGCGCGCTCGATTAACACAATTGCTGCGCAGCTGGTCAATATGCTCACCCCGCAGGTGTCCTACGAATATCTCACCCAGCGCCTCGGCTTCCGGGCCGGCAATGATGCGCTTGTTTCCAGCCGCACCAACGGTGACGGCACGGTGCAGACCGATATCGATTATGGTCCGCTTGCATTGGGCGGCATGACCAACGGTGTGACCGTGCGTGAAATGGCCGGTGCTTACTCCACTTTCATCAACGACGGTGTGTTTGCCGGTACACGCAGCTACTCTAAGGTGCTTGATTCCAACGGAGAGGTGCTTCTCGATAATCAGCCGGGTACCGAGTTGGGCTTCAAAAATGTGCGCACAGCATATTATATGCTTGAGTGCATGCAGGGCGTTACCTCGTTCGGTACCGCCACCAATGCGACTATTCCGGGCGTGCAGACAGCCGGTAAAACCGGTACGACTAGCGCCAACTACGACCTCTGGTTCTGTGGCGTGACGCCGAAGTACGCTGCCGCGGTTTGGCTGGGCTTTGACCAGAACTATACGCTCAGCGGCCTGTACGGCCGTGATGCGGCAACCGTTTGGACGAAGATTATGCGCCGCATTCACGAAGGCGATTCGGGTCTGGTGTTCGACTCGCATCCGGAGGACTTTGAAACCGCAAGCTACTGCATGGACAGCGGACTTGCCCCCTCGGGCGCATGCCGCGCTGCGGGACGCGTTGCCACCGGCCGCTTCTGGAAGGGACAGGCGCCGACTGAGCTGTGTAAGCATCAGGGCTATCCGACCTATCTGCTGGGCAAGGACGGTCTGGACGTAGAGAATGAGGACGAGGAAGAGAAGCCGAAGGAAGAAAAACCGGACGATTCCTCGACTGTCGACCCCGAAACGGGTGAAGCCGTAACACCGCCTGCAGGCGGAGGCACCACAACGCCGGGCGGCAATGCCGGAACAACCACGCCGGGCGACGATAAGCCGACCAAACCGGATACCGGCGGTCAGCCGACGCCGCCGGGAACGGATGAACCGACACTTCCGGATGATCCGGAAGCATAACTGCGGAGTAATCCGCACAAACTGAATATCAACTCTTGTTCAGCGCTGCACAAGGCCGCACACATCGGGGAGGCAGCGGTGCCCTGAACCCGCAATCCGCTATAGCGGGGATGATGCGGGCGGGGAGGGACGACGTTATGATGCGGCGTCCGCCCACGGAGCGATGAGAAACCGGTACTGCGCAACGGAGGACTGCGAACCATGTCAGGCGGGGAACCGAGCAGCATTAAGCAGAAACCATCGTGTGCCGCAGATTTGCCGATTTTGAGCTCGACGTGCGGAAAGGCAATTGGAGCGTCGATTTCGAATCGTCCGCGTGCGGTCTTGTGGAGCGCTGAACAGAGTGAATCAGACAACGCTTTGAGGCGGGCTTGCGCCCGCCTCTTTGTGATATCATTCAGGATAAGGAGGGTGTGCCTTGTACCAGGCGTTATACCGCAAATGGCGGCCGCAGACCTTTGCCGATGTAATCGGCCAGCAGCATATTACGGATACGCTGCGCGCGCAACTGCGCACGGGCAGGCTCAGCCATGCCTACTTATTCACCGGCACACGCGGTACGGGTAAAACCACCTGTGCCAAAATCCTTGCACGCGCGGTCAACTGCGAAAACCTGCAGGACGGCGACCCCTGCGGTGTGTGTCCGTCCTGCCGCGGCATTTTGGATGGCTCGGTGCTCGACGTGGTCGAGATTGACGCCGCGTCCAACAACGGCGTGGACAATATCCGCGATTTGCGCGATGAAACGCGCTACACACCCGGTCAGGTCAAAAAGCGTGTTTATATCATCGACGAGGTGCACATGCTTTCCATCGGCGCGTTCAACGCGCTGCTCAAAACGCTGGAGGAGCCGCCCGAACATGTGCTATTCATTCTGGCGACGACCGAGATTCACAAGGTCCCGGCGACCATCCTGTCCCGCTGTCAGCGGTTTGATTTTCGCCGCATCGGCGCGGAGGATATTGCCCGCCGTCTGATGGATGTGGCAGCCAAGGAGGGCATTGCCCTTTCAGAGGGCGGCGCACGGTTGATTGCCCGTCTGTCCGATGGCGCAATGCGCGACGCGCTGTCCATGCTCGACCGTGCGGCGGCCGCAGGCACGGTGGATGAAGAAGCCGTTACAGCCGCGCTGGGCATTCTGGGGCAGGACGATGCCATGCAGCTTGCAGGGTATCTGAAAAACCATGCACTGGCCGAGTCGGTCGCTCTGCTCGGCGATTATTACCGCGCAGGGCGTGACCTCGCCGCGGTGTATGACCAGCTGCTTGGACTGATTCGAGACGCGCTGCTCGTTAAAACGGCAAAAACCGATGTGTCGGCGCTCATTTCGCCGGCGTATACGGTCAAAGCCCTGCAGGGCTTCTGTGAAGGCATGGCGGCCTCTACGCTGATTGCGTGGTCACAGGCCATCGGAGATGCGCTGAACCGCATGAAAAACGCGGCAAACCGCCGCATTGAGGCCGAGCTTTGCGCCGTGCGCCTGTGCACACTGGGCGCGGATGATTACGACAGCCTAGGCGGTCGCGTGGAAGCGCTGGAGGAGAAAATCAAAAACGGCATTCCGGCAGCCGTTTCACAGCCTGCACAGGCCGCCTCGCCTGCGGCAGATGACCGTCCGCCGCTTCCGGGGGACGAGGAAGCGCCGCCGTGGACGGGAGAAGAACCGGATGCGGCACAGTCTGCGCCCCCTGCCGCGGCAGCTCCCAAGTCGAGAGGGGACAGTTGGCTGCTCTGGCCGCGTCTGCTTGAAGCGCTGACGGGCAAGATTAACATGGGCGCACATACCAACATGAAGCTGTCATCCAAGGGCATTTTGGAGGATGGCGCACTCGTCATCCTGTGCGAGGATTCCATCACCGCGATGCTCGCCAAGGCCGAGCCGACGATGAAGGTCATTCGGGAACAGGCGGCGGTGCTCGCGGGGGCACCAATCAAGGTCAAGGTGCGCGAGGCGGACGAGGAACCTCTACCGGAAAACAATCATGCGGTCGACGAATTGCTTGGCCGTGCAAAAGCATTCGATATTCAAATCAGAGAACTTTGAGGAGGAAAAAACATATGGCAAAGGGTAAATTCGGCGGCGGCTTCGGCGGCGGCATGAACATGCAGGCAATGATGAAGCAGGCGCAGAAAATGCAGGCCGACATGGCAAAGGCGCAGGAAGAAATTGCGCAGATGGAGACCGAAGCGACAGCCGGCGGCGGCGCTGTAACGGTGACGATGACCGGCACGAACGCGGTCAAGTCGATTGTGATTAAGCCTGAGGTCGTCGATCCGGACGATGTGGATATGCTGCAGGATCTCGTGCTGGCGGCGGTCAACGAAGCGCTCCGCGCCGCACAGGAGAAGTCGTCGAGCCAGATGTCGGCCATCACCGGCGGCATGGGCGGCCTTGGCGGCGGATTGTTCTGATGGATTATTTCGCGCCCCCGGTCGAGCGACTGATCGAGGAATTTGCAAAGCTGCCCGGCATCGGACAGAAAACCGCCCAGCGGCTCGCGTTTCACGTGCTGACCCTGCCGCGTGAGGAAGCGGAGCGCTTTGCCGACGCCATCCGCGACGCAAAGAGCAAGACCTTCACCTGTAAGCGCTGCCAGAACCTGACGGACAGTGAAATCTGCCCCATCTGCGCCAACGCGGCGCGGGAGCAGAAGACCATCTGCGTGGTGGCCGATCCGCGCGATGTCATTGCGTTTGAGCGCACCAAGGAGTACAAGGGTCTGTACCACGTGCTGCACGGCACGCTGTCTCCCATGAACCATATCGGGCCGGACGACATCCGCATTCGCGAGCTGGTACAGCGCGTGGCCGAGGAAAACACTGAAGAGGTCATCCTCGCCACCAATCCGGATACCGAGGGTGAAGCGACGGCAATGTACATTTCCCGCCTGCTTTCACCGTTTGAGATTCGCACCACCCGTCTGGCCTATGGCATTCCGGTCGGCGGCCATCTGGAATTTGTGGACGAGGTAACGCTTTCGCGTGCACTGGAAGGTCGCCGCGAGCTCTGATTCCTGCTGTTTTACTGTGTTTTGGCATAAAAAAGACCCCGAACGCCATGCGTTCGAGGCTCTCCTAAGAGGCCGGTACACAGGAACAGCCGGACTTTCGTCCGGCTGTTCCCGCAATAAAAGGTAGGATAGAGAGTAGAAAGCAAGAACATGTGGGGGGATCTTATACGCTTTCCACGAGATTACTATAACGGAGTATTGTGTCCGTTTTGTGTAGTTTTCATTAAAATTACTGTTTTAGCGAAAAAATTGACGAACGCGGAAGGAAGAAACTTGTGTCTGACCTGAAAAGAGAAATTGAAAACCGCCGAACTTTTGCAATTATTTCACACCCTGACGCCGGCAAAACGACCATAACCGAGAAATTCCTGCTCTACGGCGGAGCGATTCAGGAAGCGGGCATGGTCAAGGGTAAGAAAAACTCACGCCATGCCGTGTCCGACTGGATGGAGATCGAGAAGCAGCGCGGTATTTCGGTCACCTCATCGGTGCTGCAATTCCAGTACGAGGGCAAGTGCATCAACATCCTCGATACCCCGGGTCACCAGGACTTTTCCGAGGATACCTACCGCACGCTGATGGCGGCCGATTCGGCGGTCATGGTGATTGATGCGTCCAAGGGCGTTGAGGCACAGACCCGCAAGCTGTTCAAGGTTTGCGCGATGCGCGGCGTGCCGATTTTCACCTTTGTCAACAAGATGGACCGTGAAGCACGCGATCCCTATGAGCTGCTTGAGGAGATTGAAAACGAGCTGGGCATCGGCACCTATCCGGTCAACTGGCCGATCGGCTCGGGCAAGCGGTTTAAGGGTGTGTACGACCGCGTGGACGATCAGGTCATCGCGTTTGAAGGCGCGGACTTTCGCCATGAGGTCAAGGCGCAGCACCTGTCAATCGACGATCCGGTGCTCGAGGGACTGCTGCCCGAGGAGCAGTACCAGACGCTGATTGACGACGTTGAGCTGCTTTCGGGCGCGGGTGATGATTTCGACCTGAAGGCTGTGCATGAGGGACGGCTGTCGCCGGTGTTTTTCGGCTCGGCGCTGACCAATTTTGGCGTAGAACCCTTCCTCAAGAAATTCCTGCAGATGACCCCGCCGCCGACCGCGCGCACGGCGGATATCGGTGTCATTGACCCGTTTAGCGAGCATTTTTCCGCCTTTGTCTTCAAGATTCAGGCGAATATGAACAAGGCGCACCGCGACCGAGTGGCATTTATGCGTATCTGCTCGGGCAAGTTTGAGCGCGGTCAGGACGTGCTGCACGTGCAGACGGGTAAGAAAATGGTGCTCGCCGCGCCGCAGCAGATGATGGCGCAGGATCGTTCCATCGTGGATGAGGCCTATGCAGGCGACATCATCGGTATTTTCGATCCGGGCGTGTTTTCCATTGGTGACACGGTGTGCGACCCCAAACATAAATGCCTGTTTTCGGGCATTCCGACCTTTGCGCCTGAGCTGTTTGCACGCGTGCGCCAGAAGGACACGTTAAAGCGCAAGCAGTTTGTCAAGGGCGTGGAGCAGATTGCACAGGAAGGCGCGATTCAAATTTTCCGTGAGCCGGGTTCAGGCATGGAAGAGGTCATCGTCGGCGTAGTCGGCGTGCTGCAGTTTGAAGTGCTGGAATACCGTCTGAAGAACGAGTACAACGTCGAAATCATCCGCGACAGCCTGCCTTATGAGCATCTGCGCTGGATTGAAAACGATGAAGAGGAGTTCGACTATAAGGCGCTGCAGCTGACAAGCGACACCAAGGTCGTCACCGATTTCAAGGGTAATCTGCTGCTGCTGTTCACCTCGCCGTGGAACGTCAATTGGGCGCTCGACCACAATGAGAATCTGCGGTTGTCGGAGTTTTCGGAGAACGCGTAAGGACGTATAGGGGGTATGCAATACTCCCTATATACGAAATGGGTTCCTGAGGAAATCCATTTCGATACCCCGATTTCGCGCACGGCTGCGCGGGTCCGGGGCAAAAAGTCAGGCACTTGTCCTGACTTTTTGTTATTTTATGCGTGCTGCGGAGCGAGAAACGAAAAAAGCCAGCCCTTTTGGGCTGGCTTTTTTTATAGTTCATTTAGTGGGTTGTCTTCGCGTGTTTTGACAGCGCGCATGTACTGGAATAGCAGCACAAGCCTTGCCACTGCGAAGGCCAGCGCGACCAACATGGTAGCAATCATGCCTTCTCCATCGAACAGAGCGACGGTCGAAGCGGCCAAACTGCCGAGCAGCACCAGATAAAAGCACCAACGGATGCGGCGCGCGGGGAAGGGGTAACCGCGGGAGAGAATCAGTTCATCGAGTCCCCAAAAGAGGTTATAGTCTGCAAGAAGACTGAAAATTGAGCCAATCATCATGCACAGCGAGAGCATGTTAAGTGCAAACGCAGACAGATTACCGCGATAGGAAGAGTAAGCCAGCACGGCAAGCGCAACCAGTGTGAGCACGACGCTGACAATCTGGTGTAAAAATGCTTTTTCAAAGCGCGGCGCAACCGAACGCAGCGCAGCCATCGCGTACAGGATGCCAACAAACGAAATGATGGACCCAATCAGCATGGGAAGTGCATAATCGCTCAGCAGCACGCCACCTGCGTTAATGACAAGGCCAATCCACAGGATGAGAAGCTTGGAATAAATTTTCTGTTGTTCCAACGAGGCACACCGCCTTTTCAAGTATGGTGGCTATTATATCACAGTTTGAATGAAAATTCAATGCGAATCTGCAAATGTGCGCTGATTGTCAGTGTGTGAAGCTAATTTTCGATAAAAAACAAAAAGAACCGCCGATAGCGGTTCTTTTTTGCAGTTAGTTATCGAGATAATATTGAACCAGTTCCTGCATCAGTTCGTCGCGGTCGATTTTGCAAATCAGGCTGCGGGCGTTGTTGTGGTTGGTGATGTAGGTCGGATCTTCGGAGAGGAGATATCCAACGATTTGGTTGATCGGGTTATAGCCTTTCTCCTTCAGCGCATCATACACTGCGGTGAGTGTGCGCTTCATCTCTTTGTTCGCTTCGTCTACAAGACTAAATTTTCTCGTGCCGTCCAGCATGGCTGTTCTCCTTTCCGGTAGGCGTTGATTCTAGCTACTAACAGCATACCGCAAATCACGGAAAAAGTAAAGTCTTATCCGCGAAGAACCGCTTGAAAATCTTGCTCAAGCGCAGCAATGGCAGCCTTCATCGCCTTGTCGCATTCTTCGTCAGTCAGCGTGCGGTCGGGTGCGCGCATGATGAGTGAATACGCAATCGACTTCTTGCCCTCGGGGATGCCCTGTCCCTTGTAAACGTCAAACAGCTTTGCGGATTCGAGGATGCCGCCGGCGGCCTTTTCAATCGAGGACTGGATGGCTGCGGCAGGTACCGCGTCGTCGACCAGCACGGCGATGTCGCGGGTCGAAGCCGGGAACTTGGGCAGCGCACGGTACAGCTTGATGGGATCGGCTGCGGCAAAGAGCGCGTCAATTGACAGCTCGGCTGCGAGCACCTCACCGGACAGGCCGTAGGTCTTGCACACGGTCGGGTGCACGGTGCCGAACACGCCTGCCGTCTCGCCACCGATGAGCAGGGTCGCGCAGCGGCCGGGGTGATAGGACGGGTTCTCCTTTTCAGGCACGAACGAAGCGTCCTTGATGTTCAGCTCGCGGCACAGTGCCTCAATCACGCCCTTGAACGCGAAGAAGGACAGGCGGCCGTAAGAGGCGAGCGTGAGAATCTTTTCCTCATGCGGCAGCACGGTGGGATCGGCCTTACCGTCCTTCAAAACAGGCGTGTAAATCATACCCATTTCGTAAAGCGACGCGGTCGGGTTGCGGTGCGCGTGGTTGTGAGCAAGATTGTCAAGCATCGAGGGCAGCACGGTCGTGCGCATGATGCTGAAATCCTCGCCTAGCGGGTTCAAAATGGTGGTCGACACACGGCGCGGATCGTTTTCCGGCCAGCCGATCATGTCGTAGAATTTCGGGGAGATGAAAGAATGGCTCATTGATTCATCAAAGCCGGCCTCACGGCAGACCAGTGTAGCGGTGCGCTCCATCTGCTGCTTGGCGGTGTACTCGCCCTGTACCATCTCGCCGGCGTACAGCGTGGTCGGGATGCGGTCGTAGCCGTACATGCGGGCGACTTCTTCCGCCAAATCACACATGCGCGCGATATCGGTACGGAAGGAGGGGATGATGACCTCGTCGCCCTCAACGTGGAAGGACAGGCGCGCGAGATAGTCAATCTGCTCCTCGCGGGTCAGGTCGATGCCGAGCAGGGCGTTCATCTTTTCCGGCTCGAAAGGCAGACGCTTGGGGTTGGGGTCGGAGGAGTCGACGTCAATCACGCCGTCGACCACTTCGCCCGCGCCGAGCTCCTCAACCAGCTCGCAGGCGCGCTGCACGGCGGCCATGGTCTGGCGGGGGTCAAGTCCCTTTTCAAAGCGACCCGACGCCTCGGTACGCATACCGAGCGCCTTGGCCGTCACGCGCACGGTCGCACCGTGGAAGCAGGCGGACTCGAACACAACGGTCTTGGTATCGGCCTCAATTTCGGAGTTTGCGCCGCCCATCACGCCTGCAACCGCAACCGGCTTTTCTCCGTCGCAGATGGCGAGCATGGCGGTGGTCAGCTCGTGATCCACCCCGTCGAGCGTCTGGATGCTTTCGCCGGCCTTTGCGCGGCGGACGACAATCTTGCCGTCCGACAGGCAGGCGTAATCGAACGCGTGCATGGGCTGGCCGTACTCGAGCATAACGTAGTTGGTGATGTCGACAATGTTGTTGATCGGGCGCACGCCGCAGGCATGCAGACGCTCGCGCATCCATGCGGGGCTTGGCTCGATCTTGATGTTTTTGACGATGCGGGCGGTGTAGCGCGGGCACAGGTCGGTGTCCATCACCTCGACGGAAACATCGTCCCGAATATCGCCGCCGCAGCCCTTGACCTGCGGCTCGCGCACGGAGAAGGGGCGGCCGAAGGTCGCGGCGGTTTCGCGCGCAAGACCGATGACCGACAGGCAGTCCGGACGGTTGGAGGTGATTTCAAAGTCGGCAACATAGTCATCCAGACCGAGCACCTTCTTGATGTCCTCGCCGACAGCGGTGCCCTTGGGCAGGAACAGGATGCCGTTCTCGCACGCGTAGGGCACGCAGCCGTGCGTCAGCCCAAGCTCCTGGAACGAGCACATCATGCCGTTGGACGGCACGCCGCGCAGCTTGCCCTTGGTGATTTTCACGCCGCCGGGCAGCGTGGATTTGTGCAGGCAGACCGGGCAGATTTCGCCCACGGAGCCGGCCGTTACGTTGGGCGCGCCGGTGACAATCTGGACAGGCTCGTCCTGTCCGACGTTCAGCTGGCAGATTTTGAGGTGGTCGGAGTCCGGATGATCGACGACGGACAGAATTTCGCCTGTGACGACCTTTTCAATCTCTTCGCCGAGGTAAAAGACCTCCTCGACCTTGGAGCCGGACATAGTGAGTTTTGCGTCATACTCGCGGGGCGTGACGCCGGAAATATCGGTATAATCCGAAAGCCAGGAAAGCGGCAGTTTCATAATTCAAGAACTCCTTCATTGTAAGGATATTGCGCCGAATGGCGCACAAAATTGGAAATCGCTTTGCAATTCCATCAAAACCGGGGCTTTGCCTCGGTTTTGATACCCCGACTCAGCCGCCTTGGGCGGCGTCATTCGGGTATCAAAATGCGGTTTCTCCGGAACCGTATTTTGTATATAGGGGGCTTTTGAAGCCTCCTATACCGTTTTAGAACTGGTGCAGGAACCGCACGTCGTTTTCATAGAACAGACGGATGTCGTCAATCTTGAAACGACCCATGACCATGCGCTCCAGACCGATGCCGAACGCATAGCCCGAATACTCTTCGGGGTCAATGCCGCCGGCCTCAAGCACCGTCGGGTGCACCATGCCGCAGCCCAGAATCTCAATCCAGCCCTCGCCCTTGCAGAGCGGGCAGCCCTCGCCGTGGCAGCGGTAGCACTGAATGTCCATCTCCGCCGAAGGCTCGGTGAAGGGGAAGTGGTGCGGACGGAAACGGACAACGGTGTCCTCGCCGTACAGCTTCTTGGCGAACAGCTCCAGAATGCCCTTGAGGTCGCTCATGCGGATGTTTTTATCAACCACAAGTCCTTCAATCTGGTGGAACACCGGCGAGTGGGTCGCATCAACCGCGTCAGAGCGGTACACGCGGCCGGGCGCAATGATGCGAATCGGCGGCTTTTTGGTTTCCATCGTGCGCACCTGTACGGGTGAGGTCTGGCTGCGCAGCACGACGCTGTCCGAAATATAGAAGGAGTCCTGCGTGTCGCGTGCAGGGTGATCCTTGGGGATGTTGAGCGCTTCAAAGTTGTAGTAATCAAGTTCAACCTCGGGGCCTTCGGCAATCGAGAAGCCCAGTCCGAGGAAAATTTCCTTAAACTCGTCCAGTACGATGTTCAGCGGGTGCTTTTTGCCGAGCGTCAGGTCTTCGCCGGGCAGGGTCACGTCGATGGCTTCGCTCTCCAGCTTGTGCGCAAGCGCGGCCTGCTCAATCAGCTCCTTCTGGCGGTCAATGATGGTTTCGATTTCGGCGCGCACATCGTTGACCAACTGGCCGACGATCGGACGCTCCTCCGCTGCCACATCCTTCATGCCCTTGAGCAGTGCGGTCAGCTCGCCTTTTTTGCCCAGAAACTGAACGCGGGCAGCGTCAAGTGCGCGGGAATCGGCCGCTTTGGCGAGCTCGTCCTTGGCGGCCTGCAAAATGCCTTGCAGTTTTTCCTTCATGGTGATTCTCCTTTTGAAAATGATCGTCGGGACAAAATAAAAAACCTTTCGCCCCGTGAAAAATAGGGACGAAAGGCAAAAACGTTCTTCCGTGGTACCACCCTGATTCCCGCGCAGAGCGGGCTCTCATTGAACGCCGATAACGGGGCGTTATCCCGCCTGCGCCTACTGAAAAAGGTTCAGCGCCGGTGCTCACAGGGGAACTTCATTTCGCGTTTTCCACAGCGGTTCACAGCCAACGACCGCCGTTCTCTGAATGGAAAGGGATGCAAAACTACTTTCCCTGCTCATCGCAGTTTATCCTATTGAATACGTAATTAAGCATAACACGCCCGAAAGGGAATTGCAAGGGGGATTTCGGTATTTTACTTGCCTGTTATGGGATCAAATATCCGTATTGACCTTATGAGGGGAAGATAGTATAATATAGGTTAGTTTGTTAAATGAAAGACAATGGAGGTGTTTCATATGGATTACAAGGCGCTTTATCAAACGAAGCTCACGACCGCAGAGCAGGCGGTCAAGACGGTCAAGTCGGGAGACTGGGTGGACTATGGTTGGTGTGTTGGCACACCGGTTGCACTGGATCAGGCACTGGCGGCGCGCATGCCCGAGCTGTACGATGTCAATTTCCGCGGCGGCGTGCTGATGCGCATGCCTGAGATTTTCAAAATTGATAATCCGGCGGCGCATATGACATGGAACTCCTGGCACATGTCGGGCATCGAGCGCAAGTTTATTGCCACCGGTGCCGGCTTCTATGGCTCGATGCGTTATTCCGAGCTGCCTCGGTTCTACCGCGAGCATATTGGTCATGTGGATGTGGCGATGCTGCAGGTTGCCTCGATGGATCAGCACGGTTACTTCAGCTTTGGCCCGCAGGCCTCCCATCTGCGCGCGGTTTGCGACGTTGCGGACAAGATTATCGTCGAGGTCAACGAAAATATGCCGCGCTGCCTGGGCGGCATGGAAGATTGCATCCACATCTCCGAGGTGGATATGATTGTTGAGGGAAACAATATTGCAATGCCCGAAATGGGCTCCGTTCCGGCGACCGATGTCGACCGTAAGGTTGCCGAGCTGATTGTATCCGAAATCCCGAACGGCGCCTGCCTGCAGCTGGGCATCGGCGGCATGCCCAACACGGTCGGCTCGATGATTGCCGACTCCGACCTCAAGGATTTGGGTGTGCATACCGAGATGTATGTCGACGCGTTTGTTGACATCGCAGCAGCCGGCAAGATTAACGGCTCGCAGAAGATGATTGACCGCGGCCGTCAGGCATATGCGTTCGCGGCGGGCACCAAAAAGCTGTATGACTATCTGGACAACAACCCGCAGTGCGCTTCGATGCCGGTCGATTACACCAATGATGTGCACATCATTTCGCAGATTGACAATTTCATTTCGATTAACAATGCGGTCGATATTGACCTGTTTGGTCAGGTCAATGCCGAGTCCGCGGGCGTCAAGCAGATTTCGGGCACCGGCGGTCAGCTGGACTTCGTGATGGGCGCTTATCTGTCCAAGGGCGGCAAGAGCTTTATCTGTCTGGCCTCCACCTTCACCCAGAAGGATGGGACGGTCGCTTCGCGCATTCGCCCCACCCTGTCAAACGGCTCCATTGTGACCGATACGCGCTCGGCTACGCATTATGTGGTCACCGAGTACGGCATGGTCTGCCTCAAGGGCAAATCCTCTTGGGAGCGTGCCGAGGCGCTGATTTCGGTCGCGCACCCCGATTTTCGCGATCAGCTAATTGCGGATGCGGAGAAGATGCACATCTGGAAGCGCTCGAACAAGCGATAACAACCGCAAGCAGCCCGCCAAACGGCGGGCTGCTTTTTTAACGTTCATCTGGCATTGCGAAAAAAGCACAAACTGACGCTTTGAAAAGGGTCACGCCTGCCGTACAATGGGGGCAGTGAAAAAAAGAAGGTGTCACCTATGATGAACAAAAAAACGAGACCGATTATTCTCGCGGCGCTGATGGCCGCACTCACCACGGTTGCGACAATGATTATCCGGATTCCCACGCCGACCTTGGGCTACATCCATCTGGGCGACGGCATGGTGCTGCTGTGTGGCATTCTGCTCGGGCCGGGTGTGGGCGCGCTCGCGGCGGGCATCGGTTCGATGCTGGCCGACCTGTTCGGCGGATATATGGCGTGGGTGCCGGGCACATTCCTGATTAAGGCGCTGACCGCGCTGATTGGCGGCTGGCTGTACCACCGTCTTTCGCGCATCGGCAGGCTGAATGCGCCGGTGCGTACGGTGCTTGCGGGCATTCCGGCGGAAATTGTCATGGTGTTCGGCTATTTTGCCTATGAAATCGGCATGGAGGTCGCCGCAGGCAGTGCGGCCGGTGCGGCAGCGGTCGCAGTGGCGGCGGGCGTGCCCTTTAATATTGTGCAGGGTTTGGCCGGGGTGATTGTGTCGGCGGTACTGCTTCCGGTACTCAGCCGCGCCAATGCCGAGATGGGTGAGCGCATCCGCGCATAGAGCGAGATAAAAAAAGTGCTGTGGGAAAATCCCACAGCACTTTTTTCACGTAAGGCTCACATACATCTGCGGATCGACCTTCTCGTCGTTGACCTGCACCTCAAAATGCAGGTGCGGGCCGGTCGAGTTGCCGGAGTTGCCCGAACAGGCAATCTGCTCCCCCTTGGCCACTACGTCGCCCACGCTGACCAGCAATTGGGAATTGTGGGCATAAAGCGTTTTAAAGCCGTTTTGATGGTCAAGAATGATATAGTTGCCATACCCGTCGCCCGCATCCTCGGCAAGGATGACCTTACCATTGTCGGCCGCATAGACAGGCGTACCTTCATCGACTGCTAAATCGACGCCGCTGTGCAGCTTGCCCCAACGCCATTTGAATGCCGAGGTGAAGGTGTAGTTGTCCATCGGGCGGCAAAATTCGCCGGTGCCGATGCCGATGTTCTTGGTGCCGATTTCGACGATCTCGTTGGTTGCCTGACTGAGCACGGTGCGCTCGACCACGGTGCGGCCGCGCTCTTGCCCGTCGATGGTCAGAATCTGCGCAGTGACCACGGCTTCGCCTGCTTGGCCGGGCTGCACGGTCGCTTCCCGATTTTGATCCATCTCCTCGTTTTCACGGGTGATGGTCTCATAGGGGATTTCCTCCGTGTAGGTCACCGAGCGGGTGGAGGATACGTCAAGCTGCGGGGACAGCTCCTGATACAGTGTACCGAAATCGGCGGCAAGCGCGGTCGGTGCAATGACACGGTCGACCCGCACGCTTTGCAGGAATTCAGCCTGCTCGTTTGCAACCGTTGTGTAGCTTGACTTGATGCGGTCAAGCAGTGTCTGCGCTTCCTCGGACGATTGGCACACACCGGCCTGCTCGCCGTCCACCGAGATAACGGCAAGCGTGCCCAAATCGTCTGTGCTGTCGATCAGCGCGGCGGTCAGCTCGTCCGGATTTAGGAACTGGCTGCTGGTGCCGCGTGAAGGGGAGCAGGAAATTTCACAGGGCAGCACGTAATCCGAGCCCTGCAGGGCGGAGGCCTGCTCTTCAATCGTTGCAATTGCAGTGCCGAGCACCGCGCGGCTTTCTACCATGCCGATGGCGCGCCCTCCAGCCATGACCACCACGCCGCCATGCGTCAGCAGAACGGCAGGCAGGATAAAACAGGTTGCGAACACCGCACACGCGCAGACGGCGCGACGGCGTGCAAGCGAGCGAAAGGCGTGAGCAAGCTTGCCCCATAGTGGTAAATCATAAATCGCGCAGATCACGCGGTCGAGAAAGAGCACGACGCTGATCAGTCCGTAAATCAGACAGGACAGCAGGCCGCACAGAATAGAAAACAGGTTTCTCATGACAGTTCGCACAGAGGCAGAAGCCTCCGCGATCCCTCCTTTCAAAATCCGAGGTTACAGATTGGTAACAATGGATAGCATAAGAGGTTTGGCGGGCGAAGTCATGGGAAACCTGTCGACTAGCAATCATTTTTTAACTTTTCGGTTTGATACCATTAAAATCAGTGGGAAAAAAGCGCGAATCCAGCGGTTTTTCCTGATAATACCGGTCAAGCACTGCGCGCTGCAGCGAGAGTGCAAGCGGCACGGCGGAGTCGAACAAATCGAAGAATGAGTCGGTTCGATCCTGTCCCTCCCACTGCCAGACGCGGTGCTCAACATTGGCGCAGTCCGAGCGGAGCGGCTCGTCCGGCCGGATGAGCGAGGAGGCCATACCGGCGCGGCCGACCAGGCGCTCCAAGCGTTCCACATGGGCGCGTGCCTTCAGGCCGCCGTGCGCGAGGTGAAAAACGCGGCGTGTGTCGTGCAGCGAGCGGTACACTGCGGCGGGCGATAAATGCACCCCATACGCGGTTTTGGCCGCGAGGGACAGCGTGCGTGCGAAAACCGTGCACTCGGCCGCGTTCGGGTCGAGCAGGCGGAAGGCTTCAAAGCTTGACTGGTCGTTGGTGATATATTCGGCAATCATCACGCCATCCAAATCGGATTCCACGGTGTTGTGGCGTGCGGCCGCCGAAAGGCCGGGACGAAACAGCGCAAGCCGATCGGCTTCGGCCTGAATGAGCGGATGGGTGACACGATCGAGCGCGTAGTGGGTGCAGAAGCCGAAAACATAGGCCAGTGCCGCGGTATCATGCTGCTGCTGTGCGGCGGCGCAGAGCGCTTCAAACAGACGGTCGGGCGGCTCGGCGTGCATGCGCTGCGCCAGCCGTGTAATCGCACTGGGGAAGGGCATGTGATAATAGAACAGCGGGTCGGGTCCCTGCGCACCCCAGCGGTAGGCGGCGGGGTACAGGGCGGCGATGTGGGCAATCGCATCCCGGGTCACACGCTGAACGGTTGTTGCGAAAATATGGTGGGTCACATAGTTGGGCATACTGCGGCCACCTCCTTTGTATTAAGTATAAGGCAAAAGATTGCAAAAAGCCACAAAAAGCGTTATACTATTTTTATCATAAAATGCGGGACTGCGGGTATCTGCCAGTCTCATCTTACGCTGGAGGAATGTAAACTATGAAACTCGGCATCGTCGGTCTGCCTAACGTGGGCAAGTCCACGCTTTTTAACGCCATTACACAGGCGGGCGCGGAGAGCGCAAACTATCCGTTCTGCACCATTGACCCCAATGTCGGTATGGTAGCCGTGCCGGATGAACGCCTGCAGCCGCTGACCGAGCTGTATCACGCCAAAAAGACCACACCGGCCGTCGTGGAGTTCGTCGACATCGCAGGTCTGGTGCGCGGTGCATCCAAGGGCGAGGGCCTGGGCAATAAGTTCCTGTCCCACATTCGTGAAGTGGACGCGATTGTGCACGTGGTGCGCTGCTTTGAAAATGAAAACATCGTGCACGTAGAAGGCTCGGTCGATCCGTCGCGCGATATCGAGACGATTAACCTTGAGCTGATTCTTGCCGATATCGAGCATCTGGAGCGCCGACTCGACCGTACCCGCAAGGCGGCCAAGGCAGATAAGAAGCTCGGCCGTGATGTGGAGATTCTCGAAAAGCTGAAAGCTCATCTGGAAGAGGGCAAAACCGCCCGCACCTTCGAGGGCTTTGCAGAGGATGAGGACGTCATCCGTGTCATCGGAGAGAGTGACCTGCTTTCCTCTAAAAAGGTGATTTACGCCGCCAACATGGACGAGGCTGGTTTTACGGGCGATCAGCAGGAAAATGCACGTCTGGAAGCGGTCAAGACCATTGCGGCAGGGGAAGGCGCGATGGTGCTGCCTATCTGCGCGAAACTGGAAGAAGATATCTCCGGCATGGACGATGAGGAGAAGGACATGTTCCTGTCCGAGCTCGGCCTGCATGAGTCGGGACTTGATCGTCTGATTAAGGTGTGCTACGACCTGCTCGGGCTGATGAGCTACCTGACCGCGGGCGAGCAGGAAGTGCGCGCCTGGACAATTGACAAGGGCACCAAGGCGCCGCAGGCTGCAGGCAAAATCCATACCGACTTTGAACGCGGCTTTATCCGCGCCGAGGTCATCAACTATAAGGATTTGATTGCGCTGGGCTCGCTTTCCGCCGCGCGGGAAAAGGGACTGGTTCGTTCGGAAGGCAAGGAGTATGTCATGCAGGACGGAGACGTCGTGCTGTTCCGCTTTAACGTGTGATTTTTCCGAGGCAGCCGCCAACGCGGCTGCTTCACTTTTTTACGGTGATTCTATGGGAATTTTGGGGGTTAGATATAGGTATTCGTGATTTAACCAAATTGTTGTTGCTTCTCATACCAATGCACTCTATAATGGAAAGATAGGATTTCGTCGAAAACAGGCGAACGTAATTTTCGTCGTTTTTGTATGCAATGAGAGTAGAACGCATATATCAAGTATCAAAAAGGGGAGCATTCATGTTGGGTCGCAAAGCGAAGAAAGGCGCGCATTTGGTGAATAAAAACGCTAAGAATCCCGCGCCCAAACCCGAAAAACAAATACGCAAGGGTCGTTTTCCGGTCGTCTGCGGTATTGCGGGCGGCCTGTTTGCCGTGCTTCTGGTCGGCTTAATCGGATTTACTTATCTGTATCCGAACATTTTTCCGGGCGTGACGGTGGGGTCGATTCCGGTCGGCGGCATGAACGATGAGCAGGCCGTATCAGCAGTGGAAACCCAGAGCGCGCCGCTGTATCAGGATGCCGATGTTTCGGTCACAATTTATGAAAAGACGTACGACATTCCGGTCAAATCGGTGCTGGAAAACGTGGATGCGAAGCAGTCGGTTGAAAACGCACGCGCAGTCGGCCGCACAGGCAATCCGCTGCAGCGCGTCGGGCAGGTTGTGCTGGCGCTCGTCGGCAAGGGCGAAGCGCAGATTGCGGCAACGGTAGACGATGCAGGCCTACGCAAGGCATTGGGCGACATCGCGGCTGAGGCGCTGACCAAGCCGGTTGAACCCACATGGGAAATCGGGGAGGATACGATGACCCTGCACGCAGGCAAGCCGGGTGTCACCTTTGACAGCTTGCTCGTCGAGCAGACCATGACCGAAAAAATTCGATTGATGAACTTTGAACCCTATGCGGTCGATACCACGCTGACCGAAACCCCTGCGATTAATATGGATCAGATTGCCTCTGCCGTCATCGGTGATCCGGTCAGTGCAACCGTGAGCAAGGAGGATGGCAAGACCATCGTGCCCGAAAAGGCAGGCGTGCAGTTCGATTTGGAGGAAGCAAAGAAAATCGTCGGCGACGGCTCGGCAGAGAGCTACATCATTCCGATTGTGAAAACACCCGCCAAGGTGACCGCGGCAGATCTCAAGGAAAAGCTGTTCCGCGATACGCTCGCACGCACGACCACCAGTCTCAACGAAGGCAATGTGCCGCGTACCAACAACGTGCGGCTGGCGTCCAAGGCGATTAACGGAACCATCCTAAACCCGGGAGATGAGTTTTCGTACAACGGTGTGGTGGGTGAACGTTCTGAGGCGCGCGGCTACAAGCCCGCCGGCGCGTATGCCAACGGCAAAATCATTGAGGAATTCGGCGGCGGCGTGTGTCAGCCGTCCTCAACGCTGTATATGGCTGTGCTTCGCGCGGATTTGGAGGTCACTGAGCGGCATAACCATTCCTTCACCGTTTCCTATACGCCGCTTGGCGAGGACGCCACGGTCGACTACGGCACGCTCGACTTCCGGTTTAAGAACAACACCGATTATCCGGTCAAGGTACTGGCCGAGCAGGTCGGCGGACAGATGGTTATGACGATTATCGGCACAAAAACCACCGATAAATCGGTTAAAACACGCACTGAGGTGTTAAAAACCTATACACCCGAGACGGTAGAGAAAAAGGATACCTCAATGAAGGTAGGGCAGACACGCGTTGACCAGACCGGCATCACCGGCTATTCGACCCGCACCTATAAGCAAATTACCGTGAACGGTCAAATGAGCGAGGTGCTGGCGAATTCATCGAGCTATGTCAAACGCGACAAGATTGTCTATGTTGGCACGATTGAGCCGGAAAAACCCAAGGAAGACACGACTGCCAAACCGAATACCGACGCCCAGACGCAGCCTGATGCGGGCGCTGATCCGGAAAAGGCTGACTGAGGATAGAGAAAACGACAAATGTGGGAGGACAAAAAATGGAGTATTCCAAAGAAATTCGCAAGGGGATTAAGAAGGAGTGCAAGGCGCACGTGAAAGAGCGCTTGGGCAGCTGCATCGGACTGATGTTTCTGTACGGACTGCCGTTCTTTTTGCTGACAATCATGATGTACGGCGCAATTTTTGGCCGTGCATTCGCCATGATGGCCACTTCATCCAGCTTCGTCAGCGCGGAGCAGATGGAGATGATGGTGGCGCAGAGTTTGCTCAGCAGCATGAATTCCATTGGGTTGGTGCTGGTGCTGATGGTTGTAATTGCGGGACCGCTGCAGTTTGGTATGATGAAGTATTATATCGCACTGCGCCGCGGCGAACAGCCGACTGTGGGGTTGCTGTTCCATCCGTTTACTTCGCTGCACTCGGTTTGGACCGGCATCAAAATGGAACTTTGCCTGATGCTGCGTTCACTGATTTGGATGATCGGACCGATGCTGATTTATTTCCTGATTGTGACCGGCCTTTCGGTTGGCATGGCCATGGGCGGCGCGTCCGCCGGCTCGATGGCAGGGACGATGCTGGCACTTGAAATTGTGTTCATTCTGGCGATGATTCCGATTTCCGTTAAGCTGATGACCTACAACGCGGGATGGATTATTCTGGACGAGGATGAAAGCTACGGCGCTTGGGCGGCTTCGAGAGATGCCAGCCATGCCTTCAGCGGCCATTACGGGAAGCTGTTTGTCTTCGTGCTGAGCTTTCTGCCGTGGTATCTGCTGGTATTCGGCGTTGTGTATGGCTGCATCCTGCTCGGCGTATTCGGCATGTCGATGATGGGCGTGGCCGGCAGCGGCGTTGCCGTACTGGTGCTGTGCTGCATTGCGGCGATTATTCTGGATATTGTCGTCAGTGCGTTCCTATCGGCCTATATGAATACGTCGTTCATCGGCCTGTACGAGTATTTCGATGAGGCACGCAAACCGGTTTATCAGCCGCCGGTAAATCCGGTGTACAGCGCACCCGTACAGCCTGCTGAACCGCAGCAGACGGAGGACGCGTCCGACGAGCCGCAGAGCAGCGACGATTCCGAAGAACAATAAGAAATAGAAACACCCTCCGTTTTCACGGAGGGTGTTTCTATTTGGGAGAGAAGAAGTTGGTGTATAGAAAAACCGTTTACCGAGAGAAGAAGCGATATACGGTTTTCTGGCGATAAGTATGTCCCGCGCGCAGAATGGGCTGCGGGAAGTTCGGATGATGCACCGCATCGGGGAAGCACTGGGTTTCCAGACAGAACCCGTGCCTGCGTCCGTAGCGCACACCGCCCTTGCCGAGCGGCATTTCGTCATCAAGAAAGTTGCCGGTGTAGAACTGTACGCCCGGCTGGGTGCTTTGCACCTCCATATGAATGCCGGTCTGTGTACAATAGGCTTCGGCGGTCGGGCGCAGCACGCCGGACTTGCCGTCAATGACCCAGTTATGGTCGTAGCCGCCCGCGAAGGCGAGCTGTTCGAAGGCATCATCCCAGTGAGCACCGATTGGCTGCTCTTCGCGCAAATCCATCGGCGTGCCGTCAACCAGAGTAATTTTGCCCGTTGGAACGGCGTTTGCATCGGCGGGTGTATATTGTGAGGCGTGCAGCCGGATGGTCTGATCGCCAACCGGACCGCTGCCGTGTCCTGCAAGGTTAAAATAGCTATGGTTGGTCAGGTTGCAGAGGGTGTCCGCGTCGGTTTCCGCGCGGTATTCGATAGAGAGCGCGCCGTTTTCAAGTGCATAGGTGACGGTCGCTTGCAGGCGGCCGGGATAGCCTTCCTCGCCGTCCGCGCTCGAGTAGCGCAGCACCAGACCGGTCGGAGTTTCGAGCGCAGTCCAATGTCTGCGGTCAAAGCCCGACAAGCCGCCGTGCAGATGATTGGGCCCGCTGTTGCGGGCAAGCAGATAAACCGTGCCGTTGAGCGCGAAGCCATCGTCGGAAATGCGATTGGCGCAGCGGCCGATGAGTGCGCCGATGTATTTATCCTGCGCCTGATAGGCTTCGATGCTGTCGTAGCCAAGCAAGACATCGGTCAGTCTGCCGTTTCGGTCGGGTACGCGAAGCGATTGCAGCGCGCCGCCGTAGGTAATCACATCGGCCGTCATGCGGCCGTCGGACAGGGTGTAGCGGTCGACCGGCATGCCGTCAGCCGCGGTTCCAAAGAGCGTGCGGTTGATTTCCATGTTATCTCACCTGCTCTGCGAAACGGCGGAACGCCGCCTGCCCCTGTTCGTTGCGTGCGTAGACGCCGGCATGCTCCAGCACGGTGGCAAAGACGAGACCGACCTCTTTGTGCAGAATCTCGGTAATGTTCTCCGCAGTCAGCGTGTTGTTTTTGGCGATTTCCTCTGCCCAATCGGCGTGAGACGCAGTGCGGGAATCACCGCGCAGGTCGTCGCCCGCAAGCAGCTTTTCGCTCAATACGGCAAGCTCTTCCTTGAGGCGGGCAGGCAGCACAGCCAGACCCATGACCTCAATCAGGCCGATGTTTTCCTTTTTGATATGGTGCAGCTCGGCGTGGGGATGGTAAAGGCCGAGCGGATGCTCTTCGGTGGTCAGGTTGTTGCGCAGTACGAGATCAAGCTCAAAATCGTCGCCGCGGCGGCGGGCAATCGGCGTAATCGTGTTGTGTGGCACGCCATCGGTTTCGGCAAAAATCATGGCCGCTTCATCCGAATAGCCGCGCCACGACTGGAGAATTCGGTCGGCAAGCTCGACCAGACGGTCAGCATCCTTGCAGCAAAGGCGGATGACCGACATCGGCCATTTCACAATGCCGGCGGCAACGTCATCAAAGCCTTCGAAGGAGAGCGCGGTCTCAATCGGTGCGCGTTCCATCGCAAAGGTGTAGTGCCCGCCCTGAAAATGGTCGTGCGCCAGAATTGAGCCGCCTACAATGGGCAAATCGGCGTTCGAGCCGACAAAGTAGTGCGGGAACTGGCCGACAAAGTCAAGCAGCTTGCCAAAGCAGGCGCGGTCAATCTTCATCGGAGTATGCTCCCGATTGAAGCAGATGCAGTGCTCGTTATAGTAAACATAGGGCGAATATTGCAGGAACCATGGGCTGCCGTTGATCTCAATCGGCACAATGCGATGGTTCTGGCGCGCCGGATGGTTGATGCGGCCGGCATAGCCCTCGTTTTCGCTGCACAGCAGACATTTGGGGTAGGCCGCAGCGGGCAGATTGCGCGCGGCGGCGATGGCCTTGGGATCCTTTTCGGGCTTGGAAAGGTTGATGGTGATATCAAACGCGCCGTAGGGTGTTTCGCTCTTCCATTGCACATCCTTGGCGATGCGATCGCGACGGATATAGTTGGTGTCCTGACTGAACTTATAATACCAGTCGGTGGCCTGCTGCGGACTCTGCTCATACAGCGCACGGAACTTCGCAATAATTTCGCGCGGCGGAGGGGTCAGACGGCCCATCAGCGCGGTGTCGAACAGGTCACGATAGACAATTGAGTCCTCGGGCAGCACGCCGCGGGCATGCGCATCGTCCATCAGCGTGGTGAGAATCTCGGACAGGTCGATAGATGCATCCTGCTGTGCGGACGCATCGTAGCTGTCAAGCTGAAGCAGCTCGAGCACAGCGTTGGTCGCCCAGACTTCGTCCTCCGGCGCGATGAGCCCGGTTCGCAGGGCATAAGCAATCAGTTGTGAAACTGCGGTGTCGATCATGGGGCGAACTCCTTTACTGCTCGAAGCCGTGCGGATGCGCCTGATGCCATTTCCACGCGGTGTCGATGATGGTGTGCAGATCGTCGTACTTGGGCTTCCAGCCGAGCACGTCTTTGGCCTTCTGGCTGGAGGCAATCAGCTGTGCGGGGTCGCCGGCGCGGCGCGGCTCAACCTTGGCGGGAATCGGGTGGCCGGTCACGCGGCGGGTCTCTTCAATGACCTCCTTGACCGAAAAGCCCACGCCGTTGCCGAGGTTAAAGACGTTGTTGTCATTTCCGGCAAGCAGATAGTCGAGCGCCAGAATATGCGCCTGTGCCAGATCGGAAACATGAATGTAGTCACGGATGCAGGTGCCGTCCGGCGTGGGATAGTCCTCGCCGAAGATGGCGATTTTCTCACGCTGACCGTTCGGAACCTGCAGAATCAGCGGAATGAGGTGAGTTTCGGGATTGTGTGCCTCGCCGATTGCCCCCGAAGCGTGCGCACCGCAGGCGTTGAAATAGCGCAGCGCGACAAAGCGCAGGCCGTGCGCAATCGAGGTCCACTTCATCATATGCTCCATGGCAAGCTTGGTCTCGCCGTAGCAGTTGGTCGGACAGGTGCGATCATCCTCCATAATCGGCACACGCTCAGGCTCGCCGTAGGTCGCGGCAGTGGAGGAGAAGACGATTTTGTCCACACCGTGCGCCACCATGCTTTCCAGCAGTGTTTTGGTGCCGCAAAGATTGTTGTCATAGTATTTCAGGGGCTTTACCATGCTCTCGCCAACCTGACTGTTGGCGGCGAAGTGAATGACGCCCTCGATTTGTTCGCTGTCAAATACGCGGTCAATAAATGCGCGGTCACGGATATCGCCCTCATAAAAGCGTGCCTTGGGATGCACCGCTGCGCGGAAACCGGTTTCCAGATTATCTGCCACGACCACGTCGCGGCCTGCGTCGATGAGCTCATAAACGGTGTGCGAGCCGATGTAGCCCGCGCCGCCCAGTACCAGAATAGCCATTGTATAATCCTCCTGTCAGTCGTGATGGTATGTTACGCGAGAATCACCGCGCCGCCGACCGGGCGGATGCGCAGCACATGGCAGCGTCCTTCGCCGAGGACGGCCTCCATGCCTGTTTTGAACGCGGTGAGTTTGGAAAGCGGTACGTAAGCCTGAATGGTGCCTGCAAATCCGCCGCCGTGCACGCGGACGGCACCTTCGCCGTCGAGCAGCTGCTCGGCCAGTGCGATGGCAAGCGGAACGGCCTGATGCATTGGCTGTGCAGCGCTGTACAGGTTTTGTAGGTGACGCGCCGAGGACAGCCCGGAGCGATGCACCAGAGAGAGGAATAGGGAAAAATCATCTCGTTCAAGTGCCTGTGCCTGCTTTTTGGCAAGCAGATTGTCGCTGAAAAAGTGGATGGCACGCAGAAGAGCGCGGTCATTCACCTGATTGCGCAAATCAGGGAGGGACGCCCAAAAGTCATCGTAATCCACTTCGCGCAGCACAGATTTTCCAAAATAGGCGGCAACTGCGCCCATTTCCTCCGTGATTGCGGCGTAATCATTGGTCAAATCGGCATGATCTGCGCCCGAATCAATGATGCACAGCGCGTGACCGGAAGCGGAAAGGTCATAATCGACTTTACTGACAACGGGTTCAGCTGGATTCCTGAAGTCAATCGATACAATGCCGCCGACCGCGCTGGCCAGCTGATCCATCAGACCGCAGGGCTTGCCGAAGAAAACGTTTTCCGCGTACTGACCGATTTGCGCAATCTGAATTAGGCTGACCTCATCACTGCAGAACAGGTGATTGACAATCACGCCGATCAGTACCTCATAAGCTGCCGAGGAGGATAATCCGGAGCCGCCCAGCACGGTCGATGCGATGCAGGCGTTAAAGCCCCCAAGCGCATACCCCATTTCAGTAAAACGGGCGCACACGCCGCGCACCAACGCGGCCGAAGTGCCATACTCGGTTTCATTGGGAGAAAGGTCGCTGAGCCGGATACGGATTTCCGGATAACCGGCGGATTGAATGCGAATTTCTTCTGTGCCATTCGCGCCTGCGCAGGCGATGGCATCCAGATTGACCGCGCCGGCGAGCACGCGGCCGTGCTGATGATCGGTGTGGTTACCGCCCATTTCGGTGCGCCCCGGGCCGGTAAACAGGCCGACTTCCTCCTCGTATCCAAAGGCTTCGCCATAACAGGCCAGAAGCGCCAGCAGACGTGCGCGAGCGCTCTCTAATTCATTTGCCTGTCCGCCGTAGACACGCATCAGTTTATCATCTGCGGCGCTGTTTTCCAGCAGGCCGCGTAGTTGGGACTGTGTCATCATCGTTACTCATCTCCCGGTACATCTTTGTTATTCCTATCATAGCATTGATTTACTAAATGCGCAACAATATTTAGTAAAAAACTATGAGCATATTATAAAAAAAAAGCCCGGCTTTTGTGGAAAAAGCCAGACTTCAATATTGCATGGTCAGCGGCAGGGCGCAGCAACGCTCTGTCGTTCAATTAGGGTGGGAGGAACAACGATTTTAAACGGCAGCATGGCCGGCCGATTGGGCGAGCGGCGCATATATTCGGCGCGGCGCGCAAGCATCTCGATAGCGGCGGCGCTCATATCCTCCGCATGTGTGCTGACACTGGTCAGCGGGGGATCGGTCAGCTCGCTGCGCGCGGTATCGTTGAAGCTGATGACGGAAATATCCTGCGGCACCTGAAGACCCGCGGCACGCAGTGCACCCACGGCGCCGATGGCGGTTTCCTCATTGGCGGCAAGCAGGGCGGTGGGCAGGGTGTGTCCAGCCTGGATTTCATGCAACAGTGTCGCGCGCGCAATGCCTGCGTCCATCGGTGTTTCAAACACAAATTCAGGGTGAAACAGATGATGCTCTTCCATGTACTTGATGAAGTGCTGTCGCCGCACCTCGGGCGCGGGGCGCTTCTTGTAGTCAAGCTTGCGGTCAGGGCCGATGAAACCAATCTCACTGTGGCCGAGTGCACGCAGATGGTCGAGCGCAAGCTCCACGCCGATGCGGAAGTTGAGCACGACCGAATCAAAGCGTGTTTCATCGGGGGCAGAGTCAAGAAAAACAAGATTGCGGCTGAAGTAAGACAGCCGTTCGACCTGCTCCTCGGAAAAAATGCCGATGGCGAGCACACCGTCAACCTGCAGCGGTGTGTCCAGGCGGTAGCCGTTGCCCTCGGCGCGGAGATGGCAGACCTCTGCGCCGCGATCAATACATTGCTGCTCGGCAAAATTTTTAAGAAACAGAAAATACGGATCACCCAGCTGCTCGGCCGGGGTCAGCATTTCGGCAACCGCAAAGCGGAGCGGGTTTTTATGTGCGCCGCGCGGCTTGCGTGTGCGGTTGGAGGTTTTATAATGTAACTCACCAGCTGCCTCGAAAATCGCGGCACGGGTCGTGTCGCTCACCGACATGGTGGGGTCGTTGTTCAACACGCGGGAGATGGTGGCCTGCGAAAAACCGGTTAGGGTGGCCAACTCCTTTAAGGTTGCCATACACGGGCCCTCCTCTTTACTAAATATAACTAAAATGATTATAACCGTTTCAGAGGGATTGTGCAAGAAAAATCGGCGAAATCTTACATAATATTGACCAAAAACCTTGCGTACCCTATAATATAGAAAGAGTGGAAAGGAGAGGGTGCAATGGAGCTGAGTGATTTTCTGCCGTTTTGGAGTCGGCTGACCGAGGAGCAGCGCATGATTTTGTGCGATGCGGCACAGGTGCGGCGGTTTGAAAAGGGTAGGGTCGTGCACCGCGGTTCAGAGGACTGCGTGGGTCTGCTGCTGATTCTGCACGGCCGCCTGCGTGCCTATGTGCTGTCCGATGAGGGCAAGGAATTGACGCTGTATCGCTTGCTTGAGCGCGATATCTGCCTGTTTTCGGCCTCCTGCATGATGCGGAGCATTGAATTTGAAGTGATGGTCGAGGCAGAGGCCGATACCGAAGTCATCCATCTGCCTGCCGAGGTGTTCCGTCGGGTGACCGAGCAGTCGGCGCCGGCGGCAAATTACGTAAACGAATTGATGGCGACGCGGTTTTCCGATGTCATGTGGCTGATGGACCAGGTGCTGAGCAAAAAGATGGACGGCCGTCTGGCAGCGCTGCTGCTGGAAGAGTGTGAGCTTGCCGGAAGCGACACGCTTTCCGTGACGCATGAGCAGCTGGCACGGCATCTGGGCAGTGCGCGCGAGGTGGTCACGCGCATGCTCAAGTATTTTCAAAATGAAGGATTGGTGCACCTGACACGCGGCAGTATTGCGCTGCTCGATCGGGAGCGGCTGTCCGCGCTCGCGGCTGACAGCCTGCGGTAAAGCCAGTGTAACTTCGTCACAGAAGCGGGGTTTGAGACGCGGTATACTTAGTACAGAAATTGAACGAAGGGAGACATTCACAATGTCTGTTATTACTGTTACCAAAGAAAACTTCAGCCGCGAGGTTTTATCGTCCGACCGTCCGGTGCTGCTGGATTTCTGGGCGCCGTGGTGCGGACCGTGCCGCATGCTGTCCCCTGTGATTGATCGTGTGGCCGAGGAGAATCCCGACGTACTCGTGGGCAAGGTCAACGTTGACGAGCAGCCGGAGCTTGCCGGTCAGTTCCAGGTCATGGGCATTCCGATGCTTGCCATGATTCGTGACGGCCGCGTGGTTTCCACCACCGCAGGTCTGCAGCCGAAGGAAGCCGTAGAGCAAATGATTCGATGAGTACACAGCCGCAAGGTGAACATAAAACAGCCGCTCAGCCTCGAAAGGGCTGAACGGCTGTTTGTGTTTCTGCGGGAGCACGCTTTCTTTATGCGAGTGCTCCAAAAATTTTCTGATAGAAGGAAGTCATATAACCGCCAAGCGCGAGCGTCATTTCCTTGGAGGCAACGACCTTGTCTGCCCAAGTGACAATCCATGCAATGCGCGTGCGCGGCATGGCAGCCAAAGGGAACATATGGCGGGCAATCGCTTCGCACTCCCGGTCGGTCAGACCGAAGGTGCGCCTTGCGCGTCCGGCCGCAATGTGGCCGTGCACAAAGGCGTGCATGCGTGCAAGCCGCTGTATGCCGGAAAAAGATCCGCGGTAGCGGCGAAAACGATCGCTGTGCCAGTCATAGCCAAAGAAATCATGAAGCAGGGCGGCGCGGACGACCGACTGCGTTTCGCCCTCCGACAGACGCATCTTGCGGGCGATTGCATAGGCCGATTCCGCTACGGCAACAGAATGATCATATACCGAATTGTCGGCGCCGTGGTGGATAAAACCGCGCAGCTGCTGAAATCGCGGGTGCTCCATGATGTCCCGCGCCATCCGGTGAAATTCGCTGTCCAATGGAATCGCCCTCCTTTCCTTTACGTGCTTTCATTATAGTCCCGTTGCGAAACAAAAACAATGAACGAAATGTGAATTTATTTTAAGTAATTTTTGCCATGATGTGCCCAGCCTCCACCCGGTACAGCACGATGGCGGCGGCAAAACCAACCGCCTCGGCAAGGGGAAACGCGAACCAGACCGCGTGCAGGTCAACGCGTGCAAGCAAAACGGCGGCAGGCAGGATAACAACCAGTTGACGTAGCAGCGCAACGATAAGAGAGGGCATACTGCGTCCCAGTCCCTGCAAACAGCTGCACAAGACGAGCGAAACGGCGGAAAAGCAGAAGGAGAGCGCGATGATACGCATCGCGGGCACGCCGATCGAGAGCATTGCGTCGGAGGCATCGAACAGGCGCAGCAGCGGTACGGGCAGAGCCTCAAACAGCAGCGTGCCGCAGACCATGATGCCCAAACCGAGCAGCAGCGCGTATCGGGTGATTTTTTGAATCCGATCTTTGCGTTTTGCACCGAAATTGTAGCCAATCATCGGGATGAGCGCATTGTTCATGCCGAAAATCGGCATATAGAGGAAATTCTGCAGCTTGTAGTATGCGCCGTAAAACCCCACCGCCGTCATTGAAAAGGACATCAGAATGCGGTTCATGCCGGTGGCGAGCACACTCATCAGCGACTGCGTAACCATAACGGGCAGGCCAATGCGCAAAATGCCGCCAAGGATGGCGGGGTTGGGACGAAAACCGCGCAGACGAAGGTTGACCTCGCGGTTGAAGCGCACGTTGATAAAAAAACCAAGCAGCATCGCGAGAATCTGCGCAATGACCGTTGCGAGCGCCGCGCCTGTCGTGCCGAGCTTGGGAAACGGGCCGATGCCGAAGATAAGCAGCGGGTCGAGCACAAGGTTGATGCCCGCGCCAATCAGCTGGGTGATCATGTGGAACACGGTGTTGCCGGTCGCCTGCATGATGCGCTCGGCAGCGAAGAGCAGAAACACACCGCACGATAGAGTGGTGCACACCGTGACATAGCTCGCACCCATCTCAACCACGGCGGGATCATCGGTAAAGCAGGCAATGAACGGTCGGCCGAAGAGCAGACCGAGTACGGCGAACACCACCCAGCACAGAACCGCGAGAAAGACGCCGTTCATGGCAACTGCGTCGGCCTCGTCCTGCTTTTTTTGACCGAGGCGGCGCGAAAGCAGGGCGTTGACACCCACACCCGCACCGGTGGCGACGGCAATCATCAGCAGCTGCACGGGAAAGGCAAGCGAAACGGCGACGAACGCACTCTCACTCACCCGCGCGACAAAGGCGCTGTCAATAATGTTGTACAGCGCCTGAATGAGCATGGAAACCATGATGGGCAGCGACATTGTAATCAGAAGCCGCCCCTCAGGCATCACGCCCATTTTGTTTTCTGTGGTTTCGTTCATCTGTTTCCCCCTCTCAGACACGTTCGCGGAGGGTGACATGCACGGTATCGCCCGGCTGCTTGCCGATGGCCGCGCGAATATCCTTGCGCAAGCCGAGAATGTGGCCGGGCGTTTTCATGCGCACCAGACTGCCGTCGTAAGGCACTCCGTCAAACGTTGCACGCACCTTGACGCGGCCGCGGCCGAATTCGGCGCGCACGTCATACGGGAATTCAATATATGCGCCGTCCAGCTCAGGCACCTTGCAAATCACCGCATCAAATTCATATACCCTGTCATTCATAGGCCGATCGGGGTATCGATAATCATCTGGTTGTACGGCAGCTCCTCAAAGCCGAGCATGCGGTACAGCGCGGCGGCGCGTGGGTTTTCCTCGGTCACTTCCAGACGGAAACGTGCGGCCGAGTTGTACTTTTCATGCACAGCGGCAATCATTTTGCTGCCGATCCCCTTGCCCCGCATACGCTCCTCGACCATCAGCTCTTCCATCCAGATGCACAGGCCGCCCGCTTCGTTCGACCATGTCAGCGAGAGCAGAAAATAGGCGCAGGGCGCACCGGTGTCGTCCTCGGCAATCAGGCAGTCGGCATAGGGACTGCCGTGCATGAGCAGCTCAAAGGTGCGCTCAGCGTTCTGGTCGGGAATTTCATGGCACACGGCAGGCGAGCGATAAAATTCGTGCACCATGTTGATAAAATAGTCGCGGTCACCCGCTTCGATCGGACGGATATTCATTTCATACAACTCCTTTAGCAAAACGGGGACGGCAAAACCGTCCCCGCTGTTTTCGATTGGTTAAACCTGCTCGAGTGCCTGCTTAACATCCGCAATGATGTCTTCAGCGTTCTCTAAGCCGCACGACAGGCGAATCAGACCCGGTGTGATGCCGGCGGCGGCAAGCTGCTCGTCGGAAAGCTGACGGTGGGTCGAGCTTGCCGGATGCAGTGCGCACGAATGAATGTCTGCCACGTGCACCTCGAGCGAAATCAGACGGAATGCGTCAATCACCTTTTCGGCAGCCGCGCGGCCGCCCTTCAGACTGAACGAGATAACGCCGGAGGCCGCGCCGTTTTCCAGATATTTTTCGGCGCGGGCATGGTGCTTGTCGGCTGCAAGGCCGGGATAGGTGACAAATTCAATTTTATCGCTGCCCGTCAGGAATTCGGCAACGGCAAGAGCGTTTGCGGAATGCTGGCGAATGCGAAGCGGCAGAGTCTGCAGGCCGAGGTCGAGCAGGAATGCGCCCATCGGGGTCTGGCATGCGCCCATATCGCGCATCAGCTGCACGCGCGCCTTGGTAATGTAGGCCGCGCTGCCGCAGGCTTCGGTATAGACAAGACCGTGGTAGCTGTCATCCGGCTCGGTCAGGCCGGGGAAGTTGCCGCTCGTCCAGTCGAACTTGCCGCCGTCGACAATCACGCCGCCCATCTGCACCGCATGACCTTCCATATATTTTGTCGTGGAATGCACCACGATATCCGCACCGTGCTCAAAGGGACGGCAGAGTACGGGTGTTGCAAAGGTGTTGTCGACAATCAGGGGAACGTTGTGCGCATGGGCGAGTGCCGAGAATTTCTCAAAATCCAGCACGGTCAGCGCGGGGTTTGCAATCGTCTCACCGAAAACCGCGCGGGTGTTCGGGCGAAATGCCTTTTCAATCTCTTCGGCAGGTGCGTCACCGTCAACGAAGGTTACCTCGATGCCAAGCTTCTTGAACGTGACCGCAAGCAGGTTCAGGCTGCCGCCGTAGATGGTCGAGGTGGCGACAAGGTGATCGCCCGCGCCTGCGATGTTGAGAATGGCAAGCATGGTCGCGGCCTGGCCGGACGAGGTGCACAGTGCGCCCACGCCGCCCTCAAGGGCTGCAATCTTGTCCTCAACCGCCGCAACGGTCGGGTTGGACAGACGGGTGTAGAAATGCCCTGCGGCGGTCAGGTCGAACAGGTCGCCGACATGGGCGGTGGAATCGAATTTGAAGGTGGTGGACTGGTAAATCGGCAAAGCGCGTGCGCCGCCGTTGCCGGGCTGATAGCCCTCATGCAGACACTGGGTTTCGATTTTCATACTATTTTCGCTCCTTCGGAGATTTTTAACAATAAAGCCATTGTATCATGCGGTCGAAGTGCGGTCAAGAATGGCTCTCGACTTTGCGGGCATGCTTTGATATAATATGTGTACCATTTTCCGAAGGAGGAATACAAATGGAACAGAAAAAAATCGCACGCATCAACGCGCTTTCCAAGAAGGCAAAGGCTGAGGGGCTGACCACAGAGGAGCAGGCCGAGCAGAAGGCGTTGCGCGACGAATATATTGCAGGTTTCCGCGCAAACCTCAAGTCGCAGCTGGAGAACACGGTCGTCATCAATCCGGACGGCACTTCCTATAAGCTGCGCCAGAAAAAGGACAGCGAGTGATGCAGCTGCCCGCAGGCGCCGCACGGGCGATTGCTTTGCTCGAAGCGGCGGGCTATGAAACGTGGGCAGTCGGTGGCTGTGTGCGCGACCGGCTACGCGGTGTCGAGCCGCATGATTATGATTTGTGCACCGCCGCCACACCTGCGGAGATGCAGACGGTGTTTGCCGGCGAGCGGGTGCTCGAAACCGGCTTGCAGCACGGCACGCTGACGCTGCTGACCGCGGACGGACCGCTGGAAATCACCACCTTCCGCGCGGATGGCGCGTACTCGGACGGACGGCATCCGGACGCGGTACGCTTTGTTCGCAGCATTCGGGACGATTTGGCGCGCCGCGACTTCACGGTCGGCGCGATGGCGTGGCATCCCGAACGCGGGCTGTTTGACCCCTTCGGCGGGCGGGATGACCTTGCAAAGGGTCTGCTGCGTGCGGTCGGCAATCCGGATACGCGCTTTGAGGAGGACGCGCTGCGCATTTTGCGTGCCGCGCGTTTTTCGGCGCAGTTCGGCTTTGCCATTGAGGAAAAAACCGCGGCGGCCATGCGGCGGCAGCGAAAGCGCTTGTCGCTCGTCGCGCGCGAGCGGGTGCAGGACGAACTGACGCGCCTGCTCTGCGGACCGTTTGCAGGGCGTGCGCTGCGCACCTGCCGCGATGTGCTTATGCAGCCGCTGCCCGAGCTTGCACCGATGTTCGATCTCGATCAGCAGAACGGCCATCACCGCTACGACGTGTGGGAGCATACGGTTCGCGCGGTCGAGCAGGTGCCGAACGATCCACTGCTGCGCTGGGCGATGCTGCTGCACGACTGCGGCAAGCCTGCCTGCAAAACGGTGGACGAAAACGGTGTCGGTCATTTTTATGGGCATCCCAAGGTCAGCGTGCGCATCGCGGCAGGAATTTCGTGCCGCCTGCGTTTTTCATCGGAGTTCGAGAAAAAGCTGCTGGTGCTCGTTGCGCAGCATGACCGGCCGCTCGGTGATGAGGAAAAAATCGTGCGCCGACGATTAGCGCAAATCGGGGAAGAACGGTTTCGGCAGCTGCTTGCAATCAAAAAGGGCGACATCGTCGGACAGGGCACACAGCCGCAGGACATGGAAAGGCTGTGTGCGCTCGAGCGTATGCTGAACGGTGTCATCGAGGCACAGCAGTGTATTTCGCTGCGTCAGCTGGCGGTCGACGGAAACGACATGCGCGCGCTTGGCCTGACGGGCGAGCGCATCGGTGATATGCTGCACCGTCTGCTTGAAATCGTGCTTGACGATCCCACACAAAACACCGCGGAGGTGCTGCGCCGCCGTGCGCGCGCCATTATGGAGGAAGACATATGAACGAACAGCTCAAAACGCAATTTTTAGATATTTATCAGAAAAACATTCACCGTCCGGGCGCGGATAAGCTGCTGGCGTGGATGGAAAGCACAGACTTTTTCACTGCGCCGGCTTCAACTCGTTTTCACGCGGCCTATGAGGGCGGCCTGCTTGAGCACTCACTCAATGTCTATCAGGTGCTGATTTCCAAGCACTACGACCCGTCGACAGACGATTTGGAGAGCTTCACCCTCGCGTCGCTGCTGCACGATTTGTGCAAGGCAGGCTTTTACGCAATCGAGATGCGCAACCGCAAAAACGACCGCGGCGAGTGGGAAAAGGTGCCGGTTTACACGGTGGACGATAAATTCCCCTACGGTCACGGGGAAAAATCGGTGTTTCTGATTGAGCGCTTCCTCCGTCTGAAAAACGAGGAGGCCGTCGCCATCCGCTGGCACATGGGCGGCTTTGACGATGCGGCCAAGGCCGGTTCATTCGCCATTGCCCATGCGTATGAACGCTATCCGCTCGCAGTCAAGCTGCATCTGGCCGACCTTGAGGCTACATATTTGTGCGAGCAGAGGAGGGAGGAGCCGTGAAAACACGGGAATTCACCCTGCATACGGCACGAGAAGGCATGTACGATGTGACACAGCACATGTGCTCGGTCATCGCGGAAAGCGGTGTAAAAAGCGGTATGGCCATCGTCTACTGCCCGCACACAACGGCAGGCATCACCATTAACGAAAACGCCGATCCCGATGTGCAGCACGATTTGCTGCTCGGTCTGGGAGAAGCCTTTCCCGATCGTCCGGCCTTTCGCCACTGCGAGGGGAATGCCGCTGCGCATCTGAAAAGCAGCTATGTCGGCGCAAGTCAGACGGTGCTGATTGAGGACGGCCGTCCGCTGCTCGGAACGTGGCAGGGCGTGTTTTTCTGCGAGTTTGACGGTCCGCGCACCCGGCGGTTTCAGGTCAAAGTAATCGAAGACATCATTGATAATTGACAAAAAAGAAGGAGCAATCCATATGGAAGCCTTGGACTGTATTAAAACGCGCCGCAGCGTGCGGAAATTCACCGATACACCGGTGACAAAGGAAGAAATCGAGCAAATCGTTGCTGCCGCGGCCTATGCGCCGAGCTGGAAAAACACGCAGATTGCGCGATATATCGTCGTAACTGATGAGAAAAAGAAGCGCAATCTTGCCGAAACGTGCATGCTGGACTTTGCCTACAATCAAAAAACCGCCCTGCACGCGCCTGCACTGGTTGTCGTGACCATGCTCACTGCCCGGTCAGGTTACGAGCGCGACGGCTCGTTTTCCACCTCGCAGGGCACGCACTGGCAGTCGTTTGACGCGGGCATCGCGTCGCAGACCTTCTGCCTTGCCGCACATGCACAGGGACTGGGTACGGTCATCATGGGCATCTTTGATGAAAACAAGGTCGCCGAGGTGCTGGACGTGCCTGCGGGGCAGCAGGTCGCGGCGATTCTGGCCATCGGGCACCCGGCCGAGGAGCCGGTTTGTCCCAAGCGCAAGGATGTGGATGCACTGGTCAGCTATCAATAAAACAGCGCAAAAGATACCCGCCGAAAAAGCGGGTATCTTTTTTTAGCAAAATGCTTGACAACGAAGTTAGCTTATGCTAACATATAAACAAGTTAGCAATGACTAACTAAGAAAAAACATTTGGCGGCACGGTCCGCGCGGAACCGGACCGTGCCGCAACCTCTCGATGCATACCTGATACAGGAATGCAAATGCTAAATAGGCAGGAGGTGCATCTTCTATGAAAGAACAACTAGACAGGCTGCTTGCAGCCTATTGCTCGCCGACACTTGCCGGCATCAAATCCGCCAGTCTCGTGGCGTGCGACCGTGCGCTGTATCCTGCGCTTTCGCAGCATATGCGGGAGTATCGGGCGGCATTTCAGCCGCGCGGCTACTGCTTTGAAGTTGTGTGCGCCTGTGAAAAGCGCTGTCTGCTGCTCGTCTATCACCGGCAGCGGCTTGAAACGCAGCTGACCGACGCACGGGCAGAGCGATTGCTTCGGCAGTTCGGTTATCCGGTCGGACAGAGCCTGCGCGAACTGCTTGCACATCTTCGTCGCCGCATAGCGGCGTGCGACAGCTTTCCGCATGAAATCGGCCTGTTTCTCGGCTATCCGGTCGAGGATGTGGAGGGTTTCATTGAGCACCGGGGCCGCGGCTGCAAGTTGACTGGCTACTGGAAAGTATATGGCGACGCGGAAGCCGCGTCCAAACGATTTGACCGCATTGCGCGGGTATGCCGTGCGGTGACGACGCGTGTAGAGCGGGGCGAGAGCCTGCTGCACGTATTCGCCGCGGCATAGTACGCTTTTTTATGACAACAGGAGGTAACAACCAATGAATAAAATTGCAATCATCTACTGGAGCCAAACGGGCAACACCGAGCAGATGGCGAATGCCATCGCGGAAGGCATCCGTTCGGCAGGCGAGGAATGCGACCTCAAGCATGTATCCGAAATTACCGCGGCGGACGCGGCACAGTATGTCAAGTTGGCGCTGGGCTGTCCTGCCATGGGCGCGGAGGTGCTGGAAGAGGCTGAATTCGAGCCGTTCTTCACCGAGCTGGAAGGGCGTCTGACCGGCCATAAGGCTGCGCTGTTCGGCTCCTACGGCTGGGGCGACGGCCAGTGGATGCGTGACTGGTATAAGCGTGCCGATGATTCCGGCGCGAACGTCTTTGGTGACGAGGGCTTCATGCTGCATGAAACGCCCGACGAAAGCGGGCTTGAGGCCTGCCGTGACTTCGGCAAGCGCTTCGCCGCTTACTAACCCCATTCAATCATTCCAGCTGCTATGGCGGCTGTTATGATACAACTATCCTTTCTTGTCCGGGGAGAAATCCCCAAAACGGTATACGTTCCCTCGTATGCCATCGTAACATGAGCCCGCGGCTGAATTGGAACAGCAGCCGCGGGCTTCCTCCTGCCCAAAAATATTCGGGCGGCAGAACAGACAGTTAGCAATAAGTAACAAATTTGAAAAACCCCGCTTGACAACAGAAGTTAGCCGTGGTAAACTACATACGGAATAAAGGTTAGTGAAGACTAACCCATGATTGCTGAGTCTGTTGTCATCCGTGCTGACGCATGGAACGAGAGGAGAATGAATATGCCGCTGACCATGCTGGATACCGGTGTTGAAACGACGATTAAAACCATTCGCGGAAAGGATCAAACCCGCCAGTTTTTGCAGAACCTTGGCTTTGTCGAGGGCGGAACGGTGCGCGTCGTGTCCTCGATGGCGGGCAACCTGATCGTATCGGTAAAGGACGTGCGCGTGGCCATTTCCAATTCAATGGCTTCCCGCATTATGGTATAAAGGAGTAAGACGATATGGAAAATCTGAGAGAGGTTCCGTGCGGCACCAGCGTGACCGTGCGCCGGATTGAGGGCGAGGGCGCAGTGCGCCGCCGCATCATGGATATGGGACTGACGCGCGGGGCAGAGGTGTTCGTGCGCAAGGTAGCGCCGCTGGGCGATCCGATTGAGGTCACTGTGCGGGGTTATGAGTTGAGCCTGCGCAAGGCGGACGCAGAAAAAATTCTGGTTGAGTAAAAAATTTGCATATGGGTTAGATAACGCTAACCACAGGAAAGGGGACAGCTATGTCAATTCGATTGGCGCTTGCCGGCAATCCGAACTGCGGCAAGACCACGATGTTCAATGATTTGACCGGTTCGACGCAGTATGTCGGCAACTGGCCGGGCGTGACCGTGGAGAAAAAGGAAGGCCGTTATAAAAGTGATAAGGAAATCACCATCACTGACCTTCCGGGTATTTATTCGCTTTCGCCGTACACACTGGAGGAGGTCGTTACGCGCGACTATCTGGTGGGCGAACGGCCGGACGCAATCATGAATCTGGTCGACGCGTCGAACATCGAGCGCAACCTCTACCTGACCACACAGCTGACCGAAATGGGCATTCCGGTCGTCCTTGCGCTGAACATGATGGACATCGTCAAAAAGCGCGGCGACATCATCGACACCGCCGCACTGTCCAAGGAATTGGGCGTGCCGGTGGTGGAAACCGCCGCAATCAAGGGACAGGGCACCGCAGAGCTGATTCAGGCCGCCAGACAGGCTGCGTCGAACAAGTCGATGCAGCACAGCCATGCATTTGCCCCAGTCATTGAGGACGCGCTCGCCCGCATCGGCGATCAGATTGCCGATGCGGTCGAGCCTGCGCTGCGACGTTGGTTCTCGGTCAAGCTGTTTGAACGTGACGAGAAGGTGCTCGCCCGCTTCCGGTTCGGTCAGGACAAGGCCGACAAGATTAACGCAATAATCTCAGCCGTTGAGGACGAACTGGACGATGACGCGGAATCCATCATCACCGATGCTCGTTATACTTACATTGCCGCAGTGGTCAAGAAATGCGTGAAAAAGAAGCGTGTGGGCGAAACTGCGTCCGACAAGATTGATCGGATTGTAACCAATCGCATTTTGGCGCTGCCCATCTTTGCAATCATCATGGGTTTGGTGTATTATGTATCTATCTCGACCGTTGGCACATTCGTAACCGACTGGACGAACGATGTGCTCTTCGGCGAAATCATTCCCCCGGCGGTCGAAGGCATTCTGATGTCGCTGGGCGTTGCGGGATGGCTGCAAAGCCTGATTTTGGACGGCATCATTGCCGGCGTGGGCGCGGTGCTTGGTTTTGTGCCGCAGATGCTCGTACTGTTCTTCTTTCTTGCGGTGCTGGAGGACTGCGGCTATATGGCGCGCGTGGCCTTCATCATGGATCGCATTTTCCGAAAATTCGGTCTGTCGGGCAAGTCGTTTATCCCGATGCTCATTGGCTCGGGCTGCGGTGTGCCGGCTGTTATGGCCTCGCGTACCATTGAGCAGGAGCGCGACCGCCGCATGACCATCATGACCACCTGCTTTGTACCCTGCGGCGCAAAAATGCCGATTATCGCCCTCTTTGCGGGCGCGATTTTCAACAATTCGGGATGGGTTGCACTGTCGGCCTACTTCGTCGGCATTGCCGCGATTATCGTCTCCGGCGTTATGCTCAAAAAGAGCAAGATGTTTGCCGGCGACCCCGCGCCCTTTGTCATGGAGCTGCCCGCCTACCATGTGCCCACCGGCGGCAATGTGCTGCGTTCGATGTGGGAGCGCGGCTGGTCGTTTATCAAGAAGGCCGGAACGGTCATTCTGCTCTCGACCATTGTGATTTGGTTTATGCAGACGTTCGGCATGGAGAACGGCGCGTTCGGCATGGTCGAGGATGTAAACAACTCGGTGCTTGCTGCCTTTGGCGGCATTCTCGCGCCGCTGTTTGCGCCGCTCGGCTGGGGCAACTGGCAGTCGTCCGTTGCCGCGGTCACAGGACTTGTGGCCAAGGAAAATGTCGTTGCGACCTTCGGCCAGCTGTTCCACTTCGCGGGCGAGCTGTCTGAGGACGGTGCCGAAATTTGGGGCACGTTGTCTGCGTCTTTCACGATGATTTCGGCCTACTCGTTCATGGTGTTCAACCTGCTGTGTGCTCCGTGCTTCGCAGCGATGGGCGCAATTAAGCGCGAGATGAACAGCGCCAAGTGGACGTGGTTCGCCATCGGCTACATGACCATCTTTGCTTACACCGTGTCGCTGATGATTTATCAGTTCGGCGGCCTGCTGACCGGAGCGCTTTCCTTCGGGGTGGGCACGGTTGCGGCAATCGTGGTGCTTATCGGTTATCTATATCTACTGTTTCGCCGCCCGGCAAAGCCGGACAGCACTGCGCATCTGAACCAGATGAGCGTGCAGGCAAACTAACTACAAGGAGGAATTGTAATGCTTGCAACCATTATTATTTGCGCGCTGCTGGCCGCTGCGGTGGTATTCGCTGCGCGGAAGGTACATCGTCAGGTCAAAAACGGAGAGTGTCCGGGCGGCTGCGCGGGATGCAGCTGCAATTGTTCACACAAGAAATAAGGAAAAGTGCCGTCGGTCCAAGACCGGCGGCACTTTTTGCATACCAATCAATCACCAATATTGGAATACCATTTCCGGCACGCCGCACCCCATCGGTCTTTGCGGCATAAACTGCAGAGAAAGGTGGTATTTCTATGGTCATTCACGTCGTACAGCCGGGTGAATCGCTATATCGCATCTCACAGCGATATAACGTACCCCTGCAGTACATCATCCAGCAGAATGAGCTGCAAAACCCCAATAAACTCACACCGGGGCAGACAATCGTCGTGCCGCAGCCCACCGAGACCTACACCGTCAAGCGTGGGGATACCCTGGGTAACATTGCCGCAGACAACGGAACGACCGTCATGAAGCTCTGGCAGGACAATCCACAGCTTGGCGGCACCGACCGCATCTTTCCCGGGCAGCAGCTTGTGCTTCAGTTTAAGCAGCCGAAGCTGGGCACGTTCGCGGTAAACGGCTATGCGTATCCGAATGTTGATTTGCGCGTGCTGCGTAAAACCCTGCCGTATCTGACCTACTTATCGATTTTCTCGTTCGGCTTTGATGCATCGGGCCGTATTATTCCGCAGAATGTCGATCTGCTGACGCGGATGGCGCGGCAGTATCAGGTCAAGCCGTTGCTCGTGTTGACAACACTGGGCGAGGATGGACAGTTCTCAAGCGAGCGGGCGCATGTCCTGCTGCTCAATCCTGCACTTCGTTCCACACTCATTGAAAGCCTGACCCAGTTTCTAAAGGGACACGGCTTTGCAGGCGTGGATGTAGATTTCGAGTACATTCCGCCGGAGGATGCGGAGGCCTATGCCACGCTGATCCGCGAGCTGCGCACACGCCTGAATGCCGAAGGCTTGACCGTCATGACCGCGCTTGCTCCCAAAACCTCGGCCGATCAGCCGGGACTGCTGTATGAGGCGCACGATTACAAAGCGCTCGGGGAAGCGTCAAATAACGTGCTGTTGATGACGTATGAGTGGGGCTATGCGCTGTCTGCGCCGATGGCGGTCGCGCCGGTCAACAAGGTAGCCAAGGTGCTCGACTTTGCGGTTTCCGTTGTGTCGCCCGACAACATCTTTATGGGCATTCCCAATTACGGCTATGATTGGACTCTGCCGTACATTCAGGGGCAGTCACGCGCGCGCAGTATTGGCAATGTGCAGGCGGTCGATCAGGCAATTCAGGTTGGTGCGCCGATTCAGTATGACGCGCTCGCACAGGCGCCGCACTACAATTATTGGCGGGAACGTGCCGAGCACGAGGTTTGGTTCGAGGATGCCCGCAGCATCCGCGCCAAGCTGGCGCTTGCCGGAGAATACCGGCTGCACGGCGTCAGCATTTGGAACATCATGCGGTATTTTCCGCAGCTATGGCTGGTACTGAACCAGCTGTACAACATCGAAAAGCTCGATTAATATTTTCCTGAGTCGACCGGAAAGTGGTAAAACCGGTCGACTTTTTCTTGTTTGTGGGCAAAGTGGGCGGGATTTACATTGCAAAACGGTTACAAAACGTGCTATGATTCGGTACGTAGTGCAAAACAATCCAGTTTTGCCGAAGACACAAATCCAAGGAGGTTTTTAAGTAATGAAGAAAATCGTTCCGATTGCACTGATGTTGACGGTAGCAACAACCGCAGGTGCTGGCGCAGCAAACCTACAGGGTGCTGTGATAAAAGTTGAAAGCAGCCTGACCTCGCAGGCGCAGTATGAGTATATGCAGCAGATCTGCGAAAAATTTGATTTTTCGCTGTGCGGCCGCCCGCAGAACTGCCCTGTTGTAAAGCCGGACACGACTCCGGATACGACCCCGGACACAACCCCGGACACAACCCCGGACACAACGCCGGATACGACTCCGGATACGACTCCGGATACGACTCCGGATACGACTCCGGACACCACCCCGGAAGAGAAGCCTGAAACGGATACGGATGCTTCCATCGGCAACTTTGCAAGTGAAGTTGTCCGCTTGGTTAATGTTGAGCGTGCCAAGAACGGTCTGTCCGCACTGAGTGTATCGACCGGCGTACAGCAGGCGGCACAGGTTCGTGCGGCAGAGCAGGTCAAGTCCTTCTCGCACACCCGCCCGAACGGTACGTCCTGCTTCACCGCGCTGACCGAGGCCGGCGTTTCCTACCGCGGCGCAGGTGAGAACATTGCGTACGGTCAGCAGACTCCGGCGGCAGTTATGAATTCGTGGATGAATTCCTCCGGCCACCGTGCCAACATTCTCAATGCGAACTTCACCACAATCGGCGTAGGCTACACGGTCATTAACGGTACCCCGTACTGGGCGCAGATGTTTACGTACTAAGAATAAGTTTGGCTGTCCCCCTGGCTGAATGGATGCTTTCGCACCCAATTGCACATAGAAAACCCGACGCACCGCTCAAAAACGGTGCGTCGGGTTTTTATTTTAGAATAATGCTTGACAAAGGAAGCGCATGGGTGTATTCTTAATTCATAGAAATCACCTATGTTTTATATGGTATTTAATTTGGAAGGCGGAACAAACCATGTCTGATATTAAAAGAAGCTTTGCCGAGCTGATCGGCAATACCCCCCTGTACGCAGCGGATAAGCTGGCCGCCAAGCGCGGTGCGAAGGCGCAGATTCTGGCAAAGCTGGAGTATTTCAATCCGGCGGGATCGGTGAAGGATCGCGTGGCCAACGCGATGATTGCCGACGCAGAAGCTAAGGGTGCGCTCAAGGCGGGCGCGACCATCATCGAGCCGACCAGCGGCAACACGGGCATCGGCCTCGCGGCTGTTGCGGCGAGCAAGGGATACCGCATTATCCTGACCATGCCGGAGACGATGAGTGTTGAGCGCCGCAATATGCTCAAGGCTTACGGCGCTGAGCTGGTGCTGACCGAGGGCTCGAAGGGCATGTCGGGCGCCATTGCAAGAGCGGATGAGCTGGCCAAGGAAATCCCCAACAGCTTTGTGCCCGGACAGTTTGTAAACAAAGCAAACCCGGCAGCGCATTATGCGACCACCGGTCCGGAGATTTGGAGCCAGACCGGCGGCAAGGTGGACATTTTCGTCTCCGGTATCGGCACGGGCGGCACAATTACAGGTGTCGGCTCGTACCTGAAGGAGCAGAATCCGGCGGTTAAGCTGGTCGCAGTTGAACCTGAGGATTCGCCGGTTCTGTCGGGCGGCAAGCCCGGCCCGCATAAGATTCAGGGCATTGGCGCGGGCTTCGTGCCCGAGGTGCTCGACACCAAGCTGTATGACGAGATTATTCGCGTTACGAACGACGATTCGTTTGCCACCGCGCGTGACTTTACCCACAGCGAAGGCCTGTTCGTCGGCATTTCGTCCGGCGCGGCACTGTGGGCGGCGATTGAGCTGTCCAAGCGCCCCGAAAACGAGGGCAAGAACATCGTGGTACTGCTGCCCGATACGGGCGACCGGTACCTGTCCACACCTCTGGTCAGCGATTAATGCAAAACAAAAACCGCCTGCACGCCGATTTGGCCGCGCAGGCGGTTTTTTGTCAGTCAATTACCTTAATTGATGTGATAACCGGCTGGTTTTCTGCAATGACAGTCCCGTTGTTGTCCTCGACAGGCGTATCCTTGCAGATTTTATCAACAATTTCCATTCCCTCGGTCACGTGACCAAAGGCGGCGTAATCGCCGTCGAGAAAAGTGCTGTCCTCATGGACGATGAAGAACTGCGAAGAGCCGCTGTCCGGATCGTTCGCACGCGCCATCGAGAGCGTGCCGCGGGTGTGTGTGAGCGGATTCTCCACGCCGTTGGAAGAAAATTCGCCCTTGACGGTCTCATCCGAGCCGCCCGTGCCATTGCCCTTGGGATCGCCGCCCTGTATCATAAAGCCGTCGATGATGCGGTGGAAGGTCAGGCCGTCGTAAAAGCCGTCGCCCGCAAGCTTTAGGAAGTTTGCGACCGTTTCGGGCGCTGCGCCCGCGTCAAGCTCGGCCTTGATGGTGCCGTAATCCTTGACCTCAATCTCAATGTGGTGCAGGTTGGCTTCGTCGGGGGTGTAGGCGGTGTCCGTCTGGGACGCATCGGGTTTACTGCTGTCGTCCGCAGAGGAAGCGGCCTGACCGCTGTTGCCGCAGCCGGAAAGCAGAAGTGCACCGGCCAGCAGGCCGGATAGAAGCAGATTGCGTGTTTTCATGAAAAATCTCCTTTGTTCAACAATATTGACTGTCTGCTATCATACCAAACAATTGTGAACAAAAAAAGAACAGAGGACAATTTTTTATTCAATCAGTCCGAGCGCCATTTTCCATCGCACGATGCGTACGGCGGATTCGGCAATGCGTTCGGCAGAAATTTCACCGGCGTCGACCGCCGCCTTGACCGCGGTGTACTGGGTGACAAAGTCGCTTGAAATCAGCAGATCGTTGCCCGCTTTGACGGCGAGTACGGCTGCGTCTGCGCCGTCGGTGTACTTCGTAATCGCGTCCATGATAAGATCGTCCGTCATCACAACGCCCGAGAAGTTCAGATCGTCCCGCAGCACCTCATGCACGGGATGCGAGAGCGATGCGGGCAGCTTGGGGTCAATTGCGGTGACGATGTTATGGCAGACGAGCACCGCGTCCGCGCCTGCGTCGATACCCGACTGGAACGGGATAAAATCCGCGCTATAAAAACGGTCGAGCGGACGTTCGTCGATTGCAATGCCGGTGTGCGTGTCAATATTGTTGCCGTAGCCGGGGAAGTGCTTGAGCACGCTGCCCATGCCGTCCGTCTGCATCTGCGTGACGACAGTTTTGACGTATTCTCCCGTCGCTGCCGCGTCCTGCCCGAACGAGCGGGCATTGATGAAATCCTTAGGGTCGGTGGACACATCGCACACGGGCGCAAGATTTACATTGATGCCGAGCGAGGCAAGCAGCGCGTCCTTTTCCTTGGTGTCGCTCGTGATGAGGTCTAAGCCGCCTTCCTTGTAAAGCGCCTGCGGCGACCAGAATTTCACGGCGCGAAAGCTCGGATTTGAACTGACGCGCACGACCGTTCCGCCCTCCTCGTCTACGCCAATCAGCATCGGGGTTTGGACGGCGGACTGGTAGGAGTCAATGGTCTGGCGTACGGATGTGGGCGTTTGCCCCTCAAAGTCACGGCCAAAGAGGATGTAGCCGCCAATATTGTACTGTCCGGCGAGTGCGGCCGCGTCCACATCGGGACAACGGGAAAAAAACATCTGCGCAATCTGCTGATTGAGCGTTAACGTCTTGACATATTCCTCGGCAGGATCAACTGCCGGCTGAACGGTTTGCGGCGGCGCATCAGGCGAAGGCTGATCCGCAGCAGGGACATCCGAGATGGGGGTCTTGCCGCAGGCCGTGATGCAAAGCGCGGTGAGCAGTAGGCAAAGCAGTCGTTTTTTCATCTCAGTTCCTCCATTTTCTGCTTTCATCATATCAGAGTGCGGTTGGGTTTGCAAGAAGGGGGGTGGGTATGGTACACTGTTGTCAACGATCAAAATAGTCGGAAGGGAAGAAGCTTATGGATTCTCCGGTCATCGGCCGGTTTGCGCCCAGCCCGAGCGGGCGTATGCATTTGGGCAATGTGCTGTGCGCACTGCTGGCATGGCTGTCCGCGCGGCAGCAGGGCGGGCAATACCTGCTGCGTATCGAGGATTTGGATACGATGCGCTGTCCGCGTGCCTTTGCAGAGCAGATTCTGGACGATTTGGACTGGCTGGGACTCAACTGGGACGGGGAAGTGCCGTATCAGTCGGAGCGAACCGAAATTTATGAGCATTATGAGAAGATTTTACGCGAAAAGCAGCTGCTTTATCCCTGCTTTTGCTCGCGTGCGGCGTTGCATGCGGCGAGTGCGCCCCATCTGTCGGACGGACGCGTGCTGTACGCGGGCACCTGCCGCGATTTGACTGCCGCACAGGCAGCCGAAATGCGCAGAACCCGTGCGCCCGCCACCCGTCTGCGCGTGCCGGATGAGGAAATTGCCTTTGTTGACGGCGTATTTGGTGCGTACCGCGAGAATTTGGCGAAGGAATGCGGCGATTTTATTATCCGTCGGTCGGACGGCGTGTTTGCGTATCAGCTTGCCGTCGTGGTGGATGACGCGCTCGGCGGTGTGACCGAGGTGGTCCGCGGCAGCGATCTCATTTCGTCCACCCCGCGTCAAATCTGGCTGCATCGGCTGTTCGGTTTTGCGCCGCCGAAATTCATCCACATTCCGCTTTTGTGCGACCATGACGGCAGACGGCTGTCCAAACGGGACGACGATCTCGACCTCGGTCTGCTGCGCACACGGTTCACGCCCGAGCAGGTAGTCGGCGCACTGGCCTGCGCCGCCGGACTGACCGACCGGGCAGAGCCGGTCGCGGCACGCGAACTGGTGCCGGATTTCTCATGGAGCAAAATATCAACCGAGGATTTATATCTGCCCGATGTGTTTCGGATGTAGAAAGATTTTGCTCTGCCGTAACCCGAAACCGGAGCAATTGAGTTTCATCAGGGTGAGAAAAAACTGCGAATTGCAGTATGTTTTTTCTCACCCTGAAAAATTTTACAGAAACAGGGGTTGACAAACCGCGCCCGTAGGGCATATACTTGCAACAGAACAAACCGCTGAGCAAGGGTAAGTAAGAACGATTACCGCATTTTCAGAGAGCCGCCCGCTGGTGCGAGGGCGACAGTGCAGGACGTTCCGAATGGACTTGTGAGGGCAGCTTGAACGCCGCAACGGCTAGTAGATGCTGACGGGACTCCCGCCGTTACCAAGGGAAGGCGCATGCTGGTGCGCTGATGAGAGGACGTTTTTTCATAACGTCAATATGGGTGGTACCGCAGAAGTTTTGGCTTTTGTCCCATGGTGAATGATTCACCGTGTGGATAAAGGCTTTTTTAATTGCCATTTTGGAGGGATTTACATGATAACGCCAAGCTGTGACGCGATTTTATCGCTGGCTAAGGAGTATACGACCATTCCGGTCAGCCGCGAGGTTTACGCGGATGTGACCACGCCCATCTCGCTGCTCCGGCGGCTGCACACACGGTCAAACCGCTTTTTCCTGCTCGAAAGCGTCGAAGGCGGCGAAAAATGGGCGCGGTATTCCTTCCTTGGCTACGATCCTGTGCTGCGCGCCCGCTGCAAAAACGGCGTGGTTCGGCTTGAGGGCAGCGAAACCCGCATAATTGAGACTGACAAACCGCTCGATGTGCTGCGCGAGGTGCTCGCCGAATACCGCTCACCGCGGCTGGAGGGCTTTCCGCCGTTCACGGGAGGCTTCGTCGGCTACTTCGCCTACGCGATGATTGGCTATGCCGAGCCGACTCTTCACATCAAGCGCAACGGCTGGGACGATTACGACCTGATGCTGTTTGACAAGGTGATTGCCTATGACCATCTCAAGCAGAAAATCGTGCTGATTGTCAACATGAAAACTGACAACGTGATGGAGAACTACGGCAGAGCCTGTGCCGAACTGGAAACGATGGCCGCGCTCGTTGCCGACCAGAGTCCGCTGCCGCAGAGCAGAGCGGACGGCAAGCCGCAGTTTACCTGCAACGTCAGCGAGGAGCAGTATGCCGAGATTGTGCAGAAAACGCGGGACTACATCTATGATGGTGACATTTTTCAGGCCGTGCAGTCCCGTCAGTTTCAAAGCCCCTACGCGGGCAGCCTGATGAACGCCTACCGCGTGCTGCGCACAACCAACCCCTCGCCGTACATGGTTTATCTTTCGGCGGACGGCGACGAAATCATGTGTTCCTCGCCCGAAACGCTCGTGCGGCTGCAAAACGGGCGGCTGACGACCTTTCCGGTCGCGGGTTCCCGTCCGCGCGGCGCGACGGCCGAGCAGGACAGGGCGCTCGAAGCCGAGCTGCTTGCCGACGAAAAGGAGCTGTCCGAGCACAATATGCTGGTCGACCTCGGCCGCAACGATCTGGGACGCATCTCCAAAATTGGCTCGGTCGATGTGACCGAATACATGATGATTCACCGCTATTCCAAGATTATGCACATTTGCTCCCAGGTTGAAAGCGACATTGCCGCAGGGTGCGACGCGTGCTCGGCCATCGAAGCCGTGCTGCCAGCTGGCACACTGTCGGGCGCACCTAAGATTCGCGCGTGCGAGATTATCGAGGAACTTGAGCCTGATGCACGCGGCGTATACGGCGGCGCGCTCGGCTATCTGGACTTTACCGGCAACATGGATACCTGTATCGCCATCCGCATGGCGGCCAAGAAGAACGGCACGGTGACCGTGCAGGCGGGCGGCGGCATTGTGGCCGATTCGGTGCCCGCAAATGAGTACATGGAAAGCGCAAACAAGGCGCGCGCTGTCATTGACGCGATTGAGCGCGCTTCGGAGGTGGATGACTGATGATACTGCTGATTGACAACTACGATTCCTTTTCCTATAACCTGTATCAGCAGGCGGCGGCGATTGCGCCCGACATCTGCGTTGTGCGGAACGATGCGCTGACCGTTCGCGAGATTGAGGAGCTGGCGCCCACTCACATTCTGCTTTCGCCCGGTCCGGGTTATCCGAAGGATGCGGGCGTGTGCGAGGAAGTCGTGCGCGTGCTCGGTGGGAAAATCCCGATTTTGGGCGTGTGCCTTGGCCATCAGGGCATTTGCGAGGTGTACGGCGCGACCATTGCGCATGCAAAGCAGCTGATGCACGGCAAAACGAGCGTCATCCGCGTCAACAACACCGACCCGCTCTTTGCCGGCCTGCCGCCGCAGATGCAGGCGGCGCGGTATCATTCACTCGTCGCGCAGCAGGGCACGCTGCCCGACTGTCTGCAAATCCTCGCTGAGGATGCAAACGGCGAAATCATGGCGGTGCGCCATCGGGAAAAGCCGGTGTTCGGCGTGCAGTTTCATCCGGAATCCATCCTGACGCCGCAGGGAGCTATCATCTTACAGAATTTTTTGAGCCTTTGAGGAGGAAAACGATATGATGCATCAAGCGATTCACGAGGCCATCAACGGCCGAAATCTGGACTATCACGTCGCCCGCGCGGCGATGGAGCAGATGATGGAGGGCACGGCGAGCGAGGTCGAAATGGCGACGCTGCTGACCGCCCTGCGCATGAAGGGCGAGACCATTACCGAAATCACGGCCTGCGCCGAGGTCATGCGCGAAAAGGGCGCGCACATCGAGCCGAAGGGCGCGGTGATGGACATTGTCGGCACGGGCGGGGACGAGGTTGGCTCGTTCAATATTTCGACCACGGCAGCCTTTGTCGCGGCGGCGGGCGGCGTGCCGATTGCAAAGCACGGCAATCGTTCGGTCTCTTCAAAATCGGGCGCAGCTGATGTGCTCGAGCAGCTGGGCGTGGTGCTCAACCTTTCACCCGCGCAGAACGAGCGTGTGCTTGCCGAGACAGGCATCTGCTTCCTCTTTGCGCAGGGGTATCACAAGTCGATGAAGAACGTGGCTCCCGTGCGCAAGGGCATGGGTGAGCGCACGCTGTTCAACGTGCTCGGGCCTCTGTCCAACCCTGCGCGGGCGACGATGCAGCTGCTGGGCGTTTACGACCCCAAACTTGTCGAGCCGATGGCGAAGGTGCTGTCCAACCTCGGCGTGACGCGTGGTATGGTCGTCTGCGGCAACGGCATGGACGAGGCGAGCCTGCTCGGTGAAAACAAGGCGTGCGAAATCCGCTTCGGGGAGCTCAAAGAGTATTCGTTTACGCCCGAGGATTTGGGCCTTGCACGCTGCACGGTGGATGAGCTGCGCGGCGGCAGTCCGGCGGACAACGCGCAGATTACGCGCGATGTACTTTCGGGCAGGGAACAGGGCGCAAAGCGGGACATTATCCTGCTCAACGCGGGTATTGCGCTGTATTTGGGAATTGATGGCCTGCAGCTGACCGACGGCATCGCCCGCGCGGCGGAGCTGATAGACAGTGGCGCGGCCTACCGAAAGCTTGAGCAGTTTATCGCGGCAACACAGGAGGCGGCACAATGATTTTAGAGCAGCTGGCCGATTATGCCCGCATTCGTGCAAAGCAGGCGAAATTCGTCATGCCGGAGGCGCGGCTTCGCGCGCGTGCCGAAAGCCTGCCGCGCGGCAATTTCCGCTTTGAAAAGGCGCTTGCCGGCAAGGAAATGGCGTTCATCTGCGAGGTCAAGAAAGCGTCACCCTCCAAGGGCATCATCGACCCGACGTTTGACTATCTGTCCATCGCCCTGCAATATGAGGAGGCGGGTGCAGACTGCCTTTCGGTGCTGACCGAGCCAAAGTGGTTTCTCGGCTCGGACGATATTTTTCGCGCCATTCGCACCGTGACCGATCTGCCGATGATCCGCAAGGATTTTACCGTAGATCCATATCAGATTTATGAGGCCAAGGTGATGGGCGCGGACGCAGTGCTGCTGATTTGCGCGCTGCTGGATACCGATACCCTGCGCGAGTACCTCACGCTCTGCGATGAACTGGGGCTGTCCGCACTGGTCGAAGCGCATGACGAAAGCGAACTCGCGTCCGCAGTCGAGGCGGGAGCGCGGCTGATTGGCGTGAACAACCGCAATTTGAAGGATTTCACGGTGGATTTGCAAAATGCGGCGCGGCTGCGGGAAAAAGCGCCTGAAAATATTGTATTTGTCGCGGAAAGCGGCATCGCATCGCCGCAGGATGCGAAAAAACTGCGTCAGGCGGGTGCAGACGCAGCGCTCGTGGGCGAATACCTGATGCGAGCATCGGACAAGGAACTGGCGCTCGCCGGACTGCGGGAGGCGACGAAATGAAGCTGAAATTCTGCGGCCTGACCCGCCCCGCCGATATTGATGCGGCAAATCAGGCGCATCCCGATTACATCGGCTTTGTATTCGCGCCGAGCCGCCGTCGCGTCAGCGATGTGCAGGCCGACCAGCTCCGCGCCCGTCTGCATCCGTCCATCCGCGCGGTTGGTGTGTTTGTTAACGACCGCATTGAGCATATTGCGTCGCTCGTGGAAAACGGGGTAATCGACGCGGTGCAGCTGCACGGCGGCGAGGATGCCGAATACATCCGCGAGCTGCGGCGGCAGACATCGGCGGCCGTCATCCGTGCGGTGCGCGTCAGCAGTCGGGAGGATGTTGAGCATGCTCAGCACCTGCCGGTACAGTATCTGCTGTTTGACACGTTCTCTGAGCAGGCTCAGGGCGGAACGGGGCAGGTGTTTGACTGGTCGATGCTAGAGGGTGCGGAAAAACCTTTTTTCCTCGCAGGAGGAATTGATGAGAGCAATATTCCCCGTGCACTGGAAACGGGCGCGTTTGCACTCGATCTTTCGAGCGGTATCGAAACAAACGGCGTGAAGGACGCCGAAAAAATGCGCCGAATCGCGCAGATGGTAAGGAGTTATGCGAAATGAGCAAGGGACGCTTTGGAATCCATGGCGGTCAGTACATGCCCGAAACGCTGATGAATGCGGTTATCGAGCTGGAACAGGCCTATGAGCATTATAAAAACGACCCGGAATTCAACCGAGAACTGGACGCACTGCTGAATGACTACGCAAACCGTCCGTCGCGCCTGTATTACGCCGCGCGTATGACGCGCGATTTGGGCGGCGCAAAAATCTACCTCAAGCGTGAGGATTTGAACCATACGGGCGCGCACAAAATCAATAACGTGCTCGGTCAGGTGCTGCTTGCCAAGAAAATGGGCAAAACGCGCGTCATCGCCGAAACCGGCGCGGGACAGCACGGCGTGGCGACCGCGACAGCGGCAGCGCTGATGGATTTGGAGTGCGAGGTGTTCATGGGGCGTGAGGACACCGAGCGGCAGGCGCTCAACGTCTACCGTATGCGCCTGCTGGGTGCGAAGGTGCACCCGGTCGACAGCGGCACGGCGACCCTCAAGGACGCGGTGAGCGAAACGATGCGCGAGTGGACCTCCCGCATCGAGGACACGCATTATGTGCTCGGCTCGTGCATGGGGCCGCACCCGTTTCCGACCATTGTGCGCGATTTTCAGGCGGTCATCTCGAAGGAAATCCGGCAGCAGTGTCTGGAAAAGGAAGGCAGGCTGCCCGATGTGGTCATGGCCTGCGTGGGTGGCGGCTCGAACGCCATTGGTGCATTTTATCACTTCATTGAGGACGAGGGCGTGCGTCTGATTGGCTGTGAGGCGGCAGGGCGCGGCGTGCATACCGCGGAAACCGCCGCGACCATTGCAACCGGCAGGCTCGGCATATTCCACGGTATGAAGAGCTATTTCTGCCAGGATGAATACGGGCAGATTGCGCCCGTTTACTCCATCTCAGCCGGACTGGACTACCCCGGCATCGGCCCTGAGCATGCTCATCTGCACGACATCGGCCGTGCCGAATACGTGCCTGTGACCGATGACGAGGCGGTCGAGGCGTTCGAATACCTCAGCCGGATGGAGGGCATCATTCCGGCAATTGAGTCGGCGCACGCGGTCGCGCACGCAATGAAAATCGCGCCGCAGATGGGCAAGGATCAAATCATCGTTATCAACATTTCGGGACGAGGCGACAAGGACTGCGCCGCCATCGCGCGTTACCGCGGGGAGGATCTCCATGAGTAAAATTGCAGCGGCCTTTGCCCACGGCAAGGCCTTCATTCCGTTTGTCACCTGTGGCGATCCGTCGCTCGATGTGACCGAGCAGCTTGTGTATGCCATGGCCGACGCGGGTGCGGATTTAATTGAGCTGGGCATTCCGTTTTCCGATCCGACCGCTGAGGGGCCGGTCATTCAGGCCGCCAATGTGCGCGCGCTTGCGGGCGGCGTGACGACTGACAAAATTTTCGACATGGTGCGCCGCATTCGCCAAAAGACGCAGATTCCGATGGTTTTCATGACCTATGCCAACGTTGTGTTCTCCTACGGCTCGGAAAAGTTCATTTCCACCGCGGCTGAAATCGGTATGGACGGCTTGATTCTGCCCGATTTGCCGTTTGAAGAGAAGGATGAATTTAATCCGCTGTGCAGGCAGTACAGCCTTGACCTGATTTCGCTCATCGCACCAACCTCGCACGAGCGGATTGCGATGATTGCAAAGGAGGCGGCGGGCTTTGTATACTGCGTGTCCTCGCTTGGTGTGACCGGCATGCGGTCGAACATTGCGACCGACATCGGCGGGATGGTTGACCTCGTGCGCCGCTCGACCGATGTGCCGTGCGCGGTCGGCTTTGGCATTTCGACCCCGGAGCAGGCGGCAAAGATGGCCGCCGTTTCGGACGGTGCAATCGTCGGCTCGGCGATTGTAAAGCTTTGTGAAGCCTATGGCGCGGATTGTGTGCCGCAGGTGAAAGAATATGTCCAAAGCATGAAGAATGCTGTAAATGGTTAAAATAACGGAACAACCGTTGTGTCATGTTCGTATATATGGTAAGATAAGGATAGAGAGGAGGCGTTTTTTATGAAGAAACGTACTTGGAGTATTGTGTTGATTGTCATTGTGGCCGTCGCAGCCTGTGTCGGTATTTACTTTACCAGCCGTCCCACCACACCTGTGGAGCCGACTCCGCCGGTGGTGGAACCCGGAACGAGTACCTCGGTTGTACTGTATGTACCGGATGAGACGGTGGAAACGCTGACCCCGGTCGGCGCGGAGGTCGCGGATGATTCCGATCAGGCGCTGGTTGACGCGCTTGTCGAGGCGAACGCTCTGCCTGCAGGCTGTGAAATACAGTCTTCGAAGGAAGCGGAAGGCGTGCTGACGCTTGACATGAATGTGGTGTACGGAAATGCTGTCCGTTCAAGCGGCACGGCGGGGGAAACCATGTTGGTTTACTCGCTGGTCAACACCTTTATCCAGGCGCGCGGCGTGGACAAGGTGATGATTACGATTGACGGCGGTCTGCTGGAAACCGGCCACGCGGTGTATGACACGCCGCTCGAAATGGATTACACGAGTTAACACAAAAAAGCCCTGCCGTAAGGCAGGGCTTTTTTATTATGCTTTTTCTTCGGGAATCTGCTTGAGGACTTCAATGGGTCCGCAGCCGGCGCATTTGCCGCAGTCGTGCATGCAGGCCATCGGATCATCGGGATCTTCCTCACGGGCAAGCTCGAGAATCGAGGGGTCGCCCTGACTCTCGCCGACGATGAACTTGGCAACGGCTTCCTCCGCCGAGCCTTCACAACCGGGCACGAGCAGCACGCCAATCATCTCAAGCGCGTTGCGTGCGGCGAAGCCGAGCGATCCGCAGATGAGCACATCGACCTTCTCCGCGCTCATCAGCTTGAGCACGGCGGCGTGTCCGTCTCCGGTGCAGGAAACAAGGCGCTTGCCTGTCGGCACACCTTCCTCGACCGTTACAATCAGAAAGGAAGTGCACTTGCCAAGATGGTCGCAGACGCTGCCATCCTGATAGGATACTGCAATGTTCATAATAAACCCTCCAGTACATGCATCACGTTTGAAAGCGCGTCAGGCAGCTTGGCGTCCTCCAGTTTGCCTGCGTCGACCGCGGCGGCAAGGCTGGGATCAAGCGGCAGCTGCGCGAGCACGTCAATCTCATACTGTGCGGCAACTTCATGGATTTTGCTGTGGCCGAAGACCTCGATCTTCTTGCCGCAGTCCGGGCAGGCGAGATAGCTGTAGTTTTCGACTACGCCGATGAGCGGAATGTCCATCATCTTAGCCATCTTAACCGCCTTGCCGACGATCATCGAGACCAAATCCTGCGGCGAGGTGACGACAAGAATGCCGTCCACCGGGAGTGACTGGAACACGGTCAGCGGCACGTCGCCCGTACCGGGAGGCATGTCCACAAACAGGAAGTCGACCTCGTCCCAGACGACGTCCGACCAGAACTGCTTGACGGTTTCGGCGATAATCGGCCCGCGGTAGATGACCGGGTCATCCTCGTTCGGCAGCACAAGGTTGATGGAAACCATCTGCACGCCGCCCTCCGAGCGAGAGGGCAGGATGCCGTCCTCGCAGGCGTCGAGGTGGCCGTGCACCCCGAAGGTTTTGGGAATCGAGGGGCCGGTGATGTCGGCATCGAGCACGCCGCAGGAATAGCCGCGCCGCGTCAGACCGACCGCAAGTGACGAGGTCAGCAGGCTTTTGCCGACGCCGCCCTTGCCGGAGACAATGCCGATGACTTTTTTCACGTTCGATTTTGGGTTTGCAGCGACTTTCAGGCTTTTCTCGCCGCCGCAGTTCGACGAACAGGATTCGCAGTTGTGCGAGCATCCCATGGAAAACAACTCCTTACTTTGGTAACACTATTTGTTAGTATACCGCATCTGTGGCGCATTATCAAGCGTTCGCATAAGCTGTTTTACGGAGGGAATTGCAATGAAACAGTTAGGTTCACAGTATTTTGCGAGCGTGATTCAGACCGGCCTGCCCGATGCGGCGGCGGTGATGACCGGCTCGCCCAAATATCCGCGCCTACAGGGCACGGTATCTTTTTATCAAACGCCGTTCGGGGTGCTGGTAACGGCAGCGGTGCGGCATTTGCCCATTTCGTTTGGCAAATGCGTACATCCCGTCTTCGCCCTGCACATTCATGAAGGCGCGAACTGCACGGGCACGCCGGCATTTCAGGACGCGGGCGGACACTTTAATCCCAACGGCTGCGAGCATCCGGCTCACGCGGGCGATTTGCCGCCGCTGTTTGCCGACCGCACCGGCTTTGCATGGATGGGCGTGCTGACCGACCGCTTCCGCGTGGAGGATGTGATGGGCCGCACGGTGATTATCCACAGCGGTGTGGATGATTTCACCAGCCAGCCTGCGGGCAACGCGGGTGAGCGCATCGCCTGCGGCATGATTACACCGACCAAGCGGATGTGACCGCTATCAGCGGTTAATCGACTGCGCCATACGGTGATAGGTGTGCCGCACGCCGCGAACGGCGACGGAGTAGGCGAAAATGTTTTCGGGCAGCGCCATGCCGCCGTACCCCGCGTCACCGAGGTGATGCACGTCCGCCCCTGCCATTTTGCATTGTAGGGCAATCTGCCGGATGGTCGCGGTGTCCGCGCCCTCCTGCGAGGTGCCGATGGCGGTCATGGCGAGCGCGTTTCTGGTGTGCGCCGCACGGATGAGCGTACGCGCGTATTCGGTTGTGATGCCGGGCACAGTGCCTGGTGCGGGCAGCAGAATGATGTCCGCACCCGCGTCGAGAAAGGCGTTTACGTCGGACACGGTGAGGATGTTCTCGCCGCCCTCGCTCGGCACACCTGCCGCGTGCATTTTACCTGCCGCAAGAATCACACGGTCGCCGACACAGGCTTTGAACACGCGCAGCGTGTCCAGAATCGCGTCGTTTGACACGCCGATGCCGGGATTTCCGGTCAGCAGGATGAAATCAACACCCATATCGGCGGCGCGCACAGCGTTTTCGGCGGTCGCCCGGCGTCCCTCGGTCAGCGCCCACATGGGGTCGGTGTCGACTTCGCTTGTGCGATTGACCGGTTCAAGGTTGATGCCGATTGGCCGTCCGGTCAGGCGCTTGAGCGTGCGCACCGTGTCCTCGGGCGCACAGGGCGGCAGTGCGTGAATAACGGGGTGCTGCACGTCGAACATATTAAGCAGCAGCAGGTCGGCGCCCTGCGAGGCCGCAAACTCGGCGTTGGTCACGTCGCCCAGCATGGGCTGTAGCGTGCCGATGGTTTCGCAGGCGATGACGCGGCCCTCGCTGTTGGCGATTGCGTGCAGCAGGTCATCCCGTCCGAGCGCAGTTATGTCACTTGCCGCGCAGGAGAGTAATCGTTTTGCCATTTGTGTCTTCTCCTTTTTTTCAGCTTTCGGTTATAGTATACACGCTTTTTCATAAAACAGAAAGGATTCCTGCACCGTTGGGGGAAACGGGCAGGAATCCTTTCAGGTTGTCGAGTAAAAAGGGGAAATACAAAAGAGAAATTTTCGGCTGTATCAACCGGGATGAGCGATTCCCTTGTTGATGGTCTTATTATACCGCGGCGGCGCGGGCAATGTGTGAACAGATTTTAAAGCGCTTGTGAAAGAATTGTATCATCAAAACAGAAGGCCATCAAACGAGAGCCGCCCGATCCGTTGGGGGAAACGGATCGGGCGGCTTTCAGTTCATTTCACAAAAAAGGGGGAAAAGAGAAATAGAAAAAGATCGGTAGGCTGTGTCAGTATTGGGTTTGCGGTTCCCTTGCTGACATACTCAGTATAACCGCATTTTACGCATAATGTGTGAACAGTTTTTGAAGGACTTGTGAAAGAATTGTATCGACTGTTTTCATGTGTCAAAACGGAATCATCCCCCGGCTCGTGGGGGAAACGAACCGGGGGATGATTCATGCATTCATTTCACAAAAAAGGGGGGGTAAAAGAGAAATAAAAGATCGATAGACTGTACCAGCTTGGGCTTGCGGCTTCCCTTGCTGATGTATTTAGTATACCGTGGTTTGCTGCATAATGTGTGAACAGTTTTTGAAGGACTTGTGAAAGAATTGTATCAACTGTTTTTATGCGCAAAAACGGAATAAGCCCCCGATTCGTGGGGGAAACGAACCGGGGACTTACTCATTCATTTCACAAAAAAGGGGGTAAAAGAGAAATAAAAGATCGGTAGGCTGCGCCAGTTCGGGTTTGCGGCTTCCCTTGCTGACATACTCAGTATACCGCCGTTTTCCGCACAATGTGTGAACGCATTTTGAACAACCTGTGAAGGTTTTGTATCAGATCAAATGCGTCAAAAATCGACAGGAAAAACCCCGGAAACCGTGGGGGAACGGCTCCGGGGGTTTTCTGTTTCACAAAATAAAAGGGGGGTAAAAAGAGAAATAAAAGATCGGTAGGCTGTGCCGATTCGGGCTTGCGGCTTCCCTTGTCGACATCCTCAGTATACTCCGGACAAGCCCCTGATGTGTGAATAAAATTTGAACAGCTTGTGAAGCTTTTGTATCGGGCGGTCAGAGGCGTTTTTTCATCAGCCGGATGTCCTCACCGAAGAAGCGCAGCGGCAGAAATTCACCGAGCAGGCGGGAGGCGACGGCGGGCGAATATTTTTCCGAAAAGCTCTCCGGCAGCAGGTTTGTGTTGACAATCATCGGCCGGCGCGCCATCAGGCGGTTGTTGATGAGGTTGTAAAGCGCTGACACTGTGAAGGCGGTGCCCATTTCGGTGCCCATATCGTCGATGATGAGCAGCTCGGCGCGTTCATATCGCGCGGCGCGTTCGGCGGCCGCGGCGCCATCACCGTTGCCGAATTTGAGTGTCTCATAGGTTGCGACGATATTGATTGCCGTGTCATAGGCGACCGAAAAACCGCGCGCCGAGACCGCCTCGGCCACGCAGGTGGACAAAAATGTTTTGCCAAGACCGGTGGAACCGTACAGCAGCAGGTTGGGCGCGTGCGCGGTGAAGCTTTTGGCATATGCCCTGCATTCATCCAAATTGTATTCCATATTCTCACGCGGAGACACGCCGAGCCGCCCATCCGGACGGGTGGAATAAAGGTCGAGCCGGAAAGAATCGAAATTCTGGTCATGAATGGGCAGCACGCTCGAAAGCTGTTCGGATAGCAGCCGCGCGTAACGCTCCTTGATGCAGGCGCACACCGCGCTGCCGACGTAGCCCGAATCACCGCAAAGCGGGCAGAAGGGTTTATCTGTTAAATAATCCGCGGGCAGTCCGGCGTCACGCAGTAGGGCGGCACGTTCCTTTTGCAGGCCGAGGTTTTCCTCACGCAGGCGCTCGATTGCGGCGGTCGGATCGTCGCCCGACTCCAGTGCGGCCTTGAGCACGCCTGCCGCCGTCATCGACAGCCGGCGGTCAATGGCACGTATGCGCGGCAGCTCGGCATAGACCGAACGGCGGCGCTCTTCCAGCGCTTCGGCGCGGGCGGTGCGCTCACGCTCCAGCTCACGCCGAGCGGCGGACAGAATTTTTTTATCGTATGCCATGCGTTACTCCTCTTTGCGTCGATGGCCTTTGACACGCGCGGCCCAATCCTGCTCCCACTGGGACAGGGTGGCCGGATCGGTCGGCGCGGACTGCGTCTGGCCGACGGCGGTGCGGGTCTCGGGTTCGAGTGCTGTGATTTCGCTGACCGTATGTACACCCTTTTCATCCCAGCGCCGCAGGATGCCAAGCGTATAATCCAAGCTGTGACGGCCTTGCTTTTTATCGGTTCGGCCGACCGCGAGTTCAACGGCCTCGGATGGGAAGCCGTGCGACAGGGCGAAGGCACACACGCGCTGTTCCTTGGGCGCGGGCGACTCGGGATCGGCGCCGAGCGCACGGTAAATTGCGGCAGAAAGCGGTTTTTCATTGGTTTTGCGGGCAAGATAGGCTTGCGCGTCCTTTGCGGAATAAATGCCCATATCCGCCCAGGCGTAAGTTTCGCGCCGAATGTCGCTGAGCCGCACCATGCCTTTTTCGTTTTTCAGCCACGCAAGCAGCTCGATGATGGCCTCAGCCGACAGTCCCAGATGATCATAGGCGGTCAGCAGACAGCGAAGCTGTCCCTCGGTCAGTGTGCGGCCGAGCGTTTCCTCCGCCATTTGGCAGACGGCGGAAAACTTGTGGTCATCGATGCGGGCGCGGCGCAGCTCGTCAGGCGTGTAGGCGGGCGCATCGGGCTTGTCCGCAGAAGGCTCGGCGGAGGCCGCGGGCGCGGTCAGGCTGTTTAGGGTGAAAACAGCACGCTCGTAGCGGTCGTGGGACAGGTGCAGCGTGCGCTGGACGGTTTTTTCGTCCGCACTGTCGCCGTGGCGCAGGATATAAAGATAAAGAAGGGCAGCGTCACCGTCGGAAACGGCAATGAGCTTGTCCAGCGTGTCGCAGCGCGCCACGCGCAGCTCGCCCTCGGGCAGCAGCACGGAGGTAAGAGACATCATATGTTCCTTTCTGGAAATTAATACACAATATAAAGCAAATCACATTCAGTTTGTATCTATGATTATACCTTGCGCTTTAAAAAGACGCAAGGGGTGGTAGAATTTTATCAAAAATGCTAATGCAATTTGGCGTATAATCCTGTATAATGATTTTATTACTGATAATGCGGGCGCATGCGCCCAAAGCGAACGGAAGGGAACCGAATGAAAAACGTGATTGCTGCCATTGTCGGCGGCCTGTTTGACGAGGGCGGCGTATCCGCCTTTGCCCGCCCCGTGCTGTTCGGCACGGCGGGCGATGTTGTGGTAAGCGCCTTGCCCGATGCGGTGGAGGCGTGCTATTTTGCCCATGACGACCGTGAGTCCGGTCTTGCCGGTGCCGAAAGCCTGAAGCTTTGCGAAGGCCGCTTTGCCGCGCTCGCCGCACTGCCCGCATGCGCGCAGGTGCTGGTACTGGCCGCGCCCTTTGCTCTTGCGGAGGAGGATGCGCTCAATCATCTGCTCGAAAGCCATGCCGCAGCCGGCTACGGTGTGAGCGTGCTGGTTGCAGAGCAGCAGGGCTACGACGCAGAAGGGCAGCCCATTCCGGCGGATAAGACCTGCCTTGCTGCAGTTTTCACCGGTGAAATGCTGCGTGCAGCAGTTGAGGCGAATGCAGATACGCTCGATGCACTGGTCGCCGCAGCCGTTGCGGCAGGTGCACAGAAGGGCGTTGCCGTCACCAACGAAATCGTGGAAATCTGCGACGGTGCTTCGGCTTACGTCGCACAGCTTGCCGTGCGCAGCCGTATTAACTTCGGTCTGATTGCACAGGGCGTGCAGATTTTTGATCCCGACCATACCTATATCGCGCCCGACGCGAAAATCGCGCCCGGTGCGACCATCCTGCCCGGCTGCCATATCCGTCCCGGCTGTGAGGTCGGTGCGGGCGCAGTCATCGGCCCGAACTCCATTTTGGAAAAGGCTGTAATCGGCGCGGGTACAACGGTCAACAACTCGCAGGTCTATGAATCGACCGTGGGCAAAAACGTTACGGTCGGTCCGTTTGCTTATATCCGTCCGCAGTGCGTTGTGGGCGACGGCTGCCGCATCGGCGATTTCGTCGAGCTGAAGAAGTCGACCATCGGCAACGGCACCAAGGTTTCGCACCTGACCTACATCGGCGACGCAACGGTTGGCGAGCGCGTCAATTTCGGCTGCGGCACGGTTGTGGTCAACTATGATGGGTATCATAAGTATCAGACCGTCATCGGCGACGACTGCTTCATCGGCTGCAACACCAATCTGGTGTCTCCGGTCAGCCTCGGCGACCGCGCCTTTACCGCCGCCGGCACGACGGTGACCAAGGACGTGCCCGACGGTGCGCTTGCAGTTGCCCGTGCTCGTCAGACCACGCTGGACGGCTGGAATGACAAGCGCCGCGCCGCACATGAGCAGGAAAAGAAGTAAATCACCTGCCGGTGCAGCTTATTTTGTAGCTCTGATTGGAACAGCGGTTTCAATCAAATTATGTAATAGATACAGACTATCGAACACATACTGAAACATACGGAGGGGAAAACCTAAATGATTTCTCACGGTAAAAACATCAAGATCTTTTCCGGCAACTCGCATCCGGCGCTTGCGATGCAAATCGCTTCTGCCCTCGGTCTGCCGATTGGCAAGTCAACCATCTCGACTTTTGCAGACGGTGAGATCTCGGTTTCAATCATGGAGTCGGTGCGCGGATCTGACGTGTTCCTCGTGCAGTCGACCAGTGAACCGGTCAACAACAACCTGATGGAGCTGCTGATTATGATCGACTCCTGCAAGCGTGCTTCGGCGGGCCGTATCACTGCGGTTATGCCGTATTTCGGCTACGCGCGTCAGGATCGCAAGAGCAAGGCGCGTGACCCGATTTCGGCAAAGCTCGTCGCGGATTTGATCACTGCCGCCGGCGCGGACCGCGTGCTGACCATGGATTTGCACGCCGCGCAGATTCAGGGCTTCTTCAACATCCCTGTGGATATGATGATGGGCTCTTCGGTGCTCATCCCCTACGTTGCCGGCAAGTTCGGCGTGGGTGCGGACGATTTGATCGTCGTTTCACCCGATTTGGGTTCGGTTGCCCGTGCGCGTAAATTCACAGAAAAGCTTGATCTTAAGCTTGCTATTGTGGACAAGCGTCGCCCCAAGGCCAACGTGTCCGAGGTTATGAACATCATCGGCGACGTGCGCGGCAAGAAGTGCATTCTGGTCGACGACCTGATTGACACCGCAGGCACGCTCTGCCACGCGGCTGAGGCGCTGATTGAAAAGGGCGGCGCGACCGAGGTGTACGCCTGCGCGACCCACGGCGTGCTCTCCGGCCCTGCAATCGAGCGCATCGAGAAGAGCCCGATTCGTGAATTGGCGCTGCTCGATACCATCCCGCTGCCGAGCGAGAAAAAGCTGGACAAGATTAAGGTTCTGTCTACCGCGCCTGTCTTTACCGAGGCAATCGCGCGCATTTACGAGGAAGTTTCGGTTTCCACGCTGTTCGATTAAAAGAGTCTGTTGCAAAGGGCTGCTGCAAAGGATGCAGCAGCCCTTTTTGTTTGTTAGAAAGAGGTTTATATGAAGATTTTAGCAGTTGGCGATATTGTGGGAGAGGCCGGACTGGACACCTTGCACGCGCTGCTTCGTCGTTTAAAGCGGACGCATGAGGTCGATTTCACGGTCGTCAACGGCGAGAACGCTGCGGGGCGCGGACTGACGCCGCAGCAGGCGGAGGAAATGTTCGATGCAGGTGCGGATGTGGTGACGCTCGGCAACCACACGTTCCAAAAACGGCAGATCGTTCCCTATTTGGAGGAAACGCCCTACATTCTCCGCCCGGCAAACCTTGCACCGCAGACGCCAGGGCACGGCTTCGGCATATTTGACGGGCCGCAGGGCGCGCGCATTCTGGTAATGAACCTCATTGGCCGCTGTGATATGCAGTATGGGCCGGATAATCCGTTTCTGTGCGCCGATCGGATTCTGAAGGAGGCACAGGGAAAGTACGATATTGCACTGTGCGATTTTCATGCCAATGCCACAAGCGAAAAGCTGGCCATGGGGTATTATCTGGACGGCCGCTTCGCCGCTGTCTGGGGCACGCACACCCATGTACAAACGGCGGACGAGCGCGTCAATCCCAAGGGAACCGGGTATATCACCGACATCGGCATGACAGGGCCGACCGTGTCAGTGCTGGGCGTGTGCCCGGAGCAGTCGATTGCCATGTTCCGGGGGGATTTGACCGAGTATTTTAAAACCGCGCCCGGCGAATGCGCACTGTCCGGTGCGGTGTTTGAGGTGGAGCGAAACGGCATTTGCCGGTCGGTCACACGGATTTTTGAACGGTTCGCGCGCTGATGAACGGCGAAGTGCCTGCCTGCGCCCGCAGTATGGGTGCAGGCAGCTTCGCAGACGGAAGGGACGATAAATTCTATGCTTGCCATTATTTTAGCGCCTCTGTACATATTGCTCAATGTTTATTTGGCGCGGTGGGTGCTGCGATGGACGGGCGCGTGCCATCACCTGTTCGGCACGCGGGTGTTCCGCATCCTCTTTGTCGCGGTGTATGCCTTCGCATCGACAACGCCGCTGACCTCATTCCTCGTCCGCTCTCCCGCATGGCTGCGCCGCCTGCTCGGGCAAATCAGCAATTACTGGTTTGGATGGATGCTCTATCTTATTTTGACGGTTTTGCTGACCGAGGGGATGCTGTACCTGATTCGCCGTGCACGGCATAAGGATTTTGTGCAAATGCAGCGTGTGCGGCAGGTGCAGGGCGGCATCGTGCTGGCGGTGATGTGCGCGGTCTGCCTGTATGGCATGGGGCATGCCAAAACGCTGTATCAGACCGAATACAATGTGGCGATTGACAAGCAGGGTGAGGACATGACCATTGCGCTGCTCGCGGATTTACATATGGGTTACAGCACCGATCCGGCGTACATGGAAAAGACCGTACAGGCGGTAAACGCGATGCAGCCGGATTTGATTGTCTTTGCGGGTGATATTTTTGACAACCAATATGAGGCGATTCCCGAGCCGGAACGACTGATTCAGGCTTTTTCTGCGATGAAAAGCACCTATGGCGCATATGCCTGCTGGGGCAACCACGATGTGTCCGAGCCGATTCTGGCAGGCTTTACATGGAATATCGAGAACGAAAATAAGGACGATGTGCGTATGCACGACTTTTTGACCCGGGCAGGCATCACTCTGCTGACAGACGAGCGGCTGACGCTTTCGAATGGGATGCAGATTGTCGGGCGCAAGGATCCGTCGTGGGCGCAGAAAACCGGCGGCGGCCGTATGTCGCCGGATGAAATTCTGGAAGGACTGGACGAGAACGCGCCGATTCTCGTGATAGACCATCAGCCGCGGCAGCTGCAGGAGTTGGCCGCGGCGGGCGCAGACCTTGATTTGTCCGGGCATACGCATGATGGGCAGATGTTCCCGGGCAATCTTGCGATTCGGCTCCTGTGGGAGAATGCCTGTGGGCATATTGAGGTCGGGAAGATGCATTCGGTCGTCACGTCAGGCGTAGGCATCTGGGGGCCTGACATGCGTGTGGGCACAAAAAGCGAGATCGTTCGAATCAATCTGCGCTGTACAGGATAATGGGGAGCACCCGCCGGGCATTCGGCGGGTGTTTTGCTTTGCTCGGTTGTATTTGCAGGAAAAATATGATATAAGAGAGGCAGAGGAGGGGATTACATGCGAAGGTTCGGAATAGGAATTTTGCTGACGGTGCTGCTGTTAGCGGGCTGCTCCGGCACGCTGCCGGCGCAGACACAGGAGCCGTCCGCGGCTGCGGACACAACGCGGTATGCGGTTTATTATCAGCCGGGCACCAACGCGTCAAGTGTCGTGTCTGCGGATGGATATATCGTTTTGCCGCTGGATACCAGAGAAAAGGATGTTGTGACCGATGAAAACGGGAATTTGCAGTACATTATGGCACAAAAGCTTGAAACGCAGGGAGCAGAACAGAACATTTCCTTCAGCTGCTATAACGGGCAGGGAGAACTGCTGAGCGAGGTCGGCCTGCCTGCCTGTCAGGGAACAACCGTCCGTGCAGGGCTGATTAACCGTGGCGCACCGATCGAGCAGCTGCGGTATTTCTGTGCGACGGACAGTGGATTTGCCGTTTATAACGGTCAGGCGGAATCTCTGCTCACCCTGCCAACCGGCGACTGCTGGACGCAGGCGGTAGGAGAAGGCTTGATGTTCCTTACCTATTCGGTAGAAGACGAGCAGACAAACGAATACACACAGTACGGAGAACTGTACACACTGGATGGAGTGCGGGTTGCAACCGAGCGAGCGTACACCTGGAGTTACAGCAGCGAGGAGAGCAAATCAGGCTGCTTTGCGCTGGCCTATTGGCAGGGCGATCAGCAGTGGTACGACCTGTTTTCACCCGACGGTAAGCTGCTTATTCGCGACCTGCGCAATGTTTCGGCGATTTACAGCGATCGAATTGTATGCGAGCGCGGGTTTTCGTATGGCGTAATGGATTTGAAGGGTAACTGGATTGTCAGCGAAAGCACCTTTGGAGGATGGGAGGACTAACGATGAAACGATTGCTTGCAGTACTGATGCTGCTTTGCCTGACGGCATGTGCACCAGCGGGCGGGGAAGCCGCAAAGCCGATTCTTACTGCGGACGAATACCCCCGCGTGGACGGCTCAACGGCAAATTTGCCCATGATGGCGGCCATTCGCGCGAAGACAACCGGGGTTTCACAGGAGGAGGCCGAGGCGGTCACGACCTGCCGCAAGACATCCGAGGCTTGGCTGGGGTTGGCCAACGGCGTGTCCGATTTACTGCTTGTTTACGAGGCAAGCGAAGGGACGAAGGAGGAGCTTGCGCAGATTGGTACAGAACTCGTCACAACTCCAATCGGGCGGGATGCGCTGGTGTTCATCGTCAATGCGGATAACCCGGTGCAGAGTCTGACGCAGGCACAGCTGACTGATATTTATACCGGAAAGCTGACAAACTGGAAGCAGGTAGGCGGCAGCGATTTGCCGATTATCGCTTTTCAGCGGCCGGAAGCAAGCGGCAGCCAGAGCCTGTTTATCAAGCTGCTGATGGGCGATACAAAGCCGATGGACGCGCCGACAGAGCTGCGGCCAACCGAAATGGGCGGTCTGATTGACGAGCTGGCATCCTATGATAATTCACAGAACGCACTGGGGTACTCGGTGTTCTATTACGCATCTTATATGTATGAGCAGCCCGGCCTGCGTTTTGTCGCGGTGGACGGTGTGCTGCCATCAGACGAAACCATCGCGGACGGCAGCTATCCGCTGCTGAACGAATACTATTTGGTCACCCGTGCGGACACGCCGGAGGACAGTCCGACGGCAAAGCTGCGCGACTGGATTTTGTCCGACGAGGGCAGGGAGACAATCCGACAGGCTGGCTATATTCCGCTGGACTAAGGCATAATACAAAAAATCCGCTCATTTGAGCGGATTTTCCTTTGCTTATAATTCGGCACTGACCCCATTGATGCTCGCGGATTCTCCGTTTGCAAGCGGGATTACCAAGCATTTCTGGCCGTCAATCATCTGCGTTTTGATCTGTTCTGCCTTTTCGTCCGGCACTTTGAGCACAATTGCGGCGTCGTCACCGGCAGTCTCGTCTGCCCACGGCGCATCGCCGTCCTGTTCGGCATCGACCTTCTCGGCAAGCTGCTGCTTGAGAGTCGAGACCTGCTGCTCAAGCTCAATCGTGCGCATGCGCTGCGCGCTCGCCGCAATCAGCTTGCTGTCCAGAAGATTCTGCGCGGTAGGGGGTACTTCACCGAACTCGCGTGTGTAGGAACGCTCGATTTCCTGCTTGATTTCGTCGGGCATCTCGACCTCTGCAATCACGCCGGATACCGCGGCGGCGGTCAGCTCAACGGGCGGCAGGTTCTCATCCTCCTCCGATTCGGCAACCATGTCGTTCAGGCTGCGCTGAATGCGGATGAACGCGGCGTCGGCCTGCTCGTCCTCTTCGCCGAACGCGTCCTTGACGATGGATTCAAACGCGGCCTTTTCCTCGGTCGCGGTGCGCTGCACCTCGCAGCCGAGCACACTGCGGATGAATTCGGGGTGAGATTCCTTCGCGTTTTTCACGTAGTACATCACGGCGTGCGTGTCGCTGCCGCGGTCGGAAAACGCGGGATAGACAAAGCCGAGGTCGGGCGCGCCGACAATCCAGTCGCGCTCGCGCACGCCGATGCGGTTTTCGTCTTCGCGATAGCCGAGTCCGGGCTTGGACAACTCAACCGGGCAGACCGCACAAATCATATATTCGTAGATTTCCTCGGATTCGTCCAGCTTGGAACGGTCGGTCGTGCGGGTCATGACATCGTAAACGTCATGGAAGGTCAAAATTAAGTAGTTGCCGGGGTAGATGTAGTTTTCGATAATCTGCTCATACAGACGGTCGAGCAGATCGGGATTTTGCAGCTTGCTGCCCTTGAGTGTCAGCAGAAACTGCTGGCGTTCCGCCGCATCGTCGGTGCGTTCAAATTCCAACTCAAGCAGGTTGTTGCCGAGCGTGCCGGAGAGCGCCTTTTTGGCAATTTCGAGGTACTTGTAAAACTCATCCTCCTCCAAATCGAGAAAGGGCTCGCCGAATTTGAGCACGACCTGCTTGCCGCTGTTAACATAGCAGCCGCACATCCGGCTGAAGGTGCATTCCGTTTTTTTGAGACGGCGTCTCAGCTCAAGGACGTCGCGCTTTGTGATGTTCATTTTCATTTTCCTTTCGCCATACGCAGTTGTGGTACAGAGATAAGTATAATATATTCGCCTTGCCCTGTGCAAGCGAAAATGTCGCACGAGGGCGAGAAAAAGTGTGCGTCCGTTTATTCGATGATGGTATCGAGATTGCAGCGGAACTTGATTTGGATTTCGGTAAAATAATCGCGCCGCTTGGGTGAGCGGTGCTTCACCAAATACTGATACAGCAGCCGCAGCGGCAGAGAACCCTGCGTTTTTACATCTTGACCGATTGCAAAATCCACCACGCCTGCGCGAATCATCTGCAAATTATCGTGCGTCAGGTCGTGCACTACGACGTGCACTTTTTGATGCAGGCAAGCCTTTTGCAGCGCACGGTATACGCCGCTGCGTCCGACGGTAGAAATGTAAATGCCGGAGATATCGGGCATGGATTCCAGCATACGCGCGGTGATGCGCTCGGCCAGCAGGTGATCGAGAAAGCAGTATTCGGGCGGCATGACCTCAATCTGCGGGAAATTTTGCTCCATTTCGCCGAGAAAGCCGGTAAAGCGCTGGCTGTCTGCATAGTGACCGTTGCGCTGACCGATGATGGGAAGAATGCGTCCGCTGCCGCCGAGTGCCATGCCCATCAGTGCGCCGGCTGCGCGTCCGCAGGCCAAATTGTTCGGCCCGACATAGGCAAGGCGTGCGCTGTCGGGGATGTCGGTGTTGAGTGTCACGACCGGAATGCCGCTGTGCATGGAAAGGCTGTTGATGCGGTCGCGCACCAAGTCGCTTGCCAGCGGCATCAGGGCCAGTCCGTCGATGCGTTCAAGCTGAACGAGCTCTTCAATCAGCGTCAACTGATGATGTACGTCCATGTCATCCATCGGCCGTATGAGGACTTCGACCCCGAGCGGGGCCATATCGGCGGCGGTGCGGTGGAGCAGTCCAATCAGCATTTGGACAAACTCGGTGGTTGCCGAGTGCAGCACCACGCCCAGACGCAGCGGGCGCGCGGGGGCATCGTCGGACTTGTCGGCGGCGTGGCGCGATACGTAGCCCATCAGCTGCGCGGTTTTCTGGATTTGTTCGGCAACATCGGGACGAATTCCTTTTTTGCCATGCAGCGCACGATCGACCGTGCCGCGGGATACGCCGCAGGCGTCTGCAATCTGCTGCAGCGTTACTGCCATGTCGTTCAGCTCCTTGCTTTGTAATGTTGTTCATTATAGCACACTGCACGCAAAAATAGTAGGCTTGCACGTGCAGAAACGAAAAAATGCACGTGCAAAATCAAAAATATAGTCAAAATAAACAAAAAAAGCGAGAGCAAATATGCACTGAATTACAATAGTGTGCACGTGAAAATGATTATTGAGCGATTTCCTTGCGCACGGATACTGCACGTGGTATGGTTGTTGCAGATAAAGAACGAACGCGTTCGAAGACACAGCACAGCAGGACGCGCAGCATATGGTTTGACAGTTTAAAAGGAGCGTTATGTATGAAAATCGGATTTAATGAAGCAAACGACCGATTCTGCAAGGGACATTCGGTCATGAAGGATTTGGAACTGTGCGAGGCCAACGGCTTTGACTGCATTGACATCCAGTCCGAGTGCCTTGACCGCGATTTGGAAGCCGGTCGGGTGACATTGGAGGAGCTGGGCGCATGGTTTTGCACACATCGCCTGAAAATGCTCAGCTACAATGCGCTGTGCTTCTTTAATATGAAGCAGACGCAGGCGGAGAAGGAGGAAGTCATGGCGAAGCTGGACGAAATCATCCGCCGCTGCAACATCCTTGACTGCAAAATGATTGTCGTTGTCCCCTCCAAGGACATGGCCGAGCGCGGCCTGCAGCCGACCCGTGCCGAGATTCGTGCAGACGCGGTTGCTGTGCTGCGTGAGATGCTCAAGAAGGTTGAGCCGTATGGCATTCGACTTTCGCTTGAGTTCTGCGGCGAGCCGGCAATGACCATCAATCGCTTTGAAGACGCTTACGCGATTGTGGAGGAAGTCAATTCTCCACTGGTTGGCGTGACGCTCGATCAGTACCACTTCTATGCAATGGGCAGCAGCTGGGAAGCGCTCGAAAAGGCGGACGGCAAGAAAATCTTCGTCTGGCACTTAAACGGCGCGGAAGACATGCCTTGCGGTGCACCGTATAACAACGACGAGAAGCGGCTGTGGCCGGGTGCGGAGGGCGACTGCCTGGAGCATAAGCGTTACGCCGAAACGCTGCGTAAGATTGGTTTCGACGGCGACTGCTGCACGATTGAAATTTTCCGTCCCGCGTATTATGAAATGACGCAGGAGGAAAACGTGAAAAAATCGGCTGAGGTCACCCGCGCGCATGTTGAAAAGTACTGCTGAACAAGGAATCGAAAAGGAGAATATATCATGGCAAACCTAAAAATCGGCGTTGTCGGCTGCGGCCGCATCGGCAAATTACATATTAACAATCTGATCAATGCCGTTCCGGGCGTTGAGGTTATCGCAGCGGCTGACCCGATGCTTGACAAGTCGGGCGCACGTGAGTGGCTGGCCGAGCGCGGCATTGAGAACGTTTCGACCGACTTCATGGACGTGGTAAACAACCCCGAGGTCGATGTGGTGTTCGTCTGCTCGTCGACCGATACGCACTCGATGGTGTCGCTCGCCGCAGCAAACGCGGGCAAGCATGTGTTCTGCGAAAAGCCGGTCGACTACGATGTCGCGAAGATTCAAGAGGTCATCGCCGCAGTCGAGAAGAACGGCGTGAAGTTTCAGGTCGGCTTCAACCGCCGGTTTGACCACAACCACAAGGCGGTGGCCGACGCGGTCAAGGATGGCACGGTTGGCGAGCCGCACATAGTGATTGTTTCTTCGCGCGACCCCGAGCCGCCCCCGGCATCCTATGTTGCGGTTTCCGGCGGTATTTTCTACGATATGATGATTCACGACTTTGACATGGTGCGCTATGTAACGGGCTCGGAAGCGGTGGAGATTTCCGCTGTGGGCTCGTGTCTGGTCAACCCGAACCTGCAGGCAGAGTCGGGCATTCCGGATGTGGACACCGCGGTTGTTACAATGAAGATGGCAAACGGCTGCATCGCGGTCATCAATAATTCGCGTCAAGCGGTTTACGGCTATGACCAGCGCGTTGAGGTGTTCGGCTCGAAGGGCATGGCGTCCGACGGCAACGATTTGCTCAACACCACGACGGTTATGACCCGAGACGGGGCAAAGGGCGAGAAACCGCTGTGGTTCTTCCTCGAGCGCTACAACACCGCGTTTGTCGAGCAGGTTAAAAGCTTTGTTGACGCAATCGTCAGCGACAAGCCGGTTGCTGTCGGCGCGATCGACGGGCTGCGTCCGGTGCTGATGGCTGCCGCCGCAACCGAGTCTTGCCGTAGCGGCGGCGCGTGGGTCGAAGTGCCTGCAAACCTTTAAAACAGTATCCCCGCACGGTCAGGCATTTGCAGCATTTCAAATACCTGACCGTTTTCATTCAGGAGAAGATGAGAAAGAAGAAGGAGAGGACCCAAAATGAAAAAGAGACTGTTTGCAATGTTACTGGCGGGAACGATGATGGCAGGTATGCTGACCGGCTGCGGCGGCGGTGCGACCAATGGAGGTTCTGCGGATGGCACGACCGACGGCGGTGCCGCATCGGGCGAGAGCAAGAAGGTTACCCTCATCATGTCGCAGCGCGACGAGTGGCTCAGCGAAATGGAGGCAGGTGCGAAAAACAACTGCCCGAGCAATGTGAAACTGGAAACACAGGATGCGCAATCTGACGCGGCCAAGCAGCTGCAGTACATTGAAGCTGCCCGCAACGCAGGTGCGGACGCAATCATCATTAACCTCGTTGATCCGGAAACCGCGGTCGAGATGAAAGAAGCAGCAGGCGACTGCAAGGTTGTATTTGTCAACCGTTACCCGGCAGACACTTCGGTGTTTGATGAAAACTGCGTCTATGTTGGTTCGGATGAGGCAACTGCAGGACAGTTCCAAGGCGAATGGCTGGCCAAGTATTTTGCGGACAAGGGTCAGACGGATGTCAAGTATGTCCTGCTCAACGGTATTATGGGTCAGGTATCCACAACCAATCGTACCGCAGGCGTGCTGAAGGCACTCAAGGACGCCGGAATCAATGCAACCGAAGCAACCGCGCCGCTGGCTTGTGATTTTGACCGCGCCAAGGCGATGGATAAGTTTACTCCCCTCATCGGTTCGACCGAGTATGACTGCATCATCTCCAACAACGATTCAATGGCACTGGGTGTTATCGAAGCACTCGAGCAGAAGGGAATCGACCCTGCGGAGAAGGCGATTGTCGGTATCGACGCATCTAAGGACGGACGCCAGAGCGTCAAGGACGGCAAGTTGTCCATGACGGTGTTCCAGAATGCAATCGGACAGGGCAAGGGCTCGCTGATGGCAGCGATTAATCTGATCGACGGCAAGGACATTTCCGAAGGCACTGGCTATGAGAAGGACGACACCGGTTTTGTGCTGTGGGTACCGTTTGAGCCTGTCACCGCCGAGAATGTTGCGGATTACGACTGATTTTTCACGAATACAGGAGAAGGGAGCCGCACATGAGCTGCGGCTCCCTCCTGATAAGGCGTTCAATGAAGAAGGGGTGAGGGACAATGAGTGAAGAATACATCCTGGAAATGCATGATATTGTCAAGGAATTTCCGGGCGTGCGCGCACTCAAGGG